>JACRBI010000016.1 GCA_016234495.1 Chloroflexota bacterium | reverse complement strand
TTCACAAATTCGCTGAATCCAAGTACGATAGGTTTTGTTGATCGGCATCGGGACCTCCGGGTGAAATCGTTTGTGGCAAAACAACTTTACCCGATTTCTTTTGCCGATCAATATTCTTTTGTTAAACTGTCAGGTCGCTAGATTATTTTTAGCCAACCGAAAACTGGCAGCCAAGTGTAAGGGGAAAAGTTTGAATTTAATATCTTTAGGATTTATAATAACTTCGGAGTCGCCACGTGACAAACCTTAAGAAATCGTTATTTTGGATCGCTTTGTATTTACTGATTGTGCTGGTTCTTGCACAATTGGATCGGTCAGATACCCCGGTAATAAATTTTGCGGCTTTCTTTTACCTAACCGCAATTTTTATCGTGCCAGTCATGGTTTTTGTACCCTCACTTCATAAAGTATCTGTCGCTGTTCCAATGTTTTTCTGGGGGGCTATTTATTTTGCTCTCCTGCGGATTATTGACCGCTCCAAGACAGGCTCCGTCGATGTGGAAGTGATCGTGCTTGAAATCGTCCTGCTGGAAATTGGGGTATGGCTCTCATACCAACTTGCCATTGCCATTGAAGGCTCAGAGTCTTTAATGGATATCCTTGCTCAAGGAACTTTTCCGCACCGGGCTATTGAGTTGGATACTGCTTCTGAACGGATAAAAAATGAATTTGCCAAAAGCAGAAGATATCATCGACCTTTGTCACTCGTAGTTGTTCACCCATTTCCAAAGAATGAAGAAGCAATACGGGAGATGCTCAAGAGTTTGCAGCGGGACGTCCTTGTCCGCCTTTCCAACGCTCACATTGGGCAGGCAGTCGGAGATACCATCCGCCAGACCGACCTTCTCATACGGGATTCTGTAGGGCGCTATATCGTCCTTTGCCCTGAGACAAATTTGGAAAAAGTTGTTTTTCTGGCAGACCGTATCACCAAGGTGATAGAAGAACGGACTGGGCTCCAGGCCAATTGCGGTATCGCTTCTTTCCCGGAAGAAGCCTTGACCTTTGAAGATTTGCTGCATTTGGCGCGTGATCGTTCAAAACAATTAACTGTAAATAAAATCGCAGCCGATACCATAGAACAAGTTGTGAAATGACCAGCGCCATGCTTAACCCTACTGATCAACCTCCATGGATTAATTCTTTCGACCCCAAAAAACGAATTCTGACCGGCCGATCCTATTTTTTAGCCAAGCGGATCATGGACCTTGGCATTGTGCTGGTAAGCGCTCCATTCTGGCTGCCGGTTCTCGTGATTATTCAGATCGTAATTAGTGCCACTTCCCCGGGCGCCCCGGCGGTATTTACTCAATTGCGCACAGGCATGGGCGGTAAACGATTCCGCATGTATAAATTCCGCTCAATGGTACCTGATGCGGAAAAGTTGAAGGAAAAATACGCGCACCTGAACGAACTTCAATGGCCGGACTTTAAAATAACAAATGACCCGCGCATTACAAAAGTCGGGAAGATTCTAAGAAAGACCAGCCTCGATGAATTGCCGCAATTAATTAACGTGCTGAAAGGCGAGATGAGTTTGGTTGGCCCCCGCCCGACTTCGTTTGGATCTGAAACCTACAAACTCTGGCATACGGAAAGACTAGACGTAATACCCGGCATGACCGGACTCTGGCAGATCGCGGGTCGAGCCCAACTCGAATTTGATGACCGCCTGCGTCTTGACATTGCCTACATTGAGCGTGCTGGCCTGTGGTTCGACCTGGCCATTCTCTTGCGAACTGTCGTTGCAGTATTTCAACAAAAGGGAGCGCATTAAGCTTTCCTCTTTCATAAAATGCTGATTATTCCGCGCCTCGAGGTACGCATTATTATGGATGCGGATAAAACATTGTTATGAGACGAGCGCCAAACAAGATATAATCCATCCAAAATACAACGGCCTTCGTTTTTTCAATTGTTGAAGTGCCGAGTTTTAATCGGTCATTTTTGTCATACAAGATTAGGATGCGAAAGGAAAACCATAATGGAAATTAAACTTTATCTTCGAATGCTGCAAAGGGGATGGTGGGTCATTTTGCTGGCGGCGTTGGTGGCGCTGGCATCTTCGTTGGTGGTGTCTTTTTTAACCATTCCCCAATATGGCGCGACAGCCCGTTTCATAATCACTCCCAGCTCCTCCCTCAAGACCAGTGGCGAAGTGATAAACAGTCTGAATACGCTTGACCGTGCATCGGTTGTTGCCACTTATGTTGAAGTGATGAACAGCGACAAGATTTTGGCTGATTCTCTGGCGTTTTTAAATGTCAGCCCGGACGCCATTAAGAATTACACCGTTCAAGCTGTAGCCCTGCCCAGTTCAAGCGTTCTTGAATTGACCGTCACCGGTCCCGACCCGAAATTGGTGGCTGAACTTTCCAACGCGATCGGACAGCAGACGATCATCTTTGCCAATAGCATTAACTTTATCCTTGCCATAAATTTCCTGGATGTGGCGACTCCCTCCACCATACCACTGACACCCCAGCCGCTGCGCGACGCCGGCCTGGCATTGGTCATGGGAATCGTCATCGGCGCATTGTTCGCGATTATCGGCGAGCAAATCCGCATTCCATTTGAAGTATTAAAACAGCGGTTGAACGTTGACAATATGACTGGCGTGTATAACAGCCGTTATTTCCGACGATTTATCGAGGAGACGGTCGCCGAAAACCCCGACAAGAATTTTTCAATGGGAGTAGTGGAGATCAACGGCCTGCGCGACCTGCTTGAATCGCTTCCGCCTTCCGGGTTGCAGCAGCTTTTACACAAGGTGACCGACACGTTACGCAACGAACTGCGCGGAAATGACGTGATTGGACGCTGGGACGATGTAAGCTTTGGCATCATGCTGCCTGAGACCCCCGGCAATGCAGCCTCAAGAACCTTTGAGCGTATCTATCAGGCTTTGGCCTCCCCGATCGAACTCCCTCAGTTTGACTTGAATATCAACTTTGACCCGCATATCGGCGGCGTTGTCTACAGCAACCGCATCACAACGCAGGAACTGTTTGCCAAAGCCGCGGAATCACTCGATGAAGCCCGCCGCAGCACGGCCAAGCCGGTCTGCTTATGGGAAATGAACAGCCCGTTCTGGAGCGATAAAGATTCGAGCTGATATTGAGTTAGAAATATTTCCTGCTGGAATTTTCCTGTACTGCACGTGGATAGCGTGACGCTGGCTCATAAGCAGGAAGACTTTATGGTTAACTAAGATGAAGAACATTGAGTTACGCCTTGATGATATAAGCCCCCCGCCTGTCGATGGAAGGATTGACAGGCTTTCCCTGATATTGGGACTGATTGCCATTGCCATCTCCGCGGCTTCTGCACTCGCCATCGGACAGTTCGGCGCGTTGATTTTATTAGTCGTTCCGGCGGTGGTCTTCCTGCTGGTTGTCTTCATCCAGCCTGATTACGGTTTGCTGATCTTTGTTTTCATAACAGTTACCCAGGTCTCGAATGTGGCGATCAATTTTTACGATGCTCCGTCTATAGCGCAGCCGCTTGCCGGGCTGCTGATGGCAGTCATTCTGCTTCGAATGGTGATTTACAGGGAACTTCCGTTGAATTGGAGGCAGATCGCCCCCGTGCTCGTCATTTACATCATTGCGCTTTTCATCTCGATGTTTAATGCCGATGATTTTGAAATGAGCAGCGCTGCTTTTATCGGCTTTTTTAAAGATGCTCTGGGCGGTGTGATCGTCATTTTGTTAATTCAGCGGCCGGGTTCTTTTCGCAAGGCGATCTGGGCGCTGGTCATTGCCGGTATGTTCATGGGCTCGATCAGCATGTTCCAGACCGTCACACGCACCTATGACAACAATTACTTTGGTTTCGGCAGGTGGGAATCGCAGACGGCCGGCCAGGACAGCCGCAACCGGTTAACCGGTCCCTACGACAACCCGAACGCCTATTCGCAGGTCATGGTCGTGATCTTTGTTCTGGCGTTGGAGCGACTTTGGCATGAAAAACGGTCCCTGTTACGCCTGATTGCAGGCTGGTCTGTCATTGTTTGCGGTTTGACCATCGTCTTCACCTATTCCCGCGGCGGTGTGCTGACCTTGCTGGCTGCGACAGGGGTTCTGTTCCTGCAAAACAGGCCAAGGATATTACCCGTTCTTCTGACGGCAGTTGTCGGCTTGGCCTTGGTGCAATTCCTGCCAGCTGACTATACTTCGTACATCAGCACTGTACGGGATCTCATCCCTACCCAGACCAACGACCAGGTTAATGACTCCTCCTTCCGCGGACGGCTGAGCGAAAATCTTGTAGCCATGCAGATGTTTGAGGATGACCCGCTCTTCGGGGTTGGGCTGGGAAATTATCAAATCCAATATCAAAATTATTCGAGGCAGATCGGACTCGATCACCGGCGCGTGACCCGCAACCCGTCAAGTTTATATCTCGAGGTGCTTTCCGAGCAGGGAGTGATCGGCGCAGCCGCCTTCCTTCTGCTGCTTTATACGATCTTTTCCGGCTTGATCACTTCAAGGCGCAAGTTCTCGCTTGCCGGCATGAACGACCACTCCAACCTCACCATGGCTTTGTTAGCCGGCCTGGCCGGGTATATGATCGCAGCCCTTGTTAAGAACAGCGCCTACTCCAATGTGTACTGGGTTTTGGTGGGGATTGCTCTAAGCGCGGTCCAGGTTTCCATGTTCAGCCTGCGTGAAAAAAGCGAACTGGCCGGTTTCAGTAAGAGTCATGGGCGATAATAATCAGCGGATTGATTTTACCCGGGCTGCCGTACAGGGCACCGCGGTACGTTACTTCATATTCTTTAGCAGTAAATTATTGCTGTTCGTCAGCACAGTTGTGCTTTCGCGCATCCTCACCAAGGATGATTTTGGCGTTGTGGGGTTTGCGATCACCACCATCAGTTTCCTCGATGTCATTTCCTCATTGGGAGTCCGCCCGGCATTAATTTACTTCCCGGAATCTGACCGGACTTCATCTACCGCATTTTGGGCCAACCTCATTATCAGCTTTGGGATTTATGGTCTGGCCTGGCTGATCGCGCCGGCGGTTGCCCTTTATTTTCAGGACCCGCGGGCTGAGGACGTGATCCGAATCCTTAGCCTCACTTTTCCGATCAGCGCAGTGGGTGACACCTACGGAAACCTCCTGGCAAAGAAACTTTCTTTTAATCGAACCTTCCTGCCTGAATTCCTGCGCGCCATGACCAAGGGACTCTCCTCGATCGGTTTTGCGCTGGCCGGCTTCGGGTACTGGAGTCTGCTGATCGGTCAGATCTGCGGTGAGGCAGTGGCCACCATCATTTACTGGTTCTCCCTGTCATGGCGCCCAGCTTTCCTCATGGACATGACGATATTAAAATCGCTGCTGGATTACGGCATGAAATACATCGGCGCAGATGTTGTCAGCATCCTGCTCCTTAACCTTGATTACCTTTTGGTGGGACGATTTTTAGGCACCGAAGCCTTTGGCGTTTACACCCTGGCCTTTCGCCTGCCAGACCTGGTGATCCTGCAATTTGCCCGCTCTCTAAGCACGGTCATTTTTCCAATTTATTCCAAGATGCGCGAGATCCCCAATGGCATGGCCAGGGGATTTTTCATGACAACGCGTTATATCTCCCTCATTACTATTCCACTTGGGCTTGGGCTGGCTTTGGTGGCCGGGCCGTTTACACGGGTTGTCTTCACAGAAAAATGGATCGAAGCTGTACCGGCCATTAAGGGTATCGCCATCTACTCCCTTTTGCTTTCTCTTTCCTATAACGCCGGCGGCGCATACAAAGCCTCCGGGCGGCCGCAGATCAACACGTGGACGGGCTTGTTTCGACTCGCCCTGCTTTTCCCTGCTCTGTGGTGGGCTGTGGCAGTCGCCAAGTCCATCGTTGCCGTCAGTTGGATGCATGCCGCGGTGGCGCTGGCCGGTACTGCCTTGAACATGGTTGTCGCCGCGCGGATGCTTCATTTGCCGCTGAGCGAACTTGGCAAGGCGCTGTTCCCATCCGTTGTGTCTGGCGCATTGATGGCAGGCATGGTGCTGGCCTTCCTTGAGCTGGCCAAAGACTCCGGAGATTGGGTTCAGTTAATTGGCAGCATCCTCCTCGGAGGGCTGGCCTATATCGGATGCCTGTGGTTCGTTCAGCGCGATATCTTCTCAGACACGGTAAAAATTTTTCAAGGGGTATTGAAAAAAGGGTAACATGCGGATTGTCCAGATTCTCGACACGCTTTGGATGGGGGGCGCGCAGAAAATGCAAGTCTTTTTGGCGCACTCGCTCAACCCTTTGGGGGTGGATTTGACGGTGGTCAACCTCAGCCATAATGCAGACTCGACACTGGTCAGCCAGTTGGAGGAGGCAGGCGTCCGCGTTGTTTCCTTTCCATTTCCACGCATGTTCAGCCCGCTATCTTTTGCCCGTCTGGTGATATTCCTCCAGCGCGAAAGATTTGACCTCATCCACGCCTACCTGACCTACTCCAACATCATCGCCCCTCTCGCAGGCCGCTTGAGCGGCATACCCGTCATCGCTTCCATTCGCAGCGCGGACTATCGCCACCATAAAAATTCCCCGCGTGTGCGCATGGAAAATTTTTCTTTAAAGTACCTTGCTCACCGCGTGTTGGCAAATGGTTATGCAGTGGGTGAGTTTGCCCGCACCCGCTGCGGCAATACCCCGGTGGATGTGATCGTGAATGCTGTGGATTTAATTCCGCCATTGCAGGCTGACGAAAGAACCGCGCTTCGATCTGACCTGGTGGGGGATTCTGCCCGATCGATTATTTTATCTGTCGGACGGCTGACCGTTGCCAAGGGCTTCTTCGACCTTCTGGATGCCTTCAAGATCGTTCATGCCTCGCAGCCAAATGCCGCGCTAGTCATTGCCGGCGACGGGAATTTGTATGATGACCTGACGAAATACGCGGCTGAACTCAACCTGCAAAATGACGTTTTTTTCCTCGGGTCGCGCAGTGACGTTGTGAGACTCCTGCCGGCTGCCGATATTTATGTGAATTCATCGCTCAGGGAAGGCACGCCTGTTTCTGTTCTGGAAGCCATGTCTGCCGGGCTGGCGGTGGTGGCGACCACAGTTGGGGAAAACTCATTTTTGCTGAGTCAGTCGTCGGGTATGTTGGTTCCGCCCGGTCAGCCTGATAAACTCGCCGAGGCAGTCATCTCCCTGCTGGCATCCCCCGAAAAACGGGCGGAGTTGGGTCAGGCCGCCCGCGCGTTGATCGGTGAAAAATACGGACGGATCGAATGGTCGCGGAATATCCTCACGCTTTATGCAAAGCTCACCCCGAAGGCCAATAAATACCTCCGCAAAATTGAGGACGGCGTTTTGCAGGCGGTGGGATTTAAATGATGAACGGCGTGGTGATGCTGGTTAATGAATTTCCGCCCATCCCGACCGGCGGGGCGGAGCGTCAGGCTGAAAGACTCGCGTTGTATTTAAAAGACAAAGGCTGGCCTGTTTATGTCATCACCCGCCGTGTGGGCGGGCTGCCCGCCCGTCAGGATTATCAGGGGTTGACTGTCATCCGCCCTGCGACGTTCGGGTTTGGAAAACTCAAGACGTTGACGTTTATTTTTGGCGCGGTCTTCGCGCTTTGGAGTTTGCGCTCCAAATATTCACTGCTGCACGCGCACCTTGCTTATGGTTCTGCGTTTGCGGCATTGCTGGCCGCGCGCCTGCTTGGAAAACGTGTGATAGTCAAATTCGGCACCAGCGGTGAATTTGGCGATGTTGAAGTTTCGCGGCGCACCCTGCGCGGACGATTGCGGCTGGCTGCGTTGCGAAAATGGGTTGACGTGGTCATCGCGCTGGATGATTCGATCTTTGATGAGATTCTGTCCATTGGCATTGAGCGGGACCGAATCAAGCGCATCCCAAACGGAATCGAGGCTCGCAACTTTTTTCCTGCGCAGTCAAAATTGGAAGCAAAGAAAAAAATGAATCTGGCCGATAAGGTCGTGATGATTTTTGTGGGGCGGTTGTCTCCGCAAAAGTCCCTGCCGACTTTATTGCAGGCTCTCGAAAAGTCACTGCCTGCCTGTTCAAGCCTTCATTTGCTTTTGGTGGGAGACGGCCCAGACCGTGCAGCTTTGGAAGAACAGGCGCGGCAATTAGGCATTGACGGTCATGTCACCTTTTTGGGCAACCAGGCAGATGTGCGGCCATATTTGAATGCCGCTGATATGTTTGTGCTGCCTTCTATTTCAGAGGGGATTTCAAACTCGCTGCTGGAGGCAATGTCTGCCGGGCTGACTTGTGTCGCGACCCCTGTCGGCGGGAATGTGGAGATCCTCAATGGTGGGCGCTGCGGGGTTTTACTGCCAGCGGGAGATGTTTTTGCCTGGAGCGAGTCCCTCACCGAGCTGGGGAATGACCCGCAAAAAAGAGAGTCGCTTGGGCTGGCCGCCCAAAAGCAAGCCCTCTCGCATTTTGATTTCGGCGTGGTCGGGTCGCTGTACGAAGACCTGTACCGCGGTCTGCTCGCTCTGCGTCAATGATGGATGAATGAGATGACTGTGAAGCGTCCCAAAAAGAAAATCCTGCAATTGATTGACGGTCTCAACGTGGGCGGCGCGGAGGTCTTGCTGGTTGACCTTGTGCGCGGCATTAAAGAAAACGGAGACGATGTTTGTGTTGGATACAGCACGCGCGGACCTTTGGAAAAAAGACTCGCTGAACTGAATGTCACTTGCACACGACTGCCGCGCCTCGGACGGATAGACCCGATTCTGTTTCTTGGGATGTGCCGCCTGATTCTGCGCGAGCGGCCGGACATTGTCCACACCCATTTGTTCAAAAGCGATTTGCATGGACGGCTGGCCGCCCGTTTGTGCGGTGTTCCGGTGGTTGTATCCACATCTCACAATAACGATGTTTGGGCAAGACGGTTTCCGCTTGGTCGGCTTTATGGATTTACCGCCAAATTAACCGACAAGGTCATCGCTGTTTCTGATGAAGTACGCGAATATCAAATTCAGCACACAGGCGTTGACAGCGAAAAGATCATCGTCATCGAGAACGGCGTGGATATTCAGCGCTTTTCAAATCAAACAGAGGCGGGGATTGCGATCCGCGCCGAATTTAAAATTGACACAGACACACCCTTGATCGGAATCATCGGCCGATTACAGCCTCAAAAAGATCACGATAACTTCCTCAACGCGGCGGCGCTGATCAACAAAACAATGCCGAAGGCGCGTTTTTTGGTGGTGGGCGATGGCCCATTGCGCGAGGATTTGAAAACAAACGCGCAGGCGCTGGGCTTGGATTCTTCCGTAATTTTCTGCGGAATCCGCCACGACATCCCCGCGATCTTGAGCGCGCTGAATTTGCTGGTCATTTCCTCAAAGTGGGAAGGCCTGCCCGTCACATTGCTGGAAGGCATGGCTGCCCGCTGCCCGATCGTTTCCACTGCCGTTGGCGGCGTGCCAAATGTCGTGGCAGATGGCGAGTCGGCTTTGCTTGTTCCGCCCGAAGACCCGTCTGCCCTTGCGAATGCCTGCCTCAAAATTCTGCGCGAAGCGGAAACTGCCCGGGCACTGGTCAATGCCGGGTTTGACCGAGTCAAACAGCAGTTTAGTCTCGATGCGATGATCCAAAAAATATTGAAGCTGTATCAGGAACTTCTGGAGAAACATGTCACGCATCCGAGTGCTTGAAATAGGCAAGTCCACAGCCGGGATCGGGACTTACCTGCGCTGGCTGGCGCGAGGCATGGACTTGGAACGCTTCCAACTCACCTTTGCCTGCCTCTCCGAAAACGGCATGGAACTCGCTGAAGAATTGGGTTCGATCAATGGCATTCGCGCGCTCAGCTGGCCGATGAACCGCTTCAAGGTTGACCTGTTTTCCGATTTCATCTTGACGGTAAAAATTGCCCGCCTGCTGCGTGCTGAAAAGTTTGACGTGGTTCACGCGCACGGCTCGAAAGCCGGCTTCCTCACCAGAGTGGCTGCAATTGGAAGTGGCCTGCCGCTGATATATTCCCCACATTGTTTTTCATTCCATGCCGGAGTAAAACCAATTACCGCAAACATACTGGCTGCGCTGGAGAGGTTTGCCGCCAGGTTTTTAACAACCCGCATCCTAACTGTGTCTGACGGAGAACAAACGCTCGCGCGTCAGTACCGGGTTGGCCATCCCAAACTGTTTGTCACCGTTCATAGCGGAATAGACCCGGCGGCGTACACCGCCAAGGTTGAAAAGAAAGCGCAAAAAGCCGCCCTGAAAATTGACGCGAATGCGCGCGTGGTTGGCGCTGTCGGCAGGCTTGGGAAGCAAAAGTCTCCGCTTGATTTTGTGCGCATGGCGGCGATGGTACACGCCGAGGCTGTCGATGTTCATTTTGTCTGGGCTGGGTCAGGTCCGCTTGAACAGGCTGCCAAAGATTTAAGTAAAGAATTGGGCATTGCGGATGTCTGTCATTTCATTGGAGAATATAAAGACATCCCGTCCCTGCTCGGCATGTTGGATTGTTTTGTGCTCCCGTCTTTGTGGGAAGGCTTTCCAATTGTCCTGCTCGAAGCGATGGCGGCTGGGGCGCCGGTTGTTGCGACTGACATCCCCGGCAATGACGAGGCTGTCGCTTCCGGCAAAAGCGGCTGGCTGGTTCCGCCTGCTTCCCCGGCGGCGATGTCTGCGAAGGTGCTGGAATTGCTGAACGATCCCGCGCAAGCTCAGGCATTTTCCGCAAACGGCCGCGAACGGATTCACCGCGAGTTCACCCGCGCAAAAATGATCGACTCGGTTCAGGGCGTTTACCTGGCCGCAGCCAAGGAGGGAAGACAGGCAATGGCTGATAAAATATAATCCTTTGTAGCAATGAGGATTTGTGTTATTCTTTCAATATTCTGGTTATTTATCAAAAGGAGATTTCGATGAATAAAAGATTATCAACGGTTTTCTTCAGTTTATTAGTCTGCATGGTTTTACTTGCAGCCACCATGAGCAATACCCATGCCCAGACTGCGGCCAACGACGGAGTGGTGACTCTGGCCGATCTCGGCAAATCAGAGATCAGCCTCAATGGCCCGTTCGACACATCCACCGTATCATTTGGGTTGCCGGCAGACTGGAAATTCACCGGCAACGCCAAAATGGACTTGAATGTCTCGACCACTTTTATTTCGGCCGCGCTGGGCAACTCTCCGCTTGTGTTTGGCGGCACCCTGACTGTCGGATTTAATCGTGTGACGGTCGCCACTCTGGTCTTGAGCGAAGTCGGAACCTCCAACCATACAATTGAAATCCCCGCGTCTTTATTGGTATCGCCCCGCGAGGATGGCCTGATGGAATTGAGGTTCACTTTAAACAGCGGCATCTCATGCGTGGCAGACCAGCACATGAACGTGGTCATTAACTCTGCATCCAGCACGTCGTTCTTGTATGAAGAACAAAAACCGGATACCGCTTTAATTAACTTCCCGCGGCCGATCTTCCAATCCACCATCTTTCCGGATCTGGCAATGGTGGTCATTCCAGACCAGCCGACCGCCCTCGAACTGCAAAGCGCGTTTACAGTCATCACCGGGCTTGGGAATTTAACCTCCGGCAATCTTGAAATGAACCTGATCCCCGTCAGCCAGCTCACAGAAGCGCAGAAAGCCGCGACCCATTTGATCTTCGTCGGCAAGGCCGCGTCCCTGCCAACTTTGGCAGAATTGTCCCTTCCGCTTGAAATTCAAAAGGGAGCCTTTACATTTACAGACGGCGGTCAGGAGAACGGTGTTATTCAAATGGTAAATTCGCCCTGGGCTGTACGAAACGCCGTGCTGGTTGTCAGCGGCAACACAGACGCCGGCACGCTAAAAGCCGCGCAGGCCGTCAGCACCGGCATCTTCCAGGAGAATACAGCGCCGAACCTCGCCATCGTTGAAGAAATTCAGGATACGGCTGTGCCGGCGCCCCTGGCGACTGATCAATCCTTTGCGGATTTGGGATACAGCGCGAATCAATTTACCAACCGTGGAGTTGATTCTCAAACCTATAGTTTTTACATCCCTTCCGGCAATTCCCTCGCCACTGACGCATATCTTGAGCTTGCATTCGGCCACTCGGCGCTGCTCGATTACAACACGTCCGGCATCGTGGTCCTGCTCAATAACCAGCCGATCGGAAGTGTAAAGTTCAATGACACCACCGCCGGGCAGGCCATTAACCGCACGAGGGTGTCCATCCCGCCTTCAGTGGCGATCCCCGGCGATAACAGAATCGAAATCCGCGCCAACCTGGAACCGCTGGATGATTGTACCGACCCGAATCTCCGCGGTCTTTGGGCTGTTACCTGGCCTGAATCGCGGCTGCACCTGCCATTCACATCCACACAGTTGAATACCCAAACGACCCTCGACCTGACCGCCTACCCCGCGCCGATGATCTTTGATTCGACTTTGGGTACCACGGCCATCATTTTCAAGCGAGACGACCTGGCATCCTGGCAGTCATTTGCCCGGGTCGCTTCCTATCTCGGCGATCGCAGCAATGGGTCCATCACCAAAATGGGCGTTTTCTTTGACGATGAGCTTTCCGCTGCCGACCTCACCAAATACAATTTAATCGTTGTCGGGCAGCCAAGCAAGATGGCAATCATGGACGAACTGAATGCGGCTCTGCCCGTACCTTTTGAAAAGGGCAGCGATATCACACAGGGCAAATTCCTGCAGGTAACATACCAGATCCCGCCCGAAGTCCCGATCGGCTATGTCGAATTAATGCCGTCACCGTGGAACAGCGAAAAGGTGCTTATCGCCGCATTCGGGAACACGGTCACCGGAGTGAATTGGGGCATCTCCGCGCTGGTGGACGCGCCCTTGCGCTCGCAGTTGGCCGGCGACTTTGCAGTGATCAACGATACCCGCATTCAGACCATAGACACGAGATTGTTGGTGGCAGTTGCCAATACACCCGTCCCGCAGGATGTTTCGGCTCCGGAACAGTCCGCGACCCAGCCAGAGACAAACCCGTCCATCAGCCGCCCCGCGTGGCTGCTGCCGGCTTTGATATTTGTCATTGCGTTGATCGCATTTGTGGTCGCTGCCGCAGTGGTGACCAACCTTCGGAACACAAGGAAGAATAGTTAACCTGACCCAGCTTGGATAATTGAATTAAAAAAACATTGAAGGGGCTGCCGTTAAAAGCAACCCCTTCAATGTTTTGAAATATGGAAGCCCGTTTTATTTTCAGCGAAGATGTTTACTGATGGATGTATGAAACTTTTGGCCGACAGCCTGCCAGGAGTAACGTTCTTTAATAAGATTGAAATTCCTCTCACCGAAAGTGCGGCATAACTCAGGGTCGTCGAACAGTTTGATGATTCCGTTCGCGATGCCTTGTACATCCCCCGGCTCGACCAGAAACCCGTTCCAGCCATTCTGCAGGAAGTCCGGCACAGCGCCTACATTCGTGCCGATGATCGGCAGGCGGGCCTGCATGGCTTCAAGGTAGGCAATGCCAAAGGGCTCGGCCCAGGTCGGCAGGCAGAACAGGGTCGCCGACTCGTATTGGGAATTTAATTCGGCGGGCGGGATCTTGCCCAGAGTCTTGCAGTTCTTCATTTGCAGGTTTGGGCTTGCGCCGGCAATGGTCAATGTTGCATCCGGGTGTTTGGCCAGTATTATTTTGAAGGCTTCAATTAACTGCGGCCCGCCTTTGCGTTCCCAGTCGATCCCGACAAACAAAATGTTTTTCCCTGCATATGATTTGCCCTCTGTCTGCAGGCTGTCTGTATCCACATTATTGCCAGCATAAACACAAGTCACTTTGTCGGATGGCTGTCCGTACTGTTCGATGAGTGATTTTTGTATATTGGTGCTGCGAACGAAGATTTTCGTGGCATTTTTATAGACCTGGTATTCCAGTGCCAGCCAGCGCTTTGGATATAATTTCTTGACATTGAATTCAGGATAATACAAATTCGCAAGGTGGGTGTGATCGGTGTAGATAAAATGTGGAATATCCGGCAGGCTGCAATCGAATAAGGATTGCATTTGAAAGGTGAAAACGTATTCACTGGCAGCAAGGCGCTTACTCAGCAGGTCCTTGACGGCGTTGAAAATAAAAGGTGTGCGCCAAAACGCGTCCTTGAATTTTTTATTGCCGGTCAGCATGTCCCGGCCGTATGTGAGACCCGTCCATAACGTGTTAATGACAAGCAGGAACATATCAGCCCTGACCAATTCCTCAATATCAATGATTTCAAAGTCGTAATCCGGGAATTGTGCCCGCAGCGCTTCTGCCGCTTTTATATTTGCCAGCGGCCAGGCCTTGGGACGAATGAAGGCGATTTTTTTTGGCATCAAATTGGATTCTTCCAAATCAGAACGAATGGTTTGAAGATTATAACTTACAGGACTTACGCAGTTCAAAATCTTTTGCCACGAATTTCGCGAATTCACGCGAACTATTTAAGAATTTCGTGAAAATTCGTGTAACACTGCACTGGCGCTCGGTGCCAAGGTTTTTCCAAGGTCGCTTGACATCTTTTTAATTTTATAGCAAGGCTTAACGCGAAAAGCGCAAATTGGGCGAATGTTCGCGAAAATCAATCAGAAATTTGCGGAATTCGTCTTTTCGCGTAACACCGCACTGGCGG
>JACRBI010000018.1 GCA_016234495.1 Chloroflexota bacterium | reverse complement strand
TAATCCAAGTTGCTACCTACCAAAGGAAGTTGACGCTACAAGCGAGCACAAAAAGCGCAACTTTGATTTCAAAACCTTTGGCAGTGACGGCATGAATCGATTTAGGTAACAAACGTTCAATTAGACTTCCAGTAGTCTCAACGATTTTGCGAATGCTGGCTTGGAAGTAAGTCATGTATGCAGGCACAGGACGAAGGGAATTCTTCTTTCGCAGTGGCATAAGTTCAATCCCTGCCTCCCGCATCACATCTTCAATCGTGTAATCGTTGTAGGCTTTGTCGCCAGTGATGAATGAGTTTTCTGGAACATCGAAGTTGTACAAACCAAGTGCGCTGGTGTCACTAAAAGCTCCAGGCTCCAGAAAGAATTCAACCGGTTCGCCTTGCTCGGTCACCAAAATATGAATACGGAGACCATAAAAATAGCGCTTTTTACTCGCAATATAGCCTCGAAAGTCTTCTCCGTGATAAATTTTCGAGCGTCTAATGCGGTAGTTATCACATACGGCAATTGGGTAACTATCAATCACATAGACTGATTTTTCATTCAATTTCTTCCACGTCTCTCCCAGACGAAGGAACAAAGTCAAAAACAGTTCGGCGATCCGATGGAGTCTGCGGTTGAAACGACTGGCGCTCAACATCTTTGGAATGTAGCGTTGTTCATACAAGTATCGGCTTGCGAGAGAAAAATTACCTTTGAAATATAGCATGGCGATGATGGCTGTGGTCATCACTTCCGCGTCACTCATTTGACATTGGCGATCTTCATAATGGTCTAAGGACTTGAGCATGTCTGCACATAAACAAAATACTACTATAATTTGGGTATCCATGAGGTTCTCCTGTTGGTGGTCGGGATACCCCAACTGTATTGAATCTCATGGATTTTTGTCAACCTTATCTAAAGGTGGCAACTTGGGTTATATACTATAGTTTTGGAGTTCCAGCCGCCAGATCGGTCATACCACTGGCAGCCTGAAACCTTTCATTACTTGATCGTGATCGTCACAGTTGTCACTGCGCTGCACAACTTCTCAACAGTGGCAGTTTCGCAAGCCTTATAGGTGAAGGTCACCGTGCCGACAAAGTTGCTGGCCGGAGAGTAAACAACAGCGCCGTCCGGGTTGAAGATCAATGTGCCGCTGGAGGGGCCGCTGACGAGAACGGCGGCGATCTTGTCGAGGTTCAAGTCTCTGTCGTTGACCAAAACGCCGGGTTTGTTTGCATAAACTTTCATGTTTTTCCTGCCGCTGTAATTATCTGCGGCGGCGGTCGGGGCGGCATTGACCTTGATTGTGCTTGTAACCACATTACTGCACACTCCGCCGGGGATGTTCTCGCAGATGGCGTAGGTGAAGCTGTCTTTTCCGACAAAGCCCGTAAGCGGTGTGTATGTAAATGTGCCGTCTTCATTGACGATCAAGGTCGCGCCGGAGGTTAGAGTGATCAGACTGCCAACATTTAAGTTGCTGCCATTCACCTCGCCAATAATGATCGGACTGCCATCGGGGTCTTTATCGTTGGAAAGCAGACCGGGCGCAGCCAATGTCAGGGACGGCGTACCAGCCACGATCGAGTATGAATCGGCTGTGGCGATGGGCGCGCGTCCAACAGAAATGCTTACAGTCACCGGGCTGCAGGTCGAACAGATCTTGTACTGGAACGAATCTGTGCCGGTGTAGTTTGCGGGCGGCGTGTACTTGAACGAGCCATTCGCATTGAGCGCGATCAACCCGCCGGCCGTTGTTCTTGATCCGCTGGTTAATGTGGCTGTGAAAGAATCACCGTCAAGGTCAACATCGTTGGCAAGCACGCCAGGCGCGGCGATGTTGCGAATCGTGTTCTTGGGTGTCGTGTAAATATCAGCCCTTGCCATGGGGGCGCTGACGTTCTTCCGCATCAGACCCCATAAGCCCTGATAACTTCCAAAGGAGCCAAGGTCGCGGAACAGGTAATCGCCGTTCGGGTCTGCGCTGGTGGATACGACCATGTTAAAGATGCTGCCTGCGCCAATGCCTTCCTGACTGCTGGTCCACCAGGCGTTCCAATTCGTACCGATCTCGGTTGAGTTATTGACAAAAGGCTCTCGCTGCCAGGAATGCCCATCCAAACCATAGACGATACCGCGCGCATGTCCACCGGGCATGACCACACGCATACGCACCTGACTCGGACCGAACGGGCTGACATAGAAGACTTCGGTCTGCGGGTCACCGCCGACAAGATCGTTTGAAAATGAGCGGTGGATATCCGTTCTGCCCAACAGGGTTCCGAACGATGTTTCGGGAGAAACTCCCAAACGATACCAGACCGGGTCAGCGCCGTAGTTGATTGCTTTATGGCCTGAATCCTGCGGGTCTTCCGGAGTGAAGCCGCCTTCGGACGAAATATTTTTCACGGCACAGAACAGGTTACCGGGTGTGGGGTTGCAGCCGCTGGCAAAGCGGAAGTTCACATCGTTTTGCAGAATGGTCACAAAATCGCGGAACTTGGAACCGTCGGTCTTCGTGACGGTGGCTGAGGCGCGGGTGCCAGGATCCTCGACCCAGGTTGAACCCTGCGGCTCAACGATTAATGCGCCAACCAGACCCTTGCCTGAGCCTTTGATTCGGTCCGCGGGTAGCAGGCCGACGGCTCCGTACTCAACAGGGGTCGCGACGAATTTGAAATCGGTGGTGTCGGCTGTGCTTGTGTCGGGCACCATGTCCACATCGCCGGCGTACCAGGTGTAGCCGATCTTGCCGCCCGGCGCGACAAGCACGTCGAGCGAATTTCGGCCAGCTGCGAATCCATCTGATTCGCGCATGTTGTATGCCAGCAGCTGCGGATGCAAGCCGACGATGTTTGAAGGAGTCAGATCGTTATTGTTGAAGGTGATGATGCCGCTGCCAAAGACTGGGTCATTGACAATATCCTTCTGGATAATGCCGGGCAAGGTTCCGAAGCCGGGCATATCAGGGCGCAAGATTCCATTTGGATCTGTCCATTTCAAACTGGAGGGCAGGGAATTGCTCAACGTTAATTTGATACAGTCACCCGCTCGGGCGCGCAAGATCAATGGTTCAATCGGTGTGCCGGGTCTAAGTCCGATCGGTTTCCCGAGGCGGTTTACGATCAGGTCTTCGGTGCGTACGTACATCAATGCGCTCGGGTCGTTCAATGGGCCGTTGCCCACAGGGCCGAATTGGGTAGGCTCGCCCGTGATGGGGTCAAAGGCGATTGGGCCGGTCAGACTGGTGGGGCGGTTGTTGTAGACCAGTGTTCCGCCGGGTAATACATCCGCCGCGCGGACAGCGGTCACGCTGATTCTGACCAACGGAGCGGAGATGGGGCAGATCTTGTTAAAATCCTTTTCGTTTGTAATGACAAAAGGCGTCGCTCCGATGGGGTTATTCGGCAAAGGCAGCAGGCCGGGTGTGTTCTTACTGTACGCGCGCATGATGCCCCAAATGCCGTTCCAATAATCTTCGAGCTGGGCACCCATTGTGTATAAATAATCTGTCTTGGCCGGGCTCGTCATACCGACGGTGGGCAGGATCGGCATTTCCATGATCGCATATTCTGAGATACCCATGAACTCGGCATCCTTCCAGCCGGAGTTACCAGTCATGGGTTCCTTCTTCCACTTGAGACCGTGGATCATGAAGTTATGTTCTTCCTCATGTGCGCCGACTTGAACACGCAAACGGATCTTGTCGCCCATGTAGACTCGTAATAGCGGAGTGGCCGGGTCGCTTGGGTCAACGCCTTGTGTCAGCGGTGGATAGGCAGTGAAGGGCTGGTTCAATGCCGGGATGGCGCGCGGGATTAAGGATGAGAAAGCGTATGTGAGGTCGCCAGCCTGACCCGCAGCCTGGGATTTCGTCGCCGGATCATAGATGCGCAAACCGATTGGCTCGTTGCGATAATTCACCACATAGGTGCCGGGGTCATCGCCTGAAATGGCTTCCGGACAGGGCCTCGGCGATCCATCAGGGCAGATAGGCGGAAAGAATATGAGCGATGATTCAGACCCGGCAGGCGGCATGACCCTGAAGGATGGGTTGATCGCATTCGGGAAGTCAGCGTAGGATGGGATCAATACGCCGGCGCCGTTGTCGACCATGGTCTTCGCTCCGCCGCCAGCTTGATAAGCAGATTGGAAATCGGCAAATTCGAAATAAAACTCGCGGTGACTCATATCCTTGCCGGACGAATCGCGGATGTTGATGATGTCTGCGCGCCATGAGGTCGGGCCGCCATCGTGGCGGGTGCCCATCATCACGCCGGTTTCAGGGTCGCGATATTGCGCGCCCGCAGGCTCGATCAGCACGGTGGCATACAAGCCAACCTGTTGATGAGTCGAAGGTCCGTAGTGATCGTGAGTGAAGACTGTTCCCAAGCCTTTGTCCCACGAAAGGTTTAGCATTGGGTCTGCATACCAGCGTTGGACGGTGGTTCGAGCGCCAACCCAATCGCCGACACCATCGCCATTCTCGTCCGGGCCAGGCCCAAAGGACGGATGAACCGCGGCTTCGGGGCAGGTGAATCCGCTGCAGCCGTTGGCAGTAATGGCATGGATGCGCTCCTGCACTTCCATCGGGCTGAGAGTACCGTCTTCGTAATTGAATCCATTCGCAGAGCCGTCTGAGGCGATTACATCAAATTTGACAAGGTGGATGTGCTGGCCAATGATGTCGGTCGGCGTGCGTACCTGATAATCATCCAGTTCATACACATTGGGCACAAGATTTGCGTGCCAGAAACTTGCGCAATCGCCGGCATTCAAGCGCATGACCAGCGGCTCTGGAGCCTTGGCGCCATTGATCACCGGCAAGGCGTCATCCCAGAGTGTGATGATCCGCTGCTGCGGGAAATGCCAGCCGACCTTGTTCATGGTCAGGTCGATTTGAATATCCACACCCTTGTAAATCTTATTCTGCGGAATTGCGCTTACAGACCAACCGTTCGCGGCAGTTGGGTCTGCCCGGCATGGGTCGGCAAAGGGCGCGCCGGGCTGCGCGGGCAGACCGTTGGTTTCAAAACCCTGCATGGGTCGTCCGTTTGCGGCAGTGATTGGATTGGCTGCGCTGACAGGCGTGCCATCCGGCAGATAGGATTCGTGCCAGAGTTGTTCGTGGAATTGCATCGCAGTCACTTCTGCGGGTGTGCCTGATTCAGGCAGGGGAAGATATCCGACGTTTAGCAGTTCCTTGTTAAAGTCGAGCCGCGTTTGATATTGCTCATGCGTTACCCCGGCATGTTGTCCGCCGGTGATAATGTGGCGCGGCAAGCCGCCATCATTAATCATGTCCAATACCGGCGTGGGCGGGCGATGCCCGGCAACACCGGGGATATAAAATGGGAAGCCCGGGTTGGAGGTAGGCTGAACAGTGAACCCGTCCACGAGATCGGCGATACCGTTTGAATCGAGATCGTATTGGCTGGAGTCAAGGATGCCGTCGCCGTTCCCATCGAAAGCGACGACTGAAACATTTGCATCAGGCATGGGAGCCATGGCCTTTACGGGTCGGCCTTGATTTGGCAGGATCGGCGCTTCGCTGGGCAGCGGCAATACGCCGGGGATGGGAGTCCCTGCGAGGATTTCCCCATCGGGCAGGGCGCGCGCCTTTTCAACTGGAATGCCGTTTGCATCGAGTTCGGTGCCTATTTCAAAGGTGTCGTAGATGCGCCACATTTCCCACATACCCATCGCAAAATGCGGATAGAAGTGGCAATGGAAGATGGCGTCGCCGGCAGACTTATTGCGATTGCCCGATCCGCCGTACGCGATTTCATAGGTGAAGCCGGAGCCGGGCCCAATTCCCTGACTGTCAAGGTAATTGGAGTTCGGGTCGTTCCAGTTGTACTGCCATTGATGGGCGTGCAAGTGGAAGATGTGATGTTCCTTGGGGCCGGCGTGAAGCTGGCGGAACTTGATGTGATCGTTCAAGTAAGAGTGATGAACGTTGGAAGGATCATCCGGGTAGAGAGCCTTGGTGGCACGCAAACCGTTCGGGGCAAGTGTGACCGGGTCTATCGTCTGGTCGGTGGGAACATCCACGATCATGGCCGGATCACCCACTGCGGTGGAGGTCAGGAAGAATTCTTCATATTTACATTCCACGCAATTTGCCATCGGGCCAATGCCCAAACGATTGGCGATGATCTCAGAGCCGATTCCGCCTGTGCCATAGTTGATGGCAAAACCGTCTTTGACAATTGACAGCGCATGAGACAAGGCCGGGTCGCTGTAGAATTGCGGGAATGCCTGAACGGCGAAGATCTCGTCATGGAAGATGACGGTAAATTCGCGGAAGGGTTCGCTTCGATCCTGAGCGCCGTAAATATCGTCAGCCTGATAATAGCCATTGGGAAAATCACTGCGTCCGGGTCCCGTGATCATGGCATTGATATCGGAATGCACGATCTCGCCATCATAGCCAGCCTTGGGCGCGAGCAGGTTAATGATCGGCAGGCCGGCTTTGCCAAACCCTGCCTCAGCCGGGTAAACTGCGTCGTAGTTTATGATCGGCTGTCCCGCAGGTGTGGTGCGGTGAGCATCCCAAATGCCGTTGCCGTTTGTGTCAGTGAGGGATTCCGCTTCGACGGAGATATCCAAGATTCCATTGTTGTTCAAATCAACAAACGGCTCGGCTGCGATTGCGGCATCCCAGGTACCGTTGCCATTCGCATCGGTAAAGGATTCGGCGGAGACAGCGGCGTCCCACGCGCCGTTGCCGTTCGCGTCGGTGAATGTTTCAGCATCGACTGCGGCATCCCATAACCCGTTGCCATTGGCGTCGTCAAATGGCTCGCCAGCATCCCAGGCGCCGCTGCCATCTGTGTCGGTGAATGTTTCAGCAGGCACAGCCGCATCCCAAACAGTGTTGCCGTTCGCATCAACAAATTCTTCAGCAGCGATCGCGGCATCCCATGCCCCATTGTTATTTGCATCAATAAATTCTTCAGCCGCAAGGCCGGCATCCCAGGCGCCATTTCCATTTGTGTCGGTGAATGTTTCTGAAGGCACAGCCGCATCCCATAGGCCGTTGGCGTTGGCGTCAACGAAAGATTCGGCCGGTGTCGCCCAATCCATTTCAACGCGAGTGAGTTGACTGCGATACCATTCAGATTCCCAGCCTGCGCCTGCCGGCTCAACGTTGACAGCGCCGAATAAACCGTAGGAAAGCGTGCCGCCGTTTCCTTCTCCGCTGGCAGTCACGCCCATATCATAAAGCAGGTAGGTGTTTTCATACTGGGCGTAAAGTGTATAAACCGTGCTTCCGCCGGGCGCAACCAGACTATTGGCATTTTTCCCGACAAAGGAAGCGCCATCGCTGACGCTGTTAGCCATTTTCATACCGTTGACATGCATACCCACATTGCGGTCAGCGGGCTGCCCGCCAAGCGGAATGGGATTAAGCAGATTCGTGAAATGAACTTCGAGACAATCTCCAACATTGGCGCGCAAAACGATCGGGCGTGGGCGTTTGTCTGAACGCAGGGAAACCTGCCCGGCGGCGAGCGATCCGCCTTCGGCTTCGGTCAGACCGCTGTTGTTGTCAACCACGTCGCGGCGCAGGGCATAGATCATGCCAGCCGGATTCCAGGCGCCAAGGCGGTTGTAATAAAACTGCTGGTCAATCGCGACGACATCTGCATACACAGTGCGAGTGCATGAGTTTGCCAGGGCTTTTTGAGGAGCCAGAGTTAATGCCAAAGACGGCGTCGCTAAAAATGTTATGGCAGTAAGCACTGTTCTGGCGACTAGGCGTCCGCTCCAAACGGGCTGGCTGGGTTCTGTTCCGATTGTTTTTCTTCGCAACTGTTGATCGTCCTGCAAGACCGATGCTTTGAGGATAAAGACCATCAGCAGCGCAATGATCAAGTTTGCCGGCAATGAAGCCAATCCGTCGTTCAGAATATGCGTCAGCGAGCCTGCATCCGATGTTGTTGATTCTCTCGTTAACGCATACGCGCTGTCTATGCTGGCATCTTCATGGCCGTGATTCGCAGCGAAAGGATATTCCGCCGTAACCGTTCCATGACCGTGATCGGCGGCGAAGAGGGCTTCATGCACCGGAACACCAAGCATAAAAACCACTGACGCGCCTACTGCAAGGGTAACAGCCAGCACGGGTTTTCTGAAAACCGGGCTTAATAATTTCTGGTTGTATTTTCGCCAAAGCGACATGCCTATTATGACGGCAATCAAGATGGCAGGAAACGCCAAACTCGAATCCCTCAACCAATGGGCTATCGGAGAGATCGCCTGTTGTTCGAATTCGCCTCTTAACTCATGGAGCAGCTCCATCCAGAATACGCCCCCATATGCCAGCGCCACGGAAAGCGCAAGAATCGTCCGCCGTGTTTCAGAAAACCATGCCCGCGAAATTTCAAGAATGGATGATTTGCTGAAATTAAAATCCGCTAACGACCCGGCCAACTGTGTTTCCAATTCTTTCAGTGTCAACTTGAATAAAATAATGATGCCCAGAAGAGCCACAAAGAGTGTTGACCAATCCTGCAACATGACGTGCATCCGTGTAGTTTCGATATTCGAAAAATTACGGAAGACTGTATCCACGAGTTGAAAACCAGCGGAATTGATCGTGCGGCAGATGCTCACCACGAGCGCAAAATCATTTCCGATCCCCGCTCGGAAGATGCGGTTGGATTCGATGATGATAAAGATGACAGAGGTGAATATGCCCAAATATCCAATTGACAGCGCTGATTGAATCATGGAAGACATCCGCCCATTGGAGCGGTCACTCAGCCGCTGGGCAATGGCGCTGACAACCCAAACTGCCAGGATAACTGGCAGCAGCAGAATAAGCGAGTCCCGCAGCCAAAACGCCATGGGTGAGGCTCCAATCGTTTCATGGCTATGGCCAATTTGATGCCAGATATTCAGCCATAAAACGCCGCCGAAGGCGATCAGGATACTGAGAGTGATTTTCTTTGAAATGGTATCGAGTTTCATTTATTATCCTCTTTCATCTTCGCAACGCACAACAAACTAGCTCTTTTTTACAGGCAGTTGATTCAAGTTTTCATTGAATCCGGTCTGCGCAAAAAATATCAAGGCCGAAATTCCGATATTAACCAGCGCAACTTGCGAACCGTCCTTCAGCAAGTCGGCAATTAACTCAGCGCCTTCTTCAAGATGGGCGCCGAACAAATATCCATGCGCCGGGATGCCGAGAGCGAACGCTGTTCCGGTAAATACGCCCAGCGTCACGCTAATCAGCGCCCATTGAGTCATGCGGGGCATACGTCCATTCGCGCGCTGAATCAACCATCGCGAAAAAGAGACCGCCATCAAAACCCCAAAGAAAATAAAGAGCATGGCAAAAGTCGAATCACGCAGCAAATGGATAATGGGCGGCAATTCAACGGCTTCATGGGCTCCCTCCAATCCGTGCTGAATGTTGACCCATAACCCGCCGCCGTAGGAAATCGCCACAATAAGCGCGATCACATTTGAGAAACTGACTGTCACAAAAGGGGTGACATTTTGTGGCTTGCTTGTGCTTGATTTGATGTTTTGTTTCATGTATTTTCCCTGAGACCCGAAGTGGATGGAATGAGACATCCATTACAGAAATAATAGCTGGGAACGTTTTCAGGCAAAACGGTCCATGGTCGTTAAAAATTCCAGACTTAAGAGGGAAAAAAGAGTGATATGCCCTCCCTACCCAGGTCGGATATTTTTCGAAGTCTTTTTTCGGGAAAATCCCTACCACGAAGGGTCACAAAGAAACACAAAGGAGATTTTTAGGCTTTTTTCCCTCGTGTCCCTCACCTGCACTGCACGCTGCGCGGCAGTACGGCGCATGTGTTAGCGGATAATTCTTGAGTTTTGCGTAAGTCCTATAAAATAAAAGGCTTTCATCTGCTGAAACCAGCAGACAAAAGCCTCGTACGAACGGAAATTTAAAGTGGAATTTTGGAATTTACGGCAGAAAACGCCTTCTTCGGCAGCCGCCCTAAATTACTTCTTGCGCTGAATAAACCCCTGTTTAATACCAAACTCAGCCGCCTGATGACGGGATTTTGCCTGCAGCTTGGTTAGAATACTGCTGACATGGCTTTTGACAGTCTGTAAACTTATTGATAATGTTTCGGCAATTTCCTGATTCGAAGCGCCTGTTGCCATAATGTTCAAAACCTCGCGTTCCCTCTGGGTAATGATGGGGATCGTGTCTTCATTGGCCGAATTATCAGGCCTTTTCGATAACTTTGAAAATTCAGCCAGCAGTTGACCTGCAAGTTTTCGCGGGACAGAAGATTCTCCCTCCAAAGCGCCGCGAATCCCACGAACAAGCCCCGCCGAACTGGTTGATTTAAGAATATATCCCCGGGCTCCTGCCTTAATTGCATCAAAAAGTTTCTCCTCCTCTTCGTGTGTCGTCAGCATAAGGATGATGCTTTCTGGGATATTGGCATGGATCAATTCCGCCGCCTCCAGGCCATTACTGAGCGGCATATTAATATCCATCAAAACCAGGTCGGGGCGTAACTCATGCGCCATCGTCAGGGCTTCCAAACCATCGTCAGCCTGCCCAACGATTTCCATATCCGTCTGATTATTAATCACCCGCGCAACACCTTCACGAAAAAGTTCGTGGTCATCAACGAGAAGGATGCGGGCTTTTTTTATATTCATTTTGCCTCTTTGGATAAAACCTTCATGGCCGCCAGAATGGGGATGTTCGCGATCACTCTCGTCCCGGCGCCTGGCGCTGTTTCTATGGAGAGAGTCCCCCCGATTCTTTCTGTGCGCGCCTGCATAACAGCCAGCCCAAGGTGATGATCGCTTTTGGATAGATTGGGGTCAAAACCCCGTCCATCGTCACTGACAACCATTTGCAGAATCTCGTCAGCATATTCCAATTTTACCTGCACTTTTTTTGCATTGGCATATCGGCGGACGTTTGTCAGCGCTTCGCGGAAGATATACATGATTTGTTTTTGGATCAGCGCCGGCAAAACCAGCCCAGACAGGTCGCCGATCACCAGATCAGCGGGAGTACCGCTAGTGCTGGTAAATTCCCGCACGTACTCAGTCAACTCCCTGCCAATTTCGGTGGCTTCATTCGCGGTTGAGGAATTCATTCCGCTAAACGCCATGCGCATTTGGGCGTGCGCCCTTTCGATCAATTGCTTAAACTCCTCCAGATCAGCGGCGACCTTTTCTTTTTCCTCTTCTGGTAGAGCGGTATCCAATTCACTTACTTTCAGGTTTAACAGGCTCAGGGTTTGAGAGGCTTCGTCATGCAGTTCGGATGTCAGGCGCTGACGTTCATTAAGAGTGGCATTGATTTCAACCTGCCGTCTGGAATCTTCCACCAGACGAATGTTTGCAATAGCCACCGCCGCAGAATTCGCAAGCAATTTAAGTGTATGGTTTTCAATTTCAGTGAAAGGCTGGTTCTTTTCCCGCAGAACACAGAGCGCGCCAATATTTCGTCCGCCGATATTTAGCGGCGCTGACAGACAGCCTTCTTCCATCTGAAACTGATGCCTTTTGCAAATATCCTCCACCTCATCTGCAGCATCTTGAACGCCATTCATAATATTCAGGGGCGGTTGATCAGGGATGGACAGACCGCTTTTCGATACAAGTTCCAGCCCCTTCAAATCATGAGTTGCCAGACAAAGGCTGACGGATTTCGTGCGCATGATGTTTTCTGTGCGCCTGGTAATCGAATCGACAAGTTTCTTGAAGTCCGGCTGGCTGACAACTTCCTGGCTGAACTCAAACGCGTCGGTTAATATGCGGGTACGCTCCTCCACACGGTCTTCGAGTAATTTTTTGGCGGCGGAAATTTCCTGGCGCATGGTCTCATAAGTACGAGACAATCGTCCAAGTTC
Organism: Chloroflexota bacterium; assembly: GCA_016234495.1. GTDB lineage: Bacteria > Chloroflexota > Anaerolineae > Anaerolineales > Villigracilaceae > Villigracilis. Next base: position 1,070 of record JACRBI010000018.1, on the reverse strand, counting down.
ATCATTGGCGGTTACATTGATCGACTGGGTTTCCCCCCCCTGCCCAATTCCGCGCACAGCCGCATCCAGATAGCCCAGCGGACGGACAACCCGAAAGATGATCACATACCACCCCCAAAAAAGCAGGAGCAGGCCAGCCCCGAGAATGAAGTACTGCTCAATGGCTTGATTTTTATCCTGCATGTCATCGAGATTTTCAAGTGTGTTGGAAAACGAATCGACCCGGGCAAAAAGGTTCGCCAGGTTACCCATTGCTTTCATCTTGATGACAGCATATTCCGGGTCAGACGGCGGAAGGCTGGATAATTTATCCCAATCAGTGATGAATTCCAGCCAGGCGGTTGAGATCGCGTCCAGTTCAGTGTTGTAATTTTTGTGAAGGAAAGTCGGAAATATTATCAAATCCCCAATGGGTCTATCCTGCGGCTCACCATATTTAATCAATTCATCTAACGCTTGATCAAAATCATTAACTGAGGCGGTTAAATCCAACGGGTCATTTCCAGAAGAAGAGACTTCGATAATGATTTTCTGTGTTGTCATGCGGAGGTGATAAGCGACAGACAGCACGTTATTATGGGATATGTGCGCTTTCAGAGTTACCTGATTCAAGGTCAGGGATACCGCAATGACCAGTAAAAATCCGCTGATGATCGAAAACAGCAGGTTACGCAGGGAATAAGGCATCATTTGCAACTCCAGCTCATTTGACCTCTTGCATAAGTCAGGCAACGTTAGAGAACGTCTCCTACGCTTGCGCGTATTGTGCGCTCTCTAGCGCACTTTTGCATGAGGTCTATTAACAAATAAAGGCGGTCACCACTAAACAAACAGCGCCTAATCACTAAAATTCATGTGCCTGCCGGGAATGCCGGATGACCGATTATACAGGCTCGTTCTTGATTTTTCCACATCTCCCCTCATCATGGCTATGGCTTTCTCAAAGTCGAAAAAACTTTAACGCGAATTACGCTAATTGAGCGAATTTCGCGAAAATTTCAAAAAAATTCGCGCAATTTGCTTCATTCGCCAAATTCGCGTTAAGGCTTTGCCGCCGTTTTATAAACTTG
>JACRBI010000017.1 GCA_016234495.1 Chloroflexota bacterium | reverse complement strand
TAACGTGCTGATGGTTGGAAGTCCCGGCTCCGGGAAAACCCTGCTTGCCCGCGCATTGCCCGGCATTTTGCCTGAAATGTCTCTTGAAGAATCACTGGATGTCACGCGCATTTATTCAGTCGCAGACCAACTCCCCGCAGGGACGCCGCTGATTCGTCATCGTCCGTTTCGCGCGCCGCATCACACCATTTCACACGCCGGCCTCGTCGGCGGCGGGAACATTCCCAAGCCCGGCGAAATCTCCCTTGCCCATCGCGGCGTTTTGTTCCTCGATGAATTCCCTGAATTTGGAACCCGCGTCCTCGAAGTGATGCGCCAACCGATGGAAGACAAAGTCGTCACCATCAGCCGCGCAAAAGGATCGCTTACCTTTTCAGCCAACTTCCAATTGATCGCGGCGATGAACCCATGTCAGTGTGGATATTTTGGAGATTCTCTGAAACCCTGCACCTGCGCACCGGCGCTCGTCACCAAATATCAAAAGCGAATCTCAGGTCCGCTGCTCGATAGAATTGACATTCACATCGAAGTGCCGCGCGTGGATTATGAAAAACTAAGCGGAAACAGAGTCAGCGAGTCATCCGAATCGATTCGCCACAGAGTCCAGTCTGCCAGAAATATTCAACAAGCCCGATTTACAAATCCCAATTCCCAAAGTAACGGCATCATCAGTAACGCCGACATGCGCATCGGGGAGATTCGGCAATTTTGTCAGTTACAGGCCGAAGGTCAGAGTTTGATGCGGGCGGCCATGAGTCAACTGCAATTGTCGGCGCGCGCCTATCATCGCATCCTCAAGCTATCGCGCACCATCGCAGACTTGGCAGGGAGTGAAGATATCCAGTCCCCGCATCTGGCGGAGGCGCTGCAGTACCGCCCGAAGATCATGCACAGCATGATGTGATGGGGTGAAAATCATTGGTCTTGATCAATGCGGCTGGGCACGCTTCCTGCCGCCGTCCAGGCTTGAGCGGTCTCTTCGATATTTGCCCAACGGACAAAGGAATATTGGTTCATTTCATTCACAAACGCGCTGATCTCTGCAATGCCATCGCCGCTTTCAAAAATGGTCAGTGTGGCCGGCGTTACCATGACCGTAAAACTGATAATGGGATACTGGTATTGCCCATTTGCGACGGCTTGCGCCAATGCCCGCCCATCATCCAATTGATGGGTGCCGCCGCCGACTCTCACCAGCGTGCCGTTCGGGTCGTGCGTGGCGTATTGCTCCGAACTGAGCGGAATCCAAATACCTGCGGAAAGATCATCACAGCCGGGGCGGTGACCGACGCAATTCGTACCACCCCATAAAACCTTTGGCGTCCAGGTAAAGCCCTGGTAAGTGAGCGGCTGACGGACGCTGTCCAATTCGTCAACCAACATGCCCGAAACGACGGAGTTGGGATGCCCGCCCATTTGCGTGATGAGATAGGCGGCTTTGGCACGGTCTTCTCCGCTGTGCGCGTGGATATCCCATTGCACGCCCAGCGCTTCGGATGCCTGAATTAACTCGGCGGCGCGCGGCTCGCCTTCGAGCCAACCCACGTCTGCGCCGACTGACCATTTCATACCGAGGTCAGCCACTTTCTGGAGGAATGCAAGGAAAGCATCCACATTGGGCCAGGTCTGTGGTTTTGTTTCGATGTGCGTGGTGCCGGAGATGTAGAGCAGGGTCGCGTCATTTGATGATGGCGCGGCAGCGGGACTTGCTTCAGCGGGGATGGAGGTTGGGGGAACAGAAGCAATCGTCGGCGCAGGAGGAGGCGCGGCAGGGCTGGGAGAGGCGAACGAACATGCGGCGGTGATCAGAATCAGGATGAGGGAAAGTAGCAGCGGGCGTTTCATCATATTCTCCTATCGAATCATTTCCAATACCGTTGGTAAATTGACGATGCCAATTCTCTCGCGCTGCGAAGCGGCGTAGATGACGGTTTGTTCATACATCGCCCACATGGCATCCTGTTCGGCTTGCGTGAGCAGCGGCGATTGCAGGGATGGATTCCAGTTCGGGCGTTTGCCTCCATCCACGTAAACGGTGAGCCATGCAGACTGGGTTGAGAAAAAATCATTATCGTGCATCTTCACGCCGACGAAGTATGGGGCATTCGCGCCCTGGGCGTTGCGCGCTTCGTTCAACGCATTCTCAAAAGAACCCGCCGGGTCTGCGCCGTCATTTTGAAAGAGCATGTAATCATAATGTTCAGGACGCACATTTAATCCTTTTTTTACATCGCCGAGATTGAGCGCGCGCCCGTGGACGACGGTCATCTGTGCGCCGAGTTCTTTGAAGACGCGCATGACGGCATCGTCAACCCTGGCGTCACTGGCAAGGGAAGACGCTGCATACGGTGGGTAGCCGATGAGCGAAGCCACATATTGATAGCCGCCCGCTGCATCGGTTGTCTGCCCGCTGACGGGATCAACCGCGCGTGTTTCATAACGCAGCACGATCTGGTAAAGTTCGTCGGCGCTCATGTTGCCCAAGCCGAGCCAGTCATAATTATTTGCATACGGGCGCGGGGCGCGATAATGATATGAGATGGCAACCACGGGCGAGGTCTTGAGCCGCTCCAACAATTGCGGGAATTGCTCGGCGTAGATTTGCGCCATCACATCGGTCAGGTAAATATCCACAGGCACGTTGTACGTTTCATGCAAGGTGATGATGCGATTCAACACAGCGGCAGATTGGTCGGGGTACGAGAAATCCTGCACGTTAATGGAGAAGATGGCATAATCGCTGAGGTTGGCAGGCGCAGCCATTGGCGTGGATATCGGCGCTTCAACCGTAATCGAGGCTGGCTGCGTTTCAGCAGGCAGACTCTCAACTGACGGTGATTCCATCATCGGCGTGGATGCGAGATTGCAAGCCAGCGAAAATAGAATGGGCAGGATCAGGAATGTTTTTCTTGACATCGAATCTCCTTGATAAAGCGAATACCTAATCATACAGTTAAGATGTTTGGTGAGGTTAATGCTGGTGTAAATTATTTGTAAATTAAATCATCTCACATCAAATGCTTCTCAAAGAAACCCGCCGCTTGCAATTCCAAATAACTGCGGCGCAGTCCCTTTTTCAGAATGTCATAAGACCACTCTTCAGAGGGGCGCAAGAGCAACCCCAATTCGCTACAATAAAAGCGAACAGCAGTCGCTTTCAGACGATTTCACCCCCATTTCAGGAGTTTCCCATGCCCAAGGGTATCCGCCTCACCGAAGAAGAACAGGCCAACCGCCGCCATGAGATCTTTCACAAGGTCGTGAAGGTGTTCCTGAAAAAAGGCTTTCATGAAACCTCAATGCGCGAGATCGCGGAACAGGCGGGCATCGGAAAATCCACCCTTTATGACTATTTCAAGACAAAAGACGAAATCTTATTGTACTTCTTTGAAGACCAACTCAACGACCTGACCGAGGCGGCGCAAAGAATCGCGTTGCAAAACATCCCGGCAGACGAGCGCCTGCGGCGGGTGATGAAAACCCACATGGAATTTTTACAGGCAAACAAGAGTTCGTTCATGAAGTTATCACTCGAGGCGCAGCGGTTGAAACTGGAAAGCCAGAATGAACTCCAGAAGAAACGCCATACCTACCAGGACCTGATTCGCGGTCTGGTCGGAGAAGGCATTCGCGAAGGCACGTTCCGCAAAGTGGATCCGTTGTTGGCGGCGCGCATGTTAATCAACACGCTCCTGCCCGTTGTGTTTACCTCGCGCCCCACGGGAACCGCGCAGGAAATGATGGAAGAGACCATGGATATTTTCTTCAAAGGCATCGAGGTTTGTGAATGAAAAAGAATCGTCCCTCCGGCATGTTCGGCCTGACCATCGTCCTGGCCGGGCAAGCTATATCCATTCTCGCATCCGGCATGACCGGGTTCTCGCTGGCGATCTGGGTTTTCCAACGCACGAGCAGCGCCACCTCACTTGGCATCATGCAGAGCGCGTTCGTTTTGCCTTACCTGCTGGTCATCCCGCTGGCCGGGGTGATGGTGGATCGCTACAACCGCAAACTGATGATGATGGTCAGCGACCTGGCCGCCGGGCTTGGGTCGGTGGCGATCCTGATTCTGCTTTTCATGGACAATCTGCAGGTCTGGCATTTCTACGTGATCAACATCATGATCGGTCTTGGCAACGCATTCCAGTGGCCTGCCTATTCCGCGGCGATCACCACCATGGTGCCGAAGGAACAATACGGGCGCGCCAATGGCATGATGTCCTTCGTGCAGGGCGGTCCCAATGTGGTGGCTCCGTTATTGGCAGGCGCGCTTCTCCCGGTCATCGGACTACAAGGTATTTTGATGATTGACATCGCCACGTTTGCGCTCGCCATCGGCATGTTGATGTTCGTCCACGTGCCGCAGCCTGCCCAAACCGTGGATGGACAGGAAGGGCGCGGCAGTCTCATCAAAGAGGCCGCGTTCGGTTTCAAATATATTTTCAAACGTCCCAGCCTGTTGGGATTCGTGGTGATGCTTTTCTTCGCCAACCTGTTTCTGGGATTTCCCAACAGTGTCCAGGTTCCGCTCATCCTTTCGCGTACTGGAAACGACAGCCTGATTCTGGGAGCGGTTCAAACTGCCGGTTCCCTCTCCTGGACGCTCGGCTCAGTCCTGATGAGCGTATGGGGCGGACCAAAACGCCGCATCCACGGCGTTTTGCTCGGTTGGACGGGTTATTGCCTGATCGGGAACATCCTCTTTGGGTTGGGCCGCGGGCTGGATATCTGGATCCCATCCATTCTGGTGGCGGGGCTCGGGGCGAATATTGGCGTCGCCACCGCGCAAGCCATCTTGCAGGTCAAGGTCGCGCCCGATGTGCAGGGACGTGTCTTCTCCGCCCGCCGCCTGCTCACCTGGTTCCCCGACACGTTCACTCCCGTCCTCGGCGGTATGTTGGCTGATTACGTGATGGAGCCTGCCATGCAAAACGGCGGCTGGGCGGCGAATCTGTTTGGCTGGATGGTCGGAACCGGACCCGGGTCCGGGATGGCGGCGATGATGGTCGTCTTCGGCGCGTTGACCATTCTGGCGCTGATGTCGGGTTACGTCTTCCCGCAAATCCGCAACATGGAAAGCATCCTGCCTGACCATGATCAAATAGAAAAATTCGAGGAGGTTGTTGTCACATGAACAACGATTATCACATTCTTCCCGTCGAAAAGCCGGACGACTCCATGTGGAGAGTCATTGGCGGCGGCATCCATCAGTACAACATCCAACAAGCCGGACCGGACCAGGGAAAACAACTGTGTTTTGTGCTTTCCGCCCCGGATGGTGAAGTCGCCGGCGGCTTGATCGGTGAAACTCATTGGGGGTGGTTCTACATCAGTTTACTCTTCATAAAAGAGGAACTGCGCGGCCACGGCTACGGACATCGCATTTTGACTCTTGCTGAAGAAGAAGCACGGCAACGCGGTGCCGGGAACGCCTATCTGGATACGTTCAGTTTTCAGGCGCTGGATTTCTACAAGCGGCATGGATACCGGGTGTTCGGCGAACTACAGGATTTTCCTCCCGGACATCAGCGTTACTATCTTACAAAGCAACTGTAAAGACACAGGCGCAGGCAGGATGTTACTGGGTATTCACGAATTGATCAGGGAGACAAAATGAGCAAGCCCTATTCAACCTTTACCCTACGTGGACAAGCCCGCCGCCTGCGCGGATAGATGGAAAGGAACAACATCGCATGACACTGAACCTGCATCCCTGTGACAAAGAAGATGACTACTGGCACGCCCGCAACTTCTTGCGCGAAATCTTCCCGCTCAATGACCGTCTCGAACACAGTTGGCACGTTGCGCGGCTCGATTACTGGCGCTGGCATTACATCAAGACTTGCAACATTTTTGAATCCGTCGAGAAGGGCATGGCGTTATGGGAAAACGCGGATGGCAAAATCGTCGCCGTGTTGAATCACATCGGCGGCAGTGAATTGCGCCTGCACGTGCATCCGCACTTCCGCTCGGCGGAATTGGAAAATGAAATGCTGGCATACGCGGAGCAAAATTATTTCGCCACAACAGAAGACGGCAGGCGTTATGTCTATCTGCCCATCTTTGAAGATGACACCCAGCGGCAGGAACTTGCGCAAAGCAGGGGATTCAAAAAGCAGCCGGGCTGGGGACATCACTACCGCCGCGATCTGGACTCGCCGATACCTGATTCGCCAGCCCCAGACGGATTCGCCATCCGTTCAATGGGACTCGCGGACGACTACCCCGCGCGGAGTTTTGCCTCATGGCGCGCCTTCCACAACAACGAACCAGACTCAAACTACGACGGCGATTATTCGTGGTACGCGAACCTGCAATCCGCGCCGCTCTATCGCCGCGACCTGGACGTTGTGGCAACTGCGCCCGAAGGAGGCATCGCGGCATTCTGCACCATCTTCTACGACGACTGCACCCGCAGCGCAGTGACCGTCCTTGTGGGGACAGCCGCCGAACACTGGCGGCGCGGACTTGGCAAAGCCGTGATGACCGAAGGATTAAAACGACTTCAACAACTGGGCTGCACCCGCGTCTTTTCCACTGCGCACGAAGAACCCGCCGACGCGTTGTATCGTTCCATGTTGAAAGAGATGAAAGTCACGGAAACGTGGCTGAAGGAGATAAAGTGACCATTCAATTTCGCCACTGCAAAGCTTGGCAGGAAGCGAAGAGATCCAATCCGCAATTTTAACAGCGGCGCTGCAGTGCAAACCGAAGTTGATGATCAACCAAAATAAGGTTTGGTGGGATGGCGGGAATTGATTCTCAAGAAAAAGAAAAAGCAACGGGCTGTTGGAATTCCCGCTTTAAGTTCTAAAAAAGTAGCAAGTGAAATCTTTTTGCCTGATAATCAATCCACCCCTGAAAATATATTGATTGGCTGAAAATTGTTCCAAGAAGCACAGCAGAGAGTTCATCTGTCCTCACATAAGCATCCTGCTGTGCTTCTTGGCTGCCTATAAACCGCCTGGTTCTTTACGCGGTTCAGGCACTACGGGCGATGATCCCCATCAGTATTTCCACCTGAGATTTGCTGCAATGTCTGCAACTTAATCTCCTTAGACTGCCAAACGCCCAGAAAAATACTTCTTACATGCTTGATTGACCAGCTGGCTGCCCCTGTCACTTAGTCGCATATCAAGCGCCGTCCAATCATTTTGATAATTACGAGGAACTTATTAAAACTTCCTTTAATTTAATTAGATGGCAATTTCATTTAACCAAGAATGCAGGGTTCCCAGTAGTGCCAAAACAGATATAATTTGTGATACACAAATGAGCAACATTGATAATGAGAAAAACGGCTTTGGACAATGGCTGCGCCAACAACGGCGCGCTCTCGACCTGACTCAGCAGGATCTGGCTGATCAGGTTGGCTGTGCGCGCGTCACCCTGCGAAAAATAGAAAACGGAAAACTAAAGCCTTCCAAAGACCTGGCTCATATCCTGCTGGAAAAAGTTGGTATTTCAGAACCCGGCAGCATGGAATGGCTTTCCTTTGCCCGCGGTCTTGCTGACCAGCCGGCCAAATCGACAATTCCTTTCCCCATCACTTTACGTAATAATTTGCCTGTCTCCATGACCACCTTTATTGGTCGAGAAAAAGAGCAGACAGATGTTATCAACCTTATCACCATGCACCGGCTCGTAACGCTGACAGGTTCCGGCGGGGTGGGAAAGACGCGGCTTTCGATCCACGTTGCATCGAGTTTGTTATCCGAATATCCAATTGGCATCTGGCTGGTGGAACTCGCCTCGCTGACCGACCCCGCGCTCGTACCGCAGCATGTTTGCGCCACGCTTGAGATCAAACCAGAAGGAAGCTTACCCGCGCTCGAAGCCCTGAAAAATTATTTACACTCGAAGAAGATTCTTTTAGTACTGGATAACTGTGAGCACTTGATCAATGCCAGCGCACAGCTATGCGATGCACTCCTGCGCTCCTGCCCTGAATTGCGCGTCATTGCCAGCAGCCGCGAACCCATGGGGATCGGAGGCGAGCATGCGTACAGAGTCCCTTCACTCACTCTCCCGACCTCTAAAAGTAATTTGCAAATTATTCAAGGATCGGAAGCTGTCAGATTATTCGTGGAACGCGCTGCCGCCTCTCAGTTCAACTTCGAGTTGACCGAAGACAATGCGCCATTTATCGCGCAAATCTGCCAGCGCCTGGACGGAATCGCATTGGCGATCGAATTGGCCGCCTCGCGTGTAAAGATGTTCCAAGTGGAACAGATCGTAGCGCTGCTGGATAATTCATTTGATTTGCTCACAGGCGGCAGCCGCACTGCGCTTCCCCGTCACCAGACTTTGCGCGCGCTGATTGACTGGAGCTACAACTTACTTTCTGAAGAAGAAAAGATTCTTCTCCAAAGACTTTCGATCTTCATGGGGGGCTGGGGATTGAAAGCCGCAGAAGCGGTTTGCGGCAATGTAGCCACTTTTGACCTGCTCACCCATCTCGTTGACAAATCTCTGGTATCTGTAGACCGCGAACATGGAAGTGAAGTCCGTTATTATTTGCTTGAAACCGTGCGTCAGTATGCTCATGATAAATTAGCTGAAAGTGAAGATATCATTCACTTGCGAAATCTTCACCTTGATTACTTTTTGAAAACTGCAGAGCACATCTCTCCCGAGTTGTATACCCGTAAAATGCCTTTCTGGCTCGACTATTTGGAAACCGACTATGCCAATTTCCACGCGGCGCTGGAGTGGGCGCAGGAAAGTGACATTGAGGCCGGCCTGCGCCTGTCAAATTCTTTATATCCATTTTGGTATATCCGCGGAGGCGGCAGGAAAGAGGGAATTCAATGGTTCGAAAAATACCTGACGTTGAGCACTGCCAAGCAAGACACGACGCGAGCCTGGGCATTATTTAATTACATTAATTTATCAAGCAGTATTACATTACAAAAATTATCTTCGATCGATAAAAAACGCATTGAGGAAAGCCTGCGGCTGGCGCAGGAACTTGGAGATCACGCATGTGCTTCCAGAGTACTTGAGCGCTATGGCATCCAGGAAATGATTATTGGCAATTTCGACGCTGCCAATGATTATTTAAGACAAAGCCTCTCTGAAGCTCACTTGGCAGACAGCGATCGTTTGATTGGCAATGCCACCTACCGGTTAGGAAATGTGGCTTATAACAGAACAGACTATCAAACGGCTCGAAAATTCATCGAAGACAGCGTTGAGATTTTCCGAAAAGTTGGAGACCTCTCATGGTGGGCGCTTGCGCTAAATTTGCTTGGATTGATGAGCAACGACCAGGGCGATTGGGATACCGCTCGCAGCTATTTTGATGAAGCCCTATCACTTGCTCTTGAGTCACGTGACCGTCCATATGCTTCTGTTTACCTATTAAATCTTGGGCTGATAGCTTTCGGCTTCGGCGACTTTGATCAGGGAATATTCTTTTTAAATCAAGGGAAGGAATTATTGATTTTTGAAAAAAGTAAGTCAATTAATCGAACCAGTCGACTTTAGAGTTACGCAAACAAGCGAATAAGCGTTTTTGAGAATTACGGGTTCGAGAAATACCAGCAAAAACATTGGCTTGCAATTCATATTTATTGTG
>JACRBI010000015.1 GCA_016234495.1 Chloroflexota bacterium | reverse complement strand
TCGAACAGGTCGATGTGTTGTGGGGTAAAGGCTGCGATCTGGGCGATGACCGAATGACCCTGTTCTGCGAGCTGCATATTGAGACGCGAGGTTACAGTACCTGCACCAAGTAACAGAACCTGCATTACTGCCCTCCTCCCAGGACTTCTTCACGATCCTGCTTGAACAAGTCTTCGAAATCCCAATAGGTGAATCCGGCAGACGGTATTTCATCACCACGGGCCATGAGCGAAACAACCAAACGATCGCTCTGCTGCAAGGCAAGCGACAACACTTCACGGCTCTCATTTGGGACGAGCAGGATCAGCATCTTCTGCGTATCTTCAAGCGCGAAGGAGGAACCACCATCGCTATTCTCAGTAGAGTCAGTCTGTGCCGGCAAGCCTTGTATCGCGATCACACGTACACCCATTGGGAACAAATCCTTGGCAAGCGGTGGGAACGTGCGGTTCATCGCATCTGCCTGCTCCAATTCAAGCGGCGATGGCTGGGCGGTCGGTTCAATATACCCAGGATCAATGACCAATTCCGGCATCGGGGTCGGTGTGCTCATCTGCTGCGGTCGGGTGCTGATCACCACAGTCACGCCGATCAGGTCTCCGGGCAGGAAGGCTTCTGCATCGGGCGATACCAAATTCATCGCGTCCAATGGCAGAGGGAATAAACTGTGTCCAGGGAATTGCGCCAGCACAGCCGACAGGCGCGTGCCTTCTGCTGCTGGCGATACGATGGCGTTGCGAAAGACCGGCTGTCCGCTTCCAATGGGTTGGGCGACAATGCCGCCGACTACACCAGTCACTTCCTCACCGGGGATATACAGACTGGCGTTGTCATCCTGAAAGACGGTCTTGACCGCCAGGTCATTTGCCGTGATGACGTCGCCGATGTTCAAATCGCGTGTGGCAGACAGCACAGAAATGGTGGGCGGCTTCTGCGCCGCACCGAGGGCGTTGAGGGCGATGAATGCCACCAAAAAAATTCCGACTGACACGCCCAACACCACCAGGTTCACACCGGTCGAGGCAATTCGTTTTAACATGTTTCTTCTTTTCTCCATTCATTGGTTTTTTCAAATGCCTGCCGCAGGGCAGGGGTTTCTTCAATCATCTCTTCGAGTCGTTCGAGTGTCTGGCGCATCAATCCATACAAAGTCAGCATGACGAAATCCGTTTTGACGTGATTGGACTTGAATACCTGTTGATGGATCTCTGCAACGGATCGAACGACCTGCATCACATCCGCATCTGCCAGCGCTTCCGCCGACACACGCGGCATGTCTGGAAAACATTCCTGGATCAGGTCCGCCACTTCCTGTCCAATGGATGAAGAGTCGGTCGGTGCAGGCAGTTCTGTTTCAGATTGTGCAGGAGGATCAAGCAGGTCGGCAACAGAAGTCTGAGGGTTGGCGCGTAATTGTTCAATGGCACGCGGCAAACGTTTAAGCCCTGCTTGAACGGCTTCCAGCAAACGAGTCTGCGCCAGCGGGGAAAGCGCTGCCACGGCTTCGATGTTGCGCACGGAAACGTGCGGACGAAGTCCCTCGGGCAGCGACTCCAACAACCGTTGCCGGCGTTCCTGTTTGGACTGGTACGACTCACTCATGGGCGTGACTATAAAGTTTTGTATGCCGGGGAGGTGAAAATCTGTCGCTTTGGGTAAAAAAGACAGCCAGATGATCCGGCTGCCCAATTCCTGTAATCCTGGGATTGCGCTTTGAATTACAATACTCAATATTGCCCCTTTACGTTCAAGGAATGGAGTCGCAAAATGAACCGATCCAATTTCAGGTTTTGTCTGGCATTCCTGGTCGTTTTTCTTTTTATAACTTCATGCTCTCCACCTAAGAGCACAAGCCCTGCGCCACTTCCCAGCTTGTCGAATACAGCCCCCTCCACTGTAGCTCCAACCCCAACAATCACCCTGGTTCCCCCAACTCCAACCCTGGTTGCGGAGAGTGACTTCATCCAGGGAGTCACTCTGAGTAAGTCCAGTATAGATCAGGACTCAAGCCAGGCACGTCAGGTGATCACAGAGTACATCCTACCGGTAGGAATAAATTATGTGGCATTATCCCCGACCTGCCTGGGCAAGAATGCCATTGATATCGAGATCGCCTGCGAATACGAACCCGTTGCCGGCAAAACCGGTCCCCCTGTAAAAGATCAGGAACTGATCAATACGATCCAATACCTGCACAGTGTGGGCTTGCGAGTCGTGCTCAAACCTCATTTTCTCCTGATCTCCAAACTCGAAGATAATTTCTCCGGCCCCGATCTTGGATATCGATGGAATGATGAAACCTGGCGTGCCTGGTTCGAGAACTACACAACGTTCATTACCCATTATGCTCAAATTGCAGAGGAACACCAGGTGGACATCTTTGTCATTGGCAATGAAATGGAATACGCAACCCATCGGGAGGAAGATTGGCGCAGGGTGATCGCAGCGGTCAGGTCGGCGTATACAGGACCGATCACTTATGCAGCGAATACCTGGGATTTTGAAGCCCTGCACGTGGATTTTTGGGATGATCTGGATTTCATTAGCACGAACGCCTATAACTATTTTTATCAACCCATTAACGATGTTTCCATCGATGGCATGCGGGCTGCCTGGGAACCAGCTCTCCAGCAATTGGAGGCGTTGTCCGAACAATATGGCAAACCAGTGCTGTTCACAGAATTTGGAGCAACCTCCAAGGAGGGACAAACCCGCGGCATTGCGCGGGACTGGATTGCTGCGCCTTATGATGGGCAGGCGCAAGCCGATTATTACACGGCGTTCTTCGAGGCGATCCTGGGTCGTCCCTGGGTCAAGGGGGTGATCCTATGGGATGTCGACACCCAGCCATTACAAGGCGGCCCCAATGACCTTGCATATACCTTCATTGCCAAACCAGCTGAGGCGGTTGTGCGCCAATTCTTTGGAGGTGAACCCGTGCTCCCATCTCCGGTTCCCAATTATGTAGAAACCCCAGCCGAAACCATGATCGTTTACGACGATGCGCTGGCACCCAACTGGCGGGCATGGTTCGAGGAGGATGCAAACACCTTCCCGGATTTTCAGAGTACAGATGCCTATTCCGGATCATATTCGATTCAAGTTGCTTATTCAGAATATATCGGGCTGTGGCTTGTGTACGATCCGTACTTGAATCTATCGAAATACAAATGGCTCGAATTCCAGATCAAGGTGGGGGACCCCCAACCCAAACATCTGTATGCTGTCTTCGAAGATTGGACGACCGGCATCAACATTGGATCAAGGTTGGCTCTGGTGAACGATGCCAGATACATTGAAGGCGGGCAATACCTGCCTGGCGTATGGCAGCGGGTACGCATCCCTTTAGTTGATTTGGGGCTAACCGATCAAAACTCGACCGGATTTAACATTCTTGGTTGTGCCTGGCCATGTGATTACGATTACCAAACGGATGATGTCCTTTTGGATGATATAAAACTCGTTGCAGGAGAATGATCTCAAAATAATGTATGCTTGATCTGTCTGCATTCAAGGCTCAGAAATCAAACCTGCGGGCCCATTATTTTTTGAAGCCATCAAAATCCTTATTCACACTTCCATTGCAAAAGTGATGTTATGGAAAGTATATTAACACTTGCCAAAAGGCAGGCAATCACATGGTCTGGATGGCACATGAGGTCTTTGATGCATGGAACACATCAAGTTCACAGTTGGGAATAGCGCTGTGTTTTCAGGTCGCTAAACGATATGGTTGCATATAATGCCGCGTATCCCCATTTTCTGAAATTGGGGTATCATTCGCTTATTATTGGTTCGGATTGGGGAGTACATATCCCCGAATCATTCACACCTAGATACCCAGCTCAAAACCTATATCTTCATGAGGAGGAAACAATGAATAATCCTCGCCAAATGGATACAGATCTTCAACTCGCGTCTTCCGATGCCGTGGAGGAATTTGCCGTTGGCACTGACAACAAATTCCGGCAGTCTATTGTCAAATGGATTCAGGAATTATTCAGTCCGCCTTATTTCCCGGGTCCATTAACTTGGTTCCTGCTTGCCATAATTACCAGTCATGCAGGCATCGAACTCTTGGCTGAGCCGGATGGTTTTTTTGTGGATCCCAGTATTTCCACTGCCTACACATTTCTGGGTGCCCCACTCGTTTGGGGTATCTGGACGTTGGCTCTCTATCTCGTTTACCTGCTATTGGTGGGTATTTTCATGATTGTCCTCAATCAAAGGTTTGCTTTCTCACTTTGGGTGGGGCTGCTTCTTTTTCACCTGACCAATTTACCAGGTAAATTTCACTGTCGTGCTGGCAATTTCTTTGATTATGTGAATCCCGGAAATTGTTCCGAGGTTTATGTTTCGTTCAGTCTGCTTGCTGGCATTTTATTAGCCATTGGATTGCTGGCTGCATCTGATTACAATTTCATTCCCTGGCTTTCTAGAGGCGAACATCAACCCGGCTGGTTCACCAAACTCGGGCCTCTTTCCATCGGCTGGATCAGCCTGATGATCCTCATGGTTGGGTATGATGCCATACGTCCCCAAAATACCTGGCAGTTGGTCGAGCCGGCTCATATTCCCCCGGGACGCACCTCGGCTGCATTGGCATACGACACACAGCGTTCTGTCGCGGTTTTATTTGGCGGCACCAGCCAATGGACCCAGGCAACTGGCTGGAACAGCATCAACGACACATGGGAATGGAATGGCAACGATTGGATCGAAGTCCATCCTGAACACAGCCCTGCTACTCGATATGCAGCTACCGCCGCTTTCGATGAAAAACGAGGGGTAATCATTTTGTTTGGCGGAACCAGCCAAGACGGGCAATACTATGGCGACACCTGGGTATGGGATGGCGTTGATTGGCAAGAAGTCGCCCCTCCACAAAGTCCATCGGCACGACAAGCCACCGTCATGTATTACGATCCCATCCGGGAAACCGTGATCCTGTATGGCGGTTCATCCTACGACAACGAAACCATGAGCAATATCTTTTATGATGATGTCTGGGAGTGGGATGGGGCAAACTGGAAGCAAATCCCCCTGGAACAATCCCGACGTACCTCTTCTGGTGCCATCGTCTTTGACCCATTCATGCAAGCACCCATGTTGATGGATGGTGAAGGGGTATGGACCTGGCAGGATGCCATTTGGTTCCCACTCGATTATCCGCGCGTACCGGTCAAGCGCTGGGGCAGCCGCTTGACGTATTATCCATCTGCGCAGGAGATCGTGCTGTTTGGCGGCTACGAAGCTGAACAAGCGTTTGATGATACCTGGGTCTATGATCGACAGGAATGGCATCAACTCATTTCCGCATCCCATCCTCCAGCCCGCAATGGGCATGTCATGTTCTTTGACCAGACCCGCGGCACTGTCATGCTTTTTGGAGGATTGAATGGTGGCACTTTCTATCAGGATATGTGGGAGCTAAGCAGACCATGATCTTTCAAGCCCAAAATACCACGGAAGAAACACGACAGCAGATCCCTATGGAGCTGACTGTCCTGATGCTCCTATTGATCCTGATTCATTTTAGTACGCTGCTCATGAACCAACCACCGGCATACTGGCTTGATCCACAATACGCAACCCCAAAAGCATCCTTCGGTTTTCTGTTAAGTGGAGGACCCTGGTTCTTTATTGGAATTGCGCTATTCTATCTGATCGTGATTTGGGGATTGCTGAGAAAGTTACCCGCCCGCCTAGGTTTGCTCCTTGCAGCCGTGCTCTCCCTGCCACACACTGTTGGGTTGTTCGAGACCATCTACTGTGGCTGGCAGCCGGTCCACGCGGCACACTCCGCCATGGCTTGTTCGGTATATTCCCAGGGATCCATCATTACCTTCTACATCCTCTTTTCTTTGATCCTGCTTGGAAGTCGTTTGCCGGTCTGGCTTCGTACCTGGGGAAGACGTCTGATATCCCCACTTGCCGTGGGGCTGGTATTATTTATGGGATATGGATTGTTTCGAGTCGCGTTGCCTCCATCCTCCGACTGGCGGCCTCTGGCTCCCAAACACCATCCTGGTCCGCGAACTAACACAATGATTGCCTACGACACCCAACGGCAACGGGCGGTCATGTTCGGTGGAATTCAAGAGTGGAATGGCAATACCTGGGTTTATGACAACAGCACCTGGGAATGGGATGGACAGGATTGGATCGAGATCAATACACCAATATCCCCCACCGGCAGAGTCATGCACGCCATGGCATATGATGAAAAACGGGGCACAATCGTCATGTACGGCGGCAAGAATAATAGTGGCGATCTGGCAGATCTGTGGGAATATGATGGCAGCAACTGGCGAAGGCTTTGTCCGGTCTGCAATCCGGCGGCTCGGTTCGGTCACAAAATGTTTTATGATCCGGAATTGGAGATGGTCGTCATGTACGGTGGTCAGACCGGTGGAGTTGGGTATACCGAAGCCTGGACCTGGGATGGATTTGCATGGAACTATCTAACCATTGATACATCGTCTCCCGGAATGTTCAACGCCCCCCTGATCCATATACCAGAACAGCACCGCTCAATCAGCTTCATGCCTGGGGATTATGGCGGAACCTGGGTTTGGGAAAATAAGGCATGGTCCAAATTAGATTTGTCGCTTCAACCATCCCTACGCAATGAAGCCGTGCTGGTGTATGGCCCCTTGCAAGATATCAGCGTTTTATTCGGCGGGACGGTTGATTATGATATTTTTTTCAATGACACATGGGTTTTGCAAGAGGATGCCTGGAGTCCGTTAACGATCGCCCGTGCCCCTCGCCCGCGCGCCCGAGCCGCTGCCTTTTATGACCCCATACGCCAAAGCGTGATCGTCTATGGCGGTGAAGCCAACGGCCAGATTTTTGCCGATATGTGGGAATTCAAATTTTCTGGAGAAACCAACCCATGAACAAACTAATTGAAACCCTGCGACAACGTGTGTCTACCTCCAGCCTGAAGGTGGTCTCGGCGCCCTACCTGTCAGCCAACCTGATCGTTGCCGTGCTGCTGCTGGTATTCACCGATTGGATGGTCATCCTGTTAGGTCAATCCGGCGCGTACTGGCTTGATGCCCAACGTGCCAGCAGCAGCCTACCCTTCATTCAAAGCCTCTTGTCTGCCGGGGTGCTTCCCTACCTCCTTGCGGGGCTTGCCTACCTACTCCTGCTTTGGTTGTTGTTCTCCCTATTGACCCGTTCTTTGGCTTTGCTGCTTTGGATGGTAGTGAGCCTGGTTCATTTGCCCCATATCCTTTTCTGGGGGTTCGGCAAATTCGCTGGCATGGAAGTTGCCCTTTCGAATCAGACCTGGATCCACGCGACTGCCGGTTTGATCTTGGGAATGCTGCTCGTACGAATGTTGTTGCGATCCATTCCAGCATCGACTGGATGGACTGCCAAACTAAAACCGGTCTTCGCGATCTTATGGAGCGTGCTGCTCATTGCCGCTGTTCTGGTCTCGGCTTTCGGGAAACGCGGAGGCTGGGTCCGTTTGCAACCCGACCATTCTCCAGGACGACGCGCCAATGCGGGCATTGCCCACGACCTGGCGCGGCAACGGATCGTCATGTTCGGCGGCATCTCGGACTGGTTGGGCGGGAAATTCCTGTATGAAAACGATACTTGGGAATGGGATGGCACGGACTGGATCGAAGCGCATCCCAAGACAGTGCCACTTCCGCGTGCGGGTCACATGATGGCGTATGATCAAAAACACAATGTGGTGGTGATGTTTGGCGGGGAGGATAAAAGCGGGGAGTATATGTACTCGGACACCTGGATCTGGGACGGCACGGATTGGCAATTAATGCTAATGCTTGGCGACTCCATTCCCCAAGGGCGCCGCGGTGGGCAGTTCTTTTATGACCCTGTTCGCGAGACGGTCATCCTTACAGGTGGATTTTACTTTTCCTATGAAGATAAGACGCCGATCATGATCGATGACATGTGGGAATGGAATGGTGAGGAATGGAAATATCTCGGATACATGCGGACGAGTCTGATCATCACCAATCCCAACACCGTATATGATCCGGATCGTGGCCAAACGCTGCTCTTCAATTACAACCAGGTACTTGCCTGGGAGAACAACCAATGGTTGGAAACGGATATTGCCTTCACCCTGCCGCCACGTCTGGGCGTTCAGGCTGCCATCGATCCCCAGGATGGCAGGTTGCTGGTCTTTGGTGGAGTGAACAACGGTGTACAACTTGAAGATACCTGGATCCTGGACGGCAACACCTGGCAGGAACTCAAACCCGACCCGGCTCCATCCGTGCGTGATGCCTATGCAATGTTCCATGATCCGGTCAGAGACAGATTTATCCTGTATGGTGGGATATCGGGGTATACGATGGATGATATGTGGGAATTGGTCGTTCCGTAATTTTCCCAACCAGGCCAGCTCATTGCTCCAATCGAATGCCACGCCAAATCGGCGTGGCATTTTTCTTCCATTTCGCCCGTAGGGAATAGGGGCGTGTTTTCAGGTCGTATAAGGTTATTCAAGGGAAATATCTGCCGCCTACGTACTTTGACAGTTTTCTCAAACTCCATATAATCCGCACTGTTCCTATTTTCCACAATCCATCCCTCTCTTCAAGAAGCCTGGCAAACCGCCGGGCTTCTGCTGTTCTACCTAATTCCCAACTTCAACTCAACGAAAGGAAACCATAATCACCATCC
>JACRBI010000014.1 GCA_016234495.1 Chloroflexota bacterium | reverse complement strand
TTGGAGGCGGCGGAGGCGCGCGGCATGGCGTGTTTTGGATTGGCGAACGTGGTCGGCTCGACATTGACGAAGGCGACTTCGTTCTCTCTACCCTTGTGCTGCGGATACGAAATCAGCGTGCCAGCCACGAAGACATTTACCAACCAGGTCGTGACGTTTTTGTATCTGGCTTACAAACTTGCAGGCAAAGACACCAAAGAACTTTTGCGAATTCCAGATTTAATGGAACAGACAATTGAGATGGTTGGATTACAAATTGAGTCTATCGCGAAAGACATCAACGAGTGGAACGATATGTACTGTCTTGGCTACGGCGCGACCTATCCGATCGCTTTGGAAGGCGCATTGAAATTAAAAGAAATTACGTATGCCCATTGCGAAGGGATGCTCTCAACCGAGTTCAAACACGGACCGCTCTCCGCAGTGAGCAAGGGATTCCCGATCGTCTTTGTCGCGGGGCCGAACGATGTGCCGCTCATCATCAGCGGGATCAACGAAGTGAAAGTCCGCGGCGCGCGCACGATCACCATCGGCGAAGAGGACGCCCGCCTGCGCGCCAACGGCGATGACCTAGTTGTCATCCCCAAGTCGGATGCGCAGATCAGCGCATTGCTGGGAGTGCTGCCGTTGCAATTGCTTTCGTATCACATGAGTGTGATGCGTGGGTTTGATCCCGATTTCCCGAGGAATTTGTCCAAGACGCTGACAGTGGATTAGGGAAAAGATTTAACCACAAAGGACACGAAGAGCACGAAGGTTTACCCCCTCCGCCCGCTACGCTCGGGCACCTCCCCCAAATCCGACAAGAAATGATCTGAATGCGAATTCAAAGTCTGCATCGTCGGATTTGGGGGAGGCTGGGTGGGGGCGCTTTGGGAATGAAGAACTTGTCCGCTGTGGTAGGGAAAATCCGTGAATTCGTCCTTCATCCTTCATAATTCATCCTTGCTCTTCTTGTCTGCTGTTTTAGGGAGGATAAGCAGATCAAGCAACGACCCCTCCTCATTATTTTCTAACATTACAAATGCGTAACTTTTTTCATAATTGGACGACTTGGATAATATCCACGTTTACTTGTTATGTAAAAAAAGGAGCCTTATCATGACGAAGAATGCCTTGTCCATATCCAAGCGAAACGAACGCGCCTGGGCGCAAGCACAGGAAATCGCTCACAGCAAGACAGTCGAAGTTGACCTCACCCGCCAAAGCGCCATGTTTGGCGCCATCATCGGCGAGGTTGCAGGAGCGCTGATCGGCATCGCCACCGGCGCACTGACCATGAACCTGACCGGCATCCTCATGGGCTTTACAGCAGGCATACTACTCGGCGCGCTGACGGGCTTTATCATTGCCATCATCGTCGCGCGTCTGGCAGGCACCAGCGGCGGCCCAAGCATCGGCGCATTCGCCGGCATGGGTTTCGGAGCGCTGCTCGGCACAGCCTTCGGTCTGCTCATCCCTGACTCAATCCGAATGAGCGCAGGCGCGCTTCAAATAACGCTGCTAAATGTAATTACAGCGAGCCGCTTCGAAACCGTAGCCTTCTTTGCCTTTCTGCTTTGCATCCTCGGTTGCATGGTCGGAGTATGGGTCAGTGGAAAAAATTACAGACCCGAGAAAAAGATTGGTTAAACCAAAAACGCGTCTGAAAATTTCAGGCGCGTTTTTGGTTTAAGAAGACCACAGCCGAAGCCCATCGTTTTCTTCGCAATAATTCCTGATCTGGGATTTCATCACATCCAGACTTTCAAACAGGCTGCTGATCTGTGACTCATACGCAGAGACCGCATCCTGCCATGACGTTATGCCTGCTTCGGTTATTCTGTGGGTGTTCGCTTTCATCCCGGCAGTGTGAGCCGCCAATTCCTGCGGCGATTTGAACAGGTACGGAATATCCGCATCGTAAAGCACAGGCCGTCGGAGCAACTCCACTGCGCGGCGCGCGAGGACATGGTCCACGTGTGAACCAAGCCCAAATTGGCAGACCAGTTGATCGGTCGGTTTGAGGCGCGCGGAAATCGATTCAGCTATTCGAGCGGGCAAATCCCCTTCGTCCTCATGCGGAGGAATAAAGATGCCGGAGTACAGCCAGTCACCGTTTTTGCCGCGCCTGTAAATGCAATCGAGATTATCAAAATAAAAAGTTTTGGCGCCGACGATGTTCGCGGCTTTGGCATCTTCGGCGCGGCGGGTTGTCACCACTTCCGCC
This sequence comes from Chloroflexota bacterium, assembly GCA_016234495.1. Taxonomy (GTDB): domain Bacteria; phylum Chloroflexota; class Anaerolineae; order Anaerolineales; family Villigracilaceae; genus Villigracilis. The sequence continues at coordinate 16,538 of JACRBI010000014.1, read as the reverse complement.
GCAGATGATATTCCCCAATCAAAGTGGAGAACCTGCGCGAAAGGTGAAAGTTCATCGCTGGGAGGGAAGCCGCACATGAGCGTCCATATTTCAACATCCATGCCCGCGCGGGTTTGTTCGTAGATCAAACCGCCCGCAGAAAGTACGGCGTCATCCAAATGAGGGGAAATGTAAATCCATCGCATCGGGCAGTTTTACCACAATTCAGCAATGAAACTTAATAGGGTTTGAAGTAAACTTTGCGCAGGAGAGCTCATGCGGGAACGGCGCAAGGAACCACGCAAGACTTTGATGGCATACACGCAGGTCTTTGACCTGTACGGCGGATACTTGATCGGCTATCTGGCTGATCTGCATTTGCACGGTTGCATGGTGATCGGCAATAAGCGCATTCCAGAGAATGTGGAACTCACCATTGCAATTGAATTGCCCGAGCTGCCCATGATTAGAGTTTCGCGCATCACACTGCCGGTCCGCGTGGTGTGGTGTGAGCCGGATATCAGCCCTGAATTTTATGATGTGGGATTTGAATTCAAGGAAGTGCCTGAAGATCAAAGAAAGGTCATTCAGGCCATCATTGATAATTACGAATTCCGCCGCGATACGCCGAACTATCCCATCAATCCTTCATCAGCCAGATAATTAAGTCTGAAACAAATCATCTCGCGTTACTTGCAGCACGATGCAAGCAACGCCGACTTATATGTTAAACTCAGGCAATGCCAAAAGCCAGAACTCTTTTCTTCACTTCGATCAAGCAAGTGGAGATCCGCGAAACCGACCTGCCCCGCCTGAAGGATGATGAAGTCCTTGTTGAAACGATCTGCTCTGCCATCAGCGCCGGGACGGAGATGCTGGTCTATCGTGGACAGTTTCCGCATCTGGCTGATGCGCACGATAGCCTGAGCAGCGACCTGAGCTATCCGCTGGCGTATGGGTATGCGTGCGTGGGGCGGATAACCGAAATTGGTAAATTGGTAGATCGGGAATTGGCGGGTAAACGGGTATTTGCGTTTCATCCGCACGCTTCTCATTTCATCCTTCACGTAGAGCGTTCATCCATCATCCTTTTGCCCGAAGGGCTTATCCCTGAAACCGCCTGCTTCCTCCCCAACATGGAAACCGCCGTAAATCTGGTTCAGGATGGCGCGCCGATTTTAGGCGAGCGGGTCTTGGTGCTGGGACAGGGCGTGATCGGGCTGCTGACGGCTTCCCTGCTGAGCGAATTTCCATTGGCGAGTCTGGTTGCAGTGGACAACTATGAACTGCGAAGGAAGGCTCTCAATGTCGAAGGTCAAAAGTCAAAGGTCAAATGTCTATCAACTGAAGATTTGCGACTTTCGACTTTAGACTCTTTTGACCTGGTTTTCGAACTCAGCGGCTCGCCTTCCGCATTGAATGACGCGATTGCATTGACCGCCTTCAGCGGACGGATCGTCATCGGCTCATGGTACGGGCAAAAGCGCGCAGAGATCGACCTCGGCGGGAAGTTCCACCGCTCACGCATAAAACTCATCTCTTCGCAAGTCAGCACGATCTCGCCAGAGTTGAGCGGCCGCTGGGACAAGGCACGCAGGTTCGAGGTCGCGTTGGATGCGCTAAAACGGATTCAGCCTGAAAAATGGATCACACACCGCTTTTCACTTGATAATGCCGCCGAAGCCTACCGCCTGCTGGACGAGAATCCACAGGAAACGATACAGGTCATTTTCACGCACTCAACCTGAAACTTGAAACTGGAGCACTTTCATGTACACTCTTGCAGTCCGCCGTGAATTCATCGCCCGTCACTTTTTAGTGGGAGGCGACTGGGGAGCAGAGAACTTCCCCAACTCGCACCATTACATCCTTGAACTACAGCTCAAAGGCGCGGAACTCGATACTCACGGCTACCTTGTGGACATTGTGGATGTGGAAAAACATCTCGATGAGGTTGTTGGCTATTACATGGAACAGATGTTGAATGACAAGCCTGAGTTTGCAGGGCTGAATCCATCCATTGAACACTTCTCGCGAATTCTTGCCACTACATTAAATGAGCGAATCAAAGCGCAGAACATTTTCAAAATAAAGGTCGTGCTCTGGGAACATGCAAATGCGTGGGCGGCGTTTTCGGTTGACAGGTCAAAAGGTTGAAAGGTTTGCAAGTTTACAGGTTTCCCTTCAAATCCCATATAGTCATGAAAATCGGATTTGTAATCTACGGCTCGCTTGACACTCTCAGCGGCGGATACCTGTACGACCGTATGCTGGTTGAGTATTTGCGCGCTCAAGGTGACACGGTGGAAATCATCCCGCTCCCCTGGCGGAATTACGCGGCGCATCTGATGGATAATTTTTCATTCAAGCTGTCCACCGGCTTCGACATTCTGATTCAAGATGAGCTAAATCATCCCTCGCTCATAAGTGCCAACGCCGGGGAACATTCCTGCCCCGTAATTTCGCTTGTCCATCACCTGCGCTGCTCCGAATTGCGCCCGCAATGGCAGAACGATTTTTACCGCGTCATCGAAAAGAAATACCTGCAAAGTGTGGATGGATTTATTTTCAACTCACAGACGACAAAAGGCGTGGTTGATGGATTAATAGATCATGGAAAACCATCCATCGTGGCCTATCCGCCCACAGACAGGTTTGGGGATGCAATTTCAGAAGATGAAATAAAATCCCGCGCATTGCAGAACCCACTGCGAATTTTATTTCTGGGCAATGTCATCGAACGCAAAGGACTTCATACGCTTTTGGAAGCAGTCAAAGGTCAAAGGGCAAAGGTCAATGTGGATGTGGCTGGGTCGCTCGCCGCCGAACCTAATTACGCCAGACAAATGCAAGAGTATGTCACAGTCCATGGTCTGTCGTCCATCGTCACGTTTCATGATTCCCTCAACAATGAACCCCTTGTCGAAAAACTCAGGAGCGCCCACATTCTCATTGTTCCATCTTCGTATGAAGGTTTCGGTATTGTTTATCTCGAAGGCATGGCGTTTGGTCTGCCCGCCATCGGCACAACAGCTGGCGCAGCAGGTGAAATTATCGAACACGGAAAAACTGGCTACCTCATTGCGCCAAATAATTCAGACGCACTCGCAACTTATATCTCGCAGCTTGCATCTGATCGAAATCTGCTCGCAGAACTATCCATCAACGCGCGCAACCGCTACCTGTCGCAGCCAAAATGGAATCAGACCGCAAATCAAATCCACACTTTTTTACAATCCATGATTCAAGCAACATGAAAAAACTCATCGGCATCCTCCTCATTGCAATCTCCGCCGCCTCTTTTGGGACACTCGCCATCTTTGGGCGCTATGCCTACAACGACGGGATGAACATCTACACCGTCCTCTTTTTACGATTTGGGATCTCCGCCTCTTTCATGACCGTGATCCTGCTTCTGCGCAAGGAGCATTTTCCACGCGGACAAATTCTCGCGCAGCTCATCGGCATGGGAGCGCTGGGATATGTCGGCCAATCCTTCATGTACCTGACCGCCATCAATTATGCCTCGGCCGGACTGGTAGCCTTGTTGCTGTACTTGTATCCGTTCTTTGTGGCAATCCTCGCCACCATCTTCCTGCACGAAAGAGTCACACGGATAAAGAGCTTAGCCCTCGTGCTCGCCCTCGTTGGGACAGCCCTCACCGTCGGCCCCGTCAGCGGACAACTCGTCGGCGCGCTCATGGCAATCACCGCCGCATTGATCTACTCCATTTACATCATTGTCGGGACGAACGTGATGAAGCACGTCACCGCCGTCCAATCCTCCACGGTGATCTTTGCCTCGGCTGGAGCGGTATATGGGCTGCTGACTCTCACCAACGGCGCGCATTTCCCCGCCAGCAATTTGGGCTGGCTTGCCATGTTGGGAATCATCGTCATCTCGACCATCATACCTGTGGTCACCTTTCTGGCCGGGCTGGAGCGGATTGGCCCAACCAACGCCGCAATGCTTTCCACACTGGAGCCGATCGTCACCGTTTTGCTTGCGGCGTGGCTGTTCGGCGAGAAACTCATACCCATCGTCATGCTCGGCGGCGGGCTAATTCTGGTCGCAGTGGTTTTGTTGACGAGAGCCGAGTTGAGAAAAAGCCATTAACCACTGAGCACGCAAAGAGCACAGAGATTTTTGAGAATTTCTTTTCAGTGCTTCACTACCGCACAAAAATTTTTTGGACGCTCGCGAAGCGAAACGCTGATTTCGCTGATAAAAAAGAAGAAAATCTGCGTTTTCCCCTGGCACCGCCCGCCAGGGCAGGTGTGCGTTCATCTGCGTCCCAATTCTAAAATGTGCTGTAGTGAGTTCAGTGCTATAATCCTTTCACAACCCATTTATCGAGTCCCTGATTTACAAATCCGCTGACTCACTAGTTCAGCAGTCCGCGCTGTTTTTATTTGAGCATTCGCTCACTTTCCCAACATTGATAGACTTCTGAAGAAAAGGAATATTTTGAACTTCGAACAATTTAATCTCGATTCCCGCCTGATGCTGGGAATCAAAAAGGCGGGCTATGAAAAAGCCACCCCCATTCAGGAGGCGGCCATCCCAGCCGCCGTCCGCGGGCGTGACATCATCGGCACCGCTCAGACTGGCACAGGCAAGACCGCCGCATTCGTCCTCCCCATCTTACACAAACTACTCGATGGTCCGCGCCACGTATCACGGGCGTTAATCGTTACTCCCACACGCGAATTGGCTGAGCAGATTCACGATGTCGTGAAGGCTCTGTCAGCTGGGACAAAGCTCCGCAGCGCAACCATCTACGGCGGAGTCGGACCCGCGCCTCAGGTCAAGGCACTGCGCGAGGGTGCAGAAATCCTGATCGTCTGCCCGGGCCGATTCCTGGACCTCGTCAATCAAGGACATGCTCGTTTGGACAAGATCGAAATCCTTGTGCTCGATGAAGCCGACCGCATGTTCGACATGGGTTTTCTGCCCGATGTGAAGCGCATCATCAAGGTTTTGCCCACGCACCGCCAAACGATGTTGTTCTCGGCGACCTTCCCCGGTGAAGTTGAGTTCCTCGCGTCGAGCACCCTCAAGAATCCGCAGAAGATCGCGATGGGCATCAGCCGCCCGGCGCACACTGTGACACACGCGCTGTATCCTGTGCCACCGCATTTAAAATCTCAATTGCTTTTGGCGTTGCTCAAGAAAACCGATACCAACTCTGTGTTGATTTTCGCGCGCACAAAATATCGCGCGCAAAAAGTGGCGCAGCAAATTGAACGCGCCGGGCACAAGGTCACAAGTTTGCACGGCGACCGTTCGCAGGGACAACGCCAATCTGCGCTTAAGGGTTTCAAGGACGGCACGCATCAAATCATGGTCGCCACAGATATCGCCGCGCGCGGGCTGGATGTGGAAAGCATTTCGCACGTCATCAACTACGATATGCCCGACACCGCCGACGCATACATTCACCGCATCGGCCGCACAGGGCGCGCCCAGCGCACGGGTGATGCGTTCACCTTGGTCACGCATGAAGACAACGATATGATTCGGACTCTCGAGCGCATCATGGGACAACCTCTCAAGCGTGAGGTGCTCGAAGGATTCGATTACACGGCTCCTGCCCCGCCGAAATCTGACTCTGGCGGACGAGGCAGAGGCGCTCCCCGAGAAGACTCGCGCCGCCCGCCGCGCCCCGCCCCCACCCCCAAGAGTTATGGCAGGAATCGACTCGCGCCGAGGAAGAGCAGATAAGTTCGGTAATCAGTGGACAGTAAACCCGTCTCATGTGAGACGGGTTTTTGATTGAATGCCACTTGACAACATTATCGCCGCGCGATATTATCTGGCAGTGATTGAAACATTTGCCTCCAAAGAAACAGAAAAAATATTTCTCGGCCAGACATCAAAAAAACTGCCGACAGATATTCAGAGAACAGCACGCCGAAAACTACTATACCTGGACGACGCAGAAGACTTACAAGACATCCAGGCTGTCCCCGGCAATAAATTAGAAAAGCTCAAAGGTAATCGCGCAGGCCAATATAGCATTCGAATAAATGACCAATGGCGAATTTGTTTTGAATGGAACAGGAACAAAGCCCAAAACGTCGAAATTGTTGATTATCACGAATAAGAGAAAAAATCATGGATACATTACTTTCCCCAATTCATCCCGGTGAAATCCTTTTTGAAGACTTCATGCGGCCTCTGGCATTAACTCAATATCGACTCGCGCAGGATATTGGAGTTTCTCCGATCCGCATTAGTCAGATCATTCACGGCCAGCGCGCAATCACCGTAGATACCGCCTTGCGTTTGGCGCGTTATTTCGGCACAAGCGCAGGGGTTTGGCTGCGCTTACAGGTACGCTATGATCTCGAAGTGGCGGAAAAAGAAATTGGAAAGCGTATTGAACGCGAGGTAAAGGTTTTACATCAACCTGCATAATGCCAAACCCGTCTCATGTGAGGCGGGTTTTTGATTGAAACATTTATAAAAATTCCCCGTATAATGATTACGATGAACACGATCCACACATTTGAAATCGAAGGCCTCGCCATCCAAACCGGCGACATCATCTGCACCACGAACGGCAAACCCGATATTCTGCCGGGCGAGTTCTGGCGGCTGGTGGGTCGCCTCGTGCCCGGCGACGTGGACCATGTGATGATGTACGTCGGTCCCGGCGGGCGCTGCGTTGAAGCAGGCTCGCGCGGCGTGATCACCTTCGACATCCCCGGCTCAACATGGGATACAGAACGCATGGCCCGCCAGCGAGGTTTGTTATTCGACACCTTCTACGGCATCGCCTCCCCGCTCGAAGGGCAGGGACTTGCCAGCGATGATGAAGCGCAAATGCGCGCGACAGTCGCAAATTATTGCCTCTCACAGATTGGCAAGCCCTACAACTTGAACTTCCTCAACGCCGAAACCGAAGACGCCTTTTATTGCAGTCAATTGATTTACAAGGCATATCAACAAGTTGGGATCAACTTGAATACCGGCTTGTCCATTGAACAGCTGCCCGGCACGAATGCCATCATCTATCCACAGGAAATTTGGGGCGAGTGTTTGCACAGACTGGCGAATAGCAAACAGGGATTGGAAATTAGGAATTAGGGAACTCGTCTTATAGCTTTCTCGAAGTAGCTTGAGAATTTTATAAATATGTGGCAGAGCCTTAACGCGAATTGCGCTAATTGAGCGAATTTCGCGAAAATGTAATGAAATTCGCGTTATTCGCTTCATTCGCCAAATTCGCGTTAAAGATTTTTGGGCTTTGAGAAAACCGTAGAACCCGTCTCGCTGAGAGGCGGATTTTTCATATTCCCCGTTTATAATTCAACACATGAATTTTCTAATCACCGGAGCCGCGGGATTCCTCGGCTCTTCGCTTGCAAATCACCTCGCCCGCGAAGGGCATCAGGTGCGCGGCCTCGACGACCTCTCCACCGGCGACCCGCAGGCGCTCGCGCCCGATGTCCACTTTACGCGCGGGGACGTGAATGACCGCCCCAAATTATGGACACTGCTTCAAGATGTGGATGTGGTCTATCACCTCGCGGCGCGCGTCTCGGTGCAAGAATCCATTTTATATCCGCGTGACTATAACGCCGTCAATGTAGGCGGGACTGTGGCATTGATGGAAGCGATTCGCGACGTGGGAGTCAAGCGCGTCGTACTGGCGTCGTCCGGGGCTGTGTACGGCGACCTGGGCGACTCAACACTGATAGAGTCTGCCACACCAAACCCGCGTTCGCCCTACGCAGTCTCCAAACTCGCGGCGGAATATTACGTCCGCACCATTGGCGGGCTGTGGGGAATCGAAACCGTCAGCCTGCGGATCTTCAACGCCTACGGCCCCGGCCAGCATTTGCCGCCCTCGCATCCACCCGTCGTGCCGCATTATCTGCGACAAGCCTTGCGCGGCGGGACTCTGGTGGCACACGGCGACGGGACTCAAACCCGCGATTACGTCTACGTGGACGATGTGGTCAGCGCAATGGTGGCTGCCGCAACCGCCCCAAGCATCAACGGACTGGTCATCAATGTCGGCTCGGGCTTGGACACTTCGATCAAGGACTTGATTCGAGTCGTCCTGGATGTGGCTGGCAGCAAAGCCAATGTGGTTTACAACTCGCAAACCTCAGGCGGAGTCTCGCGCATGAGAGCGGATTTGAATCTGGCAAAAGAAAAATTACGCTTTGTCCCTTCCATCAAATTGGAAGACGGCCTGCGGTTGACTCTCCAGCGGGACGGGCGGTTTAAGTGATCTTCACCACAGAGAACACGGAGAGCACAGAGTATTTTTGAGTTTTCTACATGAGGAGGAAAGATGAAGCAATTAAGTATGGATGAATTAAACAAAATTACTGAAGCCATCATAGGCGCAGCAATTGAAGTTCATCGTCATCTCGGTCCCGGTCTACTTGAGTCTGCTTACCGCGAGTGTTTACGCTATGAATTGCTCCAACGCGGATATGACGCACAACAGGAAGTACCATTACCATTAGACTTTATCGGAAATTAAATCGGGACGCTGATTCACGCAGAAAACGCAGATTTTTCTTTCTTGAATCAGCGAAAATCAGCGTTTTTCAGCGTCCAAAAACAGGCTCTTTGCTTATTACCGATAAAGTCTATTAACTTACAAAGAAGTAAAACTTGATTGCGGTTACAGAATGGATCTGCTCGTAAATGATGCTGTAATTGTTGAGATAAAATCAGTTGATGCTCTTGCAGGGATTCACGAAGCTCAACTGCTCTCATATTTAAAAATATCTGGAGGCAAGATTGGTCTGTTGCTAAATTTCAATGTCAAAATACTCAAATATGGCGGCATAAAACGGCTCGCTAATTAAATCTCACAAAAAATCTCAGTGTCCTCTGTGACCTCCGTGGTAAAAGTTCTCCCAACTTCCTTCTACAACCGCCCCACATTGACCGTAGCCCGCGAACTGCTCGGTGCGCGTCTGGTGCGGGTTTTGAACGGCGTCAAACTAGTCGGCATCATCAGCGAAACCGAGGCATATTTTGGTTTTGATGATCTCGCCAGCCATGCCAAGGCTGGACGCACCATCCGCACGGCTCCGATGTTCGGTCCGCCGGGGCATGCATATGTGTACTTCACCTATGGCAATCATTGGATGTTGAACGCCGTGACAGAGGCGGAAGGCTTCCCTGCGGCGGTGTTGATTCGCGCGATTCAGCCCGTTGAAGGTGTCGAGGTCATGATGGAGCGCCGTCAGGGGCGGGATACGCTCGGGCCGGGGAAACTGACTCAGGCGCTGGGAATCACCAAAAGCGAGAACAATGTCAATTTGACGGAAGCAAACTCCAGTTTATGGATCGAAGCGGGGCACTTCATCCCCGATAAAAGCGTGACGATTGGCCCGCGCGTGGGTTTAAATAAGACACCTGAGCCATGGTTTTCAAAGCCGTGGCTATTTTTGGTAAAAGATATTCATGTCATTGCGAGGGCATAGCCCGAAGCAATCCCCAATTTAGAGAGGAGATTGCTTCGCAAAACACGCTCGCAATGACAACATCACTTGGAGGAACAATGGGTTTACTTGAAGGTAAAAATGCTTTAATTTTTGGGCTTGCCAACGAACGCTCGATTGCGTGGGGCATCACGCAGGCTTTCAAACGCGAAGGCGCGAATTTGGGAATCAGCTATGCGGGTGAAATGCTCGAACGGCGCGTGAAGCCGCTGGCTGAAAAAGTGGACTGCAAATGGGTCGAGGAATGTGACGTGACGAAGGATGAGCATATTGCCGCGACGGTTGAAAAAGCCGCTCAGCATTTTGGCAAGATAGATGTGCTGGTTCATTCCATTGCGTACGCCGGGCGCGAAGAATTAAGCAAGCCGTATCACGAAACCAGCCGCGAAGGATTCAAGGTGGCGATGGACATCAGCGTGTTCTCGCTCGTGGCATTGACCAACGCTTTTTTGCCGATTTTGAACCCGGGCGCTTCGATCATGTGCCTGACCTATTACGGCTCGGTGAAGGTCGCGCCGCACTACAACGTGATGGGCGTGGCAAAGGCCGCCTTGGAATCATCCACCCGCTATCTGGCGTATGACCTCGGCCCGCAGAAGATCCGCGTGAACGCAATTTCCGCGGGGCCGATCCGCACATTGGCGGCGGCCGGCGTGGGCGGCTTCCGTGACATGTACAAACACTTCGCGGATATGGCTCCGATGCGCGAGAACGTCACCATCGAAGATGTGGGCAACTCGGCGGTGTTCCTCGCCTCAGACCTGTCTACTCACATCACAGGCGAGGTGCTGTATGTTGACTCGGGCTTCAACACCATCGGCGTGCAGATGAGTGAGAAGAATAGTGATCAGTAATTAGTGATTGGTAATCAGTGATCAGTAAACAGTGATTAGTGGTCAGTAATCAGTGAATCGGGATGTTGATTCACGCAGATGAACGCAGAAAATTCAGCGTTCTCAGCGTTTGTCAGCGTCCTGTTCTTTTAAGGTAAAATTGCTTCATCATGTTTAAACGAAATTCCACCACAACTCCCGAAACCACACCGCAAGTGCAGGCAGTCGAGCGCATCACATCCGTGCTTGGCTCCGGCGTGGTCTGGCACGGCAGCATCAACGGCTCGGGCGGCGTGCGCATTGAAGGCGCATTCGAAGGCGAAATCGCCATGCGCGGTCTGCTGGTCGTCGGCGAGACGGGGCGCGTCACCTGCCAGAACGTGCGCGCCAACACCGTCATCGTGGCGGGCGCGGTGCGCGGAAACATCACCACCCAAAAGCTTGAGATCCGCGCTTCCGGGCGTGTCTGGGGAGATGTGGTCACGACCGCGTTTGTGACCGAGGAAGGCGCCTTCCTGCGCGGCCAGATTCGGATGGAAGAAACGGTCGAGCTGGACCTGGAGCCTGCTCCCGAGTCGACGCCTTCGGAGGCTGCCCAGGCAGAGTCCATCGCCGCCTCGCCGATCGTCATCCCCGAACCTGCGCCCGTCATCGAATCGACTCAAAAGATGATGCGCAAAAAATAATCAGAAGCAAAACGTCATCCCAATGAAATATCAACAACTGAACATTCAGACCCAGCGCGAATTCCCCAACAACGCGCGGACGCAAGGCTTCGGCTGGCTCGTCCGCGCGGGATATTTAACTCGCGAAAATGAAATCCTGCCGCTTGGCGGGCAAGTCATTGAACGATTACAAAGCCTATCAAGCGACCCCTCTTTCCTCACTCACTTTTCCCTGCCATTGCTGAGCAGCGACCACGAGACCTTCTTTCCCATCTCCACTGGTAATGTGGAGATCATCCATTGCGAGGCGTGCAAATATGCTGAACGCAGGGAACTGGCTAACTTCAAAAAAACGCCTTTCTCGCAGGAAGCAGAACTTCCCATTGAAAAAGTATTGACTCCCGACTGCCCCACCATTGAGTCGCTTGCCAATTTTCTGAACCTCCCCAGAGAGAAGACCGCCAAAGCGTTGATGTACACCCGCACAGCAGGCGCTCAATTCGTGTTTGTGGCGGTGCGCGGTGACATGCAGTTGAGCGAAGCAAAACTCAAGAAGGTTATCGGTGAAGTCCGTCTGGCAACAGCGGAGGAGATCTCAAAGGCTGGCGCTGCAGCAGGTTACGCATCACCCATCGGATTAAAGGATGCGCTCATCGTGGTTGATGACCTGATTCCGCAATCGCCAAACCTTGCGGCTGGCGCAAACGAAACGGGCTATCACCTGCTCAACACAAATTGCGGACGAGACTATTCAGCCGCGATCATCGCAGATCTGGTGGAAGCCGCGGCAGGCGATCCCTGTCCGCGATGCGGATGCCCCTTTACAACAGAATCAACTGTCAGTTTGGGAGTGAAGCGCGAATTTAATTTCGAAAATATCCTGCTTGCCCTCGCCGAGACTCATCACGATGAAAAGGGACTGGCCTTTCCCAAATCCGCCGCGCCGTTTGATGTGTATCTCATGCACATCACAGGCAAGGAGTCGGACACACGCACGATCGCTGAAGAAATTTACACGGCGCTGTCATCCGCCGGCGTATCGGTTTTGTTCGATGATCGCGATGAACGCGCGGGAGTCAAATTCAACGATGCGGATTTGATCGGCTGCCCGCTGAGGATCACGGTCGGCGAAAAGAATCTCAAAGAGGGGATGGTAGAATTGAAACCGCGCAAGGCTGAAAAGAACATGCTGGTTCCACTGGCTGACGTGATTTCAAAGATCAGAGAAACCTCATAAAATATTTCCGCGTTCCCCGCGATAACAAGCAATGAACATCGGACACTTCCCCCCTCCCAAGCGAAACGGCTTGATCATTCATGGCGCGATCATCCTTATCTTGACGGTCATCGCCGCTGCCGGTTTTTTCAACCTCACACGCATCGACGTTGGTCCCGCGTTTTTAGTTTCGCTATTAATTGCGCTGGCTGCATTCGTGCCGATTCCGTTTTTCGCGTACCGCGCCTACTCATTGCGGCAGGCCGATTATCACCTAGACCGCGACAGCCTTGCCATTAACTGGGGGCTGCGCGTGGAAGACATTCCACTCTCGGATATTGAATTCATCCGCTCGGCAGACGACCTGACCCACCCGATCGCGCTGCCGCCGTTACCCATTCCCGGCGGGCTGTTGGGAACGCGCCACCATCCCGACCTAGGCTCGGTGGAGTTCCTCGCCTCTGACTCGAAAAAACTTTTGATCGTTGCAACCGCGAAACGCGTCTTTATTATTTCGCCTGAAGATCCTGCCGGGCTGGCGCAGACATTTGCGCGCGCCACAGAACTGGGCAGCATCACACCCACAGACGCAAAATCCGTTTATCCTTCCTTCGTTGTCACGCAGGCATGGAGCAGCAGCCTGGCGCGTTACTTGTGGTTCAGCACCCTGTTTCTTAATCTTGGTCTGTTCGTTTGGGCAAGCCTGATCATTCCGTCAACTCCGCTTGTGGCGCTCGGACCGCAATTTGCCGGCAGCGCGCTTGAAACCGTCCCATCAACGCAGCTCATTCTCTTTCCAGTAATCAGCCTTTTGCTTTCAGTCGCGGGCTGGGTCGCGGGTTTATATTTTTATCGCTGGGAAAAAGAACGCGTGCTGGCCTTCATCGTTTGGGGTTCAAGCACATTGAGCAGTTTATTATTTTTACTGGCCGTACTTTTCATTGTTACAAATCCAATCTAATGTCATTGCGAGGAGTGCCTTTGTTCTTTACGACGAAGCAATCCGCTAAATTGTCGTGAGGATTGCTTCGGGCGTAATTGCATCGCCCTCGCAATGACATAAAGAAACATCATGCAACTACTCATCGGATTCATCCTCGCAATCATCATCGCGTTTCTCGCATACAAAGCCCGCAGCTTAAACCAAAGCGGAGCTGTCGCTGCGGCATTCACAGGCACGATCATCTTCGGCATCGGCGGCTGGGAGTGGGCAATTTTATTGCTCACATTTTTTATTACGTCATCTGCGTTGAGCCGCGCCTTCAAAAAACGCAAGCAGGGGCTGGACGAAAAATTTTCAAAAGGCCACGAACGTGACGCGGGACAGGTCTTCGGCAACGGCGGCGTCGCCACACTCTTCGCGGCGCTGCATTTCTTTTATCCAGAATCAACTCTCCCGTGGCTCGGATTTGCCGCCGCGCTCGCCGCGGTCAATGCCGATACGTGGGCAACTGAATTGGGCGTGCTCAATCCCCATCCGCCGCGCATCATCACAAATTTAAAAAAGATTGTGGAAAAAGGCACCTCGGGCGGAATCTCATTAATCGGCACACTCGCATCGTTGACAGGGTCAGCCTTAATCGCATTCCTCGCATCTCTCTTAACTGACAACTGGTCGCTGTTCCCGTTGATCACATTCTGCGGGCTGGCTGGCTCGCTATTTGACTCTTTCCTCGGCGCGACGGTGCAAGCCATGTACTTTTGCCCGAAGGATAACAAGGAAACCGAAAAACATCCGCTGCACAGTTGCGGCACGCCAACAACTTTAATCCGCGGCTGGCAGTGGCTGGATAATGACTTGGTCAATTTTGCGTGCGGGGCGTTTGGGGTGATCATCGCATTTTCAATCATAGGAATCTTTTAATCATGACACCTTCATCAAATCCCATCCTCGTCACAGGCGCAAGCGGCTTCGTTGCCATTCACGCCGTCGTCCAGCTTCTTCAGCAGGGGTATCAAGTCCGCGGCACGGTGCGTACTCTCAGCCGCGAGGCAGAATTGCGAAGCACGATCGCAAAGTACGCGCAGGCAGATGAAAGGTTGGAGATTCTATCCGCAGACTTGGAGCAAGCCGCAGGTTGGGATGAAGCGATGAATGGCGTTGAATTTGTTCTGCACGTTGCATCGCCGTTTCCATTGTTCGAACCAAAGAACGAAGATGAACTTATTATCCCTGCTGTGCAGGGGACTTTGAAAGTCCTGCGTGCCGCTCACAAGGCGGGAGTGAAACGCGTGGTGCAGGTTTCATCCAATGCCGCGATCTCGGCGGGACACAACGGCGAGAACAAAACATTTACCGAAGCGGATTGGTCGGATGTTGAAAAGAATATCGGCGCATATTCCAAGAGCAAGACCCTCGCCGAACGCGCCGCCTGGGATTTTATCAATGGATCTGAGAATTCCAATAAAATGGAACTTGTCACGATCAATCCGCCGTTGATCCTTGGACCTGTGCCGAACAAAGATTTTCGCACATCCATTGAGTTGATCCGCACACTTATGCTCGGACAGGTTCCCGGGGTGGGCAGAATCAAAATGGGAGCCGTGGATGTGCGTGATGTTGCATCTGCGATCATCCTTGCCATGCAAATACCTGAGGCGGCGGGAAATCGTTTTCTTGTCGCGGCAGACAAATCCTTATGGCTCAAAGACATCGCAGACCTGCTTCACAGTAAATACGCAGGCAAATATAAGATTAACAGAATTCAATTTCCAAGCATCCTTGTGCGGCTGATTGGACTGTTCGATAAAAAGGTTGCCCGCGTCACCGAAAGCCTCAATTGGGATTACGAACTCTCGAACGAAAAAGCAAAGCGTATCCTTAAATGGAATCCCCGCTCGGCGGATGAGGCGATTCTTTCGATGGCAGAAAGTTTGATCGAACAAGGAATTGTGTGAAAAGAGATGACAGTCACTTTATAAGCGACTGTCACCTCTTTTTTATTAGGAGCCAATATGAATTATCTTCCAAATGAATCACGTTATCAATCCATGCAATATCGCCGCTCTGGCCGCAGCGGGCTAAAACTTCCCGCCGTTTCACTTGGCTTATGGCATAACTTCGGCGGTGTAGATACATTCAGCAACAGCCGGACAATGATTTTGCGAGCCTTCGATCTCGGTATTACTCATTTTGATTTGGCAAATAATTACGGTCCCCCGCCAGGCTCAGCCGAGGAGACATTCGGGCAAATCATGGCGAAAGATTTAAATCCGTATCGCGATAAACTGATCATTTCATCCAAAGCTGGCTACACTATGTGGGAGGGTCCTTATGGCGATTGGGGTTCGCGCAAGTATCTGGTCTCCAGCCTAGATCAAAGCCTCAAGCGCATGGGACTGGAGTATGTGGATATTTTCTACCATCACCGCCCCGACCCTGAGACTCCGCTTGAAGAGACTATGCGCGCGCTGGACTATATTGTCCGCAGCGGGCGGGCGCTTTATGCAGGCATATCCAATTATCCTGCTGACAAGACCCGCGAAGCCGTAAAAATTCTGCGCGAACTTGGCACGCCTTGTTTGATTCATCAGCCAGTTTACAGCATGTTCAATCGCTGGGTCGAGGCCGAACTGCTCAACACGCTCAAAGAGGAGGGTATTGGCTGCATCCCATTCTCGCCGCTCGCGCAGGGATTGCTCACCAATAAATATTTAAGCGGCATTCCTGAAGGTTCACGCGCCTCCAAAACACATGGCTTCCTCAAGCCCGCTCACATTACAGATGACAAGTTAGCCAAAGTGAACAAGCTGAACGGGATCGCCCAATCCCGCGGGCAGACTCTGGCGCAAATGGCTTTGGCCTGGGTCTTGCGCTATGAAACGATGACATCCGTTTTAATCGGGGCAAGTAAAATGGAACAGATTGAAGATGCAGTTGGGATGTTGAAGAAGCTTGATTTTTCGAGCGAGGAATTGCAACACATCGAAACGATATTGAATTCATGACAACAAGCCATTTAAAGAATAAAAGACATCCAAATTCTGATAATACATCGCTATAAACGATGGTTTATCAGAGTCACTAAAGCCATTGTAAAAATATTCAAAAAAGTATGCATGATAATTGACATATATAGCATTTTGTATTTTTTTATTACCAAAGTAAGAAAAAGTGTAATTAATGGAACAATAACAAAAAACATTAATGGGTTGCCAATGTCTGAATAATAGTGCGCCCCCCAAAACAATAAAGCTTGAATAAAAAAAGCTGTATTTTCTTTGTAACCATTCATAACCATAAGGCTGAACAGTAAGCCGCGATAGCTTGATTCTTCAACTACGGTCACAAAGGTAAATTGAAATAAAAATGAATTATAGATAACAGCTAACAAATTTTGTGAAAAGTCTTTAGTATATGTTTTATCA
>JACRBI010000013.1 GCA_016234495.1 Chloroflexota bacterium | reverse complement strand
GGGGTAGGTCACCAACGCGTTACTCACCCGTTCGCCACTAGGATACTCTCGTATTGCTACAAAAGCACCTCGTTCGACTTGCATGTATTAGGCACGCCGCCAGCGTTCATCCTGAGCCAGGATCAAACTCTCCGCAAAAATTTTTTCACTCT
Organism: Chloroflexota bacterium; assembly: GCA_016234495.1. Taxonomy (GTDB): domain Bacteria; phylum Chloroflexota; class Anaerolineae; order Anaerolineales; family Villigracilaceae; genus Villigracilis. Next base: position 85,054 of record JACRBI010000013.1, on the reverse strand, counting down.
CGCAAAGCGGAGTGTTAAAGTTACGGATTTACTGGTTCAACAAAAATTTTGTTTCCTATCACTTTTCAGTTGTTAAGGTGCTTGCCATTTGAGCGAGCCGTATTCTACCCGCTTGCATAACCGCCGTCAAGTCTTTTTACAGACTAAAATACCGATGCTTTTATTTCTGCATCGGCTGTCAGACTTCAAAACTTTTGCCTTGGGTCTCTGACGGGAGACGGTTACTCAGTTGTAATCGATTTGTCGGGGTGACGAAATCTTTTTCGTTTCTACTGGCGAAGAACAATTATACGCATTTCTTTTTCCTTGTCAATAGTTGTACGACAATCCAACCTTAAAAAATCGCACCAATTTATTTTCTTCTACAAACAACAAAACCGGCATCTTCCTGGACACAAGCAAGCCCCGATCAATCTTGCCGCGCCCGGGACATTATCTTCGCCTCTCGTTCTTTGACCGATGGCCTGCGCATGCTTACGAACAACATTTGACTCCGCCCCAGCAATTGCCCGCGTCGGATGGTTATTTTCACGGCAATAAAACAGACAGCCACCCACCCTGCGCATTCGGCTGTCTGTTTTATTTATTCAGGCGGCAATCTGCGAGACATCATTTTGCCTGAAGGGATCCGAGTCAACAAATCACTCATCAAGGAATACAGCCACTCTCCGTGACCTTGGACAGCGTTGATACACCACCGGAGTTATATGCCTCCACTCCATAAACATACGGACCGCCAAACGACGGAGCGTCAGTGTATTTGGTTATATTCGCGCCCAATGTTGCAATCAACGCGTCATCTCGATAGACACGATATCCCTGCTCATTATTCGCCAAATCCAGCCAACTCAAAGAGACTGTATAAGACTGGCCATTGCAGACTCTGTTTTCAATGAATAACTGTCCTGGCGCGGAAGGAGGTTGTGGTGCTGTTGTTGCTGTGGCAGCCGGAGGAACAGGCGTGGAAGTCGGGACAGGCGTCGGCGGCGCAGGAATGACGGGCAATCCGGTCACCAATCCAAAAGTTTCCACAGTTGCCGCAGAAACCCAACAGCGTGTGTTACTGCCCACAAAAATCCACCACCATGTATTGTCATTGTTACGTCCCTCAGCAGGCGCTTCAGTTCCTTCTGGCAACGCCGTGATGATCGAATAAACCGTCCCAGGGCCGGAACGGCAATTTGCGCCAGTAATAAAACGGACAAATGGATTCGATGCGGGCGTAGCGGAAATTGAAATTTGCGTTTGAACAACCGGCAGGGTGGCTTGAGCAGTTGTCGTCCCCTGAACGATGGCGAACGGCGTCATACTTGGGGAGATTGGAGGTTCACCCAATGCGACACTGTGTTCGTACGCGCCGATGTCACAGCGCAGCCCTTGCGGCCGAGCCACTCCGCGCTGGTCATTAGAAAGGATACAATCCACAGCATCAACAGCCGGGCTGTCTGGCTGAAGCGGATGGACACCTTCAGCGCTTAATACAGAATCCACCCCGGGATTAAAATCCCATGCAGCACGTTCCGCGGCATATAAATCTATGCAGGTGTTATCAGAGTCAAGGTTACCTTCAGCGGCAATGTTAATTTCAGAGCTACCCACGGGGACAAATACTCGCATTCCGCAATCCCAGCCGTTATACACAATCAGGGAATTCACCAACTTTATAAGTCCGCCTCCGCTTATGCCGACCCCAGGGTGGTTCGCTACGGTTACATGAGTCAGAATCGTTTCAGCATCGTTTCTGACATAAAGGTAAATTCCGTTACCAGCATTACCGCTTATCGTTGAATTGGACATCTCCAGCAATTGTCCTTCGTGTCGAATTGCATAATACTCGTCACCGCCAAAACTATTTGCATTTCCATAAATGGCCGAATTAGAAATACGGACGGAACCATAAGCGCCGGGCGTTGCTGTAGATACACCTTCGTAGGTATTATAAATAGCGGACACCGCATGATTCGCAGCATTATTGTTAAATATGCGGACGCCATCCAGGACAAAAGAGCTGCCATAATTAATAATAGCCGTGCCATTATTGTCATGGATACTGGTTGCCTGGATGGTGATATTCACCCCCGCGCCGCTTGTTACAATTGGAGCATTCCCCACATCCGAAATCTCAGAGTTCTGGATCATAATATTCGTAGTCACGCCCTGTGCAGAAATTGCTCGATTTGTAATGTTTCGCAACTTAACATGGCTCAGTTCCAACCGCCCACTTTCAACCACGACGCCCTCACTGCCGCCTTGAATGGTCACTTCTTCAACGCGGACAGTCCCCGAAGCTGGGGGTCTGACGAAAAAAGAAGCAGCGGCGTCCGGTCCCGCACCTGGAGTTGGGAGGAGATTGATAATCACTTCATCACTTCCAAGCAAGGTCATCGACTTGTTGATGTGCAAATCATTTACTTCATCATAAGACCCGGAAGCAATGTGGATGATTGTGAGGGGATTTTCAGGGAGTTCATTAACGACCCCAAGTGCGCGGCCGAGAGATCGGCAGGCTGTTTCTCGGGTTTGGCAATCGTTGGTATCAATGCCGGTCGTTGCAACAAAAAAGTCTATGCTCGCCAGCCCCTCCCCTACCTGCTCTAAAGTCTCATCAGGCAAACTGCAAGCTACTACTGAGAGAAATAAGGTCAAAAAAGCCAATAATACGGGGACAAAAAATCTTCGTTTCGTGAGCAACATTTCAACCTCCTGAAATAATTTTAATCAACCCGGAGAACTTTATTTATACTTTCCGGCCTGTTCAACTCATTTCCTGCCTGCCGGATAAAGCACGCAGCAACGTATTTTGATCTGCATATTCCAGATCACCGCCCACAGGCAGACCACGCGCAAGTCGCGTGACTTTCACTCCCATCGGCTCCAATTGCTGACTCAAATAGATGGCCGTCGTATCCCCTTCCATGCTTGGATTAGTGGCGAGAATCACTTCCTTAACTCCTCCACGGGCAACGCGCTCAATCAGTTGCTTGATCTTCAAGTCATCAGGACCGACACCTTCAATGGGAGATAAAACTCCCTGCAACACGTGATACTTGCCGTGAAAGCCCGCCGTTCGTTCCAACGCCAAAACATCCAGCGCTTCTTCCACCACGCAGACCAGCGAATCGTCACGTTTTGGAGATTCGCAAACTTCGCATCGTTCACGGCCTGCTTCGGTGATATTAAAACATTCTTGGCAAAAGGCAGTGTTAGTTTTCAAGTTTGCCAGCGCAACGGACAAATCCTGCGCCACATCTTCGGAGGCGCGCAAAAGATAGAACGCCAGCCGAGAAGCGGATTTTGGCCCAATGCCAGGCAAACGCTCGAGGGCATTGATAAGGGATTGGATGGATTCGGGAAGGAGCATAAGACAGTCAAAGGTCGAAGGTCAAAGGTCTGTGACTTGCGACCTTTGACTTTTGACTAGAAAGGCAGCCCGCCCGAGAGCGGACCAAGTCTCTGATTGGCAAGCTCGCGTGATTGGTCGAGCGCCATGTTGACCGCAGACAAGACCAGGTCTTGCAACATCTCAGCATCTGCATCTTTCAATAATTCAGGGTCAATGACGACCTCGCGGCATTTCTGGTCGCCAGTCATGGTGACTTTGATCGCGCCGCCGCCTGCCGTCGCCGTGACTGTCTCATCGCCAAGTTTGGCTTGCGCTTCTTCCATTTGCTTTTGCAGTTTTTGAAGCTGCTGCATCATGCCACTTTGTCCACCGCCCATTGCCGGACCACGATTAAATCCTTTTGCCATATAAAACCTCGTTATTCGTTATTTGGAAATCGGAAGTCGTGAATTGGGGATTAACTCGTTTACCGATTCCCGATTCGCAATTCCCGTCAATTCTCATCCACAATTTCGCCGCCGTGCTGAATGGCAGCGGCGACCATGCCGTCTTGCGCCACGTATGCAGGGATTTTACCTTTGGCGCTGGTGACAATACAACGAACAGACACTTCCACGTTGAAATTATCTTTGATCAACTTTTGGATCGCTTCGATCTGGTCAGGCTTGTCGATCTTCGAGACCAGCACTTCACTGGCAAGACCAAGCACCAGGGTTTTGCCTTGCACGTCGATCATCTTGACCGAGTTTAATAACGCAGAAAGATTCGCTTGTGATTTTGGAAGCGACGCCGCCATACTTTTCCATGACTTGATGACATCGCCTACGCTGATGACTGGCAAGCCACCGGCAGGCGCGTCGTTCTTAACCTCGGGCTGGGATTCGGTTCTCGGAGCAGGAGCAGGCTGAAGCTTCGTCTGACGCGGCGCGGGGACTTGCGGAGATTCTATCGGGGCTTCCATTACTTCCGCGAGAGCAAGTTCAATGCTCAGGGATGGCTGCCAGCCGCCGCGCAAATCCACAGCAGCATTGTTGAAAATTTTCATCATGCGCAAAACATCGGATGTGTTAAATGCTTTTGCGTGCGCGTCCATCTGCGCTTTGACTTCGCGTGTGGCTTCGACCTGATCAATGTTGCCCATTTGAATGAGCATGAGCCCGCGCAGATATTCAACAATTTGACGAGCCAGCGAACGCGGGTCTGCGCCAGAGTCGAGGGCGCGGTGAATGGTTTCGAGACCGCGCGCAGGCTGATCGTCGAGGATGGACGCGATGACCTCCAGCACGGTTTTGCTAGTGGCAGTACCGAGGACAGTTTGCGCGAGGGCAAGCGTGATGGTCGTGCCAGTTGATGCAAGCTGGTCGAGCAGAGATTGCGCGTCGCGCATCCCGCCCGCTGACTGACGGGCAATGAGTGTGAGCGCCTCGTCGTCGGCTTCAAGTTTTTCAGCGGCAACGATGTGCTTGAGGTTGGCGACGATCTCATCCACTGGCACGCGGCGGAATTCGTGACGCTGACAGCGGGACAAAACAGTTGCGGGAATTTTGTGAATCTCAGTGGTGGCCAAAACAAAGATGGCATGTGGCGGCGGCTCTTCGAGTGTTTTAAGCAGCGCGTTGAACGCCGCAGTGGAAAGCATGTGGACTTCGTCGATGATGTAGATTTTGTATTTGCCCTGTGAAGGCGAGAAGTTGATCTTGTCGCGCAGGTCGCGGACATCGTCAACGGAGGTGTTTGAGGCCGCGTCAATTTCGATCAGATCCATAAACCGATTCTGGTTGACAGCTTCGCAGTAATCGCAGGTGTTGTCGGGTCTGTGCGCCGGGTCTTCGTTGAGACAGTTGACCGCCTTCGCCAGCAAACGCGCAACCGTTGTTTTGCCTGTCCCGCGCGGACCCGCAAAAAGATAGGCGTGACCAACACGGTCTGCTTTGATGGAGTTGGTCAACGTCTGGACAACGTGATCCTGTCCGATGACGGCATCCCATCCTTTGGGGCGGTATTTTCTATAAAGCGCTTGTGTCATGTGTTTAGGTTTCAGGTGTCAGTTTTTTTGAACCGCGAAGAGCGCGAAGGTCGCTAAGATTTTTAAAAGGCTCTCTTCGCGTTCTTAGCGCGCTTGGCGGTAAAGAATTAAGGTACTCGATAAACCGCTCTCAAATTGCCTTGTGCGTCAAACAAACTTGCATTCTCGCCGGAACTCCACACCGAGTCGGCAATGCCCCAGTACAGGTCAATGACCGTATCTGTTCCAGCAGCCGTGTGGACTTGCACTGCACCGTTTGGATACAACGTAAGCTTTGGAAACTTGAACGTATTGCTATTCTCATCCTTCAGTTGCCAGCCCGCCAGATCCAATTGACCCTGACCTTCGAACTTCACGATCGCGATCTCGGCGTCTTTTGTGCCTGCGCCCACAACGCTGCTGATCTTCACAGCGATGTCTGTCTGCGGGTTAATGGTGGGCGCTGTATCTACGCCTGCAGGCGCTTGAATCGACGGCTGGACAATGGTTCGGTAGTTACGGTCATACCAGAACAGGATCGTCCCAGTCACGCAGGCCGAGACAAAGACATTCACGAGCAAATAATAAAACAGTTTACGGCGGTCCATGATGTTTCGTATGATAGCACAAAACGTTTAAACGTTTGGACGTTTTAACGTTTTAGCGATATTGCCACCCAATCACCCATTTGACGCATATCGCTTCGCTTCAGACCTTTAGCCTGCGCGGCCTCAATCACATTCTCTGCCTGATGGACAAGGATTCCGCTCAGGATGATCTCGCCCTCAGGCTCGACCAACTCTGCCAGTCCCGCGTCAAACAAGCGGATGATGATGGGCGCGAGGATATTCGCCACCACCAGCGGCGCAGACTTAAACTGGAAGCTGCCACTCAAAACCTCGGTCACCGATCCCTGCCCGAGCATTAGTTCCTCCCCCACTCCATTGGTATCCGCATTTTCGCGCGAGTTTTTGACAGACTCAATATCAATATCCACGCCGAGGACTTTGCCTGCGCCAAGCTTTAACGCAGCAATGGAGAGAATTCCCGAACCACAGCCAACATCTATTACAGACAATGGACGATGGACGGTGGACGGTGTTTCATGGTCTACGGTCTGCGGTCCGTCGTCAAATGATTTTTCCATCAACTCCAGGCACAATTGTGTCGTGGGATGCGTTCCCGTACCGAAGGCCATGCCGGGATCGATCTTAATCGGGATGCGACTCGGCTCCGGGGATTCCAACCACGCGGGCAGGATCAGGAGTCTCTGTCCGATGAGAATCGGCTTGTAGTGCTGTTTCCAAGCCTCCATCCAGTTTTGATCCGCGATCTGTTTGTAGGCTGGAGTCGGCACGGGCGTAATCATCCCCAAATAGAAAAGCGCCTCTTCGAGTTTGTGTCTCGTCTCTTCAAGCTGATCGTTGACCTCCAAATATGCGCGGACGGTAATCGGGCCTGTTGCAGTGCCTTCATCCTCTTCGTCCAAAAACTTTACGCCCTGCTCGGTCATCACGCCGTTGGGCGCGAAACGCGCAAACACATCCGCAACAGATTCGGCGAGTTCGCCATTTACAGTCAGTGAAACTTCAAGCCAATTCATTTTTTATCTCCAAATTAAATGTCCAGCCATCCGCCCCAGCCAGACAGCGAACAGTCCTAAAATTACATTTGCGCCGATGTTGATCAAGGCGCCTGCCACAAAATTCTGACGCATCAAATTGAGCGTCTCATTTCCAAACGATGAAAAAGTTGTAAAGCCGCCCAGCACGCCGATGAAAATAAACGCGCGCGACTCGTTGGAGAACATGCCGTACTTCTCTCCAAGCTGCGCCAGCAGACCGATGACAAAACAACCGAGCAGATTAACCGCCAGCGTGCCATAGGGAAAATCGAGCCGCTTGATAGATTCCTGCACATAACCGCCAACCAGATAGCGCAGCACCGAACCGATGAACCCGCCGATGCCGACGAGGAGAATGTTTGTCAAACTTGAATCCTTTGTAGAAAAAAATGACGATGGACCGCAGACCATGGACGATGAAGCACCATCAACGATCAACCGTCTACAGTCTACCGTCTATCGTCGCACTTCCTGCGCTGCCCAGCGGATGAGTTCTTTTTCTGCAAGCAGCATTTGCGGCAGGTCGTTCACGTCGAAGTATTTTATTTCAGAAATTTCGTTTGATTGCCTGAATTCTCCGCCGGCAATCTTACATAAATACACGGCTGTCAGGTGATCGTCTTCGTTTGCGCTGACGACGGTTAGCAGTTTTTCAATTTGGATCTGCATACTCGTCTCTTCAAAGAACTCGCGGATGATGGCGTCTGCAGGCTGCTCATGATATTCCAGGCTCCCAGCGGGAATCCCCCACTGCCATTTGCGATAGGTATGCTTGAACAGGAGGATTCGTCCCTGCTCATCGAAGATCAATGCCGCAACCGCCGCGCGGAATTTCGCCCGCACCATTTTTGCCATAAGGAAATGCACCCAAATTGGAAGGGAACGCCAGAGGCGCAGGAGGAATTTCATCGTGACATTATAAACGACGGACAACGGTGGGCAGCAGACAATAGACTGTGCTTCATTACCCACAGTCATTGTCCAAATGAGTTTGAAATAAATTCGAACCAGTTAGCGATGTTTTACAGCCAGATATACTTCTTCCACGGCCCTATCCACAGCGCTTGAAAATACGATATCTTTATGAGAGAAATCCGGCACAATTTCAATACGGGAATTTTCTGAAAGTTGATTGAGCGCCGTCTGGGATTCGAGCCAGGCATCTGAAAAAACCTTTTCCCATTCATCAGTCCATGTCAGTTCATCGCCCGCGACCAGAACCACCACGGGGCGATCACCCAAACTGGTCACTTCCATGGCCTGGTTGGTGCTCGCCAATATATCAGTCTTCTCTTCATGTTTTGTGTAATCCCATCCGACAGTAATTTCAGAACGAAATTCTTTAACCCAGTCTGGATCGTCTGCCTTCTCCTGTCCAAGCCTTTCTCTTAACAGGGAATAATACGTGGGAGGCTGGCATTCTATAAATACGAGTCCCACTACTTCATCTGGATATTCCTGAGTGAATAACAGCAAGTGCAACCCAGCTCTTGACACTCCCACCAGGACATACGGACCCCGCTCTCCCGCAATGGTTAGCAGGTTATGCAGGTCATGAACTTGATCCCTGACAGTACGAATTTCAGTAGGTTCGTTCAAAAGACCAGCACGCTTGTATGAGCAGACACGCCCCAACCGTGAAAATCTTTTCAGGGAGTTGCCATCCCAGGGGACAAAGTTATCCCCATCCACCAGAATGATGGTTGGCTCACCCTGCCCCAAACAGTGTATCGGCATTCTGTACTCCCCAACTTGAATAATTTCATTGATTTCGACCGATAGCGGCGTATCTGTAGGAACGGGAATGGGAGTGAATGCGGCTTCATGTGTCGGTGTGACGAGAGGGGGCGGCACCTGATGTGGAATGGCAGTACAGGATGCCAGAACGAAAGTAAAAAGTACACTGACGGTTAAAAGGCGAGGTAACATAAAACAACCTCCTACAGAATCCAAAACAGACTGAATTCACAGAATCAACCGCACTTTACACAAATATTATATGTCCGTTCATTTTGGAATACAACAAAAACGAGCGGACTCTCATCCACTCGTTCACTGATTACTTTTCACTGATCACTGTCCTCATCCCCCAAACGCATCATTCAACCAATCAAGGAATCCCTTCTCCTGCGGCTTGACCGTTGTACCCAAACTCTCAGCCAGTTTCTCAAACAATTCACGCTGTTCCTTTGAAAGTTTGGTCGGGACGGCTACATTGACCATCACCATCTGGTCGCCGCGTTGATGTTTACTGCGGACATGCGGCACGCCCTTGCCTTTGAGATGGAAGATCTTCCCCGGCTGTGTGCCAGCGGGAATCTTCAAATTCTCATCGCCATCCAAAGTTGGGACTTGCACCTCCGCCCCCAGCACAGCCTGCGCCACATTGATATCGAGGTTCAACAAAATATCGTTCTCGCGCCGTTTGAAGAACTGATGCGGCTTCACATCCAGCACAACGAACAAACTGCCGCTCGGTCCGCCAAATGCGCCGGGACCGCCTTCCCCATTCAAGCGGATCTGTGTGCCCACGTCCACGCCGCCAGGGATTGTCACCTTCTTTTTGATGTTCTTGCGTTCCAAGCCATTGCCGCGGCATGTTTTGCATGGCGAAGTGATAATCTGCCCGCGCCCATTACAAGCCGGGCACGCCGCCGTCTGCACCATTTGGCCGAGAAAAGTCTGGCGCACCTGACGCACCTCGCCCTGTCCATTACAAGTGGAGCATTTCACCGGCGTAGTGCCGGGTTCCGCTCCCGAGCCTTTACAGTTTGAGCAGGTTTCTTCGCGCTGAAATTCAATTTCCTTTTCAACTCCAAAAACAGCTTCTTCGAATTTCAACGAAACCTGCATTTGCAGGTCGCGCCCGCGGCGCGGCGCGTTGCGTGAACGGCGGCCGGTCGAAAATCCAAACCCGCCGAAAATCTCTTCAAACAGATCGCCAAAATCTGACGAGTAATCACGGAAGCCGCCGCTGCCCATACCGCCCAGCCCCTCTTTGCCAAAGCGGTCGTAGCGCGCGCGCTTGTCCGAATCCGAAAGCACACCGTAAGCTTCGTTGATCTCCTTGAACTTCTCCTCGGCGTGTTCCTCCTTGCTCACATCGGGGTGATACTGACGCGCAAGTTTACGGAACGCGGCTTTGATCTCATCATCCGACGCGCCCTTCCCAAGGCCAAGAACTTCGTAATAATCGCGGTTGCTCATAATTAGACAACAGGCAATCAGGTGATTAGGAATTGGGAAAATCCTAATTCCTAATCGCTAATTACCTAATTTACTCCTTCACTTCACCATCGACAACATCTGGCCCCGCATCTGGATTCGGATCAGAACCCGCTTCGCCCTCGCCTGCTGCCTGCTTCTGCTCATAGACGGATGCGCCTATCTTTTGAATCGCCAATCCCAAAGCTTCGGTGGCAGCCTTGATCTTTTCCATATCCTCACCCAGCGCCGCAGACCTTGCCTCAGCGATTTTGGATTCAACTTCACTGCGAAGTTCAGCAGGGATTTTATCGCCATGTTCACGCAATGACTTCTCAGCGGCATAAGCCATGTTATCGGCATTGTTGCGGGATTCGATCAACTCCTTGCGCTTGCGGTCTTCATCCGCATGGGATTCGGCATCCCTGCGCATCTTTTCAACTTCAGAGTCGCTCAAGCCGGAGGAGGCAGTGATCGTGATGTGCTGGGTATTGCCCGAAGCCTTATCCTTTGCGCTGACCTTCATGATGCCATTGGCATCCACATCGAATGTGACTTCGATCTGCGGAACACCGCGCGGTGACGGAGGAATCCCATCCAATGTGAACCTGCCAAGTGATTTGTTGTCACTCGCCATCGCCCGTTCCCCTTGCAACACATGAATCTCCACCTGAGTTTGATTATCAGACGCAGTCGAAAACACCTGTGAACGGCGCGTGGGAATGGTGGTATTGCGTTCAATTTGAGCCGTCGCAACGCCGCCCAATGTTTCAATCGAAAGAGTCAGCGGGGTAACATCCAAAAGCAAGATGTCTTTTACTTCTCCACCGAGCACGCCCGCTTGAATTGCCGCGCCAATCGCAACCACTTCATCGGGGTTGACTCCCTTGTGCGGTTCTTTGCCAAAGAATGCTTTCACACGATCCTGGATGGCAGGCATACGGGTCATGCCGCCAACGAGGACAATCTCGTCGATGTTGCCGGCATTTAATCCAGCGTCGGACAATGCCTGCTTGACAGGAGCAATCGTTCGGTCGACAAGATCCGCTGTAATTTGTTCCAGCTTGGCGCGGGACATGGTCATCACCAAATGTTTCGGTCCGCTTGCATCCGCAGTCAAGTAGGGCAAATTGATCTCGGTCTGCATCATGGTTGAAAGTTCGATCTTGGCTTTTTCAGAAGCCTCTTTCAAACGCTGCAATGCCTGGCGGTCTTTATGCAGGTCAATGCCGTTATCTTTTTTGAATGTCTCGATCAGATGATCCATGATGCGCAGGTCAAAATCATCGCCGCCGAGGAAGGTATCTCCGCTGGTGGCGCGGACTTGAAAAACACCGTCGCCCACATCGAGAATGGAAACATCGAATGTGCCGCCGCCGAGGTCGTAAACCACGATGACTTCGTTTTTCTTTTTATCCAGCCCATACGCAAGCGATGAAGCAGTCGGTTCATTGATGATGCGCAGAACTTCGAGGCCTGCGATCTTGCCCGCATCTTTCGTGGCATTGCGCTGGGCATCGTTGAAATATGCCGGGACAGTAATGACCGCCTGCGTGATGGTCTCGCCGAGATACGCTTCGGCATCTGCCTTCATCTTTGCGAGGATCATCGCCGAAACTTCGGGCGGAGAATAATCCTTGTCATCGAGTTTCACACGCACATCGCCGTTATCGGCGGCAGTCACCGCATACGGCACACGCTTCTTCGTATGCTCGACCTGCGCGTCGTCGGCTTTGCGCCCCATAAAACGTTTGACTGAAAAAATCGTGTTGTTCGGGTTCGTGATGGCCTGATTGCGCGCCACGCGCCCCACCAGCCGCTCGTGGTTTTTATTCACCGCCACCACAGAAGGGACAAGCCGCTCGCCTTCCGCAGAGGGAATCACAATCGGTTCGCCGCCGCTCATTACCGCCGCGACCGAGTTTGTGGTGCCAAGATCAATTCCAATAATTTTTGCCATGAATTCCTCGTTTAAAAGAAAGTTTGAAGGTTTGAAAGTTATAAGGTTTAACCTGCAAACCTTTCAACTTGTCAACTTGCCAACTCACTGCGCCACTCTCACCAATGCGGGGCGAATGACTCTTTCCCCAAGCATGTACCCATTTTGCACGACCGCGATCACGTGTTCGCTTTCAACAGCATCGCTCGGCTCATGCGAGATCGCTTCGTGGAAGTTCGGGTCGAATACCGCGCCCTCTGCCGCGATGCGCTTCACGCCTTCAGCGTCCATAATATTTTGCAATTTGCGCGCGATGAGTTCAATGCCGCTCGCCCACGCATCGTCGGCAGGACGGTTTTGCAGCGCGCGTTCAAGGTCATCCAACGCGGGCAAAACTTTTTTGATGATGTCGCCTTTCATCGAGGCGTACATCATCTCGTTATCGCGCGCGATTCGATTTTTATAATTCAGAAACTCAGCCTGCGACCTTTGCCAGCCATCTTTATATTCCGACACTTTGGATTCAGCCTCGGCCAATTGGGCTTTCAGCGCGTCACACTCCGCGTTGGCCTGCGCGGTCACAACCGGCATTTCCTCCGCTGCGGGTTGAGGCTCATTAAGTTCTTCTTCCTGTTTGTGCTTCTTCTTCTCGGTCATGCTTCCACTCTCAATTTGTAGCTATTAGCGGTTGGCAATTAGCGTCTGGCTTCTGCATTCCGCATTCTTCACGCTTCGCGTGCATTTATCGTATCGTTCACCAGGTTGCTCAACAACCCGGCGACATATCTCACTGTGGGAATCGTGCGCGCATAGGACATGCGCATCGGTCCCAAAACGCCGAGCGTGCCTGTTGCCAAACCGGGCGCGCCGTATCTGGCAATGACCATCGAACACTGACGGAGTTCCTGCCAGCCGCCCGCGCCGCCGATCAGCACCTGCAAGCCGCCGACGCTGCTGTTGTTCGAAGCCCGCGCCAGTAATCCCTGCAAGGTTGATCTTTCTTCAAACAACTTCAATGCCCAGCGCGCTTCATCAGATGACTCTGCGAATTCGGGTTCGCTCAAAACGTTGGTAAGACCGTCGGTGTAAATTTCACCCGAAGCGCTTTCAGATGTGCGCCTCATATCTTGAACCAACAGGGTGATGATGTCCTGCTCGAGCGTGTCGGTACGGGAGGACAGCGCGGCGATTGCATCGACAGAAAGGCCGGCCAATAAGGTGTTGAGCCGCATGGCAGCCTGACTTAAACGATCTTGAGTAACAGGCTCGGCCAATGTCAAAACCTGCTGATTCACTTCGCCGCCGTCCAATACCAGAACCATCAAAACCTGCCGCCCCTGCGTGGAGATCAATTCAATGTGTTTGAATCGAATCATCTCTGCGTGCGGCGCAGTGACCAGCGACACACCCTGCGATTGATGCGCCAGCACCGAAGCGGCCAGGGTCATCCATTGTTCGACATCGGGACGCGCCTGAAAGAATTGATGCGAGATGGTGTTCTGCACCGAGGTGGGCAGCTCCGCTTTTTGCATCATCTGCCCAACAAAGATTCGATAACCCTCTTCGGCTGGCACACGTCCCGCGGATGTGTGGGGCTGTCTTAGGTAGCCCATCTCTGTCAGCGCGGACATTTCATTTCGGACGGTGGCCGGACTCAGGTCAAGATGGAAGCGTTCCACCAGTCGCTTTGAGCCGACGGGCTGTGCTGTCTCAATATAGTCGCGAATGAGAAGCACAAGGATGGTTCGCTGTCTTTCGGTAAGTTCGGGCATGGCGGCTCATAGTCTAACATGCAAAAATGAAGAGCGTCAATAAGAGGAGTGTAAGAGTTTATAAAAATATTCCCGCAGTGCGCGGGAATATTTCGCTATGAAAAGAAGCTGCACCTGCAAGCTGATGCAACCCAGAATTTAATAATGGATCGCGCTTAGGTTATCCAACTTGCCTGTGGAGTGGGTGGCGTGGATGCGGCGGATGGTGCCGGTCAGCCCGCGCACCACGAGGCTTTCGGTGGTGATGTGATCGCCATAATACCGGACGCCTTGAAGCAGTTCGCCGTCTGTGATGCCGGTCGTGGCAAAGAACACATCTTCGGATGAAACCAGATCGTTCATGGTCAGGATCTTGTCGAAATCATAACCTGCTTCGCGTCCGCGTCGTAATTCATGCTCGTCGCGCGCAAAAAGCTTGCCCTGAATTTCGCCGCCCATCGCGCGCAGGGCGCAGGCGGTGATGACGCCTTCCGGCGTGCCGCCGATGCCGAACAAAACATCCACGCCTGAGTCGGGCCAGGCGGTCATTAATGCGGCGGCCACATCGCCGTCGGGAATTTCGCGGATGCGCGCGCCGGCTTTGCGGATCTCGGCGATCATTTCATCGTGCCGCGGGCGGTCAAGGATGATCGTTGTCAGGTCTTCCACGGCTTTTCCCTTGGCTTTGGCTATGGCTTTCAGGTTTTCTGAAACTGGTTTTTCAATATCGATCTTCCCCTTGGACTCGGGGCCGACGGCGATCTTATTCATGTATAGGAATGGCCCGGGGTCAAACATTGCTCCACGCGGGGCGACGGCGACCATGGCCAGCGAGTTTGAGCGGCCAAATGCCAAAGGGCGGGTGCCGTCAATTGGGTCCACTGCCACATCCACGTCAGGTTCTGAACCGTTGCCAACCTTTTCACCATTGAAGAGCATCGGCGCTTTATCCTTCTCGCCTTCTCCGATGACGATGACTCCGTTCATGTCCACTGTGCCGAGGACTAAGCGCATCGCATTAACTGCGGCCTGATCTGCCCCTTCTTTATCTCCTCGTCCCATATAGCGGCCTGCCAGCATTGCCGCGGCTTCGGTGACACGCGCCAATTCAAGCGCGAGGTTACGGGTGGGAGTAGCGCCAAGGACTGTCATTTAGAATCTCCAAATTTTATAAGATGAAGAAGACGAGGAAATAATAACCAATGACCGCGCCCCAAAGCCAGGAGTCGATGCGGTCAAAAAAACCGCCGTGGCCGGGGATGATGTCGCTTGAATCTTTGATGCCCGATTGCCGCTTGATCATGCTCTCGCCGAGGTCACCCAGAGGCGGCAGGCTGCCAAGTAATAGTCCGAGGAGCGCGCCCTGCCAGATGGTGATGTCGCTGGTCAGGCTTCCAAAGGTCTTGAAGACCCAAACGTAAAAACCACCAGTAGCCATGCCTGTGAAAACGCTGGCCGCATAACCTTCCCAGCTTTTCTTGGGGCTGAGACGCGGCGCCATTTTATGTTTTCCGTACGCCCTGCCGATGGAGTATGCGCCCGAGTCGCCTGCCCAAACGCAGAACATGACCAGCATGAACCACCAGCCGCCTTCTGGAAGATTCCGCAGATCGAAGAGGTAGCCGCCGATAAAGCCGATGTAGGTGATGCCGCCAACGGTGACTGCAAAATCAAGCGCGGACTGGTCACGTCCGCGCTCATACATCAAGAGGTGATAAGCCATCGCCGCCAGGATGGACACAGCAAAAGCTGGTTGTGCGTACTCAGGCAAAAACATGCGTGTGACGGTGACTAGCGCAACTCCGCCCATCGTTATGTGGAGTTGCGGCTCCAGTTTCACCGCTTTGAATAAATGCACATATTCCCAGGCTGCGCCGATCACAAAAGTGCCCAGCAGCAAATAATAAAAGATGCCGCCAAATATGATGGCGGGCACCCCGATCAACGCGAGCCCCAGTGCTGTGATAAGCCTTCTACGCATTGGATTCCTGAAGTTCCCCCGAAGATACCTTTCCGTAACGTCTGTCACGCTGGGCAAAAGACTCCAAAGCGTGGTGATATTCTGCTTTATCAAAATCAGGCCAGAAGGTCGGCGTGATATACCATTCGGAGTAGGCGGCCTGCCAGATGAGGAAATTGCTCACGCGCAGTTCGCCGGAAGTGCGGATGATGAGGTCAGGGTCAGGCACACCCGCAGTATATAAATACTGGCTGACCAATTCATCCGTGACTTTTTCGGGAGGCACGCCGTCTTTCATCATGCGCTGAATGGCCTGCACAATTTCATCCCGCCCGCCATAGTTGAAGGCAATATTTAGAATCAAACGATCATTATTCTTTGTCACATCGATTGCGCTCAGAACTTTTCCCTGAAGCGAAGGCGCAAGGCGTTCCAGCCGTCCGATGTGGCGCAACTGAACCCCTTCCTTATGAAGCTCGTTCAACTCGCGGTCGATCACATCTTCGAGGATGTACATCAGCCCTTTGACTTCCTCCGGTGGACGCCCCCAATTCTCTGTGGAAAAAGCATAGATGGTGAGATATTTAACCCCAAACTCAACGCTGGCACGGATGACACGGCGCAGGTTTTCTGTGCCGGCTTTGTGCCCTGCCAGGCGCGGCAGTCCGCGTTGAAGCGCCCAGCGTCCATTACCGTCCATGATCATGGCAACGTGTTGTGGAATTTTTTCAAGAGGGATTGCGGTCGGGGTTTCAGCCATGTGTTAAATACTCTTTTCAATGCCAAGCATGGCATCTCGAAGGCAGATGTAACTACACTTCCATGATTTCTTTTTCTTTGTTATAGCCGTGCCTGGCAATATCCTCAACAAATTTATCGGTAAGTTTTTGCAGGTCTTCTTCACCGCGCTTGAGGTCATCTTCGGTGATCAACTTTTCTTTTTCATAATCGCGCAGGTCGTTGTGCAAGTCGCGGCGGATGTTGCGCACTGCGACGCGCGCTTCCTCGAGGCGATGATGCATCTGCTTGACCAGGTCGCGGCGACGCTCCTCGTCGAGCGGGGGCAAATTCAAATGGATGACCTTTCCATCAGAATTGGGATTCAGCCCAAGGTTGGAGGCGCGAATCGCCCTTTCAATATCCTTGATGGAACCGGCGTCAAATGGCTTGATCAGCAACGAGCGGGGTTCCGGCACACTGATGGATGCAAGCTGCATGAGGTGGGTCGGCGTGCCGTAATATTCCACTGAAAGTCTTTCCACCAGCGCGGGGCTGGCCCGGCCTGTACGGATGCCGGCAAGATCATCCGAAAGAGATTGGATCGCGCCGCGCATACGGGAATCAGCGTCTTTCAAAAGATCTTTAATTTCGTCGGTGCTCACTGTCTTCCTCCTACCGCTTGTTGTATAGATTGCCAGACTCGCAAAAGAAAAGTACGTTATGAACATTATCTTGATCCGGCATTCCATGCGGCACTTTGTAAAAAATAATTACATCGCAAGGATACCTTAAAACAAGAATTTGTGCTATGGGAGTGCAAATAAGCGAGAGGAAATGTAAAAAATTGAGAGGCTCTCAAGTAATAAAACTTTCCTCCTTCTGTTTTTTTGTGGAAAGAGGAAAGAAGTAAATGTCAGCAGCCAGCAGCGCTTTAAACAGTCACCAATGTGCCTACCTGTTCGCCACGCAACGCGCTAAGCAAAGCCTTTGAATCCCATAGATTAAGCACGAGGATCGGAAGGTTATTTTCCATGCATAATGTGATGGCTGTGCTGTCCATCACTTCAAGGCGGCGGTTGAGGACATCGATATAACTTAATTGGTCGAACTTCTTTGCGTTGGGATTCTTCTTTGGGTCTGAGTCATACACCCCATCCACTTTTGTGGCTTTGATGACCACCTGCGCGTCAATTTCAGTTGCGCGCAAAGCGGCGGCTGTATCCGTCGAGAAGAAGGGATTTCCCGTCCCCGCGCCAAAGACCACCACCCGCCCTTTTTCAAGGTGACGGATCGCGCGGCGACGGATGTAAGGTTCTGCAATGGCGCGCATTTCGATGGCAGACATGACCCGCGTGAACACGCCCTGGCGCTCCAAAGCATCCATCAATGCCATGGCGTTCATGACCGTTGCAAGCATGCCCATGTAATCGGCTGTGGAGCGGTCCATGCCGCGCTCAAGTCCCTGTTTGCCGCGCCATAAATTCCCCGCGCCGATCACCACCGCAACATCCACACCCATCTCGCGGACTTCCTTTATGCGGCTGGCAATCGATTCGGCTTCGTCCACATCAATGCCAAATCCCGATTTACCGCCGAGCGCTTCGCCGCTTAATTTAAGCAGGATCCGTTTGTATTTCAATTCTGCCATTCATGCCTCCATAATGATTCTTGTACCATTATAAAAAGAGCCAACCCGAAGGCTGGCTCTTAAACTATTTATTGATTCGTGCTTTCACCCAATTCCCAGCGCTGGAAACGACGAACGATCACACTCTC
Source organism: Chloroflexota bacterium (assembly GCA_016234495.1). Lineage (GTDB taxonomy): Bacteria > Chloroflexota > Anaerolineae > Anaerolineales > Villigracilaceae > Villigracilis. The sequence continues at coordinate 66,732 of JACRBI010000013.1, read as the reverse complement.
GCCGATGGCTGCGACATTTTGCAAAATCAGTTTTTCAATCGTGAGCGTTTCATCGCGGATGTAGGTCTGGCGCAAAAGGCAGACTTCATCCTTGTATTTCTCAACACGACCATCCACGATCTTCGACATCACAGCCTCGGGCTTGCCTTCTTCGATGGCGCGCGCGCGCGCGATCTCTTTTTCGTGTTCAAGCTCGGCTGCGGGAATCTCATCGGCAGTGACATATTTTGGCGCGCTGGCCGCAATCTGCAAAGCGATCTCGTGCGCAAGGTTGCGGAATTGTTCAGCGCGGGCGACAAAGTCGGTTTCGCAGTTCACTTCCACCATCACGCCCACGCGCCCGCCGCCGTGGGAATACATTTCCACGACACCGTTTGAAGCAGTGCGGTCGGCGCGTTTGGCGGCGGTAGCCATGCCTTTTTCACGCAGCCAGTCAACTGCCTTCTGATAATCACCGTCGGCTTCCTGCAAGGCTTTGCGGCAGTCCAGCATGGGGGCGCTGGTCGCTGCGCGCAATTCCTTGATCATCTGTGTTGTTATTTCCATTTCGCTATCCTTAATTTTTTATTGATTATTCTGTTGCCGGGGCAGTATCAGCGGCGGGAGCATCACTCGCGGCAGGAGCCTCATCCGCCTTGCGGCTGACATTCAACTTCGCCAGAGTGGATTCGCCCAACAGGATGTCTTCATTCTCATCCTGATCAGTTTCAACAACAGGCTTGCGGGGACCGCGAGTGCGGGGCTTGGCTTCAGCCTTGGCTTCGTCAGCCAGTTCAGGTTCATCTTCCTTACGCATCGCCTTGCCTTCGAGCACGGCATCCGCAACTTTGGCAACCAACAGCTTGATGGCGCGGATGGCATCATCATTGGACGGGATCACATAATCAACATTCTGCGGGTTGCAGTTCGTATCCACCAGAGCCACGATCGGAATCTTGAGCAGGTTGGCTTCTTTGACTGCGGCTTCTTCGCGTCCCACATCAATGATGAAAAGCATATCGGGGCGGCGCTTCATAATGCGTGAACCAGACAGGCGGGTCGAGAGGCGGGTAATATCGCGTTGGATCAGCAAGCCTTCCTTTTTGGTCAGGCGGTTGATCTCATCCGTGTCGCGCAATTTTTCGAGGCGCTCCAATTCCTGGATGCGTTTGAACATGGTGCTCCAGTTTGTGAGCATACCACCCATCCAGCGCTCGGTGACGTACGGCATACCGCAGCGGGCAGCCTCTTCAGCCACGGTCTCCTGTGCCTGACGCTTGGTGCCAACGAACAGGATCGTACCGCCATTGGCGACTGCATCGCGAATGGTGTTGTAACCCTGGTTCAACAGCTTGACAGTCTGTTGCAGGTCAATAATATGAATACCGTTACGCTCGGTGAAGATGTACGGTTTCATACGGGGGTCCCACTTGTTGGTGCGATGCCCGAAGTGGACGCCGCTCTCAAGCAGGGCTTTCATGGAAATGACAGCCATTTAATACTCCTTAACTTGTGTCGTTCTCCAACACGCAATTCAAAGATCGGTGCGGAACGAAATGAGTTTAGCGGGGGTATGGTCTTTCGACCTAACCCGCTCAGGGACGCTTATTGCCCGTCCCGGGCAGGATGTGCTTTTTTTCAAAGCGGCGGGATTATACCACAGGATTTTTTGACAGAATTCCGCCGCTTCTCTTCCGACCCGTAAACTGGTTGCAAAAACGAAAGACATTTTCACACGTCAAAAAAGATCAGCGCGCCTCGCGTTTCGAAACCGGGAAATAGCGATCCTTTAGACCAAGGAAAGGCTTTTCTATAAGCTGATAAGTCAATACGGCCAAAAGGAGCGAGGCCGCAAACGCCAGAAGGGCAGAAAGCGGCTTTGCCGCATCCCCATCAATGCCTACGTCCCGAATACGGTTGGCAAACCAGATCGCGCCATTGTGATACACGTACAAGCCATAGGAAATCTTTCCCAAATACTTTAATACCCTGTTTTCCAGGTGCTCGGCAAACAAACCTTCCCTCGCAACTGCATAAACCAAAACAGCGAAATAATAATTCAGAGCAAGATACCCCCACGTATATTGATATCCCAACGGCATGATGAATTGAAATCCAAGGCTGCCCAACGAGCCTGCTGCCCCAGAAACAAGAAATTGCCACAAAAACGCTGTAATGGGTAATAAAAAAGTGAGGCCGATCAACTGCGATTTCGCTTTAGGGATCGGGAAACACGCAATGAATGCCCCCACCCCAAACGCGTCGATATGAGTCAACGTTAGCGGGTAAAGCCCCATTGACGGCAATTCATTCAAAAATGGCAGAGGGGGGAATTGATATGCAACCGTGACCAGAACGCGAAACAGCGGGCCAAGAAATATTATTCCAACAAAAACCCATTTGCGCATTTTTTCAGGAGTCAAAATAATTAATAACGGCCAAAAAACATAAAACTGCTCTTCCACAGATAATGACCAAAAGTGGACTAGAAAGTATAGGTGACGGTATTCCAGGCTTGCATAATGAAAATTATAGATATATCCAAGCGCATAAGGCAGCTGTGTTTGGAACAACTTCATGACGCCGGGTTTAAATCCAATGGAAGCAAGATAAACCGTCAGGCCGAGCATCAACAACAGGTAAAAATAATACAGCGGAAAAATCCGCAACAGGCGCCTGCCGTAAAACTTCACAAAATATTGCTGCGGCGGCAAATCCTGCTTCATTTTCACAAGAATGGATGTGATCAAAAACCCCGAGAGCACAAAGAAAAGCTGAACACCCACCCACCCAAATTCCAGGTAGTCTGTGTGAAAAGCAAAAACCAACAAAAACGCGATTGCGCGCAAACCATCAAGCCCTGGAATCATAGTGGGCAATTGAAATCCATCTCGCTACTGCTGTCAAGAAAAAAAGTCAGCTCCACGCGGGGCTGACTCTTTATGTTTGGGAAATTCTGTTTATTTTATGCAGCCACAGGCTGGCTGTAGAGTTGCTGCCTCAATGAGACAATGTCCCTTTGCAGACGGTCATCGTGCTTGATCTGGTCTGTTATTTTTTCTATGGCATACATGACCGTTGAATGGTCGCGCCCGCCCAATACTTCGCCAATTTGAGGAAAGGAGAAGTTTGTTTCTTCGCGCAGTAAATACATGGCGATCTGGCGGGGGAAAGCTACATCCTTTGAACGGTCACGGCCTAACAGTTTTTCAACGGTAAGATTAAACTTGCGGGCGACCAAATCCACTACACGGGCAGGCTCCACATCACCGCGGGCAGGTAGAAGGTCGGAGAGCGCCACTTCCACCAGGCTGGGCGTAAGCGCGGATCCGCTCAAGTCGGCAAAAGCGATGATTCGATTTAGCGCGCCTTCCAATTCACGGATATTGGACTGAACCTGTTTGGCAACGCTTTCCAGAATTTCATCTGAGATATGTCGGCCTGTCCGCTCGGCTTTGGAACGCAGGATCGCGAGGCGGGTTTCAAAATCAGGCGCCTGGATGTCGGCGGTCAGCCCCCACTCAAAGCGCGAGCGCAGGCGTTCTTCCAAAGTGACCAAAGATTTGGGCGGTCGATCAGACGAGACGATGATCTGCTTGTCCTGCCCATGCAGGGTGTTGAATGTGTGGAAGAACTCCTCCTGCGTGGATTCCTTTCCGGCGATGAATTGAATATCATCCACCAAAAGCACGTCTGCAGAGCGGTATTTATCGCGGAAAGCCTGCGTGGTGTGCGTGCGAATGGCGCTGATCATGTCATTCGTGAATTCTTCAGAGGAAACGTATAAAACATTCAAGCCGTCGGCATAACAGGCGTTGCCAATGGCGTGTAAGAGATGGGTTTTGCCAAGTCCAACGCCGCCGTACAGGAAAAGCGGATTATAGGCACGGGCTGGTTTTTCAGCCACCGCCTGACAAGCCGCGTGGGCAAGCCGGTTGCCAGAGCCGACAACGTATGTGTCGAATGTGTAGCGTGGATTGAGGTTTATGTGGCGGGGCTTTGGCTCGGGCGCGGTAATTTCAGTTGGCAAAGCGGCAGGCGCAGGGTCGGCGTGTGACTCGGTCTCATCCGCCTGAGAGACAATAAACTTGACCGACACATTCGAGTTTAAAATCTCGATCAACAGGCGGCTTACAGTGCCTGCAAGGCGGCTTTCCAGCCAGTCACGCGCATAAGCGTTGCGTACACCGACGGTGATCAAACCATTTTCATATGTAATGGGACGCGTATCGCGCACCCAGGTATCGTAGGATGCGCGAGGCATTTCCATTTGAAGCTGTGCTAGCACAGAGTGCCACGCCTGTTCTGCGTTCATAATAATTCCTCGGAATGAATTGTTGGGTGCATTGAATAGTCCGCCTAATAATCGCGGCTTGGGGTGTGACAGTATGTTATTTGTAAAAATTTCTTACAGGAGTTTGGATGTGTGGGGCAAACATCCGTTATATCAGCGTGCTCCCATTCTAGCAGATACTTCCAATAGATAATAGGCGGCAAGCCTACGGTTGGTTAAAAAGATTTGTTTTTTTAAGGTTGGCTTACGTTAAAGAAACGTCGCGCGGTCATTGAAAATCGCATTCTGGAATAGAACAGGCGTTTCAGCCAAGCGCGCCAGCCCCCCGCTGCGCACCCCCCATATATGGGCATAAATGGTCATTGTGAGGTAATTGGCATATATGTATCTTAAAAAATTCAAAGAGCGAACATATTCGATTCAGAATTACCGAGACTCGAGTTCCTGTGATTCGTTTTGCAATGATTCGCGATTCGTACGATTCGCGGGTTTCCTGCTTGAATAAGCATTGCGCTGATGAACAAATTACGTTGATACTTCAACGCGCATGATCGTATTCAGGTTCAACCCCACGCAGCCTGTCGAGGTAAACATATTTGAACGCGCCTGTTATGGTACACTGCCAGCGAAAGGGATCACCGATGACTGATAATATTATTCAAATTGATGGAAACAGCCTGACATTTGATCAGGTTCAGGTTGTGGCGCATGGTCAACCCAACGCGCCGCGCGTTCAAATCGGAGCAGAAGCCTCTCAACGGGTGGCAAGAGCCGCGGACGCGGTGCAGACTCTGCTCGAGCGCGGAGTCATCGCCTATGGAATTACCACCGGCTTCGGCGCGTTCAAAGACCGCATCATCCCCGCCGATCAGGTGGAACTGCTCCAGCACAATATCCTTGTGAGCCATGCGGTGGGAGTTGGCGATGCGTTTGACATTCCCACGACGCGCGCCATCATGCTCATCCGCGCCAACACACTGGCTCGCGGGCATTCAGGCATTCGCCCATCCACTTTGCAATTATTGATCGACATGCTAAATGCGGGCATTCATCCCGTGATTCCTGAAAAAGGCTCGCTGGGCGCAAGCGGCGACCTCGCTCCGCTCGCGCACATGAGCCTGCCGATCATCGGTGAAGGGCTTGTGGAATTTCGGGGCGATATTTTATCTGGCGCAGAGGCATTCAAACGCGCAGGGCTAACCCCGATCAAGCTGGCGGCGAAGGAGGGGCTTGCGCTGACAAACGGGACTTCGGTGATGACTGCGCTTGGCGTGCTGGAAACTTTACGTGCCGAACGCTACAGCCAGACTGCGGATATTGCCGGGTGTCTGAGCCTCGAAGCATTGAACGGGACCGACCTCGCCTTTGATGAGCGCATTCACAGCCTGCGGCCTTATCCGCGGCAGAAGGAATGTGCCGAATATCTGCGAAACCTGTTGAAGGACAGTCAATTTACGCGTGAGCATGGTTCACTCAACGTTCAGGATGCCTACACTTTGCGCTGCATCCCGCAGGTGCATGGCGCGGTGCGCGATGCAATCGCATATTCGCGCTGGGTATTCGAGATCGAGCTGAACGCCGTCACGGATAACCCGCTGATATTCATTGATGACACCACAGGGGAAATTTCGGTTTTATCAGGCGGAAATTTTCACGGCGAGCCGCTGGCAATTGCCATGGATTATCTGGCCATTGCCGTGAGCGAATTGGGTAACATCTCAGAACGGCGCACCATGCGTTTAACGGATGAATGTTCCAACACGCGCACATTGCCGGCTTTCCTCACATCCAACGGCGGATTGAACTCAGGCTTCATGATCATGCAATACACCGCGGCCGCGCTAGCCACCGAAAACAAGGTTCTTTCGCACCCTGCCAGTGTCGATACGATTCCCACATCGGCGAATGTGGAGGATCATGTCAGCATGGGGGTGACGGCTGGACTCAAACTGCGGATCATTCTCCGTAACGTGGAGCGGATCCTGGCCATCGAGTTGATGTCTGCCGCCCAGGGAGTTGACTTTCGCAGGCAGTCCGTCGGCGCTGACAAACTGCTCGGACAGGGCACACGCGCCGCCTACACAAAGATGCGCGAGCATATCCCGTTCATCGAGTTGGATACCAGCCTGTCAGGCTTCATGGAAAAATCCCGCACCCTGGTCGCCAGCGGAGAAATTGTCCGCAGCGTGGAGCGCGCGCTGGCTTCTTCATAATGCAAAACCAAGGCTTAACCGCTCCAAAAGACATGTTTTAATTTCGTTACAATCCTGACAAGGGCAGGCATACGGGTATAGCATTTTAAAAGATACTGGCTTGGTCGGCGGCGGGGTTCGGGTTTGTCTTGTTCGAATCGAATCCGAGGACGGAGCAAGTGAACAAACCCGCCTAAAAAATTTTGACGCTGTTACTTTTGCATCGAGTCCATCCTTCATCCCTCGTATAACCTTTGTGGTATCATGTGTCAAATTGAGAAGGCAGAAACTATGCAACCATATAATATTTTAATTATTGAAGACGATACCATTGTCGCAAGAACAATCGAACGGTGTCTTCGTGGGAATGAGTTCCGCGTCCAGGTAACGAACACAGGGGTGGCCGGCCTGCGGGCTGCCAGGCGCAAACTGCCAGACCTCGTTTTATTGGACGTGATGATGCCCGGAATGGATGGTTACACAGTATGCAAGGAAATGAGGGAGGATGCGTTCCTTAAAGAAGTCCCTATTATTTTCTTAACAGCAAAGAACAAAGTCGAAGATAAAATCGTTGGTCTGAGCGTGGGCGCGGATGATTATTTGGGAAAGCCTTTCAATCTGGATGAGCTTCTCCTGCGCGTCAAGGCGATTTTACGCCGGACTGTCCACTCAAAGCAGGCAGAGCAGGCAGGAACAGAAGCCTCAAGCACCGACCGCAAGACCGGCCCGATCGCCCAACCAGAAGTTGACCCGGTGATTCGCATCGGCGAATATTCATTAAACACGCGCACTTATGTGTTCACCAGCCCAAAGAAGGGCAAGTTCCGCCTTACGCCCGTCCAGTACACCCTGCTGTATCATTTGATGACTCACCCGAACAAGATCTTCTCGCCGTCACTTCTCCTCGACGAGGTGTGGGATTACCCGTCCGATACGGGCAGCGCGGACCTGGTGCGGGTACACATTAAAAATATTCGCGAGAGCATTGAAGAGGACCCAAAGAACCCGGTGTTTATAAAAACCGTTCAAGGGTATGGATACACCATCCAAACGGATGAGTAGTCTCCGTCTGTTTTCAAACACGCAATAACTCTCCCAAGCCAGGATACCAGCAAGCAGCGCGCACCCCGCCGCTAACTTTCAAACCAATTCGGGCAGGGACGTGGTTAAGAACACCCACTGCCATCCAATCCTCTTGCGCAACATTGGTATTTTCAAAGATCAGGCTGGCTTATTTCGAAACCAATCCAAAACTGCAATCACTTCAATTGAAACTACACGCTACCCTATTCGCGGAGACTGCAATGCAAGAGACTTTATATGATTCAATTGAACTTACGTTTCTTGAAACCCTGATAAATGAAGAGAACAAACAAAGCGATCAAAACATAATTGAAACTGCCGCCGTAAACAGCATCAGCGAATATGTCGAAGCCGAAGAAGCCCTGTTCATACTATTTGATTTCGAAAACCCCGATCTCGCAACAAAAAAATTACTTGGTCCTGAACGCACCTGGAGGTCCGAGAACACCTTTTTAGTTAAAGGCAGCAGCCTCTGCAAGGCAATGCCGGAGACCATCTCCACGGTCGACTACAACAATCGCGCTGCGCTTGAGCCTGACCCTGTCATCTTTGACACATTTACAAAGCCGATCCGAAACATGCTCCTGGCGCCTCTAACGATCGACAAGACCTTATTGGGCGCGATGATATTTACCAATCCATTATTTAATTTTGATGATGAGAGGCGCAGTAAATTTTTACAGCTCATGGTGAAGGGTCTGGCAAATGCGATCTTTGCCGTGGAGCATAACCGCCAATTGATCGTCAGCAAGGCGGATCTTGAGGCAAGTCAGTGGGAAATCCTGAACTCGCGCAACACACTGCGAACTTTTTTTGACAATATCCCGACATGTGTCTATATTATAGACAGGTCATATACCATTCTGGCAATTAACAGCCGCCGCAGCGACCGCGTTAAAAAAGCGCCCAGCGAACTTGTCGGCGGAAAATGTTATGAGAGGTTGTTCGGAAGCCCCACCCCATGCGCCCTCTGCCGCGTGACCGATGCTTTTAGTGGAGTACCTGCTGTGCGCAACTTGAGGGAGTGGGGGCCGAAGGAAACCTTTATCCATTGGGAAATTACCACCATCCCTATTCGCGAAAGTACAAACTCGATCAATCGAGCCATCGTCTTCGACGAAGATATCACCGAAAAATGGGTGCTGGAAGCAGGCTTAATTCAATCAGAAAAAATGGCGTCCATCGGACAGTTGGCAGCCAATGTTGCGCACGAAATCAACAATCCGCTGGCGGCAATTATTGCCAATGCCCAACTGCTGTTGCGTGACCTGTCCGATGCGGATGAAGATACGACCGAAGCGCTAAAGCTGATAGAGACTGCGGGTGTCCGCGCAGCAAAAATAGTAGGCGGGCTGTTGGAAAGCGCGCGCAAGGAAAAACGAGAAGAATTCGAAGAGATCCCTCTAAATGACACAATCCAAAATGCCATCTCAATGGTCAACTTTGAGATCAAAAACCGTTCAATAACGGTCAAGCTCGAGCTGGATCAGGAAATGCCGAATATTTTCGCCCACAAAAATCAATTAATTGGCGTGTGGATCAATTTAATTAATAATGCCCTGGGGGCAATTGAATCGTCCAAAGGAGTAATATCAATCTCAAGCCGCTACGAAAAGAACGAGTACCGCATTGCTTTTTCCGATAACGGAAAAGGGATTTTGCCGGAGCATCAGGAACAAATTTTCAAGCCCTTCTTCACCACAAAAGGGGCTGGCAAAGGCACGGGGCTGGGGTTGTACGTCAGTTATCAGGTGATCAAAGAACACCACGGAGAAATGTACTTTGAGACCAAACCCGACAAGGGGACAAAGTTCATCATCATCCTACCCGACATCAAACGGAACGAAGAATAACATTATCAAGATTTTCGCTCACTCAAAAAATAGTCCGCCAATCTCCACAAACCATTAATAACATTTGCGTAGATTAGCGGATGAAGGCGAAAATCCTTATTATTTATCTTATCCATCAACAGATCGTGCGAGACGAAATCCAATGGAAGGTGAAAGGTGGTCAGGCAACACCCCTTCCCGCACCGCACATCGAGCCAGCTTGCGTGTGTAATACCAGGCCCCGCCCCGTACTACATAACGCCCTTTTGGTTTTACCTCTTCCCTGTTGGTATTGGGGCGATAGGGATATGGCATAAATAGCGACTGTGTCCATTCCCAAACATTTCCGACCATATCTGCCGCGCCACAAGTGCTATCTCCGCTGGGGGAATAGAATCCAACCGAGGTAGTCCCTTTTTTCACGCTTTCGGCAGTGTTACATCGCCAGGGATCAAACGTGTTCCCCCACGGATAGATCCGCCCATCATCTCCGCGCGCAGCCCGCTCCCATTCGGCTTCAGTCGGGAGTCTGAAATTCATCTCAGTCTTAGTGTTGTACCATTGAATGTAAGCTTCCGCGTCGTATTTGGATATCCCGACCACGGGATGATCATCTGTCCCTTCAGGGAAGGTATATCCTGGCCAGTTGCGGGGGATGCGGTGACCCAGATCCCAGATAAAAGTGTAATATTCCTGATTTGTTATCGGATACTGGGCGATCTCAAAAGCAGGCAGAGTGACAAGGTGCTGGGGTTGTTCGGCTACAAACAGGTCATTGTCTGACCATTCGTAAGCCCAATCCGATTCTTTTAATTGCAACTGCTTGATATTTTCATCGCTGGTACCCATCAAAAAATTTCCGGCAGGGACAGAGATCAAGACAGCCGGCTTGATTTTATGTGGAGCCCGGGGAGCAACCTCCCATCCTTCAGCGTTCAATTTTGAGTCTGCCATGCTGCACCTATCCTATATATCTAATTGATGATGGAACCATACACCTTAAGCACCTTTTCAATATTTGCACTTACATCCTGGCTTATTGCAAATAAGAACGGGTCTCCGGCGGCCTTTTTTTGATAAACGCTGAGCTGATCCAAAGTGGTCAATATGGCGATTTTCCATTCATCCTTTGTGTTTTGCACAAAGCGCGCATATTGCGATATATCATGGAACGTTATTGGCTCGCTGGCTATCACCGGAATTTTGGATACCATAAATTCAAGCATGCTGCCCGGACCCAAACGAAGATCGTAATCTCCGCTTGTCGGGGCAAGACCAATATCCAGCTTAAGTAAAACGCTCACCCATTCATCAAATGTTCGCGGGGAATAGATCCTCATTTGCGACGGGGCAATCTTCATATCCATTACCGATTCTTTATCACGGTTACAAATAACCAGTTTTACCTGCGGATTCTCCTGACAGATGCCTTCCATTGCAGCGAGCAAACCGCTTTGTTCAAAGCCGTCATTATTTGCACTGCTTCCCAATCCCATCCATATTTCATCTTCATGGAACTGGTTCAAGCCGGGGTACTGGAAGGTGTTAATATAATCCGGTATCTGATATATATCGGTAAATTGCGCCCAATCGTCCGCGAGCCTGCCAGACGGCACTGTGGCGGCATCCACCATGCCAAGTCCCCACTTGAACTGCTCGAGCGGGATCGGGTCAATACGGGAATTCTCCTCGGCAGGGTCAACCTCCAAAGGTACTCCATCAAACCAGAAGGAATATCCGGGCTTGTTTTTCGTCAGATAATTAATGGCCTGGTCGAAATCAACAATTACTTTTTTATCGCGCGCCTTCCAATATTGCACAGCACTCAGGATCGGCCCGTATAAATAACGATAAATGACAAGGATATCGGACCCGGCGCAAATCTTTTGCACATCCGGCGTGTTGCGGATAAACGAATTTATATCCAGCAAATTTGCCCTGTGAAAGCCTGTCCGATTGATTGCATCTGCCAAATTGCGGCACCTAAACTGGACTCCAATTTGGTCGTCAGCGCAATTTGAATAAATATAAGTAACGATCACTCTTCTACTCCAGTTTCAGATGCGATCATTTTGTATCTGTCACCTGTTTGATAATTTCCAACCACAACTTCCCGAGATTGTTCATCTCTCTTGATCTGGCTGCCTGCTTCCCTGCCTCTCCCAAACTGCGGCGGTATTCTTCATCCATTATCAGATGCCTTAAATTTAGGTGCCACTCGTCCAGAGACTCTGAGATGATTCCTCCAGCCTGCCAGCGACGGAATGATGCAATGGGAGATGCGATCCAGGGAACTCCCCTCGCGCCAGCTTCCATCAAAATGGTATCTGGCAGAGAGGTATTGAAAGGCACGGTTCGCAGCGGAACCAGCAAGATATCAATCTGGCTCAGCAAATATGGAAATTCCTCATGAGCTACCACGGGCAAATACATGCGCCGTTTTTCAGGCAGATTCTCAAACAAGCGATACGCCTGTGGATTTCCAATGATGACAACCCGCGTATTTGAAAACTCGCGCACAACACGCACGATAAAACGCCGAATAAACAGAAGGTCTTCCAATTGGCCGTTTGTGCCCGCCCAGCCAATGTTTATGGTCTTGCGGGGATTGGGGCTTTTACTCCACAGCTTGTTTTGTTGTGACCAGCCGTCGGGTAAAACACAGGCGTTTTCAGTCGAATTTTTCAGGGATGCAACTTGATCCTCGGATGGAGCCGAGACCATGCGGGCCATCGAAATGGCTGAGGTATAGGCATTGCTTCGCGTTTGATTCCCCAATCCTTTGGAATTATATTCAGGATGAGAAGCGGGTTGTTTCTCAAAATCGGTATCCAGATCCACAATGATCGGCGCGCCTTCAACCGACAAAGCGGATAGGCTTTCAAGGAGCATTGGGTTTGTGTGCGGATTGCTCGTAATCACCACATCCGGTCTGGCGTCTCTGCCAGAGACATACTCCCCCTTTTCAGTGACTCGGCATCCAAACGACTCCAGCGCCGATTTGAGCAGCGTCATTCGATTCGACTTTTTCTCCGCATCCGGTAGCAGCAAAAAGATACTGCCTGCAAACTGAATCGGCGGCAAATCAGAATTATTGGAAGCAGGCTTGCCAGACTCTCTGGCCTCCAGCTGATAATCGATGTTTACCTGAAGTCCGCGCAATGATTCCACCAGGTCGGGGCGTCCGTCGACACGCGCTTGCCTGATATTTAGTTCGATCAATGCGGGAAGAAGTTCATCAATTTCATCCAAATGTTTGGAAACCAAATCCGCCGGACTGTCACTGGTGATGATCTTTTCAAGCAGCAAAGCAGCCCGCATAACGTCATTTTCACTTATTACTTGTTTACTGCCCGTTAACCGCTGAAGCAAACGAGCCACGGCCGGAAGATCGGTCGGAATGGATTCTTCCACTCCATCGACATCTTCTATTTCCTCAGCCAGCCCGATCTGATGTTGAATGGCTTTGTTTTCCGGATCCAGCTTTTGAGCCTGCAAATAAATATTTTTTGCAGTTTTGCCGTCGCCGCTCGCAAGGTAAAAATTCCCGAGGATCTGAATCGTCTCTAGGTCATCCGGGTAATCCACAAGGATCTTGCTGAAAATATCCAACGCATCAGCAAGGCGGTTCTCGTTCAAATATGTTTTGCCTAAAATTTTTCTGACTTTTAATTCCGGTTGCATTAGATTCACCAATGGGTCTATTATTGCGGGATTCCTTGTCAGTAAATCGCATCACTACAAATGCATATACCTGGCAGAACTTGATAAAAATCCCTACCCGATACAATCGTCTAAACTCAGAATCACATCTAAAAGCAATCAGCCAGAATCTGTAAAAAGTCGGGTTCATTGAACAGATTCCAGCCATTTACAATCCAGAATCGCAGGTGTTTTTCGGTGTAGATGGTTTCAGGTACTAATTTACGGCGAGTATAGTTTATTAATGGAAGATAGCCTATAAAGCCCCTCTGAATATTGCGTAAAGATGGGATAAAACAATTTATGCACAAATAACTTCGATTTTATGTGGCATTTACTCCCATTTCCAGGCATTACCAATAAAATTGACGCACTATGGTAAATAACATCAGCCAAATTCCTTCTGCGTATGGCGCTTCAGCAGTTAACTCCCAGCCGGGTACAGCCGAGTCGTCGACAGCGGAGATCATTTCCTCTTTCAAAGAAATCCTGTCTGCCATGATGCTGACGGGCAATGGATTATCGTCTGATGGGCAGGGCAGTTCCGGCGTCAACGAGATGATGGCGCCGCTGATGATGATCCTGCTCGAAAAATTGGTGGAAGGACAGATGGAACAGGTTGAACCGTCAGGAGCCTTTCCAGTCGACGGTTTATTTAACCAGGGACAAAAAGCTGAACCGTCTGGTCGCCCAGTCGGCGGAGTATTAACGCAAAACTTTCACCCGGGTCATAACGGATTGGACTTTGGAATTCCGGTAGGCACGCCCATAAAGACTACCATGGACGGCAAGGTGGTCCATGCGGGTTGGAATAATCAAGGATACGGGAATTTGGTCATTGTGGAGAACGGGCCTTTTCGAACATATTATGCACATCTTTCCAGCATTCCTGTATCCATTGGAGATGTCGTAACAAGCGGATCTACGATTGGCTTATCCGGGAACACTGGAAACTCCACCGGCCCGCATCTTCATTATGAAATTCGCAAGAACAATGTGCCAGTCAACCCGACTTCGGTAACATTGGACGCGTAACTGCGCAACTACTATGTATGCATGACGGCCTGAACCGAAAATCAAATAACCACAGCGAGTAACATGTTGATATCCAGCTCGGATTTATTACAAGCATTAAGGCAAATTGCCGACAGCAAATCCGAGGTTAGGCTGTTAAATATTTACAAGGGGCTGCCGATCTCGTATGACACCAACATCAACTTCATTGACGATTCCGAGATACAGGTTCGCAGCAACAAGCATCAGCTTGCCTGTCTTTATTATCAGGGTGAATCTTTTTTGCAGGGGGGGGAACTGCCCTACATCATAAAGTCACAGGTAATCAGCCTGAACCTCGCCAGGGAGATTGCCGTTTTTTCAAATTTCGAGGCAGTTAAAAATAACATCGGCAACAGAACAGAAATCCGCGTCGAACCCGACGAGCCGCTTGTTGTTACCATCCAATTCAACGGTTCCATGAGCGAGATTTTCGCTCCGTTGACCAATATCTCAGCGGGCGGAGCCAGCGTTTATTTTGAAACCTACCTGTTCCCCACGAGGTTATGCCAGCCCGGAAACGACCTCACGATGACAATTTCGTTGCCGGATTCAGTGTCGCACAAAATAAAGAAACTCTCACAAAAGCCGGGCACAGGGAAATTAAACCTGTCGCCCCGGACAAACATCCCCGAAGGGCAGGATGGCAAAATCGTCATTACTGCGCGGGGAAGGGTTGTTGCCGTGCATCCTGAGTTTTCTTTAAAACGTTACCGCGTGAGCGTAAGGTTATTTTTCAAAGACCTGAGTCGGATCGTAATTCTGCAATACATTTCACAACGCCAATCAGAGATCATCCAGGACCTGCGAATACTATCCGATGAGTTGTATAGCCTCAAAAGATAACAGGAAATGAGTTTTTCCGGTCCCCTTCCAGTTTTACCGATCACCCCCACCGCTGGTCAGGATATCGGCCTTCGTGTTTTTCAGCGAGTCACTGCTCAGGTGCTATCAGTGGCAGGCACTACGGCAACCCTGTCAATTGATGGGCATCCTGTGGTTGCCCAACTCACCTCGGCAGATCAGGCAGCCACCATGCTCTCCCAGCGCACTGCCCAGTTTATTGTGACCCAAGTTTCTGATCAGGGGATTACGCTAAAACTGGTCAAAAACGAACAGGCTCAATCGCAGTCATCCGCAAACGTCTTCAATGGCCCCGAACTGGCAGCGCGTCTTCTTGAGCAAAACAACATTCCCGTGACAGCCAACAATCTGATGATGGCGCGATCCATCTTGAAACAGCATCTGCCGGTGACCTCCGAACTGCTCAACGAATTACATAGCGCTCTTTCAGAATACGGTGCATGGGGTGAACCAGAAGCGGAATTGGCCGCCGCCATGAAAGCTGCCGGTCTCCCCGTAACAGCAGAAAGCCTGAGGCTGGCATCCCGCCAATCAGTTCAAACGGGCAGTTCCCTGTCCCAGTTGATCGCGATGCTTTCCCAATCAAAACAACAGGACCTGCCTGCTGAAATATTAAAGCAGGTCAATCAGAATTTACAAATCCTAAACACAGTGATTCTAAAAGGCGATGGAGACTCTTCCCAGTTGGCTGAGCAGCTCAAGGCGTCGGTCGAACTGCTGGGACGGTCGCTGGAAAATATTTTATTGGAACAATCCCAAAATCCCAATACACCCATCCCCGAAAAAAGCCTGGCGACATTGGTCAAGCTGCAACAAATGCTCGAGCAGTTCGGAAAAAAAGAAAGCGCGCAGGCGGTTCGAGAATTTCTCACAGATATTCATCAAAGCCAATTTATGAATATAAAACCCGATCCGGTTCCGGGCAACGGCGTGTGGTCTGAAATTGGTTTTATGATTCAAAGCGCGCAGCAAAAAGCGGCTGAAAAATTTTCATCCGCGCGCCTGCGAATTGCCCACGAAGCCGGAGCCGACTCGCATGGAATTAATCCAGCTTACACCCGCCTGATCATTCAGGTGGATTTGAAGCCGGGCGCAACCGTCGAAGTAGACCTCTCACTGGTCGGGAAGCAGATCCGCAGTTCAGTGATCGCGCCCGATCCTGTTTGGTGCAATCAAGCTCAAAACGAATTGCCCTCATTGGAAGAAGCGCTTCAAACTCTTGGGTTCACGCTTAAAGATGTTCAAATCGGAGTCGGCGATCCGAAACCGATCAACGGAATTACCGCGACACCTTTTGGAAACATGAACTTGACGACTGTGAACATCGAGGTGTGACATGGGATACAGGCGATTTAAATTTTCCCGTCAAACAGAAAACGAGGCCAAGCCATTAATGGCGACCGCGCTTCACTATGACCCCAAACAAGGCGGCGCTCCGAGAGTGGTCGCAAGCGGACAGCGCAAGGTCGCGGAGCAGATTCTGGCTGAGGCCAAAAAACATAATATTTCCATCTATGAAGACGCCGCCCTCACCGCCGCGTTATCGAGCGTTAATCTGGGTGAAGAAATTCCCGCCGAGTTGTACCGGGTCGTGGCAGAAGTTTTGGCATATATTTATCGGGTCACAGATAATTATCACAAATAGACTTTATCCGTAATAAACCGAGAACATTTTTTGGACGCTGATCGCGAAGCGTGCTGAAAACGCTGATTCTTGTTTTTAGAAAAATGCTCTTAAAAATCTGCGGCCGTCTTCGTTTTTCAGCGTCCAAAAAGGTTTTGTGCGGTAGAGGAATTAAAAAAATAATCCGACGCATTTTCAGCGTCGGATTATTTTTCTTCATCACTAGCGCTTCAAATTGACAAGCTCTTGCAGGATCTCGTCCGAGGTGGTGATCACACGGGACGAAGCCTGGAAACCGCGTTGAGCCAGAATCATATTGGTAAATTCCTGAGCCATATCCACGTTGGAAGCTTCGAGATAACTGGCGGCAATCGCTCCGCGCCCGCCGGTGGATGCCGCGCCGATCTGCGGAACACCCGAATTCAGCCCAGCCAGAAAACTTGTGTCATCGCCCTTGATCAAACCGGTCGGGTTGCTGAAACGAGCCAAAGCCACCTGGCCAACCTGTTCCGACATGCCATTCGAATACATGAGGGAAATGATTCCATCATTCGGGGAGATGTAAACATCCGTGACGTTCCCAGCCGGCAAGCCATCCTGACTGGTGACGGCCGCGCTATTGGCAGCGGTCAACTGGGTCAGTTTGGTAAAGTCAATTGCGATCGGATTAATGGGACTCGTTGAACCGGCTGAGCCCGGAATGGTAATGGCGGCTCCGATGGTCGAACCCGTTACCTGGCCATCCGCATCGAAAGTGACCGTCCCGGAACCGGATGCGCCGGCAGGTGTGGACGAGATTGCCCAATCCCAAACGTTGGTCGCGACTGGCGGAGCACCGGCCCCCTGTCGGGTAAATGTGACCGAAGCCGTGCGCAGCGATCCCAAAGAGTCGTAAACTCCCATCGAGATGGTGTTGGTGCCTGCCACAGCCGTGCTGGCGCTCAGGTTGCCGCCCAAAATGACATTGGTCGTGGCTTGAGCGAGAGTCTTGTCGGTTACGATATTGATGTCATCCACGGGCAGGTCGGTGTCGATGAGGCCGGTGGTCGGGTCTGCCATCCAACCCTGTGTCCGCAGCCCGGAAGCTGAATTGACAAGGTTGCCTTCGGCATCGAGGCTCATCGAGCCTTCGCGCGAATAGCGGCGGTTTGTATTGCCATAGATGAAGAACCCATCGCCTTGCACGCCCAAATCCATGTTGCGGCCGGTGCTTTGCAGCACGCCCTGGGTGAAGTTGGCTGAGATGTATCCGAGATTTACGCCGAGGCCGACCTGAGTGGGGTTGACGCCGCCCTGAGTTGCAGTGGGCGCCGAGCCGGGGCTCATCATCTGAGAGAACTGGTCCTGTGAAAGCACGCGGCTGGCTTTGAAGCCCATCGTATTGGCATTCGCAAGATTGTTGGAAACGACATCGAGATATTTCTGTTGAAGGCTTAAAGAACTGATAGCGGTGAACATTGAGCGAATCATTATATTTTCTCCTATAGGTTGGTTTTCAGGCTTCCTCCAGGAGGGCCAGCCTGTTGAATTTTGAAAAGGGTTTATCCTTTTAGATCGATCGACGATTTCACAGCACCCTCTGCCGGGTCGGCAAAGACGACGCTGTCAATCTGGGTGAAGACACCTTCGCCGCGCTGATCCTTGTCCAATGCTGTCACGACCGTGCGGTTCTGGATGTTGACGATGAAAGCCAGGTCATCAACCATCACCAGCGAAGATTTTCCGCCGCGCTTTTCGGCCTTATCAATGGCGTCCGAAAGACGGCTGACGCTTTCGCTGTTCAAATTAATATCGCGGCTTTGGATGCGGCTCTGCGCGTGGTTGGAAAACCGAACGCCTTGAACCTTTTCAAGCGTTTCCAGAAAGCTCGCGCCTTGTGACGGCGAGGCCACACTGGCAGGCTTGACAGGCTGTTCGCCAACATGGGTTACTCGTCCAAGTTGAACTTGAAATGGGTCTGCCATATCTACTGTCCTTTGATCTCAAGCACATCGCTCAGATCGACTCTTTCGTCACCGATCAATATTTGAGGCGCGTCTTTATCGGCGATCACTCCATCAACCACGCCTTCCATTGGTTTTCCGTCGGGGCGGTTAAATTTGACCTTCTTGCCGATCAGGCTCGATAGATAAGCGGTCTGATTCGAGACAGACACTTTATCCATCGCGCTATGGATATCCCTCAGTTCCTGAAGGGAATTGAGCTGGGAGAATTGACTCATCATCTCATTGTTATCCATCGGCTCCAGCGGATTTTGGTGGGTTAACTGCGCCATCAAAATCTGCATGAACTGCGCGGCATCGAGCGCGTTGACAGCGGGACTGGCTGTCTTCGCGGAACTGCTCACAGCAGTAGATTGAGCGGCGCTTGCAACACTATTTACCTGCATTTGTTTTCTCCTTTTATTAAATTTATTTTTTCACTGGTCAGATCAAATAATCAACTTCAGTGGCTGACCTGACAACTCGTTCCGGGCGCTCTCTTTCCTTGCCTGCCGATTCAGTCTGCGGAGCGCTTCGCTGTGAATACTGACTGAAATGCGGTTCCTGCTTGTAAAATCCTCCTTCCTGTTTGGGTTGATCGTACTGGCTGATATTCAAGCCTGCGAGTTGTACGCCAGCATCCTTCAATGACTGACGCAATTGATTTAGTTGAGTTTCAAGTAATTGCCCGGTGGCAGCCTGTTCTGCAAAGAAAGTCACGCTCACACCCTGCGGATTTCTCACCATTTGTACATCGATCGCGCCCAAATCTTTGGGATTCAATTGCAGGCGCATCGATGAATTTCCGCTTTTGATCTTTACCTTCATCTGGCTTGTGATCTGCTGAAGCACATCCGCAACCAGGGCGGTATCAACCTGGGTCGCGGATAATTTTCCGGCATCTTTTACAACGAGGGATTCTTTGCTCAAACCGATCGCAACAGCCCGCGGGTCAACTTCTTGTTTTCCTTCCACTTCCTTTTTCTCATCTGCACGTTGAAGCTGGCTGGCCGACAAGCCTTCTTGAACAACCGCCGGCGGAACAGAAGCAGGTTGAGGTTTGGCAACACCTTCCAATGGAACTTCTTTTACTCCCTCGCGAATATTTGCTGGCGCCTGATTTTGACTTCCATCAATTTTCAAACTGGGCACAGGCGCGCGGAAATCCTCCGCAGTCAATTTTTCGCCATCCACTTTGATTTGGCTGGCGGGCTGCATCACAACTTTCTCAACCTCGTTGCCAGAATCAACAGATGTTAATGGCAATGGGAATTCACCAGATGCGGCCTGCGCGTTGGGTTGTTCTGCCGCACGCGCAACTTGCTGCGCGTTTTCGGTTGCAGCCGCAACATTCCCGCCCGCCTCGGAAATTGGCCGCTGAGTTTCAACGGCATCAGGTTTGTGGTTGTTCACCGTCAAGCCTGCGGATGATTTACCCTGAACCTGCCCTGCTTTTTGAGGCAGCGGATTCGTCACTGGCTGATTTGTGACTGGTCTAGCGGAAGCGCTCTGCGGATTGATCTTGCCGGCCCCAACTTCAGCGGTCATTTCCGGAGCTGGTGCAGGCTCTGCCGCGAGCGGCATTTGCGTAGCTGCGAGCACAGCCGCAACAGACGGCGCGCTGATCTCCTGCGCCTCCTGCAATTTCTTCTCCTCATCTTTTAGAATTTCATCAAAGGAGGAAGTCTGGATCGCCTCCAGATCAACAGTTTGAGCTTTCACCAACAGGCCGTCTGTCAAGACGGGTTTGGAAGTTTGTTGAAAGTTAATGGGCATCATCATCTGGCCAGTGTTTTGAGGAGTAATAATTTCTTGGAGATCGCCTGTTCAACCGCCTGATACTGGATGCCGGTTTCAGACATATCGGTCATCTCGACATCGATATCGACATTATTCTCGTCAGCGCGCAGGCTGCCGCCCGGGCGTAAACTCAACGAGAATCCAGTCTTGGCAGCCGCAGTTGTCAGATGGTCTTCATCGGTTAATGTCAGAGGCATCAGGTTCCCTTTATCAACCATTCGCTCGAGTGTCGCTTTGAAGTCAACTGTTTCCGCCTTGAATCCGGGCGTATCAATATTTGCCAGGTTGCGGCTGATAGCCTGCTGCCGCAGGCTAAGTCCATCGAGTGCGACCTTGGCCGTGCGAGTTGAAATATCGGAAAAAAGTGAGTCGCTCATGGATCACCCCTGCCATTCATTGCTTGAATTGAAATAACCCAGCACGCGATTGACATAGGTCTGGGTTTCCTGATAAGGCGGAATACCGTTGTAACGATCCACCGCACCGGGGCCGGCGTTGTAAGCCGCAACCGCC
The DNA here is from genome assembly GCA_016234495.1 of Chloroflexota bacterium. GTDB lineage: Bacteria > Chloroflexota > Anaerolineae > Anaerolineales > Villigracilaceae > Villigracilis. The sequence goes on along the minus strand of JACRBI010000013.1, from coordinate 45,814 downwards.
AGCCGAACATTGCCATCGTAGTGTTTTAGCAGCTGGCTGATATAGCGCACGCCGCCGTCAATGTTCTGCGCCGGGTCGAGGGCATTCTCCACGCCCAATCCGCGCGCGGTGCCCGGCATGAGCTGCATTAATCCGAGCGCGCCTGCCGATGAAACAGCATTGGGGTTGAAATTAGATTCAGCCTTAACCACTGCCTTCACCAATGCGGGGTTGACGTTGTATTTTTGCGCAGCCTGATTGATCAAGCCGGAGAAATCCCCGCTGACGGGCTGACTTCCAAAACTCGTTGAAGCCGGCTGCTGATTATTGGTTATCTGTCCGCTCTGTCCATTTCCTTCAAGTTTCGACAACAGTTTCTCGATCAAATTTAACATGAGGTTCTGCATGACAGACTGAACCTGGCCGGTGAAAATTGAAGTATCCATCGCTGTTTATGCTCCCTGCTGCTGGTTGCGGAACGCCCGCGCAATATAAATATCGTCCTGCGCCTGAGATTCGATCTGAACCTGTTCTGCCAGATAGATTTCATGGCGGTTGCGTTTCAAGGTTTCCAAAGTCTCTTCAGACTGCTTGGCTTTGACCACTTCACTTCGTTTGGCGTCAATGGCCTTGGTTTGTTTTTTCAACTCGAGCTGCACCATATCGATGTGTTTACCGACCTGAAGAATATTCAGCCGCAGCAGATTCATTTTTACGAGGTCGATGTCACCCGATTGGATTATGCTTAGCTGGTCGAGCAGGCTGGTTTGATATTCCTGCAACGAGGCGTACAAAGCCTGAGTCTCCTGATGGACAGCCAGCAGTTTGCCCAATTCGATTTCGAGCATTTCCACCTTCCCGTGGCGAAGGTCCAAAACATTTTGAAGTGAAAATTTGGGTGACATAGGGTTACCTCAATTTAATTGACTGATGTAATCTGGCTGATTTCGGCCAGAGCCTGCAAGGTGTTCTCGAATGCGCTCACATCGGAGCGATCCTGTTGAAGGAAGCTGGTCAGGACCGGGTTAATGAGCAGAGCCGTATCCACTTCTGGATCAGAGCCTTTCACATAAGCGCCGATGTTGACCAGGTCGCGTACTTTTTCAAAGACTGCCAGATTCTTTCGCGCAAAAGCCGCCAGTTGCATGTGTTCCCTGGTTGTCAGGGCGGGCATGACGCGGCTGACGCTGTTCAATACATCAATGGCCGGGTAATGGTTGCGGGCGGCCAGCGCGCGGCTGAGAATGATATGTCCATCCAGAATACCGCGCACCGCATCGCAGATGGGCTCGTTGAAATCATCGCCTTCCACCAAAACGGTAAAGAAGCCGGTGATCGAACCGACCTCGCCCCTTCCCGCGCGTTCGAGCAGGCGGGGCAGCATGGCAAATACAGACGGGGTATAGCCCTTGCTTGCGGGCGGCTCGCCAATCGATAAACCGATTTCACGCTGGGCCATGGCATAACGGGTGACCGAGTCCATCATGAACATGACGTTCATGCCGCTGTCGCGAAAATGTTCGGCGATGGTCATTGCAACCGACGCCGCCTTCAAACGCATCAGCGCGGGTTGATCGGATGTCGAGACGATGATGACTGAACGCGCCAAACCTTCGGGACCAAGGTCACGCTCAAGGAATTCACGCACTTCACGTCCGCGCTCGCCGATCAGGGCGATGACCGAAATATCACTTTCAGAATTACGCGCGATCGAACCCAGCAATGTGCTTTTTCCCACGCCGCTGCCGGCGAAGATTCCCATACGCTGACCTTTGCCGCAGGTCAGCATTCCATCAATGACCCGCACGCCGGTGATCAGCGGTTCTTCAATCGCAGAGCGTTGCAGCGGATGCGGAGGAGATTGATTCGTCGAAACCAGATTGATCGCTTTTAGCGGGCCTTTGCTGTCAATTGGTTCGCCCAATCCATCCAGGACCCGCCCGATCAGCGACTTACCAACCGGCACCTTGAAAGCGGAAGATATCGACCGCACGGTGCTGTCAGGCTGAATGCCTTCCATGCTGCCAAGCGGCATGAGCAACATGCGATTATTTCTAAACCCAATGGCTTCAGCCATCAAAGATGTTTTGTTGCGGGTTTGGATTTCACAAATTTCACCGATCTGGCAATTCAGTCCCATGATTTCAACTGTCAAACCGACCACCTGAACAACCCGCCCGGTAACAGACAGCGGATTGAGGCTGGTGATCGCTTTGCTAAAACGTGTCAGATCAGGTGTGTGGGTTTCCATGATTATTCGGCCAATTTACTTGCTTCATCAAAGGTTTTCAAAAAAGCGTCAAGTTGTGTTTCGACGCGTCCATCCACGGTTCCCATATTTCCTTTTACATAGCATCCGCCGCGCGTAATATTTCCGGACGGGATGATCTTCGCCTGACCGCCTGTGATCAACATCTGCTGGTCGACCCATGCAGAATCCAACATTCTTGCATCCTTGGGGTTAAGGAAAATATTTAAACTACCCAGACCGTGAGCGCTTTCCATGATCCGGTTTAGATTGGCTTGAAGCGCATTCTTATCCAATTCCACGCCATCGCCAAACATCTTGCGCGAAATCTCCTTCAACATTTCAACCAGGATCTGCTCGCCCTGCGCCATGAGCGCAGCCTTCCAGCCATCCACTTCATCGATCATGGATCGGACCGTTTTCAACGCATCTTCCATTTCAAGGCGCGCTGCGTTTTGTCCCTGCTGGTATCCTTCTTTTTTTTGATCTTCAATTTCAGATTGAGCTTGCAAAAGCACATTGTCAGCCTCAGATTGAGCGGCAAGGATGATCTCCTCTGCCTGAATGCGCGCCCGCTCAAGGATCATCGGCGCTTCGCCATTCAGGTCTGGCTGCTGCGCATGAATAGGCGGGATGCTTGCTATCGGATCAGGCATTTGCGCTTCATCCGATTCATCGTCAGCGGCTTCGGTCATCTCGATGAAAGCCCACTCAGCCTTACGGACGGCTGGTCGGGCATCGATGGACTCTGGCAGCCAGGATGAAAAGTTTTGATCCGCCCCCGCCGCATATAGCGCAGATCGATTTCCCTTTCTGGCTTTTTTCATGTCGGCGCCAAATAAAGTCAGAAGTTGTTCTTTTTGAATATCAACTTCATATTCCGATATTTCAGTTTCAAAATCTGGCGGACTCCAAGCCTTAAGGTTTTCAGAAGCACGCAAATTCGATCTACTGAATGACTTCATCGCCGCCTCCGCCGCCAGAGATCACAATTTCACCGGCTTCTTCCAACGAGCGCACAGCATCCACAATCTTGCGCTGGGATGTGTAAACATTTTTCGCCAGCTGCGGGCCAAGAATGTCGATCTCTTCCCTTAGGTTTTCGCGCGCTCGTTCAGAAAGATTTTGGTACACCTTTTCTTTGAGTCTCTCAGGCGAACCTTTGAGCGCCAGAGCCAGGTCAGCCTTGTTGACATCCCGCAGAACGCGCTGCATGGCGCGGTCATCGAGTTTGATCACATCGTCAAAGGTAAACATGTTGGCGCGGATCTCTTCAACCAGTTTGGCGTTGGTTGTTTCCAGCGCCTCAAAAATTGACTTCTGCGCGCCGCGATCCACCTGATTAAGCATTTTCACCAAAAACGCAACGCCGCCCGTCGCCCGGAAATCGGCTTCATTAATGACGCTGGATAATTTGTTCTTGAGGCTTTTCTCAACCTGCTGAACCACCTGTGGCGAGACACGATCCATCGCCGCCAGCCGCAGGGTCACCTCGATCTGATTCTCCTTGGTCATGCTGGTAAGAATATCTGCGGCAACTTTTGCCTCAAGATAAGAGAGCACCAAAGCAATGGTCTGGGGCATTTCCTCTTGAAGCAGGTTGGCAACTTCAATTGCATTCGCATTCTTCAGCATCTCAAATGAAGATAACTGCTGATGAATGGAGATGCGCTCCAAAATTTCCGTGCCGCGACGCGGACCAACTGCGCGGGCCAGAAGCTGGCGGCTGTACTCGATTCCGCCGCGCTGTTCTGCAGCATCTGCAAAGCTGATTTCACAAGCTTCCACCAGAGCTTCATGGCGGATTGAAGGTGCGATCACGCCGGGCTTGCCCAAGACAAGGAGGACTTGTTCGATCTCTCCCTCGTTCAGGTACTGAAGCACCCGTGAGGAAAGGTCAACCCCCAGACCAAGCAATAACGCAGCGGCTTTCTCTATCCCGGTGCTGGCGCTCATGATGCCTTTTTGCTCTCATTCAACCAGATCTGGATGATCTCTGCCACCGTGGCGGGATTCTCCTCGGCAAGGCGGGCGATCACTTTGGCGTTCTGGTCGTCCTCAGCTGCCGTAGCCAGACGAGCCTTGGAATTGACCTGAACAACGACATCTTCATTTTCCCGGATCGCGGTGGCGACCTGGCTGCTGAGGCTTTGCGCAGGCATTGGTAACGCGGAAGGTGTTTGTGGTTGTGTCAAAGCGGTCTTAACTCCTGTATCTTGCAGGGCGGCCAGTTCACTGACCGGTTTCAATACGGTCTTCCAGGTTTCCTTGGACGCGTTGCGGACGTTGTTAATCATCCGCAGGATAATGAATAACAGGCCCAGGATTGCCATGGCCGAAGCGACTGCCATTCCGATCTGCATATAAAGTTCCTGCTGCTGCTGTTTGGCAAGGTCGGCGCTCAAAGCATCCATCGCAGTGCGGTCGAATGCAAACGACTCAACGACGATCTGGTCGCCGCGGGTCGAGTCGATACCTGCCGCCACTTCCACTGCCGATTTGATGGATGCAAGCTGGGCTGTGTCGGTGATGTTATCAACCATGACCGACACCGAAACACGGTCAACCTTTCCCGGCGCAATGACTTCGTGCGTCTGGGTCTGGCTGACTTCATAATTTAAAGTTTCTTCACTGCGTTGATAGGTGGATGTTCCGTCGCTTGTTGTCGTTGCAACCGGAGTGGGCAGGTTTGAGGCTGCGCCTGCAACGCCGCCCGAAGTTCCGCCGTCGCTTGAACTTTCATTTATGATCTGCGAACTGCGGATGGCAACTTCGGTGGGAGCAAAAATATTTGAAGTGACTTCGCGCTGAGTCCAATCCATTTCAACCGTGGCTTTCACCACCGAGCGGTTGGGTCCCAGAATTGTGTCGAGAATGGTCTGCACGTTCTTTTGTACTTCAGCAGCGTAAGCCAACTCGGCAGCACGCTGATCATCTTTCAGCGACTGGTCTGACTCGCTGTCCGTGGCCATCCCATCCGCCAGCAAATTCCCTTCACTATCCACAACGACCACGTTTTCAGGTTTTAGTCCTTCAACGCTGCTGGCAACCAGATGAGTTACCGAGCGAACCTGGCTTGCATCCAGGTTCTTTCCCAGCCTGATCTGTATGGTGACGGAAGCCGTGCTGAGCGCCTGATCGGATGAAAGCAATGATTTCTCAGGCGTCACCAAATGGACTCGCACAGCCTGCACGGCGTCGAGGCTGCTAATCGTCCGTTCAAGTTCGCCTTCAACTGCGCGTTGATAATTCACCTTTTGAGAAAACTCGGTCATCCCGAGCATTGAAGTTCCGCTGAATAATTCGTAGCCGACCGTGCTTGATTGCGGCAGTCCTTCGCGCGCCATCAACAAACGGGTGGTGTATACCTGATCGCTGGGGACTTCGATCGAGCCGGTATTCTTGAGTTGATAAGGGATGTTGTTCTCATCCAGCTTCTGAACGATCTGAGCCGCATCCTCTTCACTCAAACCGGTATATGCCACTGAATAGCTCGGGGCATTCGCCCAGGTCACCAGCACTGGAGCCAGGATCAAAACTGAAAGAACGAGCGCCGCCATGGTAATTTGTTTTCCAAGGCTTAGTTTCTTCCAGTAGGCTAAAAATTGTTGTTGAATGGATGAAAACATAAAACGAGACTCCAAAAAAAGTTAGACCTGCATTCTCATTACTTCGCGATAAGCTTCAACCAGCTTGTCACGGATGCCGAGCGCTACATTGAAATTGACATTGTTTTCTTCAAGGCCGATCATCACTGCATGTAAATCGACGTTTTCGCCGCGCGCCATTTTTTCAACCAGGGCATCGGAATCCAATTGCGATTGGTTGAGGGCAGTGAGCATGTTCTCAAAAGATTGAGTGATCTGTTTGGTATTGCTGCTCGCTGTCGGTTTCTGAGCCGAGCCAAGTTCGGGGATGGGGGGAATCAGGTTTGGGGAGATGGATTGGATCGCCATTTTTACCTGCCTATCTCAAGCGCTTTCAGCGCCATGCGTTTTACCGCTTCAACCGAAGCGAGGTTGGCTTCGTAGGAGCGCGTCGCCGAGAGCATATTGGTCATCTCGACCACGATATTCACATTCGGATAAGTGACAAAGCCGTCTTCGTCCGCATCGGGATGTGTCGGATCGTACACGCGGGGACCTGTTTCTGTATCTGTGGTGATCTCAGCCACCCGGACACCGCCCTGCAGGCTGCTCAGCTGATCTCGCTTCGCAGCGACCACCTCGGGCAAATAAGCCTTTTTCTCTTCAGGCATGAAAACGACATCCTGCCGCTGGTACGCGCCGCCTTTTTCGGTGCGCGTGGTCTGCGCATTTGCGATGTTGTTCGAGATCAGATCCAGCCGCAAACGCTGTGCAGTAAGTCCGGTCGAACCAATGCGTAGTGATTCCCAAAAGCTCATGATTTGCTCCTTTATCGGTCTGATATTATCAAACGAGGGAAATTTACACAGTAAAAGCAGTGTGAAGTTAAAATAAATTTTGTGTGAATTAAAAACAAAGCGCCCACCCCCTTGCGGGAAGGCACTTTTGCTTTTTTTGTGTGGAACTGACGTCTACATCAACTACGGGGGCAATCTCCCGTTATTTTCTATTGTTTTTGTGCTCACCGTCAGGAGAGTACAATCTTATGGCTCATCAAGTCAGGATATTCCCGATAGATGTGAAATACGCCGGGGCGCTGCTGACAGTCACGGGGACTTGCCGGGCGGCGATCTTTTGCTCGGTTGCGACCCAGGCGCCGCGGAGTTCAGTAAGCACATTGGAGGCGGAGGCGTAGTCGCCTTTGCGAATACACTCAAGGCACCACTGATACAGGCTGAACAATCCATTTGAGACTTCCGGGTAATTCAAGTCAAGGGTGTCGCGGAGCGCGCTGATCGTCTTGATGGATTTGTCGAAGTCCTGTTTCTCGCATGAAAGGATTGCCAGATCGTAAGTCATGATAACGAGGCGGAGCGGGCTGGCGTTCATTACATCCTGTTTTCGATATTGATTGCTATAAGCTGCTAGATACATGGTCTCAGTCCTCACTGAATTACTTTTGAGTTATTCTTCGATGAAATCATTTTCGACAAACTACGATCAATCTTGAGCGCCCACCCGTTAATTCAACATAAATTTTTTGCAGTCATGCAAAGAATAATTCCTTATCAATCCGTCGTACTCACAACTGGTTACTCTCAAACAATGAATGCCAATGTGACAACAAAGGATCCATGAGTAGCGCGTCATCCACGGCAAGGGCGGCAATAAAAAAGAACGCACACTGCCCAAAACGCAAAACACCTTGAACATAATTCAAGGAGAATTCACAACCCGAAAGACCGCCTACTAATTTTCAACTATAGGACTCGACAACCATCCCGTCTTCAGAGAGCGGATATGAAACAAAATCGGACGGCATTAATTTATGGGCAGTTAGGCGGCCAGTTTCAATAATTCGCCAGCCTGCATTTTATAAAACTCGCTGATCGGTATGGATCTCAACACACGATGCGAATTGCGATCGACAACAAACACAGTCAGTTCATTCGTATCGTCATTGACGCGGAAATGAACCGAGACATTCGAAGGGGCGCCTGCCTGTTCGATCTCACTTTCAACCTGTGCCTGCACCTTGCCATGTTCCGAAGGTTCTATCTTTTGCGCGCCCACAACAGCGCTTGTCTGCACCTTGGGAAGCGGGGCAGGCGCGGCGTCTAAACGCACATTGCCAATTGGGGTAATTGAATTTTCACTCATTGCACACACTCCTTGCATCCTTGCATTGGATAACAAAAACTATTTTTCTGAAAGCAGGGCAAACCTCATCCTTGCGGCTGCTCTTTCTTACTTTTTAATTCCTTGTCCATTATCCTGACGTATTGGTCGTCGTGCCTGTAAACATGCCAAGCCATTCCGCAGTTCTGCCATAATCCGCGATCTGGGTCTGGAAGCTCAGATACTGGTTGTATAAAGTCTGCTTGCGGATCGTTAAATTCTCGTTGTGCCTGGCGATGCGCTGGTCATAGCTCTTGCGCTGATCGTCAATCGTTGTCAATGTTCTGGCAATCGTACCGCTGGAGCCTGCGAAACGCGAAACCAGGGTATTCAAATCGCCCATGGCCTTATCCAACAACGCGGTCACATCCGCCGTTTGGTTTTTGAGCGCATCGCTGAATTTAGAGCTGTCGATGGACAACTTCATGTCTTTATCGAAGGTGATGCCAATCTCCGACAAATTCTTCAGGCTGCCGCTGTTGGTGATATTGCGGTTCAAGCGGTTGATCATATCCAGCCTGAGACTGCTAAAACCAAGGTCTCCGCTAAGCGGTCCGCGTGTGTAGATGGTTTTGCCATCCGTGCCGGTTTTAGGCGTGGACGCCAGCTTATCTTTCAAGTGTGTCACCGCCGCATTAAATTTATCCACCATGGTCTTCATCAAGCCGGCTGCCTTATCAAACGAGGCTGAAATGCTCAGCCGTGCGCTCTTGCCTTCCGCATCTGACGCGAGATTCAAGGTCACGCCGTCGATCAGGTCGGTGATATTGGCGTTGGATGCGCGCGAAACGCTCATGCCATTGACCGTAAACTGCGCATTCTGCGCAGGCTGAAGGTCAGCCCCGAAACCAAGCCCTGCTCCATCGGTAAAGATCATGGAATGGTTTTCGCCTGTCTGCGCGCCAGTTATGACCAGCTTATTCGCAACGATCGAGGCTTTGAAATCTCGTCCATCAGGCTGGCTGGCAGCGTTAATTGCTGTGGCAATATTGCGCAGAGTATCTGTTGAATTGATGGTGATCGATGTGCCTGCGGCTGTATAAGTCAACGCTGTGCTGGTTGTCGCGCCAAGCGTGTTCAAGGTCAGGTTTAGACCGCGCCCGGTGTCGTAACTGCCGCTGGTCATATTCTGCCAGTCAGTGGAAAACCCGGTTCCATCATTTTTCCGAATCGAAACCGCTTTTCCATCTGCATCCACCAACCGGAATTGGCGGACACCGCTTGAGTCGCGAACCTGGAGGGTGTAGCTTCCCGCCCCAAGTTCACGCTGGCCGCTGGCAATCGTGCTGGCAACAGCATTTGTGACCGAGTCATTTGGGGTGACACTGGCGGAACTCGTGCCATTCCCGCCCAGCCAAAAAGTACCGCTTTTACCCAAAGCTACATCTGAGCTGGCAGCCGCACTTGTGGATTTGGATTGAGCCTTTGCCAACGTAGTGACCACAAGGTCAAACTCCGCTGCCGCCGTGCTTTCGGTGGAGGTCGCTGTCAGGACGGTTGCGCCTGCTGTGCCGGGGGTGATCGCTTGCTTGCTGACCGACTTCATGCCGTAGGATGCATGGGTGCTGATCAAAGCCTGGATCGCGGTTTGAAGTGCGTCGAAATTTGTTTTGATATCCGTATAAACGCCGCGGCGGACCTCGATCTGATCCTTTTGAGCCTGCGTGCGATTAAGAGGACCGCTTTCAGATTCGATAATCGTCTTGATCGCCGTCTGGAAAGTGGGCGCGAGGCTTTTGATGGATGTATCTATGGATGAGATCGTGTTCGCCATGTTTCACCTTGTTGCAAATCAATATGTCTTGAGAGTTATATCGGGGAGGCACCCATGGCGCCTCCCCGAAACATACTTATCTGCGTGGTCGTGCCATTACCTCTTATCGGAAGAGGGCCAGAAGGCTTTGCGGAGCCGCATTCGCCTGGGCTAACATGGCTGTGGCTGTTTGCTGCAAGATTGAGTACTTGCTGGCATTGACCTGTTCTTCCGCCATGTTGGCGTTCATAATGCGGTTGTAAGCGCCTTCAACGTTGACCTGAGCCGCGGCAATGGATTCTTCTTTGAAGCTCAAGCGAGCCATCAATGAACCAAGGCCAGAGAGGGTGCTGTTGACTTTGTCAAGAGCATAGTTGGCTGTGGTCATGTACGAGCCAGCTTTGATCGTGGTGGAAACATCCACTGAATAGTTATTGGCCTGTTTGTACGTGAAGCGCTCTGTTTCGCCAGCCGCGATGTTCGCAAATGCGCCAAGGGTGATGCTGACGCCGCGTCCAGTTTGGAAGGTGGCAGCAGCCGCTTTGTAGGAATACACGCCGCTGAGTGAGCCTGAAACGTTGCGGGCGATCTGGGTAGCCTGGCCGGATGCGTCGTTCAATTCGAACTTGGCTTCGTTCTGGGCAATATATTCAAAGTTCATGGATTGCCCGGCAACCAAACCAGAGGGATCTGTGCCAAAGGTCAGTGAAATACCCGTTGCTGCAGCGCCACTGGTTAAGACGTTACCAGCGGAGATGTTTGCATTCGAAACGGTCATGGAACCGGTTGTGTTCCAGGATGAGTCATCCAGGTTGGTGATGATGTAGCTCACATCGGTTGCGGAAGCAACGTTTGTGACCTTGATGTTGTAGCGGCCAGAGGCGAGTTCACCAGCCGGGCTGGCTGAAGTTCCCAGAGCATTGACGCCGGAGAGCAGGCTGCTCGTTGTATCCAACGTAGCCTTACCTTGAGTGGCTGAAGTGGCCTTGTCCAGGACCTCAAATGAGTAATCACCAGTGGTCAGTTCGGCCATGCTGCCTAATTGGCTGGATGTCGTGCCGCCGCTGAAGGAGTCGCTGACATCCACAAAGGTAGCCGTATCAGCAGTAACTCTTTCGGAAAGGTTCAAAGTATCGGGGTCAAGCGCATTCGGCAGAACCCAGGTTGTGGTTTCGCCTTCATCAACGCCCGTCTGGAAAACTTTGTTGCCGCTGGTGTTGTCGAGCAGTTTGACGCCGTTCCACTTGGTCTGATCGACCAAGTCTTGAATCTGCTGGGCATACGCCGAGAGTTGATCCTGGATCGCAGCGCGTTCTGAAGTGCCGAGAGTATCAGAAGCAGCCTGTTCAGCCTTGCTGCGCATCTGAACGATGATATCGGTCATCTTGCTCAGGCCAGCTTCGGCGACGGAGAGCATGTTCTTCGCATCGCTGATGTTGTCCATGGAAACCTTCAGGCCTTCCGAGCGGGCGAGCATCTTGGTGGCAATCGTCAAACCAGCGGGGTCATCCTGGGCGCTGTTGATGCGCTTGCCGGTTGAGAGGCGGGTCTGGTGCAATGCCAGTTTCGCATTGATCGATTGAAGAGAATTAAGGGCGTTAAGAGCGCCTATGTTACTTGCAATTCGGGTTACATCTACATTAGCCATTTCAAACCTCCATGTTTGAAAAAAAGTTTTAGGGGATCCTTCCCCATTTTTGAATTTGATTCGATTACGACTGAGCTCCGACGCTGCTGGGAACTATTTTACGGACACTTTTATTTGAGGGATGATTGATCTTGAATTTTCGATATTAGCCTCCGTCTTGCATTCTTTTGAAGAAGATTGTTTTTTGCTACCTTTAGTTTCGGCAGGAGGGTCTCTTACTTAAGGCATTTCGAGGTGTTTTGGCGTAAATATTGCATTAATTGCATAATTGAAAGAAGCCAGGGTTTTGAGCGAAACACATTGTCCGGCTCGGTCGCTGTGGTTTTTTGATGTCAATTGCGGAGTATCTAATCTCGCAGGCTGCAAAAAGAATTAACCACGAAGCCTGCCGAAATCACACGGAAACTCCTTTGAAAGCTTCCGTAAATTGCAGTGGTCAGGCAGGTCATTCTTGATATAATTCTTTTTGGAGAAGGAGCGAATCATGTTTAATAACCTATCAAACAGCCAAAAGACCGCAATTCAAGTTGTTTTTGTGCTAGCGCTGGTGGGCGGCGCAATTGCCCTCTTGATTTCCCTGGGAGCCACCAAACCCAAATCGGACACCCGCCGCGTTCGATTTGAAGTTCAGGCATCGGGTGGGTTTGCAATGATCACATTACAGGCCGGTGAAGTGAACATCCCCGACCCAAAAACTGTTTCTGTCCCCTGGACGCAAACAGTAAAAATCAAAAGCGGAACAACCGTCTATTTGACAGCTTCGAACCCGACAGCGACAGGCGAATTAAGCTGCACCATCACCCTGGATAATGCCGACTGGAAAGCAGAACAAACCAGCGCCCCAAAAAATGGCGTAGCCTGCGCCGGGATCGTTCCTTAATCCTCTCCTGCCCCAAAGTCAACTCATATGATCCGTCCCGCAGAGTCTCTTGCGGGACGTTTTTATATCCACTACTCACTTATCCTTAAGATCAACTTTCGGTATTTCAAGTTGAGGTGTTTTCAGGTTTTGCTGAATGCCCTCGCGAAGCGCAAGGTGGATGGTCAGCGCGCCAATGGAGGTGGTGAGCGGAACGATCAGACGCGGAAATTCAAGAGTGGAAATTGTCGCCCCTTTGCCAATGATCAAGGAAGGCGTCGAAATATTCGATTCAAAGCCCGCGGCTGCCAGCTTCATGCTGGCCTGGCCTGTGATGACATTGCCCAACTCTGCGATACCGCTTTGGGCGAGCCGGTCAAGTGAAGCAAACTTCTCACCCATTAAGACCGAGGCGAGACCCACAGCAACTTCCTTCGACATGCTATAGAAAACAGTCCCATCCACAGCGCCGACAAGCGATATGATTACGGTCACATCATCGGTTTGATATGATCCGTTTTCGAGGTGCAGGTCTCCCCGTTGAATCGATTCGTGCATTTCATGGCTCAATATTTCATGAGCAGCACTGACAAATGGGTTTAAAAATTTTACATTCATCGCTTCCTCCAAACACCCGGTTACGATCCCTTTTGGGAAAGCGGGGCATTGATCAGTGAAATAAATTCTTCGGGGTTGCCTGATTCACCAGGTTTTTTTTCCCTAAGCGCAATATGGACTGTCAGAACACCGAATTGAGTCTCAAGAGGCACCACGATCCTTGGAAAACCAAGTGTGGAAACTTCGATTCCCTTACCCTTAAGAACCGTCGGGGTTGAAATATTGGATTTAAAACCAGCCTCTGCAAACCTGATGGTTGCCCGGCCGCTGATCACATTCCCCAACTCGGCCACACCACTTTGCGCAAGCGAGTCAAGTTCAGTGCAGTCCTGCCCCAGAATCTTTGAGATCATATTCAAACAGGTTTTTGTCGGCATACCATACATCACAACCCCATAGATGTCGCCGACCAGGTTGATCAGCACTGTAATATCATCGGAGGTCAGCGAAGAATTTTGCATGGATATTTCCTTGCGGGAAATATTTGCATTCACCTCTGCTTCCAGCACTTCCACTGCAGCCTGAATAAACGGGTTTAACAATTTTGCATCCACTTATTTTCTACCTCCAGAAAGGATCAGCAATAAAACCTGATCAGTTTTAAGTAAGCGAGATCATTTCTTTTGCCTTGGCTAATTGTTCCGAAACTTGTTCGATCAGATGGAAGAGGTCCTCCCAGGTCATGCCGAGCCGTTTGAGAGCCTCATCTTCAAGGGGATATTGCAATCCATCGATTCCGATACCGACGCCCAATATCATCATGGAGACATCCGCTACATGGACTGTCGCAACCAGCAATGCATGGTTTTCCGCCGACTGAGGTTCATGATGATGGGCGATCGCTGTCACAAGGTTTTCGGGCAGCTGCCAGCGGCGGGCAATTTCCGCGCCCAGCATGGCATGGTCGATGCCAAAGCTGTTGCGCTCCAATTCCAAAAAGGAATGCTGCGCCCATTCAGAGCGGTTAATTTCTGACTCGCGCAGGAGTTTTTCAAAGACGAGTTTGCCGACATCACATAACAAGCCGGCAAAGTATGCATCTTCATCGATCTTGAGGTGAAGTTGTTTCGAAATGAGCTTTGCGCCGATGGCTGTTCCAAGCGCATGTTGCCAAAGCTCGCCGCGTTGAAGTTCATACCCCGGCAGGGGTTTATACAGGCGGTCGGAAAAGGAATAAGTCATGATCAATTCCTGAATGATCTCCAACCCCAGAACAACGATCGCCTGCTGTGCGGTTGAGATGCGGTTTTCCATCCCGTAATATGCCGAGTTGGCCCAGCGTAGTACCTGGGTCGTCAAGACCTGGTCCATCTCAATGACGCGCGCCAAAGCGGAGGCGCTGGATTCCGGGCTGCGAATGAGCGCAAGCGCCTTCTGCGCCGCCTGAGGGATGGGAGGGAGCTTGTCGGCTTCCCTGATAAGCTGGTCAACTGAATATCTCATCATTTATTTTTCATGCTTTCTTGTAAAAGGAGATGCCAAAATTTTGCAGGCCGAACTTGGACGCGCCTGAAATAATCTCGGTCCCGCCCACAAACAAAACTCCACCTGGACGCAAGGCTGCGCTGAATTTTGCATAAAGTTTATCTTTTGTTTCAGCGGTAAAGTAAATGACAACGTTGCGGCACACGATCAAGTCAAAGCCGGTATCAAAACGATCTGCGATCAAATTTTGCTCTTGAAAATTAATGTGCTTTTGCAGGCTCTCAACAGCATGATGAGGCGCGGCCGCTGTCAGGTATTTGCGGCGCTGCGGTTGTGACAAACCACGGATATCCTCCTCGTTATAGGGTCCGCGCGCCCTGGCCTTGGCCAGCGCGCCGCGATCCAGGTCGGTTGCGAGGATGGAGTATTTTTGAGTTGGCGCCGATTCGTCCATCATGATCGCCATGGTGTAGGCTTCTGTGCCGATGGAACAGCCGGCGCTCCACAATTTCAACCCGCCGATCTGGTGGTTTTCTTTGGAACTCTTTATCAAATATGGCAAAATTTCCTGACGCACGAGGTCCCAACGGCTCGGGTCGCGGAAAAATTCCGTAACATTTATGGTGAGATAATTCCGAAAACGTTCAAGTTCCTTGCCGTCTGTGGCGAGCAGGTGAAAGTAGTCCTTCCAGGTTTCGATATGAGTGCGCACCAGCCACGAATCCAGACGCCGCTTCATCTGCTCATCTTTATAATGCTCGAGGTCAATATTAAACGAACGCTTGATCGAGGCTTTTATCTGGGTATAGTCATTCGCATCCATAAATTCCAATCCTGGCAATCATCAGTTGAGCATCATTTCTTGAATTGCGGCTTCAATGGCTTTGGCAATTTGCGGGCGCGGCAGAACCACGCTGGCCGCGCCGGCCTCGACCACACTGCGGGGCATCCCCCACACCACGCAGGTATTCTCATGTTCGGCAATTACGTGTCCGCCGGCGGTGTGTAATATCGAAGCGCCGAGCGTCCCATCGCTGCCCATCCCAGTCAGAATGACGGCGATCACGTTTTTGCCAAAGCGCTGAATCAGCGAGTTGAGAGTCACATCCACAGACGGCCGCACGCCATGAACCGTTGGTTTCTGATTCAACAGGATCCGTTCATTTTCATCAAGGATCGTATGAAATCCGCCGGGAGCAAGTAATACCTGGCCCACTAAAAGCTGGTCACCCGGCTCCGCTTCTTTCACCTTTAGCGGAGAAATATTATTGAGCCTTTCTGCCAGTGAGCGGGTAAAACCGCTTGGCATGTGCTGAACGATCAGGACAGGTGAAACCAGGTCAGCGGGCAGGGCTGGGATGATTTCGTTTAGCGCGCCCGGACCGCCGGTGGAGGACCCGATCAAAATTACGGGGGTATTTTTTCGATACGGGCGGACAGGTTTATCAGGTTTTTCAGCAGGTTGTGAAACGACAGGCGCCCGTCGTTGGAATGGCGGGGTCTTTACCTTCGCTTTGGCTGCCTGCTTGATCTTGATTGCTATTTCTTCCATTTCGGTACGGATATCCAATCGGTTATCCGGTTTGGAAATGAAATCAACTGCTCCAAGCATGAGAGCCTGAATCGTTTCGGCAGCGCCTTCCTTGGTCAAACTGCTGAACATGATGACCGGGCGGGGAAATTTCGCCATGATCTCGCGCAGCGTGGTCAGCCCATCCATGTGGGGCATTTCCACATCCAGCGTGATCACATCCGGCTGAAACTTTGGAATCAGTTGAAGCGCCTCTTTCCCATTACAGGCAGTGCCGACGACCTGCAGCTCAAAATCTTCATTAAGCTGCTGGGTAATGGCAAAACGCATAAACGCAGAATCGTCTACAACCATCACCCGGACCGGGTTCGGCAATTTTGTATTTTCCTGAGGAGCTTTTTTATCAGCCATGATCCAGTTAGGTCAGGAGTTTTGTAATGGCCTTCATCACGCGTTCATGCTCAAACGGCTTGACAATGAAATCGCGCGCGCCGGATTTAACCGCTTCCAGCACCACTGATTCCTGCCCCAGTGCAGTCAGCATGATCACCCTGGCCTTGGCATCAAAACCGACGATTTCTTTCAACGCTGTCAGCCCGTCCATTTCAGGCATGGTCACATCCATCAAAACGACATCAGGATGGATCTCTTTGTATGTCCCCACGGCTTTGACGCCATTCTCAGCCTGAAAGACCTCGTAGCCGTCTGTAAGCAGCATCTTGGTCAAACGCACACGCAAAAACTCTGCATCATCCACTACCAAAATCTTTGTCATACGATCACTCCTCTTGGATTTCTATATATCGCGTTCTTTCTCGCCGATGACTCTGACGGTCACGCGGCTAGCGCCAACATAAACATGGACAGTCCTTCCGGTATGTCCGCCGACTTCTTCGGCTGCAATTTTCAAATTCAGACGCTGCAAGGTCCTGCGGGCTGATTCCATGTTCCGCGTTCCGATATCAAAGGAATTGGCCATGCCGGGCGAAATCAGCATGTTCGCGCCTCCAATGATACGGACGATCAGCCTGGCTTTATTTGCGCCTTCCTTGACAACTGCATCAACCAGACTTTCAATGCCAGTGTCAACATACTTGTGCGCGTTTGGGTCGCTCGCAGACAGCCCGTTTGTTGCTCCAGGAAGAACCGCGTGAAGTAATGCTGAAATCCGTGTCTGCGGGTCGATCATTGAAATCCCGAGACAGGAACCCAACCCGTAGGCGACAAGAACGTCCTCCGGGTTCCGACTGACGGCGCGCTCGCCCAATCCCAAACTAATCGGATCTTTCCTCATACGCTAAGAATTTTTCTTTAATAGATTTTTTAACGCATTCATATCAGGGATGACCCAGAAGTTCGCTTCAACGCTGCGAGGACCATCCATGAAATTTGCCTGCATCAGCAATACCTGCTCACTGATACCGCCGGCTGTTGCGACCACAATATCGAGGATCGCCCCGACCATATCGACCATCACTGCCGGAGGGGAAGGCATGATGCTGGCTCCGGCCAACTTCGCAAGTGAGTTCAAGAAAAACGTACCGCACATGTTACCCAGTTCACCGAGTGCAGATCTTTCCATCGAGTTCATACGCTGCGTGGTGCCATTAGGCAAATCCATCAAGAGGTCAGCCAGTTCGAGCGCTTTTTGATAGGGCATGATCATCATGATCTGACCGACCATATCGCCTTCAAAACGCAGGTAGATTCCAACAGCATCATCCTCAGGCCCGCCAACCATCGCAGGGATCGTCAGCAAGGGCACTAATTTAAGCGCCGGGTTGCTTACCTCGATCTTTCGACCGACCATTCCAGAAAATCCATGAGCGGCATTACTAATGCCTTCACTGGCAATGGTTTTCAGCTTTTCCAGCAGATCCTGATCAAACGGAACATTTTCGACCATAACAGAGTTCCACCTTTCTTAAATTCCAGCCAGTTTGAATAAACCAAATACATCAACAATTAACGCCACCTGTCCATCGCCAAGAATTGCAGCGCTGGATATGCCGGCGACATCACCGATGAATGCGCCAAGGGGCTTCACCACCACATCCTCTTCTCCAAGCAGGCTGTCAATGATCAGCCCGATCCGCTGTTTGCCGGATTGAACCACCACAGCGAAGGTATATTTTTTTTCATCCCGGCTTTCCGGGAGGTTAAAAATATCTGAAAGATACAACAGGGAAAGAATCTTCTCCCTTAATCTTGTAACAGGTTTTCGATTGACATATACAATATCGTTCTTCTCAAGGCGAAGAGTTTCTGTAATCATCACCAGTGGAATGGCAAATGTGGAATGGCAGATACTGACCAGCAGGGCGGGTACAACCGCAAGCGTCAGAGGCAGAATGATCTGAAACCTGGTACCCTTACCAAGCTTTGTCTCCACTTGAATGGATCCATTTACGTGTTGAATGTTCGTGTTGACAATATCCAGCCCAACCCCCCGCCCGGAAATGTCCGTTACTTTTTGAGCAGTGGAAAGGCCCGCCATAAACATCAGGTCTATTGACTGTTCTTCGGTCAGGCTGGCCGCCTCTTCCGCTGTGATCAATCCCTTTTGGATTGCATTCTTGCGGAGCTTTTCGCCATCAATCCCCCCGCCGTCGTCTTCAACAGTCAAAATGACCCGTCCCTGCTCGTGGCGGGCGGTCAGTGTGAGAGTTCCCCGTTCCGGTTTACCGGCAGCCAGGCGAACCTCAGGCAGCTCGATGCCGTGGTCGACAGAATTTCGAACCAAATGGATGAGCGGGTCATTGATCTCTTCAAGCATTGACCGGTCCATTTCAGTATCTTCGCCGCGGATAACCAGATCGATCTTTTTACCGACTTTCTCTGCCATGTCGCGCACCATGCGCGGAAACTTTCCGAAGGAACTCGAAACAGGCAGCATACGAATATGCATGACCTCTTCCTGGAGTTGATCGGTGATCCGTCCCAAATGAGTGATCGTCTCAAAAATCTGATCATACGTGCCGTTGATGCGTTTGAGGCGGCTGTGAAGTTGTTTCAGATGGTTTCGGTCGGTGATCATTTCACCGACAAGATTCATAAGGTTATCGATGCGCTCCACGTTGGTGCGGATCGTCATATCTGCGCTGCGCCTGCCGAAAGGAGTGGCAGCGCGTCTTTCGTTCGCTAATCCAGACAGCTTGGTTGGAAGAGCAGGTTTCTTTTCAGGGGCGATTGATTGTTTTTGTTGCGCAGGTTCAACCTCCGCCGCAATTGACCCATTGGAGAGAATGACCTTGCCGTCTATGGAAATCTCATCAACCCCAGAAATTGTCATTAAGGCAGCGCGTATCTTTTCAAGTGGCTGGGCGGTCGCGACAACCGCCGAAAAATCGCTGACAGCACTGGATGTTTCGATCTGTGCCTGGCTTGGCGACATGGATTGTATGTCGCCCATATCCTGCAACGCCATCATGAGTTGAAATGCGCGCGCCGCTGACGCCATACCGTTCGCGTCAATTTTGGCCTGGATTTGAACTGCTTTGCTCCCTTGTCCTGCCACGCTTCCATTGGAATTCACAGGCTCCACATTTTGACCTGATTGATTCCCATTTTCAGGCACAGCCCGCGCGGTATTTTTTTCGTGACCGTTGTCTGGAACTGGCTGAGAGGGTTCGTGTTTCGTTCCTTCGATAAAATCCTTTAACGACTTTACCATCTCGTCAATATTAAGGTCGCATGTTTGAGCAGTGATGATCTCATCTCGTAACAGCCTTAAATGATCAACCGCCTCAAGGCAAATATTAATCATCGGTTTGGTTATCTGGATGCTGTTCTTGCGGACCCCGTCCAGCACGGTTTCGAGGGCATGAGTTAGCGCCGTCATCCGCTTGTGCCCGATCATGCCGGACATGCCTTTGATGGTATGAGCAGAACGGAATACGGTCTGAACAAGTTCGGCATCTGCGTCTTCGCGTTCCAGCCGAATCAGGCTGTCATCCAGCACTTGTAAATGTTCATCTGCTTCAGCCAGAAAAACCGGAAGTTCGTCTTCGCTAATATCAAAAGTAATTTCCATAGGCTAGTCCAATGTCCTTTGGGTTCCTCGATGACAAAAGATAGCACACAACCACATACTCCGCAGTAAATCATCCGTAAAGAGAAACCAAAAAACAGGTAAATTAATTTTCAGACATTACAGAGCGCCCTCCCTCCCTGCCATCCTCATTTTGGCAGCCTGCATGACAAAATCAAAAGCCGCCTTCAGTTTGAAAGCGGCTTTCCAGTTCAGATCATTATGTTCGACAAAACTCTCAGGGAGCGTCCTCGCTTCTCTCCTGTCCGTCGTTTTCTTTTTCACTCTCAGATACCAATAGTTTCCGCAACTGCTCAAAAGCTTCTGATTCGGTTTCCTTTGCCAGTAATTCCTGTATCTTTTCCTGATCTTGCACGGCCTGGTAAATTTCCTGACGCAAAATAATCGTTTCGCGCGGGGCGGTAATCCCGATCTTGACCCTGTCACCTTCGATCGCAAGCACGGTTAAAACAATCGTATCTCCGAGCATGACGCTCTCGTCCACTTTGCGGGATATTACCAACATGACGACACACTCCACGTACCGGGGTTTTTCAGGGCAATGATTGGCGTTCGATGGTGTGTTCGCTGGGACGGGAGCTAACGCATGTAATCAAAAAGGCTGAGAGCTGATATGGCCCGCTGGCTGACCTCTAACACTGCCTGGAAGGTGGTTTGCTGGTTTGTGAGCAGTGCAATTCCTTCCGCCAGATTGGTATCCTCTTTTTGAGAAAGCAGGCTTTTCGTTTCGATCTTGACCGTCTCCAGGAAATTTGACGCCGATTCTACCTGTCGCATCCGCGCACCGTTCGATGTGCGGTTTGCATTAATCGCATCTGCCGACGATTTTACCTTAGTCAATGCTTCCTGCAAAGTAGAAGGGGCGGGAGGCACACTGACGCTGTGAATATTGCCCTGCGTCAAGGCTGTGCTGGCTGAGATCAAATCCTGAATGAATGCCTCGATTGATGGTCTGCCGGGCATATTCATGGTCACCATCTGATCGGGACCCAGACTGCGCTGCATACTGCCGGTATCTCCGTCGTAGGTGATCGTTGTCGGGTTGAAGTTGTTGCCTTGATAGTCTAGAAGGGTCGTAAGAGTGTCAACACCAAGTGTGAACGGTTTTTGATTCAACTGGTAACCTGAAAAGATATACTGTCCATTGACTGAGGAGTTCCCAAGTTCTACCGCTTTTTCGATCAGACCGTTCATCTCGGTCGCCAGAGCCGTAAACCGTTCGCTGTTGGAAAGTGAATCATTTAACCCGCGCAGAATCAAATTTGATGCTTGAACGCCGATCTCCTCCAATTGATTAAGGGCGTAATCGGTGGTGTTCATCCAGTTACTTGTTATGTTGGCCGTATCAGAGTAGGACTCAAGCGTCCGCAAATTGGAGCGCAAACTAAGGCTGGCAGAAGCCTGAACGGGGTTTTCCGAAGCGGTCTGAAATTGCTTTTGCGTGGAAACCTGATTCCGTAATTTGGCTATCTTTTCCTGGTTTTCTGCTATGTTTTGCATGGCATTATTAGCCATCATCAAGTTGGTGATCCTCATACCGGCTCCTTATACTCCTAGCGGCCCGCCAGACCCATTCGGTTAATGACCAGGTCGAGGAGTTCATCAAAGGTTGTCAAAACGCGGGCAGCAGCCTGGTAGGCTTTTTGCGCTTTGGCCATATTCGCAGCTTCTTCGTCGAGAGAAACGCCCGCGACCGATTCGCGCTGGTCGCTTAATGCCTTTGCCACCAGTCCATGCTGATAAGTATTATTTGCCGCGCGCTGAGTGGTTACAGCCAGATCGGTGATCTGGGCATTATAGTATTCATTGAGGGTCGCAGTATTTGTCGCCATTCCTTTGAATGATTTCAAAGCGACCATGTCAAGGGCAATTCCATTATTGCCGACTTCGTTGATGTTTCTGGATGTGGCAATGCTGGCGGCATCCAGCAAGGGGTTGACCGCGATGGTGCCTGCCTCGTTGCCGACAGTCCCTGTAAAGAAATTCATGCCAGTGGCATTGTTAATACCGTAGCCCGTGGTATGAATGGCATTGACCTGTGTCATTAATCCGCTGGCAAGCGTATTCAGCCCGGCCAACTGACCGGTCAAAATCTGGTCGCGCACTTCCAATGTGCCCTTCAATTTTCCACTGGGGGGAATGAGGACCTGATTATCAGCCCAATAGACATCCACTAAAGTTGAATCAGGAGACGGCTTGGGTTTTGTGGTTAGTTTTATGGCTTCGTGCCCGACAACCAAAACATGCCCGCCGATCGAAACCACCATCTCGCCGTTCTTCTGTTCATAGGAAACCGACCCGGTCAGGTCTGAGAGCTGATCGAGGGCCAGATCGCGCTTATCCATCAGATCGTTGGGCTGCTCGCCGATTGACAGCACATGCGAAATCTCGGCATTCAATTTGGCTACTTCATCCGCCAGCGAGTTGACCTTGTCAACTTGACTGATGATGGACAGGTTCTGGTCACCGCGCAACAAATTGATCTGCTCCACCCGCCGATTAAAAGCTGTGGCGAGCGAACTGGCATCATCCAAAAGGACTCCCCGCAGGCTGACATTTGTCGGGTCGCTGGATAACGACTGCCACCCTGCCCAGAACTGGTCAAGCTTGGGGAGTAAGCCATCTTCCGAAGTTTCAGCCAGAGTCGCTTCCAATTGGGTGAGGATCTCACTTTGGGCTTCCCAGTTTTTTGTTTCAGCTGAAACCGTGCGAAAACGCCCGTCAAAAAATTCAAGATTAAATCGCTGGATTTTTGCGATAGCGACACCCCCACCCCTCATTCCGGGACCATTCACGAATTCCGACCCGCCATACGAGGAAGGCACTGACGCGGTCAGTATCGCAGATTGACGGCGGTAGCCGGGCGTGCTGGCATTGGCAATGTTATGTTGAGTAATCTCCAAAACATGCGA
The DNA here is from genome assembly GCA_016234495.1 of Chloroflexota bacterium. Taxonomy (GTDB): domain Bacteria; phylum Chloroflexota; class Anaerolineae; order Anaerolineales; family Villigracilaceae; genus Villigracilis. The sequence goes on along the minus strand of JACRBI010000013.1, from coordinate 23,025 downwards.
CTGAGTCAGGACTGCCTGTAATGAGGTTGAGATCGAGGAAAGGGTTGGCATCTGAATATTCCTTAAACGTGAAACTCAACGCCCAAACCAGTTGTCGGCTCCTGATGGGTTGCCCCGCCTTTTGGAGAACGGTATCCCGGATCTGGCTGGAAAATGCTGATTAAAAATAGTTGAGTTGCCTTGACCCAATCCAGTTTGGTGATCGCAAGCGCCTGACTGGCATGGTTTAATTCGCGCGCCTGTTTGGCAAGGCTGTAAATCCCTTCCGACAGGTTCTTGATGCGGTTGGCATCCTCTGGTTTGAAATATGGCAATAAGGCCTGAATGGACGTATCTTCCACATGCATGTCCAATGAAAGCGAAAGTTCCTGAATGATCTGGCGGCATTTATCTTCCATTAAACTCATTTTGTCGAGGAGCACTTCCTTGTCCTCAACAATTTGCAGGATCAGTTCAGGCTCGTTCAGCAAGGCTACGCGCTCGCTTTTGGACAACACGATCAGTTCCTGTAGTATCCGGAACTGCTGTACGAGCACCTGCTCAAGTTCGAATCGATTGATTGTGAATTTATCATCTACCATATCAGGAGTCCTTGGTAACAGGTTATTTCGGATGCAAGGTTGCTATTAATTTTCGGGCGAGTTCGCTGACTTGAATCGTGTAATCTCCGCTCGCGATCTGGTTTTTGAGCGCGAGGAGATAGTCGGAATTGGTTTCTTCCACATTTCCGAGCGCGGTTCGGGCTTTGGCCAGCAGGCGCGCGTTTTCAGACATTTCCACTCTGTCCTGCCTGGAGCGAACAGAATTAATCCCGTTGTGGTCATCCTTCTTCTCGACCGGGGGGATGGTTTCTGTTGGTTTGGCAGAAAGTGGCGGTACACTGTTGTTTTCGATTTTCATTGGATATTTCTCCTGCAAGGTATGTTAATTCACAATACCATTATCGGCAGTATTTTTGAAAACATTACGCTTTGCGCAGGTTTATTGCCTGAGAGATCATCGAGTCAGTTTGCTGGAAAGCCTTGACCGACATGCTGAACGAGCGCTGGAGGGTGATCAAATGCGTCATTTCTTGAGACAGGTCAACATTGGACTGTTCGACTCTGTAAGGGCTGATCGTGCCGAGATTTTCGGATCCAGCTGCGCCCGTCTGGGCTGCGCCGGAAGCGTCTGATTCCAACCAGACGTTGTCGCCGCGGCTGGTAAGTCCGCTGGAATTGGGGAAGCGGGTCAACTGGACGGTGCCAAGTTCCACTCTGGCGCCGTCTGCGTCGTTGGCGGTAACCAGGCCTTCGGAACTGACGCTAATTTCAGACGTGCCTTCTGTAACCTGACCGTCCCAGACCAAAGGATAACCGCTGGCTGACACGAGGTTGAGATCTCCGTCGAGGACGAACTGCCCATCGCGGGTGTACCCAGTCGTCCCGTCTGGCAGGGTTACGCTGAAGAAGCCCTCGCCTTGAATCGCCCAATCCAGCGAGTTGGTTGAGTCGCGCAAGGAGCCTTGCGATGTCAACATCTGGGTGTTGCGCAACTGCACGCCTTCGGTGAGCTGCTGGTTGAGCATTTCCTGAAAGTTGGAGCGGCTGGTTTTGAACCCGGCTGTGTTGACGTTTGCCAGGTTATTGCTGGCGACATCCAGGTCGGTCAGGCGGCTGAGAATATCCTGCTTTGAAATATTAAGTACGTGGAAAAGGGACGAAGACATATTAACTCCTTATCTAACCGATCCGACCCAGCGAGGCGATTGTTTTGCCCAGCAGTTCATCCTGATTACGGACCATATTTTGGGAAGCCTCATATGAGCGGGCGACCTCCACCAGTTGGGTCATTAACTGCGAGGGGTTGGCGTTGGATGTTTCGAGGTAACCTTGAACCACCTGAGGGACATCCTGACTCGTTGATGCTGTGGGACCGGTGAACAGGTTGCCTTCCGTGTGCTGAAGGTCAGTTCGCGGATCGGTGAATACGCCGATGCCCAACTGGGCGACAGCGGTCCCGTTGACGCTGACGGCGCCTTCCGGCGAGACTGACACGTCTCCATCTGGGAGTTCAATGGGCTGCCCGGCATCATCGAGTACCTGATAGCCTTCGATGGTCACCATGGTATTGTCGGCGTCACGCAAGAAGCGCCCGTCGCGGGTGTACCGATTCCCGTCGGGGGTTTTTACGGTGAAAAAGCTGTTGCCTTGCAGGGCAAGGTCAAGCGGATTGCCGGTATCCTGCAACGCTCCCTGTTGGAAGTCAATATATTCTTCGCTGATCTGGGTGCCCAAGCCCAAGGTCCCAAGGTATTCGAGAGAGCTTGTTTGAGGAAAGCCCGGCGAATAAACCGACTGGTTCTGCATGAAATCTTCGGCGGTGGTGAGGATCTGTTTGAAGCCGGGGGTTTGCAGGTTCGCGATATTATGGCTGAGGACTTGCTGGCGGGCAGCGTTCATCACCATGGCAGAGACGGCTGAGTAAAGGCCTTTTATCATCTTATTGATCCTCCTCCATAACTTTTGTTCTTTTGCTGGACGTTCAAAACCAACTGGACCTCTTCGCGGGTGATGCTGAACTGACGGGCAATATCAACGTCTGACATGTTCGCCTCTGCCATCGCGCCGATCAATCGGTTGCGATCCATGACCGAGGCGGCAGAATCAACTGTCGGCGGCTGGTTGACCCGCGATTGGGTGACATCCAGCAAGGCTTTGAAATCCGATTGTCCCATCACGCCGGTCGAAGGCGGGAGGGTGGTCTGCGGCGGGGTGGAAACCAGGCTGCGGATTTCATCCACCACCGGCATCATGCGTTTGGCTTGAGCCTGACGGTTCTGCGCCAGGGCTGTCTCGCGCGCCAGTTGAAGAACGTACAATGAATCTTCAAGGGATACTTTTGGAATATTACTCATTGGTCATCATCGCCTTTAAGGAGAGAATTATGCGGGCATGAAGCTGGCAGACCCGGGATTCGGTTATATCCAATACTTTTCCGATTTCTTTAAATGTCAGGTTGTCGTTGTAATACAGAGACAATACCAACTGTTCGCGTTCAGGCAGATTGTGAATGGCGCCGGCCATCTCTTCCAATAAACTTTGTTGTTCAAGCTGCTCCGATGGGTCGGTTTGCTTTTCATCGCCCAATCGTTCATATAGCGAAACATCGCCTTCCTGATCTGAGTCTGCCATTGTGTCGAGCGAGACCAAAATCCTGTTTGAATCAGCCAGTCCCTGTTGGACATCTTCCACATTGAGGCCAAGGCTGGCGGCGATCTCTTCCTCGGTGGGTTCGCGGGAATTCTCAGCCCATAAGGCGGAGATGCTTTTTTGAATCAGCCGCGTCCGTTTGCGCGCCATGCGCGGCATCCAATCAGTGGTGCGCAGGTAGTCCAAAACTTTGCCGCGGATTCGCAAACTGGCATACGTGCTGAAACGCGTGTTGAACTTCGGGTCAAAATGATCCACGGCTTCGATCAAACCCATCAGTCCCTGATGCGCGAGGTCTTCGTAATCACTGCCCCGCTCCTGGGTGATGCCCATCCGCGCGAGGAGGTAATGAACCAAAGGCACAGATTGCAGTACCAGTTTTTCCCTAAGTTCTGGTGAGCGCCCTGCAAGAAATTCGTTCAATAGCTCCGCGGTTTCAGCTTGAATGACCATTGATTATTGCGCCTCTGAAGACATGCTCGATTCCATTTCTTCAAAACTTTGAAGATTTTCATTTTTTTCGAACTCACCCATCGCCTGAAAACTTTCAACCTGTTCGCGGCCCGGCTGGAGCGCCTCAGGCTGAGCCTGTTCCTGCTGCGGTGTTTCTTCGTGCTGTTGTTTTTCTTCTTCCTCTTTTTTCTGCATCATGGCGGCGTTGAAAACGTCCGCAGAAATCTGGCGCGAGATCAAGATCAGCAGGCCGCCGATCACGAGCATGGCGGTGCTGGTGCGAATGACAATATCAAGCAGTTTCGCGCCAGTCAGCATGGAAACGCCCACCACGGTCGTAAACAAAACAGCCAGAATAACAGCCGAAGACGTGTACGTGACTTCGACCAAAACCGGCAGGATAATTCCGTCCGATGGCGGCGCTTCCTTTTTCTTTTTCTCCTTCTTGACCGGCTTGCTTTTCACAGCCGGCGGCTTTTGTTCAGCAGGAGGAGTATCCGTTACCAGCTTGATCTCATTTTCTTTTTTCATTTATTCCATTCCCTCCCAAACAAGGCGGATACAAGACGGGCGGGGTCAACGACTTCCAAATGACGCGAAGTCTCTTTGCCGGTTGTAAAGTAACCGAGAGGAACCTGATTCTTGCGTGAAAAATTATAGACATTGCCAAAAGTATGGGTTTCATCCAGCCTGGTGATGATCAAGCCATCAAGGTTGAAGATGCCAAGCGAAGCTGAAGATTGAAACAAATCCATTTCCTTGGTGGTGGCAGGCGCGACAAGATAGGTGCAGCGTTTGGGCATCTCGGAAAGCAGCGCGCCCAACTCTGTCAACTGGCTTTCGTTGCACGGGTTGTATCCGGGCGTATCCACAAAAAATAAATCGGTATCTTCCGTGTTCTGCAAAACCCGCTTTACATCTTCGGAAGTGTAAACAAGTTCCAATTTAAATCCCAGAGCGTCAGTGTAGGCGCGCGCCTCGGCGATTGCGCCCATTCGGACGGTATCCGCACAGACCCAGGTGATCTTTTTCTGAAAGTTCTGGCTGAAGTAAAGCGCCAGCTTGGCAATGGCGCTGGTCTTGCCGCTGCCGCTTGTGCCGATCAAACAAACAACATTGCTTGAAAAATATTTCCCCGCGCCCTGCTGCACGCGCAGTTCAGAAGCAAGCAGTTGGGCGATGGATTTCCTGCAAACATCAACATCAGCCAGTGTGCCCGGGCTGAGCGTTTCAAGCGCCACGCTCACCAGCCCCTCGATCAAAGTTCCATCCACGCCTTGACTCGCCAACTGCTGTCGAATCGTTTTTAACGACTGGGGCAGATATTTTTCATCCGCAGATGATTTCGCCGCAGTCTTTTGACGAGTCGCTGCAACGGCGGGAACTGTATCGTTGACAGGATCAAGATTCAGTTTAAGTTTGGGCGGTTGTTGAGTCGCCTTTCTGACCGGTTTCTTTTCCGCTTCGACCACCCACTCGATATCGGGCATGACCTCGGCAAAATCAATACCGGTATCGGATAAACGCGCCTCAGCCGCCGCACCGACAACTGCCCTGGGCTTCGGTTGGGGCTTCTGCGCCTCGGGCATTACGTCCGGGCTGGCGGCAACAATTTCGACGGCCGTCTTTTTCCATGGATTCCATTTTGGCCCAAGCGGAACCTCGCGCATGGAAACCACAATTGCATCAGCTCCAAGTTCCTGTTGAACCAATTGCAAGGTTTCCATTGTCGATTCGGCTTTGAATGTTTTTGTAACCATGCTGACCTCTTATGCCGCTAATCCAGTTTAACTATTCCGTGTGCTTTTACTTTGATTCCCTGCCCAACTTCTGAAAAAGCCATGAAGATCAAATTAGGCAGTGATTGTTCAACAAGGCGGCGAAACGCCAATCGCAATTCACGCGGGCAGATCAAAATCGGAATGTGTCCCAATTGAGCGAGCGCCTCCATTTGCTCACCGGTCTTTACCAAAATCCGCTGCGCCAGGGTTGAGTCAATTTGAAAGCCCGGACTGCCTTCTGATGAAACCAGCGAGGTGCGCAGTGTGGCTTCCAATTGCGGGGCAAGGGTAAAGACATGCAGGGTGTTTGCTTCATCCTTGTATTGGCTGGAAATGGTGTTCGCCATGCTCTGGCGCACAGCCTCAGCCAGAATGTGCGGGTCGCGGGTCATGCTGGCGTTATTTGCTAGGACTTCCAGAATCCCGCTCAGGTCACGGATGGGCACACGCTCGCGCAGAAGATTGCGAAGCACGCCCTGCACTTCTCCCAGGTTGAGCATTTCGGGCACGACCCCTTCAACCGAGGCAGGATTTCTCTGGCGCAGTTGGTTCAACATTTCCTGCACAAGCTGGCGGCTCAAAAGATCGGAGGCGTGCCCCCGCACCACTTCTGTCAGATGGGTACACAAAACCGAAAGCGGAGTCACGACCGTGTAGCCTTTCAGCTCAGCCTGATTTTGTTCGGCAGTGCTGATCCAGATCGCAGGCAGACCGAAGGCAGGTTCGGAGGTGGGAACGCCCGAAAGCGGTTCTTCGATGTCGGAGCCGGGGATGGCAAGCAGCCGATCGAGCATGATCTCGTTCAGCGCCACTTCCTGCCCGCGAATCTTTATGCGGTAGGACTGCGGCGGCAGGCGCAGATTGTCGCGGATGCGCACAACAGGGAGAATCAGCCCGAGTTCACTCATCAACTGTCGGCGGATGCTGGTGATGCGGCGCAGCAGATTATCTTGATTATCCTCGTCAATGATCGGGATCAGGCTGTAGCCGATCTCCAACTCGATCGGGTCCACCACGACCATTTCCAGCATTTGCTCCGGGGTCTCAGGTTCTGACGGGCGAAGGGCAGGCAGGCTGGCGGCTTCTTCAATAGCCGTGGCAGACGCCTGTTCCCTGTTTACAAAGAATGCCCCAACACCCAACCCAAGGCTGACGAATGCAAAAGGCAGTTTGGGCAAACCGGGCACCAGCATCATCAACGCGACCACGCCCGCGCCGACTGCCAGTACATTGAAGTTGGAAATTTGAGTGGAGACTTCGGTACCCAAAGATGTTTCTGATGTGGAGCGCGTGACGATCAAGCCTGCGGCTGCTGAAACCAGCAGGGACGGGACTTGAACAGCCAGCCCCGCGCCGATGGTTAAAAGAACGTAGGTCTGCAAGGCGGCCGTCAATGGCATTCCACGCTGGAGCACGCCGATGACAAATCCGCCGATGATGTTGACCAGCATGATGATGATGGCCGCAATGGCATCGCCTTTGACGAACTTGCTTGCGCCGTCCATCGCGCCGTAAAAATCAGCTTCCGATTCGATGGACTTGCGGCGCTGACGCGCCTGCGTTTCATCGATCAAGCCGGCGTTGAGGTCGGCGTCAATCGCCATCTGTTTGCCCGGCATGGCATCCAAAGTGAAACGCGCCGCAACCTCAGCCACGCGTCCGGCGCCGCTGTTGATTACCACGAATTGGATGATCATCAAGATCAGGAAGATGACGACGCCGACCACATAATTGCCGCCCACGATCAGGTTGCCAAAGGTGGTGATGATCTGCCCGGCTTCGCCGCTGAGCAGGATCAAGCGGCTGACGGAGACGTTAATGCCAAGGCGGAAGAGCGTGACCAAGAGCAGCACGGTCGGGAAGACAGAAAATTCCATCGGTTGTTTAATGAACATGGTCATCAAGACAATGCCGACGGAAATTGCGATACTCAGAGCCACTGCCAGGTCAACCAGAAAAGCCGGCAGGGGAATGAGCAGCATCCCAACCAGCAGCACTAGGCTGAGCGCCATGACAATATCGTTCGAGCGCATCAGGCCTTGCAGCGCAGTAACTATTGGGCTTCTAACCGAGGTTGTAGTGGTCATTTACTATTTCCATTTATGAATATTGAAGGTCGGGTCTGCTTGAAGCGGCAGGAGTCTTTCCGCGGAGTTTGTAAACGTAAGCCAGTATCTCAGCCATCGCCAGATAAAGATCCGGGGAAATTTCCTGACCGATATCGATTGTCTTGAAGATGGCGCGCGCGACAGGGATGTTCTGCACAACCGGAATATTATTTTCCCTGGCGATCTTCACAATCCTTTCGGCGACGCGGTAAGGTCCTTTTGCCAGCACCTTCGGCGCGCGCATGCCTTCCTGATATTCGATCGCTATCGCAAGATGTGTCGGGTTGGTGACAACGACGGTCGCTTTTGAAACATTGGCCATCATTCGTCCGCGCGCCATTTGACGCTGCATACTGCGGATGCGGCTCTTCAACAGCGGGTCGCCTTCCGAGCGTTTGTTTTCCTGCTTGATCTCTTCCTTGCTCATGCGCAGGTTCTTGTACAGATCCCAGCGTTGATAGGCATAGTCGGCAACTGCCAGAACCAGATACATGGCGCCGACCCGCAGGGCGAGGGAGATCGTCATCTCGGCGAACTTGCTCACGCCCGTACCCAGATCAAATTGATTGAATGAAACCAGTTCATTAAATCTGGTACGCAAAAAACTATAAGCGACCCACGACACCCATCCGAGCTTCAGCAGCGATCGAAGCAATTCGAACAAGCCGTGCGATGAAAAAATCCGTTTAAATCCTTCAAGCGGATTCACACGCCTGAAATCAAAACCGATCTTCTTGCCAGCCCATAAAAACTGGGTCTGCGCCAGGGTAACGACCACACCTGTCATCATCAGACCGATAAGGATCAGGCTAAAGGAAGGCAGGAGCCGCAGCGCGAAAGTAATACCCATGCCTCTGAGCGATTCAACGGTCAAACTGGTTTTCGGAAGTTCCACGATAATGTTTGTAATCAAGTCCCGAAATGCCGCCGCGAGTTGTTTTCCCGGTCCACGCAACAGGATTGCGCTCATCACAATGACGACCGCTGAGATCAATTCCTGGCTGCGCACCACCTGACCTTCTTCACGCGCCTCTTGCAGACGATGACTGGTAGGGGCTTCGGTTTTGTTATCTGCCATTTCGCCTTATTGCTCCACAAATAAAACCATGTTTTCTGTCATCAGCCTGAACAGCGATGCCAGATTGGGAAAAACCACGGCAAAGGTCATTCCCAATGCGATCATTGCCACAACCACCTTGACCGGCAGCCCAAGAAAATAAACCTGAACCTGAGGCGCCACGCGCGCCAGCAATCCCAACGTGAGGTCGGTCAAAACGAGCGCCGCCATGACCGGCAAAGCCATTTGCACACCTGCGGCGATGAAAGTTGAAGTCATTTTTATGATCGTGTCCGCTCCGCCGAATGGGAGGCTGCTGTTCAACGGAACCGCGTTGAAGGTATTTTGCATGGCGATCAAAACAAGGTGATGTCCATCGATCACCAGAAAAATCATTGAAGCCGTCATCACAAAAATCTGGTCAAAGGCGGAACCAGCGTCACCCAAAGCCGGGTTGAAGATGCGGCTGGACTCAAACCCGCTCCCGATGCCCATTGCAGAACCCGCCATTTGAATTGCGCCAAAAGCAAGGTCAGCGGAAAATCCGATCAAGGTTCCGATCAGAATTTCCTTGCCGATGGAGACCGCGTAGGAAAACGTCCCGATCACTGCCGCATCCGGCGGAAGCGGCTGCCACGGGATGAGCACCATTGCCAGCGCAAACCCCAATCCGATCCGCACCTGGGCTGGGATATTCTGCCCGCCGAACACCGGCACATGAATGATGACGGCCATGATGCGGGTGAAGGCAAGAAAAAATAATTGAGCCTGAGCCACAGAGATCGTCATGGATTCTTTTCCAAATAGCGCTTCATGAAAAAAATGATACCTGATTCACCCCTTTATGTCTGTAAATGTAAAGTGAAGCAAAACTAAATAATGCGTAAATTATTTTTTGAAAATATGCCCAAATGCCGCATCTTTCCCCCCGCAAGGCTTTGTTTTTGTTCGAACTACATCCCGGGTTTTAAAACACCCCTCAAGTTTTCAAAATTCCTTTTTTAGTCACGAGGCATGGCAGATTAATTGTATAACCCTGCCCGCCGCCCAAAGGAGTTCAAAATGCGCGCCGCTATCAGATCCGGGTTGAGCGGCTTGACCAGAAATCCGCTGGCGCCGATTTTGGCTGCCTTTTGAACGATCTCCGGGAAACCCATGGACGAGATAAAAAACACCTTTGTCCTTTTCAGGAGGACTTCTGAATTCAGTTGATCGATCAGGTCCAATCCATTTTGCCCGGGCAGGTAGGTATCGACCAGAAGCGCGTCAGGAAGGTATTGAACCAATTGCTGGCGCAGGCTTGACGGCTGGCTGCAGACAATCGGATTCATACCGTGGCGTTTCAACGCCAGTTTTATCAGGTCACACTGCAGGACGTTTGGTTCGAGGACAAGAATGGAAAGGTTTTCGCGCTTCATAATATTCATCCTGTTTTTGAAAACTCCGGGAACACCCGTGAACTTTTCATTTTGATCTTTAGTTGTTCGATATCATCTTTATCGATTTTGAGAACATTCAGCGATTCAGGGTGTATTTCAAAACTTAATAATGATGACTGGCTTATTTGATAATCCTGCGCAAAAGAATTCGCCAGGTTGACAATGGCAGGCAGGCGCTGGTTGATCCTGGCAAAGGATGGAGCATGATGAAATCGGATCGCATCCACCAGCACGATGGGGAAATTCCAGTGTTCAGCGATCAATCCTCCGACTTTGGCATGGTCGATGCCGATCAGTTTTTCCTCCACCTGCCAGAGCGGCATCTGATATTTTTGGACGAAATCGAATATCTCGTTGTAGTTGCTTAATACCACCTGATCCAGCAACAGCTTGCCGATGTCGTGAAGCAGACCGGAGACGTAGGCCTCTTCGGGGTTTGGGTAGCGCAGCGCTTGAGCCAGCCACTCCGACGCCACTGCTGTCACCAAAGAATGATGCCACAACTCGCCAGCCCCCTGCCGATACCCGCTCAGGCTGCGCTTCATCATGCCGGTTGCAGAGGATGTCAGCAAAATCGTTTTCAGGCGGCCAAGCCCGATCAGCATGATGGCTTCGTTGAGCGTTGAGCAGGTGCGGGAATAACCCAGCGAAACCGAATTTGACATTTGCAAGACCAGCGCAGCCAGCGCTTGATCCAGACCGATCAGCCCAACCAAAACATCAATGGTGACATCCCGCTTATCGACCTCATTTAAAATACGGGTCACATTCGAAGGCATGGGTCTGAGGCTTGTTACCGATTGGATGATATTTTCAACTCTTTGTGAAAGCATGATGCAGCCTCAGTAAAAATTCAGGGGACCAGGTTGGGTAAACTTGTAAACAAAGTGTGGGTAAATGTCATTGCCTGCTGGAGCATCCATGAACCAAGGAGCACCAGCACCAGAGTAATACCAATTAATTTGGGGATAAAGATGAGCGTCGACTCGTTGATCTGGGTCGCGGCTTGAACGAGGCTGATCAAACTGCCAACGACGAGACTCACCAACAGGATCGGCCCGGCAAGTATCAGGGCGATCATGATCGCGTTTTGTCCCAGCGTAAGAACATAGGCTTCTGTCATCATTTACCTCATGAAGTACCAGTGAAACTCAAGACCAGGCTGCGAACGATCAAGTACCAGCCATCCACCATCACGAAAAGGAGGACTTTGAACGGCAGGGAAACCAGCGAGGGCGGCAGCATCATCATGCCCATGGAAAGCAGGATGCTTGAAACGACCAGGTCAATCACGAGGAACGGGATGTAAAGTACGAACCCCATGGTGAAGGCGGTGCGCAGTTCGCTGATAATAAATGCGGGGAACAAAGAGACTGTCGGAATGTCGTCAATCGTGGCTGGCTGCGGTTCGTTGCCCAGATCGAGGAATAGCTGGATATCTTTTTCGCGTGTCTGTTTGAACATGAATTCGCGGATCGGTTTTTGAGCAAGCGTCAGGGCGGTCTTTTGATCGATCTGCTCATTGATGAAAGGCTGGATCGCTTCTTTATCCATCTGTTTATAAACTGGAGCCATGATGAAAAAAGTGAGGATGAGGGAAAGACCGATCAGAACCTGATTGGGCGGAATGGACGGGGTGCCGATCGCGTTGCGCAGCATGGACAATACAATGACGATGCGGGTGAAGGATGTGGACAGAATCAGCACGGTCGGCGCCAGCGACAGGACTGTCATGAGCACCAGCAGCTGCACGCCAGACGTGACCTGTTTCGGGTCCGGCGATTGCGAGTCAACCGTCAAGGATACGCCGGGGGCGGTTGAACATCCGCTCAACAAGGCTCCGGAAATCAAAACAACAAGGAGGAAAATGAAGGCTTTATTGAACGGCCTGCCATGCAGTTTGCCAGCCGTTTTCAAAAACTTTGATCTTATTTTGGAAAACTTACTTTCAACCATGACTGGTCTCTAATCCTTTTTTAAATTCTCACTCGGTAAATTAAAAGAATGGAGCAATGCGCCAAAGTCCAAATTTGATTGAGCCTGAGTTTCCGCTTCTGGCGCGGGGGCTTCATTGCATTCAACAGGTGAGATCAGGGAAACGTTTTGGTCGGTGGCTCCGATCAAAAATTTCTGGTCACCGATGGCAACTAAATGAAGAGCCTGCTTGGGGGAGAGCCTGGTCGTTTCGAGCAGGCGCATCTGGCGGTTGAGCTTCCCGTTCGGGCCAATCTGCATCCAGCGGCGGAGCAGCACGGAGCAGCCAACGATCAACAGCAAGACCCCCAAAAGTTTTACAAAGGCGCTTACGAAATAAAACGGCGTGGAGCCCAATGGATCGTTAACTGCCTGCGAAGCGCCACCCAAAGATAAAAGCACGATGGTTACCACGAAGCCAAGAAGGTACAACGAAACAGTCAGCTTTTGTTTTTTGCTGCTGGTTTCGAGCCACTTCCTGAGGAACGCCGTTATTGCGGACATCAGGGTGTCACCTTCTCGCCATTTGCAGAAACCATTTCAATGATGCGGACGCCAAATTTATCGTCCACGACGACGACTTCGCCGCGCGCCACCATGTGGTCATTCACAAAAACGTCCACGGGGTCACCCGCGAGCCGGTCCAGTTCAACCACCGACCCGTGCTTCAACTCGATGATTCGGGCGAGCTGCATGCGGGTGCGTCCCAACTCGACGGTAACTTTCAGCGACACATCCATCAGCAATTCGATGTTCGATGACCGGCTTCCAGCCGACTTATCCGCTACGGACTCGGCAATTTTGCTGACGGGCATTTCTTCGACTTCGTTATTTATGTTTTCCATTTGACCTCTGCCACATAACCTGATTAGACATCATCATACTGACGATACACCCCGGTAATCTGAACTCCCATGCGCTTGCGTGATTTTCCAACATTGGCGAGGAACTGCTTTTTGTCTGCAACCTGCACAACCAATGGGTTATCGATATTTTGATCAAGCTCGATCACGTCGCCGATTGACAGGTTCACCAGATCCTTCAACGTCAATTCGGCATTTCCCAGAACGACCTTAATCGGAATGATCGATTTCAGCATGGTCTGGATCGCTGCCTGACGAGCTATGGGATCTTGCAACTGTTCCTTGCGTCCGGCAATCCAGATGTGAGGGTTAAGAACGTCAGCGATCGGCTTAAGTGTATTAAAGGGGATAAAAATACTCATCGTGCCTGTAATACCTTGAATATTGATTTCAATGGCGATCAGCAAAACCCGCTCATTGCCCATCATCATCTGTACCCAGTGCTGGTTGATCGTGCTGTCTTCCAAAGATGGCTCAAGCGAAACGACCTTGCTCCAGGCGCTTTTTACATCGCCCAGCATATGCTCCACCATGCCGCGCAAAAGCGACTGATCTATTTCGGTCAACGGACGTTCTGTGAACCGCCCCTCGATCTTTCCCCCAAGCCGCTGCTCCAATATCAAATAACTGACGTTAAGACTCATGGTCAATACCATGTGACCGGGCAGGGGCGCAAGAGAAATCAAGTGGAATAATGTGTGGTCGGGGAAATCCTTGATGAAGTCATGAAAGCGGCCCTGCTCCATGAGAGCCAGACGCGGGCGCACATTGGTTCGCAAAAAAGTTGGCAGAGATGTGGTCAGCCGCTCGCTTAAATCTTCGTGAACCAGTTCGACGGCGCGCATCTGCTCTTTCGAAAACCTGGCAGGCGACCAGAAGTTGTAGGTTTGAACCTTCTTTTCACCGGCAACTTCCGGCTTGGTGGTCTCGCCCGGCTGATTCATCATATCAGCCAGGTTAACACCTTCCTCGCCGTTCTTCTGGCCAAGGTTGATGGCGCCAGACAATAGTGCGTCAATTTCTGATTGAGCCAGCATAATTTACTGAACCACGAATTCTGTAAAATAGATCGAAAGGAGATGCAGGTCAACCAACTTTTCGGAAAGGATTTGCATAATTTCCGTTCGCAGTTTTTCCTTGCCCTCAGCGGTATAGAGGTCTTCGTAGGTTTTTGTGGAGAGAAGCGTAATCACGGTGTCATCCATGATGGGCAGACGGGAATTAAGTTTTTCTTCAAACGCCGCAACATAGGCTATCTTTTCCTCTTCCGGCAGCGTCTCATATTCCGGGTTGTCGGGAGCGAACTCAGCCACAATGGTCACGCGGATATATCTGTGCCCGCCTGGATCAACCAGATTGATGATCTTGGTGGACATGTTGAGCATGATGCCTTCGCCCGGAATGAATTCGTGCCCTTCGGCGGGCGCAGCGGCTGCCTCTTCAACTGGAGCATGTGCAGCAGCCTCAGGGACAGGCGTGGTGAAGGCAGAATCGTACTTGTATTGCAGGCGGAAGGGTTTGGGGAGTTCATCCGGAGCAAAGATGATGTAAGCCATGAGGAGCGTTAAGAAGGCAGTGCCTAGCAAAATCACCTGTGTGATCACATTTAGGATTTTTAGGATTTTATCTAACATATGACTCCGATTCAAAAAACCTGTTTGGCCGATCCAATTTATGGCAGAACGCTCGGCGCGTTGACGTCTATGATATTGCTGTCCACTTTATAGATGATGATGATTTCCACACGGGCGTTCAATTCTTTATGCTGATCGGTATCATTTGGAAACACCGGGGCGTACTCACCCTGACCTGAAACGATCAACCTCTCCGGCGCAACGCCGGCATTGATCAGATATTTCGCAACCGATGTGGCGCGCGCGAGTGACAATTCCCAATTTGTCGGGTAAAGCGGATTGGTGGAAGGCGTGTTATTGGTATGCCCAACCAGGCGAATCTTGTTTTCGATCGGGCGCAGCATCTCAACAATTGTATCGATCACCTGCAAGGCTTCCGGGGGCAGGTCTGTCTGGTCGTTCTTGAAGATCAGGCGTTCGCTGAGGGAGATCAATACTCCTTCGATGTTGGTTTGAACGCTTACCTGATTGCCAAGGTTTTGAGAGGAGAGCATGGCTGTTAATTGTCCGGCGACTTCCTCAGACTGGGTTGGTCCTTCGGGGATACCGGGAACAACTATCGGCTTGGCTGTTCCGTCTTCACTATCGCCTCCAGCCTGGTTGATCTGGCTGTCCACCACCTGAGAGGCACCGCCAAGGGAGAAAGCCATCTTCATGCTTTCTGCCAATAGTTTGTATTTCTCCACATTCACCTGTCCCATGGAGTAAAGCACAACGAACAAGACCATCAACAGGGTAATAAAATCTGCGTAGCTCACCAGCCAGCGTTCATCGTGATGCTCTTCGTGTTCTTCTTTACGGTGTGCCATGGTTACGCCTGAGCCTTGTTACCAGCCGGGACTTTCTGGTCGCCTTTGGCTTTCTCCGCATCATCCTCTCCCTTTACTTCTGATGGGGTCATATATGCTGTGAGTTTGTCGCGCACAATGCGCGGGTTTTCGCCTGCTTGAATGGAGAGGATACCCTCCAATTGCATGTACCGATTGCGCGCTTCCTCTTCACTTTTGGCCTTTAGCTTTCCAGCGATTGGCAGGTAGATCAGGTTGGCGCTCAGCAAGCCCCAGAGAGTCGCCAGAAATGCCGCGGCAATTGCTTCTCCCAATGCAGAGGGGTTATCCAATTGTTTCAACACGCTGATCAAGCCCATGACCGTACCGATAATGCCGAATGTCGGCGCAAAAGCGCCGGCTGCGGTAAAGAAGCCAATTCCGCTTTTATGGCGGGTGCGCATTTGATCGACCGTGGTTTCCAAAATAGCCGATACCTGTTCAGGCTCCACTCCGTCAACCACCATCATGACGCCTTTTTTGAGGAATTTATCTGTGATCTTTCTGCTGTCCTCTTCGAGCGCAAGCAGTCCTTCGCGGCGCGCTTTGTCTGCAAGTTTGGTTAATAACTCAATTGTCCCTTTGGCATCAAAACCAGCGGAAGTAAATGCCTGCATAATGACCTTGGGCAATGTGAGCACAACTTTCAATGGAGAGGTAATGACAGTCGCGCCCAGGGACCCGCCAAAAATCAAGATAATCGCTGACGGGTGTGCAAATAATTCCGCCGGCGAGCCGCCGTCCATGATCAACGCCACGACAATAACCGTAATGGCCAGAACCAGCCCCGAGATGGTTGCAATATCCATGAATTACTCCTGATATCCTGTTTGAAAGTTTTTCATTTTATAGAAGTTAATTTATTCATTCGACGTTCGAGGTAAAAGCGGCGCCATGGTTTTCTGCCTGTATTCGATGAAGCGTTCGGCAATTTCCTGCGGTGTGTCTTTAACAAGCAGCTTTTTATTGTTCACTAATGTGATGATCGTATCTGGAGTTGCCTCCACTGTTTGGATCAACTCCGGGTTGATATAAAATTTCACGCCATTCGTACGGGTAAGAAATATCACGATCTTTTTTTCCTTTCTGCCCGGATTCCAAATTAATATCCAAGGCAGACGGTTATTCATGCGTAACTTTAGCATATCGCCCTAAATTTTCGTGTAAAGAGGCCGTGAAAGGAATATAAAGATTGGCTAAAAATATCGCACGCAGCAGGGTGCGTAAAACAGCCCGGCAAAAATCAGCAGGGATGACAAGCGATATTTTTTGATTTACTCCCCCATTTTCCTAAAATGATTACAGCATTTTTAACCCAAACTAAAACTGCATACTTACGCGTTTCTGGCAACCGCCTGAACCGTTATTGACTGGGATATTGTTTGTTTATAGTAAAACTCCAACAGCGCGGAAGGACGTTGAGTTAGCACCGCACCTGTAGTTTTGCCCCAGATTAATTTATTGCCGGCATCGAACCAGTCATTGCCGTCGCCGCCGGCGTAGATCACATCACCCTGAGCGTGCCTGCTTGAAACCAGCAGTCCATCGTCCAGTACTTTTTTGGAGAAAAGCCCGGTTTCGGGAGAAAATCCCCGCGCAGCCGCGCCAACACCTTTGACATGCTGTGATCCTTTGAAGATATCCACCTGTTCAATGATCCCATCATCCTTTGCCTTGAATGTTACGCGCGTGCCATCACTCAGCATGAAGGTTGTGAAATCATCGCTGGTTTTCAGGTCTTTAAAATCGCCATTATTATTGCCGGACACGTCATCAACGTCCACGTGGGGGTCGCCCCAAATGGTCGTGCTTTTATTGGTCCATTTATCGAGGATGGTAAAAGTGGCGCCATCGGCAAATTTAAAAAGGTAGCGGTCGGATTCTGCGTAGTTCTGATCGTGAACCAGCAAGCCTTCCAATGGCACACTTGAGCGATAGCGCATCTCCAGCTTGACCTCAACACTCTGGCTGCCCGTTACAATGAATTCTTCATCAACAATGGTTTCCTGAGCCGCCTCGGCATTTCCATTGTTTTTCGCTTTGTGGAGGTCAGATAATTTGATGGTGATATTTTCTATCGGCGGAAAAGGATTCACATTTTGTTTTTGGGCGGTCAGGGCAGAGTCGCTGATATACGCCTGGTCTTCTTCAAAATAATCCAGGGCAGATTTTTCCTCGACATCTTTTCCACTGCGGCGCAGTTCGGCGTTCTTTTCAAACTCCAAAAGCCGTCGAGCGGCCATTAGATTGGATAGTTCAACTGACGCAACATTGCTCATGCCTGCCTCCGCGGCAAAATTATTTCCATGTTCACAATCGGCATGTCAGTTGAAATCTTTAGGGGGTGTTAGGTGACAAATATTTCGGCGCTGAGCCTGCTTATTGGCATATCCCCGCTCATCGGTCACACCGAAGCGATTAAATGAAAACAGCCGGACAGCGGACCGTTACAAGTCCAATATCCAACTGTGCATTATTTATTTTTAGTAAATTCCCTGCTGGCGGCGTGTTTGAAGAATAAAAGCGTTTATATTTTCCATGGATTGAAATTGTTTTCCAGGCGCGACTAAAAAGGCGGGCGCCCAGAAATCGCTGGAAACATTTTTGCGCGCATAGCGGGGGTAATATTCAAAGATCTTCTGCGATGTCAATTGGCGCATGAGCCGCATGAACTGGGCGGGATTCACGGTGATGGGAACGGTCATGACCCAGTGAAGATGCCCGGGGCGAACCATGATGTCATCCAACCGCCAGCCGTATGAAATGCAAATTTGCCTTACCCAGTCCGGCAGATCTGATGTGATATCGCCTGTCAAATAATGATCGCTGAAGCGGGGAATCAACAAACATGAGTATGACAACTCATAAAGGTTCTGCTGGAAGGATTCGACCTCGACAATTTCGATCTCTTCCATGCCCGAGGCTGGGCGCGTCTCTTCAAGAGTCACTGGCTGGGCTGACGCAGGCATCGCCTCAGGCAAGACCGTTTGCAATTCTCTCTGCTCAAATTGCACTTGCTCGGTTTCTGTCATTACATATTCGAGTTCAAAGGAATTCACAAATACCTCTTTGCGAAAAAAGGGCGTAACACTTCCGTCAATGGGTTTCCTTTTGCCATGCAGTCCTTTGATCTAATCAAGGACATGGTTTGGATTTTTCCCAGTATAGCCGCAAGCGGGTTAATTCCCATAAAAAACGGGTGAAATTTTCAACGCAGGTTGTCTGGACGGATTTTTGAAATAATCCGTCATCCTGCCCGCCATAGCCACAGAGTGGGCTTTTAAGCCAATCGTAGGTCAGGCTTTTAGCCTGACGTCTTGTGGAATTTTGAAGCATGGCGGATTGAAAGCCCGCCCTACAAGTACTTTTGCAAGAAGTTTAATGTGATCTCAGCGGCAAACCACATTTTTTCAGGAGGCTAATACAAAAAATGGGGGGCAGGAAAATTCACGCAATCTTAATAAGTTCTTATCTTCATTTTTATTATGAAAATTTGCCCTTGTTTATACAATGGTGTCAATTTGGCGGCCTGAAATTTCAGGTTACCAAATTTCCGTCCATGGTGCGCAGCGCGGCACCGCAGCCATTGATGTGAGCAAAGCCGGTTAAGACACGAGAAAGAGGAGTGCGTCATGAACGATAAGGAAAAAATCGAATCCTGTATTGCGATCTGCCGGTGCTGCCTGTTGGCACAAGCCATGAAGGATTGCGCGCTTTGCCGTTTTAACATTGGGTTGGCCGAGCAGGTTGTTTTGGTTAAGCCCATTCCATTACCGTTAAATAATGAGAAGATCACTTTATTCACTCTGGCTTAAAAAGGATACTTTATGGAACTCTCAAAACTCTGGACAGCCCCTTTGAAGTGGATCGATAACCTGAGGACCAGCTTTAAACTCCTTGGCGCTTTTGGCACCACCCTTGTGTTTATCCTCATCATCGCCGGGGTGGGAAACGTTTCGATCAACAACATCAACGACGGTATGACTGCCATGTACACAGACCGCCTTTTGCCGATAGAGCAATTGGGCAGTATACAAGCCGACATGAACTCAATCAAGGGGAACATTTACAGGGCTGTGCTTATCTCAAAAGAGGCGGAAAATATTAAAGTAGAGATCGCAAAGTTAGAGAAAAACATAGATGATAATTTCAAAGCCTACAAATCGTCTGCATTGAGCGACAAGGAGAGGGAAGAACTGGGCAGGTTTGAAACAGCCATCCGCGAATATCATAACGCTTCCCAGGAAGCGCTGGCATTGAACATGGCTGGCAGCCGCGCGCAGGCAATTGCCAGCCTGGAAAATGGCGGGAGGACTTCCAAAGCCAGCAAGGCTTTAACCGAATCAATCCACAACCTGCTTTCGATCAACAAAGAAATTGCCAAAGAAACGAGCATCCAGGGCGATAGGACATTTAAATCCACGCGCAGCCTGCTGATCGCGACCAGCATTTTAGGTATCTCACTGGCATTGGGGTCGGTGCTGGTTATCAGCCGCAGCATCACAATTCCGATGGGAATATTGGTAAGAATCTCGAAGGCAATGGCGGCGGGAAATCTCTTGCGTGACATGAGCGACACAGAGAAAAATAAGGTGCGCCTGCGCAAGGATGAGATCGGGGATATTGGAAAGTCTTTCGATGAATTGATCAACTACATGCAGGGCATGGGCGTGGCCGCCACAGCCATTGCAGAGAACGACCTGACAACCCATGTAACCCCAAAATCAGATAAGGATGAACTCGGCAACGCCTTTGTCAAGATGATCATCGGTCTGCGCGAAGCCGTGGGCTTGATAACAGAAAGCGCAAATGCTGTCACCTCTTCAGCCGCGCACCTTGCTGCCGCTGCCGAACAATCCGGCGAAGCCGCCAGTCAGATCGCGGCCACCATTCAACAGGTCGCGCTCGGCACAACCCAGCAAACTGACAGCATCACCAAGACTTCAAGCTCCGTCGAGCAGATGGGACGCGTCATTGACGGCGTGGCCAAAGGCGCGCAGGAACAAGCCCGCGCCATCTCTCAGGCTTCGCAGACAACCTCGCGCATCAACACTGCCATTGGGCAGGTCGCCAACAATGTGCAGTCCGTCACCCGTGACTCGGCCCAGTCGGCTTCATTATCTCGCGACGGCGCGAAGACGGTCAAGGAAACCATCAGCGGCATGGAAGCCATCCGCAGCAAGGTCGGCCTGACTGCCTCCAAGGTCGAAGAGATGGGCTCGCGCTCCGAGGAGATCGGTAACATCGTCGAGACCATCGAAGACATTGCTTCGCAGACTAATTTATTAGCGCTGAATGCCGCCATCGAAGCGGCGCGCGCTGGCGAGCAGGGCAAGGGCTTTGCGGTCGTGGCGGATGAAGTCCGCAAGCTGGCAGAACGCTCGACGCTTGCCACGAAAGAAATTGCGGCACTGATCAAGGGCATTCAGAAGACCGTCTCTGAGGCGGTGACTGCCATGAAGGCTTCGGCTGATGAAGTTGAGTCGGGCGTCACCCGCGCACATTCGGCAGGCGAGGTGCTCGACAACATTCTCGGCGCGGCAGAGTCGGTCTACAAGCAGGCCGAGGATGCGGGCGCGGCGGCAGCCAAGGTCAGCGCGGCGGCGGCGGAACTGGTCGAGGCGGTCGATGCGGTTTCGGCTGTGATCGAGGAGAATACTGCCGCGACCGAGGAAATGGCGGCGAATTCGTCAGAGCTGACTCATGCCATCGAGAACATCGCCAGCATCAGCGAAGAAAGCAGCGCGGCGATCCAGGAGGTATCAACCTCCACCGATGAAGTATCTGCCCAGGTGAAGGAAGTCTCTGATTCGGCGGCATCCATGAAAGAGTTATCGCTGATGCTGCAAATGGTGGCGGCTCAATTCAAACTGGATCTGGAATCCAGTAAATCGAACAATCTGATCAACATCGTTTTGGCATCGTCGCAGCACAGCGATTGGGTGAAAAAAGTTGAGGCTTCAGTGAATGGGGAAAGACGGCTTGCGCCAGAGGAAGCAATATCTCAGACCGAGTGCCTGTTGGGACATTGGTATTACGGGCGCGGGAAAAAGGATTACGGTCAAAACGAATTTTTCCTGGGTATCGAACAGCCTCACAAGGATTTTCATGAAGTGTTGTTAAAGCTGGCCAATTCTTCCGACTCCGACAAAGAACCCCGGCAGGAATATCTTGCGCAACTTAAGCAAGCCTACGATGAACTCGCGAGGTTGATTGGTGAATTACAGAATACAGTTTGATGTGATTATGGAAGCAGGAATTATCGGAAACAATGGAACAACAATTGGTGATCTTTGACATAAGCCGTAAATCATACGGCATCAAGCCTGACCTGAAGCATGGTCTGTCAACGATTGCGGCCCGCTTCGCCTTAGAAGCGCTGGTAACTACACACCAGACCCAGAAATTATCGTAATGATCGGTAGCATCAAATGGGTTTGGCGGCGGATGGAGTCTCAGAAGGATCGAGCGCTGCATCTCTTATGAAAGTGAAAAGCAAGTCTTTGAATCCCAGTCAGCCAGAAAGACTGACAATATAGCAAACAACGTGAAGGAGACAAAATCAAAATGAACGCACTGAACAATCTCAAAACCAGCGTGAAATTGATCGGGAGTTTCCTGATCATTGCCATCATCACGGCGGTGGTGGGAGGGGTGGGGATTTATTACATCAAACAGATCGACGCCGCAGACACCTACATGTATGAAAACTACGCCAGACCGCTTGGGCTGCTGGTGGATATTTCCACCACATACCAGCGCACGCGCATCAACGCGCGAGACATGATCAGCGCCAAAACGGAGGAAGAAACCCAAAAGTATATTGACAAGGTCGATGAACTCACTGCTCAAATTGACACAGCATCCGCTGAATATGCCAGTCTGATCCAAACCGAAAAGATGCAGGCCATGTATGACGATTTTGACAAGGCGCATACAGATTATGTTCAACATGTCGAAGAAATGAAGGCCCTGGTTCAAGATGGAAAAAAACTGGAAGCTGAGGAGCTGCTGCATGGCGAAGCCTTTGCAGCCGCGCAGGCTTTGGATGACAGTATTCAAGCCATGGAAACCAGAAAGGTCGAGCAAGCCAAAGCCACCTCTGATGCAAACACTGTCCTAGCCAACACAGCCACCACGATCATGATCACGCTGATGTTGGCTGCCGTATTGGCAGGCATGGCGCTCGGCGTCATTATTTCGAACAGCATCGCCAACCCGCTGGGGATGGTGACCAGTATGGCGAAATCTCTGGCAGTGGGCGACATGCTGCGCGAGATGAGCGAAGGGGAGAAAGACAAGGTGCGCTCCCGCAAGGACGAGATCGGCACAATCGGCAAGGCCTTCGATGAGTTGATCAACTACATGCAGGGCATGGGCGTGGCCGCCACTGCCATAGCGGAGAACGACCTGACCACCTCGGTCACCCCGAAATCAGCCAGGGACGAACTCGGCAACTCCTTCGCAAAGATGATCGGCGGACTGCGCGAAGCGATCGGACTGGTGGCAGACAGTGCCAACGCCGTCACCGCTGCCGCCTCGCAACTCAGCACCGCAGCCGAACAATCCGGCGAAGCCACCAACCAGATCGCCACCACCATCCAACAGGTCGCGCTCGGCACCGCCCAGCAGACGGCCGGCGTCACCAAGACCTCTGGCTCCGTCGAGCAGATGGGACGCGCGATTGACGGCGTGGCC
>JACRBI010000011.1 GCA_016234495.1 Chloroflexota bacterium | reverse complement strand
GAACAGTAAGCCGCGATAGCTTGATTCTTCAACTACGGTCACAAAGGTAAATTGAAATAAAAATGAATTATAGATAACAGCTAACAAATTTTGTGAAAAGTCTTTAGTATATGTTTTATCAAATAAAACATATACTAAAGCTGTTATGACAACCGCGGCAACTGACCATAGAATCCCAATAAAAACCAACCTCGCGCTAGGCAACTTGATAGTTTTTCTATTTGCAATTATGTAAATAGAAAATAATATACCAAAGCATAATAAAACAATTTTATATATCGCTACACTCCCATCTCCAAAAGTAACTGACAAGAAGCAACTTAATGTTATTGATCCAAGGGAAAAATAATCATGAAATACACCTAGTCTATCGTTGCCGAAAATTATCAAGCTGATCATGATTGTTGTGTAGGTGATCACGGAACTTAGAAACCAAAAATGCATCTTATCAAATCCCAATGCGGCAAAAAGTAATGGAAAAAAATAAGACTGCAAAATTATCAAAACAATAAAGAGCATTCCTGTTTTGGACTTGGCGCGATTTTGGCCTTCACTGGCGATTTGTGAAAGATTTACATTTTTACGACTCATAATTTTACTTAATAATTCACCGTACACAGGTTTGTGCATTTTTGGGTATGTCGTCCTGAGCGGCAGCGAAGGTCTACGTTATCATCGAGATGCTTCGTTGTGCTCAGCATAACAATATTCTGATTACCCCCGCCAAATTTTAAAATCCTTCAACCCTGACCCGCCCACGAATTCGCGCACGATCGAATTTGCGGGAATTAGACTCGCATCCAAAGGCAGGAACCACTCAAGGAAGGCGAGTAATCTGCGTGCTTCGATGAACTCCGGTGCGCGGTGCTGCACCTGCCGCAGGAGTGGCTCGGCGAAGGGTTTCAGCACAGCCAGTTCGTAAACAAGCGCAGAGTTGAACATCACATCTGCGTTTTCCTGATACGGGAAGATGTGGCGCTTCTCGCCGCGCCGCACCGACTCCCAGCGGCTGATGGTCTGCGTGGCGGAGTATCCGCGTTCGCGCGCGTCGCGCACCATGCGGCGGATGAGACGCGTGTCAGTCGTTGAGACTCTGTTGTGGCGGTCGAGGTTGAGCTGCGTCAGCGCAGAGACATACACTCGAAATGCCGCATCAGTCCAACGGTCAGGGATGAGGCGGGGGTTCATCCCGTGAATGCCTTCGAGGATGAGCGGCTGCCCATCCTTCAATTGGATGATATCCCCTGCTTCGCTCATGCCGGACTTGAAGTTGTAGCGCGGCAATTGGACTCTTTCGCCGTTTAGCAGTTTCTCGATATCCTGCGCGAGGCGATTCAAATCGAGCGCTTCGAGAGCTTCGAAATCATGTTTGCCGTCTTTATCGAGTGGAGTCTTTTCGCGGTCGACAAAATAATTATCCAGTTCAAGTGGATAGGGCGAGACGCCGCGTGCCAGCAGTTGAATTGCCAGCCGCCGCGATGAAGTTGTTTTGCCCGAGGACGATGGGCCTGCAATTAAAATGATGCGTGATTTTTTCTGCGCGATCTGCTGGGCAATGTCGGCGACGTTTTGTTCGTGCAGGGCTTCTGAGACCAACACGATCTCATCGGCGCGCCCGCCTTCGATGGCGTCGTTCAGCGAGCCGACATTGTCAATGTCAAGATGGGTCAGCCAGTTGCCATATTGACGGAAGGTATTCAGTAATTTTGGATAGTCGCCCATCGGCTCGAGCTGCGTGGGCGCGTGACGGCGTGGGAATTGCAGCGTGAAGCCGCCATTAACCAAAGTAAGGTCGAACCAGCGCAAATAGCCTGTGGATGGAACCATGTACCCATGCAGGTAATCCATGCGGCCGTTGAGGCTGTAAAGCGTCAGATAATCTTTATGACGGTGGGTAAATAAGCCGACCTTGTCTTTGCAGCCAAGATTCTTGAAATATTGAATGGCATCGCGGATCGGAACTTCCTTGCGTTCGAACGGGTGGTCTTCATCCACAAACTTTTGCATCCGCGCCTTGATCGAATCCAGTTCTTTTTGAGTAAGCGGCTCGCAGCCGGAAACCTGGCAGAAAAATCCGCCTGATGAAACAGAATGATCGATCGTGAGTTTGCCTTTTGGGAAGAGTTCGGCAAATGCAATTTCGAGCAGGAAAATAAGGGAGCGCCGATAAATACGCGCGCCATCCGCCATATCCATGGTGACGGGTGTGCAATGTGATTCGATCTCAATCGGATAAGTTAATTCATGAATTTCGTTGTTGAGGATTGCGGCAACGATCGGCGCGCTGAAATCGTCGCTGACCGTTTGCAGAAACTCCCCCACGCGCGCGCCGCGCGGACCTGAAAGCACGCGGCCATCAGAGAGGCGAAGTTCTACGTTTGGGCTAGGTTGAACGATTTTTATGGACATGGGCAAAACGGTTGAAAGTTGGAAAGCTGCAGGTTTGAAGGTTGGAAAGTTGGCTGGTTCAAACGTTTTAACCTTTAAACTTTCAAACCTTTCAACGCATTTAATAATTTATCCGGTTGATTGGCGTATTCGTCGAGCGGGATTTCCTTATTGGTCAGTGCCAGCAGGGTTTTGGTGAGCAGTTCGTTGACAGGCGTTGGCAAGCCGCATTTTTTTCCTTCGCGCACAACCGCGCCATGCAAATAATCCACTTCGCTGTGACCGCGGCCGGAGTACAGGTCAATATGGAAGGAGGGCATCTTCGCGCCGCGTCCGCTGCCGGCGGCTTTGGAGAGGAAGGGCTTGGAAAGCCAGAGCGGAAGTTTCGTAGCAAGCGCCAGCAATTTGACCGGCGTACCGGGCAGGTCGGTGACTTTCAATCCCTGCGCCGCCATCACCGCCAGACATTCGCTCAGCATGTCAATCTCAAGTTTATATAATTTCCTGTTCGCAAAGACCTGCGCGGCGGTCATATTCAAAATCGCAGAGGTGGGGTTGGCGATCAGGTTGGTGAGCATCTTCGACCACTTCATGCCGTGCGGCTCGGGATACAGCCGGCATTTGAGAAATGCGCCATCCAATGCAGTGACGAGTTTTTCTGAAAGCGGATGCCCCGCCGCGACGCCCACACCGCGCAGTTTTTCGAGGACGATATCACCGACTCCGCGCCGCCCGATGGCGGAGGTGACCGTGCCGTAGATGACCTTGTCTGCGCCGAGCGCATTCGCGATGGCCTGTTCATTGTCCACGCCATTGGAGAGACAAAGCATGGGCGGGAGTTTCTCGGCGAAGGGCTTCATCCCTTCCAGGGCGGCGGGGGTATCGAAGGATTTCAAGGCGAAGAGCGCCACGTCGAAGGGACCGAATCGCAGGGCATCTTCGAGCGACGGCTCGATCACGAAGGAACGCGATTCGATCACAAAAGATTCCTTCGTGTTTCGTCTTTCATCAATGGTCAAGTCAAGCCGCAGTCCGCGCTCGCGCAGTTCCGCGACCATTTTGGGCTGTTCCACAAAAACAACATTATGCCCCGCAAGAATCAGCGAGCCGCCGAAGTACGTCCCAATGGCGCCCGCGCCGAAGACAAGCACCTTCAATTGATCAGATATTTTTAAATTTGAAATGGATGATTGCAAGGAAGCCTCTTGAGGAGAGCAAAATAAATTTTGCGGTACATTTACTCTGTGTCTTTCCAGTGCGCGTGATCGTTGAGTTTATCAATCGCCCAGCGATGCTGATTCGGATAATACATTAATTGCGCAAAAGCGGTGTTGCCAAAGCGGAAGCGTGTGCCGGCATTATTGGCCTGCGGAGCCACGCCGATCACCGCGTGCATGAACTGGTTCAACAGTCCGCCGTGCGAAACAATTAAATAGCGGGCGGGTTCGCGCTTGAGCAGGCTTTGCAATGCCTGTCCGGCGCGCAGGAACAACTCCCAGTCTCCTTCGCCGTCACCGCCGACAGGGTCGTACGGCGTGCTGAATTGAGACTGCCCAAAGTTCTGACGCACTTCGTGGGCGGTCAGCCCGGAGAATTCACCGTTGTCACGTTCAAGCCAGAGCGGTTCAAACTCAATATTCAATTGGAGCGCCGAGGCAACGATCTCAGCCGTCTCCCTTGCGCGCATAAGCGGACTGGCTATCACGAGGTCAAACTTCACTCTTTCATTTTTCCAGCGTTTGGCAAGCGCGCGTGCCTGTGCGCGGCCTGTATCGGTCAGCGGATAATCAGCCTGTCCCTGCCAGCGCGACTCAGCATTCCCGACCGATTCTCCATGACGCAGAACTGTAATATGAAAAGGCAGGGATTTATTCTCCATTTTTATTCTCCCCTTTGAGCAGGTAAATGGGGCGGCGTTTTACTTCCTGAAAAATGTACCCGACATACACGCCGATGAAACCGAGCAGGATCATGATGATGCCGCTTGCAATCAGCATGATTGCCATCAGCGAACTCCAGCCAGCGACGATTCGCTCTGTGTGGCCGCTCAGCCATAAGGTCAGGACGTAGATCAATTGCGCGGCAGCCAGAACGAAAAATCCCAGACCCGCACTCAGCCCGATATACAGCGGAGCAAGCGAGAAGGAGAAGATCGCATCAGATGCGAGGCGGATCATTTTTCCCAGCGAGTATTTCGATTTTCCGCCCACACGCTGCGGCTCGTGATACGGCAGGATGACGCTGGCGTAACCCATCCATGAGATCATGCCGCGCAAAAAACGGTGATACTCGTGCATCGAGCGCAGGCCGTCGAGTGCATTCTTTGAAAGCGCGCGGAAATCCGCCGCGCCCTGCAAAATCTGCGTGCCGCTGACGAAGTTGATCAAACGATAAAAAAGGTTGGACGACCATTTTTTGAAGGACATGCCGCGGGCGTCGTCGATGCGCTGCGCCTGCACGATGTCGTAGCCCTGCTCGATCAGGCCGATCATCTGCGGAATCATCTGCGGCGGGTGCTGGCCGTCGCCGTCCATGGTGATGACCATGTCGCCGCGTGACGCGTCCATGCCGGCCGTCAGCGCAGCCTGATGCCCAAAGTTGCGGCTGAGCTGGAGCAGGGAAATGCGCGGGTCGGAATCCGCTATTTTTCGGAGCGTATCAGCCGTCCCGTCGCGTGACCCGTCGTCCACATAAATAAATTTAAATTCATAAGGGAGTGAATCCACCACATCACGAACATGCGCGTGCGTCTGTTCGACAACGCCGGCTTCGTTAAAAATGGGGATGACTATATCGATCTGGAGTTTACGTTTTGGAGGCACGCGGGAATTTTACCATGCGCATCAAAGCCTGACCCCGTGCCTGTCACTGAGCAAATCGAGCGCGCGCGCCGCCTCGGCAGTTTTCTGCTCCCCGTTCCAGCCGAGGGATTCGCCCAAAACCTCGGCAAGTTCGAGGACAATTTCCTTCGTCAGACGGCCAAGCATGGCAAGCATGGTGCGGCGCAAAAGGAGGTCATCGAGACGACAAATTTTTTCGTACTGTGCCAAAAATATGACCTCGCGGCGCGTAAAAGTTGGCAGGGATTTGAGCGGCGCGTCAGGCGCGCGCAGCATGAAATTTGCAATGGCTTCGGTGCGCGTGCCATATTTTTTGAAGAGGTTTTCGAGGAGGTCTATATTAAACCCGGTCCATGCGGCAAGGCCTTCGAGTTGTTTTTTGTGATCTTCGGCGTTCTTTGGGTAACCGCGTCCGCCGCCGATGGGAAGTTCGCGCGTGGATTTTTGTCGTTTGAGATTCAGGAAATTCAAGACCTTGTCTGTCACCAATTCGCTGAAGGCGCGGAAGGATGTCCACTTGCCGCCGACGAGCGAATAAATGGGGAAGGCCAGATTCGTCCAGTCGCCGCTCAAAACCTGGATGTGATGGTCGCGGCTGTACTGACCTGTGGTCTTGGCGCCGCTGCTGCCCAGCGGACGGACGCCGGTAAAGCGAAAGACGATCTGCTCATGTGTCACTTTGATGGACGGGAAAACCCGCGCGATCAACTCAAGAAAATAATCAACTTCTTCATCCGTGCAGCGCGCTTCGTCGGGATTATCGATCTTGATGTCGGATGTGCCCAGCAGGACGCGGTCATGCAGCGGGAAGATGAGCACGATGCGCCCGTCTTTGTTCTCGAAGAAGAATTCGTTTCCGCCGATGGCGGCGCGCAGTTCGGGGTTGTCCAAAACAAGATGCGAGCCTTTCGTCCCGCCGATGTAGCGCGTGGACAGGCCGAGACTGCGATTGGTCGTGTCAATCCACGGGCCGGCGGCGTTGATGACCAGCTTCGGGCGCACCTCGATGGTTTCGCCTGTCAGCTCGTCGCGCAGGTTGATCGTATCCTTTTCGCCGCCTGTCATGCTGACATAGTTCAAGGCGCGCGCATTGGGGTTATCGGCTTCGGCATCCAGGACGAGTTCAAGCGCTAGCCGTTCGGGGTTGGAGATCAGACCGTCGTAATATGTGGCAGTGTTGGCGATCTGCGGGTTTAATTGATTCCAGCGTTTTAACGATTCAGCGCGTGAGGAAAATTTATGGCGCGGCACGGTGCGATTCTTCCCTGTGTAGGCGTCGTACATCATCAAGCCGAGTTTGATGATAACCGAGCCACGCTCTGAGGGCTTGTCCAGCCAGCCCATGAATTTAAGCGGAGCGTTGAGCAAACCAGAAAAATATTTAAAGATTGGGATGGTTGTCGGCAGCGGGCTGACGATGTGCGGCGCGTTTTGGATCATGCGGTTGCGCTCACCCACCGCCTCGCGCACGAGACGAAACTCACCGTTCTCCAAATAGCGGATTCCGCCGTGCGCCATGTGCGAAGATGCCGCGCTCGCGCCGGAACAAAAATCGCCGCGATCGACAAGCAGCACATCCACGCCGTTGAGCGCCAGATCGCGGAACGTGCCAATGCCATTGATCCCCGCGCCGACGATCAGCACGGAAACTTCGGGGTTATTTTTTATTTGAGCAAGAATTTCGTTTCGGTTCATTTTTCATCCAAAGAATTTATGCCACGAATTTCGCGAATTGGCGCGAATTTTTGGTGTTGTTTTTGTGATTTAACGATACGTCGATATTCCAGAGAGCCCGCCCCAAAATTTACGAGGAGAGCAAGTTGCATACCTGTCGCAATTAGATAGTGAATGGCTTGCGCTTCATGGGCAGCATTAAACCGAGAAACTGATTTTATTTCAACTACAACCTTTCCATCCACCAAAAGATCGGCTTCATACTCACCTATCAAATCACCTTTGTATGATACGGGCAACTTCACTTTGCGCTCAAAAAGAATCCCACGAAGCTTTAATTCTTTTTCGAACGCTGCCTGATAAACTGCCTCAAGAAAACCAGAGCCAAGGACGTTATGCACTTCCATTGCCGCACCGACAATGTCAAAGGATAATTGTTTATAAAGCAACTCAGCCATGAATTCTCCCAAATTAACAATTCGCGAAAATTCGCGTAATTGGCGGCAACATCATTCAGCCCAATCAAATGTGCGGGTGACGGCCTTCTTCCAGCCTGAGTATAAACCCTCGCGCAGGGTTGACGACATTTTGGGAATCCACTCTTTGTCACGTCCCCAGTTGGCGCACAACTCATCGTAATCATTCCAGAAGCCGACAGCCAGCCCGGCCGCGTAAGCCGCGCCAAGCGCGGTCGTTTCCGCAACTTTGGGACGCACCACCGGCACATCCAAAATATCAGACTGGAACTGCATCAGCAATTCATCGAAGACCATGCCGCCGTCCACTTTGAGTGATGTAAGTTTTACGCCCGAATCTTTTTCCATCGCGTGCAAAATTTCGCAGGTTTGGTAAGCCGTCGCTTCGAGCGCAGCGCGCGCAATATGCCCCTTGTTGACATATCTCGTCAGGCCGGCGATCACGCCTCGCGCATCAGATTTCCAATACGGAGCATACAGCCCTGAAAAAGCGGGGACGATATAAATCCCGCCGTTATCCTCCACCGACGAAGCCAGCGCCTCCACCTCCGCCGACGACTGGATCAGTCCCAAGTTATCTCTCAGCCACTGGATCAGCGCCCCTGCAATGGCCACCGACCCTTCCAACGCGTACACCGCTCTTTGTTCACCGATCTTGTAAGCCAGCGTAGTCAGCAACCCTGCCTTGCTTGGCACAGGATTCTTCCCGGTGTTCATCAGCATAAAACAGCCCGTGCCGTAAGTGTTCTTGGCCTCACCGGTACTGTAACAGGTCTGACCAAAGAGCGCGGCTTGCTGGTCGCCCAGGTCACCGGAAACAGGAATGCCTTGTAGGGGCGAGAGGACCTCGCCCCAATTCGGGCGGGGTGACCCCGCCCCCACGTAGCCATAAACCTCCGAAGATGATTTTATCTGCGGCAGCATCGCGCGCGGAATATCCAACAAACCCAATATCTCATCGTCCCAATCCAGCGTGCGCAGATTCATCAACATCGTGCGCGAGGCATTCGTCACATCGGTGACATGTTCGCCGGTCAAATTCCAGATCAGCCACGAATCGATGTTGCCAAACAGAGCCTCGCCTTTTTCGGCTTTTGCGCGCGCGCCATTCACATGATCGAGAATCCATTTTATTTTTGGCCCGGAGAAATAAGTCGCAAGCGGCAGACCCGTCTTTTCGCGGAAGCGGTCCTGCCCGCCATTCTTTGCCAGTTCGCTGCAAATTGCATCCGTGCGGGTATCCTGCCAGACGATGGCATTGTAAATCGGTTGACCGGTATTCCTGTCCCACACAACCGTCGTCTCGCGCTGATTCGTCACTCCAATCGCGGCGATCTCACTGACCACTGTCAACTGATCACTGCCAACTTTCTCCAATGCCCCACTCATCACTTCCTGCGTGCGCTCCCAAATCTCCAGCGGATCATGCTCCACCCAGCCGGGTTTGGGATAAATCTGCCTGTGTTCCTTCTGGCTGACAGCAATCACATTCCCGCTGTGATCGAAAATCATGAAGCGCGTGCTGGTCGTACCCTGATCGATTGCGGCAACATATTTTTTCATGGCACCTCTCCGTGCCTTAATTGTAAAACAAAAAAAGAGTCCGCGCCATTTGGCGAAGACTCTTGGGTTTCAATGCTTTTAGTTTAACTTTCCGACTTCTTCTTCCGTGCAGCAGGCTTCTTTGCCTTCACAGGCATCACTTCCTCTTCCACAACTTCAACATCTTCCACGATGATTTCATCTTCAATGATCTCATCCTCGCCCTTGAAGAATTTGAACAGGAACACAGCGAATGTCGAGCCGAGCAATGGTCCGAGGAAATAAATCACATAAGTATAAACATTTACAAAATCGGGCTTGGAAAAAATCCCGGTGCCAAATGTTCGCGCAGGGTTTAAGGATGCGCCAGTGAACGGTCCGCCAACCAGAATGGCAATAGCCAGCGTCGTGCCGATTGCCCAACCCGCAAACGGGACTCCCCGGCCGTCAATGGCGGTGTGCAAAATCGTGTTGACCAGCAGAAAGGTCAGGATCGCTTCGACCAGCATGGCCAGCACCGGAGCCTTATCCGTCAACGCGCCGACAGTTGCGCCCGCTTCGATCGTCAGAGAGGGGTCAACCGCAACCACAAGAGTTTGAAGTAAAAAAGCCGCGAGGGCTGCGCCAGCAAATTGCGCGACCCAATAAAAAACAGCCTGCCCCCATTTAACTGTGCCATTCAACGCCAGGCCGAAGGTCACCGCAGGGTTGACGTGCGAACCTGAGATGTGCCCATAAACATACGCAAAGACCGCCAGGGTAAACCCATGTGCGAGGGCAATCCCAACCAGCCCCGCATTGACAATCCCCGCGCCAGCCCCAACGAACACCAGCGCAAAAGTACCAATAAATTCAGCCAGAAATATTTTTACATTAGACATCATTTTCTCCAAAGATAAGATTTAGGGGATGTAACCCGCTTGACCATGAAAAGGTGCTATGGCTGGGAGGCTTCCCAATTTTTCACGCCAGCTAAAAACGATTTCCCCGGCATGATCTTCCTGCCAGCCGGTTGGACTTCATCCAGAATCAGTGCGCCATCCGCAGTCATTACCGCGGGTCTGCCCTGAACGATGAGCCTGCTCCCGCTCACCAAGCCTTTCTCCACGCTGACAGTAGATGCGCGCATCACTTTGAGCGGATGCCCGTTCCAGTCAAACCACCCGCCCGGCCACGGATTCATCGCGCGCACCCGCCGCTCCAACTCAACAGCAGGACGTGTGAAGTCCAACAGGCCGTCTTCCTTTTTCAGCATGGGCGCATAGGTCGCGCCTTCTGCAGGTTGCGGCCGGGCTGTCAGTTTGCCGGAGATGTATTCGGGCAGGGTCTCGTTCAGGAGATCTGCTCCCAGAGTGGATAATGCCGTTAAGACAGAACCAGCTGTATCGTCGGGTTTGATGCGGATGGATTTCATCGCAAGCATGGGGCCGGTGTCGAGTCCTGCATCCATTTGCATGATGGTCACGCCGGTTTCCTCATCCCCGGCCAAAATCGCGGCGTTGATGGGAGCGGCACCGCGCCAGCGCGGAAGCAGTGAGGCGTGGACGTTGATGCAGCCGTAGCGCGGCAGGTCGAGCACATCTTTTTTGAGTATCTGCCCAAAGGCGGCGACAACGATCAGGTCGGGAGCCCACGAGCGGAGTTGTTCCATGGCTTCGGGCGCGCGCAATTTTTCAGGCTGCATGATGGGGATGTTCAATTCAAGCGCGAGGGTTTTAACTGGCGGCGATTTTAATTCGCGCCCGCGCCCGGAGGAGCGGTCTGGTTGTGTGACCACGCCGACGACATGATATTGCTGCGCCGCAGCCAGCGCGGAAAGCGTTGATAAGGCAAATTCGGGTGAACCCATGAAGACAATGCGAATGGACATGCGTTTGATTTTACCGCTTGTTGTGTAATTTGCTGAATATCAAAGTTTTAATAGCAGTACTCACGGGTGAAAATCTTCCGGTTGCATGATAGTTGGATTGGTTGTAAAATACTGCAAATCCAAAACCAATTTATTCGGAGGAATAAACATGTCTCAAGAACCAATGTCCCCAGAGATCACCAGCGATGACAAGTTATGGGCAATGCTCGGTTACATCATTCCCCTCATCGCTCTCGTCGTTCTTTTCATGGAAGACAAGAAAAGCCGCCCCTACGTTAAATTTAATGCGGTTCAGTCATTAGTTGCCACTGTTGTGCTGTCCATTCTTTCAACCGTCACCTGCGGCTTCGGCGCTGTTCTCTTCCTCATCATGCTCTGGTGGGCTTACCAGGCATACCAGGGACAGGACGTGAAGATCCCGATGATCAGCGATTTCATTCGCAATCAAGGTTGGGCATAAATTTTTCCGCAAACAAAAAAGACTCGCGGCTTGCGCTGCGAGTCTTTTTTGTTTAATAGTCACCGCAAATCATTTACGGAATACTGCCGGCAATATCCGAGCCGAGCCTGATCTCGATATCCACGGTCTGCGCGGGGTCGGGACTGAATCGAATCTGGTTGTCGGGAATTCCATACACGGACTGCAAATATTTCAAGGTGTAGAGTTTGGGGCCGTAGACAATAATCAGCGTTGAACTGTATGTGGTATCCGCTGCGCCAACCTCGGTCACGTTCATGCCCTGTGACTGGAAGTACACTCCCGCACGCTGGTCAAGCCCGGGCGTGAATGTCCCATCCACAATGCGGACACGCGCTTCCTCGGCGCGCATCAGGGTCGCGGGGTCGCCTTGCGCCATGGGGCTGAGCGGCCCCGTCGAAGTGAAAATCTCGTCGCGCAGAACGCGAATCTTGTCTGTGATCGGTTTCAAGATACTAGCATTCTCGCCGCCCAGAATGACGCTATCTGCCGTGACCATGGTGTTATCGATCACACCGGACTTTATGCTTTCACGTGGAATATCCTTGCCAAGCACCGCCAGCCTGATGGCGTCTTCGAGATCCATATTGGTACGAATGCCGTAGGAGAGTCCCTGATAGGTCTGCGGAGCGTTGGCGATCAAGGACGGGAAGACCTCGGGGTCGAACACCTTTTTTAGCAAGGCAAAGACCACTTCCTGCTGACGCTTGGCGCGGTCAATGTCACCGCCCTTCGTATGTCGATTACGGGCATATGCCAGCACCTTCCAGCCCTGGCAAAGCTCGCGCGTGCCGCCCGGAGTAAGCTTATGGTGATCGAGACCCGGGCCGATCGGGTCAAGGATCATCACCTCAGTCGGGGTGACTTCAATACAGCCGAGCATGTCAACAATGTCAACGAAGACATTAAAGTCCACCTGCAAATAATAATCCACTGGAACGCCGATAAACTGCGAGACGGTTTTCATGGCGAGGCCGGCGCCTCCGCCGGGCAGTTTTGCGCCTTCGCCGTCGAAATATGCCATATTGATACGGCCATAGCCAAAGCCCGGAATATTCACCCACAGGTCACGCGGAATGGACAACATGCCCGCGGTCTTGCTGATCGGGTCAATGGTGATCAGCATCATCGTGTCAGAGCGCGGCGGGCCGCTTTGCGCTTCCAAATCGCGCGCATCGAGGCCGATGAACAGGATGTTGATGCGGCTGGCGCCGTCCCAGGCGGGCGGTAAAGCCGCTTCGGGGATGACTACCGGCGTGGGCGGCGGAGCCTCGTCGGTGGCGATGGGCGTGCCTTCGGGATTAAATTGAACTGCAGTATTTGAACTGTTCGCACAATTGGCGGTCGGAATTCCCGGCAAATTGGTGAGAGACCAGCAATCTGTAAAGTTGCGCGTGAAAATAAAAACGCCAATGGCCAATGCAAATGTGATTCCCCAAAAGATCATCTGTCCAATGGATAATTTTGGAAATTTAATTTTCTTCAGAGTTTCAAATCGATTCATTTTTTGTAAAACCTCAGGGCTTCATGTAAACCATATCCAGCCCAAGTCGTTCCAGACCTTCCTGCGCCCAATATTGCAAGACGGCGGAGTCCTCGCTCAAACATTTCATCATGACTGGGATGGCGCGCTGGTCGCGAATCTCAGTCAACGCGCGCAAAGAAATAATGCGGATGCCAACCGGCGCATCATTCATGACCTCGAGCAGGCTCGGCACCGAAGGACTTCCGATCTTCGCGAGGGCATTGCCTGCCAACCCCGCTGTCAGAGAATCTTCGTCTGCCAGCGTGTTGATCAGCGCCGGTATCGCGCTCTCGTCCGGGTGAGTACAGATGGCCAGCGCGGCAGCGGAGCGTACTTCCGGCGCTGAGTCGCTGAGAAGCGGGATCAGGTCAACGGTCAGGGTGTGAGGCGAGGCGGCCAGCGCGCGCACCGCCCACCAGCGCAAGTCAGCTTCTGCGGCGCGGGTCAAATCCAATAACGCCGGGATAACCGCCTTTCCCAAATCCACGATTGCGGGAATGGAATTTTCTGCGCGGGCATCGTCACCACTGGTTAATTCAGCCAGCAGCGCCTGTAGTTTGGCGGGCATTCTATTTTGCGGGCGGGGGAATCGGGAGCGCGTCTTGCGCAGTGCTGACCCACTTGTCGCCTTCGTCAATCAACATGACGGGGATGTCATCCACGATGGGATATTTGCGGCCGCAATCCTGGCAGATGAGCCAGGCATCTTTATGCAGGACGAGCAAGCCTTGTTTTTCGCGAACACAATTGGGGCAGCGTAATATTTCAAGCAGTTCTGTACTAACCATGTTGTCTCCTTTGAGTGGAAAAGATTGTACCATGTGAATAAATTCGGTGTCGCTGCGAGGGGCTCTCCCTGGCACCACCCGCCAGGGCAGGTGTGTTCTTGCCGAAGCAGTCTCCTAATAACAGGAGGTTGCTCACCGCATGATTTGCTTAGCAAATCACGTACGGCGCAAGTGTCGTCGCTCCGCTCCTCGCAACGACATATTGTCATGTATTCGGCGAAAGGCAAAGTCCCTGATTTTTGGCTTTCTTTTCCGGGTTCTCGGTCTCAGGGCCGTACTGGCAGACGGCCTGCCACGGCTGGTAGTGGGTTTGGAACGGGTCGGAAAAATATATCTGCCCATTGCGCCAGACGGTCCGTGTAATATTTACATCTGCGCCTTCGGCGGCGTGATCCACTTCCTTGATCTGGTTCTTTTTCAAGTCTGCATTCTCTTCAAAGACCGGCTCCGGCGGGGGGACTGTATTGGATGGGCCGGAGGTTTCCCAGGTGACACTGCGTCCGTCAGAGGTGGAATACAGTTTCCAGGTAAGGGTGCGCGCGCCAACATCCACGTAGGTTTCCATCAACAACCAGGAAGATGAATCGTTCAGGAATTTAAAATCCACCAGCGGGAAGTAGACAGTCGCGTCCATGCCTGCAAAAGTTGTGTCCACTGAGCCGCTGGCGTCCATTTCATAATATGAAACGCGATACGCGTGGGAGTATCTTTCAACGACAGGGAAGCCCGCGAAGAATACGGTGCGAAAAAGCGTGGTGCTTACCTGACAGACTCCACCGCCAACGCCTTTGATGGTGCGCCCGCCGTAAATGATGAGCGCCTCTGCAAATCCGTTTTCAAGGCTGACATCGCCCAGCACGCTGCCCATCGAAAATGTTTCGCCCGGCGCGACGAGCAGCCCGTGATAACGCTCGGAAGCAGCCACGATATTTTGGATGCGCGCATCGCTCGAGCCGTAAAAGTAGGTCGTCTGCTGCTGGATTAACTGCACGACGCCCAACTCCGCGCCGGTAGCTGTATCAGCGACAGCGGGCTGCTGCTCGACGACGGAGAGCGTAACCGTATGCTCGCCGCGCAAGAGGGCGTCATTGATGGCCTTGATGCTGGCTTCGACATCCATTGAGCGGCCCACGCTCGAAGCAGAGATGGATTCGATCTGGCCTGTGCCGTCGTTAAAAATAAACCGCGCATTGGCAGGCAGACGGTCTACGAAGGTTTTTAGTTCCGTCAAAGTGTTGCGCAACATGCTGGGGTTGAGTCCCACTTGCATTTCCGCTTTGCCGTTCACATCAGCCACGTTCACGCCGATCATGTTTGCCAGCACAGGGACGTCATACGTCCACGGGCCGGGGTCACCTTCGCGATGGTTTGGGATGGTGATGGTCAAAGGCTGGCTGAGGATTTGGCGCGCGATTTCGGCTTGCGAGGAGACATCCAGCAGTTTGGGAGCGGCCTCCTGAATGACGAGCGGCACTTCCCCATCGCGAAAGGATTGCAATTGGGCGGCGAGGTAAATGAGCGTCGCATCGAGGTTGATCAAACGCCCAATCTGACCCGGCAAAGCAGACACGGTCGTCCCTTCCAAGTGCAGGCTGGCCTCAATCACGGGTTGGTCAACCTGCGCCGCGATATTTTGCAGGTAGTTGTATGCCACGCGCTGGTCAAAGATGATGACCGGCGCAACGTCATACCCAAATCCGCGGGCGCTGACCTGTCCGGCAAGCGCAGTGAATGGTCCACCGGAGCGCCCAACTTCGTAGGCCGCCGATGCGCTGGCAGACGGGTCAAACACCATGCCCAAATCGGACGGAGAAGCCACCCAATTTTTATCAGCGGCGCGGAACAAGATTTTGCCTGTATTGGGGTAGGAAAGTGTCTGGCTTAATTTGAGCACGGCCTCGTTGCGGGAAAGACCCGAAAGGTCAACCCCTGCCACGGAAATGCCGGGGAAGATGCGCCCGGCGTACATGAGTTGATAACTCAAAGTCCATGTGAGGATGATGGCAAGAAAAAGGATGAATCCGCCGGCGAGTGCGGCAAGAATCTG
The DNA here is from genome assembly GCA_016234495.1 of Chloroflexota bacterium. Lineage (GTDB taxonomy): Bacteria > Chloroflexota > Anaerolineae > Anaerolineales > Villigracilaceae > Villigracilis. Next base: position 4,238 of record JACRBI010000011.1, on the reverse strand, counting down.
CTTTGGCAAATCACGGCGGGAAGTACGATTGGAAGTCATACAAGGATTATATCGAAAAAATTGTCTGGAATGTAAATTGAGCACGCAAAGCAAATGAGACCTGGGCTATAATCCGGGCATGAAATCACTGGGAATCCATTTTCAAAACGAGAAGTTCACGCTCATTCATGACGATGTTTTAACGACCAGTCTCGTGGATGCGGACAGCGTTGACCTTGTGGTCACGTCGCCGCCGTACAACGTAGACATCCAATATAACTCGCACAGGGACGATGTTTCGTATGCGGAATATCTGGAGTTCAGCCGGCAATGGATGTCACGCTGTTTTGAGTGGCTGAAAGATGACGGTCGTTTCTGCCTGAATGTTCCGCTGGATAAGAACAAAGGCGGCCAGCAAAGCGTCGGCGCCGACCTGACAACGATTGCGAAGGAGATCGGCTTCCACTATCACTCCACGATTGTCTGGAACGAAGGGAACATATCGCGCCGAACTGCCTGGGGGTCATGGAAGAGCGCATCCGCGCCGTACGTGATCGCGCCGGTGGAATTGATCGTTGTGCTTTACAAAAAGAATTGGAAGAAAACCAGCGGCAGCAAAATCTCCGACATTGAACGAAACGAATTCATGGATTGGACGAATGGGTTGTGGACGTTCAACGGCGAAAGCAAAAAACGTATCGGCCACCCGGCTCCATTTCCGCTTGAACTGCCGCGCAGGTGTGTAAAACTTTTCAGTTATGTAGATGATGTGGTACTCGATCCATTTGCAGGCAGTGGAACCACCCTGCTGGCCGCGGTCAACAACAACCGCAAAGCCGTCGGCATTGACGTGGACAAAAAATATTGCGAACTGGCGCGCAAGCGCATTCTGGGTATCGAGCCGCTCAAGAAGAAAAAAGAACATGCCAAACACGCGCAATAAATTCGACAAAAAAGATTCGCTCGAGATCGGTGAACAGGCCGAGGATATGTTCATCCTGACGGCTGTCAGATCGGGGTGGAAGGTTTCAGAGTCATCGCAAACGGAAAACATTGAAGAGCATTGGGATTTTCTGATCGAGAAAGGCGAGCATCAATACAGGGTGGAAGTAAAAGGCCGAAAAAGAATCAACAGAAAAGACGAAGGCGGGCAAAATGATTTCGTCTGGGTTGAACTTCAAAACGTGCGCGGCAAAGTCGGCTGGCTGTTCGGCAAAGCGGACTTGATCGCATTCGAAAAACAAAACGCTTTCCTCTTCGTCAAACGGCTGGACTTGCTGGCGCTGGTCAATAAAAAAGTAAATCTCGTGGCAAAGGTCCGCGACCCGAAGGACGCGCTGTATAAAATCTACCGGCGCGATGGCCGCAAGGATAAATTAACCCTGCTGCCACTGAGCGACATTGAATCGGTTCAATTTTTTGATTGGAAAACGGATCACAGATAACTGCATGAAATATTTTATTACGGCGATTCTTCTGTTCATGCTGACAGCCTGCGCTCCCGCGTCCACTCCCACCGTTGAACCTGCTCCTGTCGCCGCAACAGTTGTCCCGCCGACAGATGCGCCGACCCCGTCTGCCACAGCGACAGCCACATCCATCCCAACGAGCAGCCCCACCGCAACTCCGATCCCATTTGTTGAAAGCTTGAAGGCCACCGTCACCGCAGATTTGCTCAGCTGCCGCTATGGCCCGGGGCCGGAATATTTATATCTGTTTGCGCTGAAGAAAGGCGCAAATATTAAACTCATCGGCCGCACGGATGGAAATAGCTGGCTTTTGGTTGAGAACGAACCGCAGCGCTGCTGGGTGCATTCCAAATTTTTGAAAATATCCGGCGATCAACAAACACTAAAACCCATGTACCCGGATGGGTATAAGATTCCTGTTTCGCCCTACTACAGTCCCACAACTGTTTTGAGCGCAGTCCGCGACGTGAAGGATAAAAACAGAGTAACCGTCACATGGATCGCCATCCCTTTAACCGCAGGTGACCAGGAAGATGAAAACATGTTCATCTACATTATCGAAGTGTGGCGCTGTGAAGGTGGCAAATTGATTTTCGATCCGCTTGCATCGAATTATCCAGTAATCACATTTGTGGACGAAGCAGGATGCAGTACACCATCCCATGGAAGAGTATTTTTTCAGGAAAAACATGGCTATGCCGGGCCGGCTGAAATCCCATGGCCTGATAGATGATATAAGCAAAGACCTCCGAGTTCATGAAGAACTCGGAGGTCTCGTTGGCTCCTGACCTAGGACTTGAACCTAGAACCTAGCGGTTAACAGCCGCTCGCTCTGCCGATTGAGCTAGTCAGGAAAGCGACCGAGATTATAAGGGTCAGGATGGGGAATGTCAAGGCGGGAATCAAAAAATTGGTGCGAAACAATTTTATCGTTTACAATCCTGCCATGATCGAGATTAATCCCTCCCTTTACGAGCTGATCGGTGGCGAGACGGGCCTGCGTTCGCTGATTGACCGCTTCTACGACATCATGGACTCGGCGCCCGAAGCGGCGGAAATCCGCGCCTTGCATCCGAAAAACCTGACAACTTCCCGCGAAAAACTTTTCATGTTCCTCTCCGGCTGGGCAGGTGGACCTGCGCTCTACGCACAAAAATATGGCCCGCCCAAATTACGCCAGCGTCACATGCCATTCTCGATCGGTGAAGTTGAGCGTGACCAGTGGTTGTGGTGCATGAACAAGGCGTTGGATGAAAGCCAAGTCCACCCGGTAGTGATCGAACAACTTAAGTCTCGTTTTGCTGAGATCGCAGATTTTATGCGGAATGTGTAGGGGCGGGGCAACTAAATCTTCATTCCCCAATATTTTTCAACGCCTCGCGCCGGCTTAATGGATGCAAATCCTTTGTGGCTTTCACGAACCTTTTCACAGGCACAGGGTTCGTGTGCGCGTACTGACGTAACGCCCAGCCAATGGCCTTGTTGATGAAGAACTCGTCCGAGCCGAGGTTTTCCTTGATGATCTCGCACAGAAGGTCGAAATCCGTATCCTGTTTGTAGCCGAGTTGAAAAAGAATTGTTGTGCGGCGCAGCCAGAAATTATCAGACTTGCGCCACTTCTTGAGATATTTCTCGCGCACTTTGGGGAAACGCTTGAAGTGAGTCCCGACCGAATTTCCCGCCAGCGTATCCACCGTATCCCACCAGGATTTGGTAACGAGAAGGTATTCAATGACGGTGATGAAATCGGACTCAAGTTTATTTTCAAGCCGCCCTAAAAAACCTATCGCCGCGTACTGAAATTCCCGCTGCGGCAGCGACCATAGTTCCCGTAAAATAACATCCAACTGGTCAAACGGAGGGAGTCCATACTCGCCGATGAATTCTTTCGTCAGCGCCGCTCTTTGCGGTGTTTTGATTCCAAGGTATTCAAACTGGTCACGCATATATTTTTTCATCCGCCCCGCCTGCGCGGGGTCTGCTTTTTGTTCAAAGAGCGTTTTTAGGGAAAGGACATAGGAATGCATAATTCCTCTACTTTACGATTTGAAACCCCTCGCGAACGCGTTGATACGTGTCCTCCAGCGCCTCAGGCAGGACGCGCGTCCCTCCCGTTGCGGACATGAAGTTCGTGTCTCCGGCCCAACGCGGAACAATGTGGATGTGGACATGTCCCAGTACGCCCGCCCCTGCCGCCTCGCCGATGTTGATGCCCATGTTGAAGGATTCTGTCCGATAGACAGCACGCAGCACAGAGGTACAGCGCGAAGCGAGTTCCATCATCTCGGCGCGGGTCTGCGGATCGAGTTCCTCAAGGTTGGGCTTGTGCTCAAAAGGGATGACCATCAGATGTCCGCTGGTGTACGGGTAGCGGTTGAGGATCACATACGCGAGTTGCCCGCGAAAGGCGATCAGATTCTCGGCGCCGTCGGCCATGGCTTGTGCAATGCAAAACACACAGCCAGATTCTTTTTCATGGTTTTCGATATATTTCATACGCCAGGGTGACCAGAGGTGATTCATCGGGGTTACAGGTTTTAAAGTTGAAGGTTTGAAAGTTGAAAATAGGTTTTTCCAATTATACCCATCACGGTCACAAATTGCGCCTTTTTCCTCAAGGGGAAGGTATGGCTTTCTCAAGGTCGAAAAAACTTTAACGCGAATTACGCTAATTGAGCGAATTTCGCGAAAATTTCAAAAAAATTCGCGCAATTTGCTTCATTCGCCAAATTCGCGTTAAGGCTTTGCCGCCGTTTTATAAACTTGTCAATCTACTTTGAGAACGCCTTG
>JACRBI010000012.1 GCA_016234495.1 Chloroflexota bacterium | reverse complement strand
CAGTCATCCACAGGTGGGCGACTGGCAAAATCTACGCCTGATCCTGACCTTGCGACCTGCTGGTCCCATGTTTGTGACTCTGCCTCTGATTGGAGACCTGATGTTATCCAATGGCGCAAGCCAAACCATTCAATGGGAAGTACCATCCCATCCGGCTGTGGGAGCGACCACACTCGCAGGCAGTGTCAGTGGACTGGATGAACTGCCTGGGGACATGCCTTTGTTCGTCGGTAATGGACGCGCCCCCTACAAGTTGTTCTGGGAGTTGCGTTATCAGCAGTATGAAGCCATCGAGGGCTGTCTTGCCGGTCCGAATGGCAACGGAAATTACAACTGCGGGGGCGGAACCGGACATCGTGGCATCACTGGTTATGAATGGAAAAACCATTCCAGCGGAGGCGAGATTCCCCCGTCAGCTGTGGCAAATCTACCTGCCGCGAGAATGGCGGATATCAACAATGATGGCACGCCAGACGCATACTGGGATACCAACCTGACATTGCGACGCATGGATGATGCCGGCAGTATCAGCAATCCTCAATATCAGCGTTCCTGGAATTGGGGTGGAGTCATCTATTGGGCGGTGCGTGAAGGACAGGGGCAGATCGGATGGCCGGGTCAATAATCTTTTCATAACAGTCGTTCAAGTGCACAGAGCGGCTTGCATGGATCAAGCACAGTTCGTATCACTCGATCCAACAGCCTGCAGTGTCGCTTTATATCTAATCTTCCGGGGTCCAACGCCTCTCCAAGCTCCCAGGCTTGGACTCCGGAGCCGCCACGAGTGAACAGGAACTGCACAGATTGATCGGGGCGATCTCTCTGTCAACGGACTGCAATTGCATCGCCGCCCGCGCTGCCTTGCGTTTCTCTCAGAAATAGAATCAGCACATAATCCATTAGAAAGGAGTTTCTCTGGCATCGATAATTAAAGATCCCGTTTGCGGTATGGCGATGGTTCGCCAACGTATGCCTCGTGCAACTTCACCGGCGCTACATGAACTTTTCTCAGGCGCAAGTTGAGCATCTCTACGAATACGGAGAATGCCATCGTGAAATAGATGTAGCCTTTGGGGATGTGCTGGTGAAGACCTTCGACGATCAGGGTGAAGCCAATGAGCAGGAGAAAACTCAATGCGAGCATTTTGATGGTGGGATGGCGATCCACAAAACTGCTGATCGGTCTGGCGGTAACAATCATCACTCCCGCCGCAATGATGACAGCGGCGATCATGATCGCCAGTTGGTCAACCATGCCCACGGCGGTAATGACCGAATCGAGCGAGAAGATGACATCCAGCAGAAGAATCTGCACAATGACACTGGCGAACGAGGGACCGACACGGGCTGAGGCGTATCCCTCAACGCCCTCCAGTTTTTGGTGAATCTCATGCGTGCTCTTGCCGAGTAAAAACAGGCCGCCGAGGATAAGAATAATATCGCGCCCGGATATCTCATACATGAGCACCGAGAACAATGGTTCGGTGAGTCCAATGATCCACGAGAGCGAGAACAGGAGCAGGACGCGCGAGACGATTGCCAGTACAAGGCCAATGGTGCGTGCCCGGCCTTGCTGATGGGTGGGGAGTTTTCCAGCCAGAATCGAAATGAAGATCACGTTGTCCACGCCGAGGACGAGTTCGAGGGCGAGGAGTGTAACGAACGCGATCCATGTTTGGGGGTCAGCTAACCAATCCATATGCTAATTCTCCTGGCCGTCAGCAGAGAGCCGCGCTGAAACGGCGAAATATGCGGTATCTGACGCGCTGACTGTAGAATTTGTAAACGCAAGTTCGCAGTCGGCTTTTATTCTTGTGCAGTGTGCTACTTTTTTTCGAGTGGCCACCTGAGCTGGAATTCCACCTCCTCAGATGAGGCGTCGCGCTCATGTTCGATGTTGATAATGGAAGTGGCGGGGATGGAGACGCGCTCCCCTGCCACTTGAATTTGAAATCTCTGACCCTGCTCGATGCAGTCGGCAAGTCGCCGCAGTTTTTTGACAAACTGTTTCACAGGGTAGTTCTTCTCGATGTCTCGCTTCCGTCTTTTCTTTTGGGTTGCCATTAGTAATCTCCTTTAATCACGATTTGGTATTTTTCAGGCGCCATTGAAGTGCATGAACAAAAGCATTTTTCAACCAAAGATAGCTGCAAGCAAGTAAAAGGAGAACATCCATGAGAAGGAACATAAGTTGAAGTTTCATTTTTTTCTCCATTCGTTCATGCGCTAAAGCATGGGTCAGGTTACTCCATTGCTCCAAGCCAGCCCTTGCGGATCATCCACTTAACAAATTCCAGTACCGGGGTAATGGAAGCGGCAACGGCAAAGACGATGACCCAATCGATCAGCGGCAGGCTGTAGGTATTGAAGGGTTCGTGCAGGAAGGGCAGGTAGACAATGAGAAGCAAGAGCGCAAATTCCCATACGATGGCCCTATTCAACCACTTATTACGGAAGGGACGCTCAAATACGGTGATATGTTCGGAGCGGTGATTATAGGCTTTGAAGAATTGGATCACCACCAGTGAGACGAAAGTCATCGTCATCGCCTCTTCAATACTGCGTCCCGAATTTAGCGCCCAGAGGAACAGGCTGATATTGACGAAACCAGACCAAAGCCCGGCGATTCCCAGGATGTATTTGACCGGGCGGGTGAAAATGCCCGTGCGTGGGTTGCGCGGCTTGCGCTTCATCAAATCTTTTTCCGCCGGGTCAACTGCCAGCGCCAGCGCGGGCAAACCGTCTGTCGCCAGATTGACGTACAGGATTTGCACCGCAGTTAATGGCAATGGCATGCCCATCATGGTGGCCGCCACCATCAAGGTGATTTCGCCGATGTTTGATGAAAGCAGGAACATCAGATATTTCTTGATATTGCCGAATACCCCGCGCCCTTCCTCGACTGCCGCTACAATCGAAGCGAAGTTATCATCGGTCAACATCATCGCGGCGGCTTCCTTGGTAACGTCCGTGCCGGTGATGCCCATCGCAATCCCAATGTCCGCTTTCTTGAGCGATGGAGCGTCGTTCACGCCGTCACCGGTCATTGCCACAATGTGACCGTTGGCTTGCAGCGCCGTCACCACGCGTAGTTTATGCGCCGGGGAAACGCGCGCGTAGACTTCAATCGTTTCGACCTCGCGTTTGAATTGTTCGTCGCTCATCGCTTCAAGTTCTGCGCCGGTGACAACGCGCCCTGTCTTGAGCAGACCCAGTTCACGCGCCACCGCTTGTGCCGTTACGGGATGGTCGCCGGTGATCATCACTGCCCGAATGCCGGCTTGCGCGCAGGTCGCAATTGCGCTTTTGGCTTCGGGGCGCGGCGGATCGATCATGCCTGCAAGCCCTAAAAATGTCATGCCGGTCTGCGCCGTTTCAAGTGTAGCGTCTGGCTTTGTTGAAATCGCAAGCACACGAAGAGCTTCACCCGCCATATCCTGCGCCATCGCCAGAGCTTGTTTTCGCCCCATGTCATCAAACGGTTTCACGCCATCGGCAGTCAAGTGCCAATCGCAGCTTTCCAAAATCATCTCCGGCGCGCCCTTGGCATACGCCGTCAGACTTCCATTTGTCTGATGCAAAGTGGTCATGCGTTTTGTTTCGGATGAGAATGGGATTTCCTGCATCCGTGGATATTCTGAATCGAGCGACTCTTTCTGCAGCCCAGCCTTTGCCGCAGCGACCACCAACGCTCCTTCGGTTGGATCGCCCTTAATCGACCATTCATTACCCGATTTATTTCCAGCGCCACTGGTCAGGTGTGTGTCAGATGCCAGCGTGGCGGCGGTCAATAGTTTTTGCAGACCAGTTGTCGGCGCGATTGATCCACTTCCGTTGAGTGAAAACTCGCCGACTGGCGAGTATCCCGCTCCCGAAACGCTGAACAACTGTCCAGCGGCGAAAATTTTCCGCACGGTCATTTCATCCTTGGTCAATGTGCCTGTCTTATCCGAGCAAATCACAGAGGTGCTTCCCAGCGTTTCGACTGCGGGCAGGCGGCGGATGAGCGCGTTGCGCTTGACCATCTTTTGCACGCCAATCGCCAACGAAATAGTGACAACGGCAGGTAGGGCTTCAGGGACAACCGCCACAGCCAGCGCAATGCCAAAGATGAGCATCTCGACGAACGGCTGCCCTCGAAACAAGCCTAGCGCGACGATGATGGCAACCACCACGAAAGCCGCACGCGCCAACGCCGTACCGACCTTATCCAAGTTGTGCTGAAGCGGAGTCTTGCTGGTCTCGACGGTTTGCAGAAGTTGGGCGATCTTGCCGAACTCGGTCTGCATTCCCGTGGCGACGACCAACGCCTTGCCACGTCCGTAGGTGGCAGCGGTTCCGGCGTAGACCATGTTCTTGCGGTCGCCGACAGGTAAGTCGTTGGTTGGAATTGGCTGGGCGTGTTTCTCCACCGGGACCGATTCTCCGGTGAGCGCGGCTTCCTCTATCTGTAGATTAATCGCTTCGAGCAGGCGGGCATCTGCAGGCATGCGGTCGCCGGTATGCAAGATGATCACATCCCCCGGCACTAGGTCACGCGAAGGGATTTTCACTTCCACCCCGTCACGCAGAACGGAGGCGGTGGGCGCCGCCATTTGCTTCAAGGCTTCAATCGCGCGTTCGGCGCGATATTCCTGGATAAAGCCCAGCAAAACCGCGAACAACACAATCACCGCAATGGCGATAGACTCGACACCATGCCCTAGAAAAAGGGAGATGGCGGTTGCACCAAGCAGAATCAAGATCAGAATATTCTTGAACTGTTCCAGTAAAATTTGCCAGGCGGATATGCGTTTTGCTGCTTGAATTTCATTTGCGCCGTATTGCAAAGTGCGCTCGAGCGCCTCCGCCTGGCTCAAGCCAGTGGGCTGGCTTTTGAGTTCGGCAAAAGCTTGTTCGGTTGTCTGGGTGTGCCAGAATTTATTTGGTTGCATAGGTTTAATTTTTCACTCCATTATTTTTTGTGTCTTGCAAATCCTCGCGCCGGGGGATGCGGGACTTGAAGATGAAATTATCGAACAGGCAAATCAACCCACCCAGGATTGTCAGGAGAATCACGCCAATGAAATCTGCCACAAAGACGATAATCTCCTCGAACCAGAGGATGAGAGATGCGCCCCCGGCTCCGGTGGCGGCAGCAGGCTTCCAAAGTTTGCGAATACTTGGAAAATGGTAAACAGGATGCGGTTGATTGGACATGGGATCCTCCTTTTTGTAAAATCAGGTCGCTAATCATCTATCCTTACAGGCGCAAGCCGAAGCGAGCGGCGGTTGAGCAAAACGTAGGCGGCAATTATGGTCAGTCCGCCTGCCAGCAGGTATTGAAAATATTGTTTGAGGTAATGGCTGATAAGTGTCCATTCGTGCCCGAGCACATAGCCTGCGCCAATCAGCAGGGTGCACCAGATATAAGCGCCGATAAATGTGGCAGCAAAAAAGGTGAGGAAAGGCATGCGTGCCAGCCCAGCCGGGATATTGATCAGCGTGCGGATGCCGGGCATGACGCGTCCGACCAGCACCAACCCTGCGCCCCAGCGATGGAATTGGCTTTCGGCGCGGGCGATATGTGCAAGATCAATACGGACCCAGCGGGCGAGTTTATCCACTAGAGGACGACCACCGAGCCGAGTTGCCCAGTAGGTAATAGACGCACCAAACGTGCTGCCGATGGCGGCGTACAATCCACCGACGAAGATCATCGAGACGGGCAGTTGATGTTCAGAGATCAGCATCCAGCCTGCCAGTCCCAGAATAATTTCGCTGGGCATGATGCCGGTGGCGTTTTCAAAAATTAACAGCGCCGCAACACCGAGCCAGCCCCAAGAATCATACAGGGACTGAAGGGTGGATAGGATTTGGGTTTCGAGCATGTTCAAGTATTCCATTTTTCTCCTGTTGATTGTTGAAATCAATTCAATTTATTACTCTTGGTTTTCCTGTACTTTTCCTGTACCAAGTACAAGAGGTTATCTTCTACACGATATAACAGCGGGGCAACCTGTATTTTTGGATACCGCAAGCACAACCGCTTGGTTTCACTCAAAACAAAATCCACTTCGTTCCCGATTTCAAATATGGGCGCATAGTGGTTGAAGTGATCTTCCGCCGATTCGCGTTCCCATCCCGCATAATTCACCAGACCCTGTATGAACGCGGTTTTTTTCGACATCAAGTTCACCATGCCGCATTGAGTATGCCCGATCAAGGCAATGGACTTTGCTCCGCCAACCGCAATCGCGTAGGACACTTTGAACTCGCTAAAACGCAAGTTTGCTCCGCCCGCGCGGATAATCTACGCAAAGTTATCGGGTATCCGAAGATGCTTGCGGTTATCCATACACATCCCTATCAGCAGCAGCGCTTGCGTGTGAGCGTCTAAATCGCGATTAAGATTGTGATATTCCAAAAGCAGACCGATCGGGGTATCACGGTACTCAGGGAAAATATCTTCGTGCCTGGATACGGGGTGCAGACGATTCATAAATAACTCCATGATGCCCATTGATTTGTTTTAGTCGTTTGATGGTTGATCTGCTAACACGCCGCTCTGTTTCCGGGTTGCTTTTTTCGCCCGGCGGAGCGATTCATTGACAATTTCAAATCCGTCGTCGTTGCGTATCAATACTTTTCGGTGGTTGGCGCTACTTCCCACCACGCGCTCGTGCGGATAGGAATGTCGGTCAATCTCCAAGCCATGAGCGTCAAATAAAATTGCAGTATCGCTGTGGTTGTTCCAAACCTGGTCAATTGTCCACAACAATTTTTTCCAGATACCCCAGTCGTTGTTTGTATTTTTTGGTTCCTGTTGCCCGCTCTGAACCTTCACGATCATGCCTGGTTCGAACATTAAATCGTCCGGGAAAAGGTAGAATGTCTGTCCGCGCAGGCTGGCAAGCACCCAGCCGGACATTGGCTGGGCAACCGTACCCCGATTGATAATCGTTGCATACTCCTGCAAGCCGTCATTTTTAACCGCTTTGATTTTCAATTTCGCGCCTTTCAGTTGACCGGCACAGATAATCTGTGAAGTTCGTTTTGACATGTTTTCTCCTTTGAAGAATAAAGACCGGCACTACTCTCTTTTGGAGAGCAATGCCGGTCTATTTTGCAACTTGCCTGCTTCTTGCGAAGCCTGCCTTTTGCCCAATCCACCGGGGTTGGGGTTCGATTTCAGTTTGCAGCTACCTGTAAAGTGTATCCAGATTCGTATCCAGGGTCAGCACGATAATACGTTCACCAGTTTTGGTGCTCATATCCGTGTGCAGGCTGACGAGTTGACAGCCAATAATCTGCGTCACTATCTCCTCGATCAGCGGGCGGGATGACTCGAACAACTGGCGGCGCGTCTCCTTGACAAGGTTTTGTCCCTCGCGGCTTTCAGCCAGCTTTCGTTCTGCCGGAGTAATGATGCCGCGCAGGCGCACGAGAATCATGTCTTGGACAAAAAACGTGCGCGCATCAAGCGGACCTCGCCCGAGGTACTCTTTTTCAAATTTGATGACCGCCTGGGTCACTTCGGCTTCGGCTTCGCCGCGAGTTTTTGATTTCATATCACCTCATAACAAAAAAGACCACCGCCTTGAAGGCGATGGTCTTGCGTTTTCTTTCAGACAGCCGGGAAATTTCTTTCCGTCTTGACGACTGTCCATCCCGAAACAAATCGGGAGCTACTCCCCATCGGAGTTAGTGTATAGTATACAACAGAAAAGACAGTTGTGGATAAGAATTCTCTCATCTATGCTCGCCAAGCCGCTCAGAAAGTGAAGACTACTCAGCCTGATGCTCGAATAGCCGAGCGGATCATCAAATACTCGGTAATATTTTCGGCAGTGACAATGCCTGGCAACCGGCTGCGTGCGTTACAGGTAAAGCAGGGATATCCGACTCCTGAATTCGCATCAGGGTATTTTCCACCCCCGCAAACACTCGTCCACTTTCAAATGATCAGCTAAAACGTACAAATAATAAAACAACCGCCTTGCAGCGGACGACAGAGTGAGGAGGCACCCTGCACACTCATTATAGTTATAAGCAGCCAGCCATCAAGGTTGGCTGTCGTTATTCTTAAACCGACACTTGCCCCATACCCACCCGCCCATCTCTGTATCATGAGCGACCAATGACCTGGTTGCTTTTTTATCTTCTGGCAGTAAGCATATATGACCTGCGCACCCGGCACATTCCGAACTGGTCCACGTATCCATTGATTCTTGCGGGCATGATCGCTCACTTCCCAGGATCTATGGATTTGTGGCTGGCATGTTTTCTGCTGCTTTCCGCCTGGGCAAGCGGATGGATGGGCGCCGGGGATGTCAAACTCTGGATGGCAGTTCTTTGGGCTTTACCCGATTCCAATATCCCATCCCTGATCCTGCTTGTATTCCTTTCCTTCCTGATCACCAGCATCATTCAGTTCTTCTGGAGATTCTTTAAGAAGCAATCCCTCACCGGCATGAAATCCCCCGCCGCCTGGCGAACGATTCCCTTTCTTCTGATGGTCTGGCATGTACACTGATCTCTTCCTTGCCATGCTCAACCCCAAAAACGCGCGCGGGAATCCCATCCTATCTGCGCTGGT
>JACRBI010000009.1 GCA_016234495.1 Chloroflexota bacterium | reverse complement strand
CCATTTTGTGGATCGCAAGGATCGCCGTGACTTGAGCCTCTTTCAGATTGGCTTGCGTTTCATTGACCGTTGCCTGCTTCTCTCGCTTTCTTTTTCGCTACCTCTATGCGCTCTTTGAGCAAACTGTCAGGTGGCTAGAAAATAATATCTTTAAACCTTCTCTTGCATGATGGACTTAGGTCGGGTTTTCCATCCGACTTTCGTCGGAACGTACTTCTGCCAGGCAGCAGGACTAAAACACAAGTAAAATCTACCCCAGCAAGAGTTGCGAGTATTCTTGATGGCTGAATATCGCATAATTCATAGAAAACAACTGGAGGGTTTATCCTTGACCGATCTTTACACCAAACGTCCATCGCAGATCGTGATGTACGCCACTGAATATTGTCCGGATTGTCATCGGGCAAGGGCATTCTTCGAAGCGAACCACATCGAGTACCTTCGCGTGGGACTTGAGGGAAATGAGGCCGCCATTAAGTTTGTGATGGACATAAACAACGGTTACCGAAGCGTCCCAACCATCATCTTCCCGGACGGGTCGATCCTTGTAGAGCCAAGCTGGAAGGAATTAGAAGAAAAAACTTCGAGCAGATGATTTCCCCAAACGACCTCGCAAAATCAGAAGGTATAATGGCATGATGAAGAAGGGTTTATTCACTTTACTTATTTGCGCGATTTTCCTTTCAGCCTGCGATACATGGGGGATTCCGCCTCAGCCATTCCCCATCTGGACTCCGATTCCCTCACGGACGCCGGGAGTTGTTACTGCCACCCCGTTCATCCTGCCGCCGCCGACGTTTCCCACCGCAATCATCACACAAACGCCTGCAACAGACTTTACCGTCACCGCCTCTGCCACACCGACGAATACCGAAACTCCCACACTGACATTGACGCTTGCGCCGACCATCCCTTCGGATACGCCAACCACCGCGCCGATTCAATCTGCCGTAGTAGACATCCTCGGCTGCAATACCAGCATCGACATTACCCATGGCATGGGCGAAGTAACGAACGCCTATGTGACAGTGAAAAACACCGGCACAGTTGATCTGCCCAACACCTGCGCCCTGCTGCGCGCGCTCGACGAAGACCGCGAACATCCCGACAAAAAGGTCTGCATTCCAAACTTGCCAGCTCAATATCAGGTGACGTTGAAGTTAACCGTCGACTCGGCTTACAAGCAGGAGACGCTGATTCAGGTGGATGTTTCATCGAATGATGTGGTCTTGCTGCGGGTGGACAAACCCTCCTGCACAGATATTGGCTTATTCGGCGGCGCCCCATCTGATGTCGGCGTGATCAAACCAATTCAGCCATAGCTTCAGAATAATCTATTTTGACAGAGGCAGTGTAAACACAAATACACTGCCTTTATTTTCGCCTGCGCTCTCCGCCCAAATTTGACCGCCATGCGCTTCGACCAGGTGCTTCGCAATCGTTAGCCCAATGCCTGAGCCGCCACGAGAACGCGCCCGCGATTTGTCCACGCGGTAGAAGCGATCAAAAATTTTAGCAAGGTGCTCGGGAGGGATGCCAGCGCCAGTATCGCGGACGGAGATGCGCGCTTCCTCTTTTTCACTGACGATGGAAACAGTAACCGATCCTTCCTCAGGCGTGTATTGCAAAGCATTCCCGATCAAATTGGTAAGAATCTGGATCACCCGGTCTTCGTCAGCCAGGAGATGTATGGGTTCACGCGGCAGGCTCGAGGTCAGATTGACGCGCTTGTCATCGAACTGATGCTGCAATCGCTTTGTCACCGTTTTGATGATGGCAGCCGAATCCACAGGGTGAACATCAAGTTGAGTCGCGCGAGATTCAACCCGACTCAATTCCTGCAAGTCATCGACCAGCCGATTCAAGCGCTCGGACTCGGCATGAATTTGTTGATAACTTTCGGATGCGGCGGGAAGCACGCCGTCCATCAACCCTTCGGCATAACCCTTGATGGCAGTGAGCGGCGTGCGGAGTTCATGCGCCACATCGCCGATCAAACGGCGGCGCATGGATTCGACCTGTTCAAGCTGTTCTGCCATTTGATTGAAACTTCCCGCAAGTTGATTCAGCTCATCATCGCCGCGAGATTCCACGCGTTCGTCATAATGCCCATCCGCGATTCGCTGGCTGGCATTCATCATCACATTGACGGGGGCAAGAATACTTCGGCTAAAAACCAGGCTGACAATCAAGGCAACGAGTGATGCCGCGATCACCGCGATGACCAACGACTCATTAAACGTGGCTTGAAAATTGGTATAAAACTCAGACATCATACCCATGCCCTGTCCGCGCCCCTGCCCCATTAATCCCTGGCCTGTACCGGTTTCAGCGCCGAACTGCGATTCCATAAAAGACAAGTGCCGCGCGTACGCAGCCGGCATGACAAACTTTGTGGTGATTCCGATGACTGACATGCCGACCAGAATCACAACAAAATATGAAAGGAAAAGTTTTATACCCAAATGCGAGCGGATGATTTTCATGGGTCACCAATTCTATAAAGGCTCGTCATCGAAACGATAGCCAACACCGCGCACAGTGGCAATCAGATCGGGGTCGCCTAATTTCTGGCGCACGTGCCCAAGATGAACATCCACCACACGCATCTCGCCAAAATACGTACCACCCCAAACGCGCTCCAGCAATTGCTCGCGCGAAAGCACGCGTCCGCGATTCTCTGCAAGCGCAAGCAGCAGGTCGAATTCGCTGGCTGTCAGGTCAATGGGATGATCATCCACTGTGACTTGGCGCGCGCCTTTATCGACTCGGACATGACGAAAAGCCAGCACGCTTCCGACTTCGCCCAGGCCTGCTCCTGTTTGAATGCGCCTTAACGCTGCCTTGACTCTGGCCACCAACTCGCGCGGGCTGAATGGCTTTGTCACGTAATCATCCGCCCCGACAGAGAGGCCGACAATCTTATCGGTCTCTTCGGTGCGGGCGGTCAGCAAAATGACATACACTTGCGACTCGCGGCGCAGGCGCGAGAGCAATTCCAATCCATCCATGCCGGGCAGCATGACATCCAGCACAACCAGGTCGGGCTTAAAGGCGCGGACGGCCTTAAGTCCAGCAGGTCCGTCCGCTGCAGTGAACACTTCATATCCCTCTGGCTTCAGGTACGCCTGAACAAGATTCACAATGGAAGGTTCATCATCGATTACGAGTATTTTTGTCATGGCGCGATTCTCTTATGTTTGGGTTTGCTTATCATAAAGCCATTGTAAAGGTTTGGTAAAGGATTGCGGAGAGGAGTGTATAATGACCACATGACAGACGAACAGATAAAATCCCTCGCACGCAACAAAATCGCCATGTTGATCGACGGCGATAATGCCCAGGCCGGGCTGCTCTCACAAATGCTGGTGGAAGCTGGCCGTCACGGACAAGTGACCGTCCGCCGCATCTACGGCGACTGGACGACAGCCAACATGAATTCATGGAAGGAGACGTTGAACTTTCACGCCTTCCAACCCATTCAGCAGTTTCGCTATACGATCGGCAAGAACGCCACCGACAGCGCCATGATCATCGACGCGATGGACATCCTGCACGCGGATGTGGTGGACGGCTTCTGCCTCGTCTCATCTGACAGCGATTACACCAGGCTTGCTACCCGCATTCGAGAGACGGGTATCTTTGTCATGGGCATCGGCGAGAAGAAAACGCCCAAGCCTTTTGTCAACGCCTGTGACGTGTTCGTCTATACCGAAAATCTGGTGACTGTGAAAAAGGCTGCCCCACAGCAGCGCAATAAACCAAAAGATGGGGCAAAGAAAATCAAGGAAGAAAAAGAGGAAGTTGACCCCGTGCCTTTGCTCACTCAGGCATTTGAAATGGCAGTCCAGCAGGATGGCTGGGCTTCGCTGGCGAACATGGGCAACGCGCTTTATCAGCTTGACCCCGGCTTTGACCCGCGCACGTACGGTCACAAACAACTTTCGAAGATGATGATGAAATTCAAGGATCAGTTTGAAATCCACGAAAAAGACACGGGTGGATTCTTCGTGAAGATCAGGGAATAGTCCCCTCTTCACCCTCTAAGTTTTATTACGCATATTGCTCTGCTGCCAACTGAGCCATGATTTGCTCTGACGTCATCACCTGCCCGTAAGACTTCAGCGCCGCCAGAAACGCCTTGTGGACGTGTTCCGCGGGAATCGTCGTTTCACCATATTTCAGGTCACGCGCGGCGCAGGCATCTTCTGCGACCCAGACCTGAAAGCCAAAGTCTGCGGCGGCGCGGGCCGTGGCGTCCACGCACATGTGGGTCATCATGCCTGAGATGACCACACGCTCGATCCCCCACTCCTTCAACAAATCAAGCAGATTCGTTTCGCGGAATGAGTTTGGATAATGTTTATAAACGATCGGCTCACCCTCGAAATGCGCAACGGAATCATGAATGTCTGACCCTGTTGTGCCTCTCACAAAAAAAGGCGCATCAGGTTTCAGCGCAATATGTTGAATGTGGACGTGACGCCCGCCATGTTCACGGAAGCATTGAAGAAGCATATAGGCTTTCTTCGCGGCCTCGAGCGGATTTACAAGTTCCATCTTGCCACCGGGGAAATAGTCTTTTTGAATGTCAATTACCAGCAATGCAGTTTTCATGTAAGCTCCTGAATGCTTTTCAACATCTCTTCCGCCTGCCGTTTCAAATGCTGCTTGTCCGTCAGAGTCAGGCTCTTTTGAAAATCATCCCGTGCCTTGTCAATTTGCGTTGACGTAAAAAAGGATTTGCCGCGCGACAGGTACAGGTGCGCCTCGCGCGGAGCGATTGCTATGGCGCGGGTGTAATCCATCACTGCTTTTTCATGTTCATTGTTGGCGCGATAAGCATCTGCGCGGCCTTGATAGGCGTACCATGAATTTGGCTGCCTCGACAAAATGCGCGCGTAATAATCCTCAGCCCAGTCGAGGTAGTTTTCATAAACCTGCATATTCACCTCGACCATCGTCAAAGCATCTTTTTCCGAGAGGTTCACAGCGTAGTCTTGATCTTTATGCGCGGCGTCGAGATTCCCGAGCCTGAAATGAATCTGCGAGCGAATCACATGGAACAGGGAAAATTGTCCATTAAGTGAGATGGCTTTGTTCAACTCTTCCAAAGCGGAGGAAAAATCCTTTTTTTCCAGCAGCACAGACCCACGGTCAAAGTAGGGAACCGCCCAATGGGGGTTGATTTCCTGCGCGCGGTTGAAATATTCCAGCGCAGAATCATAATCCTTGTCCATCGAATACAACTCGCCGCGCAGTTGCAGCGCAAGCGCGCTTTTTGGGGCAAGCTTTAAAGCGCGTTCAGCATCTGCAAGCGCCCGCTCTTTTTGCAGAAGATTCAAATGGCAGGCGGCGCGCGCCAGATAATGATTCGGCTGATGCGGCTCGCGGTCGATCTCGCGGGAATAGTATTGAACGGCTTGTTCGTAATCACCTTTGAGATAGAAATAGCCCGAGCGTTTGAACAGGTAATTGACTCCCAGGTTGATCCAATACTGTGAAGAACGATTGAGCGTGCTGACCGCAAGCCCGATCAACGCGCAGGAAAAGAGAAGCAAGTAATCGCGGGTGAGAAGGCCGAAAATGACCAGGCCAATTAATATTGGAATACTGACGACCAGCGTAATCAAGTCTGCGTTTGTTTTGCCGAAGAAGATCTCCAAAAACGAATGCAGGATATTGCCTCCGTCCAACGGATAGATGGGCAGGATATTAAAGGCGACCAGGACAAGATTCACAATCGTGAGCGAAAACATCAAATTGACAATGGTCTGCGCCCACAGGAATAGATCGACGTTTTGAAGGTTTGGTAAAAACACAAAAGACAAAATGATATAAAACAGCACACAGAGAAAGGCGAGAAACATATTGACCAACGGCCCCGCCGCAGAGATGACCAGATGGTGCGATGGCTTTTCCGCTTTGCGGCTGAGATTCGTGAATCCGCCGAGCAGCCAGATGACGATGCTTTTCACTTCCACGCCGACAAGTTGGGCGGCAAGCATGTGACCAAATTCATGCAGGAAAATACAGGCTAGAAAACCAGTCACCCATAAAACTGCGACAAGGATTTCCCTCAGGTTGACGGGCTGAAATAAATAGTACGCGATCGGAATGCTGAACAGCATGGAAAAATGAAAGCGGATATCCACACCGCGGATGCGGCCAAATGACCATGACCACGATAGCCACTTCATAATAAATTATCCATTCAATCTCTGCGATTTACTTGCGCCCGAAGTCTGCGGGATTCTCGCCCCATAGCTTTGTGTCCCATTTCAAGATCTTATCTTCAGGAAGTTCGTTCTCGGCCAGCCAATTCTCCGCGCTGTGAATGAGAGCAAAGAGCAGGGCGTTTTTTGGCGTATGTTTTAGGTTGGTTTTGCAAATTCCTGTGATGACCCACGAGATGGCATTTTCCGAATCAGAATAAATGGTGACGTGCGAATTGTGCTTTGCCTCCCACGTCAGCGCATGGACAATGGCGAGGAACTCACCCACATTATTCGTTCCCTGCGCGTACGGCCCGGCGTGAAAGATCTGCTCGCCCGTTTGGGTATTCACCCCGCGATATTCCACTTTGCCGGGTGAGCCGCTGCAGGCCGCATCCACGCAAATGGACGGCAGGGTGGGCTGCACACTGGCGGTCTTCCATTTTCCGCTGGAGGAAACTTTGCCTTTGTAATCGTCGTATCTGGCAAGGAACGCGGCATCGGCTTCGGCTTCGCTTTCAAAGGCCTTGAACTGCGCGTCAACAACGCCCTTCACCTGTTTTTCACACTCCGCCCATGAAGTGAAGATGCCTGTCTTGCGTCCCTTCCAAACAACGTAATACTTTTGCTTTGGCATGAGCCAATTTTACATCAAAGCGAAATAAACCGAGGATGGTTTATTTTGGTCATGCAGGTAATTTTTGGCTGTAATCTTTTGCCGGGTTGTGGTAAAAGTGGCGCATCACTTTTGAACGACCTTATAAATAGGAGTAAAAACATGTCCTACGCACACCCCGAATATTTGGTTGAAACAGAATGGGTCGCGAATCATCTCACCGATCCCACGATCCGCATCATTGAATCAGACGAAGATGCGCTGCTGTATGCAATGGGTCATATCGAAGGCGCAGTGCAAGTGGATTGGTTCAGCACATTGCAGCACCCGCTGCGGCGCGATTTCATGACGCGGGAACAGTTTGAAGAAATGTGTTCCAAATTTGGAATCACCAACAACACCATCGTCATTTTTTACGGCGACAAATCCAACTGGTTCGCATGTTACGCGCTTTGGCTTTTTCAATATTACGGCCACAACAATGTCAAGATCATGAATGGCGGGCGCATCAAATGGGAGCAGGAAAAACGCCCGCTCGTGAAGGATGTCCCCTCGTATGCCAGAACAACTTACAGGGCGAAAGAAGCGGACAAGTCGATTCGCGCATTCCGCGACGACATCTTCCAACAGATCGAGAAAAAGAAACCGATGGTGGATGTCCGCTCGCCGAAGGAATACACGGGCGAAATGCTGCACATGCCGAACTATCCGCAGGAAGGCGCGACTCGCGGCGGGCACATTCCCGGCGCGGTCAGCATTCCCTGGTCGCAGGCAGTGAACGAAGCGGACGCAACGTTCAAGACTCCCGAGGAGCTGGCTGCTCTTTACAAAGGCAAAAACATCAAAGCTGACGGAGAGATCATCGCCTACTGTCGCATCGGTGAGCGGTCATCGTTGACGTGGTTCGTGTTGAAATATCTGCTTGGTTATCCCAACGTCAAGAACTATGACGGTTCATGGACTGAATGGGGCAACCTCGTGGATGCGCCGATAGAGAAGTAAGAGCACGGCGATGCCGTGCCCCAACGAAATAATGAGCATACCTCTCAAATTACAAGAGATCGTGGATGACTTCGCCGGCTTGAGCCGTGAAGAAAAGATCGAGACCCTGATCGCCTACGCCGAATCCTTGCCGCCCCTGCCAGCGCGGTTTGCCGAAGAACGCGCAAAAATGGAACCCATCCCGGAGTGCATGACGCCGGTGTTTTTATTTGGCGAAAAGCAGGCTGACGGCGGAATCATTTTTCACTTTGACATACCGCCGCAATCCCCTACCGTGCAAGGGCTGGCAAATATCCTCGCCACAGGGCTGAACGGATGCACGCCGCAGGAAATTCTTGCGGTTCCCCCGGATTTTTATCACACGATGAATTTGCAGGAAGCCATCACCCAGCAGCGCATCAACGGATTTATGGGCGTGCTGGCGCACATGAAACAAACCGCAGTAAATTTGATGGATAAATAAAAATGAGCCTCCGCATAAATAACGGAGGCTCATTTTTCGAGGTAAGCGCTATTTCACCTGAATCGTGGAAAGAATTTCATCGAACTTCTGCAGCAACCCGTCCATATCAAATTCAGTTGCCGCGCCAGGGGCGTAATTTCCAATATTTGAATAATGGATGAAATATATAACCTCATAGCAAACTCCATTCTTCGCCACGCGATAAATTTCCTGGTCATAAATATTTCCCGCGCCTGCGCCCACAGACTGACTGCGGACAAAATTGTAACCATTAATAGACTCTGTCCCTTTTGCTTCTTCCGGCGCTCCGCCATTTGGATTCGGGTCGGTACACGCGGCGACTATTTGCGGGTCAGAGGATGAGCCAAGCAGGAAATACGCCTCGCCCAGATTTGTGTGTTGATATGAGGCGGTGTCAATATATTGGAGCGCCAATTCAATATCGGTTTTGTTGTTGGCCATGGAAGGAAAGCGCATGGGGGCAAATTGGTCTGTGTAAACGAGAGCGATTCCCGAGGATGGATTTTTGTAACGAAAAGTCTGTTCCGATTTCCCGGGCGGGTTGATGGCGACGCGCAAGGTGAAATTCGTCAGGTCGCCGCCCGCCTTGACCTTTATAAAATAATCCTGGGTCAAAGGCAATTTGCCGCGCCAAAAACTACATTCGTTATTGGCTCCGACTGGGCACAAGAGAGTCCCATCGCTGCCGGCTATTTCAATTGGAAAATATCCCCAAACACCAGGATCGCCCTCGGCAAGAACGGAGACGGACATGATCTGTCCCTGCATGGCGCTCAGGGTATAGATTTTGCTCCCGCTTGAGCTAACGCTATCAGACAAGTCCGTCCACGTGCCGCCTGCGCCAAATCGAATCGTATTTGACGGGTCAGGTTGAACTGTCGCGAGCGGAGTAAACGCCGGTGTTTGAACGGCTTGTGTTGGCAGAACTGTCGCTGTGACAACAACAGGCTTTACAGTTGGTGAAATTGACAAAATCTCAGGCGCGCTGGCGGGCGTCCCTGAAAACACACTGCAAGCAACAACAGCAAGGATCAAAAACGAAATGGCGAATATTATTTTTTTCATTTCATCTCCGTGTCACGTAAAAGCCTTCAAACCTGAAAACTCTCTAACCCAAAAACTCAATCACCGTCGCTTCACCCTGACCAACCCCAACACAAAGCGTCGCGACGCCAAACTTCACATTTCCGCGCAGCCGCATTTCATGGACGAGCGTGGTGACGAGACGCGCACCCGAACAGCCAAGCGGATGCCCAATGGCAATCGCGCCGCCATTCACGTTGACAAGCTCGGGGTCAATGCCCAAATCTTCGATCACCGCCAACGATTGAACAGCAAAGGCTTCGTTCAATTCCATCAAACCGACATCCTTCATTTGCAAGCCCGCGCGATTCAATGCTTTCTTCGTGGCGGGCACGGGGCCATAACCCATCACTCGCGGAGGCACACCCGCCGAGACAGAGGTCACAATTCGCGCAAGCGGTTTCAAATTTAATTCGCTGGCCTTCTCTTCGCTCATGATCAACACTGCTGACGCGCCGTCATTTAATCCAGACGAATTTCCAGCGGTGACAGTTCCCCCCTCTTTGGAAAAAGCAGGCTTCAGCTTGGAGAGTGATTCGAGCGTCGTATCGCGCCGCGGACGTTCATCCGTATCCACAATTTTTGGTTCGCCTTTTTTCTGTGGAATGGTTACGGGGATGATCTCCTCTTTGAATCTGCCCGAGTCGATTGCCTTCACTGCAAGCTGGTGCGAACGAACCGAGAATTCATCCTGCTTTTGGCGGGTGATGTGCGGGCGCTCCTTCGCGATGTTCTCAGCAGTCTCGCCCATCGAATCTGTTCCGTACATTTCTTTCATTTTTGGATTCGGGTAACGCCAGCCAAGCGCTGTGTCATAGGCCGTGAGATTTCCAAAAGAATAACCCGCTTCTGCTTTTGGAAGCGAGTAGGGCGCGCGGCTCATGGATTCGACTCCGCCCGCGATATAAACATCTCCCTCGCCCGCTTTGATGGCGCGCGCCGCCTGATTGACGGCATTCAGCCCCGAGGCGCACAGTCGATTCACAGTGACGCCCCCAACCTCAAGCGGCAAACCAGCCAGCAGCGCGGCCATGCGCGCCACGTTGCGGTTATCCTCACCCGCCTGATTCGCACATCCAAAAAAAACTTCCTCCACCAGCGCAGGGTCAAATTGATTGCGTTCGAGAATGGCTTTGATGACATGTGCCGCCAGATCGTCGGGGCGGACCGAGGCGAGTATGCCTCCCAATGCGCCGATCGGCGTGCGGATCGCGTCAATGATGACAGCAGTTTTCAAAGTGGACATTTGGAATCCTCCAACTTAATTTTCAGCAAAAAAGTGTTCGCACATCGGCGCGCTTAAATACACAACGTTGAAGTTGTCTTGATAAAGAAGTGTGTGGCTTCAGCGCCAGAGAGCGTCTGCTTCTTTCAAGATCTGGGAAACTCCAATATTAAATATTTCCGGTATTACCGGCTTAGTATCCAGTTCCCATTTAGTAGGATGAATAAGTTCGCCCGGCTTTGTACAAAGCCTCAGCGGAATATCCCGTGTTGCTGCATGACCGATTACATTTGCGCCAAGCAGGCAATAACCTGTGATCGTTTCGATCTTGCCTTCGTATTCAATGTCAAATGGCAGTTTGGGAAACAACTCGATCATGCTCAAGTTCGCCCATTGTTCAGGCTGTTGACGAATGACAGGAGTGTACACGTCCAGTCCTTTGCCGACATTGCGGACAACACCCTCTTCATTGTGCATACTGGCTTTCCAGAATAAATATGGTTCATAGAACCAGTTATTAATCAACGGATTGAGTTTTCTCGTATCATAGGTGTTCATCCTGCCGACCACCCGCCCATGCGTGTCAGTCATTTGGTCGAGAGCAATAAAGTTACAAGGCAGCATGATGTTTTCAAATCGGCATTCATCGTCGCTCGGCGGATCCATTTCGTCATATTTGTGACGACGGTTGACCATCATCAAATCTGGCTGTTTCCACCAGCCCCACGCCTGAGCCGTCATGAGTTTTCGCATGTACTCGAACCAACTCCAGGGCACGATATAAGTATGTCCCTTGTTTACTCCTTTGGGGTTATCCATTAGTGGCTGTGTTTGTGGGTCAAACGTGCGTTGAAGTGGTTTATCCGACTGTTTTATGATCCCAAGTTTGTACGGGACTACCGGAAGTCGCGGGCGCCTGTTCTGCAGTGTATTCATATATTTTCCTTGTATTTGTAAATTGTGAAGATTTAAAACCTGGCATTTCCTTTCCATATTTTAGCCCATTCTTTAGGTTTGACAATGTGACAATAATTCAGCTTTCTGCTGACAATTTCTGTTTGTTTTGAGAGGAACTTTCCCTTGACAAGAATAGCCCTGTTTGATAATATACCTATATAGTTATATAAATCTAAAGGAGTATCATGCCGTTAGAACACGCCATTCTTGCCATGCTCGAATACCAGCCCATGTCTGGGTACGACTTGAAGAAATTCTTCGATGTCTCGGTCGCCCACTTTTGGTCGGCAACACAAAGCCATATTTACAAATCACTGGAAGGTTTGGAGAAAAAAGGTTGGGCTGAGGCGCGCGTCATTCAACAGGATGGAAAACCCAACAGAAAAGAGTATCAGCCCACAGTTGAAGGAAGAAGCGAGCTGCGCCGCTGGCTGGTCACTCCCCTGCCGATGGAACCTGTCCGCGAGGCATGTCTGATCCAAATTTTCTTTTCCCATTTCAGCAGCAATGAAGAGATTGCCGCGTTGTTTGAAACGCGCATGAAAGAAATCCGCGAGCAGATTCAATTATTGAAGACGGCGGCGCAAACGGCAATTGATGAAAGCGCGCAACAGGTCGGCATTGAGCGCGCCCGTCAACTCTGGCAGATCACGCTCGATTATGGCGTTGACTATTACGAGTTTGAGCTGGCTTGGCACGAGAAGACATTGAAGACCATCCGCAACTTGCAGCCGCTGATACCGCCAAATTCTTAAGAACAAAAGACACAGGAAAGAAGAAAGAAACCGCCTGAATGAAGGCGGGTGTATTCAACATATCTAAATGCAAAACAGGAGAATCAAATGCTTTACCCAATTGTCAAATGGCTTCACATCCTCTCCGCCATCGTCGCCTTTGGAGCGAATCTCACCTACATGCTCTGGCTTTTCCGCATGGAGAAGAATCGCGAGTCGCTGTTGTTCACGCTGCGCACCATCAAAATCATGGATGATTGGATGGCGAATCCGTCCTATGTGCTGGCATTCTTCACAGGCGCGGGCATGATCGAGATTGCGGGCTTGTCCTACCTCATGCCGTGGATTCTCTCCGCGCTGATTCTGTACGCGCTCGTCTCCGTGCTGGGACTCTTCGTCTACTCGCCCTGGCTCAAAAAGCAGATCGCGCTGGCCGAAACCCTCGGCGCAGACTCGGCAGAATACAAGTCCATCGCGAAGCGCACGAATATCCTCGGCGGCGTTCTCAATTTGACGGTGTTGGCGATCACCTTTTTGATGGTTGTCAAGCCGTAGTTGTGGAGATAAGAAATGACCCCGCTTCTTACCGCCCTGATAGTTGGTCTCGCCCTCGCGGGCATTTTCATCCTTCGACCTTTGACCGCCAAAATCAAGACCGTGTTCCATCCTAACGCGGTGATCGATTCACAAATCAAGTTTCAATCCATGCAGTTGATTCTTGCTGCACTGGCGCTGGCTTTCGTCTATCTACTCAACCCTGTCAACTTCACAGTTTTCTTCCGCTTTGGCGACGTGAACGCTCACATCGGCAAAATTCCCTGGCTGGGAATCAGCGGCAACGAGACGTGGTTGCAGGTTGCACTCACACTTGGGTTGTTCATCACGCTCGGCACTGGCATTTTCATGTTCCTGCAAGTGAAAAAGGCAGGCAAGACAAACCTCCGAGGTCTTGCGAAGCACCCTGTGGGTAAAGACCTCGGAGGTTTCATCGGCTGGGCGATTCTCTTTTCGATTGCCAACGCCTTCTCGGAGGAAGCCATCTTCCGCATGGGACTCGTCTCGCCGCTTTACGGACTACTCGCCCTGCCGATCGTCGCTTTGATCTCTGGCATCCTCTTCGGCCTGCCGCACTACTTCGGTCAACCAAGCGGACCCGTCGGCGTGTTGATGGCGGGATTTCTCGGCTGGCTGCTGGCTCTCTCCCTACTCGAAACGCAGGGATTGTTCATCGCATGGGCAATCCACTTCGTACAGGATGTAGTCATCTTCGTCAGCATGTTTGCAATGCAGGCAAAAGCCGATGAAAAATAAGACCATTCTTGTTATTGGCGGGACGGGGATGTTGGGAAAACCCGTCGCTGAACGACTGTTGAAAGACGGGTTCACCGTCCGCCTGCTGGCGCGGAATGTGGACAAGGCAAAGTCCATGCTCGGCAAAGGCTATGAATTTGTCAATGGCGATTACGAAGATGCGGACTCGCTCAAGTCTGCCATGCAAGGCTGTGACGGAGTCCACGTCAACATCAAAGGCGGCCCCAGCGAAGCGGACTTCGAACGCGCCGATCACTTGGGTGTGAAGCGCATCGCGGAGACTGCCAAAGCCGTCGGCGTTGGGCGCGTTACGCTCATCTCGGCGTATGCCGTCAGCGGAGAAAAAGCTGACACGCCGGAGAGCCGCTCAAAGGTCAGGGGCGAAACGGCTCTTAAATCCAGCGGCGTGCCGTACACCATCTTCCGCTGCACGTGGTTCATGGAGACTCTGCCGTTATTCGTTCAGGGTAAAAGCATTTCGCTGATCGGGAATCAGATCCACCCATTGCACTGGGTCGCCGCCGAAGATTATGCGCGCATGGTGTCGCAAAGTTATCAAGGCGATGAAGCCTTGAACAAGGAACTTTATATTTTCGGACCCGAAGCGTTGACGATGGGCGATGCGATGAAAATGTACGCCGATCACGCGGGGCTGAAAGTTGCTCCCGTTTCGACGAAGATGCTCGCGCTGATGGGAACACTGACCTTCAACACCGAATGGAAAAGCATGTCAACGTTGATGGGACATTACGAACGCTGGGGCGAAGACGGCTCGCCTGAAGAAGCGAACCGTTTGCTCGGCGCGCCACAAATAAATGTACGGGAATGGGTTGCGAAGAAGCCCCCGAAGACCGACGCGGCGCATACGCCGTCCTGACCGAAGCGGGCGCGGAGCGCTTCCGTATTGCCGCGCAAAAGCATGGTAAGTGCGTCCGTGAAAATTTTCTCAGCAAATTTAGTGAAGACGAGTTGAAGGTGATGGAAAGGTTTTGGAATAAGTTTCAGTGAAGTCAGGAATAACAAAGAGGCGCGCCTTTTATGGACGCGCCTCTTTGTTTAATTGGCCCTAGCAATCACTTTCCGCCCAGACCTCGAATCGCTTCAGCCAACTCGATAGGATTCTCTTCGGTGATGTAATGTCCCGACTCGGGGAAGCGAATCACGCGCGCCTGTGGAAATTCCGCCATCCAGGTTTGCAGTTGCTTCTCGCGGAAGGCGATGTCTTTTCCGCCCCAGGCGATGAGTTTCACCTTGCCGTTCAGCGCGGCGCGTTTTTCCCACAACGAAGCGAGCCAATCCGACGCGCCTATGATCTGCCCAGGGAAGACCCAATGTCCCTTGCGCTCGTTCGGGTCGGTGTTGAGATAATGCTTGTGGATGCTCGGCGTCAGTTTCGCTTTATCGCCGTAGGCCATCGTCATCACATTTTGCGCGAAGAAATTCTTGTTGCGGATCAACCATCCGCCCAGCGCGCCGCCCATGAACTTGCTGAACATTTGATAATACCAATCGTTCTTCACTGACCAGAGGAAGGTATTGGTGATGACGGCAGACTTTGTGCGTTCGGGATGCTTGAGCGCGTACGCGAGTCCGATCGGGCCGCCCCAATCGCCAACGACGAAGGTGATGCGCTCCAACTTCAACGAGTCGAGCAGCGCTTCGAGATTGGCGGCGTGATCCTTCGGGGTGTAGGAAAAATCTTGCGGCTTGTCCGAAAACCCGAATCCGATATGATCCACTGCGATACAGCGAAACGTTCCCGAAAGCGCTTTGATCACATTGCGCGCTTCAAACGACCACGATGGGTTGCCAGGCACAAAGACGATCGGATCGCCCGCGCCTTCGTCAATGTAGTGCATCTCGCCGTGCGGGGTGGAAAAATAATGCGACTTGAAAGGGAATTCGTTTTCGTCGAGCCAGGTGGGTTTTTGTTTCATGGTTTCTCCTCAGTGTGGTTTTGTCATTGCGAATAATCGCTGGTCGAGTAGCCCCGTGTTTGTCGGGGCGTATCGAGACCGAGCGAGCAATGACGGATTACAAGTCTTCTTCCACGATCATTGAAATTTGATGCAATCCGCGCATCATCGCCTCCCATTGCTCCGCGCCGATCGCGTCCACGATGCGCGACTGCGCCGCCTGCCAAAGGGGAAGCGCCTTCTCCAGCGTGGACTGTCCCTTCGGCGTGAGCGCCAGCGGACGGGCGCGGCGGTCGCTTCCCACCGTGACCTTGACCAGCCCCTGCCTCAGCAGGGGATTCAGGTTGCGGGTGAGCGTCGTCCGATCCATCGCCAGCACGTACGCCACTTCCTGCATGGGCGCTTCGCCCATCATCGCGAGCAACGTCAACAACGAATACTGCGTGGAGCGGAGCCCCGCGGGAGCCAGCGCCTTGTCGTAATACTGCGTGATCAGCCGCGTAGCGCGTCGGGTGTTGAACCCCACACAGGGTACGGCTTGACGCGCAAACTCGTACAGGGTTTCCTTTGGCATATTCTTGAACATAATGAGTGTATATACACGTATTTGACACAAATGTCAACCCATTGCGCGGATTGTCCCCCTCGTTAATCTCGATACGGCTCTTCCCTCACAAGATGCCCATACACGATCTTCAAAAACAAGGCAGGGACAAACCACTCGAATCCCGCGACGGGTGGAATGAAATAGTAGTTCGCTAGAATCGCCAGCATAATGATTCCCATTGCGGCGGGGCGGTGAAGATATAACGGCAGGCGCAAAATATTTCCGCTGAACGCGACCAGGATGAAATACCAGAGCGCTCCATAGGTCAGGTTCATGTTTCCAAACAGCAGGCCGATCAAGATGGGGTGGACGTGAAGCGCGGTGAAGATGAAATGATTTTTCGCCAGCGCAGTGAAGCCTGTCTCTTCGGGCTGGATGGGAGAGTGATAGAACCGCTTGCAACTGTTGAGCGAGTTGGCAACCAAGCCGCCCAACACGTCCAGCGCGAGCGC
Organism: Chloroflexota bacterium; assembly: GCA_016234495.1. Lineage (GTDB taxonomy): Bacteria > Chloroflexota > Anaerolineae > Anaerolineales > Villigracilaceae > Villigracilis. Next base: position 47,827 of record JACRBI010000009.1, on the reverse strand, counting down.
CAGGGCGAGAGCGTATTGCCACCATGTCCAATCCAGCGCGCTCTGGCTCCAATGCCATGCCAGCAGACCAGCGCCGAGCAGTCCGAAGATCCACACCAGGTTTCGTTCCGATGAAGTTGCGCCCGTACCGAAAAAGCCATCGGGCTTGCCTGAGTACGTCCAGTCAATGTTGGGGTTCATGGATAATCCTTGCTCCGTTTGGTGAAATGATGCGATCGTCGCAGATTTGAAATATTGCCACAACTCGCCCATTTCGCCCATCCATCGGAAGATGGATGCCAGAATGAAACGACTGAGTGATGACGGTTGGCGCATGCTCGCCTATACTCTCGCTATCAAAGGAGAGTGACATGAATTCAAAAAAAGATTTTCTTACACTAATTGCGATCTCCGCGTTTTCCGCCATCTTCGCCACCGCGCTCCACGAGCATGGCGGACACGCGCTGGCCTGCGCCGCGCAGGGCGGAAAATTACTGGAACTTGGCGCGTTCTACATTGACTGCCAGTACGAATCAGTGACCAGTATGGGCTATCGCTTCGTCGCCTTCGCGGGACCATTTGCCAGTTTGCTGGCGGGCTTGCTTGGCATGTTCCTCTTCAACCGCACGTCCCGTGCGAACTCGCAAATGAAATTTTTCCTCTGGCATTTCGCCACGGTCAACCTGATGATCGCCACGGGCTATTTCCTGTTCTCGGGCATCATCGGCATCGGCGACTTTGGGCTGGATCAATACGGCGTGTTCTATCAAGTTGAACCCGCATGGTTGGTGCGCGTCAGTCTGACCATAGTCGGCCTGACGGCCTATTTCGGCGTCGTGTTGTTTTCGATGAAGAAGATGGACACATTCATCGGCGGCGCTGGACAGGAACGCGTCAATCGCGCCCAGATGCTTTCGCTTCTTTCCTGGATCTCGGGCGGGGTCGCGGCGGTTCTGATAGGTTTCCTCAACCCACACGGAATCATCATCGTGTTGATTTCTTCCGTCGCTTCATGTGTGGGTGGCACATCGGGCTTGGCGTGGATGATGCAAATGCTCAACCGCAAAAAGGATACGGGCGAATCGCCGTTCGTCTTCGAGCGCAGTTGGGCATGGATCGGCGCGAGCGCGGCTTTCCTCATGGTGTACGCCGCCGTTTTTGGGCGGACGATATTTTTGTAAACCACATTTCAAAGGAGAAAAAATGAACAAGAAAACTGTCGCCATGGGATTGGCCTTCATCGGCGTGATCTTCTTCCTCGCCATCGCGTTCGACGTGCTGGCGAAGAACGTCAGCACGTTTGGAGGCGTGGCCTTCTTCATGCTTTCAGGCTTTGCCTGGGCGTTCTGGCCGAAGAAGGAAAAAAAGGAAGAAGAGAAGTAGGAATCGAAAACGCCCTCCGATGAAAAACTCGGAGGGCGTTGTATTGGACATATAATATCGCCATGGACAATTCCGCACAGTCAAAAACGCACACGTGGGAACAATGGGATTGGGTCTGGCACACTCTCGCCTATGGCTTGATGACTCTTGATCTCATCATTGCCTGGGACAATGACGCGCGGCGCGGCTCTGTTCAGGTAACGTTTTGGCTCACGGTCATTCTCGCGCTGTGGTACGTGCCGTTTATGGCGCTGCCCTCAACCACGTGGAAGCGCAACGTCCTGCCTGCTTTTCTGTACTTCCTTCTCGGCTGGCTGATCTGGATGGGGCTGATTTATTTCCACGCGCCTGCCATGATGCTCGCGGCGTTGTTCTATCCCCAAGTCTACATGCGCCTGCCGTTTCGCTGGGCGGTGATCGGCTCGATCATTCTCACCGTGGACGCGTTCGTCGTCGGCTTCCTGCTCGATAGCCCGCGCGACGCCTGGCCGACGTATTTCCTCATCCTCGCGCTCGTGCTCGTTTCGCAAATCATCATCGGCGCATTCATCAACGCGCTTATTCAACAAAGCAATCAACGCTTTGAATTGCTCGAACAACTGCAACAGACTCGCGCCGACCTCGCCCGCGCCGAACGCGAAGCGGGGATGCTGGCCGAACGTCAACGACTGGCGCGTGAAATTCACGACACCCTCGCGCAGGACTTTACCAGCATTGTGATGCACCTCAACGCGGCGCGGCTCAACTCCGCCGAAGCGGGTCATCACATCGAACAGGCCGAGCAGACCGCCCGCGACGGACTCAACGAAGCGCGGCATCTCGTCTGGGCGCTGCAACCCGAACGCGCCTCCCTCGCGCAGGGCATCGAACAACTCGCCGCGCGTTTTTCGGTGGAGACAACCGTTAGCGTGGAAACGGCTGTTACAGGCGCGCCCCGCCCACTCCGTCCAGAAAAAGAAGCGGCGTTATTGCGCGTCGTGCAGGAAGCGCTGACCAACGTCAAAAAACATTCGCGCGCGCGCCGCGTCAACGTCACGCTCTCCTACATGGACGACCTCGTCGCGCTCGACATCGTGGACGACGGCGTTGGATTCGATCCGTCGAAGATTGTCCAAAACATCGAAAGCGGATTTGGATTGAAGGCCATGCGCGAACGCATCGAAGAATTTGACGGGACGCTCACCATCGAAAGCGAGCGCGGCGTTGCGATTGGGATTTCGATTCCTGTGGAGACAAAATGATTCGACTCATCATCGCCGACGACCATCCCGTTGTCCGCAGTGGACTCAAAGCCATCCTCGCCTCCCAACCTGACTTTGAACTGGTCGCCGATGTGGACAATGGGGAGGCCGCTGTGAGCCTTTCCGCCACCCTGCGCCCTGACGTGATTCTGATGGACTTGCAAATGCCCGTCATGGACGGCGTGACCGCCACCGCGCGCATCCATGCGGTGTTTCCCGCCGCGCGCATTCTCGTCCTCACCACCTACGACACCGACGCCGATATCCTGCGCGCCCTCGACGCGGGCGCGACGGGCTATTTGCTTAAAGACGCGCCGCCCGAAGAACTCTTCCGTGCCATCCGCGCCGCGGCCAAAGGCGAAGTGACTCTCGCCCCCAGCGTCGCCGCCAGGTTGACTCGCCACCTGACCAACACCTCCGAAAAATCGTTGAGCGCCCGCGAGATCGAAGCGCTGACATTGGCTGCGCGCGGCGACTCGAACAAAGCCATTGCCGCCAAGCTGCACATCACCGAAGCTACGGTCAAATCACACTTCGTCCACATCTTCGAGAAACTCGGCGTCGCAGACCGCACCGCCGCAGTGACCACCGCGCTGGAAAAAAGAATCATTCGATTGGAGTAGCGCATGGGACACGCCCGCCAAATCACGCCATTTGAAGATGTCAACGCCATCCTGCACTATTTTGTTGAAGGCGTCGTTCCAATTTTGAGGGAGAACCTGGTCGGCGTGTATCTCACGGGATCGCTTTCGTACGATGCCTTTCAATACGAAACCAGCGACATTGACCTGACCGTGATTCTGAAATCCCCGATCTCTGCGAGCGAACTTTCGGCCATTAAACAACTTCACACGCAAATGGAGAAACAGTTCGAGAAATGGTCGAAGCGACTCGAATGTTCGTACACGCCGCTTGAAATGTTGCCCAACGTCCTGCCGCCCGCGAAACCGCGTCCGTGGTACTGGGGCGGCGACGGGATTCTCTACGAAGAAGCGCCATACGGCAACGAGTGGATCATCAACAAATATCTGCTCTGGCATTACGCCATTGCGCTGGTCGGCGCAGACTTCAAAACGTTGACCGACGAAGTGGACATCGCCGAAGTGCAAAAAGCCTGCATCCGTGACCTTTTCGCCGAATGGGAGCCAAAGAAGCGCGACCCGAGTTGGTTTCGGGATGACAGCCACTATGAAGCGTATTTCATCCTGAACCTGTGTCGAATTTTGTACACGGTCATGTGCAAGTCTGCTGGCTCGAAGCAAATCGCCGCGTCGTGGGTGAAATCCCATTACGGCGAGCCGTGGGCGGGACTGGTTGTCGCGGCTGAATCATGGCATTACGGCGTGGAGTTGAGTCTGCGCGAACGAGCCCTCGCCTTTTTGGATTTTGTCATCGGGGAAGTTTCAAGGACGGATGTGTACCAACGAACTACAAAATAGAATCCGTTGCTATTCTTTCTTCTTCGCAAAAAACTCAGGGACAACAAATGCAAATCGCCCTGACCGCCTCGCACAAAGGTTTTCCGCTTTATCAAAAATTCGGGTTCGAGCACATCTTTGATTATGTTTTTTATGAAGTGGAGAAATGGTAAAGCTGATGGAGCGCTGAATCAGGTTGCAATGCGGGAGCAGCCTCAGATGCATACAAAAATTGATACAATCGGGGCAACTTCAACCAAAAAAGGAATCACTCCATGAAATACTTCATCACAGGCGCGACAGGTTTTATCGGCGGACGGCTGGCACGTCAACTGCGAGAGGCAGGACACGAAGTCGCTGCTGTTGTGCGCAACACTGCCAAAGCGCAAGACCTTGCCCAATTGGGAGTCACCCTGCATCAGGGCGATGTGACCGAAAAAGAATCCATGCGCAAACCGATGAGCGGCGTGGACGGAGTCTTCCATGTGGCGGGCTGGTATAAAGTCGGCGTGCGGGATAAGAGTCAGGCATTCGCCATCAATGTGGAAGGCACGCGCAATGTGCTGGAGATGATGAAGGAACTCAATATTCCCAAAGGCGTGTACACCAGCACGCTTGCCCTCAACTCCGATACGTGCGGTGTCGAAGCGGATGAAACCTATCGCTTCAGCGGCAAACACCTGAGCGTGTACGACCAGACCAAAGCCGAAGCACATGACCTTGCTGTGAAAATGATGAGGGAAGGGCTACCGCTGGTCATCGTTCAACCGGGACTCGTTTATGGCCCCGGCGACACGAGCAGTGTGCGTACATCGTTGATCCAATATTTGAAAAAGCAATTGCCCGTCATGCCGAAACAAACCGCTTTCTCCTGGGCACATGTGGATGACATCGCTCACGCTCATTGGCTCGCCATGGAAAAAGGCAGGGTCGGCGAAAGCTACCACATCTGCGGGCCGACGCATAAATTCACGGATGCGCTTGAAATGGCAAAGGAAGTTTCCGGCATCAGACTTCCGATGGCCGCGCCGGCGCCGATGCTCAAAGCCATGTCTGCGGTGATGTCTGTCTTCGACAGGTTCATTCCGCTGCCGGAGAGTTACACCGGCGAAGGTCTGCGCATCATCGCTGGCAGAACCTATATTGGAACAAACGCAAAAGCAAAACGCGAACTTGGTTACGATCCGCGCCCGCTTCGGGAAGGGCTTACCGAAACCGTAAAGCATGAAATGAATTTGCTTGGGATGTAGCATGAAGGCGTTTCACGTTGGCAGATTATCTGGTTTGCAGATCAAAGTATTGCCGCTGGCGTTTTTCGGGACATTGATTCTTTGGATCGGATTCTCAGTCGTCAGTTTTTACGGAATCAGAATCGCGTTCAGCGAATCCGTCCTGCTTGGATTCATTGCCGCGCTTCTGCACTGGACCTTTGAACTGGTTCACGGACTGGGACATGCCATTGCATCCAAACAGACCGGCTACCCGATGACTGGCATCACCCTTGGCGCACTCGCCATCTTCGCGCTGACAGTTTACCCGTCAGATGAGCCTGAACTGCCGCCGTCGATTCACATCCGCCGTGCGTTGGGCGGACCGATCATCAACGGGCTGTTGTCCATCGCTTTCTTTTTACTCCTCCCCCTCTGGCGCGGAAACTGGTACTGGCTCGGCATGTTCGCGCTATTTGAAAATCTTTTTGTTTATACCCTGCAAGTCTTTCTCCCGCTCAGCTTCAATGACGGTGGTACGATTTGGAGAAATCTGCGAAGGAAGTCACTCACACCAAACCCCAAGTGAATCCGCTAACATATGCACCGTACTGCGTACGCCGCAGTGCAGGTGTCTACGCCAATCTACACAAATTGTAAAAAGATTGGCGAAAATTCGTGAAGATTAGCGGAAAAATATTTATGCTGCTTCAGAAAAGCAATGACCTTCGGCGTTCCTGTCTGTGACGCATGGCACTACTCGCATTTGTCGGAAAACGACATAATCAGGCTGGCGGGAATTCCCGCTAATTACTGTCTAACTTCTCGAATAAAGGAGGCGGAATGCCAGCTAAAGGTTGGATCGAAGTCAGTGATACTTACTGCAAAGGATGTGAACTTTGCATTAGCGCCTGTCCACAGGGTGTGATGGAACTAAATATGTCACACCTGACCCCCAAGGGCTACCACCCCGCGCACACGTTCAAGGACGGTTGCACGGGGTGTGCTATTTGTGCGCTGGTTTGCCCAGACGCCGCGATTACGGTGTATCGTGAAGTGGCAAAGGCTGTACCTGTACCTGCATAAAAAAGGATGAAAGATGAAGGATGAAAAAATCCTTTGTATCCTTTGTGTTTAGTGATTTTACGGAGATCAAATGCCAAAAGAATTATGGAAAGGCAACGAAGCCATAGCCGAAGCCGCCGTCCGCGCGGGGCTGGAGGCGTACTTCGGTTACCCGATCACCCCCCAGACAGAAATCCTGGAATACCTCTCGCGCCGCATGCCCGAACTTGGAAGAACCTTCGTGCAGGCAGAATCCGAACTCGGCGCGATCAACATGGTCTATGGCGCGGCTTGCACGGGCGTGCGCGTCATGTCATCCTCCTCCAGCCCGGGCGTGAGTTTAATGATGGAAGGAATTTCCTACATCGCCGGCACAGAAATCCCCGCGGTGCTGGTCAACGTGATGCGCGGCGGACCCGGCCTCGGGAACATCGCGCCGGCGCAAGGTGACTACAATCAGGCAGTCCACGGCGGCGGACATGGGGATTATCAACCCATCGTGCTGGCGCCCGCTTCGGTGCAGGAAGCAATTGATTTAACGGTTCTTTCCTTCGACCTGGCGGAGAAGTACCGCGCAATTTGCATGGTCATCCTCGACGGCTGTGTGGGGCAAATGATGGAGCCTGCCGAAATGCCGGAGATGAAACCCGTCCATCGCGAGAACTGGGATTGGAACACCGACGGCAAGATGGGCAAACGCGAACGACGCGTTCTCTCCTCGATCTATATCGATCCCGTTGACGAAGAGCACATGAATCTGCGCCTGTTGAATCGCTGGAAGACCATTCAGGCGAATGAAGTCCGTTACAAGGAATATTTCCTCGATGACGCGGAAATCGTGATCGTCGGCTTTGGCACTGCTGGACGCGTGGCATTATCCGCTGTCCGCGATGCACGTGCTCAGGGAATCAAAGTGGGGTTGTTAAGACCGATTACTGTCAGCCCGTTTCCGTATGAGGTGATTGACCAACTCGCAGGGCGGGCGGAAGCGTTCCTTGTCACAGAGATGAATTCAGGTCAAATGCTGGAAGATGTCCGCCTGGCGGTGAAAGGCCGAGTGCCCGTCGAGTTCTATGGGCGCTTGGGCGGGGTCGTCCCGTTCCCGGATGAAATCCTGGGCGAAATTCATCGCATGGCTGAGAGCAAATTGAGTTCGACTGTTCATCCGCGCGATGCATGGCTTGAACGAATGGCGCATATTTAGAGGTAATCATGGCAACTGAAAATTTAGTTTACGATAGACCCGAAGGTTTTACAGACACGCCCACCCATTACTGCCCGGGCTGCACGCATGGTGTGGCGCACCGTTTGGTTGCGGAAGTTTTAGAAGAGATGGGCGCGATTGACCGCACGATCGGCGTTGCGCCTGTGGGCTGTTCGGTGTTTGCTTACAACTATTTTGATACAGATTTTGTCGAAGCTCCGCACGGACGCGCGCCCGCGATGGCAACCGGCGTAAAGCGTGTGATGCCTGACCGAATCGTTTTCACCTATCAAGGTGATGGCGACCTCGCCTCAATCGGCATGGGTGAAATTGTTCATGCCGCCGCGCGCGGAGAGAATATCACCGTGATCTTCATCAACAACGCCAACTATGGCATGACAGGCGGTCAGATGGCGCCGACCACCTTGCCCGGCATGAAGACCACTTCTTCGGTCAATGGCCGTGACGTGGAGACTCAGGGCTACCCGATCAAAGTCTCTGAGATGCTTTCAACACTGGACGGCGTCGGCTATTGCGTGCGCCGCTCGCTGCATGACCCAAAGAATATTCGCCTCGCCAAGAAAGCAATCCGCATGGCGTTTGAAACGCAGGCGCGTGGACTTGGCTTCTCGATGGTCGAGCTGCTTTCCACCTGCCCAACCAACTGGGGCATGACACCAGTCAGCTCGTTGAAGTTTGTCGAAGAACACATGCTGCCGTTTTATCCGCTGGGCGATTTCAAAGTCAGCGATGCGATCAAGCAAATCAAAGTATGAATTATGAAGGATGAAGGATGAAAATTAAATCTCTTTGTGTCCTTTGTGTTTGAAAAAGAGGAAAACAAATGCAAAAAGAAATCATCATCTCAGGATTTGGCGGACAGGGTGTGCTGTTTGCAGGTCAGGTCATTGCGTACGCGGCCATGGACTCAGGCAAGGAAGTAACCTGGATTCCATCCTACGGGCCTGAAATGCGCGGCGGGACAGCGAACTGCACCGTGGTCATTGCCGACCATGAAATTGGTTCGCCGCTGGTGAAGAATCCACCCCTTGTCATTGCCCTGAACCTGCCTTCGTTTGACAAATACGAACCCCTGATGCAGGCCGGCGGGACATTGGTCGTGAATCAATCCATGGTGGATCGCGGCGCAAAACGCGCTGACATCAACACGGTCTTTGTTTCAGCGAACGAGATCGCGGAACAGATCGGAGACAAGAAATTAACCAACATGGTCACAGTCGGCGCCTTGCTGGCAGCCCTGCCCGAGGTCACGCTTGAAACGCTCGAAGCGGCGCTGAAAGCGCATCTGCCGGCAAGACATCAGCATCTGCTTCCAAAGAACTTCGAAGCCCTGCGCCGTGGTTTTGAATCCGCGAAAGAGCAGATGGCGGTTGCGGCGTAAATTGACTTTAACATTAATTACTCAAACCGTATAGAACGACCAATCGGTTTATACCGCACTCGGTCACAAATTTCGCTTATTTGGAAGGTGGAAAGCGCAATTTGTGACCGTGGGTATTATATACGGTGTGAATTTTCTTAACCCATAAAAAACTTCTCAATCATGAATCGACAACACATCTACCCAATCACACAGGCTTTAATCGCCGCCGTATTATTTGGCGCCAGCGCCCCGTTGGCAAAATTACTTTTAGGCGAGGTGGAGCCAATTCCACTCGCCGCCTTTTTATATCTTGGCAGCGGGCTGGGGTTGCTTGGCATCAAGGTTTATCAGCGCATCAGCCAGCGCGGACCGGACAGTGAAGCGCAAATTAAAAAGTCGGATATTCCATGGCTGGCGGGGGCAATCCTTGCGGGTGGAGTCGCCGCGCCGATCACGTTATTGTTTAGTTTAAAAAATACGCCTGCCGCAACTGCATCGTTGCTCTTAAATTTTGAAGGGGTGGCAACAACCCTGATTGCCGCTCTCGCCTTTCACGAATCCATCAGCCGGCGCGCATGGTGGGCTATCGTTTTTATTACCCTTTCAAGCATATTTCTCTCGGTCAACTTAAATTTAAACTGGGGATTATCCCTCGGCGCGCTGGGAGTCGTCGGCGCTTGCATCCTTTGGGGAATTGACAATAACTTTACCCGCAATATATCTGCCAAAGACCCTTTGATGATCGTCACCATAAAAGGGTTGGCGGCAGGTAGTTTTTCATTTATTCTGGCTAATATTTTAGGGAGCAAATTCCCCGCTGCGGGCATCGCTTTGGGGGCCATGCTGTTGGGCAGTTTGAGCTACGGAGTGAGTATCGTGTTATTTATTCACGCCATGCGCGGGTTGGGAGCCGCCCGCACCAGCGCCTTATTCGGCATTGCGCCGCTGGCGGGCATGATCTTGTCTTTTATTCTGATAAGAGAATTCCCAAACTGGATGTTTTTTATTGCCTTGCCGCTCATGGTGATCGGAACTTTATTTTTAGTGAGCGAAGAGCATGAACACGATCATGTCCATGAAATGACTGTTCATGAACATTCACACACTCACGATGACGGGCATCACATTCACGAGCATGAAGGCGGGCACAAGCAAAAACATTCGCACATTCACAGTCACGATGACGTAACTCATTCGCATCACCATCTGCCTGACACACATCACCGCCATACCCACTCGACAGTTTCAGGAAGTTGATTCACCAATCAATTGGATTTGTGACCGAGTGCGGTATACAATTGGGAAATGAAATACCAGGTCACTCCGCAAATTGAGATCGTCGAAGAATCCGAAACAGAACTCGAACCGCTTTACCGCGTCATCATCCACAATGACGATGTCACACCGATGGATTTTGTGGTGAACGTGCTCACTTCCATTTTCACGCTAAGCCAGCAGGACTCAATGGATGTAATGCTGACAGCTCATTACAATGGCGCAGCGTATGTTCAAACACTCCCCAAGTCTGAAGCGGAAAAGCGCATTAACAAGGCGCACTTCGCAGCCGGACTCGAAGGCTATCCGCTTCATTTTTCAATCGAACCAGAATAACTGGCATTATTGGAAACGGGAAAATCAATCCGCGAAGTTCACAAATGAACACGAATTTCTTTCGCGTTTTCGTGAAAATTCGTGCCCGTCGTGGACAAAAAAAGTTAATTCTGATAAAGTCTGTTGTATTTATCGTAAATTTACTGTATAGTGTCTCTAACGATTTCACCCGCCAAGGCTGGAGGCCGTATGAAAACCAACCCCATCAAACTGCAGGAAAAAAAATTCGCGGACGCACAGGAAAAATTTGAAGGCGCAAGACAGGAATACTTTAAGGCGATTGAAGGCTTACAGGCCTTTGCCGAGCCAAGGCTTGCGCAATCAACTTCACTTGTAATGAGAGCCGCCTACTCCGATAGGGTGGCCTGGGTGATGGCGGTCATGGCCAAATTGGCATACGTTGAATTCGAGAGCAGCGAAGAGGAACTCGCCCGCCTTAATTTCAACCTGAAAAGCGGGGGCTTCGAATTGGTCAGCACCTTTTCCAAAGGCAGCACGCAAGCCTTTCTGGCAAAAAATACCAGTATGTACGTACTCGCCTTCAGAGGCACCGAGCCCAAAAAGATCGAAGACATCAACGCCGATATACGCGCTTATAAACTCTCCACACAACAAGGCAGAGTCCATGCGGGTTTTCAGGAGGCATACGATGATGTTGCCGAGGAGATCGAAAAAAGTTTTCTAAAAAGTGAAAGCTGGGTCTGGCCTTTGTACATCACGGGTCACTCCCTCGGAGGCGCGCTTGCCACTGTCGCAACGCAGAATCTCGAACACAAGATCAAATCGCAGATCGCGGCGTGTTACACCTTCGGCAGTCCGCGCGTGGGCAATAAAAACTATGAACGCAGCACCAAAGCCCCGTTCTACCGCATTGTCCACAGCACCGACATCGTCACTCTCGTCCCGAACATCGGCTTCAGGCATATCGGAGACGCGCGCTACCTTTCCTATTGCAGCCCCGACAGCGAAAAATTTCATTTCTATCGCAGCATCCCTTTCTTCCGCAGGCTGTGGGAAATGCTGCTCGCCATCGTCATACCGCTTAACTGGCCGCGCTGGGTCACCTGTCACTCCATGGAAGAATACGAACGGAAATTGAGAATCTATGCAATTAATAGAAATAAATAACATGCCTGTTAATGAAAGACGTGGGTGATCAACTCGAACTCCTCACTTCCATCAACCTCGACGATCTTGTCTCGGCATTTGGCTGGCAGGATCGTCCGCTGTTGGCGCGCATCTTGCGAAAAATTTTCTACAAGCCAGCGCAAACCCTTGCAAAATTTGTGGCTGAATTTGACAACGCTGTGGCAGCCCTCGGCCTGGTGGATGCCTCGCGCCTGATAACAAAACGCTTCGTCAAAGATGTGCGCGTCTTCGGTTCTGACCTGATACCTGATTCCGCTTTTCTGGCATTGTCCAACCACCCGGGCATGACCGACACCGTCTCGCTATTTTGCGCGCTCAACATCCCGCAGTTAAAGATCATCGCGCTTGACCGTCCGTTTCTGGTTGCGTTGCCCAACACAAGCAGGCAGCTTTTCTACGTCAAAGATGACCCAGCCTCACGCATGACTCTCGTCCGTCAGGTCAGCGGACATTTACGCTCCGGCGGAGCAGCGCTCACCTTCCCCGCCGGAGAGATCGAACCCGACCCGGCTGTTTATCCCGGCGCGACAGAATCCCTGCAAACCTGGACAGACAGCGTCGGCGTGTTTATCCGCATGGCCCCTGAAACCGCGATCCTGCCTGTGCTGGTGCGGAACGTGATCTGGGAAAAAACCGCCAAATTCCCATTGCTCAAGATCAAAAAGTCAAAAGAAGAACGAGAGAAACTGGCCGCTGCGCTGCAATTACTGGCGATGATTTTGTGGGGTGTAAAACCCGTCAGCGTGACTGTGCAAATCGGCAGACCAATCACCGTGAAGGAATTGGGGACAATCGATACAAAGATCATTCACGAAGCAGTGCTGGCAGAGATGAAACGCCTCATTGAAAATCCGCCTGTGGGCGAGGGCATCAGCGTGCTATGAAAAAGCCCTCACCCTCCTCCTTCTGGAAGAAGGCACGCCCGATTGCAGTTTACATTCTGCTGTTTGCGTTACTTTATTTCGCCTTGCGCAACGCCCCGTTGACAGAAATTTGGCTGGCATTAAATAACCTGCAACTCTGGCAAATCCTCAGCTTGCTGGGAATCAATGTGGTCATTTATTTGCTTATTTCCCTGCGCTGGTGGCTGATCGTCCGTGCTGAGATGAAGGATATTTCGTTTCTCCCGCTGATGGCAATCCGCGTGGCTGTCTTTGGCGTCAGTTACTTCACACTCGGGCCGCAAGTGGGCGGTGAACCGCTGCAGGTTTTATACCTGCAACGCAATTACGGCATGACGTACACCCGCGCCACATCCACGGTAGTGATGGATAAACTGCTGGAGTTCCTCGCAAATTTTGTTTTGCTCAGTTTCGGGTTGACCGCGATTCTTCAGGCTGGGATTCTCTCTGCAAACGGAAGCAGGCCCATCCTGAGTCTGAGCGGATTGATCATCCTGTTATTGTGGCCGCCGGTCCATATCGCTTTTATGTATAACGGCAAATATCCCGTCTCGGCTGTCCTGCGGAAATTCTCAAACAATAAAGCCGTGCGTTTTATCGCGGCGTCGGAACGCATGGCAGGCACATTCTGCCGCAGACATTTATCGTCATTGATATCTGCGATTTTTGTTTCGGTGCTGGCCGCGCTGGGAATGGTCAGTGAATTTTTTCTGATCACTTCTTTCCTCGGAATTCATTTATCGTTCTGGCAGACCATTGCCGCGTGGACGGCAGGCTGGCTGGCTTTTCTCGTGCCCCTGCCCGGCGGATTGGGCGCGCTCGAAGCGAGTCAGGTTTTTGCGCTCGGCGCATTCGGCGTTTCAGCGGCATCTGCCATCGGCGTGACATTGCTCATCCGCGCGCGCGATCTGTTGATCGGCGGATTGGGATTGATATTGGCAGGCCGCGGAGTTAAGAAGTAACGTGGCAGTGCGTCGCACATAAACAGGCAGGCGAGTTCGGCGGGTAAGGTGCGATGCGCCCTCGCCGTCTAACGGATAACTTTACAAGGAGATGAATCATGAAACTTACCGGTAAACAAATTTTGATGGCTCTGTTAATTATCTTTACCGCTGTTTTGCATCTTGCGGCAGCTTTTGATAAAGTCCTCTACCCGACCCATGCAGACCCATTATTTATTTTGAACGGCTTGGGATTCCTGGGTTTGCTCGGCGCATATTTTTTGCCGATCAAGTTTTTTCAAGACCGTCACAAACTGACATGGTGGGCATTGTTCATCTACACCATTCTGACCATTGCCGCTTGGATCTTCATCTGGGTCATCCAGTATGTCATCATCCGCGGCGAACCTTTCTTTGCGCACGACTCCATTTACGGCGTGCCGGCCAAGATCGCCGAAGTCACTTTGCTGTTTTTATTGTGGGCTGAGAAACCGTAGTGGAATTTTCCTTTCCCCATTACCTGCTTTCCAAACAAAGCGTGGATGACCGCGCATTAAACAAAACGGTCATCGATGCTTTGAAAGTTAACCTGCCCCCCGCGCCAATTCGGATCATCGAAGTCGGCGCGGGGATCGGGACGATGATGACGCGTCTGCTGCGCTGGGAGTTGGTTGCAAAAACTAGCTACATTCTCGTGGACGAGATGGCGCAGAACATCGACTCAGCCCGCAGATGGATTCCGCTTTGGGCTGTCAACGCAGGCATGAGCGTGGAAAGAATCGAGCAGAATGAACTGCGAGTGTTTGACGAGACTCACGATTTCTGCATCCAGTTTGAGTGTGCAGACGTTTTCGATTTCATAAAAAAGAATCCCGCGCCTGCTGATTTGTTGATCGCGCATGCGTTTTTGGATTTACTGCCGATGCCCGAGAGTATGCCGAAGCTGCTTGCGCTAACCAAACATTTGGCGTGGCTGACAATTAATTTTGACGGAGTGACCTCGCTTGAACCAGCGATTGATGCCGGGTTGGATGAACGAATCGAGCGGCTGTATCACGCGACGATGGACGCGCGCCCGACTGGCGGCGATAGCCGCGCAGGAAGACATCTATTTAGCCATTTGCGAAAAGCGGGCGCAGAGGTTCTGGCGGCGGGCGCGTCTGATTGGGTGGTTCATGCCGTGAATGGGAAGTACCCCGCCGATGAAAAATATTTTCTAAATTTCATTTTGCATTTCTTTGAAGAGTCGCTGACGGGACATTCTGAATTAAACGCGGCGGATTTTGCGAACTGGATAAAAGAACGCCGCGCTCAAATCGAACGCGGCGAACTGGTTTACATTGCGCATCAAATGGATTTTTTGGCAAGTAGGGGCGACCCTCCCAGCGAGGCAAAGCGGTCTGATAAATTTTGAAGGGTCGCCCTTGCTGTGCAAAGTTAATCTGCCGGCGCGCCAGCGAGCGTTGGCTCATCGCCATTATATGCCGCAAGTTGCGGCCATTTCCATGCCACAAATCCCAGCCCGAGAATACAGCCGACTCCCCCGCTGATGATGGCGAACGGCACGCCGAATGCGACTGCCACGAGTCCCGCTTCCACTTCACCAAGTTGAGGTCCGCCCATAAAAAATATTTGATTGACGCTGGTCATTCGTCCGCGGATGTGATCGGGGGTCTGCATCTGGCGGATGGTGTTGCGGATGACCGTGCTGAGCGCATCCGCCGCGCCAATCAGGAACAAGGCGATCATCGCAACAGCAAAGGTTGTGCTGAATCCAAAAAGGATGGTCGCAAGTCCGAAGACAAAGACCGAGCCGAAAAATAACATCCCCTGTTTGCGTAATTTTGGTAATTGCGAAACCACCAGCCCCGCGCCGACTGATCCAATTGCCTGGGCAGAGGTAAGCCAGACAAACCCGGTCTTGCCGACGTTCAAAATATCACGCGCCACGATCGGAAGCATGGTGTTTGCGGACGCAAAAAATGTCGCGATGAAATCCATCAGCATCGTGGAAGAGATCAGCGGGCGTTTGAAAATAAACCGAACGCCGTCCCACATGGCAGAAAGGTTAATTCCGCCGGCCTTGTTTAGATTCTGCGGGACATCTCCCATGAAGAACAACGCCAGAAGCACAGCCAAAAACGAAACGGAATTAATAATGTAAGCATAGCCCAGCGCGCCTTCGGGAACGAGGCCGAGCAGCAAAGGTCCGCCAATTGCGCCGACGTTGAATGCGATGGTGTTCAAACTAAATGCGGACGGCAGCACATCACGCGGAACCAAATTCGGCACGAGCGATTGCCGCGCAGGCAAGTCAAATGCCATGGCAGAGGCTTGAACCGCTGTCAGAAAATAAATATATTGAATGGTGATCAATCCGCTAAAGGTCAGATACGCGAGGACGAGCGCCTGCAAAGCCAGCACCGTCTGAGTGATAAATAAAATATTGCGGCGGTTGAAATTATCCGCAACTGTCCCGCCGATGATGGAAAAAATAATCACGGGCAGAATGCGCGCAAGTCCAATGCCGCCAAGTGCCATCGGATCTGGCACACCGGTCAAGTCGCGGATATGCCAGTGGATGGCGGCGCTCTGCATCTGCGACCCGGCGATGGAGATCAACAAGCCGAACCACAAATAGCGATAACGATAATGTTGTAAAGCGGGAGGGAGTTGCATGTCAGGAATCAGTATCCAGTGATCGGTAGTCAGTAATCAGTGCTAATCAAGTTCCCCAATCGCGGAGATATAAAAAGTCATAGCCGATGGTGCGATTGCTGATCTTTGCGATCGGCGGCTGCATCCGTTTGAATTGGTTGCGGCGGATGCGCTTCACGACCACATCCACAAACTTTTCGCCGAAGCCTGCATCAATACATTCCTGCGGGCTGTAGCGTTGGTCAACCAGCAGATAAAGGAGTTTATCCACTTCTTCATAGGTGAATCCCAATTCGCCTTCATCGGTCTGGCCTTCCCACAAATCAGCGGACGGAGCCTTGTCAATGATCGGCGCGGGGATGTTCATCGCGCGTGAAAGCTGGCGCGCCTGTGTTTTATACAAATCGCCGATTGGATTGATCGCAGAAGCGGCGTCTCCCCATTGCGTGCTATACCCCAGCAAAATTTCGGTCTTGTTGCTTGTGCCGATGGGCAATGCCTTGAACACTTCAGACTGATCGTACAAAATGATCATGCGCGCGCGCGCCATGATATTTCCCTTGCGGACATTGGAGATATTCGGTTCGCGATTAATTAATGGATCAACCATCGGAGTGATGTCAATCGTTTCACTCTTCACCTTGAACTGGTCAATCATCAATTGGGCATGAGTCAGCGAATCAGGGGATGACTTGCAATAGGGCAGCCGCAGCGCCAGCACATTCTCAGCGCCGAGGGCATCCACCGCCAGCGCGCACGAGAGCGCCGAGTCCAGCCCGCCGGAGAGGTTGACAATGGCACGTGAAAACCCGGCGCGGGTCACTTCGCTTTTGATAAAACCAGAGAGGATTTCACGCGCAAGGTCTGTGTTAATTGAAAGGGAAGGGTTAATCACTGCCAAGTATCCTGTTCAATTCTTTTTGCACGAGATTCGTTCTTTCGTCCCTCAACAGCGGCAGGCGGGCGCGCGTACGGCGCAACTGGTTCAAATCCATTTGCGCGAAGACCAAGGCCTCTTCATTGTACGGGCCGATGACGACCTCCTCCCCATTCGGGTCGAAGAGGGTCGCGCCGCCCCAGAAGTGCAGGCCGTCTTCATAGCCGACGCGGTTGGCGTGCGCCACAAAGGAAGTGAACATGCTGGCGTAGGCTTTGGTCACACG
The DNA here is from genome assembly GCA_016234495.1 of Chloroflexota bacterium. Classification (GTDB taxonomy): domain Bacteria; phylum Chloroflexota; class Anaerolineae; order Anaerolineales; family Villigracilaceae; genus Villigracilis. The sequence continues at coordinate 30,521 of JACRBI010000009.1, read as the reverse complement.
TTCCACCCAGCGCGCAGATTCGAGTTTCTCCTTGTCGTTCAAGCCGCGGCCGGGCGAGGCAGATGAAAACAACATGATGTCTGCGCCATCCAGCCAGAGCAAATATGGCGGGGAGGCGTGCCAAAAATCCTCGCAGATCAACATGCCCACACGGCCGAAGCGGGTGTCAAATGCGCGGATCGAATCTCCCCAGGCGAAAAAACGGCCTTCGTCAAAGAGACCGTAGGTGGGCAGGTAGATCTTGTGGTGGACGTGAACCACGCTGCCACCGGAAAGATAGGCTGAGGCAACGTAAAAACGGTGGCGCGAGTCTTCGTCCACAAAGCCGACGACCAGGTCAAGGTCACGGCTTTCCCGCAGCAAATGTTTGAAGATGGGGTCATCCTCTGTCGGTTTGTGTGCGACCGAGGCAACAAGATCCTGCAAGACATATCCAGTTAATGAAAGTTCGGGGAAGACCAGCAAATCCGCTTTTTCAGATTTTGCCTGCTTGATGTAATCCATGTGCTTGGCGAGGTTCGAATCGACATCTCCCAATTTTGTGTTGATCTGGGCAAGCGCGAGGTTGAGTTTCATCGGGCGAATCTTACCACTAAAAATAAACCTCCAAAGCCTTGCACATGCTTTGGAGGAATTTGACGCCGGAAGTTTGATTAACTTTCTTCCGCCTTGCCAAACAATCCCTGCCTGTCGAACCACGGCTTGAGGATCAGGTACGCGCCAAGGACAATGAGCAGGAGCGCGCCGCCGAGGTCAAACTTGAAGAACATTTGGGCGAGGCCGCCAACCAGGGCAAGGATGCCGAGGAAAGTTGTAAAGCCGCTCATCTTGAGGCCGTTGAAATAGCGCGCCGCGTTCAGGCCGAGGAAGATCAGGCCGATGCCAACGTCCCAGATTCCTTCGGGAAGGTTGGCGTTTTTCAGCAGGAACTGGCCGCCAAGCATGATGAGAAAGAGTCCCCAGAAAGCGGTTTCCAGGTTTTTATTGAGCGCCGCCTTTGCGGGATCAATAACGGGGGTGGGTTTGGGTGTTTCTTCAGACATTTCAGATTCTCCTTTTGTGGAAGTTGCGAGCAGGATGATGCCGACGACGGCAAAAATAATGGGCGGAGCCCAGGGCATATTGCCATAGCCCAAGTCGAACCAGAGACTCTCAGACGGCAAGGTCAGGTTGGCGTAGATCAATCCCAACGCGGCCAGCAGACTGAGAGAGCCAAAAACCAGATTCGACATTTTCATTTTATTTCTCCTGAACATTCAAAGTGACAGCCACATGAAGCGGCTGTCACTTTGCGGATTCAACGCGCGCCGTTTACTTCTTCTGGATCTGGGACACCTTCGCGATGCCCATGAACAGAACGCCGAGACCAGCGAAGAAAGCGCCGAGACCGATCGGGCCTCCCCAGTAGAGAACCAGCCACATGTCCATGTTTATCTCCTTTTGTTTGAAAAATCGGTTTGAACGTACGCTCCCACTTTACCCCCTTACGCAACGCCGGTCATCTACCGAACGGTAGAGGCGGGGGTTTAGAAAAGATGGATTGGAAATAAACAAAAAGGCGACGACCTCCCGACCATCGCCTCTTGCAACTGATTTTTCCGCTACGCCAATCCCAACTCCCTCGCCCGCATCGCCGCCTCGGTGCGGTTATGCGCGCCCAACTTCGCGCACAAATTATGGATATGCGTCTTGGCCGTCCCCGCGCTGATGAACAACCTGTCGGCGATTTCTTGATTCGACAACCCAAGCGTGACTAGTCGCAGGACTTCGATCTCCCTCTCCGAAAGCGGTTCAGGCAGGACCTCGGAGCGGGTCGCGGTCACGAGGGACGATACGCGGCTGAACTCGGCCACCACCTTCGCCGCCACCGACGGATCGAGAATCGACTCGCCGCGCGCCGTGCGGCGAATGGACTCCGCCAATTGCGCCGAGCCGACATCCTTGAGCAGATATCCCACCGCGCCCGCGCGCAACGCGTCAAAGATGGTTTCCTTGTCGTCGAAGGTGGTCAGCGCGATGACGCGACACTCGGACAGCGATTGCATCACCCGCCGCGTCGCGCCCACGCCGTTGAGGATGGGCATTTGCATGTCCATTAGAATCACGTCGGGGCGAAGTTTGAGCGCGAGGTCCACGGCTTCCTGTCCATGCGCGGCTTGACCGACCACTTGAATATCCTTGTGGACAGATAACAACGTATCCAGTCCCTCACGAAAGAGAGCCTGGTCGTCAGCGAGGAGCACGCGGATGGTCATGGTTTCCCCTCAATTTGAACCACAGAGACACACACCTGCCCTGGCGGGCGGCGCCAGGGGAGACACGGAGTTTTTAATTCTCTGTGCCTTCGTGTCTCCGTGGTTTGTTCTTTGGAATTCATCATTGCATCTCTGCAATTGGAATACTGACTTCGAGACGAAAGCCCTTTTCGGGCTGAGTCTCCACTCTAAACTCGCCGCCCAGCAAGTGGACGCGTTCGCGGATGCCTGTCAGCCCGAAGCCGCCGTCCGTATTGACCGCGCCCGCCCCATCGTCAAGGACCGCGAGGCGGATTCTGTCAACTTGAGAAAAGTCCAACGAGACATCCACGCGGGTGGCATGGGCGTGCTTGCGGACGTTGGTCAGTCCCTCCTGTGCAACGCGGTAGAGCGCGAGCGCGGACTTGGGTTCGACGGAGCGCGATTCGCCGCGGAGGTGAAATTCGACAATAATTCCCGCCGATCGCGATTCATCCACCAATTCAGCAATGGCCTCTTCGAGCGGGCGATTCTCGACGGGTGAGATGCGCAGCGCGGCGACAGATTCGCGCACGGAGTTCAAGCCTTTGCGCGCCATGTCCTGGGCTTTGGTCAACGCGTCCAACGCGCGGACGGGATCGGATTCGCAAGTGACGCGGGCGGCTTCGATCTGCACGTTGACGATGGTCAGGTAGTGGCCGAGGTTGTCGTGAATTTCACGGGCGAGTCGGTTGCGTTCCTGCGTGGCGGCCAGTTCCTCGGCCTGGGCAGCGTATTCGGCAAGTTTGCGGTTGGCCGCTTCAAGGTCACGCGTGAGGCGCTCGGCGTTTTCCCGGGCGCGCTGTTCGTTCATCCGCACCTGCGTGATGAGGGCGACGAAGAAGATCGCGGTCGAGTCGATCAGCGCGTTCATCAGCGCATATTCCCAAGTGGAGTAATACAGAATCGGAAGAACAATGGCGGCCAACATTCCGAGATAGACCGACCAGCGCCAACGCAGCGAGAGGCGTTCGACGGCCACGCCCACCGTCGGCAGGCCGATCAGCCAGTTGCCCCCAGGCCCGAGGGCAATTCCGATGCCAAAGACGAACGCGCATTGGGCGGAAAAGAAGATTAAGTTTCGAGTGTTTTCGGGAAAGCGGCGAAAGATTTCGGCATCGAACAATGCCAGGATGAGATACCCCGCCCCCAGCGACACGCCAATCACAATTTGGAGCGCGGTAAATTGAAAGTCGCTGCGCGAGGCAATGATGAAGGTGACGATGTATCCCACCACCACAAGGAAGATGAGCAGGTTGCGCGCCTGCTGTGTTTGCTGAATGGAGAAGATTGACCTGTTTTCCATGCTGCTCTCCAAGCTGTGAAAGGGTTAAAGATATTGTAGCATTTTCAGAAACAAAAAGACCCAACCTTTTGAGATTGAGTCTTCAGCGGGGAGGGAGGGATTCGAACCCTCGGTAGACCGGAGCCTACAACAGTTTTCGAGACTGTCCCATTCAACCACTCTGGCACCTCCCCAAATTGTGAGGCGCGCGAAATTATAACCGATGTTTATTCGTATTTAGCGCGCGAGGCAGAGCAACTAATTCGCGTTTTTCACGCCAAGCACTTTCAAAATTTGCGCCCCGTATTTTTCAACCCGCGACGGCGTTCCCTTCATGACAAGCGCAAGTTCATCGGCATTCTTCGGCGGGTTTTCAGCCAGAGCAGATAAATATGGTTTGGGAAGGATGACATCTGACTCGACGCCCATTTCCAACCCGAGATTTTTTCGCCACGCCTTTAATTTTTCCAATCGACGGAGGATCGCATCATTCTTCGCCTCGATCTGCTTCCGTTCAACGAGCGGGGCCGTAATCCCATGGCGGATCGCCGCCAAAACCCCGTCACCCCACAGCATGATCTGCTTCTCGCTCAGCCCCACAGCCGAAAGGTCAACCTTCTTTTCGGGCGGGTTCTTCGCCAGTAACACAAACACATCATCCATGATGACTTTATAAGGAGGGCGGTTCAGCTTCTCGGCTTCCTTATCCCGCCACTTGCAAAGATATGCCAGGATGGTCAACTCGCGCAGGGAGAGGTCTTTGCGCGCCGAAAACCGACCCCATGATTCACCATTTGCCTTTTGTTTGTTTTCCTCAAAAATACAGGCGCGCGCAAAGTCTTCTTTTGCAAACACCAGGCGGCCTTTTTCAAGAAGTTCCTGCTCCAGCACATCCCGCAGGGCAAAAAGATAATGCGTATCCAGCCGCGCATAGTGGATCTGTTCCTTCGTCAGCGGGCGCGCCGCCCAATTTGCTTTTTGATGACGCTTATCCGTTTGTATTTTGAACTTGTCGCCGAGCAGCCTGTCCAACCCAACGGCGGGATATCCAAGCACGCGCGCGGCCTGCATTGTGTCAAACAGATTCGCAAACGAGAAATTAAAATCACGCCTGAGGCAGACCAGATCATACTCTGCTGCGTGGAATATCTTCTCGATCTTCGGGTCTGAAAATATGGGGGCGAGCGCGCTCAGGTCTTTCAGCGCAAGCGGGTCAACAAGATAGTCTGCATTGGTGGTTGAAAACTGAACCAAACAAACCTGTTCTCGAAAAGCGTGCAGGCTGTTGGATTCGGTATCCACTGCCACGCGTTTTTGTGTGACGAGATCGTCCATCAATTGTTGCAATAATTGCTTTGTATTAACCCAAATTGGGGGGGGCAAAATTTCAGGCATATTGGCTGATTATAAACCCGTTATCTGCGGGCAAGGAATTATTCCCATTTTCTATAAATTCTTTTCCATTACGATGCCGTCTTCACCGTCATTGTAATAGGTCTTCCAGACGTCCATTGTTTTGTACCCATCTTTTTCGTACATGGTGATCGCCGCCTGATTCGAGATGCGCACAGTCAGCCGCGATTGGGCTACACCAAGTTTACTTTCGCAGGCATGCAGCAGCGCCAGCCCGATTCCGCGCCGCCTAAAGCGTGGATCCACTGCAATGGTGGAGATCCAGCCCCATCCGTCGCGTGGATGCGGGTCGCCGGCTACGAATCCGATCATTTGGCTGTCTTCCACAGCCTTGAGTCTAATCACTTCTGCGAAGGTTAAAACTGCGACCAGGTCCAGCAACGGCCAGGCGTCCTTTCCAAAACTTTCCTGTTCGAGTTTGCGGAGGGCGTTGAGGTCGAGAAGAGATGCTTTGACAATTTCCATGGCGGGGCGATTGTATCAATAAAAAAGTAGAAAGTGGGAATTCCACTTTCTACTTTTATCAGGCCACTGATTACTGATTACTTCTTTTCTTTGCCGAGGAAGTTATCCAGCATGCTGGTGAATTCCATCGGGAAGATGAATTTGGTAGACGGGCTTGCGCCAACGGATTTGAGCGTTTCAAAATATTGAAGCGTCATGGTTTTCTGGTCAACCGATTTTGCCGCATTGTAAATTGCTTCCAGGGCGACCGCAAAACCTTCGGCGCGTAAAGCCTGCGCTTGTTTTTCACCTTCGGCGCGCAAGATGTTGGATTGTTTCTCGCCGTCGGCTGTCAGAATGGCGGCTTGCTTGGTGCCTTCGGCGCGGTTTTTCGCGGCTTCCTGATCGCCCATGGATTCGGTCACAAGCGCGCGGCGGACACGTTCCGCTGTCATCTGGCGGTTCATTGCATCCTGCACTTCACGCGGAGGAATGATCTCGCGGATTTCAACATTGGTGACTTTGACGCCCCAGCGCTCGGTCACTTCATCCAAGCGGGTGCGGAGCATATTATTGATGTGTTCGCGTTCTGAAAGTACATCATCCAATGGAATGCCACCGATGACCGCTCTCAAGGTTGTAGCCGCAATACCCGCCGCGGATAATTCAAAGTTCCCAACCTGCAAGACGGACATGGCAGGGTCTAAAATTTTGTAGTACCACAGGAAGTCAATCGAGATGGGCGCGTTATCCTTGGTGATTGATACCTGATGCGGCACTTCGCGAATCTGCTCGCGCAGGTCAACTTTTACAGCCCGGTCAATGATCGGGATCAACAGGACGATACCGGGGCCTTTCGGCTGCGGCAATACGCGTCCCAGTCGAAAGACCACGAGGCGTTGGTATTCAGGAATGATGCGGATGGCATTGGCAAGGAATACAAAGCCAATCACCACAATTGCGCCAACGAAACAGAAAACAGCGCCGCCAGTTGCAAAGGGATCCATAATTTTTCTCCTTCAAATATATAAATTTGACTAACCGACTTTTTCAACAACGAGGATAAAACCCTCGCGGCGAACCACACGAATGGGACTGCCTGCGGGAATTGCCTTATCGCTTCTGGCTGACCACAGTTCCCCTGCCACATACACACTTCCGTCCTGATGAATTCGTGACCTGGCTTCGCCAAGCAAGCCTGCCAGCGCTTCAAGGTCATGCACTGGGCGCGCACCTGCAGCCTGGACAGTTTTTCGCACAGCGATCCATAAAAACGCGGCCACCAATCCCGATGCGGCCAGTGAAACGAGCGGGTCAACTGCGGGCTTCCAGCCATCCACAGCAAACAGGAAAACCGAGCCGGCAACGAGTAATAAAATCGAAATCCCGAGGTACAGTTCCCGTTTGGGTTTTTGAATGGAATAGATGAAAGGCACGATGCTCAACGCAAGTAAAACGATCGCCCACCAATTGAAAGACATGTTGTAAACTGCATATCCTGCCAGCGCAAGGCAGAATAAGGCTCCCACTTCAAAGACACCTGTCCCGGGTGAAACGATCGCCATCAATCCAAGGAATATACCGCCCAGCAAAATCAGATACGCAATGTTCGGTTCCAATAGAATGTCCATTGTGCCTCCATTTGATTATACAACAGATGAGTACACTCAACTCCACTTACGATGTTTCTCACATAAAGGTTGTGAATTACATGGGCGCGAGCGGCATTATAATAACGACCTCATAAAAATTTCTCTCCCACAGGAGCATATGTGAACTTTCAAAAAATTTGTGTCATCGGCCTCGGCTATATCGGCCTCCCCACCGCATCCACATTTGCCGCGCGCGGAATCAACGTCCTCGGCGTGGACATCAGCCCGCGCATCATTGACACCATCAACCAAGGCGAGATTCACATCCACGAACCCGGCCTGCTCGAAGAAGTGCAGAAAGCGATTCGATCGGGGAACTTCAAAGCCGCGACCAAACCAGAAGAGGCCGATGCATTCATCATTGCCGTGCCAACGCCTTTTCAGGAAAATAAATTCGGCGAATACAGCGGCGTGACCTACAAGCTTGCGGATATGCGCGCAGTGACATCCGCCGCCGAATCCATCGTGCCATTTTTGAGGAAGGGGAATCTGGTCGTGCTCGAATCGACTTCTCCTCCGCGCACGACCGTTGATCTTGTCGCTCCCATCCTCGCTCATTCTGGACTTGTGGCTGGGCGCGACTTCCATTTGGCTTATTCACCCGAAAGAGTTTTGCCGGGACAAATTTTGCGCGAGTTGATCGAAAACGCGCGCGTCATCGGCGGCGTAACGCCGGAGTCTGCGCAGGCAGGCAGGGACCTTTACGCCACATTCGTCAAAGGTCAGATCATCCAGACCGACGCAACCACCGCAGAAATGGTCAAGCTGATGGAGAATACCTACCGCGACGTGAATATTGCCATCGCTAATGAATTCTCGCGCTTGGCGGATAAATTCGGTGTGGATGTCTGGGAAGCCATTTCGATTGCAAACCTGCACCCGCGTGTAAAAATCCTCAGTCCCGGCCCCGGCGTCGGCGGACATTGCATCAGCGTGGACCCGTGGTTCTTCGTGGAAGCCGCGCCTGAAATCACGCCGCTCATTTATCACGCGCGTCAGGTCAATGATGCCCAACCTCATTTTGTTGTGGATATCGTCAAGCGCGCGCTTGGCTCGCTCAACGGAAAAAAAGTCGCCGCGCTTGGTCTGGCTTATAAACCGGATGTAGATGATCTGCGTGAAAGCCCGGCGAATGAGGTTGTGCATCTGCTTCAACACGAAGGCGCGCAGGTGAAGGCGTGGGAGCCGTTTAAGCCTGACGCAGTCATGCCGGGCATTGACATGGCACCCTCTCTGGAAAATGCGTTATCAGAAGCCGATGCAATTGTGTTAATGGTGAAGCACACGGAATTTTCAAATCTGGTTCCCTCTGAAATCGCAAATAAAACCAAAGCCCGCATCGTTATTGACACCGTAAATGGCTTGAATGACAAAGCATGGAAAAGCGCCGGCTTTAAAGTATTCCGTCTCGGCAGCAACAAATCGCAAATCGTAAATCCAAAATCGTAAATCGGAAGTTACAACTTGAGAATCCTCTCTGTATTTGGCACAAGACCGGAAGCCGTGAAAATGGCCCCCATTGTCCGTTTGTTGAAAGCGACCGCGGGCATTGAATCGCGGGTCTGCGTCACGGCGCAGCATCGTCAAATGCTCGATCAGGTGCTGAATCTGTTTGAGATCAAAACAGAATATGACCTTGACTTGATGCGCGAGAATCAATCCCTTTCACAATTAAGCGCGGCCATCTTTACGAACCTCGACCCTGTCTTGGCAGATTTCAAACCAGATTGGGTGCTGGCGCAAGGCGACACAACCACGGTCGCGATCACTTCCTTGCTGGCTTATTACCATCGCATCAAATTCGGGCACGTGGAAGCGGGACTCCGCACCCACGATAAGTGGGCGCCTTTTCCCGAGGAGATCAATCGGCGCGTGGCTGGTGTGACAGCCGACCTGCACTTCGCGCCGACTGACTGGTCAAGGCAAAACCTGCTGCGCGAAGGAATTGATGAAAGCACGATCAAAGTTACCGGCAACACGGTCATAGACGCGCTGCAGTTTGTTTCAAAGCAAAACGAACCGTCGGATGTGAGTGAATTAATTGGGAAGTTGAGAATCGGAAATAGAAAATCGGAAATCGAAAATCGAAGATTGATTCTCGTCACTGCCCACAGGCGTGAAAATTTTGGGGAGCCGATGGAAGGGGTCTGCCATTCTCTGCGTGAGCTGGCAAGCCGCGGAGATGTGGAGATCGTTTATCCTGTCCATTTGAATCCAAATGTGCAGAAGCCTGTCAACAGATTGCTCAAAGGCGCGGAGCATATCACCCTGCTCCCTCCGCTGGACTATCTGCCGCTGGTACATTTGATGAAACACGCATCGCTCATCCTGACCGACTCAGGCGGCATTCAGGAGGAAGCGCCTGCTTTCGGCATCCCCACCCTTGTTCTGCGGGATGTGACCGAACGCCCGGAGGGAGTGGCCGCAGGGACGCTCAAACTCGTCGGAACAGAAACCAGCAACATCGTCAAAGAAGCGACGCGGCTTTTGGAAGATCCATCCGCTTATGAACAAATGGCAAAGGCAGCCAATCCGTATGGAGATGGACACGCAGCAGAGAAAATAATTCAGGAGCTTGTAAATAATTAATGCCGCAAAATTTTTTGTGAGTATAATGGAATCAAGATTTATGATTCGCAAACTTTTCACACTCGCCATCGTGGTTTGTTTGCTCGGCGCAGGCTGGAGTTCTGCTCATGCGCAGCAGACTCCAACCGTCCGATTTTTTGACGAGACGGGGCATAATGTAAAAGGGACTTTTCTAAAATTTTACAACAGCAACAACGACGCGTTATTTTTATACGGCTACCCCATTACTGAGGAATTTAAAACCAAAGAGGGCACGCTTGTTCAATATTTTCAGCGCGCGCGTTTTGAGTTTCGACAGGGTGCTGTGATGCTAACCTCTCTTGGCTTCGAAACATACACCGCCACCAGCGAACCACTGAAGGTCAACAATTCCTTCGCCTGCCGAACCTATTCAGAAACAGGGTTTTCGGTCTGCCTTGCCTTCCTTGAATTTTTCGACCAACACGGCGGAGCGGCGCAATTCGGTTATCCAATTTCTGGATTTGAGTATCACGAAAATAAACTCGTTCAATATTTTGAAAAGGCGCGACTCGAATGGCAGCCCTGGAAAATTGAAGGTCAGCGCGTGGCGGTTTCTGATCTTGGCCGCATTTACTTCGAAAAGCTTCACGAAGACCCGGCGCTATTGCGGCAGGTTCAACCGCTCGATAACACCATTCAAGCTGTCACTCGCTTGCAGGTGCGTGCGTTTGTTTTGAAAGCCGTCACACATGCAGCGGATTCGCAGCAGGTCTTTATCATCGTGCAAGATCAGGCCCTGCGCCCGCTGGCGAATGCAAGCTGCGCCACATCCATTCATTGGGCAAATGGACGAACAGATTCAAACATCATTTCCACGAACGCAAATGGCGTGGGGCTGGCGGCGTTCTCGTTCACAGACCAGCCGCAGGGCAGCCTGATAAATATTGATGTCGCCTGCGCCGCCAACGACCTGCATGAAAATACAAAAACATCTTTTAGAATTTGGCATTAAATTTTCAACTCCCCCATTTCAAACACAGGCCCGTCTTTACAGATCATCTTCCATTCATGGCGGTTGGTCAACGCGCAGATGCCGCACTCGGCGAGCGCTCCGCACGGCATGGGGGCGCGGATTAAAACCTGCGCCTCGCGCGGCGCCTTGGCCTGCTTCCCATTCCCAAGCATTTCTCTCAGCTGATTCAGATTCTCGCGCGCCACGTCGAACGCGGCGTAATCAGCCCATTGATAAATTTCCATCATCGCCTGCAATGGCTGGACTTCGACAGCTTCGGGCACATCATCCATCGCAGAGTTGGATACGAGCACAACTTCCGCGCCTTGTTTCAGCGCAATGGAAATCAAACCGCGCAATCGCGCCGGAGAATCATCGAATGCGATCAATGCCACTTTGCGCGCACCCGTTGAAATCGAGAAGCCATGCCCGAGCGGGCCGCGCAAATTTAATTGTGTGCCGGGCATCCACGTTGACTCGTTCAACGGCGCGGAGCGGAATCCATTCGGCGCTGAGTCGCTGAAGAAAACGGGAACAGCCAAAGGTGAGTATGAAGCGGATGCATGGGCAAGAATATATTGTCCCGGAGATGGAATCAAATCGGGTGGACAAATGATTCTCGCAGAAGAATCCAAATAAATTTCGATTAGTTGACCCGCGCCTGATTTCATAGGAGAAATATTAACACGCATCGGAGGCATGGGCAAGAGAGTTATAATTGCAAAAAATATGTTTCGGAGGAAACCATGAATATTTCAACTTTACTGCAAGGAATTGCCTCCTTTGCCTGGATCGGGTTTATCGGCGTACTGGTTTTGATCTTCGTGCGCACGAGCCGCAATCAACCTGCAAAAGGACTGACATCGCTTGTGGTTATTTTGCTTGTGGCTGCGCTTCTCCTCACCACCGCCGGCGCGGGACTGGTGTTCCTGCAAGCCAATGAGTATGGCGTGGTGATCTCAGCCTTCCAGCCGAACGGTTATCGCACGCAGGCTTTGGGACCGGGCTTGCATTGGATCATCCCATTCATCGAGAGCGTGCAAAAATATTCCGTCGCGCGGCAAACATATACCATGTCGTCCACGACCAGCGAAGGCGCTGTGCAGGGTGACGATTCAATTCAGGCGCGCACAAAAGACGGCCAGCAGGTTTTCATTGACGCTTCCGTCATTTACAAGGCGGATGCCGATCAGATCATTCAACTGCACATCAACTGGCAGAACCGCTATGAAGAAAACGTGGTGCGCCCGGTGTCGCGCGCGGCCATCCGCAATGCGGTTTCGCAATTTGGCGTCGAGGAACTGGTCAGCACGAAACGCGCTGAATTGGAGCTGGCGATCCGTGATGAGATCGAATCAAAATTAAAAGAAAACAATATCACCATGACCGATTTCCTGATGCGCAACATCCGCTTTAGCGATGAGTATGCCGCCGCAGTTGAACAAAAGCAGGTGGCTGAACAACAGGCGCAGCAAGCGAAGTTCGTAGTTGAGCAAAAAAAGCAGGAAGCTGAGCAGGCGCGTCAAACCGCGCAAGGTGTGGCAGATGCAGCTGTCATATCAGCCAAAGGCGCGGCGGAAGCGCGTTTGATCAACGCGGAAGCCGAAGCCAAGGCCAATCAATTGCTGGCAGAATCGCTGACCCCGACGCTTTTACAATATCAATATATTTTGAAACTTGCGCCGGGAGTGCAAACCATCTTCATCCCAAGCGGCAATCAATTTATTTTGCCTTTGCCGGATACGGGAACAGTGCCGGCCCAGTAAATTATTGACCACTCAGACCTGACAGGTCGCTTCGAGAAAACCTGTCAGGTCTTCTTTTTTTGGAGATAAAATGCCGACCCCGAAAACTGGACGCGAAATCCGTCTGACGACTCTTTCAGCCTGCGCGGGCTGAGCATCCAAATTAAGCGCCGATGCGCTGACGCAGGTCCTGCGTCCGATTCAAAACATTTTTGACCCCGCTTCATATCCGGACCTGTTGGTGGGTCTTGCTTCCCCGGATGATGCGGCCGTTTGGCGTTTGAGCGATGACAAGGCGATCGTAGTCACAACAGATTTTTTCACTCCAGTGGTGGATACTCCGTATGAATACGGCGCCATTGCTGCGGCGAACAGTCTCTCGGATGTGTACGCCATGGGCGGGCAGCCCTTCCTGGCGTTGAACATTGCCGCCCTGCCGGATCATCTTCCGTTTGAAATCTCAAGCGAAATAATGCGCGGCGGGGCCGAGAAGGCGCGTGAGGCGGGCGTCGTCATTGCCGGGGGGCACACTGTCAAAGACAAGGAACCAAAATACGGTTTGGTGGTGATCGGGTTTGTCGATCCGCGCAAGATGATCAGCAAAGGCGGTCTAAAGGTCAGCGATGCGCTCGTGCTCACAAAACCGCTCGGCGGCGGGGTGACGACCACCGCAATCAAACAGGAGAAGGCCTCGGATCGACATATCAAGGAGGCCGTCCAGTGGATGTCGCGCCTGAACAAAACAGCGGGACGGCTCGCCACTGAATTTGACCTGCGCGGCGGGACGGATATTACCGGCTTTGGCCTGCTCGGTCACGGCATGGAAATGGCGGAAGCGTCAAAAGTCTTATTGTTCTTTGACAATTCGCAACTGCCCCTCTTAAGCGGCGCGCACGGCTATGCCGAAAAAGGAATCTTCCCTGGCGGCGCATTTGATAACAAACTGCATGTCGGCAGGAAAGTCCGTTTTGATGAAAAGATAAGCGAGCCTGTCCAAATGCTTTATTTCGACCCGCAGACCAGCGGCGGATTGCTGCTCGGCGTCCCGCAGGAAAAACTGGATGCGTTCAAGAAGCGCGCCGAGGAATTAAACCAGCCTGTCTGGGTTATCGGTGAAGTCCGCAAGGGGAAAGGCATTGAGGTCCGGGCATAATGGTTCGCATCAGCGTCATGGAATTGGGTCTGACCTGCGGGCTGCTGTTTTTGGTGATCGTCATCCCGCTTATGGTCTCGCGTTATCACGCGCAGATGAACAGACGTTTAAAGGATATCGAAAACAGGCTGAAAAAAAAGAAGGAGTGAACATGTGGGAAAGTCTTTCACCTCCGTGGCAGGCCGCACTCGAAATGGCATGGGAAGCCTATTGTGCCGGGACAATCCCGATCGGCGCGGCCGTTGCAGACACACAAGGAAATATCATTTCTCGCGGACGCAACCGCATTTTGGATACCTCTGCTCCGAAGGGTCAGGTTTTCAACGATATGTTGGCACATGCCGAGATTAACGCTTTGCTGTCATTAAAGCTTGATCAGGAAAGCCGTCATACCTCGGCTCTTTATACAACAATGGAACCATGCCCCTTGTGCATGGGCGCGTTTTATATGTCCAGTGTGAGGACGATTCATTTTGCAGCACGCGACCCGTATGCCGGAAGCACAAACCTTCTCGGCACAACTCCCTACCTCAGCCGAAAACCGATCCGCGTTGTCCCACCGTTTGACGCCACGCTTGAAATCAGTTTGATCGCAATGATGGTGGAAACAGAAATTACCCTGCGCGGAGATTCCATCATCACGAGTCGCTTTTTCGCTGAGTGGCGTGAAATGTCGCCGCAGGCTGTGGAATTGGGAATCGCGCTTTACCGCTCAAAAGAACTCCGCACACGGCAACAAGCAGGATTGCCTGCAAATTTGGCCTTTGATTGGCTTGCCAATCAGGTACAATAAGAAAAAGAGAAGTCACCTACAAACATCATGTCTGAAATCCCCATAGAACCTGATCCAAGTTTCTTTGTGTTCCCCCCATATTATTCGTTCATCCAAATTGATGATACCCAACCCTGCCGCGAATCCATTTTTCGCGGAATAACAACTTTAATTTCGCAGAGTAAATTTTGAACTAAAAGGAAAACATGAGCGTTACTAACGAAATAATAATAATTTTTATTCTGATTTTGGTGAACGCCATTCTTGCCATGTCAGAGGCCGCGCTGGTTGCTTCACGCAAAGCACGCTTGCAACAGCAGGCAAGCGAGGGGAATAATTCATCGGCTTTGGCAATCAAGTTAATCGAAGATCCAAATATTTTCCTCTCTACAGTCCAAATCGGTATCACATTGATCGGGGTTTTGGCTGGTGCGGTCGGCGGCGCCACAATTGCAGAGTCATTGGCCGCCGCATTACAAACTGTCCCTTACATAGGAGACTACAGTACTTCAATTGCATTGGGTACTGTAGTCATATCCATCACCATTCTGACAATTTGGCTGGGTGAACTTGTACCAAAAAGGCTGGGACTTAATAGCCCTGAAAAAATAGCCCAGATCGTGGCGGGCCCCATGCTCTTTCTTTCAAAGGTGTTCTCCCCATTCATAAAACTTATGAGTGCGTCAACAAATTTAGTTCTACGCTTGATGGGTGTCAATGCTTCCGCTGGGCCACCCATTACAGAAGAGGAACTTCAAATTCTGATCGATCAGGGCAAGCAGGCAGGCGTTTTTGAAGAAGCTGAACAAGACATGGTGGAGGGAATTTTCAGCCTCGGTGATTCACGCGTTTACTCGCTCATGACTCCGCGCACCGATGTGGTCTGGCTGGACATTGCCGACTCAATTGAGGAGATTCGCGAAAAAATTGCTGAGTGTCCGTATTCGCGGTTTCCTGTCAGACAGGATTCACTCGAAACGATTTTGGGCATTGTCAAATCGCGCGACCTTCTGGTTGAAAGTTTGTCCGGCAAGGATATTGACCTTAAGACTCTGATCAAACCCGCGTACTTCATTCCTGAGACCATGTTCGCTTCGCGTGCGCTGGAGATCTTCAAGGAGAAAAACACCGAATTACTTTTGGTGGTGGACGAGTTCGGCGGCCTGCAAGGCCTGCTGACCATCAACGACATCCTCGAAGAAATCGTCGGGGCGATGGAATTCGAAGAGCCGCAAGCCACCCAACGTCAGGACGGATCGTGGCTGCTCGATGGCATGTTGGAAGTGGACGAGTTCAAAGACCTGTTCAACTTCAATTCGCTCCCGCATGAGGATGAATATGAAACCCTCAGCGGTTTCATCATGACCCTGCTTGGGCGCGTGCCAATGCCCGCCGACAACTTTGAGTGGAATAGTTTTCGTTTCGAAGTAATGGACATGGATGGCCGCCGCGTAGACAAGGTGCTGGTGACGACCCTGCCGAAAGCGCAAACCAAATGACACCTTGTAGGTCACGTCTAAGACGTGACTTTTTTTATCTTTGAAACCGTCACGTCACAGACGTGACCTACTCACTACTCACCCCACTCAATATTTTTCGGCTCATCCCAGCCAAAAGCAGGCGGATACAATCCCCGCTTTTCCCATTCCATATAACTGCTATCCTGCCAGTCACGCGGGTCTTTTGTATATCCATGTTTTACAGGGTTATAGTGCATGTAATGCAGGTGATTCTCAAGGTCTTTGTCATCCCGAATGACATGATCCCAAAATCGCTTCTGCCAGAATTTCATGGACTGGGATTGTTCAAGCCCGAGTTTCTTCTTGAATTCTCTTGTAAAGTTCATTTTTAGGGAATGCATAATATCGCTAAAATTTTCCTCACCCGTTGGTTGAATTAACACATGGAGATGTTCAGGCAAAAAGACATATCCCAACATGGAAAATGGATGGAGTTCCTTTACATTGTGCAGGGTTTCGCGCAACAAGATCACGTTCTCTGATTTGTGAAAAACAGGTTCACGACCTTCAACCACTTGCGTAATAAATACCGCCGACCCGGGGATATAATAACGGCGAAAGTTCATGCGCAAATTATACATGCTCTGCCTGTAGGTCACGCTTCCAGCGTGATGATTGCATCATCCTTAAAATAGTCACGTCACAGACGTGACCTACGAACCAAAAATGACAAATCCCCAATTCTCCTCGCGCCGTTCACCCGTCATGGGGCGCAATGGAACAGTCGCAACATCCCAGCCATTAGCCACCGCAGCGGGACTTTCAATTCTCGCGGCAGGCGGCAACGCGGCAGACGCGGCAGTTGCGACAGCCGCCGCGCTCAATGTGACCGAACCCACATCCACCGGCATCGGCGGCGACATGTTCGCGCTGTATTTTGACGCGCACACAAAACAAGTCAGCGCGTTGAACGGCTCTGGCCGCGCGCCTGCCTTGCTTTCGCTCGAACGCCTGCAAAAAGAAAACATCAAGGAACTTCCGCCCTTTCACCCATACACCATCACCGTGCCCGGCGCGTGCGCGGGCTGGTTCGACCTCATCGAAAAGCACGGCACGCTCCCGATGACTCAAATCCTCGCGCCCGCTATCAAACTTGCCGAAGACGGTTTCCCCGTTGCGCCGATCACCGCCCATTTTTGGGAACGTGGCGCGGGGCGTCAGCTTGCATCTGCTTTAAACGGGCATGAGTTAACCATTGAAGGCCGCGCTCCGCAGGCTGGAGAAATTTTCAGCAACAAAGGGCTTGCCCGCACCTTTCGCAAAATTGCCGAGGAAGGCAAACGCGCATATTACGAAGGCGAGATCGCCGAGTCTATAGCGCAGGTCATCCAACAGGCGGGCGGATGCCTCAGCTCAGCCGACCTCGCCGCGCACCACTCCACGTGGGACGCACCCATCTCGGTCAATTATCGCGGCTATCGGATTTGGGAATGTCCACCCAATGGGCAGGGACTCGCTGCGCTTTTGGCATTGAACCTGCTCGAAGGTTTTGACCCATCCCAGGATGCGCCTCTCTCCACCCGACGCCTGCACTTGCAAATCGAAGCAATGCGCCTTGCCTTTGCAGATGCGCGCTGGTACGTTTCCGACCCGGCCTTCACCTCCATCCCGTTGGACGAACTGCTTTCAAAAGCCTATGCCGATGAGCGCAGAAAACTCGTCAACTTGAAAAAAGCCACATTGGATCAAGCCCACGGCACGCCGATTCAATCTCACGGCACAGTGTATTTCTCAGTCGTGGATCAAGCTGGCAATGCCTGTTCCTTCATCATCAGCAATTACATGGGGTTCGGGACAGGCATCGTCCCCAAAGGCTGGGGATTCACCCTGCAAAACCGCGGACATAACTTCAACCTCGAAGCGAATCATCCCAACTCGTTGCAACCAAATAAGCGGCCATATCACACCATCATTCCAGCCATGGCAACCCGCGAAGAGGACGGAAGTTTATACGCCTCCTTCGGCGTGATGGGCGGATTCATGCAGCCGCAGGGACACATGCAAGTGGCCTGTGCGTTGATCGACGATGGCATGGATCCGCAAACCGCGCTGGACATGCCGCGCTTCTGCATCGAGCCAGCCGAAGATGGCGGCTTTGCCAGCCTCGAAGAAGGCATCCCTGAAAAAACCGTCGCCGCGCTGACCCGCCTCGGGCACCCGACCCGGAAAATCTCAGGCTGGGAACGTGCTCTCTTCGGACGGGGTCAGGTCATCGTCCGCGAAAGAAGCGGGGTTCTCATCGCCGGCTCCGATTCCCGCGCCGATGGCTGCGCGATGACGTTGTAAATCCTATTTTTGTTCAATGGTATAATTTTTTCTCGTATGAACCAGGAACCCACTTCAAGTAGTAAAACAAAAGTTTGCCCCACTTGCGGCACGCGCTTGAGCGAAAACGCTGCGCGCTGCCTGGTGTGCGGCACTGAATTCAATGCGCAGCCCGGCCCGAAAGCAGTGAAACAGACACAAAAATCGGTGCAGGCCAGCCGTATGCCAGAGATCACCCTCAGCCTGCCAGCCGCAATTGGAGTGCTCGCTGTCGTGATCATCGTGGCCGCAGTCATTATGTTCTTCGTGTTGCGCACCGGCGCAGGCGGCGGAACTCCGCTTACCCCGGCCGAATCGCCGACGCCTACCGTAACGGCGACAGCAAGCCTGCCCCCCACAGCCACGCTCCCGCCGACTGATGTGCCGACCCCCACACCCATCCCGCCTGAAAATTACACAGTCTCGGCCAGCGACGGCAGTTGTTCCCAAATCGCGTTTAATTTTGGCATTTCCGTTCAGAGCATCATCATCGAAAATAACCTGCCTTCCACCTGCCCGATCAGCGTAGGACAGGTGCTCAAGATTCCATACCCCACAGCCACCATACCGCCTGCGGCAACCAGCACCTCCCTGCCCGTAGACGCGACCAAGCAGGCCTGCGAGACTGTTCCGATCACCGTTCAGGATGGCGATACCCTTTCCAGCATTTCGCTGAATTATGCCGTGCCTATGGCGGCCATCAAGGAATTCAACGGCTTGACTACTGACAACGTCTTTGTCGGATCGAATTTGCTGATTCCGCTTTGTATGCGGGCGGCTGACCCCAACAAGCCCACCCCCACAGCGACGATTCCGCCTCCGTACCCCGCCTCGAACCTGCTTCTGCCTGCGGACGGAGCAGCCTTCACCCTGGCAAATGACATCGTGACCCTGCAATGGGCATCTGTCGGCACGCTGCGCGACGGTGAGGCATATCAAGTCACAGTGGAAGATGTGACCGCCAACCAAACTCACCGCCTGACAGATTATGTGACAGACACCAAATTCATCGTGCCGACCTCCTTCCGCCCGAATGACAATGTCGCCCATGTCCTGCGCTGGTGGGTCACCCCGGTTCGCCAATCTGGCACCGACGAGCAGGGACAACCGATCTGGGTCGCTTCCGGCGCGGTCAGCGAGAAGCGCGTCTTTACCTGGGTCGGTGTTGCCGTGGCAGGCACGCCGGTTCCGTAAGAAAACCTGGAAAATTTAGCGAACAAGGAGATGGTCATTTTTCCAATTGGCTGTCTCCTTGTTTTTATTCTCTGGTGTTGACCAAAATATGAACATTAAATCAGAAATATCCCGACAGTTCCATTCGCTGCGAAATGTATTGATCTTCCTGCAAATACCGGCCGGCTTGATCATGCTCTTGGTTTTATTCCTCAAACTCAGGTTCGATATAGATACCAGCGACCTGACACAGGATCCAAACAGCGTGGCCGGACAGCCGTTCTACATTGGGCTGATCTCAAACCTGGGCGTCATCTTTTGGGGCGCGAGCGCGGCAGTCAGCATCTTTGCCGGGCTGATCGGAAAAAGCAAAGCCCCTTCGGCAGCATCCTTCTTAATCTATTCGGGAATTTTTTCCGCCCTGCTTTTACTGGATGATCTGCTCCAACTGCATGAAGGCTTTTTTCAATACGACCTGCACATCCCGGAAGAATTGGTCTTGGCACTCTACAGCGCCATTGCCATATTGATCTATTTCAGGCACAGAAAATTCATCCTGCCAAGCCAGTACTTCATCCTGCTCTCCAGCTTGATGTTCTTTGGCTTCTCCCTTTCTGTGGACACTTTTCTCGACGATATTCCCGGCGAAAACCTGCTGGAAGACGGCTCAAAATTCATCGGCATCCTGACCTGGTTCGGATATTACACATCCCTTGGCT
This sequence comes from Chloroflexota bacterium, assembly GCA_016234495.1. Classification (GTDB taxonomy): domain Bacteria; phylum Chloroflexota; class Anaerolineae; order Anaerolineales; family Villigracilaceae; genus Villigracilis. Next base: position 10,506 of record JACRBI010000009.1, on the reverse strand, counting down.
ATGAAACCATTAGGCAAAAAATATCATCAACCTGAACGGAGGAGATCATGAACAACTCCAAAGCAGCGCTTGAGCGCAAGGCGAAACGGCTCGCAAAAAGCGAATACATCATCTGGCTGACAACCGTCGATTCTGACCAGACCCCGCAGCCGAGACCGGTCTGGTTCATTTGGGATAAAGACTCATTCCTAATCTTCAGCCAGCCCAAAGCGCACAAGGTGACTCACATCCGGCAAAACTCCAGTGTTTCGCTTCATTTCAACACGGACGAGAGCGGCGACGGAGATGTGATCGTCTATATCGGCAAGGCAGAACTTGACTCGAATTCACCTCCTGCGAACAAGGTGCCTGCTTATTTGAGAAAATACCGCAACGGGATCGCTGCGCTAAAAACGACGCCCGCGCAATTCAGCAGCGAGTATTCCGTTGCGATCCGTGTCAAACCGACTTCGTTGCGCGGCTGGTAACAGGAACAATGACCGATCCAATTTGCATTGGGGATCGCGTAAAAGTTTTCCTGGGCTCAAAATTTGGGTTGAACGAAGGCTGGCACGAAGGCATTGTCATCCGCATTGATCCGTATTCCGAACATCGCAATTTTTACTGGGTGCGGCTGGATGAAGATGCCCAGACCCTGCTGGGCATCAAACAGATTTCAGTTTTTAATCCAAAGAACATTCAAAAGATTCAGAAAAAAAAATGATCACTCCCCTGCTGGAAAAAGCCCTCGCTTCGCGCGCCTCGTTGATCGACCCCGAACATGAATCAGCATTCCGTCTGTTCAACGGATTCACCGAAGGCTGCCCCGATCTCGTAATTGACATCTACGCCTCGACTGCCCTCATCCACAATTACGCCGACAACCCCGAACAAGGCGTCGCGCTTGTTCAGGAGTCCATGAGTTTCCTGAACAACTCCATGAGCTGGCTGCACGCTGGGATAGTCAAGACCCGCAATGGCAAGTCACAGGAGGAAAAATGCGGAATGCTTTTATTCGGCACAGCGCCTGACCGCAAAATAAAGGAACATGGCGTCTGGTATGCCATTGACCTGACCATGAACCGCGACGCCAGCCTTTACCTCGACACGCGCAGCCTGCGGAATTGGATCATCGACAACCTGAAAAATAAATCTGTCTTAAACACATTTGCCTACACCGGCAGTTTTGGCGTCGCCGCGCTGAAAGGCGGAGCCAGCCGCGTAGTGCAAATCGATTTAAATCGCGAATTTCTAAACCTCGCCAAAACATCCTGCTCGCTTAACGGATTTCCCATTCAAAAAGGTGATTTCATTTCGCGTGATTTCTTTGAGCAGGTCGGCAACTTGAAGCGCGATAAAAAATCCTTCGACTGCGTCATCATCGATCCACCTTTTTTTTCAACTACCGCCAAAGGCAGGGTCGATCAGGAGAAGGAAAGCGCGCGGCTCATCAACAAAGTCCGTCCGCTGATCAATGACGGCGGCTGGCTGATCGCCATCAACAACGCAGTATTTGTCAGCGGGACCGAATATTTGCAAACGCTTGAAGCCCTCTGCAAAGATGGCTACCTGAATATCAGCAAGCTTATGCCTGTGCCGCAAGATTTCACTGGCTACAACCCTGTCGGCAAACCGATCACAGACCCCAGCCCGTTCAACCACTCGACCAAGATCGCCATTTTGAATGTAAAGCGAAAGTAAAATGCCCGGCGAAACTGACCTGCAAAAACTCATCATGGACATGAAGCCTGAACTTAACGCGGGTCAATATGTTTACTGTCTTGCAGATTCTAAAGAACATGCCGCGGCGCTTGATCCGCTTTTCTGCTTCCGCGAAAAAGAAGGGATGACGCTGATCCTGCCAAAGGAAAAAGCCGATGCGATGAACATCCCCTACACAACGACATTTGCCTGGATCACACTCACGGTTCATTCCGCGCTCGAAGCTGTTGGCTTGACTGCGGCAGTTTCCAAATCCCTGACAGAGGCAAACATCAGCTGCAACGTGGTTGCTGCTTTTTATCATGATCATATTTTCGTGCCCGTGAATGATTCAGCGCGCGCCATGCGCGCGTTGCAAAGTCTGGCACGTGCCGATCATGGATGACGCACCCGCAAACGGAATGAACTATAATTTTCAGGCACATCAACACATCGAAGAAAGAGAAATTCACTTGGAAAACAAAGACCTTTACCTAAAAAGCAGCATCTTCGGCGCAAGCCTCGGGGGCGGATCGGGTCTGGCGCTCGGGGCAGCCACAGGCGCCCTAAGCGCCAGTTGGAGCGGCGTTCAGTTTGGAGCGGTCGCCGGGCTTGTAATCGGCGCCCTGACTGGTTTATTGACCGGCGCGCTCACAGTACGCGTCGGCGGGCGCACAGGCGGGGTCAGTACGGGCGCATATACAGGCATGTTATTTGGAGCGGTGCTCGGCGGCATGTTTGGCATTTTCATCCCCGATTCATTCCGCGCCAGTGTCGCAGCTTTCCATGTGCTGGTTTTGGATGTGCTCACTCAGGGCAGGTTTGAAACCGCCGTCCTGCTAAGTTTTTTAGTTTCCTGTATTGCCACAATGGTCGGCGCATGGGTCGGCGGACGGAACCTGGCAGCGCGCAACTTGAGCAAAGATCAATCTCCGCAATGAACTTTGCGACAAGTCAATTGAATTTTGTAAAGTGGATGAGTTATTGAAATTTGAATTAATCGTTCACTTTTGTATATAATGAAGTTGCCTTCCCCTGCCGTTTATCGTTAATCCTATGGAGGTTCACATGAGAAAAAAGTTTCTGTTAATTTCCACTCTGCTGGTGTTGGTCATTTCTGCCTGCGGTGGGCAAAGCGCCACAGGAACAGTCGTGCCGGTATCGACTGAGACATCGGCTCCCGTTGCGCCTGCGACTGAAGCGCCGCCCACAGCCACGGTCACGCCGCTCGCGCAGAATCCTGCCACGGTTACGCCTGAAACGCCGATCCCCACCAACTCCGCAGACTGCACAAATCGCGCGGCATTCGTCGCTGATGTAAACTTCCCCGATAACAGCGACATCGCGGCGAGTTCAACCTTCACAAAAACCTGGCGGATCAGGAACTCCGGCACGTGCATCTGGGGACCGGACTACCTGCTAACCCATTACTCTGAAGAACGAATGGCGGCGCCGGATTCAGTGCCGTTGAGCGTGACCTTCCCCGATCAAACCGCGGATATCAGCGTGGACCTGGTGGCACCCAGCACAGGCGGCAAACATAGGGGCAATTTTGTCATAAAGAGTCCTGCTGGCCTGATCATGAAAATTGACAATGATTCGCGCCTATGGCTGGTTATCAATGTTACTGGACAGCCAGCCAGCGTGCCTTCAGCGACCACTGCTTCCGGCACAGGAGCCGTCCCACCCAGCGCCACACAAACAGGCGGGCTGACCAACGCAGCTTGCGCATACACTACCGACGCCGCGAGAGTCGCCGAAACGATCAATACCGTAAATGCCTATCGTTCGCAAAATGGACTGGCTGCTTACGCGGTCAATGACTTGTTGAATAAGGCTGCCCAGGCACACGCCGGCGACATCGCCTGCAATAACCTGTTTACACACAAAGGCTCAGACGGGTCAACCCCGACTACGCGTGTGGCTGCCAGCGGATATAAAGCCTCGTTCGTTTCGGAAAATGTCTATGGAAGCTATCCGCCCTTAACAGGTCAGGGCGCGGTCGATTGGTGGAAGAATGACCTGGCCGACGTCCGTCACAACCAGAATTTGCTCAGCACCACATACACTGAAATTGGCGTGGCATATACGTTCTTCAACAACTACGGATATTACGTGGTCGTTTTTGCCAAACCGTAAATAAGCCAACACATCAAAAAAGGCAGCGGGCACTCTTCTGGGAATGCCGCTGCCTTTTTGTATTCCTGTTTTCTCTAGATCACAATGCTGACCAGCCGCCCCTTGGCCACGATCACCTTCTTTGGCTCTTTGCCTTCCAAAAACTTCTGGATTGCCTCGCTCGCCAGCGCCGCAGACTTGATCTCCTCTTCGCCTGCCTCAGCGGGGACAGAGATGCGGTCACGCACCTTACCATTGACCTGTACCGGCAATTCGATGACATCTTCCTTCGCTGCTGCTTCGTCCACTTGCGGCCATTGCTGCGTATGGACAGAATACGGCCTGCCCAGGTATGCCCACAATTCTTCCGCCACATGCGGCGTGACAGGCGCCATCATCTTCAGGTAGATTTCCTGGGCTTCCTTCCACTCGTCAGTGCCAGCCGCGCCTGCTTCACGCGCCTTGTACATTTCGTTCATCAATTCCATCAGCGATGAGATGATGGTGTTGAATTCAAAGTTGTCGAAGTCACGCGTCACTTTGCGCAGGGTCTGGTGAACCTTTCGGCGCAGATTCTTTTTCGTTTCGTCAGAAGCAGCCGCGGGCGGGGTTTGATCGGTGAACAAAGTCCACACTCTCCTCACCCAGCGCGCAGCTCCCTCAATGCCCTGCGAGTCCCACGGCGCGCCCATTTCCCAACGCGCAAAGAACATGATGTAGGCGCGCACAGTGTCTGCGCCGTATTTATCCACCAGCACATCCGGCGCTATGACGTTGCCCTTGCTCTTCGACATCTTGTCGCCGTCTTCGCCCAGCACCATGCCCTGATTACGCAATTGCAGCATCGGCTCGTGACCTTCCACGATGCCCGAGTCGCGCAGTGCCTTGTGGAAGAAGCGCGTGTACAGCAAATGCATGGTGGCGTGTTCGATGCCGCCGGTATACGTGTCAACGGGCATCCAGTAATCGTACTCGGCGGGGTCAAAGGGTCCCTTGTCATACTTTGGCGACAGGTAACGCAAGTGATACCACGACGAACACATGAATGTATCCATCGTATCGGTCTCGCGCGTGGCAGGTCCGTTGCAGACGGGGCAGGTGGTATTCTTCCAGGTCGGGTGCAGTTTCAACGGGCTTTCGCCAGTTGGCCGCCACTCCACATCTTCAGGCAAAATCACGGGCAGTTGATCATTGGGAACTGGATTCCAGCCGTGTATCTCGCAGTTGACCATCGGGATGGGCGCGCCCCAATAACGCTGACGACTGATCAACCAATCGCGGTAGCGATAGTTCACCGATTCTTTTCCAATGCCCTGCTCTGCGATCCAATCCAAAACTTTTGCGATACCGGGATTCTTTCTTCCTTTTTCAGTGCTGACTTTCGTCCCGTTGAATTGAGCGGAGTTGACCATGACGCCCGCGCCGATGTATGCGGACTCCATACCCCCCTCTTTCTCTCCCCCCAAATTCCCCGAATTTGGGGGGAGTTGGTGGGGGGTGGGGCTGATCACTTCGACAATGGGCAAGTCATATTTTTTGGCAAAAGCAAAATCGCGCTCGTCGTGCGCGGGCACAGCCATGATCGCGCCCGTGCCGTAGGACATCATCACATAATCCGCGATCCAGATCGGGATGCGCGCCTGATTGACCGGGTTGATGGCATAACCGCCGGTGAACACACCTGTCTTTTCCTTGTCCACTGCGCCGCGTTGAATTTCTGTCTGACGCGCGGCCTGTGCTTTGTATTCTTCGACCGCCGCTTTATTTTTGGGAGTGGTAATTTCACTCACTAACGGATGTTCCGGCGAGAAGACCATGAAGGTCGCACCCCAGAGCGTATCCGGGCGGGTGGTGAAGATGGTAATTGATTGACCGTTGACCGTTGACCGTTGACCGTCCATCGTCCACTGTCCATCGTCTATCTTAAATTTCACCTCCGCCCCCTCGCTGCGGTCAATCCAATTGGTCTGCAAGGTCTTGACCGTTTGGGGCCAGTCAATGCCATCAAAGTTCAACAGTTCATCGGCATATTTCGTCGCCTTGAAGAACCACTGATCCAAATCCTTTTTGATGACCGGCGTGCCGCAGCGTTCGCAGTGACGGTCGTCACCCCAGACTTGTTCGCGTGCCAAAGTCGTGTTGCAGTTCGGGCAAAAATCCACCGGCGACATTTTGCGGTAGGCCAGTCCGGTCTTGTATAACTGAATGAAAAACCATTCCGTCCACTTGTAATATTCGGGTTCGCAGGAAACGGCTTCGCGCTCCCAGTCGAACATCGCGCCCATCGAGCGCAGCTGCTTTCGCATCCGCACGATGTTCTCGCGCGTGCGGGTCATCGGGTGGACTCCGCTTTTGATGGCGGCATTCTCCGCAGGCAGACCGAATGCGTCGAAGCCCATCGGGAAGAGTACGTTGTAGCCTTTCATCCGCATATAACGCGCGCGCGCGTCGGACGGAGTCATCGCGTACCAGTGTCCGATGTGCAGGTCACCGCTGGGATAAGGCAGCATGGTCAGCGCGTAATGCTTCGGCTTGCTGTTGTCGATCACCGAGCGGTATAACTGGTCGGCGTCCCATTTGGCTTGCCACTTGCTTTCAATCTCTTTCGAGTTGTAATGTATGTCAGTCATTCGTTCCTCATTGATCTAGTTTGAAGGTTGCAGGTTTAATAGTTTCAAGGTCGTAATTGAATCTGGAGGCCTGCAAGCAATGGTCCCTGTTTCCAGAAAATTTGGTTGACTTGCATGTTCATACGTGCCTCCTTTTTGAGTTACTTCACAATGGTCATCCATCCGTGCCTGTCGGGGATTTCTCCGCTGATGATACCGAAGAATTGATCCTGAATTTGTTTGGTGATCGTACCGCGCGAGCCATTCCCGACCTTGATCCTATCCACCGAGCGGATGGGGGTCACTTCCACGGCTGTACCGGTGAAGAAGAGTTCGTCAGCCACATACAGCATTTCGCGCGGAAAGGTCTCTTCGCGGACTTCGTAACCCAACTCGCGGGCAAGGGTGATGATGTAACCGCGATTCACGCCCATCAAAATGGACGCGCCTACAGGCGGAGTATAAATCGCGCCGCGATAGACGACGAAAATATTTTCGCCGCTGCCTTCGCTGACATGACCGTTCACATCCAGCGTGATGCCTTCCATGTAGCCGAGGTCATTGGCCTCCATCGTCACAAAGCCGGAGTTGACGTAATTTCCTCCAGCCTTGCTCATACCTGCGTGCGTATCAGGAGCCATGCGCCGCCAGCTGCTGACCATGACGTCCACGCCGTTTTCAATTCCGTCCGCGCCGAGCAGGCGGCCAAAGTCAAAAGCCATGATGGCAAATTCAGTTTGTGCGCCGCGTGAGTCGAGGGTGATTGTCCCTGTGCCTTTATATGCCAGCGGACGGATGTAACAGGCATTCAATCCATTGCGGCGCACAGTTTCGCTGATGGCAGATGAAATCTGTTCCTGCGAATATGGCAGATCCATGCGCAGGATACGGCACGAGTCGAACAGTCTCTGTACGTGCGGGCCAAGTCCCAGAATCGCTGGGCCAGCCCCGGTTGCGTATGACCGAAGTCCCTCGAAGACGCTCGATCCATAATGCAGGGCATGCGTCGTGATGTGGACGTTCGCATCATCCCATTTTACGAATTGACCGTTATGCCAGATCCATTCCGTTTTCGGTATTGCCATTCGAGTCTCCTGAAAACAAAAATTCCTTCATCCACATCAGGGACGAAGGAACGCTCCGCGGTACCACCCGAATTCGTCAATCAGTCTGATGGTTGCCCAGTCACATGGCCGCCTGGTCAACCGACCACACGACTACTTAACTAGCTGACTACGAGACTAACTAACGCTCTTGATTGCTATAACGGGCTTTCCCGTCACCGACTACTGCTCATTTCACCGGCGAAGTCTCTCTTGCGAGGAACAGGCGAGTTCGGTCTTATGCGTACCCGTTGAACACAATCGCTGGGCTTCCACCTCGCTCTCCCAACTCGCTGACGGGTTAACCTAATACTCCTGTCATGACTTTTTTATTTTGTGGACCCAGAGGGATTCGAACCCTCGACCTTCTCAATGCCATTGAGACGCGCTCCCAACTGCGCTATGGGCCCATATTCAGTAATCAGTTGTCTTGTAACCAGTAAACAGTTTTTGCGGATTGAAACTGATCACTCCTTACTGATTACTGCCCAGTGGACCTGAGGGGATTCGAACCCCTGGCCTCCTCAGTGCGATTGAGGCGCGCTCCCAACTGCGCTACAGGCCCATATTGAAGGCGACCCGTATTCTACCTGAGGCATTTGGGAATGTCAATGTAAATTTTGATTTCACATTCATAAATTGTATCGCGCAAAAAAGAGACATCAAACAGGCACATCACCCTCATGGACATGCCTGTTTGCACTCATCGTCTATTGTCTATAATCCATCGTCGGCTTACCCCACATATTCGCACCACGACTCGTACCTCGGTAATTTGCCGCGAATTGCATCGTGATAGATATGCTGGATCTTGCGCGTGGTGGGACCTGTCTTGCCGTCGCCGATGGTGCGGAAGTCAATTTCGCTCAGACCAATGCACTCAGCGGCGGTTCCGCACACGAAGACTTCATCCGCGATATAGAGCTGGTCGCGGGAGATGGGTTGTTCCAAAATGCGGTATCCCAGGTCTTTTGCAATGGTGTGAATTGAGTGGCGCGTCACGCCTTCCAGCACAGGCGCGGTGGATGGAGTGATGATCTTGCCATGCCGCACCATGAACAGATTCTCACCGGTACATTCAGCCACATATCCCTGCGGGTCGAGCATGATGGCTTCCTGAAAGCCCAATCTCTCAGACTCGGTCTTGGCGAGGAAACTGTTTGCGTAATTTCCAGACACCTTGGCCTTGGTCATCAACACGTTGGGGTGATGACGCGTGAATGATGAGATGTTGGCGCGTATACCTTTTGCCATCGCTTCTTCGCCGAGGTAATTGCCCCATTCCCACGCAGCAATCGCCAGCGACGGTTTTCCATTATCCACGTTCAAGTTCCAGCCGCCGCCATCCAAATACAAAAGCGGACGAATATAACAGTCCTTGAACCCATTGGCTCTCACCGTGTCTTTGATGGCCTTCACGATGTCTTCTGTTGTCCACGGCAAATCACGGAAGCCAAAGACGCGCGCCGAATCCAGCAAACGTTCGGCATGATCCGTCAGGCGGAACACGGCCGGCCCCTTGGGCGTGTCGTATGCGCGGATGCCTTCGAACACAGCCGCGCCATAATGAATGGCGGGGGTAAGCACGTGCATGGTCGCTTTTTCGAACGGCACAAGTTCGCCATTCATCCACACAAATTTTGATTCCATTCCCATGATGATTTCTCCTTTTTTATTCGACCATAGACCGCAGACCATTGACCGTAATCCATCGTCCACGGTCCATCGTCTATAGTCTTTGAATAATTTCTTCCGCCATTTGGCGGGTGGTTAACTTGCCGCCGATGTCTGCGGTGCGCGCGCCATCGGTGATGGTCTGCTCGACAGCTTTTTCAATGGCAGATGCTTCAACTTCCAACTTCAATGAATGACGCAACAACATTGCCGATGAAAGAATCGTGCCAATCGGATTTGCGATTCCCCTGCCTGCGATATCTGGCGCGGAGCCGTGGATCGGCTCGTATAACCCGACAGTTGACGCATCATCGATGCGGCCCAAACTGGCAGAGGGCAGCATCCCCATTGACCCTGCCAGCACGGACGCCTCGTCCGTGAGGATGTCGCCGAACATGTTCTCAGTGACGACCACATCCATCCACGCGGGACCAGTTATCAGTTTCATCGAAGCGGTATCCACCAGCGTATGCTCAAGCTCAATGTCAGGATTCTCTTTTCCAATGCGAGTCGCGATCTGACGCCACAGTCGTGATGATTCCAGCACGTTGGCTTTATCCACTGATGTTACTTTCTTTTTGCGTCCGCGGGCAAGGTTAAAGGCAAGTTCCATCACGCGCTTCACTTCATAGTCGTAATATTCAAGCGTATCAACTGCGCGCTCACGACCGTCTTTGACATCGCGTCCCTTGGGCCAGCCGAAGTACAGCCCGCCCGTCAGTTCGCGCACGACGAGGATGTCCACGCCTTGCAACTTCTCAGGCTTGAGCGGCGACCATTCCATCAGCGCGGGGTGAACTTTGACAGGTCGCAGATTCGCGAACACGCCGAGTCCTTTTCGCAAGGCAAGCAATCCGCGTTCGGGGCGGTCTTTGGCGGCCGGGTCATCCCATTTCGGTCCGCCCACTGCACCGAGCAGAACTGCATCGGAGGATTTGCAATCGGCGAGAGTTTCTTCGGTCAACGATGAACCGTACGCATCGATCGAACAGCCGCCCATCAAACGCTCTTTATATTCGAAAGTGTGATTATATTTACTGGCAATGAAGTCCAGCACGCGCACGGCTTCAGCGACCACTTCTGGGCCGATGCCGTCGCCGGGGAGGAGGGTGATTTGGTATGTCAAGGCGTTCTCCAGTTTTTTTTGTAATTGGTAATTAGTAATTGGGGATTGACTTATCAATTACTATTGATTTTTGAAAAAAGTAAGTCAATTAATCGAACCAGTCGACTTTAGAGTTACGCAAACAAGCGAATAAGCGTTTTTGAGAATTACGGGTTCGAGAAATACCAGCAAAAACATTGGCTTGCAATTCATATTT
>JACRBI010000007.1 GCA_016234495.1 Chloroflexota bacterium | reverse complement strand
CGGCATCTTGGAGGCTTGCACGCCAGATGGGCAATTGCTGGGTCTGGATGTTGACCCGCAGGCGCTGGCGCTCGCTCGCGAGACCTTGGCTCCTTACGAACGGCGCGCACATCTCGTGCAGGCCTCCTACACCACCATCACCCAACAACTCGCCGCCCTAAAATGGGATTTCGTAGATGGCATCGTGCTCGACCTTGGCGCGTCGTCGATGCAGTTTGACAACGCCGAACGCGGATTTTCATTCATGCAGGATGGTCCGCTCGACATGCGCTTTGGCATAAACGCATTTCAAAGCGCGGAGGATATTGTCAATACTTATGATGAACGCGACCTCGCAGACTTGATCTTCCGCTATGGCGAAGACCGCGACGCAAGAAGGATCGCGAAAGCCATCGTGACGAATAGACCGCTTCGCACCACCCGCGAGCTGGTCGCTGTGATCGAGAAGGCATCTCCCCGACGAGGAGACCGCACACACCCGGCGACGCAGACTTTTCAGGCTTTGCGGATCGCCGTCAACGAGGAGCTGGCTTCAGTGGAGAGCGTGCTTCCGCAAGCTGTGGCAGCTCTCAGGTCAGGTGGCAGATGCGCGGTGATCTCCTTCCACTCGCTGGAAGACCGCATCGTCAAAGATTATTTTCGTGAACAGAGCAAGGACATTGTCAATCCGCCTTACGAAAGAATTTATGAAGTGGAACGCAAGGCGGTTGTGGAAATCATAAATAAGAAGCCGATCGTGGCTTCTGATGAAGAAATAAAAGATAACCCGAGAGCGCGCAGTGCAAAACTAAGAGTGATAGAAAAACTATGAACATACAAAACGTAAACCATCTTGTCCATGCTTATAAGGTTGCTCCCTGGCGCGTGCAGCGCCAATGGATCGTCAGCGCGCTGCTGGCTGTGGTTGCGCTTGCGATGGTTGCCACGCTTTATCTGGATGTCACTTCGCAGGCCGCAATAGCCGGGCGTGAGATTCAAAGCTTGAACATTGCCATCACCAAGAGTCAGCGGGTGAGCGGCGACCTTGAGACCCAGCTCGCTTCATTGACATCTGCAAGCGTGATGGAACAACGCGCAATTGACCTCGGTTTTCGTCCGGTCGAATCGGACGAGGTGGAATACGTGATCGTGCCCGGCTATTCTGCGCCAGAGCCTAAAATTCTTACTTCCGCATCCCTCCCGCAATTGAGCGCGTTGAGCATTCGGCCGGAGTTTAATGAATCATTATTCGACTGGGTGGATGAAAGAATCCTATCTTCATCGCGAGGACGGTAATGAGGCAACAATACGCGCTTCGAACACAAATGATAATGGCTGTGATGGGCTTTGTTGCGTTTGCCATTATTTTCCAGATCGCGCGTTTGCAAAACAGCTATGTAACACCGGTTATTAAAGAGAACGAACGCGTAGGTCAGTTTGAATTACAGACGATCTTCCCCGACCGCGGCGAGATCTATGACCGCAATGGTCACCTGCTGGCAGGGAATAAAACCGTTTACGAGATCGGCGTGGACTTAACCACCGTCAAATACCCTGAAACGATTGCCTCAACTGTAAGCGCGAAATTGGGTCTTGATTACTCGACCATTCTGAACGATATTCAAAATCCTGATGAAGGTGTCACGTATGTTGTGATCGCCGACTTTGTCGACCTGCAAAAAGGCGACGAACTAAAGGAATTAAAGCAACAATTAAAAGAGACCGCTGCGGAAGGCACATTCGGCGGGCTGACCGGGCTGGGCTTTAAGGCTCATCCGCAGCGCAGCTACCCCGAGAATTCATTGGCTTCGAATGTGATTGGCTTTGTCAACCGCGAGGGACGTGGATATTTTGGCGTTGAGGAAAAATATAATGACCTGCTGGCAGGCAACCCTGTGCAGGTGCTTGTCCCCATCGACCCGAACAAAGCCACTGAAATTGCGCATGTCCCGAATGGCACAACCCTCATCCTGACCATCAACCGTGACCTGCAATCCGCTGCCGAAGACATTCTGGATGAAGCGCTCGATACCTACGGCGCCAAAGGCGGCACGATCATCATCATGGACCCGCAGACTGGCGAGTTGCTCTCCATCGCCTCCACTCCGCGCATGGATTTGAATCAATTCTGGGAGTATGGCAATATCTACGAGAATGCCAGCGACTTCAACCCAGCCATCTCCACGCCGTATGAACCCGGCTCGGTACTTAAAATCCTTACCATGGCTGCCGCGCTGGACAGCGGAACTGCGACACCAGGCACAACCTACATGGATACCGGCTCAATTCTTGTGGGCGGCGCATGGATCCATAACTGGGACGGCAGAGCTTGGGGCGTGCAGGACATGACCGGTTGTTTGCAGCACTCGCTCAATGTCTGCATGGCGACTCTCTCAACTCAAATGCAGGCTCCGCTTTTTTACGGTTACATGAGCAACTTTGGGCTGGGACATCTCACAGGTGTAGACTTGTCCGGGGAAGCAGCCGGCAGGCTCAAGTCCCCGGGTGATTCGGACTGGTGGCCGGTTGACCTTGGCACAAATGCCTTTGGTCAGGGCGTCGCCGCAACGCCGCTTCAGATCATGACCGCCGTCTCAGCCGTCGCCAACAATGGACGCAGCGTCATGCCGCGCACGCTCTTTGCCATGGTGCGCGACGAACGCCAGTACAACGCCTCTGCTCAATACGTCGGTTCGCCCATCTCAGAAGCAACCGCCGACACACTTTCAGAAATGCTCGCCAATTCACTCGAGTTTGAGGGATCAGAAGCGCTCCTGCCCGGCTACCGCATCGCTGGCAAGACCGGCACCGCTGAAATTCCTGTCAACGGTTTTTACGACAGCTCAAAGACCAATGCCTCCTTCATAGGCTGGGGCCCGGTCGATGACCCGAAATTTATGATCTACGTCTGGCTGCAGGAACCATCCTCGTCCATTTGGGGCTCCGAAACAGCCGCGCCCGTCTTCGCTGAAATGGCCGAGAAGACCGTCATCCTTTTGGATATTCCACCCGACAACATTCGTCACCAACTCGTCCAACAATAAAATGCTCCTACTTGCCGATGCCCTCGAAGCCATTACCCGCAGCGCCGTTCGCATGACGAACGCGACTGCGCTCATCACCGAAGCAGTCATCGACTCGCGCCTCGTGATCCCCGGCTCGCTCTTTGTGGCGATCCCCGGCGAAAAAATGGACGGACATGACTTTGTCGCAGAGGCATTCAACAGGGGGGCGTCTTTTGCTTTAATCCAGAAGGAAATGCCCGCATCATTGCGGACCCTTGACCTGCGCGACGGTCAACTGGCAGATTCCACCTTTGACTTTGAACCTCCCCTCTGCCTGCGCGTGGACAATTCCATCGCCGCCCTGCAGCAGATCGCGCGTTTCTGGCGCCGCAAACTTGACCTGCGCGTGGTCGGCGTGACCGGCAGCGTGGGCAAATCCACCACAAAAGAAATGATCGCCGAGGTGCTTGGCACGCGTTACCGCACGCTCAAAAGCCCCGGCAATTTGAATAACGAAATTGGGCTGCCGCTGACGATTCTAAAATTGGGCAAGGGCTATCAACGCGCCGTCCTGGAAATGGGATTTTACGTGCCCGGCGAGATCCAATTCCTGTGCGATATTGCCCTGCCGCAGATCGGTGTCGTCACCAATGTCGGCACAGTCCATGCCGAGCGCGCTGGCTCACAGGAAGCCATTGCCCGCGGCAAAAGCGAATTGATTCAGGCGCTCCCGGCAGACGGTGTTGCCATCCTCAACTTTGACGATCCCTGGGTTCGCAAAATGGAAGAAAAAGCCAGGGCGCGTGTTTTCTTCTATGGGCTTTCCCCTGAAGCCGACCTGTGGGCTGACCAGATTCAAGGTCTCGGGTTGGACGGCATCCGCTTCCGCTTGCATTACAAAGGCGAAACTATTCATGCGCGTGTGCCCATGATCGGACGACATTCCGTGCATACCGCTTTACGTGCCGCTGCAGTTGGCTTAAATGACGGTCTGACCTGGCAGGAGATCTTTGAAGGTTTCGCGCAGGGTCTGGCCCAATTACGCCTCGTCGCCGTGCGAACAAAGAGCGGCGCGTTAATCCTCGATGACACGTACAACGCATCGCCTGAGTCCATGCTTGCGGCGCTCAACCTGCTCGATGAAATGGACGGGCGCAAGCTGGCTGTGCTGGGTGACATGCTGGAACTTGGACCCTACGAAAAACAGGGACACGAAATGGTCGGGTTGCGAGCTGCTCAAGTGGCGAGGACCCTGCTCACCCTTGGTCCGCGCGCGCGCATGATCGCTGATGCAGCCCGCCGCGCCGGCATGAAGTCATCCAGTATTTTTGAATTTGAAGAAGCCGAGCCGATCGTGGATTGGCTGAACAAAAACCTTACAGCAAACGACGCAGTTCTCATCAAAGGCTCCCACGGCTTGCGCATGGATCGCATCACCGCGGCTTTGGAGGTGCGATCATGAAACAGATCGCGCTCTCCCTCAGCCTGGCAGGACTCGCGTTTTTGATGACCGCCATTTGGGGCGGACCCGTCCTGCGGATTTTGCGCTATTTCAAAATCGGCAAGATCATCCGCATCGAACAACCCGACTCGCACCGCATCAAGATGGGCACGCCCACCATGGGCGGAGTGATGTTCATCTTCCCGGTCTTGTTCCTGAGCGGTCTGCTTAATGCAGTGGTTTTGATCGGAGGCAGTTTCAGCACCAGCGGGGTGGGGCGTTCGGTTCTCGTCCCGATGCTTGCCATGCTCGGTTATGCCGTTCTCGGAGCGATTGACGACTGGGAAGGCATCCATGGCAAACGCAAAGGCGATGGGATGCGCGCGCGCACAAAATTCGCGTTTCAGGTGATCCTCGCCCTCGGCGTCGCTTATGTTTTGAAATATCACATGGACGTGCCCGACCTTTATGTGCCCGGTTTGTTCTTTGAAATTGAACTTGGCTGGTGGTATGTGCCGATCGCGGCATTCATCATCGTCGCTGAATCCAATGCGATCAACTTTACCGATGGGCTGGACGGCCTTGCAGGTCTGATCGCTGCCACTGCCTTCGCTGCCTTTGGCGGCATTGCCATCATCCAGGAACAGGTCTACATCGCGCGATTTTGTTTTATTCTGGTCGGCGCATTGTTTGGATTTTTATGGTTTAACGTTCATCCCGCTGAGTTGATCATGGGCGATACAGGTTCGCTTTCGCTGGGCGCGGTGCTGGCCATCGTTTCATTGATGACCGGTCAATGGATGATGCTGCTGATCATTGGCATTATTCCGCTGAGCGAAATGCTAAGTGTGGTCATTCAGGTCAGTTACTTCAAAATGACGAAAGGCAAACGCTTCTTCAAGATGGCTCCCCTGCATCATCATTTTGAATTGCTCGGCTGGAGTGAAACGCAGGTTGTGCAGCGTTTCTGGCTGATCGCTTTGATGGCTGCTTTGATAGGAATAGGACTTTCGCAAGTGTAGAAAAAAGGTAATTGGTGATTAGTAATTTACCAATTACCAATTACCAATTACTAAAATTATGACCAATTGGAACGGAACTCACACACTCATCCTCGGTGCGGCTCGACAAGGTTTAGCCCTTGCGCGCTGGCTCTCCCGTCACGGTTCAAACGTGACCTTGAGCGACTCGCGTTCTGCGGATGAACTTGCCTCCGCCCAGGCATCGCTCGCGGACGCAAATGTGAGCTGGGCTGTGGGCGGGCATCCGTTGGAATTGTTGAACAACGTTGATGTGCTTTGTCTTTCCGGCGGCGTCCCGCTGACATTGCCCATCGTTGAAGAAGCCATAAAACGCGGAATTCCGCTTTCGAACGACACGCAGGTATTCATGGAAGTTGTCCCGTGCAAGACCATCGGCATCACCGGCTCCGCAGGCAAGACGACGACCACCACGCTGGTGGGTGAGATGGCAAAGTTAGACTATGGACGACAGACCGTTGACCATGAAAACCCATCGTCCACCGTCCACGGTCCGCGGTCTTTTGTTGGCGGCAACATCGGCGACCCGCTCATCAACTACGTGGATGACATGCAGGCAGACGACCTGGCAATTCTGGAACTCTCGTCATTTCAATTGGAGCAAATGACCATCTCGCCGAACATCTCTACCATATTGAACATCACGCCCAATCATCTGGATCGTCACGGCACGATGGAAGCCTACGCCAATGCCAAGGCGCGTATTTTGGAATTTCAGGTTGAAAAAGATACCGCCATCCTCGGTCACGATGACAAAGGCGCGTGGAGTTTGCGTAACAAGGCCAAAGGCAGACTGCTGACGTTCAGCCTGCATGATCTGGATGAAGGATTAAACGGCGCGTACCTGCATGACGGACTGCTAAACCTGCGCGATGGAAATGCCTACCTGCCCTTGATCTTGCGCGAAAAGATTCAACTGCGCGGCGACCATAATGTGGCGAACGTGCTGGCCGCATTCACCATCGGTCATGCGGCCGGGTTCAAGCTCGATGACATGCTCGAAGCTGTGGAGGAATTCCGCGGCGTGCCGCACAGGCTGGAACTGGTGCGCGAACTTCATGGCGCGCGCTGGTACAACGACTCGATTGCGACCGCGCCTGAAAGAAGCATGGCCGCCATCCATGCGTTCGATGAGCCGATTGTGCTCATGCTCGGCGGGCGCGACAAAAAACTTCCGTGGGAAGACATTGCAAAGCTGATCCAGCAGCGCGTGGATCATGTGGTGGTTTTTGGCGAGGCGGCGGAACTGATTCAGAAAGCCGTATCAACTGTCGGCGGTGCGAGAAGCGTTGACCTTCATCGCGTGGATGATCTTAAGCAGGCAGTCCTTAAAGCCGCGGAAGTTGCCTCGGCGGGCGATGTCGTCCTGTTTTCACCGGGCGGCACAAGCTATGACGCCTTCAAGGATTTTGCAGAGAGAGGAGAGGCATTTACAAAATGGGTACAGGAACTTTAGTTAACGAACGATCTTCCCAAAACAGCCGCCCCAGGTTCACTGGCGGGTTTGACATGCCTTTGCTGGTTTGTGTCGTGACGCTGCTCGTCTTTGGTCTGATCATGCTTTACTCGGCTTCGTGGGATTTCTCGCTTGAAGAATATGGCGACCCGATGTATATGTTCCTGCGTCAGGTGAAGTGGCTTGGGCTTGGGCTGGCTGGCGCTGCCTTCCTTGCATTTTTTGATTACCATCATTGGCGCAGGCTGGTTCTGCCTGCCATGCTGGTCACCATTGGATTGCTGTTTTCAGTGTTATTTGTGACGGCGCTTTTCGGTTCAAGCCGCTGGTTCTTTGAAGGTTCCGGTCAGCCGTCTGAATTTGCCAAATTGATTTTGATCCTTTACCTGAGCGTCTGGTTGTATGCGAAAAAGGAATTTTTGCAGGATGTCTCACTCGGTCTTGTTCCGCTGGGCATCATCCTCGGAATTGTCGGCGGGTTGATCGGTCTTCAACCTGACCTGAGCGCCGCGGCGACGATCCTGATGTTGGGCGGGCTGCTCTTCTTTTTGGCAGGCGGCGACATGAAGCAGATCGGCACTCTGCTGTTGATCGCGCTGGTCGTTGCATTGATGGTTGCCGCCTTCAGCCTGACAGGACAGCAGCGCGTGAGTGATTTTCTGGCCGGCATCAAAGACCCGTTGCAGGCTTCCTACCATGTGCAGCGTTCATTCGAAGCCATCGTCAACGGCGGATGGTTCGGGCTTGGGTTGGGCGAATCGCGCTCAAAATTCATCAACCTGCCTGTGGCTCCAACAGACAGCGTTTTTGCAGTTGTCGTGGAAGAGTTCGGCTTGTTTGGTTCCATCGGGTTGATCTTCCTTTATGGCTTTCTCGTCTGGCGCGGATTGGTGATCGCGCGCCGCGCGCCCGACATGCTTGGCACGCTGCTCGCTTCCGGGCTGGTGATCTGGATCGCCTGCGAAGCCCTGATCAACATTGCGGTCATGGTCGGCTTGCTGCCGTTCGCCGGCAACGCATTACCATTTATCAGCTCGGGCGGCTCGAATTTGGTTGCCACACTTGCCGCGCTCGGCATCCTCTTTAATATTTCCCGCCAGACCGGCGAAGGTACGATTTCAGATGAAGAATGGAGGTCTTATAGTGCGGTTGCTAATTTGCGCTGGTGGGACGGGCGGCGGGGTTTATCCCGCGCTCGCCGTTCTCGAAGCGCTGAACGGTCAACAACCCAACGTTGAAACCCTGTGGGTCGGTGGTGAAGGCGGCATGGAAGAGGAACTCGTGAATCGCGCGGGTATCTCTTACCGTTCCATCCCCGCCGCTGGCGTGCATGGCGTCGGCTTGCGCGCGCTGCCGGGCAACATCGCAAAACTCACGCGCGGAGTGATCGCTTCACGCCGCATTTTGCGCGAGTTCAAACCCGATGTGCTTTTCTATACCGGCGGCTTCGTTGCCGCGCCCATGGCTGTTGCCGCTCGAAACATCCCAACCGTATTGTATGTGCCGGATATCGAGCCCGGCCTCGCCCTCAAATTTCTATCCCGTTTTGCGGATGTCGTCACTGTCAGCGCATCTGACTCAAAAAAATATTTCTCCCGCCCGGAAAGAGTCATCCTCTCAGGCTACCCGCTTCGCTCTGACCTTTCAAACTGGTCCCGCGAAAAAGCATTTTCCCGCTTTGGGCTGGACGCCTCGCTGCCAACCCTGCTCATCACCGGCGGAAGCAAAGGCGCGCGCTCGATCAACATGGCGGCGCTGAAACACCTGAAAGAACTGCTGGACGTTGCGCAGATCATTCACATCACAGGCTCTTTGGATTGGACAGTTGTGGAAAAAGCCTCGCAGGAGTTACCCGGACATTTACAGCCCCGCTATCATGCCATGCCCTATTCGCATGAGATGGGCGCAGCGCTCGCCGCCGCAGATTTGGTCGTCTCGCGTGCAGGCGCATCTTCACTGGGAGAATACCCCTTCTTTGGTCTGCCTGCAATCCTTGTGCCTTATCCATATGCCTGGCGTTACCAAAAAGTAAATGCAGATTTTCTGGCTGAAAGGAACGCGGCGATTGTCTTGCGAGATGAATTGTTGGAAGATAAACTCCCGTCAATGATAAAAGACTTGTTACTCAACAAACACAAACTTGAAGCCATGCGCGCCGCAATGAAGGCTTTATCGCACCCAAACGCGGCGGACATGATCGCCAGCCAGTTGGTTAAACTGGCAGGAGCACAACCCTTATGATGAGCATTGTTTATATCTTCTGGATGTACGTCATCCTCTTTGCCGTGATCGGTGCGATGCGCGGCTGGGCAAAGGAATTGCTTGTCTCGTTCAGCGTCATCACCGCGCTGGCCGTCATCCTGCTGCTCGAGAAATACATCCCCCTCGTCCGCGACCTCGATAAGGCCGGCAGTTCCGTCTTTTGGATCCGTTCGATCATCCTCCTGGCGCTTGTTTATTTCGGCTATCAAACGGTTGCCATTGCCCGTTTTGCATCCAAAGCCATGCGCGAACACTTGCAGGACTCGCTCTTCGGTGCAGTGCTCGGCGGGATCAACGGCTACCTCGTTTCGGGTTCGATCCTCTTCTACAATCATGTGGCGAACTACCCATACCCGCATATCATCAGCCCGCCGACAGACCCGGCCATCGTCCAAACGATCACCTCGATGATGAATTACATGCCTCCGCATTTATTAGGCGAGCCTGGCATTTATTTCGCCGTCATCATTGTCTTGATCTTTATTATTGTGGTGTACATCTAGCGATTGGCTGATAGCGATTAGCGTTTAGTAAAGCGCTAATTGCCAAGTGCTAACCGCTAATCGCCAACCGCTAACTGCTAACATGACACGCGTTCACTTCATCGGCATCGGAGGTTCAGGGCTTTCTGCCATCGCGCGCCTGCTCAAAGAGAGCGGATTTGCGGTGACAGGCTCAGACCGCGAGCTTTCGCAGTTTGCGGTTGATCTTCAAAACGATGGAGTCACTGTCTACATTGGCCACCACCCGCGCAATGTCAGCGGAGCCGATATGGTCATCCGCTCGTCAGCCATCACCGACGACAATCCCGAGGTCGATGCTGCGAAGCGGGCTGGCATCCCAGTCTACAAGCGCGCTGATTTCCTCGGACGGTTAATGGCAGAGAAAACAGGCATCGCTGTCGCTGGCACGCACGGCAAAACAACCACCACCGCCATGATCGCATGGATGTTGTATGCAATGGGGCGTGACCCGTCTTTTATTGTGGGCGGTTTGTTGAATAACTTAAAGGTGAATGCGCACGCCGGAAAAGGCAATGCCTTTGTGATCGAAGCCGACGAATACGACCGCATGTTCCTCGGGCTCAAGCCGCGCATCGAAGTTGTGACCAACCTGGAGCATGACCACCCTGATTGCTACCCGACCTGCGCAGATATGTATTCCGCTTTCCAAAACTTTGTGGAATTAATTCCGCCCGATGGCACGTTCATCGCGTGCTCCGATGATGAAGGATCGGTCAACCTGCTCAGCCACGCGCGCCGCAAGGGATTGAATGTCGTCTCTTACAGTTTACAAAGTGAAATGACCATCAACAGCCCGCAATGGATGCAGGCGCGCACGCTCAAGCCCAATCAGCGCGGTGGATATGATTTTTCAGCCATGACGAATGTCGGCGCGTCATCTGCTTCGATCTTGCAGGTTTCATTGCAGGTGCCGGGCGAACACAACGTCCGCAATGCGCTGGCAGCCTTGTCGGTTGCGGCCACGCTCGGGCTTTCGCTTCAAAAAGCAGCGGACGCATTGAGCGAGTTTACCGGCACAGGCCGCCGCTTTGAAGTGCGCGGCGAGCGCAAAGGCGTGACCGTCATTGACGATTATGCTCATCACCCGACCGAGATTCGCGCCACGCTTGCTGGCGCAAAGGCTCGTTACCCGGGCCGTCGCATCTGGGCCGTCTGGCAGCCTCACACCTATTCCCGCACGCAGATTTTGTTCTTTGAATTCTCGCGCGCTTTTGGTGATGCCAATGAGGTGCTTGTCACGGAAATTTATCGTTCGCGCGAAGCCAAACAGGATTTTTCGTCCGCTGAAGTTGTGAGCGCCATGCCTCACGCGTCCGCCCGCTTTAGCGGTTCGCTTGAAGATACGACAAGGCATCTGCTCAAAAATCTCCGCACCGGCGACGTTCTGCTTGTGCTGTCAGCAGGCGATGCGAATCAGATCAGCACGGAAGTATTGAAGAGACTGTGAGACGATTCATGCTTGACGAGAAGCCTGCCCGGCATGAAGTGATCGCCCTGCCGCCTTTGAAGATGGTGCTGGTCCATGCCAAGGACAAGCCTGTGAATAAGGCGGAAGTGCAATCCGCGATCAAGAAAGTTTCATCTGCGCCTGTGACCCGCGAAGAAAAGGTCGAAGCGCAGTCGTTGATAAAGATCATTGAACATTTGACAAAAGGAACGAATGACGAGAAACCCATGACTACTCCCGCCAGACCTGTGGATGTGTTGCGCCTTCATTTTGCGGATGCCGTGCAGGAGAATATCTCCCTTGCGCCGTATACATCTGCGCGTATTGGCGGCCCGGCGGACATTTTTGTCATGGTCAAAAGTGCGAATGAATTAATGGGTGTTATGAAGGTTATCTGGGAACAGGCTGTGCCATATACTATCCTTGGCGGTGGCTCGAATGTGCTCGTCAGTGACAAAGGCGTGCGCGGGGTTGTGGTTTTGAACCGGGCGAAGGAAGTGCTTTTCGAAAGCGGCGCCCAGCCCACAGTCTGGTGTGAAGCGGGTGTCATCTTCAGCAACCTCGCCAACCGCTGCGCATCCAAAGGATTGGCAGGTTTGGAATGGGCGGCGACAGTCCCCGGCACGGTTGGCGGCGCAGTGTACGGAAATGCCGGCGCGTTTGGCGGTGATGTGTCTCAAAATTTGATCTGGGCTGATGTGCTGACCAAGAAGAATGGCGTTGAAAGATATTCGGTTGAGCAAATGAGATATGCATATCGCACAAGTGTTTTTAAAAGTGGAAATGAAAGTGCAATTATCCTTTCAGCAATGTTGAGATTAAAAAATGCAAGCGCGGAGGAAGTGTCTGCTAAAATTATTGAATTCAGCGAACGCCGAAAGGCCGCGCAGCCGCCTGGTGCGAGCATGGGTTCAATGTTCAAGAATCCTGTGGGTGATTATGCCGGCCGTTTGATCGAAGCTGCGGGTCTGAAAGGCACACGCATCGGCAACGCTGAGATCAGCACGCTGCACGGAAATTTCTTTATCAATCATGGTGAGACCAGGGCTGAAGATGTCCATGCCTTGATCCGCCTGGCGCAGGAAACCGTTGCCAAAAAGTTTAATGTTAATTTGGAACTGGAAGTTGAATTGATCGGTGATTGGAGTGTTGAACGTTAATCGTTCAACGTAAAACGAAATGGCGCAGAAACTTCGTATTGCAGTTTTATTCGGCGGTCGCTCAGGTGAACATGACGTTTCACTTATGTCTGCGCGTTCCGTGCTGGCGGTGCTTGACCCTGAAAAATACGAAGTGACTCAGGTGGGCATTACGCTGGATGGCGAATGGCTGAACGGCGATAACACGCTTGAATCTTTTGCGCAGGGAAATACTGGGAAGTTGAATCGCGTTGTTCTTCCGAGCGAGCCTTCACATTCCGCGCTTTATATCTTGAAACAAAATGGTTCGGGCGAGATGCTGGAAAAACTCGCGGATGTTGATGTGTTCTTCCCGGTCCTGCATGGACCGTTCGGCGAAGACGGCACATTGCAGGGCTTGCTGGAATTGGCAGATGTCGCCTATGTTGGCGCGGGCGTGGCTGGTTCATCTGTCGGCATGGACAAGGGCATCTTCAAGGATGTGATGCGCGCAAATGGAATTCCGATTGTGGAATCACTCCTTGTTTTGCGTGGTGAAATTGAAAAGGATATCAATGCTGTGATCGAGCAGGCTGAAAAGATCGGCGCATATCCGCTATTCGCCAAACCTGCCAACCTTGGTTCCTCTGTGGGAATCAGCAAATGCAATTCGCGTTCTGACCTCGGTGAAGGGCTGATGGAGGCCGCGCGCTATGACCGCCGCATCATCATCGAACGCGGAGTTGGAAGCGTGCGCGAGATCGAGGTCAGCGTGCTGGGCAATGAAAACCCGCAGACTTCCGTTTGCGGTGAAGTGCTGCCGAGCCGCGAATTTTATTCCTACGAATCAAAATATGTGGACGGCACCTCCGGGCTGATCATCCCCGCGCAGCTGCCAGCCGAAGTCAGTGACAGGATCCGCGAGTATGCTGTTCGCGCTTACAAGGCCATCGATTGCGCCGGCATGGCGCGCGCCGATTTCTTCCTGAACGGCGAAACCAATCAGGTTTACCTGAATGAACTGAACACATTGCCGGGCTTTACGTCCATCAGTATGTATCCAAAATTATGGCAAGCCAGCGGCTTGACCTATGCCCAACTTGTGGACCGTCTGATCGAGCTTGCGCTGGAGCGCAAGACACAGCGCGACCATACCGAGCATCGGAGGCTGGCATGAGCGAAAAACGTGAACAAATTTCCCGCGCAGAAAATGCGCGCCAGCGCCGCGCACAACGCGCCGCAAGGGGATTGCAGGAGACGAAGGTGCGCGCAATGAGGTCGGTGGTGACTTCGCGTATTTCGTCATCACCTGTCATGGCGCAGCCCAAGCGCGGATCGAAGAAACGCCGCTTTAATATTGCATTCCTTCTGCCTGATGCCGGTTTGCACAAACCCATCACCGCCGCCTCGTTGTTTCATTGGGATTGGCGCCGCACCTCCGCCTTGATCGTGATCTTGTTTTGCGTGGCTCTCTATCTAGGACTTACGCTTCCATATTTCCATGTTTCAAATGCCGAAGTGATCGGCAACGTCCGCTTGAGCGCCGAGGAGATCAACGCCGTGCTTGGCGTGACGGGCCAATCCATTTTCACGGTTCAGCCTGACGAAGCGGAAGACCGCCTGCTGATGAACTATCACGAACTGGCTTCAGCGCAGGTGAATGCTGATTTGCCGCACCATGTCACCGTTACGGTCACGGAGCGCGAACCTGTTATTTTGTGGCAGCAGGACGGAGGCTACACCTGGATTGATTCGGCGGGTGTGGCATTTCGTCCGCGTGGATTGGCCGAAGGGCTTGTTCTCGTCAACGGTTTGGGCGCGCCTTCTGTGAATATCGAGCCGTCAGTTGACCCGCTCAGCCCGACGCCTTTCATCCAAAAAGAATTGGTGGACGCGATCCTCGTTCTTGCGCCGACCGTGCCTGCTGACTCAGCGATGATATTTGATCCAAGCTATGGGCTTGGGTGGAAAGACAACCGCGGCTGGAACGCTTTCTTCGGCACGACTGACATGGAAGACATGACCATGAAGGCGGTGGTGTATCAGGCCTTGGTCAAAGACCTGTTGGAGCGCGGCAAGATTCCCGAGTTTATCAGTGTGGCGTATCCGGACGCGCCGTTTTATCGAATGTCCGAAGACAGTTCGGCACAGACAGAGAACAATGGACAGTAAATATGGATGAGATCGTAGTTGGAATTGATGTAGGCACAACCAAGGTTTGCACTCTCGTCGGGCGTGTGGAGGATGAAAAGACCATCCGCATTCTTGGCGTGGGCATCGAGCCTTCAGATGGAATTCGTAAAGGCATCATCGTTGATCTTCCCGCCGCATCACAAGCCATTAAACGCTCGGTGGAAAAAGCGGAGAGCACATCCGGTTTGGAAGTCACAACCGGGCTGGTCAGCCTTGCGGGGGCGCATGTCTCCTCCGTCAATAGCCGCGGCGCGACCGGCGTGCCCGGCGGGATCATTGACGCAATGGATATTTCGCGCGCGCTTGAACAGGCGCAGGCGGTTGCCATTCCGCATGACCGCGAGATCGTGCATATCATTCAGCGCGGCATGACCGTGGACGGGCAGGAAGGCGTGCGCACTCCGATCGGGATGCACGGCTATAAGTTGGAAGTTGAAACTCACATTATCACAGCCGCCGCCGCAACGGTGGATAATCTCCGTCAGTGTGTCGGCGCGGCAGGTGTTGAAATTCAGCAATTTGTTTTGAATCCGCTTGCCTCTGCGGAAGTGGTACTAACCGAGCATGAACGTCAGATGGGCGTCGCAGTTTGTGACATCGGCGGCGGCACAACCGATCTGGCGATTTATGTCAACGGTGATGTCTGGCATACGATGGTTCTGGCTGTCGGCGGCAACCACGTCACGCAGGATATTGCGCACGGCTTGCGCCTGCCGCTCTCTCAGGCAGAGGAAGTTAAAAAGCAGCAGGGTCATGCCATTCGGTCAGGCGTTGGAATCGAGGAGTATTTCTCGATCCGCCCGTTCGGCGAGGATCATGATGTAAAGATCAGCCGTCAGGACCTGGCGCATATCATCGAAGCCCGCATCGAAGAAACCTTCAGCTTGATCATGCAGGAAGTGAAGCGTTCCGGGTACGATGGCCTGCTGCCTGCGGGTATGGTATTAACGGGCGGCACCTCGGCCTTGCCCGGCATTAAAAAAATTGCCAGCGAAGTTTTAGGAATGCCTGTGCGCACTGCGCAGCCGGAGAATCTAACGGGGCTGGTGGAAAAACTTTCATCGCCCGCATATTCAACCAGTGTCGGTTTATTGCGCTGGGCCGCCACGATGACTGAACATGACGTGGTACTTTCAAGCGGCTATAACAAACGCCGTAGAACAAAAGGAGAGAATAGTATGGATTTTGATGCAATAAAAAATTGGATGAAGCGGTTATTGCCTTAGCAGAATGGATTGTGGACTTTAGCCCCCAATCCGAAGCGACGAAAAAACGTCTACTTTATGCCCAAATATATTATCGTAAAACAGACTACTTTTTACCCTTTTAAAATTCGTCATTCTCATTTAAGATTTGGCATATCCTTTGCCAGGAGGAACACATGGACTCAACTAAAAGAAACCCGCAATCAGAATCCTTCGCCCGCATCAAAGTGATCGGTGTTGGCGGCGCCGGCCAGAATGCTGTCAACCGTATGATGGAGGAGGGCATTCAAGGCGTTGAATTTATCTGCGCCAATACAGATGCGCAGGCGCTGACTCTTTCACGCGCTCCCATTCGTGTGCGCCTTGGAGACAAGCTCACACGCGGGCTTGGCGCCGGCGGCGATCCGGAGATCGGACGCAAAGCCGCGGAAGAATCATCCGATGAACTCTACAACGTGCTGAAAGGCGCGGACATGGTCTTCGTCACTGCGGGTATGGGCGGCGGTACAGGCACAGGCGCGGCTCCCATCGTTGCTCAGGTCGCCAAGGAAAGCGGCGCGCTCACGATTGGCGTGGTCACCCGTCCATTCACCTTTGAAGGCGGCAAGCGTTCCCAGTCAGCGGAATTGGGCGTGACGAAGATGAAGGAACATGCGCATACGTTGATTTCAATTCCGAATGACCGCCTGCTCCAACTGGCTGATAAAAAGTCTTCTTTGCAGGATGCCTTCCGCATGGCTGATGAAGTTCTGCATCAGGGTATTCAAGGCATCTCCGAACTCATCACCATCCCCGGCTTGATCAACCTCGACTTCGCCGATGTGCGCGCGATCATGTCTGAAGGCGGCGCGGCGTTGATGGCAGTTGGTCGCGGCACCGGCGATGACCGTGCCAAGAATGCGGCAGAACAAGCCATATCAAGCCAGCTGCTTGACATCACAATTGACGGCGCGCGCGGCGTGCTCTTCAATGTGACTGGCGGCCCGAACATGACGCTCTTCGAGGTCAATCAGGCGGCAGCCATCATCCGCGAAACCGCCCACCCGGATGTCAACATGATCTTCGGCGCAGTCATCGATCCTGAAATGGGTGACGAGATCCGCTGTACGGTCATTGCCACCGGATTTGAACGAACCGGAATGCCGCGCCGCGTTTTGGAACGCCCCATTCGTAACGAGAAGCCTCTCTCCCAGACGATGTCTGCTTCCAATACGCCTTTCGCGCGCTCGAGCGAATCTGTCAACGTTGGCATGGACTACAGACAGCCTGCCGAATCAAAATCCGCGTCACAGCCGTCCATCCATGCCGATGATTTGGACGTCCCGACCTTCCTGAGAAACAGAAAATAATTTTTCATAAAGACCCTAAAGGTTTCCAAAACCTTTAGGGTCTTTTTTGTTCCTAAATTGGAGGTTGCTTCGACGAAAGAAGGCCGTCTCGCAACGACATCAGTTATAGGTTAAAATATGAGCAATGAAGGCCCAACTTCCCCGCCCGGAACATTATTCATATTTACAGCATCGCAAGCAGCGCACAACGCAGATCATTTTGCCGGTGGTCTTCAGCGCAATTTTGATGATTGGCTTGATCGTGTTGATCTGCTTTGCCACCTTCAACTCCGGCGGCGATGTAAGCCGCTGGGCTGCCGTCTCCACGATCTGGATCATCATCCCGGTCATGCTGGCGGGTTTGATATTTCTTGCGATCCTGGTCGGGCTCATTTATTTGATGGCGCTTGCATTGAGCGCGCTCCCGTATTACACCGGCATTGCACAGGATTATGTCTACAAAGCAAAGGCCTACATCATTCGCGGCGCAGACATGGCCGCGAAGCCAGTCATTGCCATCGATGGTTTTATTGAAAACCTCAAGGCGTTTTTTGAAAGGATCACCAACCCATGAACAATCGAAACACAATATTATTCGGCGCGTTGATCGGCGCCGCCACCGGCGTTGTCGCCGCCGTGCTGCTTTCGCGCCGCGCTGCGAAGAACGAACGCGAAACCGCCATCACCACCGGCGAAGGACTCAAACTCGGCGTGCTGGTCTTTGGTTTATTGCGGGCGATAGCCTCCCTCGGCGACGACTAAACATATTGTAGGGGCGACCCGCCGATTGGAAGTCAGCCAGCCTGACAATCCTAGAAGGGTTGCCCTTACTTTGGAGAATTGACCGAGGACTCATCATCCTCGGTTATTTTTTTATGGATACGATTTCCAAACTAACATTTCGCCGCTTCATCCTCGGTCATCAGGGACTGTGGCCGGGTCGCCGTTTCAAGGGGCTGCTCGGCGCCGAATCCGCTTTGCGCCAGATGGAGGCGCTGCAACTCGATCCGCTCAACATGGTGGCGCGCAGTCAGGATATTGCCATGTATGGGCGTGTATTGAATTACAAGCCTGAGCATTTATATAAGATGGCATATCAACAGCGCAAAGCCTTTGATTACGGCGGCTGGCTGATGATGTATCCAATGAATGAATTTCCTTATTGGCAATTGCACATGCAGCGCCGCGAGCAGCGCGGCTTGAACTATGAATCGTTCAAGCATCCGCCTGCCGACCTGATTAAGTTTGTACTGGGCGAATTGCGCGAACGCGGTCCGCTTGGCAACCGGGATTTTGAAGGCGCAAAAGTAAAAGCCTGGAGTTATCGCGGACGCAAGGAAGCGTCTGTCGCATTGTTTTATTTGTGGCTGACCGGCGAAGTGATGATCTCGAGCCGCAGGGGTTTCGACCGCATCTATGATTTGCGCGAGCGAGTCCTGCCGCGCGAATTTGATTATGCCGCGTCTGAATCCGATGCGGAAGAATACCTCGGGCTTAAAGTGATTTCATTCCTGGGGCTTGCGCGTGAAAGCACGTGGCGCAGCGGGCTGGCTTACAACATCCATCGTGATGTGTCACGCGAGGAGGCAAAGCGGCGGATCGAAAGACTCGTTGAACAGGGAGTTATCTCGCGGGTGCGTGTGGAAAACTCAAAGGATGGATATCTCTATTTGAGCAGCAATCAGCCCCATCTGTCAGAATTGGAAGCGGGTCGTATTCCAAAAAAATGGAAGCCGCTTGGCGCATCCACTGAAGAAGAAGTGACGCTGCTTGCGCCGTTGGAAATCGTCAGCGCGAGGGGGCGGGCGAAAAAGGTTTTTGATTTTGAATATTTATGGGAAGTGTATAAGCCCGTGCATTTGCGCCGCTGGGGATATTACACGCTGCCGATTCTGTATGGCGACGATCTCGTTGCGCGGCTTGACCCGAAACTGGACCGCAAAACAAACACGCTCCACGTTTTGGGTTTCTGGCTGGAGGATGATGCGCCGAAAGACGAAGCCTTTGCCAGCGCGTTTGCCAATGGGTTGCGTCGTTTTGCCGATATGACTGGCGCAGAGAAATTTAATTTGAGCGGAATGAAACAATCGAAATTGCGTTCGTACTTGAAGAAGAAATTAAAGTAAAACATGCAATCAAAGAATGTTGTTTTGCGGGATGTGCTGGAAGCCGATCTTCCAACTTTTTATGAGCATCAACTTGACACAGAAGCAGCTCAAATGGCCGAGTTTCCATCCAGAGATTGGGCTTCATTCATGGCGCATTGGAAAAAGGTCATGAGCGACCCATCCAACATATTGAAGACCATTCTGGTTGATGGACAGGTTGCCGGCAATATCGTCAGTTGGGCGCAGGCAGGTGAGCGCGAAATCGGTTACTGGCTTGGCAGGGAGTGTTGGGGGAAGGGGATTGCCACCGCCGCGCTGACTGAGTTTTTAGCTTTGGTGAAGACCCGTCCGCTTTATGGATATATTGCGAAACACAATGCCGCTTCGAGGAGGGTGCTGGAAAAATGCGGCTTCGCGGTTTGCAGAGAAGACAGGGAGGAAATTGTGCTGGTTCTGGGCGCAAATTGATTGAAGATTATTGTTTTCTTGCAACCCATACGAAATTGTTAGTTTTGTAAGAAAATTGATTTTGTATCGCAGAGCGTGAAGGAAGTCACTTGCCGGAAAGGGGAGTATGTAGTATGAATAGGCAACTTTTCAATTTTATTGGTGAAAAAATTTAAGTGGGCAAAATATTTACCGGTTGGTAAAGACGGTTCAATTGATTAATCCGCAAACCAGATGTTGATTCTGGGGGTGGGTATTCGTTTCTGGCGGGCAAGGATGGCTTCAATGAACGCAAGGAAACCCAAACAAATAAACACAGACCCTTCAAGAGATACCCTTAACCATAGCCGCGACTTACTTCTGGCTCTCAGCCGTGTGACGCAGGTTATTCAGAAAGCGCGCACTGCAGGGGATTTTTATCAGGTTGTGGGGCGTGAAATTAAATCGCTGGGCGGTGAAGTAACTCTTTTGATGATGAATGACGATAACCGGTCACTTACCGCGGTCTACACATCATACGCGCCTTCTCTGCTGCGACGGATCGAAAAACTAACGGGGAAACCGGTATTTGGTTATCAATTGGATTTTCCACCCAACAGTGTTTATGCCAGAAACCTGGCGGCCGGCAGGACGGAGTATTTCCATTGGACTGCTGAACTGATAGGAGAAGCGCTCCCGAAGTCTATTCGCCCGCTGGCCGGGCAATTTATAAAAATATTAAAATTTGATGACAGCATCCTCGCGCCGCTGCTTGTGGATGAAGAGACCCTTGGCCTGATGCTGGTCAGCGGTTCCTTTGTGAACGAAAATGATGTGGCGGTAATGGAGTCATTTGCGGGGCAAATTGCCGGCGGTCTGCGCAATGTGCGCCTGCTGCAAAAACTACAGGATGAGCTGGCAGCCCGCAGGCAGGCGGAAACGGACTTGCAAATCTCGCAGGCCACCTTTGAGGGGATATTTCACAGCCTGACCGAGGCAGTCTATATCCTGTCTGAGAGCGGGGTTTTCATCCGGGTTAATCACGGCGCGGAAATCATGTACGGGTATGCGGCTGAATATTTTGTGGGGCGCACACCGGAATTCCTGTCAGCCCCCGCCAAAAATGATCTTGCCAGAGTTGTCGAATTTATCCACGAGGCATATCTTGGCAGGACGGTGGAGTTTGAATTTTGGGGGCTTAGAAAAGACGGTTCCATTTTTCCTAAAGATGTCCGCTTAAGTCCCGGCATATATTTTGGAGAGAAGGTAGTTCTTGCAGTTGGGCGCGATGTTACCGAGCGCAAAAAAAATGAAGAGGCGTTACAAAAAAGCGAGGCTCAATATCGCCTTCTGGCAGATCATACAACCGACACGATCTGGCTGGTGGATATGAATTTGAAAACCCTCTATATCAGCCCATCTGTGGAAAAGATTAGGGGGTTTACCCTGGAGCAGATTCAGGAATTACCCCTTGACCGAAACCTCACGCCCGAGTCGTTTCAATTGGCGACGGAACTCATTGCCAATGAATTATCCAGAGTGCAGGCTGACCCTTCGTATTCACCTGTCAAAACGGTGGAACTGGAATTCTTAAATCATGATGGCAGTATTTATTCGACTGAAACCAAACTCAGCGTTATTCGTGATGAGGACGGGAACCCTGTTTCCATATTGGGCGAAAGCAGGGATATCGCCGACCGCAAGCGCATAGAAAAAGCATTGTTTGAAAGCGAAAGGTATTATCGCGCCTTGATCGAAAATGCGCCGGATGGAATCCTCGTCGTGAATTTGGACGGCACGATCCGCTATGAAAGCCCCGCTGTTGCGCGTGTGCTGGGATATGCCCCGAAGTCTCTGATCGGCACGAGCGCCTTTGACCTGATCTGCCCGGATGATTTGGGCCGAATAGCAGACGCTTTTATGGAGGGGCTGGACACACCCAGATTTATTCACCGCGGGGAATACCGCCTGCGGCATAGCAGCGGCGAGTGGCGTGACTTTGAGATTGTCAGCCATTATTTGATGGATGACCCTGTAATTAATGGGATCATCATCAATGGGCATGACATTACCGAGCTCAAACGGATAAATGCAGCATTACGGGAAAGCGAGAGGAAATTCCACAGCATCATTTCTGAATCGGCGGATGGCGTTATTCTTTCAGATGAGATGGGACGTATCATCGAATTTAACGATGCAATTGAAAAGATAATTGGAAGAAAGCGCGAAAATGTTCTGGGTCTGTTTTTATGGGACTTGCAGTTCCAGATCATGCCAAAACAGGCGCGCACTGATGAAACTTATGCGCGGGTCAAAGCATCCATCCAGAAGGCGCTGGAAACCGGCGAAGCGTCTTTCCTTTATAAGATCGTGGAAGCCCCGTTTGAATACTCCGATGGCACAGTCCATTTTATTCAACAGCGCGTGTTCCCTGTTCAAACTGACAAAGGCTGGCGGCTCGGGAGTGTCTCGCGTGACATCACGGAACACAAGCAAACACAGGATGCGCTGGCCGCCTCGGAAGCGGAACTGCGCGCCCTGTTCGCTTCGATGCAGGATGCGGTTCTGGTCATCGACCGGGACGGGGTCTACCGCGATATAGCGCCCACCAACCCGGACAGATTCTACATTTCACCGGAAGATGTCATCGGTAAAAACATGACAGACCTCTTTCCGGCAGAGCAGGTTGAAAAATTCCTGCAAGTGATGCAGCGGGTGCTGGAAAGACAACAGACTCAGCACATTGAATACCAGCTTTTCGTCAACGGACATTCGCCCTGGTTCGAAGCATCCGTCTCGCCGATGGACACAAATCGCACGCTCTGGGTCGCGCGGGATATAACCGAGCGCAAGGATATCGAGGCGAGGCTCCACTTGCAGAGCGCTGCGCTCGAAGCCGTCGCCAACACCGTCATTATCACCAACCATGACGGCATCATCCAGTGGGCAAACTCTGCCTTTACCAGCCTGACCGGGTTTTCATCGACAGAAGCCATTGGAAAAAAACCAAAGGAACTCTTGAAATCTGGAAAACAAAGTCCGCAGTTCTATGCAGAATTGTGGGATACCATCCTTTCGGGAAGGACCTGGCATAATGAACTGGTCAACCGCCGCAAGGATGACAGCCTGTATTATGAGGAAATGACAATCACCCCCCTGCGCAATTTTGAAGGTGAGATCAGCCATTTTATTGCCATCAAGCAGGATATCACCGAGCGCAAACAGGCGGAGGAAGCGCTGATCCGCTCTGAGCAGGCGTATCGCGCATTATTTGAAAACATGCCAATTGGCCTCTACCGCACATCAATGAACGGACATATCCTGGATGCCAACCAGGCGTTGGTACACATGTTCGGCTACCCTGACCGCCCATCTCTGATCAAGATGAAGACCGAGGATCTATACGTCAGCCCTGCTTCAAATATCGGCTTCAAGGAAGGCTCGGTTGAGAAGGACGGGCACTTTACATTTGAAGTCGAATTCCGCCGTTATGACCAGCAGACGTTTTGGGCGGAGGATAACTTTCATATTGTTTCTGATGACGCTGGCGCCCCGTTGTATTACGAAGGCAGTCTGATCGATATTACAAACCGCAAAAACGCGGAGGAAGAACTGCTTCGCGCCACCCAATCGCTTGAAGCGGCTCATCGCGAACTTCAGCAAACTCTGGCGAATGAGCAGATGCTCGCGCGCACCGACGGCTTGACCGGCCTGTATAATCGCCGTTATTTCCACGAACTTGCCGCGCGCGAGTTCATCGCCGCCATTCGTTATCAGCGCCCGTTGACCATCATGCTGTTCGACCTGGACGGCTTGAAGCAGATCAACGACACCTTCGGCCATGAACTGGGCGATACCTTCCTGATGCAGGTCGCAGAGATCGCTTCGGGGCAAGTCCGCAATGTGGATGTGCTGGCGCGTTATGGCGGAGACGAGTTCATTATCCTGTTCCCCGAAACCAACGCGCACGACGCATACCTGATCGCGGAGCGTTTCCGCACGACCATAGAATCGGTCAAAGTGGCGACAGGCGGCGACCCGCTCTCGGCAACGATCAGCGCCGGCATCGCAGAGATCGATCACGCACACCTGAATAAATCGGTGGAAGATACCATCCGCTTTGCAGATAAGGCCTTGTACAAAGCCAAACAGAAAGGCAAAAACTGCATCGAGATTTATGCGCCGGGCTCGAATGAAGATTGAGACTATGAAACTAAAAAATGCCATCACCGATGTGTACGGTATCGAAGTGGGACATGCGCAGAATGAAGAAGCGCTCACCGGCTGCACCGTCATCCTTTGCAGAAAAGGCGCAGTCGCCGGCGTGGATGTGCGTGGCGGAGCGCCCGGCACGCGCGAAACCGATCTGCTGAATCCCATCAACCTCGTCGAAAAAGTTCATGCCATTGTTTTGGCTGGCGGCTCTGCATTTGGGCTGGATGCGGCCAGCGGCGTGATGCGTTATCTCGAAGAAAATAAAATTGGATTCAATACCGGTGTTGCAAGAGTGCCGATTGTCCCTTCGGCGATTTTGTTTGATTTAAATCTCGGTCGCGCCGACGTTCGGCCTGATGCAGCGATGGGAACATTGGCCGCCGCCTCGGCACGCGGTCTTACTGCGTCGACTCCGCCCGCAGAAGGGAATGTCGGCGCTGGAACGGGCGCCTCCGTTGGCAAGATGTTCGGCGCGGCGTTGGCCATGAAATCCGGGCTGGGCACTGCCAGCATGGACATCGGCGGGAGAGCGATCGTCGGCGCCATCGTTGCGGTCAATGCCTGGGGTGATGTGATTGACCCAAAGACAGGTGATATCATCGCAGGGCTTCGCGCCGGGAAAGTCGGTCCGCTGCGGGTTGGCAAAGGGAATCAATTTGCAGATACTCTCGCGATGATGAAAACCCCAATCGGACGGGGAGTCCTCGGTTTTGCAAGCCGCAGCCACACAGTCATTGGAGCCGTGGCGACAAATGCCAAACTAACCAAAGCCCAGGCGACGAAAGTCGCGCAAATGGCACAGGATGGCCTCGCGCGGACAATCCGCCCCGCCCACACCATGCTGGATGGCGACGTGATCTTCGCCCTATCCACTGGCGGAAAAAAAGCCGATGTCTCCATCATCGGCGCATTCGCGGCGGAAGTTATGGCGCAGGCGATTATCCGTGCAGTGAAAATGGCAAAGTCCGCTGGCGGGTTGCCGGGATTGAGTGAAACGTAAATGAGAACTGATTTTGAAATCTCCCATCCACAATTAGGTAAAGCTAACATTATTTAGGAAGTACTCAATGATAAAAGAACTAGGTGTCTTTGAATATCATCCCCAACAATGGGATCGTTTTGTTGCCGGTGAGCTATGGCGCAGTTGGGCCGAAAACTATCCAGATATTTTTGATGAACGCGACATACAAATAGCGAAAACTCAAGCAGGTCCTTCCATGAGACTTCACTTTCATGAGTGGCTTGCTGCAGTCCTCCTCTTTCAATCTTATGGCTACTTGAGTTTGGTTGAGCAATATGAATTCAAAGCACAGCAAAGGAAACAAGCTGTTATTAAGCGCTTGTTGCCTTCAAACGTATTTGAGTTAGTTACAAATCATAACGATGCTTTTGGTAAAGTGCAGTGTCCTGACCTTCTTTGTTTCTCACCTGATTATTCTGACTGGTTTTTTTGTGAAGTCAAGGGTCCCCGTGATAGGTTACGAGAATCGCAAATACGTTTCTTTGATGAACTTGAGCGAGTATCTGGTAAAAAAATTAGGGTTATACGTTTTCAATCCGCCGTTTAGCATAATCCAACCTGCATCTTTGATCAGCCCTTCACACAAACCAATCCCTTCAAATACGCCCCTTCGGGGAAATGCAAACTGACCGGGTGATCGCTGCCCTGTGATAAATGCTCAATGATCGCCGCATCCACGCCCGCATCCAATGCGGCGGAGGCGACGATTTTTTGGAATAGCGCCGCGTCGATGCCGCCGGAACAGGAGAAGGTGACCAATATACCGCCGCGGCGCAAAAGTTTGAATGCCAGCAGGTTGATGTCTTTATAGGCTCGTGAGGCCTTTTCAGCATGGGCGGCGGTGGGAGCGAATTTCGGCGGGTCTAGGATGATCATGTCGAAGGAGCGATTCTCGTCGCGGAATTTTCGCAGGAGTTGAAAGACATCGCCTTCGAGTGAGGTATGTCGGTCAGCGGGGACGCGGTTGAGCGCGATATTTTCTTCAAGCAAGGCCAATGCGTCGGCGGATGAATCAACAGACAGGACTGACTTTGCTCTGTTTGCCAGAGCGTGAATGGAGAATCCCCCTGTGTAGCAGAAGCAATTTAATACTTCACGGTCTTTGCTGAATTCTCCCACGCGGTGACGGTTGGCGCTTTGGTCAAGATAAAATCCTGTTTTGTGACCGTGTTCGATATCAACTTGAAATTTCAATCCATACTCGTCAATCGTTAATCGTAAATCGGAAATCGTCCCGCGTAAAATTCCAGTGACAGGTTTGAGTCCTTCCAGTTCGCGCACGTCAACATCGGAGCGTTCGTAAATAGTTTGAATGCCTGTCTCTTCGACGAGCAGATCGGCGACGGATTCCTTCCAGAATTCCGAACCCGCAGTTGTGGATTGCAGGACGAGAATATCTTTGTATTGATCCACGACGAAACCCGGCAATCCGTCCGACTCGCCATGAATTAAACGATACGCATTCGTAGGACTTTCGACCTTTGACATTTGACGAAGCACAATGGCTGCGCGGATTTTTTTGCGGAAGAATTCCTTATCCACTGGTTCATCGTTAAACGTCCACACGCGGGCGCGGATTTGTGAGGCGGGGGAGTAGGATGCGCGGGCAAGAAAATTTCCCTCGGACGAGAGCAGGTCAACGGTCGAGCCTGAGGCGGCCGAAGGTGCATCCACAGATTTGATCGCGCTGGCAAATATCCACGGATGACGGCGCAATAAACTTTTTTCGCGCCCGGGGTTGAGAGTGATTTTCATAATTCGAGTTTATCACAGCATATATGCTGTGCATGGTATCATCACGCTTTCAAAGGAGAAAAATGTTCAAACCTATTCGATGGAAAACTTTTCCGCGTGATTTTTTGCGGATTCAGAGCGGCTTCTTTTTATTTGGACTGGCGATCACGTTGATGATTCGCGGCAATTTGGGGACGAGCGCGTGGGCGGTGCTGGAAGTGGCGCTGGCGCCGAGGCTGCACATCTCGATCGGGACGATGACCGTGGTGATGGGTTTCATGGTGCTTTCTGGCGCGTTGTTGATGCGCGAGAAATTGGGCTGGGGCACGCTGGCGAATATCCTGTCCATTGGGCCGTGGGAGGATTTCTGGCTGGCGATCATTCCTTCGGTGAAGGATAATTTGCTTTTGCAAAGCGGGATGCTATTGCTGGCGATCTTTTTGATGGGACTGGCAAGCGCGATCTACATCGGCGTGGATGCGGGAGCGGGACCGCGTGACAGTATGATGCTGGCCATCAAACGCACGACCGGCATCAGTATCCGCGCGGCGCGCGCGATCATTGAGGTGACAGTGGTCACCATCGGCTGGCTGCTCGGCGGGCCTGCGGGCATTGGCACGCTGGTCTTTGCGCTGCTGGTCGGGCCGTCGGTGCAGTTTGGGTTCAAGATATTTAATGTCCACCCGCATGGGCCGGAGGCGTTGATTCCGCTGGCGCCGGAAGATTAGCATGTATTTTTGTCCGCTAATCCACGCTAATCTGCGCGAATATAAAAAAAGATTCTCTACCGTACAAAACCTTTTTGGACGCTGAGGAACGCTGATTTCGCTGAAAAAAAAAGGAAATAAATCTGCGTTTTCAGCGTGCGTCAGCGTCCCGATTTTAAAAGTGTAAGTCAATCAGGTCAGTCATATCAAACATAAAGAGGCGATGATGAACGAAATGGAAACCCAAACCCCTGTGACGGATGCAAAGCCGCGCTCAACCGGCGCGCTGATCCTGTTTTTATTCTTCGTACTGCCGATGCCGTTATGCCTGTTCATTTATCATTTTATTTTATGGTCAACAGAGCAAAGCGCGATCACCTCATTGAGTTTGAAAAACCTTGAGCGCGCCGGACTGATCGGCCTTGCTGTGCAGGCTGTCTTGATGACAGGCGTCTTCGCGCTGTTGTGGCGCTTCACAACTGACGACCGTTTTAAGCCAGTATATGGCGGGTTGTTCGGCGCGGCGCTGATGGCGTTCCCTGCCTTGCTTCTGCGAATGATCGGTCCAAACAACGATCAGCTTGGCTCACTGGCGCAGACACTTATTTGTTTGATTGGCGCGGGGATTGTGATTCTGCTTCGGCGCAAAAACAGAATCGAGTGGGGCGGGGGTTCTCTGCCGTTTGGGCTGGTCATTGCCGGTATCGGCTTTTTACCGTTCGCTATTTTCGGGTCATTCGGTTCATTCGGTGACGCAGCCTTGAGTCTGCTGGCAGGCATTTCATTTGGTTTGCTCGCCGCCACGCTGATCGAATCCACGACGGGCAATTTGCTTTTGGACGGTGTCGGCATCGGCGCTGTGCTGGCATTGCTCGGCTCCTCCATCGGATACGATGGTTCGCAGTTGTTGCTGCTTGCCATTCTTCCGGCGTTTGCGTTTGCCATCTCAGCGGTCATGCCGTCCAAACTTGCGGGCGGCGCGGCGGCGGCTCTGCTGGCCTTTGCGGGCCTGTCCATGTTTGACCCAACTGAATTAACGATTGTCCTCGGTGATATTGCCGGTATCGCATCAAAAACGGCTGGCATCGTGATCGCTGTCGGAGTTGTCACAAGTCTCATCGCGCTGACCCTGCGTTTCGTAACGGGAACAGGCTCGGGCGAAGAAGTGAAGCGTGCGGTCGGGTGGGCAGGCGCCGGGGTTATGTGGCTTGTCGTCATCGCAGTCTTCTTCATGTTTGGCAATACGGGAAATTACGGCGACCGCCTTTTTGTCATCTTGAAAGATCAGGCCGATATTTCCGATGTTGTGGAAATCAATGACCGCGATGAACGATTGCAGATTGCCTTTGAAAAATTAACCGAACATGCAGACAAAACGCAATCGGAACTGCGGAACTTTTTTGATTCTGTCGGTGTGCAGTACACACCCTATTATTTGGAAAACGCGATGGAGGTGCGCGGCGGGACTTTGGTGCGGCTGTATTTGATGACCCGCCCCGAAGTGGAGCGCGTCATTCCCAGCCCGCGCCTGCGCGCTGTTCCTGACGATGAACCGGTCCCCGGAGATGCGACCGAAATCGACGGCAGTGTGCAGTGGAATATCTCAATGATCGGCGCAGACAAAGTCTGGGACGAGTTCAACGTGCGCGGCGAAGGCATCGTGGTCGGGCAGTCTGATTCGGGGGTCGAGGGGAATCATCCCGCCATTCACGATCAATATCGCGGCGTGACTCAGGGCGACGATTACAACTGGTTCGACCCGTGGGATGGCACAACTTCGCCCAACGATGAAGGCGGACACGGCACGCACACGATGGGGACGATCCTCGGCGCGAATGGCATCGGCGTTGCGCCGAAAGCGCAATGGATCGGCTGTGTGAATTTGGACAGGAACCTGGCAAACCCCGCTCTGTACCTGGATTGTATGCAGTTCATGCTTGCGCCGTTCCCGATTGGCGGTGACC
Source organism: Chloroflexota bacterium (assembly GCA_016234495.1). Classification (GTDB taxonomy): domain Bacteria; phylum Chloroflexota; class Anaerolineae; order Anaerolineales; family Villigracilaceae; genus Villigracilis. Next base: position 138,805 of record JACRBI010000007.1, on the reverse strand, counting down.
CATTCAAAGACGGCGACCCGACCAAAGCCGTGCATGTGATGAACAACTCGTGGGGCTGCCCGTCGCTGGAAGGCTGCGACCCGAATGCGTTGTTGTACGCGGCAAATAACTTGAGACATGCCGGCATCTTTGTAGTTGTCTCCACCGGCAATGACGGGCCGATGTGCGAAACGATCGAGTCGCCGCTTTCGTTGTACGACTCGGTCTTCTCTGTCGGCGCAATTGACGAGTTCGGCAACATGGCAGAGTTCAGCAGCCGCGGCCCGGTGACTGCTGATGGCTCAAATCGAGTCAAGCCTGATATTGTCGCGCCCGGTGTGAATGTCCTCTCTGCCACACCAGAAGGGACATACGCGGCATTTAGCGGCACATCCATGGCGGGGCCGCACCTCGTCGGCGTGGTGGCGTTGATCTGGTCTGCCCAGCCTGACTTGATCGGCGATATTGACGCGACCGAAGAACTTATCCGCGATACGGCTCAACAATATAATGGCACAATTCCAGAATTATGCGGCAGCGGCGGAGAATCCAGCAATGTCTACGGTTATGGCGTGGTGGATGTGTACGAAGCCGTGAAGCAGGCTTTGATGAATAAATAATTCGCCTTTCGGAATGTCATTCTGAGCCGCGATAACGGCGAAGAATCACTACGATAATCTTAGAGACCCTTCGCTCCGCTCAGGGAATCACAATTGAGTCTGTATCATCAAATAATAAGATAAGAGGTGTGTTATGAAGCGTTGGCTGAAAATCTCGCTCGGAATTTTTATCGGTATCCTTTTGCTTGGGTTTGCCGGCCTGTTGTGGAAGACCCATGCCGAGGCGCATAACCTGATCAACGCGCCGATGGAGGGCCGTAATTTGCCGGACGAAACTCCGGCAGATTACAACCTGCCCTTTGAAGATGTGACCGTCACGAACGGCGACGGGCAGGTGCTGGCGGGTTGGTTTATCCCTTCGCAGAGCGGCGCGGTCATCATTATGCAGCATGGATATAAATCCACACGCTCCGAGATGCTCAACGAAGCCGAGATGATGTACCGTCACGGTTTCGGCGTGCTTGTGTCCAGCATCCGCGCGCACGATTACAGCGAAGGAGAGTTGATTACCTTCGGCATGTACGAGCTGGGCGACATGGAAGCCTGGTATCAATACCTGCTCACGCGCAGCGATTTTGACCATGAAAGAATCGGCATCCTCGGAAATTCCTACGGCGGCATGTTATCGATTCAATTTGCCGCGCAGAACGAAAATATAAAAGCAGTCGTCGCCAACTCCGCTTTCTCGTCTTTGAATGACACCGTTGCAACCAGCGTAAAACATTTTACCGGCCTGCCGGAATTTCCCTTCGTGCCGCTGATCGTCTTCTGGGCCGAGCAGGAATCGGGTTTCAAGACCGAAGACATCGACGCCACGAAATCCATCGGCGGGATCAGTCCGCGGCCGGTCCTCCTGATGCAGGGCGGCGCAGATACAGTCATCTCGTCGGGCAGCGGCCAGCGCCTGTACGACGCAGCCGGCGAGCCGAAGGAACTATGGTTTGACCCGGCTCTTGGTCATGTGGAGTTTGACTCTGAGCGCGCCGCAGAATTTGAAGCGCGGGTCACTGCGTTCTTCGATCAATAGTTATTGGGGAAATAAAATGCCAAAAGTTCTACGCCCAATATTTCCCAAAGGCTATGTGGATAACCCGATCTCCGAAGTCCCCTGGGAGCATGTCGAAAAGCGGTTGACCGAGACGGTCAATTACTGGTTATGTTCCGTCTATCCCGACGGCCGTCCGCACGTTGTCCCGCGCTGGGGCGCCTACATGGACGGCAAACTTTATTACGACGGCAGCCCCGAAACACGTCACGCCCGCAATCTTGAATCGAATCCAAATGTGACTTTGCACCTCGAAAGCGGCAACGACGTGGTTATCATGGAAGGGACATCTCAACCCGCATCCAAGCCTGACCTTGAGCTGGCCCGGCGACTATCGGCAGCATACTGCGCCAAGTATGAGTCTGATGGGTACGCGCCGAAACCCGACCAATGGGACGCGGGCGGCCTGTATGTTTTCACGCCGCGCCAATGCCTCGCATGGACAAAGTTCTTCGAAAACCCGACAAAATTTGTGTTTGAATAATTTGCGCTTCGTTTCAATAGAATTGCACCCCAGCTGCCACCGATTTGGAAATTGGCGCGCTGGTATACTTAATTCACCATGAAGAATCAATTGCCAACATTTTTTGTAAACATCAATAATTGGTTGAAGAATACCGCCTGGCCGCACCTGGCCGCAGCTTTGGGCGGATCGATCCTGCTGGGCATCATGGGCGAAGTGGTTTTACTCAGCGGACTGGGCAATACGCTTGGAATGTGCCTGTTTGCCGCTGCCGTTGCGCTGTTTCTTGCCGCCGTGAGCCTTGCGGGGAAACTTCCGCCGCCTGCCGAGGATGAACTCGCCGACATCCGCCGTTATGTGCTCCCGTTCATTTGTGTCGCTGCGAGCCTGGCGTTGATGGCTTACGTCCTGCCGCGTGTGGAAGACAGGCTTTTAGACCGCTGGCAAAACTACCAGACCTTTGCCGTCTGGGTTGTCAGCATTGCTTTGTTCAGTACAGGCGTGCTTGCCGCCGACTGCTGGCGATTCCCCGCTTTGCGTTCCATTGGAGAATCTCTGCGCGAGCATAAATGGGAAATCATCACCGTCCTTGGGTTGTTCGCGCTGGCGCTCTTCCTGCGGATTTATAAACTGGAACAGATTCCCTACCCGATGTTGAAGGACGAAGCCTGGGTCGGCAAGGAAGCGCAATATATCCTTAATGGAAATTTCTCGAACCTGTTCCAGCCCGGGTGGCAGGTTGATCCGCTTTTAAATTCCGCACCGATGGCGCTCTCGATCTCCATCTTTGGGAATACCATCTTCGGCATCCGCCTCGCGCCGGTCCTGATGGGCGCGTTGACCGTCGTCCTGTTGTATTTCCTCACCCGCTCTATGTTCGACGAGTTGACCGCCTTTCTCGCGGCATTGTGCCTGGCGGCCATCCCGCCGCACATTCACTTCAGCCGCATGGGCGTCAGCAACATCACGGTTGCCTTTTGGGCCTGCTTCGTTTTCTGGCTGACCTATCGCGCCATCCAAAAGGGACGCGCAGTTGATTATCTCTGGGCGGGACTCGTCACCGGGCTTCCGCTTTATTCCTATCTCGGCAGCCGCTTGATGTCGGCCATCGGGGCGGCGATGATTTTGTTCAGTATCCTGACTCAGCGCGGTTATTTGCGCTCCCAATGGAAGAACCTGCTTGTGTACGGTGTCATCCTCTCCATTACGGTTGCGCCGACTCTGTACATATCCTACATGCACCCGGAGACTTTTATTGCGCGCTTCCACAGCGACAATATTTTCAGCAACCACTGGTTGATCTCCGAGCCGGTCAACAGCGGACGCAGCATGGCCGCCGCGCTGCTCGACCAATTTTACAGGTCGACGATGGTCTTTGTTTCCCACCCTTCCTGGGGCGGATTTTACAACTCGCCCAAACCGTTCCTGCTTCCGGTTGCCGCAGTGCTGCTTGTGTTTGGATGCGCGTACTCCGCCGTCCGTTTGCGCGAACTGCGTTACACACTTGTGCAGGTCTGGTTCTGGTCCATCGTCATCATCGGCAGCACGATCTTTGCCATTGCCCCAAACGCCGAGCGGATGGTCGGCGGGCTGCCCGCCGCCGCGCTTCTCTCTGCCATTGGTTTGGGGCGCATCATCGAATTGTTGAAGCTGATGAAGCTCGCCTCGCCGCGCGCGCTGAACGGGTTGGCGGCCGGTGTCATGGCAGTTGCCAGCCTGCAAAACGGATTTTATTATCTGGTTGAATACCAGCAGACGCGGGTCTTTGCCCATCCCTATGAAGAGTTTGAAACTGAAACCTGCCTGTACGCCAAAAATCTCGGCGCCGATTATCGCGTGTACATGCTCATCACTATGCCGCTGGAAGTGGCGAACTTCCCGGCCAAAGACTATCTGATTCCCGATATTGAAACCATCCAGTTGGATACGATCAACGCCGATGTGTTGCAGGCATTGCCAAGCGACAAAGGCAAAGTGTTTTTTGCCATCCCTGAAAAACGCGCCGAACTGGAACAGGTGGCGCAATTTTTCCCCGGCGGCAAGTGGCGCGAAGTGCCCCTGCTCCCAATTCCAAACCAGCCGCCGACGGTCATGTATTTTTCCTACGAGCTTCCCCCTCCATAAGGCCATCGCAAATGATTCCCGTAAATGAGCCGCGCATTGGCGAAAAAGAGATCGCGTATGTCAATGAATGCCTAAAGACCGGCTGGATCTCGTCCGAGGGCCGCTTCATTGACGAATTCGAACGCCAATGGGCAGCCTATTGCGGAATGAAATTCGGTATCGCCGTCAGCAACGGCACGACCGCGCTCGAACTGGCGATCGAAAGCCTTGACCTGAATCCCGGCGACGAAGTCATCCTGCCGTCGTTCACGATCATCTCCTGCGCGCAGGCTGTCGTCTACGGCGGCGGCACGCCCGTCCTCGTGGATGGCGATCCGCGTACCTGGTGCATGGATGTCTCGCAGGTGGAGGCGAAGATCAATTCGCGGACTCGCGCCATCATGCCGGTTCACATCTACGGCCACCCGGTCGACATGTCCCCGCTGCTGGCTCTGTCCGAAAAGCATCACCTCACCCTGATAGAAGACGCCGCCGAGGCGCACGGCGCGGAATACAAAGGCCGCCGCTGCGGCAGTTTCGGCCACATCAGTTGTTTCAGTTTTTATGCCAACAAGATCATCACCACCGGCGAAGGCGGCATGTTGCTCACGAACGATGAAGCAACCGCCGACCGCCTGCGCTCCATGCGTAATCTTGCCTTCAAAAAGGAACGCCGTTTTTATCACACCGCGCTTGGGCATAACTTCCGCCTGACCAACATGCAAGCCGCGCTCGGGCTGGCACAACTGGAGCACATCGAAGAATCAATTCAACATAAACGCTGGCTCGGAAAAACCTACACTTCAAAGTTGAGTCATCTTGAGGGATTGCAACTGCCCGTCGAAGAAGATTGGGCAAAAAACGTTTACTGGATGTTCGGCATTGTCCTCGATGAAAAACTCGGCATGGATGCGGTTGAGTTAGCCCGCAGGTTATCCGCGCGCGGAATCATGACCCGCCCATTTTTTCTTGGAATGCACGAACAGCCTGTCCTGCTGGAGCGTGGTTTCTTTCACGGAGAAAAATATCCGGTCACCGAAAGGATCTCCCGCTTTGGGCTTTACCTTCCCAGCGGCATGACCTTGACCGAAGCGCAATTGAATGAAGTCTGTGTCGCCGTGGAGGCAGAGTGGCAAGCCCTCAAAGGGTAGGGTTTACACTCAGGCCGCTCGCGCCTGCCGATGTGGACTCAGCCGCGGCTCTTCATCAGTCAGCCATGAGTTACTCGTTCAACAGCCGTTTGGGGAAAAAACATCTGGCATATTTATATTCCCTGCTTCGACAGGATGAAACCTGCCTCGTTACCGTCGCAGTTGCAGACGAAAAAATTCTCGGCGTGGTCAGCGCGATATCAGACCCCCATCGTTTCAAAGAAAAAGTTTTTTCGTCCATGCCCCTGACTCATTGGATGTCGCTTGCAAGCCGCCTCATGATTCAACCGAGCGTGTGGTTTGAATTGTTGCAGGACCGAAAAATGAATCAGCCTGTGATTTATAAAAACATCGAAATCAAGCCCATGCTGAGCGCCATCGCTGTGGATGCATCTGCCCGTCAGAGCGGCATTGGCCGCGTCCTCGTGCAGGCAGTGGATGATTTTTTTCGTCAACTGTCCCAGCCTTTTTATTACCTCGATACCCGCGTTGAAAACAAAACCGCGCGCGCTTTTTATCAGCAATTGGGATTTGTGGAGCACGAGTGCCGCGGACGCAATTTAATCCTTGTGAAGGAACTTTAGCCCCATGCCCGGAAAAACCGCCAGCGTCACCATCATCATGCCCACCTTCAACGAAGCCGGCAACATCGCGGATTTGATTCGCGATTCGGTTGCCTCGGTGCGCGGCGCGGGAATCACAGATATCGAAATTCTGGTGGTGGATGATGACTCGCCGGACCGCACTTGGGAGATCGCATCAGCCCTGACCTGTGAGCCTGCCTCCGTCCGAGTGATTCGCCGCCTGCGCGAGCATGGACTCACCAACTCCCTGCGTGAGGGAATTTCTCAGGCGAGGCACGATGTCGTCGTCTGGTTGGACTGCGACTTCTCACATCCGCCGCACAAGATTCCGCAGCTGATTTATATGCTTGACCAGGGCTTCGACATCGCCGTCAACTCGCGCTACACCATCGGCGGCGGCGAGGAACGCGCAGGCAAGGGCGGCTTCCTTCAACTTGCCCTGAGCCGCATCCTCAATTGGAGCGTGCGCTTTTTGCTTTACCCCGCGTTTTCAGACTATACCAGCGGTTTCGTGGCTGTGCGCCGCTCCGTGCTGGATACACTTCCCTTGCGCGGCGACTACGGCGAATACTTTGTAGACTTTATCTTCCGTGCCCTGCGCTCAAAATACCGCGTGTGCGAACTGCCTTATTGGGCCGCACCCCGCAGAAGCGGTGAATCAAAGACAGGTTCCTCGCTGGCGCAATATTGGCGGCGCGGACGAAAATATTTGTGGACGGTGCTCCGCCTGCGGCTGGAGACCTTCCGCGGAGGTTAATCAAATGAGCGATGATCTTGAGATCATTCAGGCTGATGGGCAGATACTTTGCTATATCGTCCGGCGGAATTTTCGCCCCTCTCACACAACCTTCATCACGCCGCCGGATGCAAGGCAACAGGTCGGGTTTATCGTCTACCCGGCAAACAGCATGATCACGCGCCATTCTCACAAGGCGCTCGAGCGGCATCTGATCGGCATGTCTGAAGTGCTGGTCGTGCGCACCGGTCATTGCCAGATCGAAGTCTATGACGACGCCCATCAACTCGTTGCGCGGCGTGACCTGTACGAGAACGACGTGGTGCTCATGGTAGGGGGCGGGCATGGATTTAAAATCGTGGAAGATACCGTCCTGCTTGAGATCAAACAGGGGCCATATCTCGGCGTGAACGACAAGGAAGTTTTTTAACGGGGAAATTAACAGTGATATTTGTCCCTGCAAATTGATGTCCGCTAAAACTTGTATTGTCCTCCTCAAATTGCTAGAATGGATGCAGAGAATAAACCTTTAGAGTTGCCTGTGCCATTGAAGTAAGGAGGATTTAATGATCGGTAAGACCGTGTTGATCATTGACAGCGATACTGACCTCCTTCATCTCGCCAGCCATATTTTCCAAAAGGAGGGAGCGCAAACCATCACTGCCAGCCGTGAGATGGAGGGGATGAGCAAATTATTCACCTGCCATCCCGATCTGATCGTCCTCGATGTTGTATTGCCCGGGGCGGATGGTTTTGAGATCTGTCGAAAGATCCGCCAGGTTTCGGGTGTCCCGCTCATCATCCTCACAGCCTTGAATGGGGAGCAGGAGATGCTTCAAGGGTTGGAAGCCGGCGCGGATGATTTCCTCTCGAAACCTTTCAACGCCGAGATACTGGTCGCCCGCGCGCGGGCGGTCTTGCGCCGCAGTGAACATCAAAATAACGACGCCGCTCCCTTTAAATACAACGATGGCAACTTGAGCATTGACATCGAAAATCATCACGTTCTGATCAAAGGCAGGCTGGTCAAGTTGACCCGTGTCGAGTTCCGCCTGCTGGTTTATCTGGCACGCAATGCCGGCAAGGTGTTGACCTTCAATCAAATTCTATCTGCGGTGTGGGGGGATGAATACCGCGGTAATATGGAATACGTCCATATTTATATTTCCCATCTGCGCAGAAAACTCGAAGAGAACACCAAAAGCCCGCGTTATTTTCTGACCGTTCATGGGGTGGGATATATCTTTGAAAGCCAGGAACTTTTGTATAAATAACGTCAATAATGGCTAGGGGATTTTCACCGCAGAGTCGCGGAGTTCACGGAGTTTTTAACTGGTTTTCTCGGCGTTCTCTGCGACTCTGCGGTTAGAAATAGCGATTCTAGATCAGTTTGAGCTTATCCATTATTCACGTTAAATAAGTCTTCTCATTTCCCCGCTGAATCAACTTTTTACTCCGCTCGCATCCCGCTCGTTCGCGGTGGGGCGATTTTTTTAGAATTTATTTAGAATCCGTTTAACATTTCTTTAGTTAATTTGGAGAAAATAACACTATAGTGAATTAACCATAACCCTGACCGGTCTGTGCGGCATTGCCCGATTGCTTGAAGGTAAAACACAGCCATGCGCAACAAAGAAATTTTTATCGGAGAAATCGTGAGCGTTGTAAGACCATGATTCCGTTTGCCTGAAAACAACCCGGCACACGGAATTTTTTTTCTGTCAGCGTTGAGACTTTTATTGGAAGTGTACCCACAAGGAGGTTAAGCATGATGCGTTCAATTATCAGATCAAGCCTGCAATTTCGATATCTGGTTGTGGTTGTCGCAGGAGTCCTAATGCTCAGCGGCATAAATCAGATTCGCAAAATGCCACTGGACGTCCTGCCTGAGTTTTCTCCGCCCTTTGTAGAGATTCAGACCGAAGCGCTCGGCCTCTCCGCCGAAGAAGTGGAGCAGATGATTACCGTCCCAATGGAACAGGACCTGCTCGCCGGGGTGGCATGGCTCGATATTATTCGCTCCGAGTCTGTGCCCGGGTTGTCGTCTGTTCTGATCTACTTCGAGCCTGGCACCGACCTCTACCGCGCGCGGCAAATGGTGTCGGAGCGTCTGGCGCAGGCGGCGGTCGGCATCCCGCACGTGTCAAAGCCGCCGGCGATGATTCAGCCCACCTCGTCTGCCAGCCGCTTTTTGATCGTCGGGCTTTCTTCGAAAAAACTCTCGCTGATCGACGTGGGCGTGCTGACCCGCTGGACGATCGCGCCGCGCCTGTTGGGCGTGCCCGGCGTCGCGAATGTTTCGATCTGGGGCAGCCGCGACCGCCAGCTTCAGGTTTTGGTTGACCCGCAGAAATTACAGGAGCAGGGCGTCTCGTTGGGGCAGGTCATCGAAACTACGGGGAACGCGCTCTGGGTATCGTCGTTGAGTTTTTTGGAAGCCTCGTCGCCCGGCACCGGTGGATTTATTGACACGCCCAACCAAAGGCTCGGAATCTGGCACGTGCTGCCGATCTCTTCGCCCGATGACCTGTCTCAGGTTCCTGTTGAAGGCACCCCGCTGATTCTGTCTGACGTGGCCGAGGTTGTGGAAGATCACCAGCCGTTGATCGGTGACGCAGTGGTTAATGACAGTTCCAGCCTTCTGCTTGTGATCGAAAAACTGCCCGGAGCAAATACGCTGGACGTGACCAAAGGCGTGGAGGCTGCTCTCGCCGCATTGAAGCCGGGCTTTGCAGATATCGAGTTTGATGCCACGCTGTTCCGCCCGGCATCTTTCATTGAGATGGTGATTGCCAACCTCACACGGACGCTGGTCATCAGCGCCCTGCTGGCAGTTCTCTTTCTCGGCCTCTTTTTCTACGGATGGCGCGCCGCATTGATTACTTTTGCCGCGCTGCTTTTGTCTTTGGTAACTGCCTTGTATGTTCTTCACCTGCGCGGCGAGACCCTCAACGCGATGGTGCTTGCCGGGCTGACTTTGGCTCTCGGCCTCATCATTGACGATGTGGTCGTAGACGTGGATCAACTGCTGCGCCGTCTGCGCCAAAACAAAATGGAAGGCGGGCTCAAATCAGCCGAGACCATTATTCTGGAAGCCGCGGCAGAGATGCGCGGACTGCTCTTCTTCGCCGCGCTGATCACATTGCTTGCCATCGTGCCGGTCTTCTTCATGGATGGAATCTCAGGCGCGGTATTTCATCCCATGGCGATCTCCTTTGTGCTGGCGGTGCTTGCATCCATGGCTGCGGCGCTGACCGTTACCCCGGTCTTGAGTCTGTTTCTGCTGCCAAATACGCGGCTTGAAGATTCCCCGCTTGCAAGACGGCTTGGCGGCGGCTATGAGCGTTTCCTGGCTAAGACCATTCACAACCCGCGGCTGGTGTACATGACCGTTGTGATTCTTTTTATTGCCGGCCTGATAGTCGTCCCGGCGCTTCGTCAAAAACAAAGCCTGCCCTTGTTCCGCGAGCCATATATCATGATCGAGGTGGATGGAGCGCCGTCCACTTCTCAACCGGAAATGAACCGCATTATGGCTCGCATGAGCAGCGAACTACGGACAGTGCCCGGGGTGAATAATGTCGGCGTGCATGTTGGGCGCGCCGTGCTCGGAGATCAGGTGGTCGGCATCAACTCCGCCGAAATTTGGGTGAGCATCAACCCGGCCGGGAACTATGATGCGGCAGTATCCGCAATTCAGGAGATCGTCAACGGCTACCCCGGCCTGGAGCTTACAGTGGGTACGTATTTAAGCGAAACGCTCCGCCCTTCGAAGATCAGCACCAGCGACCCTTTTACGGTGCGGGTGTATGGCGAAGAGCATCAGGCGCTCGTCAGTGAGGCGGAGAAGGTGCGTCAGGTCCTGGCAGGAATCAGCGGGGTGGTGGATTCGCATGTGCTGCTTCCGATCGAGGAACCTACGGTTGAAATCAAAGTGGATTTGGATAAAGCCCGCGAGTACGGCATAAAACCCGGCGAGGTTCGCCGGGCGGCTGCCACTTTGCTCTCCGGGCTGCAAGTTGGGAGTCTTTTCGAGGAACAAAAAGTATTCGATGTGGTGGTGTGGGGCAGGCCCGAAACGCGGCGCGACCTGACAGACATCCGCCAATTGTTGATCGATACGCCCGGCGGCGGTCATGTCCAACTGGGAGATGTGGCCGACGTAAGCATCACCTCTGCCCCGACAGTTATTCTGCGCGAGGCCATCTCGCCCTACATTGACATCGGCTTTGACATCCGCGGGCGGAACATCGAGGCTGTCCTCGGCGATGCGAAAATTGCCATGCAGGATTATCCATTCCCGCTCGAATACCACGCCGAGGTGCAGAACGATTACGCCACACAGCGGGCGGCGCGCCAGAACATCATCACCAGTACGCTGCTCGCGGCTGCGGGAATTTTCCTGCTTTTGCAGGCATCCTCCGCAAGCTGGCGTTTAGCGCTGGTGGCTTTTCTGACCTTGCCCGTCGGGCTGGCCGGCGGCTTGTTGACAGCCTACCTCGGCGGCGGCGCTATTTCAATCGCCGCACTCTTTGGGCTGCTTGCCGTTTTGGGAATCGGCGCTCGAAATATCATCCTGCTGATCCATCGCTATCAATCGCTGGAGAAGGCGGGCAGTTCATTCGGCCCGGCCTTGATTCTGCGTGGAAGCCGCGAGCGGCTCGCGCCGATCCTGATCACCGCGCTGACCGTGACTCTCATCTTGCTGCCTTTCGTTGTCTTTGGCAATATCCCCGGCCATGAGATTCTGTACCCGATGGCTGTTGTCATGTTGGGCGGTTTGACCAGCACGCTGTTTCTAAACCTGTTTTTCCTGCCTGTCATGTACCTGCACTTTGGCGCTGTCCGCGAACCTGATCTGGAGTTGGCTGAGATGGAAGCCCAACCAGCCATGACAGGCCACGATTGAATCCACTGAAATGAGGGCATATAAAATGATGAAAAGAAAAACATCCAAAGCATCCATGTCCCAGCCTGAGATTCTGGTGGCTGAAGATCTGTGCAAGAACTACGGCCCCAGACACGCCTTGCAGGGATTGTCGTTTTCATTGAAAGCCGGGCGCGTGCTTGGTTTTTTGGGACCCAACGGCGCAGGAAAAACCACCTCGATCAGAATCCTGACCACCATCCTGGAACCTGATTCGGGGCATTTCATCGTGGATGGGATCAGTTCGGCACATCCCGAGCAGATCCGCAGCAGAATCGGCGTGCTGCCGGAGAACCTCGGCTTCCCACGGCAAATGACGGGCATCGAATATCTGACATACTTTGGCCAGTTCTATGGCCGGACATCTGCCGAAGCCAAAGATTATGGTCAGACTCTTCTTGAGAATGTCGGTTTACAGGAAAGGGCAAAGTCTCTGATCGGTTCCTACAGTCACGGGATGAGGCAAAGAATCGGGATCGCGCGCGCGCTGGTTAATGACCCGGCGGTTGTGTTTCTTGATGAACCTACTTTGGGGCTGGACCCGAGGGGACAGCAGGAACTGCTGGAACTGATCCAGCGGATTGCGCGGGAGAGGAACACCGGTGTTGTGTTATGCAGCCATCTGTTATCCGAAATTGAAGGTGTTTGTGACGATGTGGTTATTTTGAACCTCGGGCAGATCGTCGCGAAAGGCACGGTGGCAGAGGTGATCGGGCGCGTCCAGCATAACATCATCCTGCGCAACGCAGTGCGGATTCAAGTTCCGCCTGATTCCGCCGCGCAAGCGCGAAAAATTCTGAAAGAAATTCCGAACATAAAGAAAACAGCCCTGATCGGGGAAATGGAAGGCTGGCTGAGGGTCGAACTTGTGGCGCCGGTCAACGGAAAATCAGCGGAGGCGTACCAGACCACCAATAATGTTCTAGGCGCGCTGATCCATGCCAAAATTCCAATTCTCAGTTTTGAAGTTGACGGGGGCAGGTTACAGGATGTCTTTTTACACTTAACCGAGGAGACCATCAAATGAACAATGTACAAACCACCAAAGCCGCCCAGGTTGGGGCATCACGCTCAGCCGCGCCAACGTGGCGGCTCGTATTTGCCCGGGAACTCGCCGACCTGTGGGTTGGCGGCAAGGCCTTCAACCTGATTCTGATTTACAGCATCCTGCTGGGTGTCATGGTGTATGTCTACTCGTTCAATACCGAGTTGAGTTTAATCCCCCCAAAGGAAGCAGTGTATGAGATGCTAAAGAACGCCATGGCCTTTAGCATGTTCGTGGGTCTGATCATCGGAGCAGACGCTGTCAGCGGCGAGCGGGAACGCAACACGCTCGAATCACTCCTGCTCACGCCTGCCAATCGCCGCCAGATCATGATCGGGAAGTTTCTGGCCGGCATATCATCCTGGCCGGCGGCCTTCCTCATTGTCATTCCCTTCCTCAATGTGCTGTCGCAGGGAGATGAGGTTTTGCTTCCCGCAATTCTTTGGGGCGCCATTACCGGAACATTGCTGGTATTGGCATATACCGCCCTTGGGATGCTGGTCAGTTTCTGGTCAGGTTCGAACAAGGTCAGTTACTTCACAAGCCTGGGAATTTTCGTTCTCCTGCTTGTGCCGGCGGAATTGCCCGGCAAGTCGGCTGGGGCGGCGGGACAGTTTCTGCAATGGGTCAACCCGATGGGCGCGGTCAATCACTTCCTTTCGAAAACCTTGGTGAATTACCGCCCCGTCTCCGAATTCTCGACCTGGCTTGTATCGTCCATCGTGTTTGCAATGCTGACAATTGGATTGCTGTTCTTTTACGCAGGTCCTGCGCTTCGGCTGGAAGCTGGCAGGGGTGGAAAGTTTTGGGCAAGGGTGAGCCGCGCATTGGGCTTGCTGACGGTTGCAGGCCTGCTGGGTTTTTCACTGGCCGCATCTCCGGTAAGTGCGTTTCAGCGAAGTCTCCAACAGGCTGAGGGGCTGACCATTTCCATTGATAAAACCTACGATGTGGGCAAGACCGGCGATAAGGTCGAATTCAATACAGTCGTGACCAACAACGGTTCCGAGGCTTCACCCTCTTTGATCGTGGCGATGAACGTCATCAATCTTGACGCCAAAGGCGATGTGGTGGACCCGGAGGACTGGTCACCGCAGCGAACTCAATATGTTGAATCCCTCAAGCCCGGCGATTCAGCCGGCCAGGCATGGATCATCAACACCATTTTGGAAGGCGACTATATGGTGTACATCGTTCTCATCCCGGAGCCGGACGGTCAGGAAGCCACCAGCCATCCCATTGCCAGTTCAGGAATTCATTTAACGGTCGCACCGTTTACCCGGCTGAATCCGGGCGGTGTGCTTCCTTATGTGATAGGTGTGCCGATCGCATTGGTGGTGCTGATGTATTTTGTTTACCGCCGTCGAAACCAGCAGGTGGATGCGGGCGGTTCGCGTTGAGCGCGGAAAATTTTAATGGAGGCGTAAAATGAATCGGATCAATCGTTGGGTCGTTTTGATTTTGATGATCGCCGGCACAATGCTTTCGTCTTGTTCGGCGGAAGAGATCAAAGCCGAAAAAATTCAGCCTTTCACACTCGAAGCGGTGGACGGCACCGACCTCAAGCGCATCATCCTGACCGAGAAGGCTGTTGAACGGCTCGATATTCAGATGAGTGCGGTCCGCGAGGAGCAGATCAACGGCAGCAATAGAAAGGTCGTGCCGTATGCTGCAATTCTCTACGACCTGCAAGGCCAAACCTGGGTCTACACATCCCCCGCGCCATTAACCTATGTCCGCGAGTCTGTCACTGTTGATTACATCGAAGATGACACGGCGGTGCTGAAGGCCGGTCCCTCCTCTGGAATCGAAGTCGTAACGGTCGGATTATCTGAGTTATACGGCGCCGAGACCGGGGTTTCAAAATAAGCGCGCCCGGAGGTACCCCATGCGCTGGATTGTAAAAACAAGCCTGCGTTACCGTTTCCTGATCGTCTTTGCCGCCGTGGTGTTGATGTTCTTCGGCATTGCCCGGCTGAGCAATTCATCGGTGGATGTCTTCCCCGAATTTGCCCCGCCCAAAGTAGAGATTCAAACCCTGTCGCTTGGGCTGTCCCCGGCCTCCGTCGAGGAACTGGTCACGGTTCCGCTTGAACAGGCATTGGTCGGCCTGCCCGGGCTGGATGTGATGCGCTCAAGGTCGGTGCCCGATCTTTCGCAGATTGTGCTGATCTTCAAACCCGGCACCGACCTCATCTTTGCGCGGCAATTGGTCGCTGAGCGCATGGCGACTGTCACCCTGCCGACTTGGGCTGCTCCGCCGGTCATGATCCAGCCCCTGTCGTCCACCAGCCGCGTGATGAAGATCGGAATCTCCTCGAGCGAGATCGACATGATGGATTTATCCATGATCGCCTATTGGAAGATCCGCTCGCGCCTGATGGATGTGCCGGGCGTGGCCAATGCTCCCATTTGGGGTGAGCGGATCAAGATGCCGCAGGTGCAGGTGGACATGGGGCAGATGCAGGCTCACGACGTAACCCTCGAGCAGGTCATGGACACCACCGCCGACGCGCTCGACGTGGGATTGTTATTTTATTCGGAAGGGGCAACCATCGGCACCGGCGGATTTATCGAGACGCCCAATCAGCGGCTGGGGATTCGCTCCGTGTTGACGATTCTGACTCCCGAGGACCTGGCTCAGGTTCCCATAGAGGATCGCAGGAAACAGGACGGGTCGCCGCTGGTGCTGGCGGATGTCGGCAGCGTGACCTGGGACACGTGGCCGCTTTTCGGCGACGCAGTCATCAACGGCGGCGAAGGCCTGATGATGATCGTTGAAAAACTTCCGTGGGCCAACACGCTCGATGTGACGAGGGGCGTGGAAGAAGCCATCGCAGAGATGCGCCCCGGCCTCAAAGGAATTGATATTGATACCACCATCTTCCGCCCTGCAACATTCATCGAGCAGTCAATTGACAACCTAACCGAATCACTCCTCCTCGGCGGCGTGCTGGTTGTGATCGTGTTGTTGTTCTTCCTGTACGAGTGGCGCGTGGCCTTGATCAGCGCCACCATCATCCCATTATCTTTGATGGCTTCCCTGCTTGTGCTTAACTTACGCGGTGTCACCATCAACGTCATGACACTGGCCGGGCTGGCCATTGCCATCGGCGCAGTCGTGGATGACGCCATCGTGGATGTCGAAAACATCGTGCGGCGTTTGCGGCGCCTGCGCAAGGAAGGCAGCACCCAGTCTACTGCGAGCATCATCCTCGAAGCATCGCTTGAAGTGCGCGGAGCAATTGTCTACGCCTCGCTGATCGAAATCTCGGCGCTGCTGCCGGTCTTTTTCCTGCAGGGCTTATCGGGCGCATTCTTCCAGCCGCTGGCCACCGCTTATGTAGTGGCAGGTCTGGTGTCGCCGTTGATCGCGTTGACCGTCACGCCGGCCATGGTCTTGATCCTGCTGTCAAATGCGCCGATCGAGCACCGCCAATCCCCGGTCATTCCGTGGCTGCATCGCATCTACGACCGGGTTCTTGAAAAGACCCTCCATGCTCCGCGTTTGGCATATGCCACGATCGCTGTGATTGTCGTCGCTGGTCTGGGCGTGATTCCCAGCCTTGGGCAGGAACTGCTGCCTTCGTTCAAAGAACGGGATTTTCTGATGCACTGGATCACCAAGCCCGGCACTTCGCAGCCGGAGATGTGGCGCATCACGGCCAAGGCTTGCAACGAACTGATGACCATCCCCGGGGTGAGAAACTGTGGATCGCACATCGGGCAGGCCATGATGGCGGATGAACCGTACGGAATCTACTTCACCGAGAACTGGATCAGCATCGACCCAAAGGTGGACTACGACCAGACTCTGGCAAAAGTCCAGGAGGTGGTGGACGGCTACCCCGGCTTGATTCGCGACGTGCAGACCTATCTGAAAGAGAGAATCAGGGAAGTGCTGACAGGTTCGAGCGATACCATCGTTGTGCGCATCTATGGCCCGGAACTGGATGTTTTGCGTTCCAAGTCAGAGGTAGTGCTGGCGGCTCTGGAAGGAATTGACGGGATTGTGGATTTGAAAAAGGAAGCTCACGTGGATGTGCCGCAGGTCAACATTGAAGTTGACCTCGCCGCTGCCCAGCAGCATGGACTGAAGCCCGGCGATATCCGCCGCGCGGCAGCCTTTCTGCTGCAAGGCGAAGAAGTCGGCGACCTTTTTGTGGGCGGAAAGACCTATGACGTGAACGTGTGGAGCACGCCATCCTCGCGCGACAGCCTAAACGATATTGAAAACCTGCTGATCGATACCCCGGATGGCGGACGCGTGCGCCTTGCGGATGTGGCCAGCGTCAGCATTGTGGCGGCCCCGAATGTGATCGAGCGTGAAGGCGAGTCGCGCAAGACCGATGTTTCAGCCAATGTAAGCGGGCGCGACCTCGGCTCTGTGGCTGAGGAGGTTGAAGATGCCCTCGAGAAGATACAGTTTCCGCTTGGCTACCATGCAGAATTGTTCGGTGAATATGCCGAGCGCGAAGCCGCCGAACAACAGTTATTTCTTGCCGGGGCGGTTGCGGTGATCGCGATCTTCTTCCTGCTGGTGACTTCGTTTGAAAACCTGCGCCTCGCAACGCTGACCTTCTTCACCCTGCCCTGGGCGCTGGTGGGCGGAATCCTCGCGGCGTTCTTTAGCAACGGCGTCCTCTCGCTTGGTTCGCTGGTCGGCCTGTTGACGATTCTGGGAATCGCCACCCGCAACGGGATCATGATGATCAGTCACTTCCAGCACCTTGAGGAAGTGGAAGGCGAGCCTTTTGGCCCGCAACTGGTCATGCGCGGCGCGCGCGAAAGGATCGCCCCGATCATGATGACGGCTCTTACAACCGGGCTGGCTCTCGTGCCACTGGTGATTGCCGGCAACATCCCCGGCCAGGAGATCGAATATCCGATGGCGATTGTCATTCTGGGCGGACTCGTTACTTCGACCCTGCTCAATTTGCTGGTTGTGCCCACCTTGTATCTGCGGTTTGGGAAGGCGCGCCATAATGCTGTCAGCGTTCCACAAACAATCAGTTGACTTTCACGATCATGTCTTTTGACGTTCGCTCTTTCAATGTAAAGATTTAAAGGACTTTAACCACAGAGGCCACAGAGGTCACGGAGAAAAACTTTTAAAACTCTGTGCGCGACACTTGCACCGCGCTGCGTTCCTTGGCATCACCCGCCAGCGCAGGTGTGGTGCAGTGCAGGTGAGCGTCCGTGAACTCTGTGGTGGAGTTTTTTTTACCCCACTGTTTTTGACGCTCCGAAACCAAAAGGAGGTTGATGTGCCGCGATTTCCCATTTTCTTTTCGATCATGGCAGCCATTGCAATGATTCTGGCTTCGGCATGTGTACCCAATTCCGAGCCGCAGTTCGCAGACTTTGACCCCGCGAACTTTGACAACCCAACCGACATCGACAACGCATGGATGCCCATGAAGCCCGGCATGAAATGGGTGCAGGAGGGCAAGGCCGTCGAAGACGGCGAAACCATTTCCCGCCGCATTGACTTCATCGTCACCGACCTGACCAAAGTCATCGGCGGCGTGCGCACGGTCACAGCCTGGATCGTGGACTATACCGACGGCGAGGTGATCGAAAAGGAACTCGCCTTTTATGCGCAGGACAACGACGGCAATGTCTGGTATCTGGGTGAGTACCCGGAAGAATTCGAGAACGGGCAGTTCGTAAAGGCATCACCGTGGATCACCGGGCTGGAAGATGCGCGCGCGGGAATCAAGATGCGGGCAGAGCCGAAGCTCGCAGCGCCGATCGTCTATCAGGGCTGGGGACCAGCCGTCGAGTGGTCTGACTTCGGGCAGGTGGATCAGGTCGGGCAGGAAACCTGCGTCCCCGTCGATTGTTACAAAGATGTGCTGGTGATGGCCGAGTCCAGTTTGGGCGAGGAGAATGCCTTCCAACTCAAACATTACGCGCGCGGCGTGGGCGAGATCAAAGTCGGCTGGAGGGGCGCTGATGAAGTGAAGGAAGAACTGGAACTCGTTGACTTCTCAATGCTCAGCTCGCAGCAAATGGAGCAGACCCGCGCCGATGCGCTGGAAGTGGAGAAGCACGCCTACGAAGTCAGCGGCGTTTACCAGCAGACCTCGCCGGTGGAATATCCGGCGGGGACGCCCGCGATCACGGTCGAGATTACGAAAGCGCCTCAACCCGACCCGATGCAGGCTCCTGCTTCCGAGATCATTATCTACGCTGTTGATTTGCCGGACAGCGCCTTGTCTGAACTTGATTTCTACGATGACGCAGCTTCGCCCGGGAAAAAATACATCAGTCTCCCCAACAATGGCGATGAGTTGGACCCTCCGCCGGAGAATGATCCCCACCTGACTTTCGATGTGCAAGTCCAAAGCGGCATTCCCTATCGCTGCTGGATTCACATGAAGGTTGGCATGCCGAAGGGTAGGTCAACGGCGAACTTGATATTTGTCCAATTCAGCGGTGCAGTGGACGCAAACAACAAAACGGTTTTGAAACCGGGTTCGTCAAGTTACCTGACAGCGCGGGGATCAACCACTGGCTGGTCATGGGTGGGCTGTGATTTCGCAGACTCTGATTCACTGATCTATTTTCAGGGCGGCGAAGTCACCGTGCGTTTGCAGGCTGGCGCGGAAGGAGTTGGGTTCGATCAGTTGATTCTCAGTTCCACAGAGTTTTTGGCAGAGCCGCCCTCCAGCCCGATCGTTGAAAAATAACAAGCCACCTGACGGTTTAAAAAATTGGACGCTGAGAACGCTGATAAACGTGGATTTTTGAAGAAAACGTGAGTAAAAAAGTTTGAATCAGCGTTCTCAGCGTTTATTTGCGTCCTAAAATAAAAGTGTCCGGTAACTAGAAAAATAATTCGATCACCTTATAAAGTATCGGGCGAGACTACGAAGCGTCTCGCCCGATGATTTGGCAACATGAATCTTGTGCGAGAACCGCAAACCTAAGGGCTGAGGAAGGTGGTTATCGCAGCCGCGATGGCAATCACAGCGCCCGCGGTTGAAAAAAATCCTTTATCGAGGGCGGGGATAAAATGTTTCAACCCAAACCACAACAGGAACAGAATGGTAAACCAATCGGCGATCGCAGACATGTCCATGGATTTTTCTCCTTTATGAAAATGATCTTTGGATTTATCATCTACCATTATACAAACTTTATTATGAAAAAAAACATACCCTCGTACGTCAATGAATAGGAAGCAAAAATGCAGATTGTGATGGTTTAGCACTTGAGAACGCAAGCATAAAGGGAACTTCGATTGTGCTGAGTGAAGGGGAGTTGATGGAGATTCCGGAAAGAGCGATGTGAAGGAAAATAGGATTGATAGATTAAAGAATTTTAGGGAAATGTGAATATAATGTAACAGGATGTTTTGTGATTGGCGTGTTTTGTCAAAAATTTTGAGTAAGTAAGGAGAGGATATGAAAAGCATTAACCCAAAAACAAATTTGTTAGAACACTCTGAAGCAAAAATAGCATTGTATGGTCGTTATCTGTCTGTTTACTTTAACATCCTGCATCGAGCAGGATTCGTAAAAAGAATTTTCGTGTTTGATCTTTTTTGTGGGGAAGGATTGTATGAAAATAATGTCAAAGGAAGTCCAATTATTGCTTTGGAAAGCATTAGTCGTCATTACTTTTCAAACAACAATTCAATTCCAGATATGACCGTATGGTTTAATGACAATGGAATATCAGAGATCGAAGATGGAGTTTATAAAGTAGACAGGGTCGAGAAAGTAGGAAAAAATATCTTTAAGCCAAGTAACGTAAAGGTCGAATATCACAAAGAAAATTATGAGGACATATATCCTAAAGCCATAGATTTAGTTTCACAAACAAGGGACGCTAAAGGGCTGTTTTTCATTGACCCGTTTGGGTATAAAGCGATTAAACCTGATGATATTCGTAGGATGCTTGAAAATGGAAAAACTGAGGTTTTCCTTTGGTTACCTATTGCGCACATGTATAGATTTGCAGATTCGGCATTGCGTTCGGATTTTCCAGGTAGTGAACCGCTTAAATTATTTTTGAATGAATTATTCGGAAAGTCAATTCCAAGTTTTCAATCAGCGTATGATTTTATTGAGCAGCTAAAAGGCAGATTTCGGGCTTCTTTGAAGGATTTGAGAATATTTGTTGACACTTTCACGATTGAAAGAGATGCGAGTAATATATATTGTCTCTTTTTCTTTACGGGAAATATTAGAGGCTACGAAAAAGTACTTGAAGCCAAGTGGAGTGTTGACCCAAGCCATGGGAAGGGACACACTATTGAGAAGACGCTATCGCTTTTTGATGAAACTGAATTGTCTGGTTATCATGATAAGCTTTGGTCGTTTTTAGAAAGCACCGAGTATCGAACAAATACAGAACTCCACCTTTTTGGTTTGGAAAACGGTTTCTTGCCTAAACATACAAATGCTGTATTAAAGAAAAACAAGTCAAAATTTGAAGTCGTTGGGTTAGACAACAAGCCTGTAAGGGGTTATTACATAGAATATAATTCAGAGAGACGAGTTGCTTTTCGCCTTGCGAAGTAATCACTAGACAAAACAGAATAAATGTTCTAAAATTGAAAAGGCAAGTTTTCTCTTGGAGTAAAAATGGCCCAGTCTCGAATCGAGTGGACAGAATCAACATGGAATCCGCTCACAGGTTGTAACAAGATCAGTCCCGGTTGTAAACATTGCTATGCAGAGCGCATGGCGAAACGTTTACATGCCATGGGACAGCCCAATTATGCCAATGGCTTTAAATTAACTATGCATCCGCAGGCGCTTGAAAAACCTTTGGATTGGAAAACTCCGCAGGTAATCTTTGTCAATTCAATGAGTGATTTGTTCCATAAGGATGTGCCTTTGGAATTTATTCAGAGCGTGTTTGATGTGATGAAACGCGCACACTGGCATCAATTTCAGGTTTTGACAAAACGCTCCGAACGGCTGGCAGAGGTCAGTTCAAAACTTGAATGGACAGACAATATCTGGATGGGTGTCAGCGTGGAAAATGCAGATTACACCTTTAGAATTGACCACTTGCGAAAAACTGGTGCAAAGATAAAGTTTCTTTCTGTTGAGCCGCTTTTAGGTCCCATTCCAAAAATGAATTTAAAAGAAATTAATTGGGTCATTGTTGGCGGCGAGTCGGGACCTGGGGCACGTCCACTTGAGAAAGATTGGGTAGTTGGAATAAGAGATCATTGCATCAAAGCAAAAGTGCCTTTCTTCTTCAAACAATGGGGTGGCGTTCAAAAGAAAAAAGCGGGCAGGTTACTGGATGGTAGAACCTGGGATCAAATGCCAAAAGACATGAATTTAGCAAGAGCGTAAAAAATTTCGCTTAACACAGAAGCCCGTCTCGGTGTGAGACGGGCTTCTGCTTTCTGCTCACTGCTTACTGATCACTCTCTTCTCCACTTCCATCGCCACAAACACCACAACCCCGCCCGCGACTGCAATGGACAAGTCACATAAACTCAGCGCCTTCACTCCGAAGAACTCCGCCAAAAAGGGGATGTAGATCACTGCGAGTTGCAGCCCAGCCACCAGCGCAGACATGCCCGCCAGCAGCGGATTGCTCATCACGCCCAACTTAAAAATTGAATCCTTTGCCGAACGCGATGCCAAA
The DNA here is from genome assembly GCA_016234495.1 of Chloroflexota bacterium. Taxonomy (GTDB): domain Bacteria; phylum Chloroflexota; class Anaerolineae; order Anaerolineales; family Villigracilaceae; genus Villigracilis. The sequence continues at coordinate 116,531 of JACRBI010000007.1, read as the reverse complement.
GCCTGAAATACCTGGGCAAATGCCAGGAAGGTGAAGACCATCGTCTGCCATTGCTCGCGGCCTGTGAAGTAATACCACGAGCCGAGTCCGAGTGCGAGCGCGCCGATCAACGCGCCGACCCAGATCACCTGCGTGCCCGCGCCGCGCGAGAACACGCCTTCCTTCGGCGAATACGGCGGACGTTTCATCGTATCTGCTTCGGGATTCTCCACGCCGATGCCAAGGCCAAGCAAACCATCAGTGAGTAGATTCAGCCAGAGCAATTGCAGCGGCAAAAGCGGAATCGGCTTCCCCAAAAACGGCGCGAGCAGCATCACCAAGACTTTGCCTATATTTCCAGCAACGCTAAACCTCACAAACTTGCGGATGTTATCGTAGATCGTGCGGCCTTCCTTCACCGCGCTGACGATGGTCGCAAAATTATCGTCGAGCAGAACCATGTCGGCGGCTTCCTTCGAAACATCCGTGCCGGTGATGCCCATCGCCACGCCGATGTCTGCGCGTTTCAATGCTGGGGCGTCGTTCACGCCGTCGCCGGTCATCGAGACAATATGTCCGCGTTCCTGCAAGGCTTTCACGATCTTCAATTTATGTTCGGGCGATACACGCGCGAATACCTGAACATCATCGACAATATTTTTCAGTTCGTCGAACGACAGGCTTTCGATCTCTGCGCCGGTCAACACGCGGCCATTTTCTGCAATGCCCAATTGCCGCGCGATCTCGACTGCTGTCAACGGATGGTCGCCCGTAATCATCACCGTGCGAATGCCCGCAGACTTGGTCAGCGCAACCGCGTCGCGCACTTCACTGCGCGGCGGGTCGATCATGCCGAACAAACCGACGAAAGTTAAATTCTGTTCCAAATCTGTTTGGATGATCTCTGGGATTTGGTTGATCAAGCGGAACGCGACGCCGAGGACTCTCATGCCTTTCTTTGCCAGCCGGTCATTTGCCGCTTCAATCCTGACCTTGAAACTGTCATCCATTTTTTGGGCTTGACCGTTCACCCAGACCTGATTCGACAAACCCAGCAGTCCGTCCACGCTGCCTTTGGTGAAGGCGATGTAACGATGATTGCCCACTTCAAGACCGGCGAGCACGGACGGGTCATATTTTTCCAAATGATGAACAGTGGTCATGCGCTTGCGTTCCGAGTCAAATGGAAGTTCTGCCGCGCGCGGGAAGGATGAATCCAGTGTTGATTTCCAGTATCCCATTTTCGCGGCGGCTGCGACCAGCGCGCCTTCGGTTGGGTCGCCGATGGTGTGGAAATTCCCGTCGCCGATATCAATTAATTCTGAGTCGTTGCAGAGCGTGCCGCCAATCGCCGCCAGCGACAGGGATGATTGGGCCGGCGCACCCAGCCCCGGGGTCGCATGAAGCGAGCCGTCGCGTCCGACCTCTTCGGTTAAATCCAGCGCATGTTCGGCCACATCCAGCACAATCACGGTCATCCTGTTTTCGGTCAGCGTGCCTGTTTTATCGGAGCAGATCACGGTCACCGAGCCGAGCGTTTCGACTGCGGGCAGTTTGCGGATGAGCGCGTTTTGTTTCAACATGCGTTGCGCGCCGATGGCGAGCGTGATGGTGACTACGGCGGGCAGACCTTCGGGGACGATTGCCACGGCAACGCTGACGGCTGTCAGCAGCATGTGACGAAGTTCGTCGCCGCGCAACAGGCCGAGCACTGCAATGAAGGCCGCGATAACCACTCCTGCGATGGCAAGATTTTTTCCAAGAGTATCAAGACGTTTTTGTAATGGCGTATGCCCGGCGTCGCTTTGTTGAATGAGGTCGGCGATTTTGCCCAGTTCGGTTTGCATACCTGTGGCAACAACCAGCGCCAGCCCGCGGCCCTGCGTGACGATGGTTCCCATGTAGCCCATGTTGCGGCGGTCACCCAACGGTAAATCTTCTTTTGCAAGGGCGGCTGTTTGTTTTGTGACAGGTTCTGATTCGCCGGTCAATGCGGCTTCTTGAATGCGGAGGTTCACCGCTTCGAGCAGCCGCACATCCGCAGGCAGGACGTTCCCCGCTTCAAGCTGGATGATGTCACCGGGCACGAGTTCGCGCGCAGAGAGTTCTTTGAGTGCGCCATCGCGCAACACGCGCACGTTCGGCACCGATAATTTTTTGAGCGCGGCGATGGCCTGCTCCGCGCGGTATTCCTGAAAAAATCCGAGCAGGGCATACAGGATTACGATCGCGCCGATGGCAATTGTATTTTTTGTGTCACCGAGCAAGCCTGCCACAACCGCCGCGCCGATGAGGATGAGCACCATTGTGGCAGTGATCTGCTCCCAGAAAATCTTGAGCGGGGTCCGCCCGCTTTTTTCGATTAGTTCGTTGCGCCCGTATTGCGCAAGACGCGATTCGACCCCGTCTTGAGTCAATCCGTGTTTCTGATTTGTCTTGAGTTCTTCGAGCGCAGTTTCATTTGGTGTGAGATGCCAGTTCATGATTTTTCCTGTTGATTAGATGATACACCAGTGACAAACAAAAAACCACCGCCATTTTATGGCGATGGTCTTGCCTTTTGCTGAACAGCCGGGAACAAGTTCCGTATTGACGACTGCGCATCCCAATTTTGGGCGGCTACTCCCCATCGGAGTGAACGCAGTATACAAAATGGTTGGGCTTGTTGTCAATTCCACAGGTTAAGAATTTTCTCATCCCGGCTTGCAAAGGCAATCAGATTCGACGTTGCATACGCTAAAATTCAGGCAAAGAAACTTCATCGGTAATTTTTCCAAAAGGAGAATCCCATGCCCGAAAAACCTGATTTTGACTTGGCCGTTGTCCACCGCTATTTTTCAGCGGACTGTTTCAACAAGACCTGGGACTACATTGACAACCCGCATCGCAGCCCTGACGAGGATCTGGTCATGCTTCAAACGGCAATGACTTCCCTTTGGCATTGGTCCCAGCGCGAGGATGTCACGCCTCGAAATTTTTCGATTGGGAATTGGCAGATCTCGCGGGTGTTTGCGTTGTTGGGGCAGGCTGATAACGCCCGCAGGTATGCCGAAGCCTCCTTGAAATATGCAGAAGCAGGCGAGCCTTTTTATATTGCCTATGCTTATGAAGCCCTTGCGCGCGCTGAAATGATCGCAGGGAATACGTCAAAGATGCAGGAGTATTTGGAGAAAGCCTTTGCGTTGGCTGAAAAAGTTGAGGATGAAGAAGATAAGCAGGTGATTATGGGAGATTTGGGGAATATAAAGCGATGAAAAAAACAGCCCGTCAATTTGACGGGCTGTCTACTTCTCGCTTATTACTTTTTACTCGTTCCTACTTGATCAATCCCAATTTCTTTCCAGCTTCCCCGATCACATCCATTGCTCGCTCGATCTCGCTCGGATCATGCGCGGCGGTGACAGTGGCACGCAGGCGGGCCAATCCCTCAGGGACGGCGGGGGAGACGACCGGCAGAACGAACACATCATTGTGCTGGGCTTCGCGGGTCATGGCGAAGGCCGTGTTATCGTCCACGCATAAAACAGGGACAATGGCTGTCTCGGTTAACATCGTGTCAAAGCCCATGGCTTTGAGTCCGCCGATGAATTGTTTGGTGTTCAGGTTGAGTTTTTCGATCCGTTCGGGCTCATCCAGAATGACCTTGAACGCTTCATTTGCGGCGGCGGCCTGAGCCGGCGGCAGCGCAGCGGAGAAAATGTACGCGCGGCTGGCGTGACGCAGATAATTAATGATCTCCTGCTTTGCGGCCACGTATCCGCCAACGGATGGGATGGTCTTACTGAGCGTGCCCATCTTGATGTCAATCCCATCTTTGATGCCGAAGTATTCCTCAATGCCGCGCCCTGTCTTTCCGAGAACGCCCACTGAATGAGCTTCGTCGATCATCAGCCAGGCGTTATATTTTTTGCACAATGCAATGGTCGTGGGCAGGTCAATGATGTCGCCATCCATGCTGAAGACTGAATCAGCGATGACCAGTTTCGCCACATCAGCGGGGGCGTTCTTGAGCAAGCCCTCGAGATGCTCCATGTCATTGTGACGGAAACGGCGGAACTCCGCGCCAGACATGAGACAGCCATCCACGATGGACGCGTGGTTGATCTTGTCCGAGAAGACATAATCGCCGCGTCCCATCATGGTCGAGATCACAGATAAATTTGTCGCGTACCCAGAGGTGTATGTGATGGCCGCTTCAGTGTGTTTAAAGTTCGCAATCGTCTCTTCGAGTTCGGTGTGAATAGTGAGAGTCCCAGCCAATGTGCGCACGCCGTTCGTGCCCGTGCCAAATTTGTCCACGGCTCTTTTTGCAGCTTCGTTAATGCGCGGGTGGCCGACCAGACCCAGGTAGCTGTAAGAGGCGTACATCCCCATCTCGCGTCCACGCACGCGGACTTTCGCGCCGGGCAGCATTTCCTCCACTGGCTGGTTGTAAAAATAAAGGTCGTTTTCCTTGAGCATTGAAAGACGGTCATTCATCGCCTTGATGCGATTGGTGACAGAATCGTTCGTGTTCTTAAAATCCATGGAATGCCTCCGAAACAGAATGGCGTAAGTTTAGTCGAGGGGATGCTTTCTGTCTACTGCCGGAACTACAGGGTGGAATCATTCACCGGCGAGTTTTCTCAACTCAACCTCGTTGATGATCTTAATCCCAAGCGCTTGCGCCTTGTCTGCCTTTGAGCCGGGGTTTTCGCCGAGCACAAGATAACTTGTTTTTTTACTCACGCTATCTGTCACCTTGCCGCCGTTTTTTTCAATAAACTCTTTCACCCCATCGCGTGACAAAGTCGGCAGCGTGCCGGTCACCACAAAAGTCAACCCGCTTAACGCGCCCTGCCGCTTTCCGCTTTCTGCCTTCTGCATTTCTGGCCAAACCCCCGCCGCTTTCAGTTTCTTCAACACTTTTTGATTTGCAGGCTGCGAGAACCAGTCTACAATAGACTCGGCGATGTTCGGTCCCAAGCCGTCGATCTGCTGAAGTTCATCCGCGCTGGTTTTTGATAAGGCGGATAGATTGCCAAATGCGCGGGATAGATCACCCGCCATGACTTCGCCCACCCCGTGAATTCCCAGCGCGGCAAGCAAGCGGTTCAAACTCTGACCTTTTGCCTGCTCCAGCGACTTGAGCAGATTCTCCGCCTTTTTATCTGCGAAGCCCTCCAACTCGAGCAACTGCTCTTTCTTCAACGCGAACAAGTCTGCCACATCTTTTACCAGACCCGACTCAATCAACTGCTCGACGATCTTGATTCCCAGCCCGGTGATGTCCATTGCGCCGCGTGAGACAAAGTGCTCGATGTTCCGCACCAATTGCGCCGGGCACGCCGCATTGACACAATACCAGGCCACCTCGCCTTCGAAATGCTCCACGCCTTGCCCGCAGGCGGGGCATTCTGTGGGCGGCCTGTATGATTTCTCTTTACCGGAACGCGCATCCACTACTGGGCCGATGACATACGGGATAACTTCGCCTGCGCGTTTGATGAGCACGCGGTCGCCGACGCGAATATCTTTCTCCGCGATGAAATCAAAGTTGTGCAGCGTGGCGCGTTCCACGACTACACCGCCAATTTCGACCGGCTCCAGCACGGCATACGGAGTCAGCACTCCAGTACGTCCGACCGCCACGCCGATGTCGTTTAAGGTGGTTGTCACTTCGCGCGCCGGGAATTTGAACGCGATCGCGCCGCGCGGGTCTTTGCCGACAAATCCCAGTTCGACGGCAAGGGTCAGGTCGTCAATTTTGATGACCATGCCGTCGGCTTCGTAGGGCAGTGAGTCCCGGCCTTCGTTCCATGTCTCAGTGTATGCGATCGCGGATTCAAGATCATTGAATCTCTTCGCAACATCAGTTGTCGGAAAACCAAGTGCCTTCAAATATTCCAAAATCTCCCACTGTGAGGTTGGAACTTCTCCGCCTTCGGAATATACGATCTGGTAAACGAGTAAAGTCAACGGGCGCGAGGCGGTAAGCTGCGGGTCAAGCTGGCGGAGTGACCCCGCCGCAGTATTTCGCGGATTCAAATAAGTTTTCTCGCCTGCTTCTTCCAATTTGCGGTTGAGTTCTTCAAAATCTTTATTTGGAATAAAAGCTTCGCCACGAACGACAAGATAGGACGGTGGACCGCTTCGCGGGACGGTGGACGGTTTCTCGGTCTTCGGTCTATCGTCTACGGTCTGGACAGGAATTTTCAACGGTATCGCCCGTATCGTCCGCAGATTGGAGGTGATGTCTTCGCCCACTTCGCCGTCGCCGCGGGTGGCGCCTTGCACGAAGAGTCCGTCGCGGTAATGCAGCACAACCGACAAGCCGTCAATTTTTGGTTCGACCACGAATTTCGCCTTTTCAACTCGATCGTCGATTTTGGAGATGCGTTCGAGCCATGCGCGGGCATCGTCACTTCCAAAGGCGTTGGCCAGCGAGAGAATGGCAGCAGGGTGGCGAATTTTCTCGAAACGGTCAGCAGGCCGCGCCCCGGCACGCTGAGTCGGACTGTCAGATGTGATCCACTCCGGGTGGTCAGATTCGATCCGTTTTAGTTCGTTCAACAGGCGGTCATATTCCAGATCGCTGATGACGGGCGCATCCAGCACATGATAACGATAATTGTGAAAGTTGACCTGCGCCTTGAGTTCTTCGTAATGGGAGAGAAGTTTGTCGGCCATGTTTGCATTATAGCCGATGTAAAAAAACATTTACCACTGAGAACACAAAGGCTACGGAGATTTTTATAGGGCTTACCCCTGTGTTTTCAGTGGTTGAATCTTTGGGTTGTTTACGTAGATGCCTTGCGCCAGATAAATCCGTAATCGTTTTCGCCTTTGAGTTGTTCGCCGCGTTCGAAGCGCATGGGGTCGAAGCCAGAAATGTCAACCGTCTTGGATTTTCCATCGAGAATTAATTCGCTCATGCACAGGCCGACGGCGGGGGAGAGTTTGAAACCAGTGCCGCTAAATCCTGTGGCGAGGAAGTAACCCTCAGGTCCCGCCTGACCGATGATCGCGCGCTGGTCGGGAGTCAATCCGTCGCGGCCAACATGCGAGGAATGCAGAGAGCCTTCCTCCATCGCAGGGATGCGTTGGCAAATGCGTTCTATGGCGCGCTCAACAAAATCTTTGGCAACGTAGCCGAGGTCTTTTTCAGCGGGCTCATCGAGACGGCTGTCGTCTTCGAGCGCGACCAAAGTAAGATTGCCCGAATCAGGGCGGAAGTACATACTGAGCGAACTGTCAATGACTGTGAGGTGGTCGGGAATATGGGCGGGGCGGCGGATGTGAACCACATCATGAGTCCACGTGCCAAGCGGAATGGAAACGCCGAACAAGTCGCTCACCTTGCCAGCCCATGCGCCAGCTGTGTTGATAATGATCGGCGCGGAAAAATCTCCGCGTGATGTGTGTACGCCCGTAACTTTTCCGTTATTGATTTGCGCGCCGATGACCTCACAATCCTGTACATAAACTGCGCCTCGTTCTTTTGCTGCGGTCAATAACGAGTTCGCTGTCAGCATCGGGTCGGCGTAGCCTGACTCGGGTTCATAAGCTGCAAAAGCAATGTCATCTGTTTTTAGATAGGGGGCAAGCTTTTTTACATCATAACCAGAGATGACACTGGTTGGAATTCCAATGCGTTGATGCATTTGAACATTTTTACGTAACTGCATTTCGTGATCTGCTGGTTCGATATGCAAAAATCCCGAGCGACGGAATCCACAATCACCGCCCACGCGCTCACCCCAATTACGAAAGTATTGATAACTTTCCCACGCAAGCCGCGATTCAACCTCGAGGTCATAATGCATTCGCACAAGTCCGCTCGATTTACCCGTAGCCCCGTAGCCGATTTCCTTGCGCTCCAAAACGACTGGTTTCAATCCACGTTCTTCAAGGTGAAATGCAGTGCTGATTCCGATCACGCCTGCGCCGATCACTATTGCATCAAAATTTTGTGACATATTTTTCCTTCGATTTTGTGAAATTCGCTCATTCGCAAAATTCGCGTTAAAGATTTTCGGGAGTATACCATTGGGTCGAATTGAACTTGCGATATACTAACCCAATGCCAAAAACAAAGATCGGATTCTTCGGCGGCACTTTCGACCCGCCCCATATTGGGCATTTGATTCTTGCCAGCGAAGCCGCGCATCAATTTGAGCTATCGCGCCTGCTTTGGGTACTCAACCCAGATCCGCCGCACAAACAGGAACAGGATATTACGCTGCTTTCGCATCGCATTGAAATGGTACAGCGCGCAATTTCCAATAACCCGTTGTTTGAACTCTCACGCCTTGAAATTGACAGCCCCGGCCCGCATTACACGATCAACACAATTCGGGCTTTGACTCAACAGGAACCGGATGCGGAAATCTTCCTTTTGATCGGCGGAGATTCGTTTCGGGATCTGCCGACATGGCGGCTCGCTTCCGATCTGGTAGCTGCTGTTTCCAAAATCAGCGTGATGCGCCGCCCCGGCGACTCCTTCGACATGCCCGCGTTGGAATTGCAAATCCGCGGCCTGACCGATAAGGTCAGCTTTATCGATGCGCTCTTGTTAAATTTATCGTCCCGCGAAATTCGCCGCCGAATTGCAGATGGAAATGAATTCCGTTACTATGTCCATCCAGCCGTGTACGAATACATCCAATCAAATCATCTCTATCGTGGAAAATAATGTCATTAATCCTTGATTCCCTTTTTTCATCAGTTGCCCTCAGTCATTTTGTTGTGGATACGTTCAATGCCAGCCGACCCGTCTTGTTGACCTACCTGGGCCTGAGCGAATCACAAATCGCCTTGTTCTCGACGATCTATATCTGGACCTCCGCGCTGACTCAGCCATTCTTCGGCTGGATCTCAGACCGAACCGGTCCGCGCTGGCTTGCGGCTGGTGGCGTGCTTTGGATGACAGTTTTCTACTCTGCGGCATTGCTCATTCCGGGCAACGCTGGTCTGGCGTGCCTGATCATTGCGGCATTAGGCTCCTCGGCATTTCACCCAGTTGGGGCAGTGCAGGCCACCCTGCGCGGACGCGACCTCCTAAAGGGACGCGAGACGACCTCCACATCCATCTTCTTTACCGCAGGCCAGCTTGGGCATTTTATTGGACCCATTATTACCGGGCTTCTCCTTACCCGATATAAATTGCCCGGCATGTTCATCATCCCGGTAGTATCCATTCCCATTGGTTTTTCTGTGATGTATCAATTACGCGCCAATCATGCTCACCCCAAACCGACTCATGGACAACAATCCAACCGAATGCAGGCAGGGGTTATGTTTATCGTTGTGTTGGCGCTGGTTGCTACTTTGCAATCCTGGGCGCAGGCGAATATGGTGAATCTCATCCCCAAGTACATCAAGGATTTGGGACAGGGTGCGACGGTCTATGGAAGCATGGCGGGATTGTTCATGGGCGGCTCCGCTCTAGGGAATATCTTCGGTGGATATTTTGGCGATCGTTATCCGAAGCGATTTGTGGCCGCGGGAGTCTTGTTCCTTGCCGCCATTCCGATCTATATTGCCAGTGTGATCGGCTGGTCGTGGTGGCTGTTTATCCTGGTTCCACTGGCCGGGGCATTCACCGGCGCAGTACACAGCATCATGGTTGTGCTTTCCCAGCGGATTATTCCCGGCGGGATGGCGCTGGCTTCCGGGCTTGCGCTTGGATTCATCTTTTCTTCCGGCGCGCTGGGGTTGCTATTCACAGGTCATCTGGCGGAAGTGTATGGATTTCCATTTGTGTTAACCATGACGACTGGCATGGTGCTGGTCGCTTCGCCGCTGGCGTTGCTGTTGAAAGAACCTGCTGTTAATTCCATCAGGTAGCTGATAAACAAAGAAGAAAGAGACCTCTCATTTGAGAGGTCTCTTTCTTCTTTCATCTTTTTTTTCTCTCACGCATTCAAATGGTATGTGTGATAGGTATTTTCACACGGATTGCCCCACGCGATGTGCATCTCGCGCATGGTCAGGTCGATCACCATGGCGTTGATGGTCTTCTCGCGGTCAAGCGGATCGAGTCCTTCGATGTTGTGGTTGCAGATCGAGTTTGGAATATTGACATGGTCCTTCTGAATGGCTTGCAGGCTCTTGATGGTATGTTGATTATTCTGGCGTAACAGGCGCGAGGCGCGGAAGTAACGCACGCGCGACGAAAGTAATTCTTCGGGGTCTTTTTCCACTTCTTTCATCTTTGGGTCGAGATAATGATTGGTATGCACCATGTATCCATCATGAGCATACAAAATTTCAAACTTGCGGGCTGAAACTTCTATTGAGTAGATTTCTCCGCTTTCATGGACGAGCAAATGGTTGTACCCAGCCGCACGATGTTGCACAAGTGTGCGCCCGATCGCACCGGAGATGCGGCGGGAGGATAATACGGCACGCGCCACCACAAGACGCGGGATGCCCACACGCGAGTCGGCGGGGTAGACTGAGTCTATTAGTTGGCAAATGCCATAGGCGTTGAATCCCACATTGGGCAGCAGCCCGCCATAGGTCATGGCTAGAAACGGAGGTTCCTTGTCAGGTCTGGCTGAAATGACGAAGGTGTCATTCTCATCTTCGGGAATCCAATCCTCATTATGCGCGGCGAGGATGTGACCATCTGCGGTGCGCTCTTCATTGACCGCCATGCTGGTGCAGCGCGTCAGATGCAGGGCGTCGGTGGTGACGGCTTCCATGACATTGAGTACAACAATATCGTCGAACGCCACGTTTGCGCCTTCGGCCATGCCGCGCAATTCATCCACATATTGCGGATAACGCTCTTCGGCGAAAGGCAGGTATTTGTGCGATTGAATCTGCGCGCCCTGCCAGGTAAGTTCGAGATCGCCATAAGCCGCATCTATGAGAACATGCGCGTTGGCAATGCTATTTTGAATCTGATGCTGCATGGCTTCGCCGATCTGGCGTCCCATTTCGCGGTGTGTGCCGGAAACTTCAATCAGGGGCGGCGGGGTATTATGAACAGGTGTGTTTGGGATTTCGTGCTTGAACATTTTTTCTCCGAATGAAAACCGCCCCGAGGTTATCCTCGGGGCGGGCAGATTATATCACGCAGATTTTTAGCGCGGATTTTATGAAGCAGGCGGAACGATCTCTACCTGTGGGTTGGTTGCCATTTTACCGGGCGGGGTACGCGTCCCGAACACTGTCATAGTCACGCCGCCGATGGCGATGAGCGTGATCAGGAAGGATAACAACCAGCCGAAGCAGGGGATCATTCCGACAAATCCGACGATCAGCACGAGCGTGAATGTCCCCAGACCGGTCGTGAGCACGGGCGCCCATGTTTGATTGATCGCTTTCGTGAAGCGCTCGCCTATTTCCTGCCCAAGGGCAACCATGCCGAACAGCCATGCCAGTGGGAGGACCAGAAGCGCGATCAGCGCCACTGGAATGAGGATGAGCGTGATGACCATGATGACAACCGCAAGCGGGGCGACGACAACTGTCAGCAGGCCAAAACTGCCTGCCATCAAAGCCTGCTGCGACATCGCGTCTGCCACGCGTTCCAATTGAGGCTGGAGGAAAAGTGTCAGCAACATGCCGATCAGGGCAATTGCAATCGCACGCCCGAATATGTTTGCCACTTCCCAGAACGGATTTACGTTCACATTGATGGCGGGCTGGTCGGGCACATTGGGAATGTTTGGTACAGCGGGGACCTCAGGGATATCAATGGGCGGGGCATTGTTGACAATATTTCCGCCTACTTCTGCGCCGGGTTCCTTTTCAACCTGACCGCCAATGGTGGTCACATCGCCAGTGATAACGGCTGTCTCGGTCAAAAGCACCTGACCTCCGACTACAACAATATTGCCTTTTATTTTGCTGGTGACCGTCAGATTCCCGCCGACCAGAACCACTTCGCCGTTTATTTTTCCATCAAGTGAGAGGTTGCCCCCGACAAGTACAACATCGCCATTCACGATTGAGTCTTCTTCAATCGTGACATTTCCGCCGATCACGGCCAGGCTTCCATCGAGCGTTTCTCCGCTTTCGAGTGTGTAATTTTGTCCAAGCAGGAACACATCACCATTGGGGCTTTGTGCGTAGGCGTTGCTGGTTGGCACAAGTAACAGCGCCAGTAATAGTAAAAAGGTGGCTAATTTTGTTTTCATGCAGAAACTCCTTGCGGGGCGCGGTTACTAAACCGCCAGATTGAAATGATCCACAAAAGGCCAAACCCAGCCAGCGCGGATACGAGTACCATCCAAACATATGGAGGCATAAAGTCTGCCACGATGCGGATCATTACCGATACAACCTCTGTCAGCGCTTGCAGGGAGGTTACGGCAAATAGAAAATAGCCGATGATCACCGTGATCCATTCCACGGGGGCAGAGATGAAGGTGTAAAAATAGGGCGCGGCAAACCAGCCGAGCAGGCCTGCTCCGCCAAGGATCAACACGAGCATGCCCCAGAGTTTGCGGCGGCGTTCAGCGATCTTTTGCGCGGCGAGCCGCTGCTGGAAGCGCATTGAGAATCCTGCCGCAGGTGCGGCCACATTTGCAGACCGCAGAGCCAGCCCGGTCGCAGAAAGAGCCGTGCAGTGGGTGCATGTCCGCAGGTGCAAGTTCAGATCCCGCTTCTCAGTGGGTGTCAGATTTTTGTCATTCAATAGCCATTCTTCAAAAGGCTGGTGATTCATAGGGCCTCCTTTCGGTCTCGATACGGGTTTCTTCTTCCTGCCACAAGCCAGCCAGTTCCTTGCGGGCGCGGTGCAGACGGCTTTTTACTGCGCTGACTGTCAACCTTAATGACTCGGCAATTTCGGCTTCGGAATAGTCGTACCAATATCTCATGATGATTGCTGCGCGATCGGTGTTATCCAGGTCTTTTAGCATCGCGTGGACTCGGTCACGAGTCTGTCCTTGGACGGTTTCAGCCTCGGGGTCGGGAGAATCAGGGTCGGGTAATTCAAAGGTGTTGCCTTCATCATCCTCCGCATCCATCGAAAACATGGAAAACTTTCGGCGGCGCAGCCTGTCAATGCAATAGTGAGCTGCAATGGAAAGCAGCCACGTGGCGAATGACCTTTTAGGGTCGTATCGGTGCAGATGTTGGTAGGCGCGCAAAAAAGTTTCCTGCGCGGCATCTTCTGCCAGTTCAGGCTCGCCCAACATGCGATAACACAGGTTGTAAACAGGGGTTTGATAGGTTTCGACGAGTTTTGTAAACGCTTCGTCGCTGCCTTGTTGAGCCTGAGCAACCCAGGCTTGTTCTTCGTTCACGCATGCTCCTTGTTCGACTTGCTACCTTTTTTACGCAGGAGATGGATTATGGTTGCAGCCTCGCCCTTCCTTCCTCAAAGGATTTGGGGAGGGTGTCTCGCAGGGATGGGAGGGGTCAGTGACTATGTCCTCCGCTTCCTTCGGGACCGAGAAACTGCTCCCACTTCCCAAGCGACTCAGCTCTGGTGGCGAGGAAGATGGCAATTGTGGTTGTGAGCGGCACAGCGGCGATCAGCCCCAGCGAGCCGACCAGCGTCCGCACGATTTCCTCGGCGATGAAAGAAAAATTGACCAGATAACCGTAGTCGCCATGCGCGAGCGAGAACATCAACAGCATGGGCAGCGACGCGCCCGCATAAGCCAACACAAGGGTGTTCACGGTTGCCGCCACATGGTCCTGCCCGATTCGCATGGCTGAGTTGTACAGGTCGCGGAATTTAAAATTTGCATTTGCGTGATGAAGTTCAAAAACCGCCGAAGCCTGCGTGGTAACAAGATCGTCCAGCACGCCGAGCGCGCCGATGATCATTCCGCCGAGCAGCAATCCGCGCAGGTTGATCGGCGTTTGCATCATTTGCATCAGGAACATCACGTTCTCATCACCCGTGCCATTTAATTTGGCGAAGGTGACAAATAAAGCAGAGAGAGCGCCTGTCAGCAGCAAAATGAGAATCATGCTGATGACTGCCGCGTGGGTTTTCAAAGTCCAGCCGTATGTGAGATAAAGCGTGACGCCCAGTAGAATGATCGAGCCGATGATGCTCACGGTCAGCGGGTCTTCGCCAGTCAGAATATGCGGGATGATATAGCCGATGATGATGTACAAACTGAACATCGTACTGAGCAGTGCGCGCACACCCTTCCAACGACTGATGAGGATGATGGAGACTGCAAAGATTCCCGTCAGCCATAAAATCGGCGTGGTGCGGACATAATCTACAAAATAGGCGTTGATCACATTTTCAGGTGTTTTGCTGATCGAAACTACAATCCTGTCGCCGGGCGCCAGCAGGTAATCATCCGAGCGGACTTGCCGCTTACCGTAGTCAATCTCCATGATGATGCCTGCGTAATCACCTTCAAGAATATTCACGCGCGCGATCTGGTAGGTTTGGATACGGCCGCCCATGTCGACCTCACCCTCTTCGATGATCTGGGTCACTTCCGCGCGGACAGTATCCGAGCCAAAGGTGGAAAACCCGTCACCGGGCAATTCGACAGCATTGAAATACGGCCACGCAAAAAAGAAAACAACTGCCGCCACGATAAGAATTATCTGCCACTTGAATTGTTTCATTAAATTCCTTTGAATGCTAATCGCCAACCGCTAATCGCAAACAGCTACCGGCTCAACTCACTTGCCGTGGATTGCATTTGCGCCAGGGTCAAAGCCACCTGTCCGCTTGGCAGGTTGACTCGATACATGTGAGCAAATCCGTCACCGAGCATGATCTTGACTTTGCGCCACGAAGCAAGCTGCGGCTGAATCTCACCCTGCGGCAGGAGAGTCACTGCCTCTGCCCATTGCGGATGAGTCTTCTCGTAGTCGGCGAGCAGGTCAACGGTCGAAGTGCGAAGCGGGAAGAGGTGAGTCGTCTCCACCCAGCGCGCATCCTGTTTGTTGTCCAATAGCCAGCGCGCAAACAACCACGCCGCCAGTTGTTCCTCATCGGTGGATTCCAAAATGACATACGATGACCCGTACACCGGGAGGGCATCCCGTTTTTCGCCGGGGAACGGGATCACATTCCACGTGTCTGTGCTGCCTGCGCCAGCAAATGCGCGCGTGACTGTCGGCAGAGTTTCCATGCTGGCTGTGATGAACAAGGCTTCACGCGCAGCAAACGCGGCTATCGGATTGGTTTCAACAGCCTGCCATGCGCATCCTTTTTCAGAAAGTTCACGCAGGAATGTAAACGCGTCAATGTTGTTCGGCGTGAGAAAGCGATAATTATTTTCTTCCAGCACTCCGCCCTCAAAAGCCAGCAGCCAGGCGTAGGCGGTGTTTGGCTCCGTGTCCACGACCCAGCCGCCCATGAAATCGTTTTGCGAGTCGCCATCTTTCAACATGGTCTGCTGTGCGCGGCAGGATTGTTGGCGAAAATCTTCGGGTGCGTCAGGCGATGAATCAAAACCCAATTCGCCGGCCCAGGTTTTATTCCACAATAAAAAGCGCGCCGTCCGTTGCGCGGGAACCGCAATACGCACATCTCCGGAAATATCCTGCTCCCAAAACACAGATGGAATATCGCTCGAGTCGATTCCATAGATTGGGTCATTCACATAAGGCGTCAGGTCGGTCACCACGCCCTCGGCATTCCATTCGAGCGCGTGCTCAGGCAGGGCAATCACGAGATCAGGTTTTTCTGCGGTGCCCAATGACGCCGTCGCGGTTTCATATAAATTTGCGAAGTTGACCTGACTCTGCGCTGTTACTTTTATGTCCCACTGATTTGTCGAATTAAATTTTTCGACGAATGAATCAAACAGACTGGATTCGATTCCGAACCACGGAGTCCAGACTGTGATCTCCAATCCTTTCAACGCATCTTCATTGACCTTGAGCCTGCTGCCTGCTTCGAGTGTGGATTCCACCTCTGGCGTTTTCGTGGCATCCTGCGCGGCTGGTGATTCTGTGGCGGATGTTGTGTCAACTGCGGCGCATCCAGCCAGGATGAAGGATGTAATTAATAGTATCGAAAAAAACTTCTTCATTTTGCAAGCGTCATGAAAGGGACTGGCATCAAAACCAAAAAGAAGACGATGATCATTGCAAACCCGAGCAGTCGTCGGGGCGGGTCGAGCGTGGTGATCTGATCCAGCGGTTCGGCATTGACTCGTCCCAGCCAGTAGAGGATGATCGCCCACAGCCACCAGCCGTTCCAAAAATATCCGCCGACGATGAGCAGGCCGAAAATAAAAGGGAAGGCTTTTCTTGCCTTGCTTCCGAACAGGGCGTAGATCACATGACCGCCGTCCAAGGTGCCGGCGGGGATGAGGTTCAACGCTGTCACGAGCAGCCCGGCCCACGCCGCAAACGCCACGGGATGAATGAACACGTCCAGGCCGCCGAACGGCACAGGCTGGCCGGTGAAGAAGTATCGCAGCCAATAACCAATCCCTTGCGGCTCAATGGGGGCAGGCAGAAGTTTTCCGAATGTCACATATTTTGCAAAGAGGTAGATCAGCGAATTGCCTTCGAGGAAGCTGTTTGGATTTGGCTCGATTGTGCCAGTTGTTGAAAGGGACAGCCCCAAAAATAAAACAGGGATGGCGACGATCAGCCCGGCGATAGGTCCCGCCACACCAATGTCAAAAAGGACACGTTTGTTCTTTGGAATTCCACGCATGATGATTGCCGCGCCCATTGTCCCAAGCAAACCAAGCGGCGGCGGCAGCGGGATAAAGTAAGGCAGGCTTGCGGGAGTTTTGTGATAACGGCTCATGAAATAATGTCCCAGTTCATGCGCCAGTAAAATGCCAAGCAGACTGACTGCGAAAGGCCAGCCCGATAAAATGCTTTTGAAGAGCATCAGCATTTGCCCGCCAAAGTCGGCAGGGAATTCCCCTTCGGGCTGTGCGCCGGCCAGCATGACGCTGAGCACCGTCAACACAAAAAGGATGATGTTCGTGGATATCTTGTCTGCTTTTGGCTCTGGCGGTTTCGGCGCGAGGTAGATCACCTGCCGGTTGTCTTCGATCTTGAACAAAGGGATGATGCTATATGGGGTGAGCGAATCAGCCAGACGGTCGTAGAGTGATGCGGAATCTTCATCGAGCAGTTGTCCACGATAGCGTAGAAAATATCCCTTGCGCGGGTCTTCGCTGGTGACATCTTCTATGCGGAAAATCCGCGCCACAAGGTTGGTTAGTACTTCAGTTTCAGGAATTGACATGGATACCTTTTGACTATGGACAATGGACGATGGACAACAAAACGGTCAATGGTTTGTCGTCCATCGTCCAGCAATAGGCGGGAGTGGATGGGAGTCGAACCCACCGCGGCCCGCAACGCGACCCGCCACAGGTGTTGAAGACCAGGAAGCCCACCGGGACCTAACCACTCCCACGCGCAAGGATAACCGAGAGAAGTTAGATTCGCAAGTTTTACGCTGGCTAAACCTGAAAATTTTGTATGTAAGGCGGCAGGTGAATGGAGTTTGGCGAAAATATAAAAAGCGCGGCAATTGCGATGACCATGCAGAGGACGCACATCAAAATGAATCCGCCGGCCATGATTCCGATCCATGCCATGGGGCGGCCTGTTTCATTCCGCTGGCGGATCTGGTTTAAGGAGACCAGCCCAAAGGTCAGCGCGAGAACCCCGAACAGGAAGCTCAATGGAAAGCAAATGAATCCGGTGAATGGAAAGGGAATCATGCTCGCGCACAAAAACGCGATGGTCAAGACCCCAAAGACCAGGCTTAAGATGGATTGCTTGTTGGTGGAAGAATGGGTGGTTTCCACAATTGACTCCATGAGAAATAAAAATAAAACCGCCCTGCTGAAGGACGGTTTTATTTTGGCTGTCGGGGCGAGAGGATTCGAACCTCCGACCTCTTGCACCCCATGCAAGCGCGCTAGCCGGGCTGCGCCACGCCCCGATTGAGCGAAGCGGATTATAGCCGTGTTTTGTCATTCTGGCAAATGGAGTTTTTATTAACTCATTCGCCAGCCATTATGCTGGGAAGTGCCGCACAAATGGAAAAATCAGGATATGATATTCACCTGAAATTCCTTTCAGAAAGTTTAGCAATTTATGCAACAAGCGGTAAAATAGAAACATTGGAGTTCCCATGTCAGATATGATTGAAGTGATTATTGACAGCATCCGCGTACACCTGATGACGCCGAACCGTATTGTCGTTCTTAAGCAAGTAAACACGGAGCGCTATCTTACAGTCTGGGTTGGCCCCTACGAGGCAGAAGCCATTACCATCGCACTTCAAGAAGTTGAAAAGGCTCGCCCGCTCACGCATGACCTGCTCAAAAATGTTTTCGATGCATTTAATGCGCGCGTTGCGCGGGTGGAGATCACCAGCCTTCAAGATACTACCTTCTACGGAAACATTGTGGCCGAAGTGGATGGAACGGAGATCAATATTGATTCCCGTCCGTCTGATGCCATCGCGATCGCTGTCCGCGCACATGTGCCCATCTTTGTCGATTCGGATGTCATGGAGGTGGCAGGGCAGCTGCCCGATCAAGACATGCCTGAGGCGAGCGCGTCTCCTGCAAAAAAGACCCCGCCGGCTCCCTTGACTGATGAAGGAAACGACAGGCTGTCCATATTCAAGGATTTCATAGAAAAGCTCGACATTGACAATCCTGATGACAAACCCGATTCATCCTCACCCTAAAGCTGATCCATTTCAATGACAGAATTTTCTCCCGAAACAGCCCCGTATGGGGATGATAAGTTTGACGCCCCTGCCGGCTCAACAGCTTCAACTGTCCCACACAGCCGTGAAGCTGAAGAAGCTGTCGTTGGCGCGGTGCTGATCAACCCCGAAGTCTATTATGACGTTGCCCAATTCCTTTCAGCGGAGGATTTTTACATCCATCGCAACAAGTGGATCTGGGAGGCGTTTACGCGCCTGCATGAGCAGCGTATGCCGGTTGACCTGCTGACGCTCTCCGATGAATTGGAGCGTTCCAACCTGCTGGCTGATGTCGGCGGCTCGGCATATATCACCTCGCTGATCAATCAGGTGCCGTCCTCGCTCAACGCGGAATCTTATGGACGCATTGTTGAGGGGCATTCCATCCGCCGCAAGATGATCACCGCCGCGAACAAGATCGCATCGCTTGCATACAAAAGCGACGACTCCATCGATAACGTGATGGGAGAAGCAGAGAAAACCATTTTCGGGGTTAGCGAGAGAAGAACCAAGCACGAAGTTCAACCGATCCGCGCGGTGCTCTCTGATTATTATGATCGTATCGACGATCTTGCCAAACGCCCTGATGATTTTCATGGCGTGCCGACTGGTTTCACTGACCTCGATAGAATTCTCAACGGCTTGCAGCCATCAGACTTTTTGATTATTGCCGGCCGTCCCGGTCAGGGTAAAACGGGCTTCTTGCTGACCATTGCCAAGAATGCGGCACTCATCCACAAAAAGCATGTCGCCATCTTTTCGCTGGAAATGTCCAACGAACAGGTGGTGCAGCGTTTGATCGCACAGGAGACAGGAATTTCGTCTCAGCACCTTCGCACTGGAAAATTGGCGGGGAATGAATGGGAATTATTCAACCACGCCATCGAGGTTTTTTCGGATACGCACATGTATCTTGACGACACCCCTGCTCTGACCCCTTTGCAGTTGCGGACAAAATGCCGCCGCCTGCACATGGAGTTTGGCATTGACCTTGTCATCATTGATTATTTGCAGCTCATGGGCGGTGACACGCGCAACGACAACCGCGTGCAGGAGGTCTCGCATATCTCGCGCAGCTTGAAGGTGCTGGCGCGCGAGTTGAACGTGCCCGTCCTTGCCGCCGCACAATTGAGCCGTGCGGTTGAACAGCGCACCGATAAAAAACCCATGCTCTCCGACCTAAGGGAGTCCGGGTCGCTGGAACAGGATACGGATATCGTCATGTTCATCTATCGCCCGGATGACTATGAAAAGGATAACGACAAGAATAACGTGACGAAGATTCTGGTTGCCAAGCATCGAAACGGTCCCGTGGGCGAGATCGACCTGATCTTCCGCGGAGAGTTAACCCGCTTCGAGAATGCGGCGACCAAGATATTCAGGCCCAATGAATAATTCTATGTAAGGGCGGGGTAATCCCGCCCCTACGGAAACATGATGCTTAATTTCCTAGGTTTTACCTCCTCTGAAACATTCACGCAGATTCCTGATTCTCTGCTTGCTCTGATGGGCGAGATTGACGACATTGCGGAATTGAAGGTGACGTTGTACGCCATTTGGCGCATCGAGCACATCGAGGGATATTTCCGCGCGTTGTGCGAGACTGATTTCGAGGCTGAGTCTCTGGGGCTGAGCCTGGCGGAGATTCAGACCGGGCTTGAAAAATCTGTCGCGCGCGGCACCCTGCTCAAGTCGGCGCATGAAGCGGATGTGTTTTACTTCCTCAACTCTCCGCGCGGGAGGCTGGCGGCTGAGGCGTTCGCAAAAGGCAACTGGCGCGAATCCGCAAGGGTCATGTCTGTGCCGAGAATGAAGTCGAATATCTTTAAGTTGTATGAAGAGAACATTGGCGCGCTCACGCCTTTACTGTCAGACATGCTGCGTGAGGCGGAAAAAAATTATCCGGGCGAATGGTTTGAAGAGGCGTTTGAAATTGCCGTCAGCAGAAACGTTCGCAATTGGAAATATGTGGAAGCGATTTTGACGCGCTGGAAGGAAAAAGGGAAAGATGAAAGAAAAGATCAACAGAACCCTGTCAAAGATGCAGACCGATACACCGACAGCGAATTCTCTGAATTCTTCAAGTGAGAGTCACATCATAAAACCGCTGGGTGACCCGAACTGCCCGCACTGCGGGGGGGCGGGGTACGTGCGCTATGACGTGCCGCTCGGGCATGAGAAGTTCGGCAAACTTGAATCTTGTGTTTGCCGCGCAAAGGATGTGGCGGATGGCGCGCGCAGTCGCTTGTTCGCTTTGAGCAATCTCGACCGTTTAAGTCATTTGCGTTTTGAAAACTTTAAGTCTTCGGGAAATGAAAAAGCCAAGTTCATGACTCCGCAGGAAAAGGAAAATTTATTTAAAGCCTTTGAGACCTGCGAAGAGTTTTCACGCTTGCATCAGGGCTGGGTATTGCTGGAAGGCGGATATGGCTGCGGAAAAACCCATCTCGCGGCGGCAATCGCAAATGACGCCGTGGAAAAGGGAGTGCCGACGCTTTTCATCACCGTGCCCGATTTGCTGGATTCATTGCGCTTTGCGTATGCCGACCCTGAAACGACTTTTGAACAGCGTTTTGAAGAGATCCGCGGCGTGGAACTGTTGATCCTCGATGACTTCGGCACGCAGAATGCGACAGCCTGGGCGCAGGAAAAATTATTCCAGATCATCAATTACCGTTACATCAATAAACGCGCGACAGTCATCACGACCAATTTGATGCTGGACGAGATCGAGGGGCGCATCCGCTCGCGCTTGCAGGATGATGAATTCGTAAAGTATGTCAAGATCACTGCACCCGATTATCGCCGTCCCGAAGAGACGAGCAACCCGGGCATATCCATGTTGTCGCTGCCTGAAATGAAGACTATGACCTTCAAGACATTTCAGATGCGCGAAGATGAGGCCGGCAAGGAAGCCATCACCACCACCATCACCGAGAAGCAGGATAAGTTTGGAAATAAATATAAAGACAAAGAGATCACGCGTGTAAAGGTAACCAAGGAAGACATAAAGACTTTGCACGATACCTTCGGCGCGGCGGCGCGGTTTGCAGAGGAGCCGCATGGCTGGCTTGTGCTTTTGGGACAATCCTTCTGCGGCAAGACTCATCTCGCATCTGCGATCGGCAATTACCGCATCGGCCTTGGCGGACAGGCGCTGCTGGTGGAAGTCTCTGCTTTGCTCGATTATCTGCGTCAGACTTTTCGCCCCAGCTCAGAGGTCCCGTTTGACCGCCGCTTCCATGAGATCCGCACCACGCCATTATTGATCCTCGATGACCTCAAGGAAAGCGGCGCGAGTTCCGTCTGGGCTGAGGACAAGTTATACAGTGTTTTGAATTATCGCTACAACGCGCACTTGCCGACTGTGATCACATCCACCATGCGGGGTGAGTCATTTGCGCTGAGTTACCCAAATTTGTGGAATAAACTGCTCGACCCGACCATGGCGCAAATTCTTGTGGTCGATATGCCGCCCTATCGACGGGTGTCGAAAGCGGGTAAGCCGGCTTTGCACAAAAAGAAGTAATTTGGACAGGCTATACCTTATTTGTGATGACGAATATTTATCAAAAATGTGATAAATATCTTGTCAATATCTAGACCTGCATGATAAAATTTTTTTAACAAAACAGCCTATTTAATAGGCTGTTTTTCATTCCCAATTGACACGAGGTTGAAAATACATGGTCTCCTCCTATTTACTGTCCCTGCGCGAAGGCTTGGAAGCCGCGCTCATTATCGGAATTGTCCTCGGCGCCCTGCGCAAGGTCCGCCGCACAGACCTTGCCCCCGCACTTTGGCTCGGTACTCTGGCCGCTACTGGCGTCAGCGTGCTGGCGGCTGTTTTGCTGACCCTTTTTGGCTTGAGTCTTGAAGGCCCCGCCGAAAAAATTTACGAGGGCATTACCATGTTTCTCGCAGCGGGCATTTTGACATGGATGATCTTCTGGATGAGCGGGCAGGCGCGCAACCTGAAGGGCGAACTTGAAGACGGCGTGAACAAGGCCGCCACAGGCTACGCAGCTGGAAAAAATTCCATCTTTTGGCTGGCGTTTGTGGCAGTGGTGCGCGAAGGCGTGGAACTGGCTCTGTTCATCACCGCCGCATTCTTCGCCGGCAACAACGAACAGGTCGGCGCAAACACCATCCAAACTCTGGCTGGCGTTGTGCTTGGTTTGGGGACAGCCGTCCTGCTTGGCTGGTCACTGCTTGCCAGCACCGTTCGGCTTGACCTGCGCCGCTTCTTTCAAGTAACAGGCTTGTTGCTGATTCTCTTTGCGGCCGGGCTGGTTGCGCATGGCATCCACGAATTTAACGAGATCAACTGGATACCCTCAGTTGTTGAACACGTCTGGGATGTGAATTTCTTCATCGATGAAAAATCCGTCTTCGGCGAATTGCTCAAAACTCTCTTTGGTTACAACGGCAACCCGTCGCTCACGGAAATGATCGGCTACATCGGCTATTTGATCACCGTTGGAATTTTCTTTGGCATCAGCTCTTCCAAACGCGAAGTCGCTGCGGTTCAGCCTCAAGCGTAGAAAAAATAAATGGAAACAGTAACAGGTTTCGGGTCAGGTATGACGCGGAACCTGTTTTTTGATGCAAAGCGTCCGCAAGGGTATACTAGGGTTATGAATACTTTTCCAATCCCATCTTTTTTTGATGCCTCGCGCACCGGCGAAATCTGGAAAGTGGATTACGCCGCCCGCGCAGATCAGGCACGCGACTGGGCGCATCAACACAACCTGACGCCTGCCTCTGCTTCGAAAGACAGAATCTCCCTTTTGCTGATCGACGCGCAAAATACATTCTGCCTGCCCAACTTTGAACTCTATGTCGGCGGCGCGGTGGACGATAACATCCGCCTGTGCGAATTCATCTACCGCAATCTTGGCAACATCACGCACATCACTGCCACAATGGACACGCATCTTTCACAGCAAATTTTTCACCCGATATTTTTTGTGGATAAAGACGGCAATCACCCCGCGCCGTACACCGACATTCATGCCGGGGATTTAAAAGAAAACAAGTGGGTCTTCAACCCGGCGCTCGCGCCAAATTATCAGATCGCGCCGGAATACGGCCAGCAGATGATGATTCACTATGCCGAAGAACTCTCGCGCAAGGGAAAATATGCGCTGACCATCTGGCCGTATCACGCCATGCTCGGCGGCATCGGTCACGCGCTTGTGCCGGCGGTTGAAGAGGCTGTCTTCTTCCATTCCATTGCGCGGATGTCCCAGCCTGAGTTCGAGATTAAAGGCGACAGGCCGTTCACCGAACATTATTCCGTGGTTGGACCCGAAGTGTTGACAGGCCCAATGGGCGAGACGCTCGGCGCGCACGATATGAAGTTTATCGAGCAATTGCAAAACACCGACAGGCTGTACATCGCAGGCCAGGCAAAGAGTCATTGCGTGGCGTGGACGGTTTCCGACCTGCTGGTTGATATTCAAGCCGCAGACCCTGCGCTCGCAGAAAAAGTTTACCTGCTCGAAGACTGCTCCTCGCCAGTGATCGTGCCCGGGGTGGTGGACCATACCGCAGCGGCGAATGAAGCGTATACCCGTTTTGCACAGGCGGGGATGCAGGTTGTCAAATCCACAGATGTTATTTGATTTTCACATCACGTGTATACCTGTTTACAGGTACACACGCAGACAAGAATACAAGGTTACCCCATGTCCATTTTTAACGGCAAACGCCTAACCAACGAAACATTTAAACTTGATATCGAACGAATGCGCCGCGGCTGGTACTCGGATAAATATTTCGAGAACATCAACCGCATGTTGATCGCGCTCTCCAAAGAGGGATATGCCTATTCGGGTGAACATCATAATCTGCCCGCGGGCATTTCACCTGAAAATATTTCCGTGGGCGACATCGAAGTGGAAATGCAATGGTTCACCCGCCGCATGGGAACAACGGTAGTGGTCGGTGTGGATAAGGCGCTGGAAATGCTCCGACATTGCACAGGCTATTGGGATGGTGACCGCTTTGTCGAAACTGCCGATAAATTGGAAGTGTGGGCTGTGCAGGATGGCGACGTGACCGAGTCGTCGGACGGCAACCCGATGAACGTCCAGCCTGTCATCCGTGTGCGTGGGCGCTACCGTGACTTTGCATTGCTCGAAACTCCCACGCTGGGAATTCTGACGCGCTCGAGTCGTGTATCGACTAATGTTTATGAAACGCTGACAGCCGCGCGCGGCAAGCCCGTTTTATTTTTCCCCGCGCGGTTTGACCTGCACGAAGTTCAAGCTTCAGATGGATATGCCTACAACATCGCCGTGCAACGGTTCAACATGGATTACTCGCAAAAGCTGGGACCGTTCGTTTCGACGGATGCGCAGGGAGACTGGTGGGGCGGCGCTGGTGGCGGGACGGTGGCTCATGCCGCGATTGCATCCTTCCTCGGCGACACAGCCGAAGCGATGATGGAGTTCTCGCGCATTTTGCCGGCAAAGATTCCGCGCATTGCGCTGGTGGATTTCAACAATGACTCTGTCCGCGATGCGCTGCGGGTATTGAATGCCATGTTCGCCAAATACCGCGAGTTGATGGATGCCGGGAATAAAGAGGAAGCCGAAAAATATAAATTGTATGGCGTGCGGTTGGATACAAGCGGAACTCTGCGCGATGTGTCTGTCCTGCCGCTGGGCGACCCGGGGCTGGACCTTGGGGTGAATCCGCGGCTGGTGTTCAACATCCGCCAGGCGCTGGATTCTGCTTTCGAAAACTGGAGCCTGCCCGAAGTCTGGAAGGATGCGGCGCAGGAATTTTGTCGCAATGTGAAGATCGTTGTGTCAGGTGGATTCAACCCGGATAAGATTCGTAAATTTGAAAGGTTGGGTGTTCCCGCAGATATTTACGCAGTCGGTTCTTACTTGTTCAGCAACAACGGCGTCACTGCTTCCGATTTTACGGCTGATGTGGTGCGCGTGAAGATCC
The DNA here is from genome assembly GCA_016234495.1 of Chloroflexota bacterium. Classification (GTDB taxonomy): domain Bacteria; phylum Chloroflexota; class Anaerolineae; order Anaerolineales; family Villigracilaceae; genus Villigracilis. The sequence continues at coordinate 90,964 of JACRBI010000007.1, read as the reverse complement.
ACGGTGAGTGGCTCGATATGCCGAAGGTGGGGCGCAGGCCGCGCGATAATTCGAATATGGAGAGGGTTTGGTAGTTACTTCATCAAGACAGTGAAACCTGCCTGCTGAAAATGCAGGTCGGTTGTCAGTGCTTTTGTGATGCCCCGCTGTTCCATGACAATGAAAGAAATGCAATCTGTCAGCCCCCATTCCTTATCGAGGCGGGAGCGATACAACTTGAAGGCGGCTTTGTAAATTTCATCAGTGATTGAGACGATGGTGACTGTTTCGTCTGCATCCAGCGAATTGAGTAATTCAACCGCGCTTTTTCGCATCCCTTCTTTTGATAAAGCATTGCCGATTTCAATGACCACCGCCCGAGTTGTCACAATCTGCGCACTGGCCGCTTCAATCTGTTTTGCCAGTTCCAATGCTTTGTCGTGAAAGAAATCCCTTGGAGAGATCAGGGCGATGGCGAAGGCAGTGTCCAGGAAGAGGTTATCCTGCATCAAAGGATTTCCCCTGATAAAGATATTCGTCAACGTTCGTCGAGAAATCAGCCGGGGCGTTGATCTTTATGGTTCTTGCGGTTTCAAGAAATGATTTCTTTCTCGTGCGTTTCGCCTTCACTTGTTCCACTGTGATTCGCACGCGCGTATTTGCCTTGAGCATGGGAGATTGCTGGGGAAGGAAGACTCTACCGTCATATACCGCTTCAATCACCTGTGTTTTTGCACTGGCTTTTGCAGAATATAATCCGTGCGTATCTTTAACTGTTCTCGGTTTTTTGACGCCAGACTTTTTCTTGTAAACGGTTTTCATCGCAAATACTCCTGTATTGTGATTATACAGCAGGTTGCTTATCCAAACCTTCCCATGATGTAATCTTCGGTTCTTTTTTGTTTGGGATTCGTGAATAAAGTTTTTCCATCGCCGTATTCGATGAGTTCGCCTGTCAAAAAGAACGCGGCATGGTCGGCTGTCCGCGCGGCTTGTTGAACGGAATGCGGCACGAGAATGACCGTGTATTCTTTTTTCAATTCAGCGAGCGCGGCTTCCACTTTGCCGGTTGAGATCGGGTCCAGCCCGGAGGTGGGTTCATCAAGCAGGACGATCTCAGGTTGAAGCGCAAGCACGCGTGCCAGGCAAATGCGCTGCTGCTGTCCGCCGGATAATGCAATGGCAGGCTCCTCGAGACGGTCTTTGACTTCATCCCAAATAGCGGAGAGTTTCAAGCTGCGTTCAACGGCTTCATCCAATTTTGATTTTCGTTTTTCCCCGGCAAGTTCCAGCCCATAAATAATATTTTCGCGGATGCTCAACGGCAGGGGAACAGGGCGCGCAAAGACCATGCCCACTTTTCGGCGCAGTGCGATCACGTCAGTTTTTGGGTCGAGGATGTTTTCGCCGTCGATCATGATTCGTCCTGTGCTGGCTTTGACTTCCGTCAGATCATTGAGACGATTAAGACAGCGCAGCAAAGTGGATTTTCCGCCTCCGGCCGGGCCGAATAAAACTGTCACAGCGTTCTGACGGATTCCCATGCTGACGTCACGCAGCGACTCGGTGCCGTCGGAGTATTGTAATGATAAGTTTTCGATGATGATTTTGTTCATTTATGATTTTCAATTAACGATTTACGATTTTTTTTACCATTGACGTTTGGCACGCGCTCGCGAACGAATCACAGTGGCGATCACATTCATGGTCAGCACAAAGACCAGCAGCACCAATGCCGTTCCGTATTGGATTTGGATCGGCATCTCAGGCACTTGTGTGGATATGACGAACAGGTGATATGGCAAAGCCATGGTCGCGTCAAAGGGTGATTGGGGAAGTCGTGGAAGGAAGAATGCCGCGCCTGTGAACAGGATGGGAGCCGTCTCACCGGCCGCGCGTTCCAGGCCGAGAATGACGCCCGTTAAAATTCCTGGCAGGGCTTCCTTCAAAATAATGCGGCTGATGGTCTGCCAACGGGTCGCGCCGAGGGAGATGCTCACCGTGCGGAAGGATTGTGGCACAGCCCGCAGCGCTTCTTCGGATGTGCTGATAATGACTGGCAGGGTCATGATCGAAAGCGTGAGCGATGCCGCCAGAATGGACGTGCCGAATTGCAGGAACAACACGAACAGTCCCAGCCCGAACAAACCATAAACGACCGAAGGAATGCCTGCAAGGTTGATGATCGCAATGCGGATGAGCCTCGTCCACTGGTTGTCTTTGGCATATTCTGAAAGATAGATCGCGGCGGCAATTCCCAGCGGAACTGAAAAGACCGCCGTACCAAGTGTCAGGTAAAGCGTGCCGATGATGGCGGGAAGAATCCCGCCTGCGCGCATCCCATCATGCGGGAAGCCTGAGAGGAATTCCAGCGAAATGGCGGAGCCGCCTTTGAAGAGGATAAAAATAATCGTGCCAACAATGGGTATGACGGTCACGACCGCCACCAGTGTGATGGCGCTGAATCCAAGTCGCTGAACGGTGTGGCGGTTACGGGAGAGGAATCTGGTCATCATGACAGAATTCTCTCGGCGCGTTTCTTGGCGCGGAAAACAACAGATGATGCGATCACGTTCACGATCAGCGAGATGATGAACAAGACCATGCCGATAAAGAACAGCACGTGATAATGTGTGCTGCCATTTGCAACCTCGCCCATTTCTGCGGCGATGGTGGCGGTCATGGTGCGGACGGGGGAGAACAGGCTGCCGAGTTTTGTTGCCAGAACTGGCGCGTTGCCGGTGACCATCATCACGGTCATGGTCTCGCCGATGGCACGTCCCACGCCGAGCATGATGGCGGTCAGCACGCCGGACTTCGCGGCAGGCAATGTCACGCGCCAGATGGTCTGCCATTTGGTTGCGCCCAATGCCCATGAGCCTTCGCGGTAGGCACGTGGAACTGAGTCCAGCGCATCCTCGGCCACGGACACGACTGTCGGCACTGCGATCCCTCCCAAAAGCAGGGAACCTGTAAAGGCGGTCAGACCAGTTGGCAGGTCCAGAAAGACGCGTAGAAATGGGGAGAGCACGAGTATTCCAAGAAATCCCAACACAACGGAGGGAAGTCCGCCGAGCAATTCCACCAACGGCTTCAAAATTTCACGCATCCAGCGCGGAGCGATCTCTGAGATGTAAACGGCTGTGCCGATGCCGAATGGAACTGCGATGAGCGTTGCGCCGAGGGTGACGATCAACGAGCCGCTGATGAGCGGCAGGATGCCGAAATATTCTTCGATGGGATACCAGCGAATGTTGAGCAGGGAGGAGGTTTCAACTTCGCCGAGCGTGGGCAGCCCTTCGCGTAGGAGGAAGAAAAAAATGAGCGCAACAAATATGATGGCTGAATAACCAGAGGATTGAATCAATCTGGTGATGATGAATTCACGCCATGATAAAGATTTTTCCATAATGCTCCTGTTGGGGCACGGCGCTGCCGTGCCCTTACTTGACCGGCACAAAGCCCAAGTCCGCGACGATCTTCTGCGCTTCATCGGAAAGAATCCAATCGAGATATTCGTTGATGATGCCCGCAGGTTCGCCGTTGGTATACATGTAAAGGTCGCGCGCGATGGCATAGGATTTGTCGTTCACAGTTTCGATGGAAGGCAGGACGTACGCGCCGCCTTCCTCTTTTGCAATGGCGATCATCTTTAGATCTTTTGGCACGTAACCAAGCCCGTCGTATCCGATGGCATTCGGGTTGTCGCGCACTTCTGAAATGATGCCTTCCGACGACGGCAGTAATAATGTGTTCGTTGAAAAAAGAGTTTTGTCTTCCTTGTTCCCCAAGCGCAAAACGGTTTCCAAAAAATAAACGTGCGTGCCTGAATTGGTTTCGCGTGAAAGCCGCACAATGGGGCGGTCTTCCCCGCCGACCTCAGTCCAGTTTGTATATTTGCCGCTGTAAATATCCGAGATCTGTTGCAGGGTTAATTCATTAACCGGGTTGTTCGGGTTGACAATGACTGCAATCGCATCGCGCGCGATGATATGTTCAACAGGAGTCACGCCGTTGGATAGCGCTTCGGAGATTTCTTCATCCTTGATTTTGCGCGACGCGTTGGCCAAATCCACCGTGCCATTGATCAGCGCCGCGATCCCCGTCCCGGACCCGCCGCCTGTCACTGATATGCGGACGTCTGAGTGGTCGCCTTGGTATTTCTCCGCCCATGCCAGCGCCAGGTTGACGATGGTATCCGAGCCTTTGTTCTCGATGTAATTTGCAGGGGAATTTGAATCGGATGAGTTATTGGATGTGCCGCAGGAGGTAAGGATGAAAGAAGATAGAAGAAAGAGGATGAGAAAGCGTTTCATTGAACGGGATTATAGTCGGAGGGGAACAAGTAAACAAGTAGACAAGGAAACAGGTAGACACGCGGACAGCGGAACACGAAATATTCATCCTTTATCTTTCACCCTTCATCCTTTCTTTGATACAATCGCTCCATGACCACCGACCAACCCGCCTTTTCCGTCGAACAGCTTGATTTTTATTACGGTAAATCCAAAGCGCTTTCGAATATTAACCTCGAAATCCAGCCGCAAAAAGTGACCGCGTTGATCGGGCCGTCAGGATGCGGCAAGTCCACATTCCTGCGCTGTTTGAATCGCATGAACGATACCATCACCGGCACGCGCGTGGAAGGAAAGATATTGCTCAAAGGTGAGGATATTTATGGCGAAAAAATGGACGTGGTGAATCTGCGTCAGCGGGTGGGGATGGTGTTTCAGAAACCGAATCCATTTCCGCAAACCATTTATGACAACGTGGCTTTCGGTCCGCGTGTGATGGGCATGGATGTCAATCTCGATGAGGTTGTGCAGCGCAGTTTGGAGCGCGCCGCCTTGTGGGATGAAGTCAAGGACGATTTGAAATCTGACGCGCTCGGGCTATCCCTCGGCCAGCAGCAAAGATTATGCATTGCGCGCGTTGTGGCTGTCCAGCCGGAGGTCATCCTCATGGACGAATCCACCTCTGCGCTCGACCCCATCGCCACCCTGCGCGTGGAAGAGTTGATCGCAGAACTCAAACAGGATTACACGATTGTCATCGTCACACATAACATGCAGCAGGCTGCCCGTGTTTCAGATTTCACAGGTTTGTTCTGGCTGGGCGAACTGGTGGAATTTGCCCCCACAAATCAAATGTTCACAAGGCCGAAAGAGGAATTGACCGAGGCATACATCACAGGCAGAATGGGATAAGACCAGTGAAATAGTGATTAGATGAATAGTAAATATGGAAACAAAAAGTGGATGCGATTTTTGCATCCACTTTTACTTCTCACTTTTACCCGCCGCTTACTTCTTCCAAAATTCATCGTCACTGGATTTGATCTCGCCCATTTCGCCTGTGGCAATGAAGACCGTGCGTTCGCAGATATTGGTCACGCGGTCGGCGACGCGCTCAAGATTGTGCGCCACCCATAAAAGCCAGTTGGCGCGCTCAATCGATTTCGGGTCCTGGATGATGATCATCATCAACTCACGGTAGATCTGATTGTAGAGCGCGTCCACTTCATCATCTTCGGCGGGGATTGCTTTTGAGGCTTCCACATCTTCCTTTATGAAAGCGGTCAACGCGCGGTGGAGCATGTCCGCGCCGATCTGTGCCATGCGCGGAATGTCGATCAGCGGCTTAAGCAGTTTCTCTTCGCCCATGCGGATGTTGATGTTCGCGATGCCTTTGGCATAATCACCCATGCGCTCCAGCTCCGAGATGATCTCCATCGTGGATGCCAGCAGGCGCAGGTCGTGCGCCATGGGCTGCTGAGTGGCGATCAGGATCATTAATTGATTCTCGATCTCGAACCGTTTTTTATTGATCTCTTTATCGTCGGCGATAAGTTTTTCCGCGCCTTTGATATCGCGTTTCTTCAAAACTTCCACCGAGGTGATGATGGCATGTTCCACCATGCTGCCCAGCAGAAGCACTTCATCCTTTACCTGTTGTATTTCGTGTTCAAAAGTTTTTCTTATCATGATACCTCTTGTAAATGTCATTGCGAGGAGGGCGTTCTTTCCGACGACACTTGCGCCGCGCGCCAGTGCGGTGAGCAATCCCATTATTAACGAGGAGATTGCTTCGGGCTAACGCCCTCGCAACGACATAATATTCAATGATTTTACTACCGACAATTACATCTGACGATACTCACGCGGGGGAGTGCCTTGTTGAGTCAGCCAAAGGCGCAGACGCTGCTCGATTTGGTCGCGCACGCGCCGGGTGGATTCGATCCGCTGCTCTTCATCAAATTTTGCAGGGTCATCAAACGGCCAGTGTTCATGCGTCCCCATGTTGAGAAATACAGCGGGGCAATTCTCCTCGGCATCGGCGCAGACAGTGATGACATATCCGAAGTTGACCCTGCCCATGTATTCCATGACAGATTTTGACCTCTGACTCGAAATGTCGATCCCGATCTCGCGCATCACTTCCTTAACCTCGGGCAGGATGCTGCCCTTTGGCTCTGTGCCTGCGCTGAAAACTTCGAACTGCTCCCCGGCCAGCGCGCGCAGGAGTCCTTCCGCCATCTGGCTGCGCGCCGAGTTGCCCGTGCAAAGAAAAAGAACTTTGGGTTTAGACATGATATTCTCCAATATGACGGATCTTACCCGAACCTGCCCGTCACATAATCTTCGGTGCGTTTATCTTTGGGGTTGGTGAAAATCCGTTTTGTTTCCGAAAATTCGATCACCGTGCCGGAGCGCGAACCGTCCTTCTCCAGCATCATCATGGCTGTGTAGTCTGAAACGCGCGCGGCCTGCTGCATATTATGCGTGACGATGATGATGGTATAGTTTTGCTTGAGTTCCTGCATCAATTCTTCGATGCGAAGCGTGGAGATCGGGTCAAGCGCGGAAGCGGGTTCGTCCATCAAAATAATGTCAGGCTGAATGGCGATGGTGCGCGCAATGCACAGGCGCTGCTGCTGTCCGCCTGAGAGTTCGTAGGCGCTCTTCTTGAGTTTGTCCTTCACTTCATCCCAAAGCGCCGCGCCGCGCAGGGATTGTTCCACGAGTTCATCCATGTTTCCCTTGAAGCCATTGATCTTTGCACCCCAGGTGATGTTCTCGTAAATGGATTTGGGGAATGGATTCGGCTTCTGGAAGACCATGCCGATCTTGCGCCGCACTTCCACCGGGTCAATATCTTTGCCGTAGAGGTTTTGTCCGTGCAAAAGGATTTCGCCTGTGACGTAGCTGCTGGGCACGAAATCGTTCATGCGATTGAAGGCGCGCAGCAGCGTGGATTTGCCGCACCCGGAAGGACCAATGATGGCGGTGATCTTTTGCTTTTCGATCTTCATGTTCACTTCGCTGACTGCGGCGAAACTGCCGTAGAAGATGAAAAGATTCTTAGTTTCGATTGCGATTTCTGGTTGGTTGTTTTGCATGTTTACTTCCTTTGCAGACGATGGACGGCAGACCGTAGACCATTTTCATCGTCCACCGTCTGTGGTCTATCGTCAAGAACTAATATTTCTTCTGGAATCGGTTTCGTAACAGGATGGCGGCGGCATTGAGCGACAACAACAGCACCAGCAGGACGATGATTGCACTTGCGGCGATGGCGTGAAATTCAGATTGGGCGCGTGTTGTCCATTGATAGATCTGAATCGGCAGCGCTGTGAATTTTGAGAACGGTCCATCAGGGTCAATGCTGATAAAGGTGGATGCGCCCACAACGATCAGCGGCGCAGTCTCACCGATTGCGCGGGAGACTGCGAGGATGCTGCCGGTCAGAATCCCCGGCAGGGCGTTGGGCAATACGTGATGCCAGACGGTTTGCCAGCGGGTCGCGCCGACGCCGAAAGCTGCCTGCCGCAGCGAATCAGGCACAGCCTTGATGGCTTCCTGCGCGTTGATGATGATCAGCGGCAGGACGAGCGTGCCCATCGTCAGCCCGGCGGAGAGGATGGTGCGCCCGTTCGCATCCGTGACCCCGAACATGCTTCCGCTTGTAAGCGGCTCCAGCGCGCGGACGAAGATCGCCAGCCCCAACATGCCGTAGACGATACTTGGTACGCCCGCGAGGTTGTTGATATTGGTTTGAATAATGCGGTTGAGGAGATTTTTACTCGCGTATTCCTGAAGGTAGATTGCCGCGCCTGTGCCGATGGGCAGGGCAAACAGGATCGCAATTCCCACCATCCACAGTGAGCCGAGGATGGCCGTGCGCACCCCGGCAAACTCCGCCTTGGATGACATGGGCGTGGTCAGGAATACCGGCGTCAGCCACGAGCGGAATTCCAATTTTGCATCTGGATATTTTTCTGCAACTTCAGCTTTTATTTCGCTTGAACGAAATATCGAATCGGTCATCGACCAGGTCTGTTTTGTGTCAATTTGGATGAGACGTTCCAATACCAGCGTGTGCAGGTCTGACCTGGAGCGTTTCTCCATCGCCTTTTCATTGTCCAGTTTTTTGAATGCGCCAGAAGACAAATTGGCTGTGAGAATGTCCAGTAGTTCCTGTTGATTCAGGTCATCCAATGGCTTTGCGGTGAATTCGGATGGGTCATTCTTGTATTCGAATGCCACGTAACCGAATGCGCCGTCAACAACGTTGTAAAGCAGGGCGGCGAGACTGAGGATGGCAATGACCAGCGCGGAGAGGAATAATATTTGCCAGATGGAAGCATTACGATAACGGGCGCTGAGGGAGCGCTGTAATTCTTCGCCTTTGGGGTAATGGTCACGGCTTGGATTCATTCATACCTCTGGCGGAATTTATTGATGATCGTCTGGCTGACCAGATTCAATACCAATGTCACAAGGAACAGCATCAACGCGATGGCGAAGAGACTGGTGTAGTCGATGGTGTTGTAGCTCAAGTCGCCGCCGCTGATGCGGGCAATGTGCCCGGTCATGGTCTCTGCGGCTTGAAATGGATTGAAGGTGAAGTTTGGGCCTGCGCCCGCCGCGACGGCTACGATCATGGTCTCGCCGACAGCGCGTGAGATGCCGATGATGACTGCCGCGCCGATGCCCGACAGTGCGGCAGGTAATACAACCTGCAGGCTGGTTTCAAATTTTGTCGCGCCCATGGCGTATGCGCCTTCACGCAGTGCGCGCGGAACCGCGCTCAGCGCATCTTCGCTCATGGATGAGATCAGCGGCAGGATCATGATGCCCATCACGATGCCGGCGGAGGCCATGTTGTACACTTCCACGCCTTCGCCGAAGATCTTTTGCAAAAGGGGAGTCATAAAGAGCAGGGCAAAATATCCGTACACGACAGTTGGGATGCCTGCGAGAATTTCGAGGATGGGTTTTAACGCTGACCGTGCTTTCGGGGAGGCGTATTCACTTAGAAACAGGGCAGCCGCCAGTCCGAGCGGAAGCGAGACAAGGATCGCAATGAAGCTGGTGACGAGAGTCGAGGTCACCAGCGGCCATATCCCGAATCGTCCAATGCCGGGCTGCCAGGTGGTTGTGCCGAAAAATTTTGCGAAGGTCACATCAGGATTTCCGAAGAAAAGCCAGGCTTCCTTGCCCAGTTCATAGACGATGGCTACTGTGATGAATATGGACAAAATCCCTGCGATGAAAAGCAGGGCTTGTATGATGCTTTCGCCGGGGCGCAGTTTCTTTCTTAAATCAAGCGGACGGAAATTTTCTTTTTCCATGTTCGTTTTGTTTTGCCTCTTACAGCATAAATGGGCTGGCCCCATTTTCAGAGACCAGCCCGGTGTACCTCAGGTTCGTTATTACTTGCCAGTCGCGGATGTCCAGGCATCCATTGAAGCCTGAAGGTCGGCGGCGGGAGCGGGGAAGTAACCGACATCGATGATGTTATCGTTGACGTTGCTCAGGTAGAAGTAAATGAACGCGGCGACTTGCGGCTTCTCAGCGAGGATGGTCGCATCGGAGTAGATGAAGAGCGGGCGGGCGAGCGGATATTCGCCGGCATCCACTGTCGCTTGTGTGGGTTCAATGCCTTCAACGGCAATGGCTTTCAAAGCGCTGGAGTTTTCAGCGAAGTAGGCATAACCGAAGTAGCCGATGGCGAACTTGGAGCCTTCCACGCCCTGAACGAGGACGTTGTCATCTTCAGAGAACTGGGCGCCTGCCACTGCGAGCAGGGCTTCTTCGCCCTTGGCGTTGTCGGCTTTGCCTTCAGCATTCTTGAAGTGCGGTCCGAGGATGGCTTCGACGAAATAATCGAAGGTGCCGCTGTCTGCGCCGGGGCTGTAGACGGAAATCGCTTCGGCGGGGAAGGCGGAGTCAACCTGATCCCAAGTTGTGACTTCGCCGGAGAATATCTGTGCAAGCTGGTCTTTGGTGAGGTTGGTCACGAAATCATTTTCAGCGCTCATAACCACGGCGAGGGCATCGGTGCCAACGCGGAACTCGATCGGCTCGCGGCTGATGGCGGCGCAGGCTTCCTTCTCGCTGTCTTTGATTCCGCGCGAAGCGTTTGAGATGTCAGATTCGCCGGCGGTGCAGAAGCGTTCGAAACCAGCGCCTGTGCCGATGCTGTCTACAGTGATGTTGCCGGTGTAACCTTCCTGTTGGAAGAGTTCGGCCATGCGTTCTGAAAGCGGGAAGACGGTGGATGAACCTGCGGTGATGATATCGCCTGAAACGGCGTCAGGGGCGTACATCGCCATCGGGTCTTCTATCGGGGCGACGGTTGGTTCTGCAACTACGGGCGCTTCAGTCGCTGCGGCAGGAGCCTCTGTGGGGGCTTTAGTAGCCGGGGCGCCGCAGGCGGCGAGCAAGAGGCTCATGGCCACTACTACAAACAATAATGAACGAACAGTTTTGGACATTTCTTTTCTCCTTTAGGTTTTATACAACGCTGGGATGATAACCAGCCGCTCTTAAGGGCAATGGAAGAATGGGTTAACATCTTGTTAAGAGTGGGGGTGGTAGGTCAGGCTTTCAGCCTGACATTTTTTGAGAATAACAATGTGGCGGGTTGCAAACCCGCCCTACAAATACGATTAAAAAAACTGCCCGACATTTCTGACGGGCAGTGTCTCTGAAAACAGAGACTGCTAAGGAGGAGAAGAATGAACGCTGCTTATTTTTCTGCCGCCACGACAGAATTAGTAAGCAACGACAATTCAAAAGGATGGGAGTGCCAGTTCCAGGTGTTGAGATCTGAAATGGCGCGATAGGCTGTCAGGTCCAGTTGCAGAGGCGTGACTGAGACAAAGCCCGCAGCCAGCGCCCCGACATCTGATCCTGCTTCTGATACGCCCGTCGGCGCGTCACCGCCGATCCAGTAATAGGGGCGCCCGCGCGGATCGATGCGCTCATCCAGCCGGCTGTGATACACGCGCAGCCCCTGGCGGGTGATGCGAAAGCCATGGATGTCTTCGGATTTGAGGAAAGGGACATTTACATTCAAGAGGGTGTCTGCGGGCAGACTGTTGGCGATCACATTGCGGACGGCGATGCCCGCGGCATGTGCGGCGGGCTGAAAATCGATTGCGCCAACGTGCCCTTCCGGCACTTCGAGTGAAATTGCAACTCCGGGAACGCCTGCGATCACGGCTTCCATCGCGGCGGTGACTGTGCCGGAGTAGGTCACATCATGCCCGAGGTTTGCGCCGACATTAATGCCGGAGACTACCAGATCAAATTTCTCTTTGAAATAACCGAGCATTGCCAGAGCCACACAATCTGAAGGCGCGCCGTCGCTTGCGAATGCCTGCGAGCCGTCTTCAAGATGGAATTCGCGCAGGCGCAGGGCGCGGTCCAGGGTTTTTACGTGTCCGCCGCCAGACCAGTTGCGGTCCGGCGCGAGGATGGTCACTTTGCCGAGTGTTCGCATTTCCTGTGCCAGAGCCAGAAGCCCGGGCGCCAGCACACCATCATCGTTTGTTACCAAAATATTTTTCATTGTTTTAACTTTTTCCTTTTATATCTTGTAGATCAGGCTTTCAGCCTGACGATATTTAAAAAAACTATTTTGGCGGGTTGAAAACCCGCCCTACGGAATATTATGCGCGAGCCACACCACTTAAGCGGACAAACGCGCTGCCCATGTAACTCATTCCCCAGCTGCTCACAATCCTAAATGCGCTCCATTCTTTCTGCTTGCGGACCTTGGTGTTTTTGTTTTTCAAAGCAATCAAAAAGTCAGCCGCTGTGTTTCCTTCAAATTCAGTTGCGCCCAGACCGATCGCGTCCACGACATGCGCATCGCTGTTTCCCACGTGGGCAATATCCAAACCATTTGCGAGCAGGCGGGCGTAATGATTGCTGATGCGGTCAAGGGCGGTGGCGTTGTAAACTTCAATTCCAATTAGCGTTTCAGCCACTTGCGGAATGCGCAGTGCCTTCAAAATTGTTCCGGCACTCAGGCTCTTCATTCCCATGCCGCCAGCCATCGGGTGCGGAGCGATGCAAATGCCGCCGAGTTCGCGAACTCGTAAAACTGATTCAATCAGCGACAGACCAGCCTTCACTTTTTCGGTGATGAATAACGCCAGCAGGTCGCCGTCAGCGGTTGTGATCTCGCTTCCGGGGATCACCTCCACGCCGTAGGCTGATGCGAGTTCCATGGCTTTGACGGCTCCTGAAACTTCATCATGGTCGGTGATCGCGATCACATCCAGACCCGTTTTTTTTGCGCTGCTTAAGACGGCAGCGAGTGACGCTGTACCGTCGTAACTGTAAATTGTGTGTAAATGCAAATCTGCAAGTCCCATTGTTTTCTCCTTGTACAGCGACAAGTTTACACACGGGCTATTAATGGCTTGTGAAGGATGTTTTAAGGGATTGTACATGTTCCGTTAACAAAAGCTACCCGCTTTTTGGGCGGGTAGCAGCTGGGGAGGGAAAAAATGAATTACGAGGATTTTTGTTTCCTCAGGAATTCGCGGCGTTTGCGTGTCGCGTCCACGCTGAAGACTACGACCATGGATAGGAAAATTACAGATGGGAAGATCGTTTCCATATACTCTCCATTTCTATATCGAGATCATACTTCATTCTCTTTAATAACGACCTAAGAAACAGTTAACAATTTGTGAACAAAATTGCAGGGTCAATAGGCGGCGGGCTGACGGCGTTTTAGGCGGGTTTGAGGCTGCCTGCGTTTTGCCAGCAATACGTCCATTGAGGTGTGCAGTACGCGCTCGGAGATCTGGGCAATATGCCTGGCAGAAATTCCGTTGTTCTGGAGGGGCATTAACTGGGTTAATTTTTCAACCTTCAAATTTGTGTAAACTTCCTTTTCAAGCGCGAGCGCGACAAAGGTGCAGGTGGATTGCTGGGTGATGACCACTTCGGCGTTCGCGATCATTTTATTGATCTCACCGTAGGCAAAGACGATCGCGCCCGGCGCATGTTCGTATATCTCGCGGATGGCCCGCTGGGTATTTTCCAACGGATGCAGTTTGAAAATCAATTTTCGGCTGCCTGCTATTGAGCTGCATTTTCGAATGAATGCGCGGCGATCATCGAACCGAAAAGTTTCGCGCAGGGGAGAGGTGGCCGCCAGCACGTATCCATGAAATGGGAAGGTATTGTTTTGTGTAGCTCCCAGGTTGTCGAAATTGGGGATGCCCGTCACGGCGATTTTATCCTCCCGCACGCCTTTGTCCGCGAACAGTTCCGCATATGCCTCAGACGCCACGCAAAATATATCGTACTCGTTGGATAGCCCATTGGTGGAGGTATTGGCTAAGTAGCGGGGGAGTTTCAGCCATTTTACCAGGTGGAACATGATGCTCTCTGGTTCAGTGATTCCTTCCTGGACAAGGATCACCCGTTTGTTGCGGATATTATTCTGGATTATCAGGTCGGAGCAGGTGACCACCAGATCGTAGGAACGAGCCTCGCCGCGCAGGTCAACTTTCAAGTTGTGGCGGGAAAGATATTCTTCTGTCTCGCGCTTGTGCCGCCCGCCTAAAACTGTGAAGTTCAGCCAGCCTTGCCTGGCTGCCAGCCTTACGATGCCGTCTCCATAATAGGGAGTGAAATAACAATCATGATCCTTCATCAAATGGCTTGCGATCTTGTGCATTTGAGTCGTCTGATTAAGCGACCCGCATATAAACAGAATGTTTCCCATCCGCTGCTCCAAAACTTTTCCTCCAAGTGTAGCAACCGTGTATTAAGTCACTGGGAACAGCGCATTAAGGTTTTGTTTAACCACCCATTGTCTTCGCGGCTGAAGTTCGTAAAGTGAATATTTTCCGCCCCCGCATTTCTTTACCTCTTGTTAACAATATCTTTTGGGAGTGTTAACTTCAATAGACTATCTTGCAAAGACCCGTTCCTTTCAAGAGATGTGATATGCCACGTAAAAGCCTTGACCATGACCTCCAATTAATTCGCGACGGCCTGCTGATATTAAGCAGCCTGGTGGAAACCGCCCTGATCGAATCTGTGGCCGCGCTAAAAGACCACGACCTGGAAAAATCCCGCAGTATTTACGACAACGATGCGCAGATCAATGCAAAACGATTTGACTTGGAAGGGCAGATCATCGTTACGATTGCGACACAGGCACCGGTATTGTTTGACCTGCGGTTTCTGGCTTCCGCGTTGAATATTTGCACCGAATTGGAGCGGATCGGCGATTACGCCAAAACAATTGCCCGCATTAACCTGATTTCGGAAGGCAATAATATTCAACGCTTATTGAGCTCCACTTATGATATGGGCGTCAGCGCTGCGGATATGCTGCACCGCGCGATGACTGCGTTCATTCAACGGAATTCGCCCCTCGCAGCCCGCATTATCGCCGATGATGATATTATTGACGAAATGTATCGGAAGGTTTATTCCGAGTTGATCAACTCGGTCATTCGCGATGCAAATAACACGGACCGCGCCAATTACCTGCTTTGGGTGGCACACAACCTGGAACGCGCCGCCGACCGTGTGACAAATATTTGCGAGCGGACGATCTACGTTGAGACGGGTGAACTTCTTGACATGTCGTTTTCCAACCTCCGCATTCCAAGATAAAGAACGGATAGATGCAAACGATTGCTGCAATTGATGTTGGCTCCAATGCCATGCGTATCATGCTCGGACGGATCGTCTACGATGGGAAGATCGAAGTAGTCGAAAACCTGCGCCTGCCTGTTCGATTGGGGCAGGACGCTTTCACTAGCGGGATCGTCCGCGAAGAAACAGCGCAACAGGCTGTGGATGCGTTCACCCGCTTTCGTAAGATCATGGATGATCATAAAGTGGAAAAAGCCCGCGCGGTTGCCACCAGCGCCATGCGCGAGTTGACCAACAGCGACCTCCTCGTTGACCGCATTGCGCGCTCCACCGGCATTGAGATCGAGATCATCAGCGGGGAGGAGGAGGCGCGGCTCATACACCTGGCTGTGGCTCAGTCGGTCAACTTGAATGACAAACACGCCTTGCTGATCGATATTGGGGGCGGCAGCGTGGAAGTGACAATTTCACAAAACGGAAACATCCTTTCCACTGAAAGCTATAACATGGGTACTGTGCGCCTGCTTAATAAGTTGACCGGCGCCAAGAATGCTGTGATGCCTTTTCATAAACTGGTTCGTGAATATGCTGAAGCAGCGCGTCACCGCATTGACCGTGAGATTGGTTCGAAAAAAATTGATATTTGCGTCGGGACAGGCGGGAACATCGAGGAGATGGGTAATTTGCGCCAGAAGCTTTTCAAGCGCGACAGCGACCATGCGATCACGCTTGAAGAGCTGGATAAACTCGTCGAAACATTGAGCAGGATGAAGGTCGAAGAAAGAGCGCGTAAATTCAAATTGAAACCTGACCGCGCAGATGTCATCCTGCCGGCATCCATTGTTTTGCAAATGATCACGCATGAGGCGAAGATCAAGGAAGTGGTTATCCCGAATGTTGGGTTGAAGGATGGCGTTCTTTGGGATATGGCTTATCGCTTGCAGGAAAGCGTGCGGGTTTCACCGCGTGAGCAGGTGTGGACTTCTGCTTTGAGCCTCGGCGGGAAATATCAATTTGACGTGGAACATGCGCGATTGGTTGCGCGCCTTGCAGGAAAATTATTTGACCAGTCTTATGCTTTGCATAACCTGGGTGAAGAAAGTAGGCTGCTGCTGGAGATCGGCGCGTTGCTGCATGATATCGGTCATTTCATCAACACGGTGGATCATAACAAACATGGTTATTACATCCTGAAAGCCAGCCCCCTGATCGGGTTGTCTGAAGACCAGCAAAATATTGTTGCCAACATCATGCTGTATCACCGCAAATCAACACCGTCCCTTGAAGATGAGAATTTCAAAGCCTTGACGCCAAAAGACCGCTTGACGGTGATTAAACTTTCCGCCTTGATGCGCCTCGCGGATGCATTGGATGTGAGCCACACAGGGCGCGTGAAGGATATTCGGCTCAGCCAGCATAAGAACACCTGGAAGTTGAATCTTGAAGGGGAAGGCGATCTGATGCTTGAAAGATGGACGCTCGAAAAGCGGCAAAGGCTTTTTCAGGATGTGTTCGGTATGAAGCTCGAGATCGTGGAATAAAATATGGAAACGAAAACCCTGTTAATAGAATCGCTGGATGCGCGCTGGGAGAAATACAAAACCCAGCTTAAGGCCTGCCAATCGAAATTTTCTGAAGAAGCGGTACATGATTTGCGGGTGGCGGTGCGCCGCCTGCTCTCCCTTCTCATTTTGCTGCGGGTTGTGATGCGTGACCCCAGAATTAAAAAAATGCGGCGCGCCTTGAAAGATCAGTTGGATAATCTTGATGACCTGCGCGATGTGCAGGTCATGCTTGCGGATGCCTCCGAGAATATTCACAGTGTGCCTGTGCTCCAGCCATTTCTGGAATTTTTGCAGAAGAAGGAAAAGAAACTACTGCGCAAGGCTCGCAAAGAGATCATGTCTGTAAAGATTGCCGGACTTTCCAGGCGGATCCAAAAACTGGGTAAAACGCTGGCGTCCGCAGAACTCACGGATCTGGAGATCACCTTGTTTTCAGTCGTTGACGAAGCCTATGCGGTCGTCAATCAACGCTATGAACTGGTGGACGCAGGCCAGCCAGCTACGATCCACCGCCTGCGGGTGGCGTTTAAGAAATTCCGCTACATGATCGAGATCATCCATCCCATCCTTCGCAACTCACCGGCAGAGTATCTAAAAAGGCTGCATGATTATCAAACCGCGATGGGTGATATTCAGGATATGGAAGTGACATTACATGAGCTTGCAGATTTTGACGAACTCGCTCCCGCTTCTCATGACCCCGAACCTGCCCGCCGCTATTATCAAGTACGCCATGCCCTTGCCCTGTCGCATTTTATCGAAGACAAAGGCGAGGTGGTCACTTTTTGGCGCTCTGCGCCAGACCAACCCTTTCCACAGGAGAATAGATCATGAACTTGTACATTATTCGCCACGCCATTGCAGTTGATGAAGGCACGCCGGAATTTCAGGATAACGAGCGCCCGCTGACAGATAAGGGTAAAAAGAAAATGCGACAGATCGCAAAAGGCTTGCGCACCCTCGGCGCAGACTTTGACCTGATCCTGTCCAGCCCGTACATCCGCGCGCAAGAGACCGCTGAAATCCTCGCGGATGTTTTCAAAATGAAGAAGGATGTTGGGTTCAGCGAAAACCTCGTCCCCATGGGCGACCCCGATCTTTTGATCGCCGAACTGAACGAGAAATACAGCGTGAACAGCCTTGCGTTGATTGGGCATGAACCGCAATTGACAGCCCTGATCGGACTGCTTGTTTCAGAAAACTCAAACATGGATATGACCCTCAAGAAGGGCGGCGTATGCAGCTTCTCCACTGATGACCTGCATCACACCCGCAGGGCTACGCTGGAATGGCTATTAACGCCGGGCATTCTAGTTGAGATCGGCGAAAAATAGTATGACCGAAATTGTTGACCTCGCCTCTCCCGCTCTTTATCTTAACCGTGAGCTGAGCATGCTCGAATTTCAGCGCCGCGTGCTGGAGGAAGCCTGGGATGAATCCAAGCCGCTGCTCGAACGCGCAAAATTCCTGGCCATCTTCGGCTCCAACATGGACGAGTTCTTCATGGTACGCGTCTCAGGCATCCGCAAGCAGGTGGAAGCGCGTATCATGGAAATCTCACCCGACGGCATGACTCCGCCCGATCAGCTTGCCGCGATTCGTAAATTGTCGCTCGAACTGTTGAGCGAAGCGCAGCGCTGTTATCAACGCAAGCTGTTACCCAAGCTTGATAAAATGGGTATTCACATCATTGATTATCATAAATTAACCAAGACGCAAAAAGAGCGTGCCGACTCGTATTTCAAGGAAGTGGTTTACCCTGTCCTAACGCCGCTGGCGCTGGACCCCGGGCATCCCTTCCCCCATATTTCCAACCTCAGTTTGAATCTTGCCATCGTGATCCGCGATAAAAAAGGGAACGAAAAATTTGCGCGCCTCAAAGTGCCAGATACATTGCCGCGCCTGCTTCCGATCAAACGTTCTTCGGGCGGAGTCCGCAAAGATGGGACGATTCCCCACCAGCATTATTTCGTCTGGCTCGAGCAGGTGATCGCCGCCAATCTCGACGACCTCTTCCCCGGCATGGAAGTGACCGCCGCGCATCCCTTCCGCATTGTGCGCGACGCCGATATCGAAATTCAGGAACTCGAAGCCGATGACCTGCTGGAGACCATGCAGCAGAATATCCGCAAACGCAAGTTCGGCTCGGTGGTGCAGGTGGCGATTTATGAATCCATGCCAGAGAACATCCGCGAACTGCTGGTGGATAACCTCGAAGTGACTCGCAATGACGTCTATGTTTTAGACAGTCCGCTCGGCTTGAGCGGCTTGTGGCAGCTTTACGGCAACGTGGAGCGACACGACTTGAAAGATACTCCCTACAAGCCGCGGATTCCCAAAGCCTTGAAATATGCCGAAAGCGCAGCGGATATATTCGAAGCCATCCGAAACGACAACATCCTCTTCCATCACCCCTATGATTCGTTCAAGCCTGTCGTCGATTTCATCAACGCCGCCGCGCGCGACCCGCATGTGCTGGCGATCAAACAGACCCTGTACCGCGTCGGCCCGAATGCGCCTGTTGTAGAAGCCCTGCTCGAAGCTGCCGAGCGCGGCAAGCAGGTAGCGGTGCTCGTTGAATTAAAGGCGCGTTTTGACGAAGAGTCAAATATCGGCTGGGCGCGCGCGCTGGAAGAAGTCGGCGTGCATGTGGTCTATGGGCTTGTCGGCTTGAAGACCCATTGCAAAGTGACCATGGTGGTGCGCCAGGAAGGGGAGGGCATCCGCCGATATTTACACCTCGCAACCGGCAATTACAACGCGAACACCTCGCGCATCTACGAAGACTTCGGCATCTTCACCTCCGACAATGACATGGGCGCAGATGCCACCGATCTGTTTAATTACCTGACGGGTTATTCCACTAAACAGGAATATCGCAAATTATTAGTCGCCCCCGTAAGCTTGCGCAAGAAACTTGAAAAGATGATCGCGCGTGAGACCGAACATGCCAGGCAGGGACGCAAAGCGCATTTGATCTTCAAGCTAAATTCACTGGTTGACCCGCACATGATCCAGCTTTTATATCAGGCATCGCAAGCCGGCGTACAAGTTGACCTGCTCGTGCGCGGCATGTGCTGTTTGCGGCCGGGCATAAAAGGCGTCAGCGAAAATATCCGCGTCGTCAGCATCGTCGGGCGGTATCTTGAGCACAGCCGTTTATTTTATTTCCTAAACGACGGCAAAGAGAATATTTATCTTGGCAGCGCCGACCTTATGCCGCGAAACCTTAACCATCGCGTTGAAGTTGTCTTCCCTGTTGAAAACAAGGACCAAATCCATTTTTTGCGAAACCGCATTCTGGAAACCTATTTGAAAGACAATACCCGCGCGCGCATCCTTCAATCAGACGGCAAATACACACGCACCATTCCTGAGGCGGGCAAGGATGTGGTTGATGTTCAGGAAACGTTTATGAATTAGCCAGCGGAATGACGAAATAAAAAACACTTCCACGGCCTTCATTGCTTTCCGCCCAAATTTTTCCGCCGTGTGCTTCGATGATGTGCTTCGAAATTGAAAGCCCAAGTCCCGTGCCTGAACCTGTGCGGGACTTGTCGACTCGATAGAATCTTTCAAAGATGCGGGACAGACTCTCCGCCGGGATCCCAACTCCCGAATCCCGCACAGCGAATCGAATCCCGCCGGTGGCTGATTCCGTTTCGACAGAAATTTCGCCCCCCGGCTTTGTAAACTTGACCGCGTTGTGAATCAGATTCACGAGCACCTGCTCCAGCCGTGATTTATCCGCGCGGATATTTTGCAGACCATCCTCACACTTGATCGACAACTTCAACCCAGCCCGCTCGGATTGCATTCTCATACGATCAGCGGCAGATGTGACCAAATTCTTCGGCACGAGCGGCGCGAGGATCAATTCCACCTGGCCGGACTCAATACGCGAGAGGTCGAGCAATTCCTGCGCCATCTGCGTCAGCGCGTCTACTTCGGTGCTGATCCTGCCCAGGAAACGTGGACCAGCTTCCGGGTCCGAAAGAGCGCCGCTTTGCAGCGTCTCGGTTAATGCCTTGAGCGAAGCAAGCGGAGTCCGCAGTTCATGCGAGACGTTGGAGATGAAATCCCGCCGCACGGTTTCGAGTCGGCGCACGCGGGTCAAATCCTGCACGAGCAGCAAGCTTCCACTTGCGTGGGTATCGGGGATGGCGATGAGCTGTAAAAATTGACGGCGCGCCGGCAACTCGACAGATTCACTTTGCACTTCGCGCGTCTGTTGACAGCGCCGCCACGCATCCACGAGTTGATGATTGCGGACAACTTCTGTGATGCTTCGCCCAACTACACCTGATGCGTCGAAAAGTTTTTGCGCCGCGGGGTTCGCAAGCTGAATGAACCCGTCTGCGTCTGCGATGAGTACGCCGTCGATCAGTTGTTCGAGTACGGTGGAGAGGCGGGCGTTATTCGAGTTTAAAGTTGAAAGTTGCAGGTTGAAAGCTGTTTGCAGTGATGCGATGGCATTGGATAAATTTTCAATATGACTTACATCGGTGGGGAGATTCTTTTCGAGTTTGCGAATTTCGTTTGAGTATCTTTCGATGCGCCGTTTTAGATCGTAATATCGCCACGCAAACCACGCGGCGACAATTAATAAAGTAATAACCAACCCCAAAAGAAATGAATTCATCCCGACTTTTGACCTTTGACCTTCAACTGTTTTTCATCCTTCAAACCGATACCCCCCGCCTCTCACGGTGACAATGCGCGCTGGGTTGGATGCATCTGCTTCAATCTTCTGCCTCAGCCAGCGGACATGCACATCCACGGTGCGGCTGTCGCCGATGAAATCCCAGCCCCAAACGCGCTCAAGTATGAATTCGCGTGAAAGCATCTGTCGGCGATGTTCGGCCAGGAAGAGCAGCAGTTCATATTCCTTTGGCTTGATCTGAATCGGCTCACCGTTCAAAGTGACTTCGCGGCGGGTGAGGTCAATGGTGAGGTTGTCGAAGGTCAGTTTTTCGTGCGGTGTGATTGAGTCTTTGCTTTTGCCCATTTCCTCGCGCAGCAGGCGCGCGCGCCGCAGCTGTGATTTGACCCGCGCCAGCAACTCACGCATCGAAAAGGGTTTGGTCAGGTAATCATCCGCGCCGACTTCAAGGCCAACGACGCGGTCAATTTCATCATCGCGCGCGGTGAGCATCAAGATGGCAGCCGACATTTCCTTGCGCAGAATGCGCGCCACTTCGAAGCCGTCCATTTCGGGCAGCATGATATCCAGCACGATCAGGTCGGGCTTCAACCGCCGCGCAGATTCGAGCGCAGAGCGGCCATCGTCGACGGTTTCAACGGTGTACCCTTCTTTTTTCAGGTTATAGGCAAGGGTCTCTTGTAAAGAGAGTTCATCTTCAACGATCAATATTATTTCAGGCATTGATGGGAATATACCATAAAGGAATTTTTGTCTGTTAATGGAAAGTTAAAGAAAAAAGCCTGCCGGACCCGGCAGGCTTTTTTATCAACGCGCAATATCGAATGGAATTGTCTGGAACAGCGTGTTATTTAAATACAGGTCAACTTGATATTTCCCGACCGCCCACGGATTG
Organism: Chloroflexota bacterium; assembly: GCA_016234495.1. Lineage (GTDB taxonomy): Bacteria > Chloroflexota > Anaerolineae > Anaerolineales > Villigracilaceae > Villigracilis. The sequence goes on along the minus strand of JACRBI010000007.1, from coordinate 68,941 downwards.
ACTCCATGGTCCGAAAATATTACATATTTTTTCTCGTTGATGATGTATGGCGTATCGGATAACACGGCGCCAGCCTTGAAGCCTTTTGCCTCCACCACCGACCATACGACCCTGACGACATTTTTGCCTGTCGGGTCATTAATTTCAAAGAGCAGATAGATCGCCTCGTCCGGCTTGAAACTTGATTTGGGAAGAAGCCCCTCAATGTCAGCGGCCAGAAACCCGTTGAAGATTCCGATTTGCGGGACTGGCGTGGAAGTTAATGCCGCCGCTTCCGTTTCAGACGGGACGGCTGATACTGTCTCCGTTGGCAGGGTCGCCGCTGATGTAGTGGTGACAACCAGCGGCGCAAGGGTTGGCGCAGGCTCAGAGTTGGCTCTGTTCATTAAGAATGGAATCATTGCAACTGCGACAGTTGTAATTGCGCTGATGATCGCGATGATCACGTTTTGTTCGATCTTTGGTTTTGCGCCTTCTTCCGCTGTTTTCTTTTTAGCCATTTGAATACCTTTCCTCTACTTGTAAATTAATGCGTTGAAACTTTTCCAGAAAAAATACTCGAATTTACCGACAACCCCATTGTAATCCTGTCTGCTTGAATTATGAGCGAAAATATCCAATTATTTTTGGAATCACCATTTCTCCCAATGAACCACTTCATCCAAATGCATTCGCCCGCCCTTCTTTGGCGGCGCGGATAACTTCTCCGCTTCAAGCGGATACCCAAAAGACAGCGCGACCCGCAAATGCCATTCGGCGGGAAAGCCTAAAATCTGGCGCGCCTTCTCAGGTTCATAGATTGATGCGGGCACCGAGCCAACTCCCAACTCCCAAGCGGCGAGCTGCATGAATGCCGCGGCCTGACCTGCGTCAAACATGATCTGAAATTTCCCGGCCGGGTCAGGCGTGAGGATGGCGATGCACAAGTCCGCGCCGGCAATGTGCCCCGCCCACTCGCCGCAGGTGGAAAGCTCCTTCAAAATGGACTTCTCCCGAATGGCGATGAACTGCCACGCTTGAGTATTCTTCGAGGATTGCGATCTGCGTCCCGCGTTGAGGATGGCGTGGACTACATCATCGGGCAGGGGAGTGTCTTGAAACTTTCTTACCGCGCGCTTTAATCGAATGGCATCGGATACGTTCATTTTCGCCTCTTTTCATCTATTTCTCAACTACAAAGGTGCATAAAGTTTATTTAACGTCAATAATGGATAAGGAATTTTTACCGCAGAGACGCAGAGTTCACGGAGTTTTCAAGTGGTTTTCTCAGCGTTCTCCGCGCCTCTGCGGTCAGAACCTCGTGATTTTGACACGATCTTGGCTTATCTATTATTCACGTTATTTAGCTTTTTCCCTCACCGCACTGGCGTACGGCGCAAGTGTCGTGACCCTCCCTGGCACTGCCCGCCAGGGCAAGTGTTGTTCCTTTGTGGTTAAGGTCTTCCTGCCAGAAGGGAGAGAGTTTCAATTATAAATCCACCCTGCCTCTTGACACTCCAAGAAGGGGAGGATTATCAGTTGGCATTCCATGTCCTTTCCGTGATAATGAGTGCGGCGTCTTTAGTTAACAAGGAGAATTACATGACCATTGCAATATCCACCCTTTTGGGCGAATACACCTACGAAAAACGTCCCGTCGAACGCGGCTATGCCGGGCGGACGTTGTACATCAATTTGGAAAATAATACCTTCCGCGAGAAACCTGTCACACAGCAGATGAAGGATTTGTTCACCGGCGGGCGCGGATTTGCACTCAAGCTGCTCTGGGATGCGGTCACACCTGAAACAAAATGGAACGACCCGCAGAATGCACTCGTGATTGCGAACGGCCCCATTTGCGGCATCACTGCCTACCCGGGCAGCGGCAAATCCACGGTGGTGACATTGAGTCCGTTGACCGAGAATGTGATTGACAGCAACGTCGGCGGATACTTCGCGCCCTTCCTGAAATTCTCTGGCTTCGATGCGATTGAGATTCAAGGAAAGGCTGCCGGGGATGTGGTCATCTTCATAGACGGGGATACTGGCAAGGTGACGATCGAGCAGGATTCTCTCGAAGCGCTGGATTCGCATGAGATCGGCAACCAGCTCACGGCGCGGTACGGAGGCGATGAAAAAGGTCGGCGCGGAATCTCTGTGCTGTCGGCTGGTCAGGCGGCGGAGCATATCCGCTATGCGTTGATCAATTCCACCTGGTACGATGTGCGCCGAAAGGAAGCGCGGTTCAAGCAGGCGGGGCGCGGCGGCGCGGGGCGTGTCTTCCGTGACAAGAAGATCAAGGCGATTGTGGTGCGTTACACCGACATGGGCGGCGATAAAAATAACGTGGCCGATATGGCGCTCATCCGCAAGGCGGGGCAGCGCATCAACAAGGAAATTGCGGATCTGGACGACAAGCAGAATCAGATGCGCAAGATCGGCACGGCCAACATCGTTGAAGTGATGGATCATTTCGATCTGCTGCCGACTCATAACTATCGCTACGGCTCGCATCCTGACACGCATTTGATTGATTCGAAAGTCTGGAAGGAATCCTTCACTCAGGGATTGCCCGATGGCTGTTGGCTGGGATGCACCATGAGCTGCTCGCATGGCGTGGATCACTTCCCGCTTAAAACTGGACCGTATGCCGGGGATTGCGTTCTGGTAGATGGGCCTGAGTATGAAGGCGCGGCGGGGCTTGGCTCGAACATCGGCAACTTCGATCCGCAAAAAGTTTTGGAACTCAATTTCTATTGCGATACCTATGGCGTAGACAGTATTTCATTCGCTAACTGTGTCGCATTCGCGATGGAATGTTATGAAGAAGGATTTATTACGAAAGAACACACTGGCGGACTTGAATTGAATTTTGGCAATGGCTCTGCCGCATTGGAGCTTCTGCATCAAATGGCGCGCGGTGATGGCTTTGGCGTGATCGTCGGTCAGGGTATCCGTTACATGAAGGAATTGTTCGTGCGTGAATACGGCGCGGATGCGAAGTTCCTACATGACATTGGCATGGAAATGAAGGGCATGGAGATTTCGGAATACCTCACCAAAGAGTCTCTTGCCCAACAAGGCGGCTACGGCATGGCCACCAAGGGTCCGCAGCATGACGAAGCCTGGCTGATCTTCATGGATCAGGTGCAGAATCTTTTGCCGTCGTTCAAGGACAAAGCCGAAGCCTTGCATTATTTCCCAATGTGGCGCACATGGTTCAGCCTGCATGGATTGTGCAAACTTCCGTGGAATGACATCTCGCCTGAGAATAACAAGCAGACCAAGGAGCCTGCCAAAGTGGAAGAGCATGTCGAGAACTACACGTGGATCCATCAAGGCGTGACCGGCAAACCGACCACTACCGCAGATTTGCTGAATCAATCTGAGCGCGTTTATAACTTCCAAAAAGTTTTTGCCCTGCGCATGGGGCGAGTCGGCCGCCAGCATGATTATCCGCCGTACCGCGCGATGGGGCCTGTCACCGTGGCGGAGTATGAATCACGCCAGGGCCGCTACGATGAGCAGCTCAAACGCCTGATCGAACTTGACCCTGCGGGATTATCCACCGAAGAAAAGATGAGGCATTTACGCAAGTACCGCGAGAATCAATACGAGCAGTTGATGGATGCTGTCTATCAACGCCGCGGCTGGGATGCGAACAGCATTCCCACCCTCGAGAAATTGCGCGAACTGGGCATTGACCTGCCCGACGTGGTTGAGGTCGTGGAACAGGCGAAACAAAAGGTTTAGGTTCAAAAATATGACTCGCGCCGAAATTAAGGTTTCGGGGTGAGTTTGTTTTTAAGAACAAAAAGGACGCTGATTATTCGCTTTTATCAGCGTCAATCAGCGTTCGTCTGCGTCCCAGATTTAATTCTGGGTTAGTTATGTTTGACTTCTCTTGCAACCTTTATTATTTCCCGCCCGTTATTGATTTGGCTTTCTTTGAATTTTCAGCAACCCTGAACTTCGTAATTTTGGCGATCAACTTCAACGGCATGGGTTTGTCCAGCGGAAATTGAACCGATCCTTTCGCGCCTTTGTAAATGGACAACTCCTTTTTGAAAGCCTCAATTCCGCTCGGGGTGGGGTAAAACCCGATATGGTTTTTAAAGGCGGCAAAATGGACTAAATTCCCGTTCATGAAAAACGTCGGCATTTGATAACTGATTTTTTCCTCCGCGTTTGGCGCAGCCGCCTTGATGGTCGCTCGAACATCATTCAATATTTTTTGCATCTCTTTCGGAAAGCCTGCAATGTATTCATCAATCAAGCTGATACCGCTTTTGTTGCTGTCCATGAATTTCTCCTTTTCTATGGTTTTCTTTCCAGCCACTTCATCACGCCAGCCCCTGCCATTCTTCCGCTCGCAAAACACGCTGTCAATAAATACCCGCCTGTTGGCGCTTCCCAATCCAGCATTTCGCCGGCACAGAAAACTCCGGGCAATGCCTTCAACATCAAGTTTTGATCCAGTGACTCAAACATCACACCGCCCGCGGAACTGATCGCTTCATCCAGCGGACGTGTTGCGATCAATGGCACAGGCAACTGCTTGATGTAAAAAGCAAGCCGCTCCATGTTTTCAAATTCAGTCTTCGGCACAAACTCGCGCAACAGTCCGGCCTTCACGCCCTTCATCCCAACCGTCTTCTCCAAATGACTCGCCATCGAACGCGACCCACGCGGTTTGTTTAACTTCTCGATCAACTGCGCTTCCGTTTTGTCGGGCGCGAGGTCAAGGTGCATCACTGCTTTTCCATTGGCAAGAATTTCATCACGCATCAACGCCGAAGCCGCGTAGATCAAACTCCCCTCCACACCCTCCTTCGTGACGATAAACTCGCCCTGCTGACGAAACTCTCCAAACGACAACACCACTGACTTGATCGGATGCCCGTCAAATTTTTCCTTGAAGACTGGACTCCACGCCGCATCGAATCCGCAATTGGACGGCTTCAACGGCTCGACCTTAACCCCGGCCTGATTCAGCCAATAGACCCATGCGCCGTCCGAGCCGAGTCTTGCCCAACTGCCGCCGCCGAGCGCCAAAACCACAGCATCCGCGTTGATGGTTTTGATTCCTTCCGGCGTTTCAAGTTCCATGCTCAATCTCCCGCCCTCGGTAGCGATAGATCCGTTCCATTTATGCCGCAACTGAAAATTGACTCCTGACTCAGCCAATCTCTTCAACCACTCCCTCAACAGCGGACTGGCTTTCATCTCCATTGGAAACACCCGCCCGGACGTCCCAACAAAGGTTTCCACGCCAAGTCCGCGCGCCCACTCGCGCAGGTTGTCAGGTGTGAAATCTTTCAGCCACGTTTCAACTTCTGCTTTTCGATTCCCATATCGCGAGATAAACTTCTCAAATGGCTCAGAGTGAGTCAAGTTCAACCCGCTCTTGCCCGCCAGTAAAAACTTCCGCCCAAGTGAAGGCATGGAATCGTACACGCCCACCCTCACGCCGCGCAGGCTCAACACCTCCGCCGCCATCAACCCCGCAGGTCCACCGCCGATAATTGCAATTGAATGATTCATAAATTGATTATAAATGGATGTGGAGACTTTCGACTCCGTAAATAAAAGGATCATTAGGAATTGCCGTGATTAACCCTTCTGGGTACACGGAATTCACGGAAAGCACGGAGAAAAAAAGCAGATTTTAAAGGTTTTTCCGTGTCGTCCGTGCGCGAAGCGTCCGTGTACAACGCGAAGCGTCACAGCAATTCCCAGAGAACCAAATAAAAAACTCCCGATTGCTCAGGAGTTTTCAACCTTCAAACCTTCAAACTTTCAACTTGTTACCTTTCCACACTCACCACCCCGCCCACCGCATTTAACTTGATCGTCCACTGGCTTCCAATTTCAAACTGCTGAAAGTCAGATACTGAACCCGGCTCGTAGGTCACCTGCCCATCGTCAGTGCTGAAGAAGACGTGGAAAGTCTCCGAGGATGTGCCTGTGCGCTGGTCGCTTGAAAGGTTCGGGCTTTCATAAACAGGGAAGAGGTCATTGCCGCTCAACGTGTAGGTCTGGATCGTGTTCCATTCATCCACGGTGTAATCGCAATATTGAGTGGTCTCTGTGTGACATTCCTGTACCACTTCCGCGAAGCCGTTGCCTTTGTCGATGGTCTTCTCTTCGCATACTTCCTTTGATTCATCGTGGCAGGACACGTTGTAAGCATCCGAAGGCGGGTTGCCGCTTTCGTTCGTATGGTTGACCGCCTGAATCTCCTGCACCGGCACGGATGTCTGCCATTGCACGTCGGTCACGGTCCCGGTCACAGATTTTGATGGAACAGCAAAGATGAATATGGCCGCGACACAGCAGACTAACAATAACGCGGCAATGCCGCCGAACATCAGCCAGTTAACTTTTTTCGTTGGTGCATTCGCAGATGCTGCCGGGGCTTGTTGAGTTTGCACCGGCCGCGGAGCCGCCGCTTGAACAGGCGCGGCTGCTTTTGGTAATGGCGAACCGCACTTTGCGCACATGCGCTCTGTGCCCGGGTTTTCAGCCCCGCAATTCGTGCAGGTCACAACTTTCGGCGCAGAGGGAGCCGCCTGCAAAACCTGTCCCGCCGCGCGCGCCTTGCCTTCCTTCAAATCCGCGCCGCATTGCGAGCAGGTCGCCGCATTGCCCGGGTTGCGCGTCCCGCAAAATCCGCAGTGGATGTCTGCGCCAGCCTTCGCCGCCGCAACTGACTTTTCATCAGTCACTAACTTTTCATCGGCCGCGCGATGGAATTGCACATTGTCCGGCTGCGGTGCGCCGCATTGCGAACAGGTCTTCACCGGCCCGGGGTTGCGCCCATCGCAACTCGGGCAGATCCATTCAAGTTGAACAAAACCCTTGCTCTCTTTTCTATTCATCTCGCGCTCCTTTGATTCTGAGTGTCATCCCTCGGATTTTACTACGGGATGCCCTGCCATTTTAAAATTTCAGCGATGCGGGATTCGTGATCCACATCGGTATACGGCGACGGGTCGTTCGGGTCGTGACTTAACTGTGAGTGGGTCAATGCGTCGAAGACAGCTCCCGCCCCGTTGGCGACGTTGTGCGGGTCGTAGCCGCCTTCAAGCACAAAGACAATTTTTCCGCCGCAGTATTCATCCGCGATCCCAACCAGTTTTTTCGACATCTCATAATATCCGCGCGTGGACAACCCCAGCGATGTGAGCGGGTCATTCCAATGCGCGTCGAAGCCCGCCGAAATTAACAGCATCTGTGGACGGAATGACTCAACCAGCGGCTGAAAGATTTCATCGGCAATGCGCGCGAAAGTTCCATCGCCTGCAAACTCATGCAAGGGTACATTGACCAGCCGTCCCTTTGCATGAGGCGCATCTGTGATCCAACCTGTGCCGGGATAAATTCCCCATTGATGACTCGAGATAAATCCGACTCTATCTTCGTGAAGGAATGCGGCTTGAGTTCCGTTGCCGTGATGCGCGTCGTAATCAATGACCATCACGCGCTGCATTCCATGTTCCAGTGCGTTACGCGCACCGATGGCGATGTTGTTGAAGATGCAAAATCCCATTGCACGATCGGGTTCGGCGTGATGCCCCGGCGGGCGGACAATGGAGAAGGCGTTCTGCGCATCACCGTGAAGCACCGCGCGCGTGCAAGCAATCACACCGCCCGCCGCGAGCAGCGCATCTTCGTAGGATGTTTTAGTAATGAAAGTGGGGGCGTGGTCAATGATGCCAGGTCCGTCTTGGCAGACTTCCTCAATTGCGCGAATCATTTTTGGATGATGCGCGCGAGCAACCTCTTCAAAGGTTGCTTGCACCGCTTCGATTTTTTCAGCGTCAAAGGAAGCGAGCATGGGCTCGAGCGCATCCAACCGCCCCGACCTTTCGGGGTGATCTGGAAATTTGTGCGTCCGAGATGGGACAAAGGCAAATGCAGTGCTCATGTTTAAATTATAGCCCTGAAAGCAACCTCCCCCAAATCCATGTTCGTGGGATTTGGGGGAGGCAGGAGGGGAAAGGTTCCGCCGCTTGTCAGCATGGGGGGGGCATGCTAATCAAGCGGCGGGTTGACACCTAGATACCAATAAAGGGGAGGGCAGGTGTCGATGGCTAGAATATACACCTGAATAGTCCGAATAACATTAAAATAGGATTAGAATTTGGAGTGAATTTATCGTAATTAGCGCCGTTTTTCACGAAAGACTTTCAGCCACTCGTCCACTTCGGCGGGTGAAAGTTTCTTGTCGCCCCGGGGTTCTTTGGGTGCAGAGGTCAATGCCTCGCGCAAAAATTTTACGAACTCTTCCGAAGTCATAAACTGAGCGCCGACGGCACGCGCCGCGTTTTGAACTTCATGGTCAGATGAAACGACAATCCATTTTTTTGCGTCCTGCTCCATGCGGATCAGTCGCGCGCGGATGGCGCTGTCGGCGCTTTGCCCCAGCCGAATAAAATGCGCTCGGACGGTGCCCAGCTTTCGGGTCCCAGCCTGACCGATCGGCGCGCCGTCAAAATACACTTCCACCTGCTGGCGTTTAAGACGCGCGAATTCCTGCAAGAATTTTACCAACTGCAATTCATCGTCGGGCGCGTCGAGCCGCAATCCAACTTTTGGAATCAGGTTATGTCCATCGATCAAATAAGGCATGGCGTGATTTTACACCAACAGGCATACGCGACGCTCTGCTGTCGGAATGCGTAGATACGAGCAAATCGCATATAATACAAATATTCATAAGGAGATTCAAATGGATGAAAAGAAACCAACTACTCTTACCATAGGCCAGAAAAGCGGAGTGGTGCATGAAACAATTAACCATCTCAAACTAATATTTCGTCTTATGGGTGATTCGCGCGTGAATATTTTTGCCAAGTTGATTCCCATCGGCGCGATGATCTATCTTTTTTCGCCAGTGGATATTCTGCCCGGTGTTGCGCTGCCCGTCATCGGCGCGCTCGATGATGCCGCAATCCTCTGGCTCGGTTCGTATGTCTTCACTGAGTTATGTCCGCCTGCGGTGGTTCAGGAACACCTGAAAGAAATCGCCGGCAACATGAACGTGAATGCGCAGGATGAAGTTGTGGATGTGGAAGCTACTGATGTGAGCGATAAACAATCATAATGAAACGACTTCTGATTTTATTGACTCTGCCAATTCTTGCCTGTGGAGGATTGGCAGAGTCTGTTTCTCCAACCATCACGCCTCTCCCTCCGCCGACAGTTGTCTCTGCGACCCAAACACGCGAAGCGTCGCCGCCCGCGCCGGATACCGCCCCCGTCCCGCCAATTCCTTCTAAAACAGCAACTCCTGTCCCAAGTACATTCCCCGACCCAAACAACTACCAATGGACATTGATCGCCAGCGGACTTAATCGCCCGGTAGATATTCAGCCCGCCCACGACGGCACTGGCAGGTTGTTCGTTATTGAAAAGTACGGGGTCATCCGCATCATCGAAAACGGACAACTGCTCGACCAGCCCTTCCTCGACATCACAGACCGCGTGGGAAGCGGTGGCAACGAACAGGGACTGCTCGGCCTTGCGTTTTATCCTCAGCCCGAAGCGGGCATGTTATTCGTCAACTACACCGATAAAAACGGAAACACGGTGATCTCGCGCTTTTTGTGGGACAACTTCGCCAACCCAATGAGCGAGACCGTGCTGTTAAACATTCAACAGCCGTATCCGAATCATAATGGCGGGGCGTTGGCCTTCGGCCCTGATGGATATCTTTATGCCGGCCTCGGCGATGGCGGTTTTGCCGGCGACCCGCACGGAAACGGACAAAATGTCAACTCACTTTTGGGGAAGATCCTGCGGCTGGATGTCAATGATTTCAATGACCCGAATGTGTACCGAATTCCGCCGGACAATCCATTTGGCAGTGAAGTCTGGGCTTACGGACTTCGCAACCCCTGGCGCATTTCCTTTGACCATCTCACCGGCGACTTGTACATCGGCGATGTGGGGCAGGGCGAGTGGGAGGAGATAGATTTCCTGCCTGCCGGTTCACAAGGCGGCGCAAACTTCGGCTGGTCTGTCATGGAAGGCAATCACAATTACGATGGTAATTTGCAGCCCGGCATGTTCCTGCCTGTGGCAGAATACAGTCACAGCGAAGGCGGCTGCTCCGTCACCGGCGGATATGTTTATCGCGGCGCAATGCCCGAGTGGAACGGAATCTATCTGTACGGCGACTATTGCTCGGGAAAAATTTGGGGGCTGATTCACTCCAATGGTCAGTGGCAGTCCCAGGTTATGTTTGAAACGGGATCGACAATCACGACCTTCGGTCAAGATGACTCCGGCGAAATCTATTTCGCGAGTGACGATGGCAGCGTCTATCACCTTACAAAATAATAAGGATATATCACATCCTAAATATGCAGTTTGTCAGGCCAGTTTGTGACGCCTGTCACTAGTCTGAATCCTGTTTTGGCTATAAACTTCGAGCATTATTGTTAGTCAGGAGGCAGTGATGGCAGAAAAGATTTGGAAAGTTGAAAAGATCAAGTACTGCGAGCATGTCGGCCACGAAATCGCGATTGAGAACGAGGTCGTGTACCCTGCTGAAAACCTGCCAGACCAGCCGCCTAGAATTATCGCGCACCGCTGCTCGAACGCCATCGAATGCAACATGCTGGATAAAGCAGCCTGCGCCCTGTGCGGAACGAACCCTGACCTTGACCCTGTGTAATTGAGCGACCAAAAGTTGCTCTTCCAAACTCTCTCCTCCCTCTGAGTTGGTCTTTTGGCTGCGCCGCGTGAGAACGCGGCGTATGCCGTTAAAAGGCAGGCGTCATTGCGAGGCACGTTCTTGTTCTTGTGCCGAGGCAATCTCCCAACAATGAGGTTGCTTCGGCGGAAGAGCACCGTCTCGCAACGACATCACAATTCCCTCAAAAAATCCTTCACGCTTTGATCAGCGGGTTTTGCCTTAATTTCCTTTGGCGTTCCAACCTGTTTCAACTCGCCATGGACGATGACTGCGATTCGATTTCCGATCTGCGCAGCTTCGGTTAGATTATGCGTCACGATGATGGTCGTGCGATGATCGTGCGACAGGAGATTAGACAAATCTTTTAGCAGCTGTGCGCGGGTTGGGGGATCGACAGCCGAGAACGGTTCATCCATCAAAAGCAATTCGGGATCGAGGACAAAAGCCCGCGCCAAACTGACTCGCTGCGCTTCACCGCCTGACAACTGACCTGCCCGCCGTCTGAGCAGGGAATCCACGCCCATGGCTTTGCTCCACCTAATAACCCTCGCGCGCATTTCATCCCTATCTGTTCCGCGAAACTTCAACCCCAGCGCAATGTTGTGACCGACGGTCATGTCCATTAACAGCGGGTCTTGAAAGACAAAGGAAATTTTGCGGCGGTATTCGAGTTCGTTCATGTGCGAGATGGGCTTTCCATTGAAAAGAATCTCGCCATGCTTGGGCTTGATGAGATGCGCCAGCGCAAGAAGAAATGTGCTTTTCCCCGCGCCGTTCGGACCGACGATGGCGAGAGTCTCGCCGCGCTGGATGTCGAGCGACGCGATCTTCAATGCGTCGCGCTCGTTGCGTTGAATGAGCAGATTGCGAATGGAAATTAACTCGTTCATTTTTTCTGCCCCCTTTGCTGGATCAAGGTCAGCGCGAGGTTGATGAGGTAGGTGAGAGTCAGCAGCAGGGCGGAGAGAGCCAGCGCCTTGTCGAATTCGCCTTTGCTGGTTTCAAGCACAATGGCGGTGGTCAGCACGCGCGTTTGCCCGCGGATATTCCCGCCGACCATCATCGAAGCGCCGACCTCGGAAATGACCGAGCCGAATCCTGCCATGAGCGCAGCCAACAGCGGCAGACGCGCCTCACGCCACAGCATCCAGATCATTTGCAGGCGCGATGCGCCCAATCCCAAAAGTTGCTGCTGCAAGCGCGGGTCAAGCGACTCAAGCGCGGCGGCTGTCAACCCCATCACCACCGGCGCAGAGATGATCGTCTGCGCAATTATGATTGCCACCGGCGTGTAAATTAATCTCAGCCCTCCCAGCGGACCGCTGCGCCACAGACTGATGGCAACGACGAGTCCCACCACCACGGGCGGCAGCGCCATGCCGGTATTGACAATGCTCAGCATGAACGACCTTCCGCGAAAATTTCCCAGCGCCAGCCAGGTGCCGAACGGCAGGCCGATCAGCAGGCTGATTAAAGTCGCGAGCGCCGAGACTTGCAGGGAGAGCAATGTGATTTGAAAGATTTCGTTATCAATAAGCATGGTTCAACTCTTTTAATCTTATGCACTTGCCAAAAGATTTAACCACAGAGCGCACAGAGGTCACCGAGAAAACCTCTTCTGCAGGGGGCTGTGCAAAAACTCTGTGGACTTTGTGATCTCAGTGGTGAAAGGTTTTCTTAGCTCATTCATTTAGCTATTTCTCACTTAATCAAGGCAGCCCTAATTCCAAATCTGTTTTATCGGCATCCGGGTAAAACAATGGCTGGCCGTATTTATCCACGCCAAACTCGCGGATGATCTCCTGCCCTTGAGCGGAGGTGATGAAATCGGCAAAAGCCCGTGCGCCATCTACATTGACTTGCGGCCATTGTTCAGGGTTGACTGTGATCACATGATACACGTTCAGCAGATCTTTGTCATTTTGAACAAGTATTTTCAATTCGATATTGGCTTGATATGCAAGAAATGTGCCGCGATCCGTGATGGCGTAACCATCCTTTTCATTTGCAATGGACAAGGTCGCGCCCTGACCCTGGCCTGTTTCGATATACCAGGGTTGACCCGCCGGGTTGAGCGCGGCCGCTTTCCACAGTGCAAGCTCCTTGATGTGCGTACCGGACTCATCGCTGCGCGAGATGAACGGGACTTGCGTCTCGTGGATTTTTTTAAACGCGCTGACGGGGCTCAGACCCTTTGTACCGGCCGGGTCACTTGCAGGGCCAACGATCACAAAGTCATTGTGCATCACGAGGCGGCGGTCGATGCCGAAGCCTTGTTCCATGAACTCCTTTTCGGCAGACGGCGAATGCAGCAGGATCACATCGGCATTGCCTTCTTCTGCGATCTTGAGCGCCTGCCCGGAGCCGGTTGAAATTAATTGAACGGAATACCCGCTCGTTTCTTCAAAGGCCGGGAGCAGCGCGTCAAGCAGGCCGGAATCCTGTGTGGATGTTGTGGAAACAAGCAGAATATTTTTGGCAGAGGCGGATGTTGCGCAGGATGTGAGGAAAAGTAAAACAATAAAAAATAGTTTATTCATTCAACTCCGATAATAAAGGGGCGACTTCGCTTGCGAGCCGCCCCTATTACCAGGTTGATTATATTACAGGCCGAGGTCTGCGTCTGTTTTATCGGCATCCGGGTAGAAGAGCGGCTGGCCGAATTTCTCCACGCCAAACTCTGCGATGATCGCCTGCGTGGCGGGGTCGGTGATGAATTTGGCGAAAGCCATCGCACCCTCGTAGTTGACTGCTAGCCATTTGTCGGGGTTGACGGTGATGACATGATAGACATTCAACAGGGCGTTGTTGCCTTCGAGCAAAACTTCGAGTTGAAGATTGGCTTTGTTGGCGAGGAAGGTGGCGCGGTCGGTCAGGATGTACGCCTGCTTTTCAGAGGCGACGGTCAGCGATGCGCCCATGCCTTGACCAGTTTCAATGAACCATTCGGGCTTTTCGGTGGCGGGGTCTTTCTCGGCTTTCTTCCAGAAACTTACTTCCTTTTTGTGTGTGCCAGAGTCATCGCCGCGTGAGACGAAATTTGCGCCTGCGTTGTAAATGGCGAGGAAGGCATCCTTGGGGCCGAGGTCTTTGATTCCTGCGGGATCATCCGCCGGGCCGACGATGATGAAATCATTGTGCATGACGAGCATACGATCCTTGCCGAAACCGCCGTCCATGAATGTGACTTCGGAAGAGGGCGCGTGGACGAGCAGCACATCGGCGTTACCTTCTTCGCCCATCTTGAGCGCTTCACCCGTGCCGACGGCGATGGTTTGCACGACATAGCCTGTCTGCGCTTCGAACATGGGGACGAGCACATCGAGCAGACCAGAATCCTGTGTGGAGGTGGTGGTGGCAAGAATCAGATTCGGGTTGGCTGATGATTCGGTAACGAGAGCAACTGTCGGCGCGGCTGATCCGCACGCGGTCAGGGCGATCGCCAGAATCAGTCCAAAGGTCAATAAAAAGTTGCGTGTGGTGAGTTTCATATTCATTTCCTTTTTGCGTTGAATTTTGCCAACTCGATTAAGAAAATACTTAATCGAAATATGAAAATAAAAAAACTTTACGGAACAATCTGTTCTCCGCTGTGAGATGCGTTGTACCCGGTCAATGAATTGAGGCCGCTGCGGAAGGTTGATGTTTGCAGGTAGTCGAGCAGCGGTGAGAGGGTCTTTTCATGCTCGCGCGGCAGGACGAGGTCGTAGCGTTCCTCAAAAAGCGGGATGAAATCCAGCCCGTGCTGGTGCGCGGCAGCCTGCAAGCCGATGGATACATCTGCTTTTTTCTGCGAGATCAATTCAGCGGCTTCGCTGTGTGTTTTGACCGCTCTGTCATAGCCATTGATAAATGTCGAATCGATTCTTTGTTTTTTGAGTTCGGCGTCGATCCACAAGCGTGTGCCGGAACCTGGATTGCGGTTGATGAATTTTACGTTGCCGCGCGCGATGTCTGAAATTTTTTTTATGCCTTTGGGATTTCCCGCCGCGAGGATCAGCCCTTGTGTGCGGTGGGCGAGTGTCACCAGTTCCACGCTGCGGTCTGGGAAGAGATGCCGAACCGTGGGCGTGTTGTACTCGCCGGTCTCATCCAAAATGTGCGCGCCTGAGATTTGGCACAATCCCTGCCGCAGGTAGACCAGCCCGTCCAGCGAGCCGACGGGCTGGCTTAACATGGTCACATGTTTGCTGAGATGTTCGGCAATTTCTTCGAGCGCCAGATCATGACTTCCGGAAAAAATGACCGGGGGCTTTTTACTCTTTGGCAGGACGATCTCCTGTAAAAGAAAAGCGCCGCCTTTTGCGCGATAGAACTTTTCCAGCACCTTGCCGGTCTTGCGGACTTCGCTGATCTCGATCAGGTCGCCGGATTCAAGCGCGAGGATGTGATGCCGTATCCACGCGGGAGACTGCTTCAAGGTCCGCGCGAGATGCGTGAGTGTGGCGGGTGAGTCCATCAGCAGGCGCAAAATCTCCATGCGGCGGGAATCTGCCAGCAGTTTGATCTTGTCAAAAGAATGGACGGGTTTTACGGTTTTCATTTTTGATTTGCAATTAAGGGGAAACTTAATCGAAAGTTTATCACGGCCATAAAGTATTCGTCAACTTCTCCGTGATAAAATCCCAGACCATATTGGTCACGCTCAAAGGATTTCATGAAAACCAAATCCATTTTTTTTCTTTTTGTGATGACAGCCATTATTCTTTCTGCCTGCCGGCCTGCCAACGGAAAAATTTCCTTCATGGTTTTTGGCGACCCGGCTGAACTTGCCGCTTATCAAAATCTGGTGGATTCTTTTTCACAGGCGCACCCTGAAATTCAAGTGGAGATAATTCAGATTCCCGGGCAAGCGGATTACCGCAAACGCCTCGCAGCCGACCTGACAGCGGGTGACCCCGCCGATGTGCTGTTGATCAACTACCGGCGATTTGCGGGCTTCGCCAACATCGGCGCGCTTGAACCGCTGGGTGCGTATCTTGAAAAATCCAATCTCATCAAAGAGGCGGACTTTTATCCCGAGGCGATCAACGCCTTCAAATGGCACGGCGAGTTGACCTGCATTCCGCAAAATATTTCCAGCCTCGTGGTTTATTTCAACAAGGATTTGTTCGACAGTGCGGGAGTGCCTTACCCTGCCGACGGCTGGACTTGGGATGATTTTCTTTCTGCGGCGCAAGCACTCACCAAAGATGTGGATCGTGATGGGGTGACCGACCAGTTCGGGGCGGGGATCGAACCGTCGCTCATCCGCCTTGCGCCGTTCATCTGGCAGGTGAACGGCGTCGTCGTGGACGATGACGCCAACCCGACCACGCTCACGCTCGACCTGTCGGAAGATCTTCAAGCGGCCGAGTTCTTCGTCAGTTTGCAGACCATTCATCGGGTTGTGCCGAACGCCGAGGAAGAGTCTTCTGAAGACAGTGAGAGTCGTTTCATCAACGGGCGATTGGCGATGTTCTTCAACAGCCGCCGCGGCGTGCCGACCTATCGCGAATCCGCTGACTTTGATTGGGACGTGGCCGCCCTGCCGCAAAAGGACGTGCCGGCGAGCATCCTTCATGCCGACGCTTATTGCCTGCCGAGCGCATCGAAGAATAAACCCGCCGCGTGGACTTTCATCGAATACGCCAACTCTGTCGAAGGCCAGACCATCATTGCCGGCACCGGGCGCACAGTGCCTTCGCTTATCTCCGTTGCCAACTCGCCTGCATTCCTCGACCCGAACGCAAAGCCTGCCAACAGCCGCGTCTTCCTCGATACGATTCCATTTATTCGCGCCCTGCCCATCCACCCAAATTGGGCAGAGGTCGAGGAAACAGCATCTGAGGAAATCATGCGCGCCTTCTATGGCGAAGCCAGTGTCAATGACGCGATGTTGAGGGCCGTGCAGCTTTCACAGGAAATTTTTTTCGAGAAATAATGCCTCATGTGTTAAGAGTGTTCGGACAACAAAACTTGTCGCGTTCAAAGAGCAAAACCTTAACGCGAATTTCCCGAACACTTGCGCCGCGCGTGTTTTGCTTTGCAAATCATGCGGTGTAACGCTAAAAATTCGCGCCATTCGCCCAATTTGCGTAATTCGCGTTAAAAGGGTTTGACTTATTACACAGAGTCTACATCTACACATGAGCCAAAATAATTTGACCCGTTCCCGTTCGCAAATTTTTGCCTTGCTTGCACCTTATCTGCTGGGAGCTTTCCTTCTGATCGCCCTCCCGGCAGGCATTTCGTTTTTTATTTCCTTTACGCGCTTCAACGGCATTGACCGGCCGCTCTTCATCGGCTGGCAAAATTTTCAACTGCTGCGGCGCGACCCGCTTTTTTGGGCGGCGATCACCAACTCGCTTTTGTTCATCGCGCTGGCGATTCCGCTGCGAGTTTTGGGCGCGCTCGGACTCGCCCTGCTGTACAACCATCCGCGCCGCGCGGTTGGATTCTTCCGCGCTGCCGCATACCTGCCGACTGTCATCCCGGACACGGCCTACGCGCTGACCTGGCTCTGGATTCTGAATCCACTTTACGGTCCGATGAATGATGCGCTGCGGCTGCTTGGTTTGCCGGCTCCATCCTGGCTGGCTGATTCCGCCTGGTCACTGCCAGCACTCGTCCTCATCTCGCTTTTTCAAATCGGCGAAGGATTCGTGATTCTGCTGGCAGGTCTGCGACACATCCCGGCCGAGGTCAACGATGCCGTGCGCGTGGACGGCGCGAACCGCTGGCAGATTTTTTCATCCATCACCATGCCGCTGCTCAGCCCGTGGCTGGTTTTGCTCAGCGTTCGTGATGTGGCGCTTTCGTTTCAAAACACATTTACCCCGGCTTTCATCATGACGCGCGGCGGCCCGTATTACTCCACTTTTTTCACGCCGCTTTTTATTTATGAATCCGCGTTCGACGGGCTGCGATTTGGCCAGGCCGCGGCCGCGATGCTGATGGTCTTTCTCGTCACGCTGATTCTTGTCGGGCTGGTGTACTTCATCTTTGAAGGGCAGGGCTTCGATGAAGATTAAGGGACTGCTTTCCATTTTGCTGACGGGACTCTTCCTGCTGCCTCTCTTGTGGATGTTCAGCGCGTCACTCCGAAGCCCGGGCTTGATTCCGTCTCGAGGGCTGGAGTTTCTACCCGAAGCACCGACCTTCGCCAACTATGCCCGCATCTTCGAGATTCTTCCATTCGGGCGTTATCTTTTCAATTCGTTGTTCATCAGCATTGCCGGAGTCCTGCTCACCCTGCTGACTGCATCACTGGCTGGGTTTGGCATGTCGCTGCTGGGAAAGCGCGCGCGTTTTCGTTTGCTGATTCTTTCCGGCATCCTGCAAATGATTCCCGTCACCGCCGTGTGGCTGACGCGCTTCCTGCTTTTCGCGTGGCTGGGAATCACAAACTCGCGCCTGCCTTTGCTCGCCCCCGCGTTGATGGGAACAAGTCCGCTGTTTGTTTTGCTGTTCTACTGGACCTTCCGCCGCGTGGATCGTTCCGTGTTCGAAACTGCGGAACTCGACGGCGCGAACTTGTTTCAGGTCTGGCTGCGAATCGCTTTGCCGCTTGCCCGTCCCGCGTTGATGGCAGTGGGAATGTTGTCCTTCCTCTTTTACTGGAACGACTTCATCACGCCGCTGCTTTACTTGCGCTCGCAGACACTTTACACCCTGCCCGTTGGTCTGCTCCAACTTCAAGAAATGGACAAAACCAACTGGCCGCTGTTGATGTCTGCCTCGGTGGTGATGACCGTCCCTGCGCTTGTTGTCTTTTCCTTTTTACAGCGTGCCTTGTTATGGTGGGACAGCGAATAGACGGATGAGTCAGTTTTATTTGACCTGACCCTCTGCTCGTGATATAAAACTTGTGCAATTGATTCATGGAATGTTGCGGAGGCAGCAATGGAAATCGGCGAGACAGTTTATGTAACAACGCGTGAAGAGTTCCGCGAATGGCTGGAGCAGAATCACAAATTTAAAAAAGAGATCTGGCTGATTCAATATAAGAAGGTGACGAAGAAACCGTCCATTCCCTACGCCGATGCGGTGGAGGAAGCCATCTGCTTCGGCTGGATCGACGGCTTCGAAAAAGGCATGGACGGTGACCGCTATGCCACACGCTTCACGCGCCGCAGACCCAAATCCAATTGGACGGAGACAAATATCGAGCGAGCGCGCAGAATGCGCGAAGAAGGCAAAATGACCGAAGCGGGTCGGGCGACATTGCCGAAAGATGTGTAAAACTTGAACGCAGGAGATAACCGATTGTGTCACTGCAAATGATAAAAACTTTCATTGAATATCACCTTGACATGACCCGCCGCGTATGGGAATTGATTGACCGTATTACTGATGAGCAGTTTCTCGCGGACGACGTTTACTCACGTGGCTCGATCCGCAATCTGATGGTGCATCTTGCCAGCACTGACCGCCGCTGGCTTTCAGGTCTGAAAAACGGACCCGATGTTGGGCATCTGAAATTTGAAGATTATCCGACGCGCATTGCCGCACGTGACTTATTCGATGCAGTGGCAAAGGATTTTTTCAATTACATCAACGAGGCGACAGAAGAAGAATTGAATCAGAAGCCGCCTGAATTTACCCATCCGCGTTGGGCAGTGCTTTTGCACCTGGTCAATCACGGCACTGACCATCGCTCAACTGTTTTGCAAAAGCTCACAGAGTTAGGCGCGCCAACCTTTGACCAGGATTATATTATCTGGCTTTGGAGCAGGAAATGAACTGTCCTGAATGCGGTGCGCCTGAAAATTTATGCCAATCTCGCTTCGATGAATTTCTTGCGCTGGAATTTTCTGACATGGGTTACGGCGCTGTCCACAATCTGACCGTCGCCGCATACATGCTCCAGCATTCCAGTAAACTATCCCTTGAAGGCTGGTTGTATGAACGCGACCTCCTGAGGGAGTTCATTGTGGAAAAGAAATCACCTTCGTTGATCCGTCAGCAGGTGAAGGATTCAGTTGATAGTGGAAAACGCACCTTCAAATTCAAATCGAAAGGTGGCGAGCCTGTTATCAATAAATCCACGTGGACGAAAACAATTCTCGATGTCCGCAAAGAGAATGCGGAAATCTATTGCGCGGATGTGTCTGCATGGGCGAGGTCGGTGCTTGAAGAGGCAGATGGGATTACGATATGATGGGCACGTGGTGCAATTGTCCCCGCCCGCTGAATCCCGCGCTGGAAGATGTGCAAGGTATAAACTTATGAGCAGTTATTATCTAACAAGTCGTTCCAAATATATTTATTTTTCGGTTTCGCTACTGATGCTTATTGCTATGATTGGGTTGTTCTTTTACATTTTCCCAAATATTCTTTGTCTTCGAGTCTACCTTGTAGGGCTTGGGCTATTTGGCATCTACAACATAATTCAAACTTTACGAAACGAGCATATCGTCATTTCAGAAAAAGGAATTGAATATTACGCACCAGGAGTTGTTTTTGAAACGGACTGGAAAAGCATTGAAAGGATATCTGTCAATTGGCGTTACGGCTTTCGACACGAATGCCTTTTGATTGATAATTCCCAAATTCGTATGAAAAAGTGGACTTTCTTCTTAAGCAGAAACTTACCAATGCCTTTTGAATTCTTTTCTAGAAAAACACTAATTCCTTTATCTGGTTTTTCAGAAAACTGGTGTGATTCCGAAATCGGACAACAAATCAAACAATACGCGCCGCAT
Source organism: Chloroflexota bacterium (assembly GCA_016234495.1). Classification (GTDB taxonomy): domain Bacteria; phylum Chloroflexota; class Anaerolineae; order Anaerolineales; family Villigracilaceae; genus Villigracilis. The sequence continues at coordinate 48,571 of JACRBI010000007.1, read as the reverse complement.
TTATTTGAAGAAGAAAAATCTGCGCAATCTGCATAATCTGTGGATTTTTTTTATTGAACCAAAAAAAATGCACCAACCCTTGCCACCTTGATGCCTTGAAAAAACAAAATAAGAACAGGAAAAGAAATGTCTCAAAAATTTTTAGAACTGCTTGAAATTTCCACCATCCTTGCCGACGGCGCAATGGGCACGATGCTGCACGCGCGCGGGGTGGGCTTCGATAAATGCTTCGATGAACTCAACTTGACCAACCCTGCGGCAGTGGCCGATATTCACCGCGAATATATCGAGGCCGGCGCGCAGTTGATCATCACCAACACATTCGGCGCGAACCGCTTTAAATTAAGCAAGCACGGACTTGAAAACGACGTACAGAGAATCAACCGCGCCGGCGTGGAACTTGCGCGGCGGGCGGTGGCTGCATCGTTCAAGGAGGTGCTCGTGGCCGGCGACATCGGTCCGCTGGGGGTGAGAATCGCTCCCTATGGCAGAGTCAAACCCGAGGAAGCGCGATCCGCTTTTGCGGAGCAGGTCAGGGCTTTGGCTGAGGCCGGCGCCGACCTGATCGTCATCGAAACCATGAGCGACCTATACGAGATTCAAGAAGCCATCAAAGCTACGAAACAAATTTCCACGCTGCCCATCGTTGCATCGGTGACGTTCACGCGCGATGACCGCACCCTGCTGGGCGACGACCCGATGAAGGTGGCGCGCAAGGTGCGGGAGGCCGGCGCAGATGTGATCGGCGTAAATTGTTCAGGCGGGCCTTCGCAATTGCTGCGAATTTTAAAGCAAATGAAACAGGCCGCCCCCGATGCCAAGTTTTGGGTCAAGCCGAATGCGGGCTGGCCGGAGCAGGTCGGCGGGCGGATCATGTACCCGGCCGATGCGGAATATTTCGGCGATTACGCGCTTGCGTTTCGCGAGGCTGGCGCGGGCGTCGTCGGCGGATGCTGCGGCACAACCCCGCAGCACATCACTGCCATGAAGAAAGCCTTTGAGTCTGCTCCAATCCAAATCTCTGAGATTTTGGAAACTTCGGAAATTTCAGAGGTGGAAGTTTCAGATGTGGAGCAGCCCACCGAACTTGCACAAAAACTATCTGCGGGAAAATTCTCCATCTGCGTTGAAATGGATCCACCGCGCGGACTCTCGACTCATAAATTGCTGGCGGGCGCTTCGCTCCTAGCCGACGCAGGGGCAGACGTCATCAATGTAGCTGACTCCCCGATGGCGCGGATGCGGATGTCTGCCTGGGCGGTGTGTGATCTGGTTCAGCGCAAGATCGGCGTGGAGACAACTTTGCATTTTCCCACCCGCGGACGCAACCTTCTGCGCGTGCAGGGTGACCTGCTTGCGGCGCACGCGATCGGCTTGCGGAATGTCTTTGTCGTGATGGGTGACCCGACCTCGATTGGCGATTACCCTGAAGCGACGGATAACTACGATCTTGTGCCCTCGGGCTTGATCAAACTCATCAAGCAGGGATTCAACATGGGCGTGGATCACTCCGGCACAAGCATCGGTCAGCCGACAAATTTCTTCGTTGGCGCGGCGCTGAATCTTTGTCCGCAGGATGTGGATAACGAAGTGAAGAACCTGCATCGCAAGATCAAGGCAGGCGCGGACTTCTTCCTCACTCAGCCGATCTATTATGCGGGTGACGGTCCGAAGTTGATCGCAGCCTACGAAGCGAAACACGGCAAAATGAACAAGCCAATCCTCGCGGGGATTCTGCCGTTGGTCAGCGCGAGACACGCCAGCTTTTTGCATCATGAAGTGCCGGGCATCTTCATCCCTGACGAAGCGCGCGCCAGAATCGAATCTGCCGGAGATGGCGGCGCAAAAATCGGCGTGGAACTGGCTGTCGAATTAATTCAAAATATCAAATCATGGGCCGGCGGAATTTACATCATGCCGCAATTCCACCGCTATGACATGGTCGCGGAAATCATAGAAGCGGTAAAATAGATGATGGACAACAGACCATTGACCGTGAAAACCGTCCATCGTCCACGGTCTGAAAGCGAAACCCCATGCTCCTCACCATTGACATCGGCAACACGAACTTGACTCTCGGCCTGTATGAAGGCGGTCAACTTGGCGCACATTGGCGGCTTGCCACCGACCACAACCGTATGCCCGATGAATACGGCCTGCAATTTTTAGGCTTGCTGCAAAACGCGGGAAAGACCGTCACAGATTTGCATGGCATCTCTCTCGCGTCGGTCGTCCCGCAACTGACCATGCGCGTGGTGCAAGCCTGCCGCGAATATCTGAGTAGGGGCGGGGTGACCCCGCCCCTACTGGTCGTGGATGCCGGCATCAAAACTGGAATCAGAATCCGCTACGAAGACCCCAAAGCCGTCGGCGCAGACCGTGTCTGCGATGCGGTGGCGGTGATGAAGTTGTACGGCGGCCCCGCCTGCGTAGTGGATTTCGGCACAGCCACCACCTTCAACGCCATCACCAAAGACGGCGAATATCTTGGAGGCGCGATCACGGCCGGTATCAACCTTGCTGCTGAAGCCCTGTACACGCGCGCCGCGAAATTGCCGCGCATTGATTTGCAGGTGCCGCCCTCCGTCATTGGCCGCAACACCGTCCACGCGATGCAGTCGGGTTTACTGTTTGGGTACGTGAGCATGGTCGAGGGCATGGTGGCAAGATTCAGGTCAGAACTTGGAAGCGATATGAAAGTCATCGCAACCGGCGGGCTGGCCGAAGTCGTCGCCAAAGAAACCAAAGTCATCAATATCATCGCACCGTGGCTGACGCTCGATGGCCTTCGTATCATCTGGGAACTCAATCACTAAAATGAAAAAAATTCTGCTGGGGATTTTTGGACTGGCATTTTTCTGATCAACTCATGCAGGGGGATGAATGATGACAAGCCTCGACAAACGCATCCGACTCCGCCGATAACTGCCTCAGCAACACAGACAGTTGCCGCAGCCCCGGCAGTGACCGCCACTCCGTCACCCGCGCCATCGTCCACGGCGACAAATGCCCGGGTGCGTCAGGGGCCGGGTGCGGTCATTCTGCCAATCCTGCTCTATCACCACATCGACGAGTCTCCGTCCCACAGCCAGTATTACGTCTCCCCGCAAAATTTTGAATCGCAAATGAAACTACTGCGCAACTGGGGATATGAAACGGTCACGACCGAGACGCTTGTGCAGGCCATCAATGAAGGCGCCGACCTGCCGCCGCATCCCATTTTGATCACTTTCGATGATGGGAATTTGAATAACTTCACCGAAGCCTTTCCCATCATGCGCAGATACAACCTTGGCGGAGTCTTGTACGTGGTTGGGAATTACATCGGCGCGCCGGGCTACATGGATGCGGAACAGATCAATGAAATGGCGCGTGGCGGCTGGGAAGTTGGCAGCCACGGCATGACCCACCCCGACCTGGCGGCTCTTAATTCACAGACTCAAAATTACGAAATATTTAAATCGCGCACTTTTTTGGAAGACAAGCTCGGGCTGCCCATCCTGACATTTGCATACCCATTTGGAATCAGCACCTGCGGTGTCAATGACAAGGTGTACACGGCTGGTTACATTGCCGCGATGAGTCTCGGGTCATCAGCGGATCAATGCAAAACTGACTTGTTCAACCTGCACCGTTTATCTGTCAAAGGGGGGGATGATCTAAATCGGTTTGCAGCCCTGCTGCCGTGGCAGGGTGACCCGCTTTACCTGCCGACGAATACTCCCGTGCCTGACAGCACGCAAGTGCCATCTCATTAGCGGCTGGCGAACCTCAACAGGATGACGCCTGTCAAAACCAGCAACCCGCCGATGAGTTGTGTGCCGTTCAAAACTTCGTTCAGCAGGAAATAAGCCCAGATCGCTGTGAAGGCCGGTTCGAGGGTCGCGATCAAATTTGATGTGGTGGGGGAAAGGTAGCGGATGCTTAATGTGTAAAGCCCAAATCCGCCGAGGGTGGGGGCAACGCCCAGAAAGAACAAAATTCCCCAGCCAGAGGCTGAATTCCCAAGCCAGAGCATGTCTGCAAATGGAGCCTTGCCGGTAATGAGCAGGTCATTGCCGAGGTTGAAGAATAGCAAAAAGAAAGTCGCGCCTGCGAAACTGTAAAGCAGCGCCGTCCATGAATCGATCTTTACATCCGAGGCGTGCTTGCCTTCGAGGTTGTAGATTGCGAACATCAAGCCGGAGACCAGCCCGAAGATGATCCCCAGCGGGTTGAGATTCCACGCGGATGGGTCGTACGCGCCCGAGACCAGCACGATCCCCGCGAGGCTGAGCAGGATCGAGATTATTTTGATTCGCCCGAATCGTTCCTTGAAAACAATGCGGCTCAGAATCGCAGTCATGGCCGGGGAACTGAAGGCCATCACGGTTGCAACCGCCGCGCCGTTATATTGCACCGAGAACGTCCACATGGAATTGAAGACCGCCAGCGTCAGCCCGTACAAGGTCATGAAGCCCCAATGTGCCCGCTCAAGTTGAAACCGTGCGCGGCTGAAAAGGAGCAATCCAGCCACCATCCCAAATGAAACGAACAAGTCACGCCAGAACGCCAGCACCAGAGACGGCAGGGAATATGTTTTGCTCAAATAACTGATGAAGATGCCGGTCGTTGACCAGATCACGGTCGCGGTGAGCGCGATCAAAAATCCGCGCGAGGATTGGGAGGATTGGTTCATAATTCTCCAAGTTCAAAAAAGTGACAGTCACCCGCATCCCGAAGGTGACTGTCACTTAATTTCGTGTGCCCCCACGGGAATTCGAATCCCGGTTTAGGCCTTGAGAGGGCCTCGTCCTGGGCCACTAGACGATGGGGGCGTTCATTTGGTCAAGCGGGCTGTATTCTATCATTCCAAATTTGAATCGTCAAACAAATGTGCCGCGACACGCTGTGCGATGTCGCGCTACATCATTCAACAACGAAGACATGAATTTCCTTCGGGCCATGCACGCCAATGGTGAGCGTCATTTCAATATCCGCGGTGCGCGACGGGCCAGTGATGAACACCGCCGCGTTTTTATCCTTTACGAACTTCATCGCATCAGGCAGGGACGGAAGAATATCGGATGATTTCAAGACTGCGATGTGGATTTCGGGCAGGAGTGACGCGTGCAATGCGCCGTCCGCTTCCAAAACCGACCCGGTATCTGCCAGCCCGCAAATGGCATTTGTTGCGCCGACAGGGGTTTGATCGTCGGGAGTGTTTGTAAATTCGATGTTTGCCTCGCGCAAAAGCGACTCGTCCAGTGTGTTTGGCTCGAGCATGATCTTTTTGATTCCGCGCATGTTCAGGAATTCGATGATTGATTGGGTTGGATTTTTAGTTAAGGTGACATGTCCGCCCAGCGCGGTGAGTTCCTGGCTGAATTGTTCCAGATGCGAAGGTTTGGAGGTCGGCGAGTTTGAAGATTGAAAGGTTTCCGAGTCTCGATTCTCGATTCCCCGATTCCCAACGCCCAATTCCCCATTCTCCATTCTCTGCCTAAATGTTTTACCGGCAAAGCGCGGGAAGTCTTTGCTGTATCCCCAGCCAGTGAATGCGGGCAGGCGAATCCACTGCGAGCGCGGGGAGAAGAGGGTCATTGTCAGCGCCGCGAATTTTTGTGAGGCCGCAAACAGCTTCGGGTGAGTGGCGATGCGGGTGTACATCTGCAAACCGAATCTCGTTGTCCAGGTCAATCCTGCGCCGTCCGTTGTCAATTGTCTATCGTCCACTGCCGGGCTTTCTCCTGCGCGGACGCGGGTCAATAACTTCGGCAGATCAATATCCACGGGACAGACATCTTTGCACGCCCCGCACAGCGATGAAGCTTGTGCGAGGTGGACAAAGTTTTCGCCGAGCAGCCCCGGTGAAATGACCGAGCCGATGGGGCCGGGGTATGGCGCGATGGATTTGTCTTTGCCGATGTAGGCGTGACCGCTCAGTTCGCGGAAGACCGGGCAGGCGTTGAGACATGCGCCGCAGCGAATGCAATAGAGCGATTCTTTGAGTGGGGAGTTTTTCAATCGCGTACGGCCGTTATCGAGGATGATGAGATGGCGCGTTTGATCGGGCAAGGGCTTGTTGAGCAGTTGAGTGTAGACCGTTAACTTTTGCCCGGTTGCGGAGCGGGGCAGAAGCGAGAGCATGAGCGAAAGATCTTCAAGGTTAGGCACGAGCCGCTCCATGCCCATCAGCGCAATGTGGACGGGCGGAATGGTTGTGACCATTCTTCCGTTACCTTCGTTGGTGACGATGCAGGTGGTGCCGCTTTCTGCCACACCAAAGTTGACTCCGCTGAAGCCGATGTCGGCGGTCAGGAAAACTTCGCGCAGTACTTTGCGGGCGGTGGCGGTGAGTGTGGGGATGTCGGTGGTGTAGGGAATGCCGAGCTTTTCATGGAAGAGTTCCGCGACCTGTTCCTTTTTCAAATGCGCGGCCGGCGTGATGATGTGACTTGGTCTTTCGTGGCGCATCTGCACAATATATTCGCCGAGGTCGGTTTCGACGACGCGGATACCTTCTTTTTCAAGCGCGTGGTTTAGTTCGATCTCTTCCGAGACCATGGATTTTGATTTGGCAATTAAAACTTTTTCACCACGAAGGTCACGACCCCGAAAAACGGGGCTTAGGGGCACTAAGGTTTTGTCTTTTCCCCTTTGTGTACTTAGTGTCCTTAGTGGTAAAGATTTTGAAATATCTAAAATAATATTTATCGCTTCCGCCGAATCCTTTGCGCGATGGACGATGACGCCGTTCCCTTCGTTTTTTGCGATGAACTGCGCCAAATATTCGTCGAGATGTTCGATCACATCCGCGCGGATGGCGTGCGCGCGCTGGCGTCTCTCGCGCCAGTCGGGGATAGACTGGAATGCGGCGGCGCGCCCGTTCAGGCGGCGCTCGGCGTTGTTGTCCAATGCGGTTTGCAGGGTTTGGTCTTCGATGGATTGGCGGATGCGTGTGCGGAGGTTGTTGGTCATGGGATTAATCCTTGAAAACGTTCAAACCTTCGAACGTTCAAACGTTTCTTAACACCTCGGCAATGTGAATGACTCTCTGTTGTTTCTTCTGCCGATTCAACCCACCCGCAATGTGCATGAGACAACCCGCATCGGTCACGACCAAAGTGGGGGACTGGCTTGCTTCCAAGTTGCTGATCTTTCGCTTCAGCCACTCCGCTGAAAGTTCGGGATGCTCGACAGACATGATTCCGCCGAAGCCGCAACATTCTTCGGCGTGAGGCAGGTCAACCAGCGTCGCGCCGCGGACATTTGCCAGCAACGCGCGCGGCTGTCGGTCCACGTTGATTCCGCGCAGGGTGTGACATGACGGATGATAGGTCAGCACGCCGTCCCATGTTGCGCCGAGGTCGGTGACGCCGAGTTTGTCCACCAGATATTCGGTGAATTCAAAAGTCCGCGCGGCGAGCGATTTTGCACGCGGATGCCAGAGCGAATCCCCTTCGAACAATTCCAAATAATTGTGCCTGAACATGTGCGCGCACGAACCCGATGGCGTGACAATATCCCCCGTTGTGTTCTCAAAAACTTTGATTGTGTGCTCCGCGATGGCGCGCGCGTCTTTGCGGAGACCGGCGTTGAATTGCGGCTGACCGCAGCAGGTTTGCTCGCGGGCGAAGTCCACGGAAATGCCGAGGTGGGAGAAAATGTCCACGATGGCCTGGCCAGTTTTCGGGAAGAAAGAATCGACGAGGCAGGTGACGAACAACTGGACTTGAGTCATGCATCCATTTTACATCCATTCCCCAATCCACATTCCGTATTTTGCCCATGGCTGTTCCAAGGTCAAGAAAATCTTAACGCGAACACTTGCGCCGCGCGCCAGTGCGGTGTTACGCGAAAAGGCGAATTACACGAAAAAACCTTTTAAAATTCGCAAAATTCGTTCATTCGAGAAATTCGCGTTTCAATTACGCCATAGCAATTAAGACTCGTCAAGCGACCTTGGAAAAACCACGGCATTTTGCCTTTTTCCTCCAATCCCGATTTCCGCATTTTACGGTATCATTTGCCGCTATGAACTACCTAACCAAACCCCCTCAAAAATTTGACCTGCCCAAACGCATTGCGCGTCTTGGCGAATTAGCCTACAACTTGTGGTGGACGTGGCATCCTGAAGCCGCGCGACTCTTTGGAAAACTTGACTATGACCTGTGGGAACGCCTCGGGCATAACCCGATCCGCTTGCTGCAAGAGATCGGTCACGGACGATTGACCCAGGCCGCGAAGGAAAAGGATTACCTTGCCCTGTACGATGCGCTCTTCGGTGAATTCGACGCCTACTTCACCAGCGATTCATGGGCGCAAAAAAGCCACCCTAAATTAAAAAATCCCGTCGCATATTTTTCGATGGAATTTGGTCTGCATGAAACGCTTCCCATTTATTCGGGCGGCCTTGGCGTGCTGGCCGGCGATCACTTAAAAGAATCCTCCGATCTCGGTCTGCCGCTGGTTGCTGTCGGCTTCATGTATGGTCAGGGATATTTCTCCCAGCGCATCAGCGAAGACGGCTGGCAGGAAGCCATCAACAATCCGCTGACCGTTGAGCATCTTCCCGTTACTCTCGTTACAAAAAATAACAAGCCTGTCACTGTTCAAATCGAATTCCCAGACAGAAACCTCACGGCGCAAATTTGGGAAGTGCGCGTTGGGCGCGTTCCTTTGTATCTGCTCGATTCAAATGTTGAAGGCAACGATGACTATGACCGCCTGTTGACCGCGCGCCTGTACTGGTCTGATCTCGACCGCCGCGTCATGCAGGAAGTTTTACTCGGAGTCGGCGGCGTGCGCGCCTTGCGGGCTTTGGGATATTCGCCCGCAGTCTGGCACATGAACGAAGGACACGCATCTTTCCTGACCCTTGAGCGGGCGCGTGAACTGGTGGCATCCGGTTCCACTTTTGCAGAAGCCTCCCAAAAGACCCTCGGACAAAATGTATTCACCACCCACACGCCTGTCCCGGCCGGCAATGACGAATTTCCGCTCTGGCTGCTGGATAAATATCTCGCCAAACTCTGGCCCGAACTCGGCCTGACCCGCGAAGAATTTGTGAACATCGCCAAGCATCATCAGCCGCACGGCGAGACATTCTCCATGCCCATCCTGGCCTTGAATCTTTCTGGCGGGAGCAATGGCGTTTCAGAACTGCATGGACAGGTCTCGCGTGACATGTGGAAATTCCTCTGGCCGGACAAAGAGACAAATGATGTGCCGATCAAGCACGTCACCAATGGAGTCCACACCGCAAATTGGATGGCGCGCCGTTTGAATGTGTTGTTTGAAAATCATTTGGGCGGAGACTGGTACGAGCATTTGGATGAACCTGCCTTCTGGTCGAAACTCGATACCGTCCCAGACTCGGAATTGTGGGCAGTCCGCTTGCACCTCAAACGCAAGCTTGCTTTTTACATGCGCGAGCGCGTCCGTGACCGTTGGGCACACGGTGGATTCCATCCCGTGCAGGTGGTTTCCTCCGGCGTGCTAATCAACCCCTACGCGTTGACGATTGGCTTTGCGCGCCGCTTTGCCACATACAAACGCGCCAACCTGATCCTCTCCAATCTGGATCGCCTGCTCGATATCATCAACCGCCCGAACATGCCGGTGCAGATCATCTTTGCGGGCAAGGCGCACCCGGCCGATGAACCCGGCAAGGAATTAATTCAAAAGGTCTACCGCACGGCCAAGAAGGCAGAAACAGGCGGACGGCTGGTCTTCCTCGAAGATTACGACATGAATCTCGCGCGTTATCTTGTTCAAGGAGTTGATGTGTGGATGAACACTCCGCGACGCCCATTGGAAGCCAGCGGCACATCCGGCATGAAGGCCGCCATCAATGGCGTGCTCAACTTCTCGGTGCTGGACGGCTGGTGGCGTGAAGCCTATAACGGCCATAACGGCTGGGCCATTGGCGAGGACAGGGAATACGAATCAAATGAAATTCAGGATTCAGCCGATGCCGAAGACCTGTATCACACACTCGAGCATGAGATCATTCCGCTGTATTACAACCGCGACCCGAAGGAAATATCACACGAGTGGGTTGCCCGCATGAAAGACACCATGAAGACCTGCATCCCGCAATTTTCCACCCGCCGCATGGTGAAGGAATACGTGGAAAAATTCTACGCCCCGGCGTTGAAGAGATAATTTTATTGTAGGGGCGGGGTTACCCCGCCCCTACATGATTGGAAAAAATTATGTTCCCCGAAATTACCGTTACCGAACTCGGCGAAAAACTAAAATCAGATGAAAAATTCATCCTGCTGGATGTGCGCGAACTGCCAGAGTTGGATCATGCCAAAATAACAGACAGCAGGCTTCAGGTCACGCCATTGAGCCGGCTTGCCAGCGAAGGAACTGCCGCCTTGTCCGAGTCTGTTCGGGCGCAGGAAATCCCGGTCTATGTCGTGTGTCATCATGGCAGCCGCAGCGTGCAGGTGACCATGTGGCTGGCCCAGCAGGGATATAAAAATGTGGTCAACGTCCGCGGGGGAATTGATGAGTACGCGCGAAAAGTAGATTCTTCGGTTGGGTTCTATTAAACCAGACTGCCACCCTTGCGGATGGCAATCGTGGGGCGCTGTGGCTTCCTTCTAAATCTTGAGGAGGGATGCCACAGCGCTTTGGTTATTACTACTATCCATAAGCGACATCACCTCCTCCTTTCTATAGGATTGCGGTTCACTTGTTTGCCCCGTTCGATGATGGGAGTATGTCACAGAATAAATTGGATGTCAATGGGGCAATTTGAATTCTCACAAAACTGTAATATCATAAGTTTGAAGGTTTGTGATACCTTTTGAGAGTCTCCGCAAGCCTCGCAGGGCTATCCTTGCTGAAATGAGTTTGCTGAAAAACCCGTAGCCACAGAGACCGCAGAGAAAAAGGAGGGAAACACAAAACCCTCAAAGAATCTCAGCGAACTCTGTGCGCTCTGTGGCAAAAATAAAGTAGACTCTGAAACTCAATCAGGAGTGATTTATGAAAACCAACCCCACCAAACTTTGGATCATCGTCTTTGCCCTCGGCTGGCTCTTCGACTACCTGTTCTGGAAGCAGGCCCCGGGCGTCAACTTTGCCATTTTTGCGACAGCCTGTCTGACGGCAGCCTTCTATCTTTTGTTGAGCGATGGGCTGCGCCCGAATCACGCCAGCCTGAGCCTGCTCCCGTTCTTCAGCTTCTTTGCCGCTGTGACATTGATCCGCGCTGAGCCGATGACCAGTTTTCTCGCGTACATATTCACGCTGCTGACGATGAGCCTGCTGGCTGTCAGTTACCTCGGCGGGCGCTGGGTTCGTTACACCTTCGCCGATTATCTGGGCAGGGCTTTGCAATTGTTCGGGAGCGTGCTGACTCGCCCGATCGGCTTTACGAGCGACACCCGCAAGGCGCAGGCAGAGGCGGGCATTCAACCTGCCAAGCGGAACGTCTGGCCTGTGGTGCGCGGAATTATCATCGCGCTCCCCATCATCGCCATCTTCGCGTCGCTGCTGGCTTCGGCAGATGCGGTCTTCAGTCAGCGACTGACGGATGCCATTGACTGGCTCAACATAGACAACCTGCCGGAGTTGATCTTCCGCCTGGTGTACATCGTGGTCATTGGTTATGGTCTTGCGGGGGTGGTGTTACATGCTTCGACAGAATCAAAGGATGAAAAACTCGCCGGGGAAGGCAGCCCCTTCATCCAGCCCTTCCTCGGTCACATCGAATCGACCATTGTCCTGGGCAGCGTGGTCGCGCTTTTCCTTGCGTTTGTGGTCATTCAATTCCAATATTTCTTTGGCGGCACAACCAACATCCACATTGACGGATTTACCTACGCCGAATATGCGCGGCGCGGTTTTGGCGAACTCGTTGCGGTCGCATTCTTCGCTTTGCTCATGCTGCTGACCTTCAGCGCCATCACCAAACGCGAGACGGAAACACAGCGCAAAATTTTCTCCGGGCTGGGCGTGACGCTGGTCGCCCTCCTGCTGGTCATGCTCTTTTCGGCGTACCAACGCCTCGGTCTGTATGAAGCGGCGTACGGTTTCTCGCGCCTGCGCACGTACACGCACGTCTTCTTAATTTGGCTCGGCCTGCTGCTTGTTGTCACCATCGCGCTTGAAATCCTGCGCAAGGAACGCATGTTCACATTTGCGATGCTGGTTGCAGGGCTTGGATTCGCAATGACCCTGCCCATCCTGAATGTGGATGCGTTTATCGTGAACCAAAATGTTCAGCGCGAGATCCGCGCGCAAGCCAATGACAGCGTGGACCTCGATGCATATTATTTTTTGAATCTCTCCGATGACGCAGTTCCCGCGCTGGTGAAAGCGTATCAGACTCCGTCCCTGCCTGCTCCCGTCCGAGAGAAAGTCGGCGCGTCTCTGGCATGTATCCAATACGCGCGCACAATTGATGACCGTAAATATTCGTGGCAATCCTTTCAGTTCTCCCGCTCCAATGCAGACAAGGCTCTGGCTTCGATTAAGAAGGACCTCACGGGCTATGTGATCGATAAGAATGATGATTATTCGAATATCGTCACCACTCCCTCAGGTGAAGAGTTCTCCTGCTCGTCGTATTATTACGATTAACTCATGTCGTTGCGAGGAGCGGAGCGACGACACTTGCGCGGGCGCGCAGTGCCAGTGAGCAACCCCGACTTATCAGGAGATTGCTCACCGAACTCCCACTCGCTCTGCTTCGGGGACAATGTGGTGCGCGGCGCAAGTATCGGGCGGAAGAACACTGCCCTCGCAATGACATAAAATTGAATGTAAGAACCCATGCCCATTGGCAGTCTTAGCTAACAGCTAAAGGATTGCCAATGGACTTCAAACTGACCATCTTCTCTGATTACATCTGACCGTGGTGCTATGTCGGCCAGGGTGTGGTTGACTTGTTGAAAGCAGAATACAAAGTGGATGTGGACTGGCGTCCGTATTATTTGCGCCCCGATACTCCGCCCGAAGGCATGGACTTGCCCGATTACATTCTCCGCGCGCGTGCCAACGGCTCGGAGGAACGCCTGCAAAGTCTGGCAGATTTGCATGGTTTGAAGTTCAAATCCACCGAGCGGATTTACAACACGCGCACCGCGCACGAAGCCACGGAATATGCCCGCGAACGGGAGAGGGGCCATGAATTCCATCGCGTGGTTTTCCGCAAAGTGTACGCCGATGGACAAGACCCCGGCAATTGGGCTGTGCTCCGCTCTGCTGCCGAAGAAGTCGGCTTGGATGGCGAGGACATGCAGGCCGTTGTGGATGGCGGCAGGTACACCGCGCAGGTCGCAGAGCAGGTGAGGTGGGCACAGCAGATCGGCGTAACAGGCGTCCCGACCTACGTGATCAATGACCGTTATGCGATCGTCGGCGCCCAGCCTTATGAAGCCTTCAAGAATGCGCTGGCGCAGATTGCAAAAATAAAGTAGCGGCGGAGCATTGCTCCGCCGCTACTTCCCATTCCCAGAGCCACCTCAATGATTCTTTCAGCTCTGCGTGGCGGGCATATGTCATCCCCAGCCGCAATATTCTTTGTGACAGCTTGGGCATTGGCTGAGTGGAGCGTATGGGTCAACGCTATAACCCAGTTTACAATTTTCACAATAAGCCATCGTGTGTTTGCAGTTTTGACACTCAATCGCCAGTAAAGGGCTGCTCAATAATTTCTGAACCCAGGTTCTTGGCTTGGTTACCATCGTTACAAAAGTTAGCAGGGGAGCTTTGATAAGACCAAAATCCACATTTTGAAATTTACTCACCTTGCCGCATGCAGGACACTCACCCTTCAAAAAAGCGGTCTTCCATGTGCCAGGCACGTTTTCTTTAGGAATGGATTTTAATTTCGTTTCCATCTTGACCTTCCAAATCCTTTTACCATGTCATTCCTTCTTCACTTCCACCGCCACTTCGATGATCCTGTCCAGCCTAAACGTGCGTTCGGCGTTGCGGGTGTGGCAGAAGGCTTTCAGGTAGATGTAATCTGAAAGTCCCATCACTTCGGTGGGGGAGATCCAGCGTTCTGAAATTCCGCCGTCCTTGTCCATGTATTTGATGAACAGCCGCCGCCCGCTGTTGATGGCTTCGCTGAGTTCGGTTGGCAGGTACACGCCCTCCTCGGGCCAGGCGGGTGAGTTGTAAATGCCGATGTAATCGTCGAGCGGGCGGCCATTGGGTTTGAGCGCATCCATCATCGCAAAGAAAAGATTCTTCACGGTCAATGCATCGGCCAGCGCGCGCGACTCCTGCAAACTGCTTGGAACATGGAACGCATCCGCCAGAAATTGCAGGCTGTATGATTCCAAATCGAAGTTATCGCGCGCCAGCAAAAGCGTGTCTATCAAATTTGGATATTCGACTGTCCGATTCAATTTGCGATATTCATTGTCGAGGAATTGCAGATCGAACTTGGCATTATGACAGACGATGACCGCGTCATTTAACAACGCCTCAAGCTGGCCGGCGACATCCTCGAACAGCGGCGCCGCTGACAGTTTTGACTCGTGCAGGCCGTTGACGTGAAATGCCGCAGGTGAAAGACTCCGCCCGGGGTTGAGGAGCAGGTCAACGGTCGATTTGACGCGCCTGCCTTCGGTTACGACAACTGCCATCTGGCAGATCCGATCTCCAAACCAGGGTGAAAGCCCGGTGGTCTCGATATCCAGAAAAGCGAAACGCGCGTTGGAGAGATCAAACATAAGCGCCTATCTTACCGTTTTTCCCCGCGCACCGCAACCGATTTCAGGAAATCATGCGGGCTTCTTTGAAGGCGATCCGCACTTTGGCCGCGATCTGACGGTCGGTCAGTTTGTCTGCGGTTTCGATACCGATGATCTGCACGTTGACCTTTTCGTGGGCGATGCGTTTTTCAAGTTCACCCTTGGCTTCGCCGGGGCCAAAGATCAAGACCGCTTCTGCTCCACGCAGTTGGTCAATCACCTTTTCATAGAATTTGTTGAGTTGTTCATTGAATTTATTATCCAGTTGATTATCTCCCTGTTGATACTGGGCGCTGTAGGGAGATTTCGGATGCGATGCTCCCCGATAAGGGACATGCCTTCCCACCTCCGATTCGATGGTTTGGATATTTTCCTCCGCTTCGCTCATACTCAGAAGCACTGCCTTTTTATGGTCGATCCAAAGGCCGATCAGTTTGTTCATTGATCCTCCTTTTTTGCCAATTTCAGTATACGCTTTTTTTCTGCGCGGGGCAAATGGAGGGAGGCGAACTCAGTTATTGCTTTTTTCGATATTATGCCAACTGCACTGTTAGCTTCTTTCCCAAGGCAGACGCGGCGCGCTCCAATGTAATTAAAGTGATCGAAGCATTTTCAGGGTCAAGCAGACGTTCCAGCGCGGCGCGGCTGGTCTTCATGCGGTTAGCCATTTCAGTTTTGGTCAGATTCTTTTTCTTCATTTCTTCCGCAATTTGATAGGCAATGACACGTTTGATGGCGACAGCTTGAACCTGTTCGTAAATTTTTTCTTCCTTTAGGAAATCATCAAAGTTGCTTCCGATGTGTTTTTTGTTCATGGCTTGTTTTATCTAAAGGGCAATATCCTTACTCTTGATTTCTCTTCATCCACAGTCAACAACGCACCCTTTTCCAAGGCGGACTGATGTTCTTTTAAAACTTTAATCAATTGGGCGCCAAGTACTTCTGGAAACACATCCTGTGTGCGGACTTGAATCACACTTGGGCTTTCCGCTTGTGTCAACGCCAGTAAAACGCCAAAATCCAGATCATGCGTAAAAACAATAAAATCATTCTCACGCGCCCATGACATGATGACATCATCAGCGGCGCGGATATCTCCCACCGTTGACCAGTGAATTGCTTCCCAGCCTGCATCCTCCAATACTTTCACCCAATCAGGCGAAAGATTCATGTCAATTACAATTTTCATGCATTCGCCAATGGCAACTCAATCTCTTCCACGCGCCATGCGGCATAGGTCAAGGCTTCGCGAATATCTTCTGCTTCAAGATATGGGTAAGCTTTGAGAATTTCCTTGTTGTCATGCCCTGCGGCAATGAGACCGATAATCATGCCTACCGTCACGCGTAGGCCTCGAATGGTCGGTTTGCCGCCCATTACATTTGGATCAAAGGTAATGCGTTTTAGATTTTTCATTTTCTTACTCCTGCCTGTATTTTACCCCAACCCTGTTCTTATCCTCCGCCGTTGACTTTGAACATAAAGGCACACTCGGTACATATTCTCTCCGCCCCGCGGACAGAAACAAAATGCCCTCTCCTTTAGGAGCCCACAGGGTGCTTCGCAAAGGGACAAGTCAACATGCCGATTGTGACGCTAGTCAGGGAGAGGTCAATCACCCATCTCAAAAATTATCTTGATCGGGGCGAGTTTCAACTCGTAATTTAGGATATTCTATTTTATAAATACATAAATGATTGAGGTGGATATTTCACATTGAAATGCTGATAGAGATCAAGAGGGGTTCTATATAGTTTAGAGCTTCGTATTTTTATTGCGTAGCCAATATTTCGCCCATTGAAGTATTCATCAAAATAATCTTTTGGAATACCAGAATGTTTCTTGGTTTGTTTCCACAAAAGTTCTGTTTCAAGTTCTAGTATATGCTCTATCTCAAACTCCCCGATTACCTTACTTATAGGCGCAGAAGCATAGACTACAACTTTCTTCACGTTGCGATTTTTGAATAATGCCTTTCGAAACTCGTATTTTTTTATGCCTAGAAATATTTTTTCGGCAAACTCAGGTTTGATGGATAACAAGACGTTTGTCTGCATTGGAGTTCTCCAGTAATTTTTGAAATGCAATATCAGTCAATGGTTCGAAGCCACGAGGGGCTTGCCCAATAATACCTAATTCTGTCAAACTTTTTAAGTTCAGCCTTCGAGGAAATGAATATACGTATAGAAAATTGACGACAAAAGGGTGATTCCTAGCATTGTAATTCCAATGTGAAGCTAATTCATCATCAGTAAATACGCTCCGTTTTCTGCACAGCTGGACGAACTCTTCCAAGCTACCGATGTTAGTTTTTATGCTCTGCACAACTCCAATGGTTGTGGCAACAGAAGTATAAAATGCTGGACCATTAAATTGAGTGCGATAAAACACAACAATATCGCCCGCAGATAAGTTTCGTTCAATAGAACGAGAAATATAGATTTTACTTATAGCATTACGATTTGGCCGATTCTCTATATAATCTTTTGGAGATTCGGTACGCAAGATTGAATCGGGAAACAATTCGGTATGATATTCTGGATATATCGGAACAATGAATTTTCTCCGTTGGTTTGAGAAGTAAGGATAGGTTAAGCAAGGGTTGTTTATATTAGCTGTTGGAGTGAAATCTCGGACAAAAACTAGCTCTTCGCCAGAAGCAGAATTTTTGTGTCCATGAAAGTGAAAACCCCAATCTAAAAGTAAATGTATTAATCTTTCCTGATCTTCTGTTTTATTGAATATGGTCACATATATTTCTTCGACATTGAACAATAGTGCATTATCAAAGACGATTTTCAAAAAACGTTCGCCAAGTTTATACCCGTTTGAAACAACTTTGAATGTACCAATTTTCAGCCTTTGTTTAGGAATAAAGGGAGGTGTAATATCTGAGTAATTCTCGCTTTGATCTTCAACCTTTACAAATAGAAACGCTAAAGTATGGCCATCATCTGCGTTGCAAACATATGCAATCTCGTCGGCTTTCTTGTTGAACCACTTATCAAATCCTGCATAATCGTTTTTGAATGACTCAAAAAAAGGATCGTTAATATCGATTTTCCCAAAATGCTCTTTTCTAACAGCTAATACTTTATATTCTACTAATTCAGGATTCTCAGCAACAACTTTTTCAAGAAAAACATCAATTGTGAATACACGTACGGAAATGCCTAATTCGGCAGCTTTTCTGTGTATTTTTCTGTCTTCTGTTATCAATAAATCTATACGGCCAGAAAAGACCTCATTTAGTAATGATGTATCTATGGAATCGTTTTCGTCTTTATCGTATTTTTCTCGAAGTTTTTTGATTGGCAGTGTGTCAGGCGCTTGTGTCTTCAACAAGACGTAGTTTTTTATTTTGGCTTCCATTGTTTCTACAACAGAAGCATCACGATATTTTTTAATTTCATCCAACGAAAGCGGATGAACACATTTTTCATAGTGCAATCGGTCAAACCAATAAAAGAGCGTGCCTATTTCTTTCTGCACTACTTTACTGGCTTCTCTGTGAATTATTATGTTAGTGTCAAGAAGTATTCTCATTTCATAAACCCCTTTTGGGTGATTAAGAAAATCAAAACGAACACATTGATAATAGTATACATGAATTTAGCTCATTTGCAAAAAAGATGGGACGGCCTGCCCACCCTCAGGCCGTCCCATTTCCTAATCCCTAATTACCAATTACTTAAGTTTTGCAAACCTCGATACCACCTTAGCCGCCGTGGCGGGACGATCCATCACGCCGCCCTGGTGAATCAAAATCGGCGTGCCTTCCTTGGTGTACTCAAAATTCAAATAGGCCTGACCTGTGATAAAGCGCTGACCATCAATGGCACAGGAGGTGACAAAGCCAATGCGCTCGCCGTTCGCATTCACCACGGGGTCGCCGTTGTGCGCCATGCGCACGCGTTGGTCATCGAAGGTGAAGCGGATGACCGCTCCCTTGCGTTCTTTCTCGCGAGCCACGTAGGCATCGCGACCAATGAACCACGGCTTGTACGGTTTGACGTAGGAACCGAATCCGCCTTCTGCCACGCCGAGATCGCGGCCTTCAAATTTGCCAGAGCCAAGTCCCATTTCGTGACCGTACAATGGCAAGCCTGCTTCGGTGCGGAGTGAGTCACGCGCGCCCAAACCGATGGGCTTCACGCCGAATGGCTCACCAGCTTTCATCACCGCCAGCCAGAAGTCCACAGCGCGTTCGGGGTGGACGAATAATTCAAAAGCCATCTTCTCGCCTGTGTAACCCGTGCGAGAAACAATTAAGTCAAAGCCGCCAACCACCGCATCGCACAATTCAGTTCTCTTCAACTTCATAATGCGCGCGCGGGTCGCATCGTCCACGCCCATTGCCAGCAGCGTGTCGCGGCTCTTTGGTCCCTGCAGGGCAATATCCACCCGCATTTCAGAACCAGATTTCGGGTCACGCAGGTTGCGGATTTCAGCATTGTAGCCATACGTCCGCGCCCACGGTCGGGCGTTGTCAATTTTCACTTTGCCATCGCGCACGCTTTCGAGCCATGTGCGATCCTTGTCATCGTTCGAAGCGTTCACGACCACGAGATAATTGTCCCAGCCGCGGCGATAGATGAGCGTATCATCGATCACATCCGCATCGGGGGTCAGGAAGTGTGAATACAAAGACTCGCCGGGCAGCAGTCCGCCGCAGTCATTGCCGCAGACCGTATCAAGGAACGAAGCCGCATCCGCGCCGCGCACATCGTACACGCCCATGTGCGAAACATCGAACAGCCCCGCCGCATTGCGCGTGGCAAGGTGCTCCTCGAAAATTCCCGTGTATTGCACAGGCATTTCCCAACCAGCGAAGGGTACCATTCTGCCGCCCAAGTCTCGATGGGTTTGATTCAACGCTGTTTTCTTGAGTTCGCCCTCGGATTCATTCCACTCGAACGAAGGAAGCGCATCTTCCTTGACCTGAGAACTGACTCCGATGAACCAGGGCTTGACTCCACCTTTGAGTGGGGGAACGGTCGCCGTTAATTTGGTTTTGATTTCATTCACCACAAACGGCCCCGCCATACGCTTCGCGCTGAAATCTTTTGTCCCATCCACGTTGAAGGATGTGTATCCATCCGAAAGATCGCGCAGCCAGGTAGCCACTGCCGAAGCATTCTTGACAGGCACTTGCAGTTGATAGGTGTTGTTGTCCACGTTCTTCAACAAGCCCTTCACAATACCCTTTGGTGTAGCAATGGATGTGACTTGGGTCTTGCCCTTCTTCAATGCCGAAAAATCAGAAGACACCGCGAAATCCAAAACCTGACGAATGCGCTGTCCGCTTAATTCGTACACGCCTGTCTTGGCTTTTTCATCCACATAATAGAAATGCGGATACCCGCTCTTCTTGAATTTGAAATCAATGCCCGCAGACTCTGCTAACTTTCTAACCTTCAACTTGGCAGTATTCATTACATTGAAATCCAGTTTGGCGCGGCGTTGTTTGCCTTTCTTGACCGTGTCCACGCTGTGAGGCGCGCACGCCAGAAGCACATCGGCAATGACATCGGCCAGTTGACGGGATTGCTTTTCGTTAAATCCGCGCTGAGTGATCCACGGCGTGCCGAGACGGATGCCGCTTGGGTCAGCCGAATTCTTGTCACCGGGGATGGTGTTGCGATTGACCACCACGCCGACGATGTCCAAAATGCGCGCGGCCTGATCGCCGCTTAATTTTGTGCCATCCTCACCGACCACAGTGGTGCAGTCCACATTCAGCATGTGGGTATTGGTTCCGCCGAACGGCACACGCAGTCCGCGCTTGGTGAATTGATCAACCATTGCCGCCGCGTTCTTGATGGTCTGCGCTTGCAACTGTTTAAATTGTTTTGTCTGCGCGAGTTTGAAGGTCAACGCCAAACCAGCAAATACGTTCACGTGCGGTCCGCCCTGTTCACCGGGGAAGACAGCCTTGTCGATCTTCTTGGCAATTGCCGCATCTGTTGTCAGCAAGACTGCGCCGCGCGGGCCGTCAAGTGACTTGTGAGTCGTAGACATGATCACATGCGCATGACCAAGCGGCGAAGGCACAACTCCCGCCGCCACGAGTCCACCGATGTGGGAAATGTCCGCGAGGAAATATGCGCCGACTTCATCCGCGATCTCACGGAACTTCTTCCAATCGGGAACCCATGAATAGGATGAATATCCTG
Source organism: Chloroflexota bacterium (assembly GCA_016234495.1). Taxonomy (GTDB): domain Bacteria; phylum Chloroflexota; class Anaerolineae; order Anaerolineales; family Villigracilaceae; genus Villigracilis. The sequence continues at coordinate 27,687 of JACRBI010000007.1, read as the reverse complement.
CGATCAACAGCTTGGGTTTGTTCTCCAACGCCAAAGCGCGGATCGCGTCATAGTCAAGTTTCTCATTCGCATCAATGGTGTAATGCACAGCCTTGAACCATTTCCCCGAGCGATTGACCGACGAGCCGTGTGAGAGATGTCCGCCATGCAGGAGGTTGAGTCCCATGACGGTATCGCCGAGATTCAGCAGGGCTTGATAGACCGCGTTGTTGGCGGGAGCGCCCGAAAGCGCCTGCACGTTGACAAAGATCTGGTCGGCTGTGATGCCGTTGGCTGCAAAGGCTTCTGCCGCGCGTCTGCGGGCGAGGGCTTCGACAGCATCCGCGTATTCCACGCCTTTGTAATAGCGCGGGTCACCGTTGCGGCGATAATCAGCAAGTCGCGCGGGATAATCGAGAATTTCTTCTTCGGTCATCCAACGCGACTCTTCGTCAGGGTAGCCTTCTGCATAAATATTCTGGAACGCCGAAGCCAACGCTTCACGGGTGGCCATCGGCGCTGTGGATTCGCTTGGGATCAGGATCAACTTCCTCGCCTGCCTCTCAGCTTCCAGTTGGGTCAGATCGAAAACGTCAGGGTCAAGCTTGGCAAGATCGCCGCGAAATAAAAAATCGGACATGAGTTAGTCTCCTAGTCGAATAGTCAATTAGTCTATTTGTCAGACAGATGAATTGTAGGACGGGACGGGGGGAAGGTCAAGTGAGAAAAAGCACATCCCTATTGTAATTGCCGCCCATTCTTGCTAAGATATTGGTGCGGGGATTTATTGGTAGACAGATTTAACGGTGCGTCAAATTCACGGTGACAGTCTCTTGCATGATGCCTCATTGTTGCATATGGCGATTGGCGGCTGTGATCTGATAACTTAACTTGGACGCTCATGGGTTATCAGGGAGTCAATAGCGAAACCGGCCTTTCTGGCCGGTTATCTGTTTAAGGTGAAGTCCTCGGGAGGGACGATATGAACATTCATAAACTTTTCAACCTTGTGATGGCTTTGATATTTGCAGTTTCATTGACGGGAAGCCCCGCGCCGGTTTTTGCGCAGGAGCCGCTGCCGCATAAAGTCGGCTTGATCACAGATGAATCAGGCATTGACGATATGGGGTTCAATTGGCTGGCCTATCAGGGTCTGCTGCAAGCCGAGTCAAACCTCGGCGTTGATGGCACCCTTTATCAGGTCAGTGGCAGCAACCATGCCGCGCTCCTGCAACAGTGCGTGGATGATGGGAATGAATTGTGCATCGCTGTCGGCTATTTCTTCGGCGCCAGTCTGGCGGGTATTGCCAGGGCTAACCCCGATACGAAGTGGGGAATTGTTGACTACACCTATCCCGATTGTTGGGAAGGTGCGGTGGAAGGCGTCGACTGCGGTTCATTTACTGAAGTTCCCAATGTTCGCGGAATCAAATTCGATGAAAAGCAGGTCGGGTATCTGGCGGGCGCTCTGGCAGGAAAGATGACCACGAGCAATGTGATCGGCACCATTGGCGGAATGGATATTCCTCCTGTGACCGCTTTCATGGATGGATACCGCAATGGCGCTCAATGTGCGAACGCAAACGTTAATGTATTGATGAATTTCACTGGTACCTTCATTGACCCTGAGCTTGGAGCCGCGGTTGCTGAAGATATGATGCAAGACGGCGCCGATGTCATTTTTGGGGTGGCAGGTCCAACCGGTAATGGCGCCATTTTATACAGTTCACAACATGAGGTATGGAGCATTGGGATTGACACGGATCAATATCTTTCTGTATTCGGGAATGGCACAGTGGATGGATCGGATAAACTGCTCACCAGCGCCATGAAGAATCTTGATAATGGGGTTTATCAAACCATCGAAGATTACATCAACGGTGGTTTTTCATCTGGAACAGTCACCTACCACCTGACTGATGGCGGCGTGGGGCTGGCTCCGTACCATGAGACCGATGATGATATTTCATTGGGAGTGAAAGACTATGTAGATGGCGTAAAAGCGGACATTATCAATGGGAGCATCAACATTAACGAACCCTGCCGAACAGCGATTTATGGAACGCTCAAAGATTCTGCCGGAGATCCCATACACAACGCAATTCAAGTGCGGGCTGTGAAAGTATCAGATGGGAGCGAGGCGGGCAGAACACAATCCCATTCGCTGGATGGCACGTATTCCCTGGTTGACCTACCGCTCGATGAACCTTTGGTGGTGGTTGCCAGTGATGAAGACCCGGACGTTGATGGGTATGCGCTGCGATACTATAACGATGTGAGCGAAATAAGCTGGGCGGAAAACATTACGCTGACAAGCATCAGTCCCATGCGCGCCGATGTTGACCTGAGGCTTTCAGGCGGAGGTACCGCAGTCGAGCACCTGACCTTTAATGTTAATGCCGGCCGCTTATTAAGTGATGTGGCGATTCGAAAAGCGATCGCGTATGGCACTGAACGTGAAGCCATCCTCAAAGATGCTTTTATCGCAAATGGTGATACAGGCGAAGTCGTGAACAACTTGGTTTTACCCGGAATGTGGTACGAGGCATCTGTGGTTGACCCGCTGCTGACGGTTTATGATTTCAATCCACCCGCAGCCCGGGATCTCCTGACTGCCGCAGGTTGGACCGATCTTGATGCAGATGGCATCCGGGAAAACGCAATGAACGAGGAACTCACGCTTGATTTCGTCACTACCAGCATTGTCAAGCGTGTTACCTCTGCCAATATGTTCAAATCTCAAATGGCGGATATTGGTATCAATGTCAATGTGACCACCTATACCGGGGTTGATTTCTTTAGCGGTGATCCTGCCCTCAGCCCGCTTTATTCCGGTGATTTCGATATCGCTGAATTTGCGTGGATTATATATGATGATGATACGCTGCTCAGCATCCACCACAGCGGTGATCTACAAAACCTTGGCGGATACTCCAATACGATATTGGATGGCTATTTGGATGATGCCAAATCCGCCAAAGTGGCGGGTTCGTCGGTGGAGTTTAAAGAGAATGCCCTCAATTGGCAATATGAATCGTCCGATGACTTGCCGGCATTGCCGATGTTCACGCGTGTATCATCCTCTGTGCCGGTTAACAGTCCTAACTTCCAGGTACGCGCCAATTATGACCAGGTCGAAGCCTGGGACTGGCCGTTGAACAGTGAACTGACGGTGAGAGTCTACGTTTCAGGTACAGAGACCCCCACGGCAGATTATACGTCGGACCCCGCAACAGTCACCGGACCAGCCCCGTGGGGAGACCCCAGGAACTATGTGAGCTTTGACCTTTATAACAAGTTTGATATTCAACCCGGATCCCTGGTCACTGTGACCAATGCCGATGGAACCCTGAGGAAGGAGACCATTGTCACAACACTGGCCTTCGACGTAATGGATGCAGATACGGATACCGTCACTGGCTTCGCGCCTGCGAATGCAAATGTGGATATTTGGGCCTGCGACAACCAGGGGAACTGCACCAACCGCCACGTGGTTGCGAGTGACCCCGATGGTACATGGATCGCAAACTGGGGTGTTTGGGGACCTTACCCCGGAGAGGAAAACACCTTTGATATCGTACCCGGCACATGGGTGGATTCGATACAAAATGATAATGATGGCGATGGCACGATGTTTGGTCTGAGCCTCCCCAACCCTTCCATTGGCGTGCGCGCAAATGACGATAAAGTGGAAGGCTGGCAATGGACAGTAGACTCAATCGTTACCGTAACAGTGGATGACCCCAATACACTGGCCGAACCGGATGTCACCAGAGCCGTGCAGGTTTATGAAGCGTCATGGAATCCGGGAGAATATCGTTTTGATCTAAATCTGTCTGGCGTGATAGACATTCAGCCGGGCTTTGTGGTGAGAGCCGTGCAAGGGGATGTCACCAAGACGCTTGTCGTCTCACCGCTTGCCTTTACAGGTATGGATATTAATCTTGACCTTGTCACCGGGGATGCTGAGCCGAACTCACGGGTGGACGTTTGGACCTGCGATAATTCCAATTGCATCAATCGTCATGTGAATGCGGATGATGGCGGGCATTGGACGGCAGACTTCGCTCACTTTGGTGACGAGGGTGATGAGCAAAATACCTTCGACATTGTTCCGGGAACATGGGTTGACTCATCCCAGGGGGATGAGGATGGCGACAGCACCATGTTCGGGCAGAATTTCCCCAACCCGCGTGTGGAGGTCAGTTACGAGCACGATTGGATTCAGATCAGGGATTTCACTCGGGGAGGTGAGGTCACTTACACGATCTACGATCATCAGGGCGGGCACGCCCTCTTCGGACCAGTGACCGGGCCGGTGGATTCGCACGGAGACGGCTGGATATCCCACAACCTGCACCACACCGATTTGATACCGGGGAACTATATTACCGCTGTCAATGAAGCAACCAGTGAAGAGGTGTCGATTCTGATTCGCGATGTCAATCTGGATTACATTGGCGTGGATGATGACCGAGCCTATGGCACCGCTGAACCCAATACCACGATAGAGCTTCACATTAGCGAGACCCAAAATCAGGGATTCAACCTTACCGCCGAAGTGAGTAGTTCTGGGTATTGGGAGGTGGACCTGGCCGCCGCAGGTCATCCAATTGACAGCTACAGGTATGCCAACGCGAATCTCTACGATGCCGAGGGAGACAGCATCATCGCACAGTCTGCCTGGATCGACTCCCAGGTCAGCACCGACAGTTTTGGCGTTACCAACTTCAGCAAAAATGCCGATGTGACCCTCACACTATATGATGCGCCCGGGGGGACAATTCTCTACGGGCCGGTCATCCAGCGAACGGAAGGCAGTGGAAATACCTGGGTCAACCTTTGGGATTATGGCATTGATCTTGTACCGGGCAATTACATCGTTGCCTATGACCATACTTTGAACTTCACCAAATCCCTTGAGGTTGAACCTTTCGATTTCATGGAATTGAATGCGGCTGACGATACGGTGGCTGGCACTGCTGCAGCTGGCGAATGGGTGGACTTGCATGTCGAGAGTCTGTTCTCCAATTGGGGTCAGAACGCATTGACCGACCAAAGCGGCCAATGGTTCCATGATTACGGCGCGGAAAATTACAATATCACCGATCAAATGTGGGCCAACGGTTGGGCTGTTGATGAGCGGGGCAATCGGTCTCATGATCACACCACAGGATTGCCCGGCATTGAAGCCTCTCTTGCCGATGATTGGATCAGCGGTTTCAACTTCAGTCCCGACCGCCAGGTAAGAGTCAGAATTTACTCATCCGAGGGCGGCAGCCTGTTGGCAGATGTAAGCATCAATGCCTGGGGAAATACTCAACTAAATATTAACTACTGGCAACATGGCGTGGACTTGCAGGCCGGCATGTATATTCTGGCTGAAGACCTCGAGACCGGTAAATATGCCGAGTTGACCCTCGCGCATCTGACCTTCGACGGGGTTGATTATGATACCAACCTCGCCTGGGGCAGGGCAGAGCCCTTCTCGCGTGTGGTCATACGGGCGAACCATCTCTTTGATAAATTCGAATTGACGGTCGACACAGATGAATTCGGAGAATGGTTTGCCGATTTCTCATCCTATGGGGTCAGTCTAAATTCCGATTGGGACTTGCGCGCCATGATCTATGATCTGGAATTAGATGCCACCGTTGCGCAAGTTCCACAACCTCCGGTCTTCACCGCATCGCTGGATGGAGACTGGATCAATGGAAACAACTGGACACCCAATAACAATGTCAGCATCCGCATTTATGAAGCGGAAGGCGGCGCATCCATTGGCGACACATTCACCTGGGGCACGGATAATTACGGTAACTTCAACGCCAACCTCGGCAATGAAGGAATTGACATCCAACCCGGCAGCTATATTACGGTCACGGATAACTATAGCGGCGTCGTCAAAACCCTGTCCCTGCCTAATCTGACCATTGATTACCTCGACCCTGTAAATGATGTGGCTGGCGGTTCGGCCCCGGCAGATACGCGGCTCAGTGTTGATTTCAATAACCAGCAAGAGAATATTCAGTTTGACTTGTTCTCAGAGTCAGATGGAACCTGGGAAGCAGACTTTGCCGCTCATGACTTTGACCTGCAACCGGGCTCATCGGGCAACGTGCGCACCTCTGACGCGGATGGAGATGTGATTCAGGTTAATGGGTACATTTTCAATCCCATAATTAATGTCCGCGCAAATGACGATAGAGTGGAAGGCTGGCAGTGGGCTGCCGGCGCCACGGTCACGATTGAGGTCAGCCGTGCGGGAGAATCCATAACTCGCAGCGCAGTTGTAAGCCCACATGCGCCATGGGATTCCAACAGCGATCCATATTTCGAATACAACTTTACTCAAGACCCCGATAGATTTGACATCCAACCCGGCGACGTGGTGACAATTACAGAGGGAATCACAATCAAAACAATGACAGTGTCTCCACTGACTTTCACAAACGTGGGGTTGGATACTGATATCGTCACCGGAGTTGCCAACCCGAACGCAGATGTGAATATATGGGTATGCAATAACTCAGACTGCAATTACAACCGTCATACCAAAGCAGACTCACTCGGGAATTGGGAAGTGGACTTTGGCAACCCGGGTACACGGCCAGATGAGCAAACGACCGTTGACATCAGAGGCGGTACCTGGATCGATTCGAGTGAAAGTGATGCCGATGGGAACAGCACCATGTATGGAATTAATGTTCCTAATCCAACTCTTACCGCCTTCCCCGAGAATGAAGCTGTCGAGGCTTGGGAATGGCCGGACGGGACAACGGTGCATCTAACCATAGATGATCCGGCGACACCGCAATCACCCGACTTGACTCGGGAAGGTGTCATGGCTGTAACCACATGGGGAGACCCACGAACCTACATTCGCTTTGACTTTGCGGAAGAGTACAACCTGGAAGTGGGCGACATTGTGACTGTCACCGATGGAACAACATCGCGCACACACGTTGTACTAAACCTATCCGTGACGACGGCAAATGAGACAACCGAAACCATTACTGGCCAAGCCAGCCCCGGCTCAGTTGTGATTGTGTGGCCGCATGAGTTTGGCGAGGCCACTACAGAAACCACAACCGAGGCAGATGGTATCTGGCAGGTGGATTTCACCGGACGGTTCGATCTTGTAGCCGGAGCCGGCGGCCGCTCGCAGATTCTCGATCAAGCTGGGAACGCCACCGCAGTGGATTGGTATGTTAAAAACCCATTCCTCATTACCTTCCCCGAGAATGAAGCCGTAGAGGCTTGGGAATGGCCGGACGGGATGACGGTGTACCTGTCAATAGACGACCCGGCAACGTCGCAATCGCCCGACTTGACTCGGGAAGGTGTCATGGCTGTAACCACATGGGGAGATCCACGAACTTACATTCGCTTTGACTTTGCCGAAGAGTACAACTTGAAAGTGGGCGACATTGTGACTGTTACCGATGGAACGATAGTGCGCACACACGTTGTACTAAACTTGTCAGTTACAGCGGCAAATGAGACAACCGATACCATTACTGGTCAAGCCAACCCCGGCTCAGTTGTAATTGTGTGGCCGCACGGATATGATCAGTTCGCTACAGTACAGGCAACAACTGGCGTTGATGGTACCTGGCTGGCCAACCTCACCGGCCTGCACGATCTGGTGGCTGGAACTGGTGGCCGCTCTCAGATCCTTGATGAGGCTGGCAATTCCACGGCAGTGGATTGGAGCGTTCCTTTCAATCAACCCCCCGTTGCAGAAGCCGGCGGGCCGTACATTGTTGATTGGGGTGAAATATTCACGCTGGATGGATCAGGTTCTACAGACCCCGAGAACAATATAATTTCTTATGAATGGGACCTTGATGAAGATGGTCAATATGATGATGCCAGTGGCGTAACTGTCACTACATCCTTTAGCCAATTTGGGGGGCATATTATCGGATTACGTGTGACAGATGAAGGCGGCTTAATCAACACAGATACAGCCATAGTAGAGGTTTTATTCTGGACTCTAAGAGGCTTCTACCAGCCCGTGGATATGAACGGTGTCTACAACATTGTCAAGAACGGCAGTACCGTACCTCTCAAGTTTGAGATCTTCGCAGGGAATACCGAATTGACCGACACCGCCTACATCAAGAGCCTGACCTATGCTCAAACATCCTGCGATGCGACAGCAATAACGGATGAAATTGAGACAATTGCAACAGGTAGTACCAGCCTGCGCTATGACACGACGACCGGCCAATTCATCTACAACTGGAAGACGCCCAAGACCGCCGGAAAGTGCTACCGGGTGACCATGACCACCATTGATGGTTCGTCGTTGGTGGCTTACTTCAAACTCAAATAATTCATAAAATGAAAGAGGATGGGAACATCGCTAAATAAAAGTGAAGAACCATAAAAGCCTGACAGGTCATACAACCTGTCAGGCAGCCTCACAAAACTCTCTTTCAGTTTTTGACATGTCATTTATGGAGAAGTATGGCATGAAATTTCATTGTGGAGGTGCGAGGAGATAGTATTTTTATCCGTATGAAATTCAGGCGGCAATGATCTGACAGCCTAACTTGGACGCTCATGGGTTGTCAGGGAGTCAATAGCGAAACCGGCCTTTCTGGCCGGTTATTTGTTTAAGTCCAATTTATGTTCCGGGAGGGAACACCATGAACACAAGATTTGCAGACAAGATGTTTCGCGTGATCTTCATCTTTGTATTTGTAATGGGAACAGTGTGGATGCCAAACACCCGCGCGGCGGCCGGCCCTCCGCTTGCGCTGGGGGACGGGCTGTACGCCGAGTACAGAGACCTGGGCGGGGCTGTGGTCATGTTCACTGTGCCGAGCGAAGGACCAATCAACCACGGCTGGAACGGCGCCTGCCCCGATACAAACATGTATCAGAATCAATGCGGCTTGTGGGCGGGGACGCTGAATAGCTGGAGTCTCTTTGAAGAGACTCTGACCGGCTACATCGAAGCTCCAATGACAGGCCATTATATTTTCCAGTCCTGGATAGATGACTACCTCGAGATCACCATCAATGGTGTGACCGATATATCCGACAGTTACGGCGGCGATATCTATCACATCGAGACCGACCTGACAGAGGGGCAGTTCTACCCGATCGCCATGCATTTCAAGAACAGATGGGGCAGCAACGACCTCAGCTTGTGGTGGACACTGCCCGGCGGAACGAATGAAATCGTCCCGAAGCAATATTTGTACACAGAGATTCCCAACCAGCCTGAATTGACCCTGGAAAAAAGCGCCGCGCCTCTGACCTACCTGCAAGCTGGTGACGTGATCAACTACACTTACCAGCTGACGAATACCGGCGACGAGATACTCAGCGGCCCGTTCACGGTGACAGATGACAAGACGACAGTCGCATGCCCGTCAGGAAATTTGGACGGCACCGTACTGTTCGACCATTTTGAGGGTGCAAGCCTCGCCCAATATGTCAGCGGAATGCCGTCTTATGTTGGCGGCCTCGCCGGGTATGGTCAGGCCGTTGATTTGAGCTCCGGCGCATGGATGCGCTATAACGTGCCGGGCTGGTATCAATGGCCCAGCACTTATGACCCAATCGGCAAGGCAGGTTCGGTTGACCTGTGGGTATATCCAAAGCAATACGGCGTCGGTCTGGTGAACTTCAATTGGAGCAGCACCAACACGCCTCCCCCCGCAGGTCATATTTTGCATCTGACCATTACCCCGCAAGGCAAACTTTCCGGTGGCTCATGGAGCGCCATCAGTGGCCCGGTGTTGACTCAACTTCCGACCGGCAGCACCACCATCCCGCTCAACCAGTGGACGCATGTGGCATATGTCTGGGGCGAAGACGGAACGAGTTTGTATGTCAACGGGGTGGTGGATGCCTACTCGCCGGATAATTTATACCCGGCCTTGAATTCCACCTTCTATGCCTATGTGCCGTATTGGGGATACCCCGGCATCGGCTACGTGGATGACCTGCGCATCACCAGCAATTCGCAGACGAACTTCGGCGTATCGGCGCTAGGACCCGGGGAATCGATCACTTGCAATGCGGGTTACACAATCACTCAAGCCGATGTGGACAACGGTTCGCTGACCAACACTGCTCAGGCTCACGCCTTCTTCGGCGCAGATCCAGTTCACTCGAATCAGGATACGGTCACAATCTCAATTAATGAGTATCTTCAAGTTAAAGCTAATTTTGACATTGATGAAATTCAAGTTTGGGGATTGGCAAATGGCACGCCAGTCACGCTCAGTATCGATAATCCTTCAAATGGTCTGGGAGAAGATTATTCAACTAACGGAGTAATCGAACCATTACCCTGGGATCCCAATCAGTTTATAGCTTTGTTCCAGTTACAGGATGAGTTTGATATTCTTCCCGGGCATGTTATCACAGTGGCCGGGGATGGACAAAGCAAGACCATGACGGTCGCAGATATTTGGGGGATATCCATCGATGTTGATGCTGATACCGTTTCTGGGTATATCGCGGCAGGCTCAGGTGCCAGAGTACACGCGGGAGTAAATATTGATAGTGGAGATATACCAGTCGATGAGAATGGTTACTGGATTGCCGATTTAAGTCTTGTAGGCACTGATATCAAACCTGGATCGAGAGGGTACGTTCAGGTGGATACAGAGGATGGCGGCACAACCTGGATTAGTTTTGAAGTGCCCAACCCGAGGTTTAGCGTCCACCCAGATGACGATTGGATGGAAGGCTATGACTGGACGCCCGGCGCCACGGTGAATATTTCCATTGACGACCCGGCCACGCCGCAAAACCCTGATAAAACAGGCAGCGCAGTAGTCGGCGCTTCAGACTGGAACCCGGACGATTATTATTTCAGCCTTGACTTGCGCAATATCTACGACATCAAGCCCGGGTTTGTGGTGACCGTCACCGACGGGCAGATCATAAAAGAGCACGTGGTCACCAACCTGGTTGTGACCGGCATAGACGAACCCAACAACGTGATCTCCGGCACGGCTGACCCCAATGTCCATTTGCAGGTCAACGTTCACAATCAGTCTGGAGCGAACATGCAGGTGGACAGCAACGCAGGCGGCATCTGGTCGGCTGACTTCACCGGTCTGTATGATTTGCAGTTGGGAGATAATGGCCGCGTAGAGGAATTTGACTCGGACGGAGACAGCACCGGCGACGATTGGCACGTGCCCAATCCCGCTGTGGGAGCGCGCGCCAACAGAGAGCAAATCGAAGGCTGGGAATGGCCGCTTGGCGCGACAGTCACCGTGACCGTTGACGACCCGTCTACGCCGGCCTCGCCGGATATCACGAGAACTGCCGAAGTGTATGATGCGCCCTGGAATCCGGGCGAGCATCGCTTTGACCTCAACCTGTTCGGCCAGTTTGACATTCAGCCCGGCTTTGTGGTGACCGCTTCCTCGGGCGGCATCACCAAGTCTTTGCTTATGACATCGCTCGCATTCACCGACATTGACATTGACCTCGACCTCGTGACCGGCATTGCAGAGGCGGGTTCTCGCGTCGATGTTTGGTCTTGCGGAATCAACTTTTGTATCAACCGCCACGTAACAGCCGATGGCGGCGGAGTTTGGTCTGCCGACTTTGCCCACCCCGGCCTTGAAAACGACGAGCAAGGCACGATGGACATCGTCCTCGGCACGTGGATTGACTCGGCTCAAAGGGAGGATGACGGCGACCAGACCATGTTCGGCCAGAGCGTGCCCAACCCATTCATTGAAGCCAGCGCCAACAGCAATTGGGTCCATGCCCGCGAATGGCCGATCGGCACACTCGTCACACTCACCATCAGCGGCTCGGGCGAAACTTACACCGCCACGATGGGACAAGCTCCATGGAATCCCACCGACCCGAATGACATCGTTGCCGACTTCGACCTGCGCGGCTATCGCCTTCAAGTTGGCGACGTGCTCACCGCCAGCGCCAATGGCATTACCAAGGTTCTCACACTCTCGCAACTCACAGCCACAGAATTTGACGTTGTTGCAGATACAGTTTCAGGCGTCGCCACGCCCGGAGTTCAACTTCAAGTCTGTGCGAATATCGAGAATCGCTGTATCACGCGCTGGGTCACAGCGGACGCGTTTGGTAATTGGACTGCCAACTATCACGACCCCGGTACCGGCAATGACGACCCCGACACATTCGATGTTCAGGCAGGCAGCAATGGCTGGGCTGCCGAATACGAAGCTGACGCAGACCGCACCTGGTACGACTGGCAGGTGCCCAATCCCAACTTCGCTGTTCACCCTGATGAAAACGTCATCGAAGGCAATGAATGGCCGCTTGACTCGATTGTCACCATAAAAATCGGCGACCCCGCCCAACCGGATTACACCACCACCACAACCCTCAACCCGCCCGACCCGGATCACAACCTGCCGTGGTTCAAACTTGACCTCAACGGAATTTATGACTTGCTGCCCGGCGAGCTCGTCACCCTGTCTGACACCATCACAACCAAACAGGTCATTGCCGCCAGCCGCGCCATCACCCAAATCGACCCGCTGACCGACAGCATCATCGGCGCCTCTGACCCGGATGTGGCGTACGTGATCTTGTGGGCCTGCGACGAAAACGGCTGCGGCGCGCGCAGAAAAGATGTCAACCCCGATGGAAGCTGGTCGGTGAACTTCGCCGTGCCCGGTGAACTGAACTGGGAATCCATCCTCATCGACATTCAACATGGAACGAACGGCGGTATTTATCAAAGCGATGTGGACGGAGACGGCACAGTCTATCAATGGATGTTGAACGAGCCGCCTCATGCCGACCTCGGGGCTGATCTTGTCACCGACGAAGGCTCAACCCTGATGCTGGATGCCTCCGCGTCCTCCGACCCCGACGGCGACCCGCTGACCTATGAATGGGACTTCAACAACGACGGCGTGTACGACGATGCCACTGGAGTCACCGTCAACAGAACCTTCCCCGATGACGGCGCATACTTCATCAGTGTGAGAGTCACCGACTCGTTCGGCGCGTCTGACACGGATACGCTCCAGGTTACAGTTAATAATATTTCACCGTTTGTGGATATTCAGCAAGTCACCGTCAGCGGGGGGCTTGTCTCCGGCGATGGTTTCTTCACCGACCCCGGCGCGGATGTGTGGGCGGCGGCTGTTGATTACGGTGACGGCTCAGGCATGCAACCCCTCGCGCTCAACCCGGATATGACCTTCGCGTTCAGTCATGCTTATGCTGTCGGCGGAACGTTTACGATCCAGGTCTGCGTCAGCGACGATGAAGGCGCTTCGGGCTGCGACCAGGCCCAGGTCACGGTCACGTTGAACCGCCCGCCTGTCGCCGAAGCCGACGGTCCATACTTCGGCTTTGAAGGATCGAACATCACCCTTAATGCGTCCCGTTCCACCGACCCGGACAATAACATCGTGTTTTACGAATGGGACTTCGACAACGACGGCCTGTTTGATGATGCGGTTGGCAAGAGGCCGAAGTTCAAGGCTGTTGATAACGGCATTTACATCGTGCGCGTGCGCGTGACTGATGCCGGCGGCCTGAGCAGTGTGGACGGCTCAACCGTCACCGTGAAGAATGTGCCGCCTGTCATCACATCGCTGACCTTCAACAGTTCTGTACGTGTCGGCGTGAGGTTGAACACCTTTGCCGCGTTTGCAGACCCCGGCCTCAACGACACATTCACCGCAATCTGGAAGTGGGGCGACGGCACGACCAGCAACGGCATAGTGAGCGGATACACGGTCAGCGGTTCGCACGTTTACGCCAGGGCCGGTATCTATCTCGTCACCATTACCGTCAAGGACAAGGATGGCGGCACGGCCAGCGCGTCGAGGTTGATCATTGTGTTTCCGAAAAGATAGATGATTAAGAAAGTAAGCAGTTGACAGGCTGTTTGACCTGTCAACTGCTTACTCCTTGCGAAACCCTGCAAGCCGGGGCGATTTCTAAAAAGGAGAAGAAAATGAAAAAACAAACCCTCTCAGTCATCATGATTGTTTTGCTGGCGGCCTGCCAGCCTGCCATCACTCCCACAGAACCGCCCACTGCAATTCCTCACCCATTGCCGACCCCTGTATCCACTTCTGCCCCAACTCCCGTGCCGACTCCAGTCATTACAGAGACTCTGGCGGATTCCGTGCGCCTGGTACAAGGACTCTGGTTTAACCCCTCGCATGGCGGCCTGACCATGAGCATCAATGGCGGCAGCGAATCTTCGAGCCTGACATATTCGGTGTATGAAATGGCAGGTTTTTACCTGGTGAGTCAAGGCACCGCGAAGTTCGAGGATGGAAAATTTACCTACCTGACTGATGATTATCACTGCATAAATTCCGCGGAAGCCGCCTACGAAATTTATATCATCAAAGAAGATGGCTTTATCACGGGTATGCGTCAACAACTGGACGGATCAGATGCCTGCGCGGACAGATTGGATGCGAATGGTTTTGTCTACCATTATTCCGGATTGGCTGCGCTCCCTGCAGGCATTGAAAGACCTCCAAAAACAGGCGGTGAGGTATTTGGGTTGTGGTACTCAGAGACCGGCTTGTTGTTGGATTATCACCTTGGGCGGATTGACGTAAAAACAGGCAATGCCGATATCGCGTTTACCCTCCATTGGACTCGCGCAGACCCATGGATGCAAATGGGCACAGGTACAGCCAAATATGAAAATGGAAAATTTTCCTTTCTGACCGGTGAAGGAGCCTGTGAAGGCAACGCAGAAGCCACTTATGAAATCAGCTTGATCGTCCGCAATGACAAGGTGATAGGGATGCACCCCCAGGTGGTTGGAGACGACCCATGCGCGGACAGGAAAGATGCTTTGAATAACCGGATTATCCGGCGGGTCAATCCGTAAACCATTCACAAAGATCGAACTGGGAAAAAGTGGCAGTCACCTGCAAGGTGACTGCCACTTTCGCTCCACTTTACTTTCACTTTCATAAAACCGCATTAGATTTCAACCCCCAGCCATTGACGGATGAAATAGCCGATTACGAATGAAAAGGCTGCAACGCTCAGGCTTAAGCCTGCCATTTCCACAAACCGCTCACGGAAGGATTCGCCTTTGGCCACGGAGATATAGTAATTGAAGACAGCGATGATAATAACGGCTGTAGTCAGAGAGATGACAAGGTCCATGTAATAATTTTCAAAAAGCAGGTAAGGCAGGATCAGCAGAGTTACCGTGATGATGTAAGCAATGCCGGTATAAACTGCGGCGCGCACAGGATGCTTGCTGGTCTTTTCAGAACGGGTGGAAAGATACTCGCTGGCAGCCATTGAAAGCGATGCGGCAATGCCGGTGATGAGTCCTGAAAGGGCGATCAACTTCGTGTTTTGCAGGGCAAGCGTCAGCCCGGCCAGAGCGCCTGTCAATTCCACGAGCGCATCGTTGAGTCCCAGCACCACTGACCCGGCGTATTGCAGGCGCTCCTCGTCCAGCATCCCGATCAACTGTTCTTCGTGGGCGTTTTCCTCTGACTGATATTTTGCGGCTTCTGGAATTTCACTTGCAACAGCCGCGTAATTGCCTTGCGCGGCTTCCTCGCCCATTTCCATTAATTTGACGCCAAAGGTAAAACCAAAAACGATGCTGACGATGTAATAGAACCAGACGAAGAACCAGCGCGGCTGAACTTCTTCCTGTGTGTATTCCTTCCAGCCCTTGTAGTGACGCAGTTCATCCTCTGCGATCTGATCGAGGATCTTTGCGTTTTCTTCAGACTTGATCCGTTTGGCTAATCTTTTGTAGATTTGATATTCAGTGATCTCTGTTTGTTGAAAGAGGATCACTTGCTGGCGAACCTTTTCACTGATCTGCATGTCGAACTCCTTGTTTTTGATGCCTGAATTGTACGCCATTTTTTATTTGGGCAAAAATGAAAATATAAAAGATTATATTGGTACAATGAGGCACATGAAAAATAACATCATCCACCAGGACGAACACATACTCGTCATCAACAAACCCGCCGGGCTTTCCGTCCTGCCCGAAGGCTGGGAACCCGAAGCGCCGTATCTTGTAAAAATGCTCGAAGAGCAGTTTTCAAAAATCTGGGTCGTACACCGACTCGACAAATTCACCAGCGGCGTGCTGGTCTTTGCATTGAACGCGGAATCTCACCGCGCCCTGAACATTCAATTTGAAAAACATGAAGTTGAAAAAGTTTACCGCGCCATCACGGTCGGCGCTCCGCCGTGGAAGGAACGTATCACAAAATTTCCATTGCGCGTCAATGTGGGACACAAACACCGCACGATGGTGGACAACAAAAAGGGTGTCCGCGCCGAGACGAAGTTTAGAGTCCTTAATTGGAATAATAACATCACCGATGAATTGTCTTTGACCGATGACATTAAAGGAATGGCTCTGGTCGAAGCGCGCCCAATGACGGGACGCACGCATCAGATCAGAGTCCATGCGTATGCGTTGGGTTATCCGCTTTTGGGTGATACGTTATACAGCGCCCCCGAAACAGACATCATTACGCGCCCCGCCCTGCACGCTTATTCGTTGACTATCAATCATCCAGTTTCAAATGAACGGGTTTCTTTTACCGCATCATACCCTGCTGATTTCAAAAAAGCATTGGAGCGTTTGCATCTTTAAAGGTTGACAGGTTTAAACATTCGAACATTCAAACCTGTCAACCTGCAACTTGTTAACCGATCTTTCTTGCTTCCATATAAAATCTTTTCTCGCGCGCCTCGCCCATGGAAAAGGTTTTTCTCGGGAGCGCGCCATCCAAAATCACGGTCTTGAACAAATCAGATTTGTGCATACCCGGCAGATAAAAGCCCGCGTTGCCGGGCTGTAACGCCAGCCGCTCAACCACGTCCTCGCCGTGAACGTAATCAATTTTTTCGGCGCCGCCATGCTCGATAAAATCATCGAGGAAGGATTGTATGGTGCCAACCGCCAGATTGGATGATGGCTGCGCGATCTCGATCACGCCAAACTGCTTCCCGCCTCCAACCAGACCGATAGCCTGCTTCGCCTGACCCTGGGCAGAGTCCACCCGCTGCATCATTTCGCTTCCATTCGCCACGGGGGTGTAGCTGAATTTCGCGCCAAATGTTGACTCAAGAGATGCGAATAGATCCATTTTGATGTTGAACAAGACGCGGTGAATTGGTTCAAACTCCAACGCCTCGTCATGGACGTTTTCAACCTCAACCAGGGCATAACGGGATGGGTGGGCGATGCCGACCTGCGGCTTCATCTTTTCCCAAATGGCTTTGGCGGTTGCCAGCGAGTGATTGCCGTCGCCCATCGCAAACAGCAGCACAGGCTGATCCTCGCCGACGCCATACTTTGCGGCAAAGGTCTCCGGCGCGGCTAATGCGCGCAGCGCGTCAATGACCTGACTTTCATAATCATCGTCAACTTCATACGCCGCAAGGTGACCGCTGTCCAGCATAAGATCGAAATCGTATATCTTGTCCAGTTTCGGCTTGGCTGCGCTCAACGGCTCAATGACCGTGCGTTTGGGGTCATCGATCAATACAAGGATGTGCGGTAATTCCATCGTTGCGCCCTGCCGAATTTTTATGCGCGGAGGCAGGCGGTCAACGATGGTTCCCTCGGTGGCGCGGACAAGGCTCGACGAGCCTTTTTTATAATCGTACCGCTCAAGGTCGAGGCATAGGATCAGACCTTTGCGGGTCTTCCCGTTGACTGTGCGCTCAACATAGATCAAGCCTTCCTGCACTTGAAGAATGCCCTTTTCCATATACTTGCGCATTGTGGCCTGGATATTTTTTATCCGTTCTTCATCGCCCGGTTTTTCAAGATGCACTTCAGGGAAAACCAAATTCAAAGTGGATGGGGCATCACCAACGATTCTTTCCACCTCATTCCAGTACTCCGGCTCGGAGGTAAATTGATCACAGGCGATCACAGCCCATTTCGTTAAATCGGTGCCGCCTCTGGGCAAATATACCTGCGGAATTTGAATGCCTATATCGCTGATGATTTTCATGGATTGTCCTCGTTGGGGCACGGCATTGCCGGGCCCTTACTGACTTGATTTATTTCTTTGAAAATGAGATCAACTTCTCTGCAACTTCCGCGCCGACACGGGCTTGCGCTTCCTTTGTAGCAGCGCCAATGTGTGGAGAGCCGATCACGTTATCCAGCTTGAGCAGTTTCCAGTCAGTGGGCGGCTCTTCGGCGAAGACATCCAATGCCGCACCTGCGACTTTCCCGCTGACCAATGCATCGAATAATGCATTTTCGTCAATAATACCACCGCGCGCGCAGTTGACAATCCGCACGCCATTTTTCATTTTGGCGAACTGTTCTGTGCCGATCATGCCAGCGGATTCTTTTGTTTTCGGCAGATGCAGGCTGATGTAATCGGACTGGCTCAATAACTCTTCGAGCGTGACCATCTTGATTCCGTCCGCTTCTTTTACATAGGGATCGTAAGCCAGCACAGACATGCCGAGCGCGTTGGCGCGTTTGGCAGTTTCCCGGCCGATATTGCCCACGCCAACGAGGCCGAGAGTCTTGCCGCCGATCTCGTCGCCCTCGAAGCTTTTCTTGTCCCATTTTTCGGCTTTCATCGAAGCGGTCGCTTTGTAGGTTGAGCGGGCGAGCGCGAACATGTAACCGATCGCCAATTCTGCCACCGAAGCGGAACTTGCCATCGGCGTGTTCATGACCGCAATGCCCTTGGATTTGGCGTATTCGTGGTCAATGGTATCGAGACCGACGCCGCCGCGCACGATGACTTTCAGGTTGGGGCAGACATCGATCAGCGGTTGGCGGACTTTTGTGCGCGAGCGGACGACCATGCCTTCGTAGTTTGGCAAAACATTCGGGAGTTCTTCGGGGGTGATGTCGTCGCGCACATCCACTGTCAGGCCGGCGGCGCGCATCTGGTCGATATATTCCTGTTCGGTCTTGTCGCAAATTAGGACTTTCATTGAAATTCTCCTGTGGTAGTGTGGAAATTAAAAACAGGAATCAAACCGGCAGACGGATTGATTCCTGTTTGAAGGGGAAAGTTGATCACGAAGTCATTCTAACAATGAGAATTTCCTTTGTCAACGACAACCGTCAGGGCAGAATCGTGCCTATTGTTCTTGATAATTTGTCAGACAACCAGCTATAATGACGGAAAAGTCAAATCGAAACAGCATCAGCTCAACGGTCACGAAAGAACCGTAAACCTTTTTTTTATAGGAGAATCCAACCAATGTCTGATCTCAAACGCGCGTACAATTTCAATCCCGGTCCCGGCGCATTGCCCCTCGAAGTTTTACAGCAGGCGCAAGCCGAGATGCTCGATTTCAAGGGCACGGGCATGTCTGTGATGGAAATCAGCCACCGCTCGAAGGAGTTTGAAGCGGTCATCCAAACCGCCGAAGCGGATCTGCGCGAACTGTTGGGCATTCCCGCCAATTATAAAGTGATGTTTTTGCAGGGCGGCGCGCATTTGCAATTTTCAATGATCCCGATGAATTTGCGCGCGGCCGGCGCTTCTGCCGACTATATCGTGACAGGCACGTGGAGCAAGACCGCCATCAAAGAGGCGCAAAAACTTGGAGCAACCCGCGCCGCGGCAAACACCGAAGCCGATGGCTTCAAAGGTTTCCCCGAAAAACTTGACCTCGACCCGCAGGCCGCCTACCTGCATTACACATCCAACGAGACCATTCACGGCGTGGAATATTTCAGCGAGCCGACTCCGCCCGATGGCGTGCCTCTGGTTTGCGATGCTTCGTCTGACTTCATCAGCCGCCCGATCGATGTTTCAAAATATGCGCTGATCTACGCCGGCGCGCAAAAGAATGCGGGTCCTTCTGGCGTGACCGTTGTCATAGCCCGCGACGATATGGTCGAGCGTACGCCCGCGAATTTGCCCGTGATGCTCGATTACAAGGTGATGGCATCCAGCGGGTCATTGCACAATACTCCGCCGAGTTGGGCGATTTATATTGTGGGGCTTGTGCTGCAGTGGGCAAAGAAGCAGGGCGGACTCGCCGCCATTGAAAAAACAAACCGCACGAAAGCGGGTTTGGTCTACAATGCCATTGATCAAAGCGGCGGCTTTTATCGCGGACATGCCAAGCCCGAAGCCCGCTCGCTGATGAACATTCCCTTCCGTTTGCCGTCCGAAGAATTGGAAGATACCTTCGCGAAGGAAGCCAAGAAGAATAACCTGATCGGCCTCAAGGGACATCGCTCTGTCGGCGGGATGCGCGCTTCGCTCTACAACGCCATGACTGTTGACGGCGCCCAAGCATTGGTCAACTTTATGCAGGAGTTCCAGAAGAAGAACGGGTAGGTTCAGAGAGTAGTGAATAGTAATTGGTAATTAGAAGGTCTCCGAATCCCAAAGGATTCGGAGACCTTGTTTTAATCATGTGTGAGAGTACGCTTTTGTAACTCTCACAATATCCTGAGTAACGATTTTTGAATTCATAATAAAAGTATGCAGCGCAGGGACGGTTTGAATGACAGCGCTCGGCAGAAGCGTTTCCTCAACGGTCAACAAGCCATCGTTGGACTCATCGCCAAAAGGCGAGTACCGTCCGCGCGGACCGGCAACCCCGGCGTAAATTTTGGTGGGCACATCGGGCACGGGCAGAGACTCCATGAATTGTTTGCTGGTCAGGACTTGCCCAATTTCACCCATGAAGAGGCGGATCAAACGGCGGTGAGCGAACTTACGAGCCGCCTTGCAGACCTGGGTTGGGGGGGCCAGAAAGAAACAAGCCTTCGGTTTGTGGGTCAATCGCGGCAAAACTGCGCGCGTCAAAACTGTTCCAAGGGAATGTCCCACGATAATATAGTCTTTTGTTTTAGCGCGGCGCTCGATGAATTTTTTATAGCGCTGTACACATTCCTCCCATTTTTCAAACGTGACCGAATAGCCGAAAAGATGCGGCCGAATATTACCTGCCCGCAGCCGCACCGCCAAAATAGACATGGCCGCCGGGGTGCGTCCCATACCGTGAATTAATATCGCGTCCATCTTGGGTTATTCCATTGCCATCCCGGCTATGGAGGTGCAGGTTTTCCGCTTACGCGAGTTACCTCAACAACCCTTTGGCTTGACTCTTTTGCTTCAGGTCAAGCTCCACCCCAAAGAGATTGGCGTCGGTCATATTGGTTCCATTTAAATCTGCGCCTCTGAGCCTGCACTCTTTCAGGTTCGCCTCCTTGAGGTTTGCGTTGACTAGAATCGCGCCTTCAAGGTTGGCTTCCTCCAATTGGGCGTGCCGCATGTAGGCGCTTGTCAGGTTGGTTCCAGAAAGATTCGCACGGATCATATCTGCGCCCGCGAAATTCAAACCGCTCAGATCCAGACCGGATAAATCCACACCGGCCAGCCTGGCTTGATTCGTGATCGCCAGGATTTGAATAACTTCCTTCCGAGTTAGATCGGGCATGGTGACTCCTTTTATGTCCTGCTCGTTGTCTAAATACTGGCTTGTATTTGCACAATCAATTCTTTAACCAGGCCAGCGCCGATTCTTTGTCAAAAAATACGGATACAAAATACCCGTTATTCAGGCAGACTGTTTCGAAGAACTTCATATCGTTGAGCAGACCGCTGGAAACAACGACTGCCATTCGAAAATTATGCGGGATGTTCAACTCGGCATATCTTTTTGGCAGGTTGTAAATGTCGAGCGTGCTGAGTGTGACTCCTTCTGCGTCGCTGTGATCGAGCAGGCAGCGCAAGTGCCCATGTTGTTGAATCAGTTCCCATCCCTCCCGCCGCATGGCGTTGGCGGATTCAATATCCAGAACGCCTTCCGTTTTTAGAATAAGGGTTTTATTTTCTTCGTCGTGTGAAAATTGCCAGTTCATATCTGCGCCTCTTTGACCGATAAAAAACTTTGTAAAGGTTGTAAAAGGATATGGGCATGGCGATTGCAAAGTCAGGAAGATTGTATTCTTTGTACACGGAACTCACGGAACGGACGGATTTTCATTTTTTTTCGCACTTTCCGTGGTGTCTGTGCAATCCGTGTACTAAAAAGATTTTTGTCAAGCGACTTTGCTACAGCCATAAGGATATGGGAGAAGCCACGGTGCTGGGCAAATTATAAGCCTGTCTCAAAAAAACAAGCCAATGAAATTGCAATTCAACGCTCATCTGCTTCAAAGGTGGTCAACTTCTTTTATAGGTATAATACCGAAATGGAATTTTTCTTCCCCGAAGACAACCTCACCCGCGCCGTCCCCGAAGAGACAAGAATCAATTTGCTTTCCGCCCAGCCATACCCCGATGGACGGCGTTTGCGCGTCAACATGGAGATCACGCCGTTTCAAAAACGCCCTTATATCGAAGTGACCCTGAACGATTCAAACGGCGGCGAAGTTGCATCCACCAGCATTGTTGAGCCGATGAGTTGGAAACTTGAGTTCACCATGCACATCCGTGGCGAGCTCAACAATCCGTACACGCTCAATGCGCGGCTATATTATCCCGACGGGACATCTCAGGAGCCGCTCATTTATTCTTTTGATGTGGAACCGCCTCCCGCTGACCTGCAAGCTGATTCCGATTAATAGACATTATCCATGCCTTCGCATTTTTCTTCCCCTCCTGCGCCGCGTCATTCAGAGCGGAGCGAAGTATTTAATAAGGCGGGATTTGGCGGGTTGCAAACCCGCCCTACGAAATCTCACAGCGGCATATTAATATTAATCATCCTCAGCCTCCTGCTCTCAGGCTGCGGGGCTGGCCAACTGTCCGAAGCAGCAGCCAACTCAACCGTTACGCCTGAAGCGGTTTTCACATCCACACCTGCCATTATTAAATACAGCGGCGAAGGCAATCTCGTTTTTCTGTCCATCGAAGAGAATGGATACGCCCATCTTTTTGTGCAAAGCAACCCGCCGCAGGAGTTGCCGCTCATGCGTATTACCACAGGTGAGTGGAATGATGTTGCTCCCGCGCTTAGCCCGGACCGCAAACAGCTTGCCTTCGCCTCAGACCGAAATGGATATTGGGATCTTTATGTGATGGAGCTGCAAAGCGGTGATGTAAAACAGATCACCGACTCGCGCGAATATGATTCTGCGCCGTCGTGGTCGCCGGATGGACAGTGGCTTGTCTTTGAAACTTATGTCAACGAGAATCTCGAAGTGGCGGTCGTGTCAGTCACTGACCGCGCACAGGCAAAAATTTCTGTTACGCAAGACCCCGCGTCAGATCATTCGCCGGTCTGGGCGCCGGATGGCAGGCATGTGGCGTTCATCTCCACGCGCGGCGGTGACAGTGACGTTTGGCTGGCTGACCTCGACCTCGCGGGTGAGGATCGTTACCAGAACTTAAGTAACACACCTTTTGCCGCTGAGAATCATCCCGTCTGGAATTTTGACGGGTCACAATTATTATGGGCTTCCAGTTCACAAACTGTCGGCTTCGGCGGGCTTTACATTTGGAAAGCGAACGAACCCACCCGCGCCGCGCTCTGGATCGGCGACGGAAGTTGGGGTGCGTGGAATGAAACCGCCGAACAGATCGTCGCAGTGACCGGCACAGCCAACCAGGAATATCTTTCTTCATACGATGTCAAAGGTAATCTGCTGCTTTCGCCAACTTTATTAAGTGGGCGCGTGCGCGGATTGACCTGGGGCTTTGCCAATTTACCGAATCCATTTCCGAGTTCATTTACACAGGCTGTGGCGGTCACTCCTTCCATATTATGGTCACCGGCCATCACGCCCGGCCCCGAAGTGCCAAATCAACGCTGGTATGTCGTTCCAATCACGGACGTGCAGGCGCCGTATCCACAGTTGCATGACCTGGTGGATGAATCCTTTGTCGCCTTGCGTAACCGCGTCATCCTTGAAACAGGCTGGGACGCGCTTGCCAGCCTTGAGAATGCATTCATTCCGCTTACGACGAGCCTTGACCCCGGCTTGGAGGAAGATTGGCTGTACACGGGGCGCGCCTTCGCGATCAATTCGCTGATGTCCAATGCGGGCTGGCTGATGGCTCTGCGGGAGGATGTCGGCGCGCAAACCTATTGGCGCGTTTACATCCGCGCCAGTATGCAGGATGGCTCGCTCGGGGAGCCGATCCACAACGCGCCGTGGAATTTAAGCGCGCGCTATGAATTGGATCCGCGCTTGTATGAGCAGGGCGGAAGTTATGCGCCTGTGCCAGCCGGCTATTGGGTGGATGTGACCGCGTTGTCTGCGGCTTATGGCTGGGAACGCCTGCCGGCGCTGTCCAATTGGCGCACGTATTATGCGGGCGCGCGCTTCACTGAACTGGCATTGACCAATGGAATGGATTGGTACACGGCCATGCGTGAGTTGTATCCGCTTGAGGCGCTCATCACGCCGACGCGGGTTCTGCCTCCCACGCTGACGCCGACGCCTACATTCACGCTCACGCCAACTCCGCGCCCGACGCGCACGCCATACAAGAGTCCCACGCCGCGCCTGTCGCCGACGGTGACTTTATCTCCCACACCGACCAGTACTCCCACACTTTCTCCAACTCCGCCGACAGTTATTCCGTAATGAGAATCAAGACCATACTTGTTAGCCTGTTTTTTTTCCTGCTTGCTTCTTGCGCAAAGGCAGGCGAGGTGGGTGGATTCACTCCAACGCCGGTAGTGGCCGAAGCGGTGAACCAGCCTCAGGTCGCGTTTGAGGCGCCGCAGACTCCTTCGCCGGCGCCATTTCAATTTACGCTCCCAACTCCGGGCGCAGAACCGATCTCGGGTTGGCGTCCTCCGCTTTATCCGATTCCGTGGGCAATGTCAGCTTATGATCATTTTTATTTTGCGCGCCCCATCGCGGCGGATAACGTCAACTGGCCGCTTGCAGAATATCGCTACGGCGGCGTTTTCTTCGCGCCGAACATTGTCCACACCGGCGTGGATATTGACGCGGAAACCGGCGCGGCCATTTTAGCAGCAGGGCCTGGCACGGTGATCTCGGCTGATTGGGGCTTATATACCGAAGCGCCCGGCAACCAGGCCGACCCCTACGGGCAGGCTGTGGTTGTAAAACATGATTTTGGTTATAACGATCAGGATCTTTACACGATCTATGCACACATGAGCAAGATCATTGCCATGGCCGGTCAGCATGTGGAGACGGGTGATGTGTTGGGACTGGTCGGAGATACAGGTGCGACGACTGGCCCGCACCTGCATTTCGAGATCCGCCTCGGCAGGAATACTTTTTACAGCACGTTCAACCCTGAACTGTGGACTGCTCCGCCGCAAGGGTGGGGGGTGCTCGTTGGGCGTTTGACCGACGAAAAAGACAAACTGCTGAATCAAGTCAAAGTGGAAGTGCGGCCGATGCCTTATGAATTACCGGTCCGCACTGTGCGGACGTACGGCGCCGGCGCGGTAAATCCCGACCCGTATTATCAAGAGAATCTGGTACTGAGCGACCTGCCTGCGGGGTTGTATAAAATCACGCTTCTATATAATGAGAAGGAGCAGCAAACCTGGGTGGAGATATTCCCCGGGCAGGTGAGCTACTTCACCTTTGCGGGTGAAGACGGCTTTGAAGTTCAGCGCCCGCCCGCACCCACGCTGGAATTTTTACCCCTCACATCCACGCCAATCCCTTGACGCACAGAACATATGTGCTATACTCTCGCAACACTCAATCAGCAAGGGCGACTTCAAACATTTTCAAGATGTCCTGCAATAATTAGCGGGTCGCCCCTACACTTACACTTATATTGGAGAACAAAACCATGGCACGAAAATCATCCCGCACAACGGAACAAGCTGAAAAACCTCAAAATCAAACTATCGATAACGCCAAACGCGCCGTGCTTGACAAGGCCGTTGGTGATATTTTAAAACGTTACGGTGATGGCTCGATCATGCGCCTGGGCGAAGCGCACGGCATGGTGACCGAAGTCATCCCGACCGGCTCGCTCTCGCTCGATATTGCGCTTGGCGTTGGCGGCATTCCACGCGGACGTGTGATCGAAATCTACGGGCCAGAATCCTCTGGGAAAACCACCCTCTGCCAGCACATCGTTGCCGAAGCGCAGCGCATGGGCGGCACCGCCGCCTTTATCGACATGGAACACGCGCTCGATCCAAGCTACGCGGCCAAGGTCGGCGTGGATATTGACAACCTGCTCGTCTCGCAGCCAGATACCGGCGAACAGGCGCTTGAAATTGCCGAAACCCTCGTGCGCTCCGGCGCAGTGGATGTGGTCGTGGTCGACTCGGTTGCCGCGCTCGTTCCGCGCTCCGAAATCGAAGGCGACATGGGCGATGCAACCATGGGCGTGCAAGCCCGTCTCATGTCTCAGGCGCTTCGCAAACTCTCGGGCGCGATCAACCAGACCAAGACCTCGGTCATCTTCACCAACCAACTGCGCCAGAAAATCGGCGTCATGTTCGGCAACCCTGAAACCACCACAGGCGGACAAGCCCTCAAGTTTTACGCCTCCGTGCGTCTTGATGTGCGCCGCATTCAATCCATCAAAGTCGGCGAGGAAGTTATCGGTAACCGCACGCGCGTGAAGGTGGTTAAGAACAAACTCGCGGCGCCCTTCCGCACCGCCGAGTTCGACATCATGTTCAACGAAGGCATCTCAAAGGCTGGCGATGTCCTCGATCTGGCGACCAAGTTCGAGGTCCTTACAAAGCGCGGCGCGTTCTTCTCCTATGGCGACATCCGCATCGGTCAGGGACGCGAGAATGCCAAAGATTATCTGCGCGGCAACCTCGACATGATGAACGAGATCGAAGGCATCATCCGCCAGAAAGCCCTCAGCGGCGAGATCGCCCTGCCGCTAGATATCGGCAACGACGGCGTCAACACGATGGACGCTGGCACGGGTGCAATCGAAGAAGAATTGTAAGATGTCCGTAGGGACACAGCGCCGCTGTGTCCTTTTTTTATGATGACAAACATGCGCCTCACTCTTAGCCGAATCTTGCTTCTGCTCACAAGCTTGATCTTCGCCCAGGCATGTGCGCCTCAAACTACACCCACGCCATTCCGCCCGCCGACACAAATCCCGCCGACGCAGATTCTCCCAACGACAACGCCTGTCCCAACAAACACATTTGTGCCAACCGCAACCGCCACACCGACAGAAATCGTCCCCTGCACGAACAACCTGACCTTCCTTGACGATCTCACAATTGACGACAACACCATCGTCGCCCCCGGCGCAGTCATGGACAAACAATGGCTCGTATCCAACAGCGGAACTTGCAACTGGGATTCGTCCTACCGCCTGAAATGGACCGGCGGCGAAATGTTTGGCGCGGCAGGCGAGCAGGCGCTCTTCCCCGCCCGCGCAGGCACTCAAGCCACACTGCGGATTCTGTTCACCGCCCCCGCAGTTGAAGGAACCTATCAGAGCGCGTGGCAGGCTTACGGTCCGGATGGAAACGCGTTTGGCGAGCCGGTGTTTATCACGATCATTGTTGAGTAGATAGAGGAAATATTATGGCTATCGAACAAATTAACCTTTTCTCGATAATAATTACTTTTCTGGCAACAATTTTTGGCTGGTTATTTACTCACAGGACACAACTAAAAATTCTTGATAAACAATTGCAAAACGAAATTTCCATTTCAAAGTTAAAAGAAAAAATGGAAACTAGCGACCTGACAGTTTAACAAAAGAATATTGATCGGCAAAAGAAATCGGGTAAAGTTGTTTTGCCACAAACGATTTCACCCGGAGGTCCCGATGCCGATCAACAAAACCTATCGTACTTGGATTCAGCGAATTTGTG
>JACRBI010000010.1 GCA_016234495.1 Chloroflexota bacterium | reverse complement strand
GGGCTTTTTGCCTGCAGCTAGCAGGCGCAGCCCTTGATTGCGTATGATGGCTAACTCTTCATTTGTTCCTTTTCGTCTCATGCCTCTATTATGGCACATTTTGTGACTTTCGTTTTTCAAAAATCAATAATTACCAATTACTGGTTACGCAATTGGTAATTAGTAATTGGTAATTGGCAAGGAGAACACTATGAGCAAATTACCCACTCAACGCGAAGAAACTTTGGGCGGATTCATCGTGCATGGCGTCCCATTCCCGGTGAGTACCGATGAAGAGTCGCTGGCATTCTTGAAGAAGATGGCGCCGATCCAGATCGAACAGGAATATAAAATCCGCTATCTGCATTCGTATGGGCAGGACAGCCCGTGGTTCGCGGCGCTGACGAATAAGCGGCTGCTCGCTTCGCGCGACCTCGAAAGCGGATACACCACCGCCAATCCGCGCGGCCACGACATGTACTCCGGTGCAGAGACCAAGTGGATTGACATCACAAATGCTTCTGCAAAAGTTCATGCGTTTACCGTTTGCTACTTCGGCTCGGAGGAGTTCCTGCCCGAGACACCGTTCGTGCTGGCGTTGGTCGAGTTCGAAGGCGTGAACACTTTGTTGCTTACTCGCATCATGGGCGTTGACCCCGCCGCGCCCGCCCTCGATTGGATCGGCATGGAAGTGAGTCCGCGCTTCATGAGGAATTCCAAGTTAAAGCCAACGGATGTGTATTTTGTGCCGAAGGGAAGTGAAGAGTAATCAGTGACCAGTAATCAGTGAATGAAAAAGGACTCGGCGATGGCTGAGTCCTTTTTTGTTTCATCCGCCAGTTACGGAATCAAATTCGCGATCCCTATCAAGCCTCCGAACAGAATCGGCGGCGCAAAGGACAGCCCCGAAAGCACCACTGCCAGTTTGTTTTTGCGTTTTGCATACGCAACCCACCCGCCAATGGACAATCCCAGCGGAATAATCGGGTAAGACCAGACCACAGTCACGAAAGCCCACGCGGCTGGGGTTTCGCCCGCGTCAAAAGCCATGAAAGACAATCCCGCCACGACCAGCCAGATGGCGAGCGACCCCACTGCCAGTAATTGAGAAACGATCATCCATATCAATAAACCTGTCGAGCGTTTGGGGGGTACTGCGGTTTCAGACATTAATCTCTCCTCTAAATTTGATGATGGTCTGATTACCTTACACAATGGTTTTTGGACGCACGCGAAGCGGAACGCTGATTTTCGCTGATTTAAAAGAGAAATCTGCGTTTTCCCCTGGCACCGCCCGCCACATCGGCTTCGCATTCGCGGAGCGATGCCGAAGGGGCAGGTGTGCGTGAATCAGCGTCCCGATTTTGAAAGTATAAGGTAATCAAGATGGTGGTGTATTTTATCTGATACGCGCCGCATCAGACGCAAACATTTGTGATAACATTTCCCGCATGGACTTCTCCCCCATCACCCCCGACCTCTTTATCGGCAAAACGCCGTCCTCTGTGAACTACAACTACATGCGCGAGCTTGGAGTGAAACTCGTCATCAACATGCGCGTGGAATATCGTCCGCGCAAAGATTTTCACCCGGACCCGATCCAATTCCTTTGGCTGCCCACATTTGACTCGCCGCTCATCCCGATCTCGATCCGCGCTCTGCATCGCGGCGCAAAGACCGCCCTCGAAACAATTCAAGCCGGCGGAAAAGTCTACACCCACTGCGCAGGCGGAGTCCACCGCGGCGTGGCGATGGGCGCGTGCATCCTCATCGCGCAGGGATATGACCCGCACGCGGCAATGCAATTGATCAAAGACAAACGTCCCGTGGCAGACCCGTTCGCGTTCTACATCCATCCGCGGATATTAAAGTTCGCCAGCCAATGGACGGATTAGCCTTCATCATGAAACGCATCATCATCCTGACTTTACTGGTATCCACATTGACAACAGCCTGTCAGTCTGATTCGCGCGTCATCCCCACCCTCACATCCACGCCGACGCTGACATCGGCTCAAATGATTCCCACGCCAAGAATAAAAAGTTCGCCGATACCCCAGGCAACTTCGACCGAGTCCGCCGCCACCGTGATTGCCACGGATACGCTGTCAGCGCCGTCAACGCCCGGGCTGACCGAAACGCTGGAAAATATTACAGCGACATTGGAAACTCCCATTGCCGGCTCCGATGAATGGATGGAACTGCCCGTCATCCCGATCATCAACCCCGACATCAGCGAGGTCTACGATAGAGGACAACTGCTCGGCAACGACCCCGGGGCTTTTTCCATATTTGGCGATTGCCAGAGCCGCCCCGACGAATTCTTCGGCATCTACGAAACCGATCCGCTTGTTTATGATGCCCTGGCCCCCGAACTACAGGAAACAGTCGATAACTTTACCGGCTCATTCGACCGCGAAAGCCCCACCTCGCAAGACGGCACCACGCCCGGCGGATTGCTATGGACAGAATGGCATCAAGGCAATTACGGCTGCGGCGCAACCGAAACACCCGTTGACTGCGAACTGCGCATCCATCGCCCATCGTTCGTTCTGATTCAGATCGGCACGCACTTCGAGTCGCGCAACACCGAATATCTGCGCACGATCATTGATCAGTTGCTGGTCGAAGGCATTGTGCCGATCCTTGCCACCAAAGCGGATAACCGCGAACTGGACAACCGCATCAACCGTGACATGGCGCTGCTTGCCGCTGAATATGACCTGCCACTCTGGAACTTTTGGTCGGCGTTATCCGGCCTCGTCGGCCGCGGACTTGTCGTGAAGGAAGGCCGCGAGGATCAGGGCGCAGTTTACCTAAACGAAGAAGCTGCCGAACTTCACCGCATGACCGGCCTCATCATGCTCGACGCCGTCTGGCGCGCCGCAACGGGGCAGTAGCTTTTATCTTCAACCTTTAAACCTGTAAACTTTTAAACCCTCTCGTACACGAACACCTGCACATCCATCCCATAGTTATTCAGTAAATCCATCGCCGGCATGAAGGCTGCATCCTTGATGGCTTGCATATCAGCAGCAGGCGCATACACCGAAAGCCGCGCCTCCTCATCGGAGATTTTTGCAACCTTCACATCTGCACTCGCACACGCAGCCTCGATGATGTCAGTCATTTGTTTAATGGCGTCGTCAATCGACATGACAGCTCCTTATCCGCTTTTCAACATGGCCACGGTCACGCCCTCGCCGCCTTCCTTGTCCCCGCCTTCCTCAAACGATTTGACATACTCATGCCCGCGCAGCGCCCCACGCACTGCCTGCCTCAGCCTGCCTGTCCCCTTGCCGTGAATGATCCGCACAAACGGCAGCCCCGAAAGGAAAGCCTGCTCCAGATACCTTTCCATTTTATCCAGCGCATCCTCAGCCATCAGCCCGCGCAGATCCACTTCCATGCCGGGAGAAGACGATTGACGATGGACAACAGACGATGCCTGACTGATAACGGCCTTCGGTCTATCGTCCACGGTCTGTTGTCGTCTGACCAAATCCGACAACCTCGCCCGCATCCGGATCGTCCCGATCTGCACTTCCGCATCCGACTCACCCAAAGCTGTCACCACACCTTCGGCATTCAACGTGCTGACAGTGACGCGCTCCCCAAGCGACAATTGACGATGGACAGCGGACGATGACGGTCCATGGTCAATCGTCTGTCGTCGCACTACAGGCTGCTCCACCTTCTCTTCCATCTTTTCCATTTTCTCTTCAATGGCCTTGATGGCTTGCAAAGGCTGGCTCGCTTTTTTAAGTTGACTCTTCAACGAGTCGATGTTGCGTTTGAGCACCGCCACTTCCAACTCGCCCTCGGCGCGGGCTTTCGCCAAAGTATCGCGGCGTTCATCCTCGATTTTTTCCAGACGCTTTTCGAGTTCCAGTGACTGCGCCTCAAGTTTGGCGCGCGCCTTCTCCAGTTTCTCGCGCTCACGCGAAGTGCGGTTGCGCTCCTTGCGGATGTCGTCCAGTAATTTGTCCGCCCGCAAGTCGAGCGGATTAATTTCCGCGCGCGCCGAGTCAATGATGGGCTGGGGCAGGCCAAGCTTTTGCGCGATCAACAAGGCATTGGACCTGCCCGGGAGACCAAGAGTCAGCTTGTAGGTCGGGCGAAGCGTTTTGATGTCGAATTCCAAAGAAGCATTGACCACGCCATCCGTCCCGTGCGCGAAAGTTTTAAGTTCGGGATAATGTGTCGCAACCAGAGTCATCGAACCGACATCCAGCAAATGGCTGAGGATCGCGCGCGCGATGGCCGCGCCTTCCTGCGGGTCGGTGCCTGAGCCTAGTTCATCGAAAATAACCAGCGAGCGGTGATCTATCTTTTTGATGATACGAATGATGTTCGTGATGTGGCCACTGAACGTGGAAAGCGACTGCTCGATGGATTGCTCATCGCCGATATCTGCCCACACGGAATGAAAGCACGGAAGTTCCGATCCGCTTTGGGCGGGGATGTGCAATCCGCTTTGCGCCATCACCACCAGCAGGCCAACCGTTTTCAGCGAAACAGTTTTCCCGCCGGTGTTCGGCCCGGTGATGACAACCGCGCGTGTCCCCGGTGCAGGGTCAACATCAATCGGCACGACAGTGTTGGAATCAAGTAACGGGTGGCGGGCATTCAACAAGCAAATGCGCGTTTGGCTTTTAGCGTTTGGCTTTTGGTTTTCTGTTTTTGCTGATTGCTGATTGCCAACCACTAAAAGCTGATTTAATATCGGCTCACTCGCCTTCAACTCATCGGCGTATTTTGCTTTAGCGAATGCGAGGTCTAATGCCGCGAGATTCTCCACGCCATATTTCAACTCGACTGCGTGTTCACCTATCAGCGCGGAAACCTGCGCCAGGATTCTGCGTTCTTCATCGCGCTGCGCCAATTGCAGTTCGCGAATCTCGTTATTGGCTTCAACAACTGGCAGAGGCTCAACGAACAGAGTCGCGCCGCTGGAAGATTGGTCATGCACGATGGATTTTATTTTGCCCTTGAATTCCGCGCGCAGTGGAATGACATAACGCCCGTCGCGCTGGGTGATGATCGGTTCCTGCAGCATTGAAACCGTTTTTGAATCTGTAACATATTTTTGCAGGCGGCTCATCAAACGATCCTGCGCAATCCGCAAATTGCGGCGGATGTCGCCAAGTTTGGGCGAGGCTGAATCCAAAATCTCGCCGCGCTCTGAAAGGATGCGCGTGATGGCATCCACCAGTCCGTGCGTGTCGGGCAGGCCGAGCGTGATCTGCGTCAGGCGCGGATATTCGGCGGCGCGTTTTTCAAACGACTTCTTCAAATCACGGCACGAGATCAAGGTGGATTTGACATCGAGCAGGGCGTGCGGATCAAGCACACCGCCGCGCGCGGCAAGGTCGACTTGCGGGCGGATGTCATGTGCCGCGCCGACGCCTGCGCTTTCCATCGAAAGCAGTTTGCGCGCTTCGGTCGTTTCCGCGAGCCGGGCGGCTGCAAGTTCATGCGAGGAGGTCGGTTCGAGTTCGCGCGCCAGGTCCATCGACGCGGAGAAATCGCAGAAGCCCGCCAGTTGCCCAAGGATCTTCGGGTATTCGAGTACGTTGAGAGTCTTGCTGTCCATAATGGTGAATTATACTTGCATCAGACCGTTGACCCTTGACCACAGACCATTGTCCATTGTCTTCGGTCCATGGTCATTCATTTTGGGATAGGAGATCATATGAGACTCAAAAATAAAACAGCGATTATCACCGGCGCGACATCTGGAATTGGAAAAGCGACCGCGCTTCTTTTTGCCGACGAGGGGGCTGACCTGGTCTTAACCGGCAGACGTTCCGGGTTGGGAAAAACCGTCGAAGCAGAGTGCAGGCAAAGGGGAGTCAGATGCGTGTTTGTCGAAGCGGATCACACAAAGCTGGAAGACTGTCAAAGAGTGGTGGATGTCGCTCTCATGGAATTCAACCGCATTGATATTTTATTTAACAACGCGGGCATCGTCACCAAAGGCACAGCGGATACCACACCCGAGGATGTGTGGCGCGATACATTCGAGATCAACGTGACAGCGGTCTGGCACATGTGCAAGCTGGTGATTCCACAAATGAAGAAACAGGGCGGGGGTGTGATCGTGAACAACGGGTCAGATTGGTCTGTGGTGGCAGGCAGGGATGCGTTCCCGTACATCATGAGCAAGGGCGCGGTGGGCATGATGACGAAAGCGATGGCGCTCGATTATGCGCGCGAGAATATCCGCGTGAATGCAGTTTGCCCCGGCGATACGTTTGTTGACCGCTGGGTCGAGAAGGGGTATTTCGAAGGCTCTGACCCGGTGACAGTGAATGAGGCGATGAAAGAATCAAGCGAATATATTCCGATGGGCAGGTTCGGAAGACCGGAAGAGATCGCGCGCGCAGTTTTGTTTCTGGCTTCGGATGATTCGACTTTTGTGACCGGTCATTTGCTTCTGGTGGATGGCGGCAACACGGCGCAGTGATCTCCTTCATGGCAAATTCAAACCGCCTTTATAAATTTTCGTTCGTTGAGGTCCTCGCCTTCCTGCTCATCAGCGGACAGGTGGCGCTGTATGCTTTTATGTGGCTGCGCCTGCTGGGCGACCCGTCCCTGAAGACGATGGACTTCGTCAGTTTTTACGCTGCCGGTCGGTTAATACGAGCCGGGGAATATCGGCAGATTTATAACTTTGAATCTGAGGCTGCGCTTCAGAGAGGCATTGTCGGCGGAAGTTACGATGAGCCGCTGATTTTTAATCACCCGCCGCATGTCACGCCGTTGCTGGCGTTGACCGCCAGTGGTGATTATGTCCGCGCTTATATTGGCTGGTCGGCGATTCGATTGCTGGTGGTACTGGCTTGCGGGGAGTTGGTCCGCCGTTATTTGATTCATCAAGGGTGGATGAACCTCCATGCATGGATTGGCGCTCTGGGAAGTGTTACCTTTTTTCCAATTTTCATCAGCCTGCTCGGCGGGCAGGATACGGTCTTCACGTTGATCGGTCTGCTGGTTTGGATGTTCGCGCTGGTAAAAGGAAGGGAGATGTCAGCCGGGTTGGGGCTGGCCTTTGCCACCCTGTCCCCGACGATTGCAGGGGCGCTGGCTCTGCCCTTGTTTGCATCCCGCCGCCGCGCGGGGTTGTGGTTCATCGCGGGTTGTTTGGGATTGGCTATTTATTCTCTGCTGCTGGTCGGGGTTCAGGGACTCAAGGATTTTCTTGGCCTGCTGCGAATCAGTTCACAGGGAGAGACTTACGGCTTCGACTGGTCGGGCATGTACAACCTGCTCGGTTTTCTGGTGCGCGCCTTTCCAAGTTTGGGGATTGAAACCGCCCGCTCAATTGCATGGGGAGC
The DNA here is from genome assembly GCA_016234495.1 of Chloroflexota bacterium. Lineage (GTDB taxonomy): Bacteria > Chloroflexota > Anaerolineae > Anaerolineales > Villigracilaceae > Villigracilis. The sequence goes on along the minus strand of JACRBI010000010.1, from coordinate 31,895 downwards.
GGCAGTGGTTTCCATTTTCGTCATGTGCGGACTTTGGTGGAATAAGCGGCATCAAATTAATGTCAGGCATATCGGCGTTGCGGTTACACTTGGCACGCTCACTTCTCCGCACCTGAATTTGCACGGGCTGAGTTTCTTGCTCCTGCCGCTGATTGGCATCGTCACAATCTTGCATGACAAAGGGGATAAATCGCTCGCCTTGATTCTCGTCCCCGCTATATCTACAGTTCTAGTCTTTGCCCTGTTCTTTATGCCAGCCTTGAACTTTGCCGCATATTACCTGTTGATGGGAGCAATATTTTTTTGCCTTCTTATGCTCAAATCTAACGCGCCGCCGCAGAAAAAAACTTGACAGTCGCTAGCCTTTCATTTCAAGTGGAAACAGGTCTTTTATAATGCATACCATGAACAATAAATGGATTACAGTATTTATTGCAATTAATCTGATCTTGATCAATTGGGTTCTTTATTCTTTTATGAATCTGGATTATCCAATGGTGGGGCATGATTATCATTATTTTGTCGCCCAGATGCTGGACATGGTTATTTATTTCCTTAATAATGGCCCCGCCATTCAATGGTATACACCCAGTTTCGGGGGCGGAGTACCGGCATTCCCAAACCCCCAATTCTGTCAATTTTCTATTTTGGAAATATTTTCGCTTTGGATGACGCCCTGGCAGGCGGTAATCCTTTCATCGATTTTATATATCAGCCTGGGGTTTGTTGCGAGTTATCGTTTTTTTCAACGAGTCTTGATACTCTCGCCGCACGCGAGCATTTTGGGAGCCATCTTTTTTTCGGCGAACGGTTTTTTTCTGCAGCACATTACTGTTGGGCACCTCGGTTTTCAGCCATTCCCGGTCCTTGCAATCATCCTTTTCCTTTTTTTTGATCCTGCCATACCCTCAGGCATTGCAGGCATTTTGCTTGGAGCGGTTGTGGCTTTGATTATTTATCAAGCTGGTTTTTTCATCCTTGTTATCTTTTGTCTCTCAAGCTTATTAGTGTTCCCGCTTGTTTATTTTTTTCGATCTGACATATTCTCCTGGAAAAGGATTTCCATTACCTTTTTTGCAGGCGCCGCAACTGCATTGCTCCTTTCCGCTTCCAAATTGTCTGCGGTGTATTCATTTATGCGGTTTTTCCCCAGATTGTACACAGATGTCTATTCAGCATCTTTCGCGAGCAGCATTTTTGGCATGATCCTGCAGTTTCTTGGGACCATGAATCTTGTGCCCCTGTTCGTGATAGCCGGGTTGGATCCCAATTTACTGCCAAATTATTTTATAAACATTACAGGCGCCTTGTACGGTTATTGGGAATTTGACATGTCCCTGTCGCCGGTGGTATATGGAATCATCCTGGCAGGCGCAGTCAAGTTTTTTCATGCGCCTCGAAATTTCGTGAAAAAATATGTTACCCGTAAAAATTGGGGCGCTGTTTTGCTGTTCTTTTGTTTTGCATACCTTGCCGCGCAATTTACCCTCGCGCATGGCTGGGTTTACCAACATCTACAAACACTTCCTATTTTAAGTTCCCTGCATGTGAACACCCGCTTTGCAGCAGCCTTCCTCTTTCCATTTGCGTTCCTGGCTGCGGTCATATATGACTCCTGGGACAGGAAATGGACGGAAAGAAAATCAGTTTCCATGTTTATATTTGTCAATTTACTGACCCTGATTCCGCTGGGAGCCTATTTCACATTAAAAGAGGATTTGCAAATGCGCCTGTACGACGTTTCCGCTTCCGCAAAAATATATGCAGGCATCCGCGCCGGGAACGATTTTGAAGTAACCTCAATCGATTACCAGCCAAGCAATACACAGGCGTTACAGGCAGGGGTAAGCAATATAAATTTTTATGAGGGGATTTTTGGATATGCCAAGGAAAATTTTCATCCTGAAATTAAGCCGGGGTCGATCTGGGATATTTCAGACGGCTATTTCAACATGACCAACCCCAGTGGATATGTGTTTCCTGAAAGCAATGACACCCGCCCATTTGAAAGGATCAAAGTTCAGGATCGAGATAAATTGGAAGCTTTTGCAAATATGCGCGCATCGAAATGGAACATCCCCGTTTATCAAAAAATATGCAATTGGATTTCTGCTGTTACATTTGGGTCGGTCGCGATCTTCCTTTGTGGGTTGGTCGCCAGAGTGACATTACAAAGACTGCGCACATCCATGTATAGGAAGCATTCACGATCGTCTCATCAGATTTAATGCTCTTTTTTCCCTGCCCGCTATTTTCTTTAACTATCCCGTATTCCTCAACCCGGAGGCGATGCCATTGATGGTGATCGCCATCACCTCGTGCAGGGACTCGGCTTCGTCGCTGTCTTGATTCGGGAGTGAGCGCAGGCGGCGCAGGGTTTCGACCTGGATGTAATTCAACGGGTCAACATAGGGGTTGCGTAACTGGACAGCGTGGCGGGTGGCAGGTTCAAGCTCCAGCAAAGCCGAATGCCCACTGATGGAAAGAACAGCTTCCCGCGTGCGGTCATATTCCGCACGAATCGAAGAGAAAATTTCATTCGCGAGTTTTCTGTCCGGGACCAAATCCACATACAGGGCTGAAATTTCCATATCCGCTTTGAGCAGCGACATTTCTGTATTGGTCAGCAGTGTTTTGAAAAACGGCCAGCTCGCGTACATTTCGCGCAGCAACGCCGAATCGTTAATCGCTGTCAGCCCCGAGCCGAGGCTGAACCAGCCCGGCAGGTTGAAGCGGCTTTGCATCCACGAGAAGACCCAGGGAATGGCGCGGATCTGATTGACGGCGCCGGTCTGCGAACGCGCCGCCGGGCGCGAGCCGATCTGCAAATGTTTGATCTGATCGAGCGGCGTAGCCGACTGCCAGAACTCGATGAAGCCCGGCGTTTCGTAAACCATTCCGCGATAGGCGTGCTGTGCGGCTGCTGACATTTGCGTCATCGCGGCGCGCCACTGCTCAGGAACAGGCTGATGCGGAAGCGGAGCAGAGGCGAGAATGACGGCGCTGGCGATCTGTTCAAGATGACGATGCGCGAGACCGGGATTGGAATAACGCAGGGCGATAATTTCTCCCTGCTCGGTCAACCTAAACCGACCATTGATACTGCCAGCCGGCTGGGCGCGGATGGCGCTGTTGGCGGGTCCGCCTCCGCGCGCAATGGTTCCACCGCGTCCGTGGAAGATCGTCAGTTTGACGTTGTGCTTTTGCGCGACGCGCGTGATCTCTTCCTGCGCTTCGTACAATGACCAGTTCGCCATCAGATAACCGCCATCCTTGTTGCTGTCGGAGTAGCCGATCATCACCATCTGTTCATCTTTGTGAGCGGCGAGGTGCTCGCGGTAGATTTCTGAAGCGAAGAGAATCTCAAGGATGCGCGGCGCATCTTTCAGGTCCGGCACTGATTCGAAAAGCGGCGTGATCTGCGGGATGGATTTGCATCCCGCCCATTTCGCAAGCAGCAGCACAGTCAAGACATCCGAAGCGGCGTGCGTCATCGAGATGATGACCGGGCCAAGCAGTTCGCTTCCGTACACTTCGTACGTGCGCCCGATGAGCTGGAACAACGACCAGGTCTCGGCAGTGGTTGAGGTTACGCCCGGGTGATTCGAAAGTTGTGGAGTTGGTTCCTGCAACAAGCGCGCGAGCAAATCAGTTCTTGAATCAGCGGGCAGGTTTTCAAAATCTGATTCAATGTTCAACGCGCGCAAGATTTCGCTGAGCGCGGCGTTGAAGCGGCTTGAGTCTTCGCGGATGTCGAGCCGTGCCGCCTGCAGGCCGAAGATCATCAACTTGCGGCACACATCCTGCAAATCATCCAACCCAAGGTTGAACGGCATGGCAGATGCAATGATCCCCAACGGCTGGGCAAGATCGCTGAATTGCATTTTGGCGCGGTGTGAATAGCTCTGCAACAAATGTGACTTCATGTCCTCGCGTGAGGCCTCAGCCAGGTCGGATGCGAGCAGCGACAGCACAAGGCGGTATGGCTCGGTGACATAGCGCTCTTCAATGTAGGCAATGTGCGGCGGGAAGGGTCTGCGCTTTTCGATCCAGTCCATTAATGCTTGCGGCGGCGGGATGCGGTTGGAACTCACGCTTAAATGGCGCGCCAGTTCCTGAAAACTCTTGCGGTGATTTTCAACAGCGAGTCCGCGGTGCAGGCGCAGAGTTTCGGCGGTCACTTCGGAAGTGACGTTGGGATTCCCGTCGCGGTCGCCGCCGATCCACGAGGCGAGTTTGAACCAGGTGTCGGGCGCGCATAGTCCGGGGTAATAACGCTCGAGCGCTTTTTCAAGATCATCATAAATTGTGGGAATGGTATTCCAGAAAAACGAGTCGACAAAATACAGTCCCGTTTTCACTTCGTCGGTCACGGATAATTTCGCGGCGCGGGCGCGATCCGTCAGCCACAGGACGGAGATCTCGTTGCGTAATAATTTGACGGCATCTTCCTGTTCGCGCATTGAAAGCGAGCCTGTGCCGATGTGTGTGATGAGGTTGGTGATGCGTTCCATCTTGGAAAGCACCGTTCTGCGGCGTGCTTCAGTCGGGTGGGCGGTCAGCACCAATTCAATGGATAGATTTTCGAGCAGGTCTTGCATTTGCTCGCGGGTGATGCCGCGCGCTTTGAGTGTCGCGACCGCCTCGCCAATGGATTCGGGAATCGGCTCGGGATATTTTTCATCCTCCTGACGGCGCAAAATTTGCACGCGCTGATTCTCCTCCGCGCGATTAACCAAGTCAAAGTACGCGGCGAAGGCGGCTGCCACCGCCCGCGCTTCCTCCGTTTTCAGCGCAGAGACTTCCTGCTGTAAATCCGCTGCGGCAGACAAACCACCGTTGCGGCGAGCCTTCGCCAGCGCGCGGATGCGCTCCTCGATCTCGAAGATCAGCGGCGATTCAAGTTCAGAAATGACCTGCCCCAGCAGGTCACCGAGCAGGTGAATGGTTTGGGAAATGTCCATGAGTTTTAGCGAAGTATATCAAATGAAAAACTACTTGAGCGGTTAATATCTATTCCAAAAATAATTATATGGTTGGCGTATAATTCTTGACAGGTGCTTGGGTTCTAAGGCTTGGAATAAAAGGTTCTTGACAAGGATGGACTTGCAAATGAAACATACTCTATTCTTATTATTCATCGTTCTTTTGTCTGCCTGCCAGCAGGTTGCTGTAAATGATGTAACTCAAATGCCCGGTACCATAGCGAGTTCTCCAATTGTTACCTCAACAAAAATTATCATTACGCCAACTCCATCAGCCACAAAGACATATACGCCTACTCCGTCTAAAACACCCACCCAATTACCTCCTCAATTTTTTAACCCGGCAGATATCCAAACATTTACTCCTGCGTCGCCGGCTCAATGCCCAAAAGAAGACCCAAATTTGGAGTTTGATGTCAAGCAATCTCGGGAACTTACTGGTTCTGGTAGCCTCAATGAACATTTCACGAAATATGTTTTGGAGTTCTTGAATTCTGGCGGCACGATGCAGTCAATATTGCCTGCCTTAAATAAATATTATGGGGAGCAAATAACCCCTTCCTTTCAAATACAGGATGTAACTGGAGATGGGATTCAAGAATTGATTTACCCTTTTGGAATATGGATGGATGTGTTTGGATGTAAAGATGGTAAGTATCAATTAATACTTTCAGACACTGTGGGTGATGGTTCAAATGGAGTCGACCTAGTTTCTGTTACTGACATAAATCAGGACGGACTTGCAGAGCTCGTTGTTTATTTCTCTGCATGCCTGGGTAGCCGCTGTCCGTCTATCAGTGTTTATGAATGGAATGGAAAAAAGTTTTACGATTTAATTGAAAATCCTTCATATATTATTTTTGACGGATGCAGCAGTCTGGCAGTCGCGCCTTTTGAAATTGAAATCCGCGATATAGATAATAATGGCACGAAAGAGATCATCCTCCGTAATAATGGCGATGTTTTTCCAGATATAGATTTTCCATATCGGAAAGAAGCTCGCATATGTATGTGGAATGGGAAGAATGTTGTCGTTTACAAAATTGAATTTGATGCCCCTCATTATCGGTTTCAAGCGGTGCAGGATGGCGACAGAGCAACCCTTGCAGGTGATTATGGCAAAGCATTAAGTTTTTATCAACAAACGATAGTGAATCAAAAACTGGAATGGTTTACTCAAGACCGAAAATTTCAGGATTTTAAAATATATGCAGCGAGCCATTACTCTTCGCTCAACAACCCTGTTCCAACAATTTCTCCAGATATTGTCCCAGACCCAAATGAATACCCCAGCTTGGCTGCTTATGCGCGTTATCGAATTATGCTTTTGTATGTTTTGCAAAATAAACTGCCAGATGCAGAAGCCGCCTACGATACACTTCAAAAAGAATATCTATTCGATAAACCTGGCGGTTATTTTGCTCAAATGGCTTTCCTGTTCTGGAAAAAATATCAGATTACACAGGATATAAAACAAGCTTGTGATGAAGCAGTTATGTACGCCGCGACAGACCCAGAGATTCTTCTTAAATATTTGGGGGATTTTGATCACGGCATACATAGTATGGAATACACGCCCGAATCCATTTGCCCTTTTAAGTAAATAGAGCATAACTCAATCGTGACTTGCAGTGTTCCCGCAAGTGTATAATCGAACCACGCGCCAACTTTATCAATAGGAGAAAATAATCATGACGTTCCAGCTCGTTTACTACTCCCAGCAAGACCCGAAATGGAAGGAAGAAATTCTCGGTTTTGGCGACCCCGGCGACACCATCGGCTACATCGGCTGCGCCCTGACCAGCACGACCATGTTAATCAGCGGGCACGGATTTACAGAAACCCCCAAGAGCCTCAATCAAAAAATGAAGAACGTCAACGGCTTTGCCGGCGCCGGCATCCGCTGGGGCGCGGTCAGCCAGATTTATCCCCAGATCACGGTCAAAAGCAACATCTCCTGCCAAAACACAGACGCGCCGCTCGGCATCATTGATGCATCCATCGCGGCAGGCCAGCCTGTGATCGTGATGGTGGACAGCACCCCCGCGCCCGGACTGCTCACCCATTGGGTCGTGCTGTATGCCAAGGAAGGCAACGACTATCTCATGCTCGACCCCTGGCCGTATCAGACCGACGTGGCCAAAAAAACCTATCTCATGCCGCGCTACAGTCAGGGCAATACGCTCAAGCGCTCGATCATGCATGTCATCATCTATGAATGTTTCGGAGCCAGCGGCGGGATCGCTCAACCGGGCACATCCACCTCGACGAGCACGCCTCAGACTCCGCCGGTGACTGGTCCTGTCACGACGAGCAGCAATTCCGCCCGAGTCAAAGCGGACGTGACCTGGGGCTTGAACATCCGCTCGAGCATTGACACATCAAGCACGGCCAATATCGTCGCCAACGTTCCTGCAGGTTCGGTTTTGATGCTGGTCGAAGCGGATGGCGTCTCAAAGGTTGGCGCGGTCAATCAATGGGTGCGCGTGCGCGACAACAAAGGTCACGAAGGATTCGCGGCCGCATGGTATCTGGAAAAAATTCAAACGGCCGCACCTGCCGCTGAAACAGCACCAGTTTCCACGTCCGCGAATGATGCGGGCACTTCATCCAAAAAGGAGTTTGTAGTGATGGTCAAGGGGGTTGTCGGAAAACACGGCACGAAGATTTTTGAAACTGCATCAAAGAAATCGAAGATCGTATCCACTGAAATTGCGCGCGCAAAACTGGTCGTGCTCGAAGATGTAAAAACCGCCCAGCCGAAGATCGGCAAGGCCGGCAAGTGGCTCAACGTGCAGACCTCCGACGGCAAGAAAGGTTTTGTGGATGCCGAGATTGTGAAGCTGGCGTAACGAAATTGCCTGTCGATGAACTTCGCAAAGCCCACCGGACGCATCTGGCTGGTTCTCGCTGTTCCTGTTTTGGCTTTGCTATCGTACATCGCCGCAAACAAGGTCGTCGGCGCAATTGATTACCAGACAGATTACAGCGATTTTGTGCCATTCTGGCTGGCAGGAAATTTAACCGCCAACGGACAAAACCCATATGATGCGACAATATGGGCGGCTGGATACGCAAAAAACGGCGCGGGGGAAATGCTCGACCATTCGTTTTTGTATCCGCTTCCGTTGGCGTTTTTCTTTGTTCCATTTGGATTGCTTTCGCTTCGAATTGCGCATGTGCTCTGGGTTGCGCTCACCCTGTTTTTCATCTTCGCCGTGACCTCCTCGCTGTCATTGACGCGCCAAAGCCTGAAATCAAAGCTGCTTATCCCATTCATTTTGATCGGCGTGATTTTTTTTCGTCCCGCCGTGTTGAGTGTGACCACGGGTCACATCAGCGGATTGTTGCTGGTAGTGTTGACTGCAAGTCTGTTTTTGTTTGAAAAGAATAAAACTTTTTGGGGCGGTGTTCTGCTGGCGTTCACCATGCTCAAACCAAATCTCGGCATGATTCTAATTCCATGCCTGTTGACTTGGTTTATCCGCCGAAAGGATTTACACGCGGTTTTGGGGCTGGCGTCAACGGGATTATTTTTGCCTGCCGCCGGATTATTGTATGCCCCGCATTGGCTGTCTGAATACTGGCAGGTCGGCAGCGGCAAACTCGCCCAGACCTTTGGCTTTTCCCCCACCATCTGGGGACTCTCGAATCTGGCTTGCAATCATCAGCAATTCTGCGCGCTGACAGCCGGCGCGGTTGTTTCAATTTTTCTTTTAAGTTTTGTCTTGTGGCGGCTTGCGCGATTTCCAAATACAAATCCACTGAATGCCTTTTCCCTCTCCATTGCATTGACTCTGCTCATTACTCCCTATACCTGGACGTATGACCAGTTGCTTTTGCTCATCCCCATTTCGGCAGTCATCTTTTTTTGGGGAGAACTCAAACGCGGATTCCTGCCAGCGGCTTTGCTTTTTCCCATCCTCAATCTTCTGATTGTCCTCCTGCTTTTTTACAACACCCCCCTGCAGGTGGAAATTCTGAATGGGCTTATCCCGCTTGTAGTTCTTATCCCCCTTCTGCATTTAACGCGCTCACAAACACTTCCGCCATCTTTTGGATATTGATCTCTTCAGAGACAATCCGAAAAGACTCCGCTCCCATTCTTCTTAAACGCGCCATATCCGAGAGCGCGTTTTTCATTGTTGAGACGAGCTCGCCATAATCATCGGGTTGAATCTGCCAGCCGTTCCCCTCGCGGACAAGGTCATCCTGCGTGCCATCGCCTTTTGCCACGATGACGGGCAGACCGTGACTCATCGCTTCGTGGACGGCAAGCCCCCCGGTTCCCGGCAAGACGAACAGGTCTGCTTCTGCGAAATAGGGTTTGACCTCAGCCCCGTGCTTTTCCCCGGCAAACTCTGCGGCAGGGTACACATCTTTGGCCATCGCCTCGAGCGAGGCTCTCTCCGGCCCGTCACCGACGATGATCAATCGCGGTTTTGATTCTATTTCTGCGCAGGCACGCAGCAATGAGTCAAGTTTCTTTCGGGCTTGAAGGCGGCCTACGAATAGAATGGTTGGCTGATGGTGAGTGATTGGTAATTGGTGATTGGTAATTGGTTTTGCCGAAACCGAATTATGCGCGACGAAAATTTTTTCGCGCGGAAAGCCGAGCGCGGCATATTCCTCCGCGCCACGTTGACTGTACGTGAGCATCGCGTCAAATTGGTTGACAAACCCGAGCCAGAGAGTGCGTTTGATACCGCTGACACGCGGAGCGCCCAGCCCCCAGCCGATGGCTCTCCGTCCGCGCGAACGCATCCACCGCACGGCAGACGCCGTGGAAATATTGCGCGGATTTGCCTCCACGATCAGCGAGTCAGGATTCCATTCTGTGAGCCAGTTGACAATTCCCTTTTGATGACAAAGATAAAATGCGCCGTTGAACAAGTGAATGTTCTCTGCTTGTTTCAACTTCGCAATTTGAGTTTTTCCGCTGGAGATCATCTCAGCAGGGCGAGGCAAACCCGCAAACAGGCTCATACCGTTTGCACAGGACTCAGCCAGCAGGTCAAAGAAAGGGACGCGGTAACTGGGAAGTACGCGCTGCTGCAAAGCAAGCCGGCCTGAATAGCGCATCATTGACATCCACCTGTTCCCTTGCTGAAGATCACAGAATCTTCATCGCGATATTTCTCGCACCATTGATTTGAATTTTTCATGGCGGATATTAGCAAAGGTTCGCCATTTGTGGAGAGCATGACGAGTTGAATCTTTTCCTCGTCCAAAAGGTTTTCCCATTGCGGAGATGCGTTTGCAATTGCCAAATATTTTTCCCATTGCCCCGGCGGATACAACTCGAAACGCGTGTCGATCCAGACAGGGCGCGAGGGCAATGCAAAGATGAGATAACTCGAAAAACTATAATCACTCCACAATGGGCCTGTCAATTCAGGGCGCGCGAACAACCATTCCGCCGCCTGGACTGGGTTCGCGCTGTCATACGCTTTTGGCGCGTCGGGCCACCACGAATCGCGCAAGCCCGGCAAAAGTAAAAATGGAATCAAGAGCAGAAGACAAGCCGCAAAAAGATTGATGACCGGCCTTTCGTTTTCAATGGGGCTATCCAAATAACGCGCGCCGAATTCCGCCAGCAGGCTTGCCGTCAGGATTGCCATGATGAAGGTAAACCAGATCACATAGCGGAGTCCGATCAACGCCAGCCAGCCGAAAAAAATAAAATTAACCCAATCGGACAGAGTCAATTTGCGGGGAGAAAGAGCCGCCAGCGGAGCAAAGACCAGCAGCCAGAGGAAAAACAAATTCGCCTGCCAGCCGCGGTTGACCATCGGCATCCATTCCGCGCTGAATTGCTGGTTGGACGGCGCGCTCAACATATCCTGCACATATCCAAATACTTCAACCCCATGCGGATTTACGAACAGCGTGACCACAGAAATGCCAAGCGCAATCGCAAGCTGTTTTTTATCGCCTTTGCCGAATAGAAATGCAAATGCGCCAAGAAGAAACAACAGCGGAAATGACCCATGCAAGTTGACCCACAGCATCGAAAGAAATGGCAGCAGCCACAAGGTTTTATTTTTGCCCTGCGTCCATTTTGACAGGATGAATAAAGTCAAAACAAAAATCGGGTAAATAAATAATTGCGGGCGGAACGACCAATTGCTGCTGCCTGCCAATGCCGCCAGCAAAGTCAGTAAACTTGCCAAACGCGGTCCCGCGCCAGCATTCCGCACCAAACTCCACAACAGGGAATATGTAATTACGATCACAACTGCCCGCAGAAAAAACGTCAGCATCAATCCGCCCGTTTGGTAGGTCTTCCAGAAAATCACAGCCGCCAGCCACGATTGGTAAAAAAACGGCATACCTGCACGGGTAAAACTATATGTGTCAATCGTCGGCACAGACCCGTTCCGAATCACATCCTGACCAAGCCGCAGATACCACCAATAATCCTGCGGCGAAAGCGGCAGCAACAGAGCAAGACTCAATAGAATCAACAAGGCAATACTCAGCCAGAGAAGATCGTGGGAATTTTGGCGAAAGTTCATTTTAAACATCTTTTGACCATAGACGGTGGACAGCGAACAACGATCAACCGTCTACCGTCCATCGTCCAATAAGATTTTAAGATACGACTCGATCATTTGATCCAGCCCAAAAGCAGACTCGGCCCGCATCCGTGCCGCCGCCCGGAATTGACTCTGTTTCGTCAGCACATCCGCCGCTGACTCTGCCAGCGCGGAAATATCGGGCGTTTCCAATTTCCACGGATTCGCGCCATAAGGGACAATGCAGCCCGCGTCATCAGTCACCAGTTCCTTGAGCGAACCGCTGTCAAAGCCGATGACGGGCAGCCCGCAAGCCAGCGCCTCGATGACCGAATTCGGGCAGGGCGGGTTGACCTCGGCTGAAAACATCATGTGACTCGACCGCGCCAGAGCCGGAATCTGCTCGTGCGGAATTTGACCGAGGAATTTAATCGGCACACGGCTTTGCAAACTTCGCTGCGTGGCGTCATCCACACTGCCAGCCACCACCACTTCCATTGGGAATTTTTCAGAAAGTTTTTCAGCCACGCTCACCGCATGGAACAACCCTGAATTCAGCCCGCGCGCCAGACTTCCCTCCAGCAATAACATGCGGTTCACATTTGCCGGGCGTTGATGTTCCCCATCTGGGGTATAAGTTTGCAAATCCACGCCGTTGATAATAACTGAGGACGCGACCTGCGCCTCGCCATACCAGTCCTGCCACCATTTGCGGATGAATTGACTCTGGTACACCACGCGGTCTGCAAAGTGATTGCGGATCAATGCCAGCATCACATTGCCATACTCCGCGCGGATATGATAGCGCGGTCCCGTCCAGCGCACACGCTGCACCCAATTGACGCCATCCAGTCTTTGGACAACGCGAATGCCCCGTCGCCGCGCCCGCCAAAGGTCAGGCAGGAAGCGCGTGCCTGCGATGACGAGAACTGCGTCAGAGGTAGCAGAAAGATCGTGAGTAAAGTCAATGCCGCGCGCGCGAAGTCCCTGCTCAAATTTCAAGCGGAACGAAGCCATGCCGCCTGTTCTTTCAACGAAGGGCGTAATGCAAATCTTTGTCATGCGCCCATTATACTTTCCCGCGCTGCTTCTCAATCCTCCGTCAAATTATGGTATCCTTGCCTCAATTCATTCAGGGAGCATTCGTTCATGTACATAGCAATTGAAGGGGTGATCGGCGTCGGCAAGACCACACTTGCGCGCCTTCTGCAATACACATTCGAAGCGGAAGTCCTGCTTGAGATATTTGAGGAAAACCCGTTCCTCTCGGACTTTTATGCAGACCGCGCGCGTTACGCATTTCAAACCCAGATATTTTTTTTACTCAGCCGCTATCATCAACAAAATAATAACGTTCCGAAAATTCTCGCAGACGGAAAAAATTTGATCGCCGATTACACCTTTGCAAAAGATGCGCTCTTCGCCGGCATCAACTTGCAGGGCGATGAACTGAACATGTATCATCGCGTGCATGAGGCGCTCGGCGAAAAAATTCCCAAGCCTGATCTGCTCGTCTATCTGCAAGCCAGCACCGACACACTCATGAGCCGCATCGCATTCCGCGACCGCCCCTACGAAAGAAAAATGGAACGCGCATACATTGACGAGCTCAACCACGCCTATGATGATTTTTTCAGCAAGCCGTTCGACCATACGCCGGTCTTGAAGATCGACTCGAACGACCATGACATTGTGAACAATCCCGAGCATCTCAAGCGGATAGAGAACCGCATCCGCGAGACTTTGAGCCTGCCTCCGTTTCAAGCGACATTGCTCTAGCCGATAAAGGATGTGCCATGCGCGTCACTCGCGAATCCCTTCTCCGTATTGCCAAAGAGACTGCCCAGGAGCGGGCATATAACGATTCAGACATCATCGCCGCATACCTGACAGGCTCCCTGCTCAACATTGACCCCATGCTCGGCGGTACGGCAGATATTGACATTGTCTTCGTCCACAAGAATCAGCCGCAGCAAATCCGCGAGTTCGTAAAACTGACTCCTGACTTTCATCTTGATATCAGCCGCCGCACAAAAGACGAATTCAAGTCGCCGCGCGAATTACGCAGCGATCCATGGCTCGGCTACGAAATGTACGACCCGATCCTGTTGTACGAGCGCGAGAAGTTTTTTGACTTTGTGCAGGCCAGTCTGCGCGCAGGCTTTGACTTTGAACAACCGCCGCTCATGCTGCAGCGTTGCCGCAAACTGCTTTCTCATGGCCGCCAGATCTGGATGGACTTAACCGAAGTTGATTCTGCCGGGCCGAAGGAAGTACGCAAATACATGAAGTCGCTTTTTCATGCGCTCAACGCCATTGCAGAAATAAACGGTCCGCCCATTTATGACCGCAGATTGCTGCTTGAATTCCCCGCCCGCGCCGAAGCCGCAGGCAAACCCGAATTGACCGCCGCTGCTTTTGGTTTGATGGGCGCAAATCATGTCAATGCTGAAAAAATCAAAAGCTGGCTTTCCGACTGGAAATTTGCCTTCAAACTCGCAAGTGAAAATGCAAATGTCGATAGCCGCATCCACGCGGCACGCATGAATTATTACGAGAAAGCCATCAACGCCATGCTTGAAGGAGCGATCCCATTATCCGCGCTGTGGCCGCTCTTCCACACGTGGACCTTGTCCGCCGAAGTAATTGACGGCGATCACCTGAATTTCTGGCAGAATGCCGCTGGTGAGTTGGGTCTGCTCGGTGAAGGATTCGCAGAACGCGTGGACGGACTCGATCATTTCATTGATGATGTTGACGTGATCCTCGACGAGATCGCAAAAGAGAATGGATTGGATGAACTGCAATCCGCAGGGATATAGTTGAAACTTCCGAAGCCATTAGACTTCGGAAGTTTTATAAAATAAGGCTAAACAGAACTTGGTCAAATAGTCAAAAATCCTTGCAACCATTCGGCTATAAGACTAACAGACCACCAAACTAAAAGACCAGGAGACTAAACAAATGCCAACTCAATCTTCATCCCCTCACCTGCCTTTCGGCGAGAATAAAAACGCCCATTGGTACGGCAAGGACATTCTGTCCGTCAAGCAGTTCAGCCGCGACGATCTGGAGTATGTGTTCGGCGTGGCGCATGAGATGCGCGGCATGGTCGAGCGCGTCGGGACATTTGACCTGCTCAAAGGGAAAATTCTGGCGAATCTTTTTTACGAGCCGTCCACCAGGACTTCGTCATCGTTCACAGCAGCGATGGAGCGGCTCGGCGGGAGCGTCATCCCAATCAGCGAAGTGAAATATTCGTCGGTATCGAAGGGCGAGAGCCTGCCCGACACGATCCGCACTCTGGAATGTTATGCCGACGTGATCGTGCTGCGCCACCCTGAAACGGGATCAGCGGCGATCGCAGCCAAGGCGGCCAGAAAACCTGTCATCAACGCGGGTGACGGTGTGGGTGAACACCCAACCCAAGCGTTGCTGGACACCTTTACCATCATGGAAGAGTTGGGACGGCTCAACAACCTGACCGTGACCATGCTCGGCGACTTGAAGTATGGCCGCACCGTCCACTCGCTGGCGCGGCTGCTTTCGAATTTCAGCAATATCAAATTGAATTATGTCTCGCCAGATATTTTGAAGATGCCAAAGGAAGTAATGGACGAGGTCGCTGCAAAGAATGTGCCGCAAGCAGAATATTCATCGCTTGAAAAAGTATTACCAGAAACAGATATTTTGTATGTCACCCGCGTACAAAAGGAAAGATTTGAAGACCCCGCTGATTATGAAAAGGTGAAAGGCGCGTATGTGATCGACCCCGAGATCATGAAAGCCGCAAAGCAGAATATGGCGGTTATGCATCCGCTGCCGCGCGTGGGCGAGATCAGCGTGGACTTTGATGATGATCCGCGCGCTGCATATTTCCGCCAGATGGAATATGGCCTGTATGTGAGAATGGCGCTGCTGGCGATGGTGTTGGGGAAGGCGTAAGAGCAAGTGCAGTGTCAAAAGTGTCAGAGTGTCGAAGGTGTCTCACTTGACACTTTTGACACCCGACACTTTGGCACTTTTTTAATCCTCCGCTGCTCTGGCCATTTCTTCAGGCTCGAAAACCACTTCTTCTTTTCCGGTCAATTTATCATCCACCTTGGCAACGATCAGCCGCAGGTGACCAGAGTGCGCCACGTAATCCAGGTCATCGGCGGGGACGGCCAGCACGGGGCAAAGCGTAAAATTCTCGATCCACGATTCGTAGAGTTCGTTCAGGTTTTGCAAATATTCAGGCGCGATCTTGCGCTCGTAGTCGCGTCCGCGTGAGTTGATGCGATTCAGCAGGGTCGGCACGGATGCGCGAAGGTAGATCACAAGGTCGGGCGGCGGCAGGAATTGCGCCGCAGTCTCGTACAGGTCACGATAGGTTTGATAATCGCGGTCTTGAATATTTCCCTGCCGGTAAAGATTCTGCGCGAAAATTTCCGCGTCTTCGTAAACGCTGCGATCCTGAATGACCGAGTTTGGATGCTGGGCAAGGCTCAAATGGGCGCGCAAGCGATGCGTCAGAAAGAATATCTGTGAATGAAACGCCCAGGCTGACATGTTCTGATAAAAATCGGCGAGGTAGGGGTTTTCAGTGACAGGCTCGTAGAACGGGTCCCATCCCATTTCTCTGCAAAGCATTTTCACAAGCGTGGATTTTCCCACGCCAATATTCCCGGCTACAGCAACGAATTTATTCATGGGCTTCTCTCAAAGGGTGGATTTTCAGGCAGCCATCATCATACCAAAAAGAAACAGAGTTCACAGAATCTTTAAGAAGGCTGTGAACCCTGTCTAATTATATCTTTGCGAGAGACGCGCTTCCCTCGAAGCAATCTCGATATCAATGGAGTTTACGGAATTTCGCCAGCCAGTTCCTTGTCAATAACCTGCTGGAAGTTCGCGAGCGGCTGCGCACCGACAATGGCAAGCCCGTTAATGAAAAAGGTCGGGGTGGATTGCACGCCCAGATCGATCGCAAAATTCATATCTTCCTGAATGAATGCGTCATGACTTCCGCTTGAGAGACATGCGGTAAATGTATCCACATTCAGCCCAAGGTCGGCGGCATATTGGATATAAGTTGCTTCATCCAGGCTTTCGCTGCTGAATAATTTTTCGTGATAATCCCAGTAGGCGTTCTGGTCGTTGGCGCACAATGAAGCTATCGCCGCGGGCATCGCGCTGGGGTGGATCGACGTGAGCGGCAGGTTGCGGTACACAAAGCGGATCTGCCCGGGGTAGGCATTCAGCAATGCCTGATAAGTTTCATCATGGAATTTGCGGCAGTAGGGACATTGGTAATCGCTGAATTCCACGATGACGATCTGCGCATCATCCGGGCCGAGGCTTGGGTAGCCATCTGTGGGAATGTCGTAGCGACGGAATTGCGGCGCCGCGGTCGCAGCGGACTGCTGAGCCACAGGAGCTGCAGCCGGAGCAGGCGCGGCAGTAACAGTCTCGCGACCCCAGGCGACGTAACCCACCAAAACACCCACTGCAAACGCCAGCACAACAAGCACTGCATAAAAGTGACTTCGTTTAAAGGTGACTGTTTCTTCGGCGGCTTCGATCATTTCAACATCAATGATTTCTTCTTCCTGTATGATGGGGGAAATTTTTTTAGCTCTGGTTTTTTTAGCTTCAGGTTGAGTTGGGAAATTTTGATTGTTCATAAGCGGGATTATAGCCTTTCAAACTGTTTTTGGGGATACGTCTATGACCTGCGCCGTTTTTTCAATATCGGCGTATATTACGCATGGAGGCACAAATGACAACTCAAACAAAATCTCATATTCCCTGGTACTTGTGGCCGTTCGCGGCATTATGGAAATTGCTCGCGGTCATCGTTGAGATGACAGGCCGCCTCGTGGCGATGGTGCTCGGCATTGTCTTTATCATTGCGGGCGTCATCGTCAGCCTGACGATCATCGGCGCGATCGTGGGAATTCCGCTGGCGGTCGTTGGGCTGCTGCTTCTGCTGCGTGGAATATTTTAACGAAAGCAGGTGACAGTCACTTATTTCGCAAAAGTGACTGTCACCTTTTGGTTTAAGGCGCATCCGCTTTGGGCTGCTGACTCTTTCTTGGGAGCAGGATCAGCCGTCGGGGAGAAAATGAAGCGAGCGCTTTTCGAATCGCAGGGATGCGCAGGAGGAGAAATATCCCGATGACGAGGCCGTAGATCAACGGGCGGATGATGTCGCCTGAGAGGGAAAAGAGATCGCCTTTCTTGCTCCATGCAAAATGCAGCACTGCCAGCGGCGCGATCAAATAAACCAATTTGTGCAGGCGTTTCCAGTTTTTGCCGAGGCGTTTTTTCCAGACATCGAACGAGGTCAGTGCGAGCGGAATGAGCAGCAGGAAGGTGAGTGCGCCGGCGATGATGTACGGTTTTTGCAGGACGGTTTCAGCGATGAGACTCCACGCAAGGCCGTAATCGAGGTCGGCAAAAATGATGACGTGAACGGTCGCGTATAAAAAGGCGTACAAGCCGAGCGTGCGGCGGCGCTTGAGTGGCTCAGTCCATTTGAAGATGGTGTTGATGGGAGTGCAGGTCAGCGAAAGCGCGAGCAGGGTGATGGCGTGGCGGCCTGTGCGCTGCTCCAACTCTTGAATGGGGTTGATGGAAAATGTGCCAGTCACCCACTGGAAAATGATCCATGCCAGAGCCGACCAGGCGTAGAGGTGAATGGCAATTTGAAGCGGGGTAAAACGCGAAAAAAGTTTCATCAAGTTTTCGAAAAATTAAAACTGCAGGCTGAGGTCCATGCCTTCATACAAGCCTGCGACTTGTTCACCGTAGCCATTGAACATCAAGGTGGGAACCCGGCTGAGGTCACCGATGCGGCGTTCGGAAGCCTGTGACCAGCGCGGATGATCCACTTCCGGATTGACATTGGCATAAAAACCGTATTCCTTGGTTGAGACGGTGTTCCATAAAGTGTTGGGTCTGTCTGCGGTCAATTCTATCTTGACGATGGATTTGATGGACTTGAAGCCATATTTCCACGGCACGACCAGTCGCAGCGGCGCGCCGTTTTGCGGGAGGATGGTCTCGCCGTACATACCGGTTGCGAGAAGAGTCAGGTCGTTCATGGCTTCGTCGAGGCGCAGACCTTCCTGATACGGCCAGGGATAAAACGGACTGCCCTGCCCTTTCATTTCCTCGGGGCGGAAGACAGTTTCAAAGCGCACATATTTTGCATCTGATTTCGGCTCGACCATTTTGAGCAGGCTGGCAAGCGAAAATCCGTTCCACGGGATGACCATGCTCCAGGCTTCCACGCAGCGCAGGCGGTAAATGCGTTCCTCCTGCGGGAAGAGACTCAGCAAATCCTCCACGCCAAAGGTCTTCGGCTTGTGGACAAGGCCGCCGACTTCGACAGTCCACGGGGCGGTTGTAAATCCTTTGGACAGCGGCGCGACTGCTTCCTTGTTCGTGCTGAATTCATAATAATTGTTGTAGCTGGTGATTTCCTGGTATGTGTTGACGATGTTCCCAAGTTCATCGGTCGCGCTGGACGCCGGGACTGATTCAGCATCCTCGGCAGCATTCGCCGCTGAAGGCGCGCATGCGTTCAAAAGCGCCGCGCCTGAGACAAGGCCTGCGGCCTTCATAAAATCACGCCGCGAGAGATACGCATCCTTTGGCGTGATCTCAGACGAACGGATGGGAATGGACTTAAATAAATTGGTCATGGCTTGTCTCTCCTGATATAAATTCTGAACGTCACCTGTAAGATGTCCCCATTCTAAAGAAACTTCCTTATTAAAAGATGATAGTTTGCTTAGAGCGCGTTTCGTATGCCAAAATATAAAAGATTTCACCACAGAGAGCACGGAGCGCACAGAGCGCATAGAGGTTTTAAGAGGTTTTTCTTCGTGATCTCTGTGGTAAAAAAGCTTTAAAGAAACAGACTCTTATATTTAAACGGTCAGGACGCAAACCCGATGCCGCAGGATTTGCGTCCCAGAATAAACTGAAATATATTCCGTTCGCTATTTTATCTTCGTCACGACAAAGTCATCAAACACGACGCTCGCGCCATTATCCTGATCGTCGCTTGCAACGAAGAGACCGACCACGCCGTTGGGATATGAAGAATCCGTCACGCTGTCGATCTGCTGACCGTTCACATACAAGACCATCGAGCCGTTGCCGCAATCCAAACCAAGGGTCATCGAGCCGGCAGAAGCGGAGATCACATCAGAACTGCCTTCCTTAAGATAGACATCATCGAGCGCGACCGATGATTTGATAAAGGCATAGTAGCCATCCGGAGAAACACCAATATAATAGAAGGCTGTCGTATCGCCCTGCTCATTACAAATGAGCCCAAACAGCGCCTCAGGGTCGGAACTGGTGTTGGTCACCTTCACTTCAATGTGGGTATTCTCATAGACTTCAGTATTGGGAGTTGACCAGGTCACATAAAACGGCTTGTACACGTTCACCTGAAAACCACCATCGACATATTCCACCGAACTTGATTCATCTGTGCCAATGCCCCACCCGCTGGCGCTGTCTGAAAAGTCATCCTTGGGCAGGGGGTTGAGCAAAGAATCCACGCTCGGGGCGGCACAGGCCAGCGCAGCCAATGCCAGAACAGCGATAAAACCAAAAACTCTTAAACCAGTTGATCTCATAAAATTCTCCTTGTTTAATGGTTGAACGACATTCTACACATATAATACCCACGGTCACAAATTGCGGTTTCCACCTTCTAAAAAACCGCAATTTGTGACCGAGTGCGGTATAACTCGTCATTTGGCAAACCATAAATTCTGTTATTACTCGCCGCGTTCCGTTTCCACGCGCATGGCATCTCCATCGGTAATGATCGAAATCCATCCGCTGCGGTCTGTCCGCAAATACGAGTATCCATCCAGCGCATCCAAAACATCATCAGAAGGCAGGCCGTGCGGATCGCCGGCTGTCACGCTCAACACCGTCAATTGCGGATTTACATTTTGAATCAAGTCCGGCGGATTGGACGGCGCATAACCCGAATCAGCCAGCAGCAGCACATCCACCTTGCCGACGACGTTGCCGAATTCCAATTCTTCAAGCGTGCCTTCGCTCAACCCGATCGGAAGCAGGGCGCTGAAATTTTTATACTGGATTAAGAGCACGCTTCCACGCGGGCCTGCGGCCTGCACCTCGATAAATGCGCCGCCACCCAGCTCGAGCTTTTGTCCTGCCTCCGCACGGCTGACGGGGATTCCTTTTTCGGCGAAGAATTTATCCAGCGTTTGGGCAGAGAACGAGGCTTGCACATTTCCGCTCCACAAAACATTTTCTGGCGGATATCTTTCCACCACACGCGGCAACGCCGCCAGTTGATTCTCCTGCGTAGACGCGACCACCAGCCAGTCCAATTTGCGGCTGAAGAATGGAAGCCTTCTGCCGAGTTCGTCCGAAAGTTCGGAGGTGCTCGCGCCGCCGTTGATGAGTACGTTTCGTCCTTCCGGCGTCTGGATAAGAATCGCATCTGCCGAACCGACTTCGAGGAATGTGATGTGAAGCTGGCCGTCACCGGCGGTTGCGGTGGAACGCCAGATCACAACCGTGCAGGCGAACATGATTATGAGAGTCGCTGTCAAGGCGACAGTTCGAAGCGAAGCGCCCAAAGAGTTGACCCGCTCTTTAATGCTGTCCCAGTTGAAGGTGAGAGCAAGAAGCGCGATGTAAAAGCCGGAAACAATCCAAAGTGAGGAATCCCCAAGAAAGATCGTCCCGTGCGGCACGCGATCAAATAATTCAACCACGCGGATCGTGTATGCTGAAAACGGCCACGCGACCCACGCGATGAGTTGGCCCAACGGCTGAAGAATCAGGCTGACGAAAACAGCCAGTCCGCCGAGGATCATCACTGCGGGCTGTACCGGCAGAATGAACGGATTGGCGATGAACGAAATCAGGGAGATGCGTTTGAAATGATAGGCCATGATCGGAATGGTGGTTAGCTGCGCGGCGAATGTCAGGATGACGTTATCGTTGATGATCTGGGTGAGTTTGCTGTTGTCGCTTTTTGAAATTTTGGAGATCAGATTGCCGGTGAAATTTGAAAACGGTTCCGAGTAAAGGATAAGGCCAAGCGTGGCGAAGAATGAAAGTTGAAAGCCCACGTCCCACAGCACCAGCGGATTGATGAGCGCCATGACCAGCGCAACCGCCGCGAGCGCGTTCATGCCTGCGTTGCGCCGTCCAAGCTGCCGCGCCAATAATGAGATGCTGCCCATCAACGCGGCGCGCACAACGGCGGCATCTGCACCGACCAGGAAAGTATAAAACGCAATCGCGAGAATGGCAAAGAATGCGCCGAGCCTCTCGCCGAAGATTGTCTTGAACATGGAAAAGAAAATGCCCGCGATGATGGCGATGTTAAAGCCTGAGATTGCGATGATGTGCGCCGTGCCGGTATTCTTGAACGCATTCTGTAAATCTTTGGTGAGGCCGGTATCCACGCCGAGCAAAATGCCTGCAAGCAAAGATGCTTCGGGATCGTTGAACAGGCGGTAGGTGTTTTGCAGCATTTTATCTTTTAGCTTGTAGACTGCTGTTCTTATGGCACTGCCGCCGTTGCCCGGCAGGACCGTCACCTCGGCGATGGACATGTACGAGTACACGCCTTCGCGCGCGAGATAGTCACGGTACGAGAAGTCCTCGTCTTCGGGCGGAGTTTTCAAACTTCCGCGCACCCGCACCCGTTGACCATATTCATAAATTTGATTCTGCGGGACGCGCACAAGCAGCAGCCCGGAGACGGGCAGGTCGCCGCTGCCTGAATCCACGGCTTCTACTTTGAGCCGCAGATTTGTGTAGCTGTCGCGGTAATCCGCTGGTTCGCTGAGCGTGCCTGTGACCAGCATCTCGTAATCGCGGTCGTTGTAAAAGGCGATGTGGAACGCGTCAATAGTCGATTGGCGGAATTGAAACCACCACGCGCCAAGGAAAAGAAAGATCAAGGCGAATGCGGAAAGCGGAGCGCGCAGGAGAAAACTGGAAATTGGATTGTTTGAGAATCGCGGGAGGCGGAGAAGGATGAAGAGCAGTAAAAGTGCGATTGCGATGCCGAGCCAGAGATACGCGGAAAGGGAAAGCAGGCTGGCAATGACGATACCGCTAATAAAGGAAATTGCGATCCACAGCAATGGCATGGCGGGAATTGTACATTAGATTTTTGGATTATGAGGCTTGTTTAGTACCGAAAGATTTAACCACGGAGAACACAAAGATCACAGAGATTTTTTAAAGGCTTTCCTCAGTGCTCTCTGTGTGCTCAGTGGTAAAGCTGTTTTGGCTGCTTCCACACTCCCCAAGTTATAATCGCCGCATCATGGCTGACTCAAAACTTATCCTCGTCACCGGCGCGACTGGCTATGTCGGCGGAAGGCTCGTGCCGAAACTGCTCGAAGCTGGTTACCGTGTGCGCTGCCTCGCGCGCGACCCGTCCCGTTTGCTGGGACGCGCCTGGCTCAACAAAGTGGAAGTGGTGCAGGGAGATGCTGTTTCAGCCGATGGACTTGCCGAAGTAATGCATGGCGTATCTGCGGCGTATTATCTAATTCACGGAAAGCAGGGCGGGAAACTCAACGCCGAGCGTGACCTGCAAGTGGCGCGCAACTTCGCTCACGCCGCAGAGGAAGCGGGCATTGAAAACATCATCTATTTCGGCGAACTCGTTGACCCGGCCGCAAATCTTTCGCCGTATTTGCGCGCGCGCCATGAGACTGGATATTTATTGCGCTATGGCAAAGTCCCGGTCACCGAGTTTCGCGCCGGCATGATCGTCGGCTCGGGCAGCGCCCTTTTTGAAATGATCCGCTATCTGGCCGAGCGTGAGCCGCTGCTCGTCTGTCCCGCATGGTTTTTCTCAGAGGCTCAGCCCATCGCCATCCGCGATGTGCTTTCGTATCTTGTGGATGCGCTCAAAACACCCAACTGCACCGGCCGCGTGATCGAGATCGGCGGGCCGTCGCGCCTGACCTATGCCGAAATGCTTTTAAGCTACGCACAAGAACGCGGATTAAAACGCTGGATGATTCGCACGCCGATCAATGCGCCGCGTCTCTCTGCATATTGGGTTCACATGGTGACTCCCATCCACTGGCGGGTCGTGGCCCCGCTGATAGAGGGTCTGCGCGCGAAGCTGATTGTCCGCGACGACACAGCCAGAAAACTCTTCCCGCACATCAAGCCGATTGATTTTCAGACCGCCGCTCACCTCGCGCTGGGACGCATCCAAAGAGACAACGTCGAAACCAGTTGGTCGGACGCGCTTGTCACTTCGATGGGCGACTTCAAGCCATATCAATTCACTGTTGAAGAAGGCATGTTCATCGAGCGCCGTCAAATTCTGCTTGACCTTAAACCTGAGGCAGTCTTCCGCGCCTACATGGGAATCGGAGGCGAGCGCGGCTGGCTTTATATGAACTGGGCCTGGGCAATCCGCGGCTGGATGGACAAAGTCATCGGCGGCGTGGGCTTGCGACGCGGACGCCGTCACCCGGACGAATTGCATGTCGGCGAGTCGCTCGATTTTTGGCGCGTGGAAACTGTCGAGAAAAACTCGCGCCTGCGTCTGCTGGCTGAGATGAAGGTACCCGGCGTCGCCTGGCTTGAATTTGAATCCCAAAAGCAGGATGATAAAACCCTGCTGATAGTCACTGCGTATTTTGCGCCGCACGGCCTCAGCGGATTTTTATACTGGTATGCGATGTGGCCTTTCCATAAATTCATCTTCGACGGCCTCACTCGCAGGCTTGCCTCCCGTGCGAGAATATTAGGAAGGTAATTTTTGAACCGCGAAGAACGCCAAGAACGCAAAGAAAGAAAATGGGCTGCTTCGCGCCCTTTGCGGGCTTTGCGGTAGCCACGCATTCCACTGGTGAACAAATGTCAATTCTTTCATCTTTCTTCTTTCCCCTCCTCGGTTACCTCTTCGGCTCGCTCCCCTTTTCAATCTGGGTCACGCGCTTCGTCAAAGGCGTGGATGTGCGCGACGCCGGCTCAGGTCACGCCACGACAACCAACACCATCCGTCAGGCTGGGTTTGGCTGGGGCGCGCTGGTCTTCATTTTGGATGTAGCCAAGGGATTTATTCCAACCTATCTTGCGTTGTCTGTAGGGCGGGATACCATCCCGCCGTTTATTGTTCCACTGACAGCCGCGTGTGCGGTCATCGGTCACTGCTGGCCTTTGTTTGCAAACTTCCGCGGCGGAATGGGGCTGGCGACTGCGGGCGGAAGTTTCCTCGCGGTGAATCCGCTGGCGTTTTTGATTTCACTTGCCATCCTTATCTTTTTGACATTGGTGATCCACCATTCAGCGCGCGCAAGTGTTTTCACCGGCATTCTCATCGCCCCAGCTTTATGGCTCTTCAACATCCGCGACGTTGCATTTTGGGTGGCGCTCGGCGCGGGGCTTGTGATCGCAGTCCGTTTTTTGATTGATTGGAATCGCAAATACCGTGAACTGTGGCTGGACCGCGAGAAAACTTCGGGCTGAGATTCTGATCAAGCAAAAAAAGTAGAGGCGCGATATATCGCGCCTCTACAAATTTCAAATCTTTATTCCCCCAACAACCAACCCAGAAAGCCGGGTTTCTTATTCGCAGTTTCCTCCAGCCGCGGCATGGACATGATCACAACCGTAATATTGTCGTGGCCGCCGCGGTCATTGGCGAGGTTAATGAGCGCTTCCGCCGCCAGCTTTATATCTTTCTTCGAGCGCACGATTTTAAGAATCTCATCGTCCCAAACCAGGTCGGTCAAGCCATCGGTGCAGACAAGAACCGTATCGCCGGGCTGAAGATGAAATCCCTGATTGCCTTCAGACTCTTCATCTGTTTCCTCGTCATCAATCCGCAAACGAAAATCCACATCAGGTGTTTTGATGCCTCCCAGATAACGGCGGATGACATGCACATTGGGATGGTCGCGCATTTGCTCGGCGGTGATGATGCCCTTCTCGTAGGCTTCCTGCACCCAGGTATGGTCAATCGTCAGACGCTGGATCTGCCGTCCGCGCAATAGGTAGATGCGCGAATCCCCGACATGCGCGGTATATAACCTGTTCTCGATGATCCAGGCACAGGCGCAAGTCGCGCCCATTCCTTCTTCTTCATCCTTGCCAGCCGAGTGCGAAGAAATAGCCTGGCTTGCATCGTGGATCGCATTCTCAAGTATCTTGACTGGTTTCTTTGCGTTACTTTCCCCGACCCCCATCGTGATGTAATTGACTCCGAGTTCTGCGGCCACTTCACCGGCGCGATGACCGCCGATCCCATCTGCCACGATCGCAAAAAGCGAAGGGCGTGCATCCTCCCTGCTCAACTGGAACGAAGACACCGCATAGCGGTCTTCATTGTTCTTGCCGGACATCCCGGCATGGCTGAGCGCGGCAACATGAAGATGGGCGAGTGTGGAGCGAATCATTCTTCAACGGAAACTGTGATCTTTGGGTCTGAAACAACGGGCGGCACGGCTACAGTGAATCGAAAAATTAATTGGCCGAAGTGTACCATATCCCCATGCGCCAGCCGATGGCCTTCGCGCGAAATCGGCTCGAAATTCACCCAGGTGCCGCCGATCGAGTTATTGTCCAGCAGTAAAAAGCCGCCGTCATCGGTCTGTCGCAGCCGAGCATGCACAGATGAAATGGATGGGTCGTCGAGGATGTGGCTGCATTGCACAGGGTCGGTGCCGAACACCATCTCCTGCTCAATCACGGGGATCGGAGCCACAGCAACAGCCTGACCCTCTGCATTAATGCGGATGAAGGATGCGGCCTGCGAATCTTTTTTAGACCTTGTGCCTGCCACTGCTTTCTTTGGGGGTGTGCTTCGCTTTTTGCTTTTTCCCGCAGCCACAGGGGCAATCGGCGCAGGCACTTCCATCCCAGCCGCCACACTTTGAGTCAGCGGATCCGCCTCGGCGCGGCGTGCGGCTTGTGCGGCGCGCATGGTCGGTATTCGCAAGCGTCCGCTGAGCAGAATCAAGAAGAGCACCAGCCCGGCCAAAATAATTGCGCCGAAGGTGATCGGCGTGCGGTATCTGGCTAGAAAAGCCGCAGGCCCGCTCGGCGGCTTGACGACCGTCACAACCACCGGCACCGCCATGCTTGTTTTGCTCAAGCCTAATATATCCACTGCCTCAACCACAACCTGATGTTCGCCGCTCTCGGCGTAGGCTGAAAGATCCCAGTTAAATTTGTTGAATGGCTCAACCGTGTTTTCATCCGCGATCTGACCGTCAATATAAAGGGTCGTTCGTGTCAACGCGCGGACATGCCCATCGGGGAATTCGATGATGATCTCAAGTTCCTGCGCGGCTGGCAGGAGATTTTCAGTGTTGAACGGGTCGTCGGCCGGGGACTGCCTCGTAATCTGCGATGACGGTGTAACAGTGATGGGGTTGGGCGGTTGAATATCCACGCTGAATTTCTGGTCAGCGGAAATTGCCGTGCCGGAGGCCAGGTTCACCTGTGCGCTGATGGTATGCTCGCCGGCTGTTCTCAGCCGCGATGTGTACGTCAGTTTGTAAATTCGGCGCAGGGGCGAGAAGTAGGCTTCCGGGTCGGGGAATCTTTCCTCGCCCGAATACTGGAACATCGTCCCGCCGGTCTGGATGGCGATGTTGTTGAAAGCCGCCGCGCTGGTCGTGGCGAAGGTCGTGTTTGCATCCACATACCAGATGAAGATGCGGATGTTGTTTTCAACCGCCCGTTGGGCAAAAGGCGCGAGCGTGGCGGCGAGGTTGGGATCATCCATTTGCGGGGTGATGAACAGGATGGCGCGCTTCATGCCCATTTGCGGTGTTTGCGCGCTGACGGTATCTACGGCGGAGGCAAGCGATTGCAAGTTCGGCACCGATGCGCGGAAATCCGGCTGAAAGCCGTTCAAGCCCACGACAAAATCGGCGGCGGCGGCGTGGGTGATAACCGCTCCCGCCTGACTGACAAGGCTGAAATCGTCGGGCAGGTCGGCGGGGCGGCTTTGAGCCCATTGCGCCAGCACCTGCGAAACACGCTGAAAGCGCGAGATGCCGTTCGTGTTGCGCGCATCCAAGGCTGCGCCCTGATTGACGGCGATTACAAGCTGCAAGGGGACAGCCATTTCGGTCAGCGAGTCGACCGGGAGTTGGGCGCCGTCTTCGATGACAGAAACAGCCCCGGGTTTGAGTCCCGAGGCGAAAAAGTTTTGAGAGTCGAAAACATCCAAAAGCGCGGAAACTGCCGGGAAGGCGGAAATATCCGCTGGGTAGAGATCCGCTGTGGCAGAGTTTTGCTGGGCGGATACGTTGGGGGCTGCGCCGAGGAGCAGGCTCAGGCTGAGAAACAGGAGGAGGGACTTACGCATTTGCCCCAATGATAACAGGAGCCTCCTCTTTTTGCTGGGTCAGTCTCAAGTAGGTCAGCGCCCAAGCGGATTGAATGTAAGCGGTCAGGATGCCGTTCAGAAAAAGCAATATTGGGAAGTATGCTGCACAGCAGGCCGCTGCGATGTAAACGGGCGTAAGTGTTTCGTTCAGCCTGTTCGCGCCAATGATAAGCGGGACAGCGGCAAGGATGATGGGCAGGGCGATGATCACACCGATAACTGCTCCGCCGATACCAAGGATGAGCGCCATAACGATCATTGGCCCTGCGTTGGCTTTGACGATCTCCCATCCGCGTTTGAAGCCGTCCATCATGCCGAGGTCTTCGAGGACAATCGCGGCTTGCGCCTGCTCAATGATGACCATGAACACCCAACTGAGTGGAATCAAAATGCACAGAAGCGGAAGGATGCACAAAAAGCCGATGCCAGCCGTGAAAACTCCAAATAAAACAAGGGGAAAGAGAATCGCAAAAAAAGCGAGGCCGATCAGAAAATTCAACCCGAAGATGCGCCAGAAGAAAGGCATACTCTCAGACCAGATTTCGCCAAAGGCTAATTTTTCAGCGCCTTTTTCAGCCCTGGCGACGCCTTTGATAATCCCGATCCTGCCCATCATGCCGAGCATAAAGAACACAAAAGACAGCAGGAAAAGCAGGACAACAACCGCAATGATGATCCACAGGTTGTTTTCGAGAAAATGCCCGAACTGATTCATGCCCCGTTCGAGTTGATCTGTTGAGAAGGGAGAATCTCCTGAACCAGTTTGATACCCGGAGTTACTCCCGCCGCTGGAACCGCCCCCGCCTCCGCGCGCAAAACTGGCAAAGACGCCAAAGACCCACAGAACTTTATGCTTCCAAATTATCTGCCATGCGCGGGCGAGCACTTCACCAAAGTTGAAATTATTCATAACGTCTCCTTAATCCAAAAACAAAAAGAATTCTGCCAACACTTGCGCCTGCGCGCAGTGCAGGTGTCCTCACTACTCTACGCTGATTTTTTAAATAGGTCGCGGGGAGTAGTCATTTAAGTTTAGTGTTCATGTAGCGAGTTTGAAAGAGCGATTTACTTTGCCGCGAATTGCGCTAATTCACGCCGAATTTTACGAAAAAGTTAGCGAAAATCCGCGCAATTCGCGGCTATGGTTTTGGAACTCTAAGCTCGAGTAGTCAAAAGCCAGCACTGAGGGTGAAAGTAAGTGTACGGCGGGAAGAGGCTTGCCTGCTCAACCACCAATCGTCAATCGAAAATCGTCTCACTCCCATTCAATCGTCGCCGGCGGTTTGCTCGTCACATCATACACTACGCGATTTATTCCGTCCACTTCGTTAACGATGCGGCTGGATACTTTCGCCAAAAGTTCATGCGGTAGGCGCGCCCAATCGGCGGTCATAAAATCCTCAGTCGTCACCACGCGGATCGCGGCCGCCTCCTGATACGTGCGCTGGTCGCCCATCACGCCCACCGACTTCACGGGAAGCAAAACCACGAACGCCTGCGAAGCCGATCCATGCTTGCCCAAAACTCCTGCTTTGGATAATTCCTCCTGCAAGATGAAATCTGCCGCCCGCAGGCGGGACACACGCTCCGGCGTACACTCCCCGAGACAACGTACGGTCAAGCCTGGACCTGGGAACGGTTGCCGCCAAACGAGGCTTTCACTCAGCCCGAGCGCTTCGCCCACCAGCCGCACTTCATCCTTGAACAAATAGCGCAGCGGCTCCACCAGTTCAAACTGCATATCTTCGGGAAGCCCGCCCACATTGTGGTGCGACTTGATCTTTTCTGCCTTGCTGCGATCTGGCCCTGAAGACTCAACTACATCGGGATAGATCGTCCCCTGCACCAAAAATTTCGGCTGACCCAGTTCCTTTGCCTCCCGCTCAAAAATGCGGATGAATTTCTCTCCGACAATCTTGCGCTTTTGCTCCGGGTCGGTGACGCCTTTCAACGCGCCGAGGAAATCGTCGCTGGCTTCCACGGTGATCAATTCCACGCCGAGTCCGCCGCGCAAAGCGGATGCAACCTGCTCGCCTTCCTTGTGGCGCAGCAAACCCGTATCCACAAAGACAGTCACAAGCTGGTCGCCGATGGCCTTGTGAACCAGCGCCGCCGCGACGGTTGAATCCACGCCGCCGCTGACGGCTGCCAGCACCCGCTCGCCTCCGACCTGTTTTTGGATGCGAGCCACTGCTTCATCAATGATGGAGGCTGGAGTCCATTCGGGCTTTGCGCCGCAAATGTCAATTGCAAAATGTTTGAGCAGTTCAATTCCATTCGGCGTGTGATGCACTTCGGGATGAAATTGCACACCGAAATATTTTCTCTGCATATCGCCCATCGCTGCGAAGGGACTGTTTCCCGATTTCGCCAGCGCGATAAATCCTTCGGGCATTTTTGTAACCTTGTCGCCGTGCGACATCCAGACCGTTGAAAGCACCGACAGAATTGACGGCATTAATGGCTCAAGAGTCGCCTGGCCGTATTCGCGGTTTGCAGATGGATCAACCTGTCCGCCGAGGGCATGGGTGAGGGCTTGCATCCCGTAGCAAATTCCCAGAATGGGTAAGCCTGACTCTAAAATAAATTTTTGGATGTACGGCGCGTTCTGCTCGTACACAGACTTGGGTCCGCCGGAGAGGATGAATCCTTTGGGATTGATGGAGAGGATTTTTTCCTGCGGTGAGTCCCACGGGAATAACTCACAATAGACATTTGCTTCACGCACACGCCGCGCAATGATCTGCGCGTATTGCGAACCGAAATCGAGAATGGCAATGGATTCTGTCATTTATTAATTCCTGTGTTGAAGGTTGGCAGGTTGACAGGTTTGAAGGTTAAAGACAGGCTTTCAACCTTCAAACTTTTAAACCTTTCAACTTGTAACATCTGAAATAAGGTGGAAATGCAAATGCGGAAAATCCTGATACTCGCCGCCGTTCACAATCAGGCGATATGCCTGCAAATGGAATTCATCCACCAGGCTTTGGACTGTGGAATACAGGTCGGTCAGGAAGGCAGTGTCCACCGGGTCAAGCTGCGCGAGAGACTGCACTTCACGCTTCGGCACGATCAGCACGTGGAACTTATAGCTGGGAGAAGGATGCTGAAACGCAATCAGGTTCGGGGTCTCGCGCAGACGCGCGACTGGGATGAGGAAACTCATGTGGGCGAAGATCCAGCCGATGATGCGGACAATGAGCGGGTGTTGGAAAATCCGCTTAATAACGTCAGTCCACAAACGTGATCTTGTTGTCATCCAAGGAAGCGATGCAGGCGAGGGATTCAATTTGCACGCCCACAGGTTTGAGCGCTTCGCGCCCGCCTTCAAAATCCTTTTCGATCAACGCGCCGATGCCGACAATGTGCGAGCCGGCGGCTTCAGCAAGGCGCACCAGCCCAAGGATGGTCGCGCCGGAAGCGAGGAAGTCGTCGATGATGAGCACCTTTTCATTGTTGGCGAGATATTCCGGCGAGACGATCAACTCAACCATGCGTCCTTTTGTGTGGGAGGGCGCGAGCGTGAGATAGACCTGATCGGGCATGGTGATGGGCTTGGTTTTGCGCGCATACACAACCGGCAGGCCGAGATGGAATGCAGTGGTCAGCGCCGGGGCGATGCCGGAAATTTCAGCAGTGAGAATCTTCGTCGCTCCGACATTTGCGAATCGTTTTGCAAACTCCCGCCCGCAAGCATCCATTAATGCCGGGTCCACCTGATGATTGATGAAACTGTCCACTTTCAAAATCCCATTCCCCAAAACTTGACCGTCGCGCAAAATACGTTCTTTCAGTTCCTTCATTTTATTTTATCTCCATAATGACTAGACAGATTGTTCTGTATTTTACAACGTGAAAGAAGAACGTGCCAGAGAATATGGCTTTCTCAAAGTAGCTTGAGTATTTTATAAATATGTGGCAGAGCCTTAACGCGAATTGCGCTAATTGAGCGAATTTTGCGAAAATTTAAAGAAATTCGCGTTATTCGCTTCATTCGCCAAATTCGCGTTAAAGATT
>JACRBI010000006.1 GCA_016234495.1 Chloroflexota bacterium | reverse complement strand
CCATTTTGTGGATCGCAAGGATCGCCGTGACTTGAGCCTCTTTCAGATTGGCTTGCGTTTCATTGACCGTTGCCTGCTTCTCTCGCTTTCTTTTTCGCTACCTCTATGCGCTCTTTGAGCAAACTGTCAGGTGGCTAGAAATGGAAATAAAAAAAGAATTAATACAATTTGTGCTACCTGAAAAACTAGCTTTGTTAAAGGAAATCGAAAGCTGGTTTGAAAATGGCAGGGAAATTTGGCATGAGTCATTTATATTGAGCGAAGGAAAATCTTACGAAAAACTTGAAGAGAATTTTGATGCGATAGAGAAAATCGCCGTAAGATTAACAAAATTGAGAACAATAACCCCTCGATTAATATACTTAGCTAGGCAAGTTGATCCGGAGTTCAAGTCTGACAGTACATGGGTTTGGGGGACAGAGGCTTTACCTAAGGACATTCCATTGATAATGGATGCATTCGAAGATGAAGTAGCAGATCAAATAAATGAAGCTTTACGTGGGCAAAGTGGTAGAACCAGACCATTTATCGAAAATCAATTTTACGCTCTCCACGAAGCAGGACACAATGCAATATCTCGCATAAAGAAGTTAATTATTGATCAGACAAAAATTGAAACTACGAATAATTAGGAAAAGTTTATATGACCGCCCACTCTGATTTTTTTCCCGTCTTCGAAAAACTGAAATCCATTCTCAAACCGTATGCGAAGAAACTGGTTGTAAAAATGGATTCGGCCGAAGGTTTCTCCCTCGACGGTCCTTACAGTGAAAAATGGAAAAAGGAACTTTTCTTCGGCGCGGCGCAGATCAAAAAGAATTATGTCTCTTTTTATCTGATGCCTGTTTACATGTGCCCTGACTTGCTTGAAAAGATTTCCCCCGAATTGAAAAAACACATGCAGGGCAAATCATGTTTCAACTTCAAGCGAGTCGAAAAATCCCTGTTCGATGAATTAAGTCAACTCACCAAACAGGGATTTGAAAGATTTATGCAGGAAGAATATTCCTGATTCAATTCACGGTCATAAACCCAAACAACTTCCACATTCCGCGCATGAACTTGTGACCGCCGTCCGGGTTCAAAAATTGATTCGGACATGCTCCGGGGATGACGGCAATTCCATTGGCCTTACACATTTCCACCGCAGGCTGCGAAACGCTGGTCATGCTTGCTGCGAGACCGGGCTTCGTCCCCATCATGCAATGCATCCACACATGCTTGATTCCCAAATCCACACACTGCTGGACGATCTGTTCGGTCACCTTTGGGTTGGTGAGCATGAACACCGCATCGGGTTTCTCAGGGATGGATTTCAAGTCCGGGTAACACGGCGCGCCGTCATAGGTGGAAATTCGCGGGTTGACCGCGAAAACCTGGTAGCCGGCTTCCTTGAATTTCTGGTAATTTAAATTACAGCCCGTCTCGCGTTTATCTGAAACACCGACGACAGCGATCTTCTTCTGTGCGAGAAAATCGTTTACGAGGGTATCTATCTTTGCCATGTCCATTCTCCTTGCGTGTGTTTTTTTGCTTGATTCAACAATCTGCATATGCAGTTCATATCTTATCTGTTTCCATACTCCAATTTGGGTAATGATTCCAAATAAGCCCAGACCGCCTTCAACTCATTATCGCTCATAAATTTATACGAGCCCCACGGCATGTACTGCGCGCGCAGCTCTTTGTCCAAAGGTGTTTTACCTGTGCGTATTGTGTCGATGAAATCCTGCTCGCTCCAGGTCGGCAGGGCAGAGCCTCCGCCGAAAGTAATGTTGGGCGCAGGCGGCCAGTCGGCGGGGAAGCCGGGAATCACGCCGCCGGACATGGTCAGCCCGTGACAGACTTTGCACGAAAGCGAAAGGTACTCACCATATTCGGGTGTGATCCCAGCTTCGGGCGCGGATGGACGCGCCGCATCCATGGGAATCAACTCAGAGGGGATGAACGTGATCGCGGGCACAAGAGTCATCACCACCCGCCCCATCACTGAAACAGAACTAGGCGGTAAAACATTATCCACAGCGGGCATGCTCTTGATGTAGGCAATGACCGCGCCGAGGTCTTCATCGCTCAAATAATAAAATTCAGTGGACGGCATGAACAGGATCGGCGTTCCATCCGGGCGGATGCCATAGCGGATACCCCGAATCCAATCCGCGTCGGTCAGCCCGCCTCCGGCTCCGCCCAGGCCTGATGTGAGATTCGTTGAGATGACCTTCCCGACAGCGGGGTCGTCCAGATAAACTTTGCCTTCGAGTTTTTCGCCATGACATCCCTCGCATCCGCGATACTGAAAGATGCGTTTGCCAAGTTGAATAGACTCTGCGTCTGTGGGAATCGCGACGACATCATTCGGTGTTTCATAAACCCGCTTAAAGCGTGCTTCCGTTTGAAAATAAATGACAGTCAGCGTAAGGATCACCGCTCCAATCAACAGCGCAAAAATAATCCCCACCCATTTCAAAAACTTTTTCATCTATCTCTCCTCTCAGACATACACAACAAGAGTCCCGCCTCGCGACGGGACTAATTCGCTTCTCATTGATCACTGTTACCAATTAAGGTTCCTGAATCTCTGCCGCGCGGAAGGTGTTATTCATCAGCATCGCGATCGTCATCGGGCCAACCCCACCGGGCACGGGAGTGATGAATCCCGCAACTTCCTTTGCCTCTTCAAAATTGACATCGCCGACGAGTCTCTGCATCGGCTTGCCAGTCTTTGCGCTGATCATTTGCTTGCCTTCCGCATCG
Organism: Chloroflexota bacterium; assembly: GCA_016234495.1. GTDB lineage: Bacteria > Chloroflexota > Anaerolineae > Anaerolineales > Villigracilaceae > Villigracilis. The sequence continues at coordinate 8,254 of JACRBI010000006.1, read as the reverse complement.
AGTTTCGGAATTCCATTGATGCCTACATCAATGACTGCCGCGCCGGGTTTGAGCCAGTCGCCGCGCACCATTTCCGCGCGCCCGATCGCCGCAATGACAATATCCGCCTGACGTAAAACGGCGGGAATGTCCTTCGTGCGTGAGTGGACAACCGTCACCGTGGCATCTTCCTTGACGAGCAGCAAGGCTGCCGGCATCCCCACAATGTTCGAGCGGCCGAGCACAACAGCGTTTGCGCCTTTGATCGTCACGCCTGCTTCCTTGAGAAGATAGATGCAGCCGTAAGGTGTACAGGGAACGAAGAGTGGTTCACGTCCCTTCTGGGCAAGTCGCCCCAGGTTGATCGGCGAAAATCCATCTACATCCTTTTCGATGCTGATAAGCTGCAAGACGCGTTCTTCATCCAAATGGGAGGGGAGGGGAAGCTGTACCAGAATTCCATGCACCTTGGGATCGGCATTTAATTCCTTGATGAGTTTCTCAAGGTCAGCCTGGGTGATATCAGCTGGAACAGGGTGGTGATACGAGGTCATCCCCAAATCAGCGCAAGCCTTTTGCTTCATGCTGACGTAGGTCGCCGAGTCAACCCGCTCTCCGACCAGCACCGTCGCCAACCCCGGCTGAGACTTGCCCACGGCGATTCTTTTCGCCACCTTCTCCTTAACTTCGTCGCGCACCTTTTGCGCAATGGCATTTCCGTCAATTAATTGAGCAGTCATGGATACATCTCCTGTTTGTGATTTAACACACGAAAATTATACATCCTGCCATATGTTTCTGAAAGTGACAGTCATCCTGATTTCATAAATACCGCCATTCTTTCTATTTGAAGCAATGCTTTTCTTATATATGCGGCTTCAGGTATTAAAATCTGGACAAGAGTATTTCTTGACTTTTTATGTTTACTTCGATATACTGCTAGGTCGCTGTCCAAATTGGGCAGTTTAATTTGTTTTGTCACCCAGCCTAGTAAAGAAACAGGAGAGAAGAATGGCATCTTCTTTGCCCCAAAAAACTTACGCACGTATTCCCGTAAAGTTAGATCTTCCCAACTTAATCGAAGTACAGCTTGATTCATTTGAAAGACTTAAGAAAGAAGGATTGGGCGATCTCTTCCATGAGATTTCGCCGATCGAGTCTTACAACAAGGGGATGAAGTTGTTTTTCCCAAGCCGCGGACCCGAATCGCAGCAGTGGGGACTTAAATACTGGTTTGGAGACCCCAAGCATAGTATTGAAGAATGTGTCGAGCGTGACCTGACCTATTCCAGCCCATTGTACGTATCGGTACTTCTCGCTGGACCGGATGTTCCCGAGCCAATGAAGCAGGATATCTTCCTCGGCGATTTTCCTGAGATGACTGATAAAGGCACGTTCATTGTCAATGGCACTGAACGCGTCGTGGTTTCCCAGCTAATCCGCTCTCCGGGTGTGTACTTTGAAGCGCCAGCCGATCGAGCCACAGGCCGCCCGCTTGCCATGGCAAAATTGATCCCAGACCGCGGCGCGTGGATGGAATTTGAAACACGCAAGTCTGATTACATTATCTTAAAGTTCAATCGCAAACGCACTGTTCCCATCACGGTCTTCCTGCGCGCGCTTGCCGCAGTGAGCGATGGCATTAAAGATTCACCGATCAAGCATGGTTCAGACGAAGAGATTTTATCCATCTTGAAGGATGTAGATAACAACCCTGAGCGCATGTTCATAGCTTCAACGATCAAGCAGGAGCCTGATTGGGATCTGTCCCATCATACAATTGCCGAGGCTTCATTAATTGAATTCTTCAAGAAGATGCGCCCCGGCGACCCGGCGACTCTCGATAATGCCCGCCAATTCCTTGAGGAACAATTGTTTGACCAGCGCCACTACGACCTCGAGCGCGTGGGTCGTTATAAACTCAATCAAAAACTTGATTTGAACATCCCCATCCCGCATCGCACGGTTTCCAAGAGCGACGTGATTCGATTGATCCGCCGCATGATTCAAATCAACAACGGCGCGGAACGACCCGATGACATTGACCACTTGGGCAACCGCCGCGTCAAGACTGTGGGCGAGTTGATCCAGAACAAGCTGCGAATCGGCCTGCGACGAATGGAACGCGTCATCAAAGAGCGCATGTCCATCCGCGATCAGGAGCAGTTGTCACCGGTAACATTGGTCAACATTCGTCCAGTGGTTGCTGCGCTGCGAGAATTTTTCGGGTCGTCACAACTCTCCCAGTTCATGGACCAGACCAACCCGTTGGCAGAGTTGCGTCACAAGCGCACACTTTCGGCTTTGGGACCAGGCGGCCTCCGCCGCGAGCGCGCCGGCTTTGACGTGCGCGACGTCCATCACTCCCATTATGGACGTATCTGCCCGATTGAAACACCTGAAGGCCCAAACATCGGTCTGATCGGCCGTTTGGCTTCCTTTGCGCGTGTAAACGAATATGGTTTCATTGAAACGCCCTACCGCAAGGTTTATAAATCCCTGCCTGCGGATGATGAGCGCTTGTTGGGGCTTACTCTCCGCGAAGATGTTTACGACCCCAAATCAGAAGAGCTGCTCTTTAAATCCGGCACGAGCGTTGACGCCAAAGTTACAAAAAGACTTGCAAAAATTGGCGCCGATGTGAGCATTGTTCCCTATGTGTCTGAAGAAATTGTTTATCTTTCAGCAGATGCAGAGGATAAATATACGATCGCCCAGGCGAACGCCCAATTGACCGAGAACAAGGAATTCTCCCGCGAGCGAATTTCCTGCCGCTATCACTCGGGCTTCTTATTCTCAAATTCAGAATCGATTGATTACATGGATGTGGCGCCGCATCAGGTTGTCGGTATCAGCGCCGCCTTGATTCCATTCCTTGAGCACGACGACGCCAACCGCGCCTTGATGGGCTCGAACATGATGGCGCAGGCTGTCCCGTTGGTGCGCCCCGAGATTCCACTTGTATCCACCGGCATGGAAGGTCATGCGGCGCTTGACTCAGGTCAGGTCGTTGTCGCTGAAGCGGATGGCGAGGTTGTATCGGTAACAGGATCAACCATCACGGTTAAAGAAAAGAAGAGCGGAAACCGCGTCTATCAACTCCGCAAGTACCAGCGTTCCAATCAAAGCACATGCATTGACCAGCGACCTTCCGTTGTGAAGGGGCAACTGATCAAGGCTGGCGACATCATCGCCGACTCTTCATCCACTGACAGCGGCCAATTAGCTCTTGGGCAAAATGTGGTTGTGGCTTTCCTTTCATGGGAAGGCGGCAACTTCGAGGATGCCATTCTCCTTTCCGAGCGCCTCGTTCAGGAAGACCGTTTCACTTCTGTCCATATTGAAAAACATGAAGTGGAAGCGCGCGATACCAAACTCGGACCGGAAGAAATTACCCGCGACATTCCCAATGTCGGCGACGACGCCATCAAAGATTTGGACGAGAACGGCATCATCCGCATTGGCGCGGAAGTCGGTCCGAATGATATTCTCGTCGGCAAGATCACTCCGAAGGGCGAGAAAGAACTTACACCGGAAGAGCGCTTGCTGCGCGCCATCTTTGGCGAAAAATCGCGCGATGTAAAAGACACTTCTCTGCGTATGCCGCATGGCGAGCGCGGCAAAGTTGTTGATGTAAAAGTATTTACCCGTGAAGAAAACTCCGACCTCTCAGCCGGCGTGGAAATGATGGTGCGCGTCTCTGTTGCGCAGCGCCGCAAGATCACAGCAGGCGACAAGATGGCGGGACGTCATGGGAATAAGGGTGTGGTCTCCAAAGTCGTTCCTGTGGAAGACATGCCTTATCTTGAAGATGGTACGCCAGTTGACTTGATCCTCAACCCGCTGGGCGTGCCCGGCCGTATGAACATCGGGCAGGTCTTGGAAGTTCACCTTGGCTGGGCTGCGAAGCGCATGGGCTTCCGCGCCATTACGCCGGTCTTCGACGGCGCCACTGAGGAACAGATCGAAGCCGAACTCGCGCGTGCCTGGATCATGGATCAAGCCTGGAAGGAATCAGCAGAGCGTGCTTGGGAGTGGCTCAAGGAACAGGAATATGATGTCAACTCGATCCAGGATGATGATGAGGTTCGCCGTTTATATCTGGAACATTGGCTTGGCAAGCGCAAGTATGATGTTTACAGCTTGATTGATTCGGATTACGCGCATCATGCCGCCGCCAAGGAATGGTTGCGCGAAAAGGGCTATTCCAACCCTGAAGAGATCCTGCTCGACGACCGCGATGTGGCAAATCCCGACCCGAAACTTGACGAATTAACCATCCATACTTGCCTGCGTTTGTGGATGGAAGTAAATGGAATCACAAGGCGCGTTGCTGAAGACAAGGTGCTTGATACTGCCCAGGAACTGGCGAAAGAAAAAGGTATTCCATTGCCGATTCTTGGCAAGCAAACCTTGCGTGATGGTAAAACAGGCAATCCATACGACCAGCCCGTAACGGTTGGCGTCATGACAATCCTCAAGCTCCATCACCTTGTTGAAGATAAGGTCCACGCCCGCTCCACTGGGCCATACAGCCTGGTGACGCAGCAGCCCCTTGGTGGTAAGGCGCAGTTCGGCGGTCAGCGCTTCGGTGAAATGGAAGTGTGGGCGCTTGAGGCTTACGGCGCGGCGCACACACTTCAGGAAATGCTCACGGTCAAGTCGGATGATGTTCAAGGCCGCGTAAACACCTACGAGGCGATCGTGAAGGGTGAGCCTATCGAAGAGCCGAGCATCCCCGCATCTTTCCGGGTTCTTGTGAAAGAATTGCAATCCCTGGGTCTCGCAGTTGAGGCGATCAACGAAGGCGGGGACGTGGTCAAGTTTGGCAAGGATGAAGAAAAGACACATCCGCCCAAGCATGATACAGGCCTGCTGAGTCTTGGAGAGCATCAAACTAGAAAGAAGTAAGGCTTTTCTATTGACTCGGTAGATATGGCGTGATAAACTAATCCGCCGTTGCCCATGAAAGCAAGAGTGGCTTTAAACCCCCGCTCGACTCAATTGGTAACTACAAATGAGGCCATCAGAAAAAGTTGTTGATGGTCTCATTTCTTGCGAATATCAAAATGTAATCTTGAAAGAATTTGTAATCGGAGGCAAAAGTGCCGACAGTAAATCAAATGGTCCGCAAAGGACGCAAAAACAACAAGACAAAAAGCAAGGCTCCCGCGCTGCAGTTCACATTGAACAGTTTTAAGCAGCGCCGTGTGAGGCAGGATAAAGGCGCGCCGCAGAAACGCGGTGTTTGTACCGTTGTCCGCACCATGACGCCGAAAAAACCGAATTCAGCGCTGCGCAAGATCGCTCGTGTGCGTTTGACGAACGGTATCGAAGTCACGGCATATATTCCCGGCGAAGGTCACCAGCTGCAGGAGCACTCCGTGGTTTTGGTGCGCGGCGGCCGTGTGAAAGACCTGCCCGGCGTGCGCTATCATATCGTGCGCGGCTCTCTTGACACCACCGGCGTTGCCAATCGTAAGCAGGGCCGTTCAAAGTACGGCGCGAAGCGTCCGAAATAATCATTAGATGGAGTAAAGCATGCGTAGAGCAAAACCTGAGAAACGGGAGATCCTTCCCGATATCCGTTTTAATAGCGTCAATGTGCAGACCATGGTTCAACATGTTTTGAAGAGCGGCAAAAAGAGCACGGCTCTTCGTTTGATCTATGGCGCCATGGACTTGATTAAAGAGCGCACCGAAAAAAATCCTTTGGATGTTTTTGATGGCGCGCTAAAAAACGTCGGCCCGGCGATGGAAGTCCGTCCGCGACGCGTTGGTGGTGCCACATACCAGGTGCCGATGGAAGTTTCGCAGGAGCGCCGCACCACCCTGGCGCTGCGCTGGATTCTTTCTGCGGCCAATGATCGATCCGGCAAATCATTCTCTGACAAACTTGCCTCGGAATTGATTGACGCATTTAACGAAACTGGTTCTGCTATTCGCAAGCGCGATGAAACACACAAGATGGCTGAAGCCAACCGCGCCTTCTCCCACTATCGAGTCTAATTTTAAAATAACTTTCCAAGGAAGTAGTTTGTAATGGCACGCGAGTATCCGCTGAATAAATACAGAAATATAGGCATTATTGCCCACATTGACGCCGGGAAAACAACCACCACCGAGCGCATCATGTTCTATACCGGCATGACGCATCGTATCGGTTCTGTGGACGACGGCACGACAGTAACCGATTGGATGGTTCAGGAACGGGAACGTGGTATTACCATTGTTTCAGCGGCCGTATCAGCAGAGTGGAAAGGTTATCAGGTTAATATTATTGATACGCCCGGCCACATTGACTTCACTGCTGAAGTTCAACGGTCTTTGCGTGTTTTGGATGGTGGGGTTGTGGTTTTCGACGCGGTTCAAGGTGTTGAACCCCAATCTGAAACTGTGTGGCGCCAGGCAGATCGTTATGGCGTGCCGCGCATTTGTTTCGTTAACAAGATGGATCGCGTTGGCGCCTCTTATGAGAGGACCATCGAAACCATCATTGACCGCCTCGGGGCAAACCCGATTCCGATGCAGGTCCCGATCGGATTTGAGGCTACTTTCAAGGGTGTGATCGATCTGTTGACCATGAAGGCCATCATCTGGGAAGATGATCTCGGTAAGGAACCGAAGATCGTGGAGATCCCGGAAGATATGGTGGCCCACGCTGTCGAAGCTCGCGCCAAGATGGTTGAGAAAATCGCCGAGTTGGATGATGAACTCACCATGAAATTCCTGGAAGCTCAGGAAATTACCATTGACGAACTCAAGCTTGCGCTTCGTAAGGGAGTGCTGGCTACAAAGGCTGCTCCTGTATTTTGCGGTTCTTCATTGAAGAATAAGGGTGTGCAGGTCCTTCTGGATGCCGTTATAGACTATCTTCCCTCGCCGGCGGACAAGCCCTCATTTACAGTTTCTGAACCGGGCAATCCAGATAATACTTTCGAAATCCTTGCGCAGGATGATGCGCCGTTAGGCGCATTGGTATTCAAGATCGTCACCGACCCGTACGTTGGGCGCCTTGCTTACGTCCGTGTTTACTCCGGCGTTCTAAGCCAGGGACAGACAGTTCAAAACACAACCAAAAAGGGAAGAAAAGAGCGCATCGGTCGTTTGATCCGTATGCATGCTGATCATCGTGAAGACGTCGATGAGATCCGCGCCGGTGATATTGGCGCAGTCCTCGGGTTCAAAGAAAGCTTCACCGGGGATACACTTTGTGATACCAAGGCGCTTGTCCTCGAAACTATTTCCTTCCCGGAGCCAGTCATATCAATCGCGATTGAGCCCAAGAGTTCAAGCGATCAGGAAAAGATGGGGGAGGCTCTCCGCAAATTGGCGGAGGAAGATCCCACACTTCATGTTAATTCCGACATTGATTCAGGTCAAACCATTCTTCGTGGAATGGGTGAGTTGCATCTTGATATTATCGTTGACCGTTTGCTACGCGAGTTTAGAGTGCAGGCAAATGTCGGTGCTCCACGCGTCGCCTTCCGCGAATCGATTACCAAGCCCGTTAAGGAAGTCAATTATAAGTACGCCAAGCAGTCGGGCGGTAAGGGACAATACGGTCATGTTGTTTTCTCCCTTGCGCCGGGCGAACGCGGCAGCGGTATCATTTTTGAAAATAAGATCGTGGGCGGATCCATTCCCAAGGAATATATTAACCCAATTGAAAAAGGCTTCAAGGAAGCCGCTGAAGGCGGCGTTCTGGCAGGCTATCCAGTCGTTGATGTGAAAATCACTTTGTTCGACGGCTCTTTCCATGAAGTTGACTCGAGCGAAATGGCGTTTAAAATGGCTGCCATTTTGGGCTTCAAGGAAGGTGTGCAGAAGGGCAATGCCATTCTGCTTGAACCAATGATGAAGGTCGAAGTCGTCGTTCCCGAAGAATATCTCGGCGATGTTATGGGACAGATCAACAGCCGCCGCGGCTTGATCCAGGGCATGGAAGTCCGCCCGGGCAATGCGCAGGCAGTCAAGGCCATGGTCCCATTGGCTGAAATGTTTGGGTATGCCACCCAGCTTCGTTCTGCCACCCAGGGACGCGGCGTCTTTAATATGGAATTTGACCACTACGCGCCAGTATCGCAGTCAGTGGCGGAAGAAATCTTAAAAGGATAATTGTTCTTTTCTACTTAAGGAGTTATAGAAAATGGCGAAGGTAAAATTTGACCGCAGCAAGCCACATCTGAATGTGGGGACCATGGGGCACATTGACCATGGGAAAACGACCTTGACAGCCGCGATCACGAAAGTGGCTGGTTTTTCTGGTCAGGCT
>JACRBI010000008.1 GCA_016234495.1 Chloroflexota bacterium | reverse complement strand
TTGAGCATGTCTGCACATAAACAAAATACTACTATAATTTGGGTATCCATGAGGTTCTCCTGTTGGTGGTCGGGATACCCCAACTGTATTGAATCTCATGGATTTTTGTCAACCTTATCTAAAGGTGGCAACTTGGGTTAAGTAAGAGTTCGGGGACGCAACTTTCCCGTGCTGATGGCGCAGACTTTGTCTTGAAAGAACTTACCGAATTAAAGTGGTTGAAGAAATTACCACTGGTGAGTTATTAACCTGAATTGGTCGGATTTGACTTTCATTGGTTGAAAAGAACAGCGCCCCGGCATGGGGCACTGTTTGATCCAGTTCTATGTCCAAAATTAGGCGACCAAACCAGTTCTACTATTTCCAAGGAAGTAGTCACCACGCTACTTATAATGACTTCCTGGAAGACAGGTTAGCGACACAAAGGTATCAATCCTACTAAAAATAGAAAACAAAACAAGAAAGTATTTTTCTTTGTAAGTTGCAGGATAAGGGTCAAAGTTTGATCTGGATGGCGACATCTTGCTGTGCATGTATCAGATGAATTTGTCTGCGCGCGCCTATCATCGCATCCTCAAGTTATCGCGCACGATCGCGGACCTAGCCGGGAGCGAGGCGATCCAGCAGGCGCATTTGGCGGAGGTGCTGCAATATCGCCCGTAAATTATGATGGGTAAAAGAGAATTTAAGTCACTCTCAGGGCACATGGCTTTATAACTTATAATCATTTCATGGCTCCGCCAATTCTAGCTACCAAACTGTACATCCCCCCGCCGCGTCCGAACGCCGTCCCGCGCCCGCGTTTGATCGGTCGGCTGAACGATGGGCTGGCGATGGGGCGCAAACTATCGCTCATCTCCGCTTCGGCTGGATTTGGCAAGACCACACTGGTCAGCGAATGGATTTCTAGTTGCGGCAAGCCTGTCGCGTGGATTTCACTGGACGAAGGGGATAACGATCCAGTCCGATTCATCTCCTACCTGATAGCGGCATTACAAACTATCAAGGCGGGACTTGGCGAGGGGGTATTGCAGACTCTTCAATCTCATCAGCAGTCACAAATCGAAATGTCATTGATGGCTCTGCTGAACGAAATTTCCCTCATCCCCGATTCGTTTCTCCTCATCCTTGACGACTATCATGTAATCGACTCCAAACCAGTAGACGAAGCCCTCGCCTTTCTGGTCGAGCGTCTGCCGCCACAGATGCATTTGGTCATCGCCACGCGCGAAGACCCGTCCCTACCGCTGGCTCGTCTGCGCGTCCGCGGCCAGTTGACCGAAATGCGCGCCACCGACTTGCAGTTCACGCCCGCCGAAGCGACCGAATTCCTCAACCGCATGATGGGGCTGAATCTCTCCGATGAAAATATCACCGCGTTGGAGTCTCGCACCGAAGGCTGGGTCGCGGGTCTGCAATTGGCGGCGCTTTCGATGCAAGGACGGGAAGACAGTGCCAGTTTCATTCAGGCTTTCACCGGCAGTCATCGTTTTGTGCTCGACTATCTGGCTGAAGAAGTGCTTCAACGCCAGCCTGACGCTATTCGCAGCTTTCTGTTGCAAACCGCGATACTCGATAGGTTGTGTGCTTCCATGTGCAATGCTCTCACGGAGCGGCTAGACGGCAAAGACATGTTGGATATTTTGGAACGCAGCAACCTTTTTCTGATTCCATTGGATGATCAGCGCCAATGGTATCGTTATCACCGTCTCTTCGCCGATGTTCTCCAATCGCATTTGCGGGAGGCGCAACCTGATCGCGTTGCTATTCTTCATTCGCGTGCGAGCGCGTGGTATGAACAGAACGGTCTTCGGTCCGATGCCATCCGCCATACATTGGCCGCCGGGGAATTCGCGCGAGCCGCGGACTTGATTGAGTTGGCTTTTTCAACCATGAACCGCGAGCGACAGTTCACCACTTTGTTGGGCTGGTTAAAGGCATTACCCGATGAGTTGGTCTACGTCAGACCCGTGCTCTGTTATGGATATGCTTTCGCATCAATGGCTTGCGGTGAAAATGAGAGCGTAGAACCCCGCTTGCGGGATGCTGAACGGTGGCTCAATATGGGGGATGTACCAGAATCTCCACCTGAGGGGATGGTTGTCGCAAATAAGGAGGAATTTCGCCGTCTGCCTGGTTTGATTGCCCTGACCCGTGGAGGACAAGCCCTGAGCCGGGGCGATATGCCCGAAACCGTGAAATATGCCCGACGGGCGCTTGATCTCGCCCCTGAAAGGGATTATCTGATGCTCGGTGGAGCGGCCGCGCAATTGGGTCTCGTCGCATGGACGAGTGGCGATCTCGACACCGCCCGCCGAATGACTGCCGAAGGTATAGAGAATTTGCAACTAGGCGGGTACATCTCTCCCGCTATCGGCGGCGCCATAGTCCTGGCGGATATCCAGATTGCGCAAGGTTGTCTCCACGAGGCAATGATCACCTATGAGCGAGGATTGCAATGGGCAACGGGGACAGGCGCTCGAGTCCTGCAAGGAGCCGCAGACATGCATGTGGGCATGAGCAACCTTCACTATGAACAGAACGATCCGAAAACCGCCTCCGAATGTTTGCTCGCCAGTCAGTCTCTGGGCGAACTTGCCGGGCTGCCGCAAAACCCATATCGCTGGCGTGCGGCGATGGCGCGCATACGACAAGCCCAAGGCGATCTAGACGAAGCGCTTCAATTGCTCGAAGAGGCTGAGCATTTATACGATGGCAACTTCTCCCCGAATGTGCGTCCGCTTGCAACGCGGAAGGTGCGGTTGTGGCTGGCGCAAGGTCGGCTGGGCGAAGCCCTTGACTGGGTGTACCAGCAGGGATTATCCGCTAAAAGCGAACTGAGTTACCTGCGCGAGTTTGATCACATCGCTCTGGCGAGAGTGATCCTGGCCTGCCATCAGCATGACCGCACAACAGATGCCTCCATTGCCGAGATAACGAAGTTGTTGGAGCGTCTTCTGAAAGATGCGAAAGAAGGCGGCAGGAAGGGAAGCGCAATCGAGATTTTGATATTGCAGGCGCTTGCCCATCATGCACAAGGCGACCTCCCAACTGCCCTTTTGCATTTACAACATGCGCTTGCGCTGGCAGAGCCACAGGGCTACGTCCGCACATTCCTTGACGAAGGCGAAAACATGAGAGGACTGCTTCGCGAAGCTTCCGCTCATAAGATCATGCCAGACTACACAGAAAAACTGCTGGCAGCATTTGAAGCTGAGAAACAGACAAGCGCAGACAAGTCTGCTCTACCCTCTGCCCAGCCCAGTACCGAAATGTTGAGTCAACGCGAGTTGGAAGTGCTGGGACTCATTGCCGAGGGCCTTTCCAACCAGGAAATCTGCGAGCGGCTTTTCCTCGCTCTGGATACTGTCAAAGGGCACAACCGCAGGATCTTCAACAAACTGCAAGTACAGCGTCGCACCGAAGCCATCGTCCGCGCCCGTGAACTGGGCTTGATTTAAACCCCAACACTTCCAACAAGTCAAAACAACACTTCGACCCACACCAAAGTGTCTATCGGTGACACTCTGGCGCAGGTATATTTCCGCACATCAAGCAAGCGCCGCAGGAATATACCGATACCAATGTCAAACAAACTCACCCCTCAACCCAATTCAGTTCAACCCATGATCTATCAGATCAGGCTCAAAGGCCATTTGGATCGTCAATGGATACATTGGTTTGATGGACTGACCATCACGCTGGAAGAGGACGGCAACACGCTTCTCGCTGGACCCGTGACTGATCAAGCCGCCCTGCATGGATTGCTAAAAAAGGTGCGTGATCTGGGAATGCCATTGGTCTCGGTCAGTCAAATTCAACATCATTCAAAAAAGGAGATAGAAATGAACACACAAAAATCAGCAGCTGGAATTGACCCAAGGGTAAAACTCTCATTGCTATGGATATTTGTAGTCTTGCTTATGGTTTATGCGGATATTGTTTCATTGCTGGATCCCACATCTCCGATCCGTGAAGTAATGGCGGGAGCTCCATTGCCTGCGGGTGGTTTGCTGGCGGGCGCAATATTAATGATTGCTTCAATTTCCCCGGTTATGCTGTCCTGGGTATTGAGCTACAAAGTAAATCGCTGGGTAAGCATCATCATTGGCGCCTACATGATTGTACATATCGTTATAGGCGGGCACGGTTTGTATTATGTGTTGTTTGAAACAGTGGAAGTTGCATGCATATTACTAACTATCTGGTTTACCTGGAAATGGAAACCGGTAGTTGAACCTATTTGAGCACAGTAAAAAGGAGAGAAAAATGAACGCATACAGCATGAGTAATTCAAGAAAAAGCGCTCGAATCACAGGCATCTTGTTCATTCTGGGAACTGTACCGGTGATGGTTGCGATGTCCTTGTGGGGGCAGTCCGTTTCATCCCCGGACTACCTGTCTCTGATGGCGGCATACAGCAACGAGGTGTTGCTGCTGGCTCTCAGCGGCATGTTCATGGGCTTGGCCTGCGCCGGTATCGGTATCTCGATGTACTCGGTTCTTAAACCCCATGACGAGACACTGGCCCTAGGCGTGGTGGGTTTCCGTGTTATGGAAGGGACGCTCCAGGTCGCAAGCGCCGTCAGTTTGGCGGTTCTGTTGGCTTTGAGCCAGGAATTTGTAAAGGCCGGCAGCCCTGCCGATTCCTTTTTCCAGCCCGCTGCCGCAGCCATCAAATCGGTGAGGGAATGGATGAGCAACGGATTCTACCTCTTTCCCTGGTGCATGGGGGCTGCCATCTACTACACAGTATTTTACCGAACCAGGCTCCTGCCCCGTTGGTTATCTGCCTGGGGCCTGTTGGGTCTGCTGCTGATGTTGATAGGCGCCTTTACCGCGATGTTTGGATTGATTGAGGCATTTTCTCCGCCCCAGATGCTCCTCATGCTCCCGATCATGCTGCAAGAAATGGTGCTGGCGGTCTGGCTGATCGTTAAAGGATTCAATCCATCTGTAATCGCTTCTCAGTCTGCGAAAACAGAGACGAACTAGCTTTTGAGCGCAGCATAGATTTCCTGCAGGGTTTTAGGGAGGGCTGAAGGCCATCTCTAAAACCCTGCCCGCTCAGCGAAATGAAACTCATCAAAATTAATCACAACAAGGAGATAAAAAATGAATTCAATCAATAAAACCGCAAGAATGGCGGGGCTCCTGTACCTCGTTTACATGGTGACTCATATCAGTAGTGACGTATGGCGCGATAGCTATATCGTGTCTGGAGATGCCGCAACAACAGTCAATAATATCATGGCTCATGAAGGGTTATTCACCATCACTGTTGTAGGCGATCTACTCGCCGCTGCGCTTTTCTTTTTGGCCGCCTGGGCTCTCTACGTTTTGCTCAAACCGGTTAATAAGAACCTTGCTCTCCTGTTCTTGTTATTAAACATGGGCAGTTTCGTTATCCAATGTGCTAGTGATCTTTTTCTGGTTGCCAGCCAGTTGTTGATGAATGGTCCTGATTACTTGAACGTATTCCAGGTGGATCAATTGCAATCTCTGGCAATGTTCTTTCTCGATCTACGCGAAAAAACGTTTACTGTCGCCTGGCTATTCTCTGGCGCCTGGCTCTTTCCGCTTGGCTATTTGGTTTACAAGTCAGGCTTCTTTCCCAAATTTTTAGGAGTCGTGCTGATGGTTCATTGTTTTACCTGGTTGTCAACCTTCCTTCAGTCTTTCCTCTTCCCAGGTTTCACGGCCATCACCTATGTAAGCTATCCGCTTGGCTTCATTGCAGAATTTGGGCTAACCTTGTGGCTTCTAATCATGGGCGCAAAAGAGCAGAAACCTTCCTGAGTTAAATTTGACTACCCATCACAAGGAGAAGAAATGTTGAAAAAAGGTTCGATAGTCCTTTCAATCTGGTGTGACATCAACTTTATCCTTGCCTTTACCATATTGTGCTATGTCATCGTGCTCAAGAAAGACTCCCCAATTTTGCAGGTGGCGTCTTTTTCAGAAGCTGAAATTGCAGGGCTTAGCGCCAAGACGATTGCTGCGCTCAATTGCTTTACGATCCTGTACAACTCCTGCGCGCTGATGGTTTCCGTGCTGACGTGGCCGCTCATCCGCAAAAATCTGGTCGCCGGTGAAAAATCAGCTTTCTGGACGCTGGTTTTCGTGATCGGTTTTATCGAAGTGATGGCTTTTCTTGCCTCCTCATACATTGGGCATGGACGCTGGCAGGTCAATGTCCTTCAGAGTATTTTATATATTGTAGGCATTGGCTTGTCGGGCTATTCCCTTTCCAAAGGAGAGAAAAATGAATATCAAAAAACTGGTCATTGAATTTGTAACCGTATTCGCAGTGACCCTGGTCACTGTTATGCTCGTGGCATTTCTCTGGAACCTCATTGGACACGGCGAAAGTATCATAGACTGGGAAACCAGTTTCCGCTTCGCGGTTATTTTCGGCGTTATCCTGACATGGGGAAAGTCGCGGGAATTTGATTCAAAATAGCTAGAATGATTGTTTTGACTGGCGCGCCTTTGACAAGGATATCGTCCACCCCAGATTGTTTGGCTTTCTCACGCGTCGACTCGTAATCGGGTACGGTCAGCGCGACAACTCTGCACACGGGGAAATTTGACTTGACCCGACGGGTCGCTTCTTACCCATCCAGAACAGGCACCCCAAATCCCTAATGCACAAGATTCGTCCGCTTTGTCAATATTTTGCACAGTATATCTTGACAAATAATGGACGCCGTGTATAATACGCTCCGAACGAAATTCATGAGGAGTCCAACATGTCCATCAGCAAATCTCCCACCTTCAATTTAAAAGTCGTGCTCAACGAGACAGGCCTTCCCGCCGACACTCTGCGCGCCTGGGAACGCCGCTACGGCCTGCCCCTCCCCCAGCGCACCGCAGGCGGCCACCGTCTCTATTCGCAATTTGACATCGAGACGATCAGATGGCTGTTGGCGCGACAAGCCGAGGGACTTTCGATTTCTCACGCGGTGGACATGTGGAACGAACAACTCGCGTCAGGCTCCGACCCGTTGGCTGGTGCGGCCTCGTCAGCGCTGACCGTTGCCCGGGCCGGCGCACCCACTTCCAGCCTGGAAGCGATGCGAAGCGATTGGCTATCCGCCTGTCTCAAGTACGAAACATCCCACGCCGAGCAAATCTTAAATCAGGCGTTTGCCGCCAATTCGGTTGAGGTCGCCTGCGTGGAAATCGTCATGCGCGGCATGTCCGAGATCGGAGGACTCTGGCATCAGGGAAAAGCCACCGTTCAGCAGGAGCATTTCACGTCGGAAATTGCCACACGCAAATTGCAGGCGCTCATCAGCGCCACGCCGCCGCCCGCTCGAAACGAAGCCATTTTGCTGGCCTGCCCTCCCAACGAGGGGCACGCGTTCCCATTGTTGTTGCTCACCCTGTTTTTGCGGCGCCGCGGCTGGAACGCGATCCACCTCGGTGCGAACGTACCCATTGACCAGATCGAAGAGACGCTCGCTGTCACGAAATCCAAACTGGTGATCCTTGCCGCGCAGACTCTTGTCAACGCAGTGTCTCTGCGAGAGATGGCGCGCGCGCTGAACAAAAAGGGAATTGCATCGGCGTTCGGCGGCAGCGTGTTCAACTCTATCAGCGGATTGCAAGCGCGCATCCCTGCCCACTTTCTCGGCAACACCATCGAGCAGTCACTTCCCGTGATCGAAGAACTGGTCGTCAATCCGCGCCCCACGCCTGCGGAGGAGCGAGTCAAGAAATCACTCCTGCAAATGTCATCGGCATTTCAAACCGCGCGCCATCAAATCGAAGCCGCGCTGACCGACGCCATCGAGACGCGCGTCCGCCCCGCCGAATATATCGACTTCGCCAACCGCTTCCTCGGCGACAGCCTGATCGCCGCGCTCGAACTCGGAGACATCTCCCACCTGTCCACAGACATCATGTGGATCAGCAACCTGTTGACCAGCCATCAAATTTCCGCTGCCATGTTGCCAGCCTATCTAACGGCGTATGCCCAATCAGTTGACATGGTGATGAAAGACGAAGGAAAGGAAATCAGCGATTGGTTGAAACTTGAAAGCGCCGGCCTCAAAACATAAACAAGGAGATCTTAAATCTATTTTCCACTATTGTATCTGTTCAAAGCCTACACCCCGTTGCAGCCACTCAAAAGCCGCGACGGGTATCAAACTTAAAAAAACAACCCGCAAACTCAAAGGAGTAAAACCAATGTCTGCAACCAACGATAAGCAGTATTCAAAACTGCGTCGCTTCAACTTAATCATGGGATTTCTGCACTTGATTCAGGGAGCATTTATGTGGGTCGTCAGCAACGACACCACTTATCCTGTCTTTACAAATTTCCTCAGTTTTGATACTGCCACCTTCTCGCTTTCCCCGCAAGCCAAACTCTTCTACGAACTACCGCTCGGCCCCTCGGTGGCGATCTTCCTGCTACTCTCGGCGGTTGCGCACTTCTATCTTTCAACCATTGGCTACTCGCACTATGTTGAAAACCTTAAGCTGGGTAAGAATCCCGTTCGCTTCTACGAATATGCCCTCAGTTCATCATTGATGATTGTGCTGATTGGCATGTTAGCCGGGGTCTGGGACCTGGGCGCCATCCTCCTGATGTTCGGTTTGAACGCCATGATGAACCTGCTTGGCCTGCTAATGGAAAGCCTGAATCAGGGCCGGGAAAAACTGGACTGGACACCATTCACTTTCGGCTCGATTGCCGGCATCATCCCCTGGTTGGTAATTTTCATCTATTTCTTCGGCTCCATCGCCTCCGGCGGTGAAGCGAAACCACCCGCTTTTGTTTACGCCATCATCCCGACGCTGTTTGTGTTCTTCAACACATTCGCGATCAACATGTACCTGCAATACAAAAAGATCGGGCCGTGGAAAGACTACCTGTATGGCGAACGCGCTTTCGTTATCCTCAGCCTTGTTGCAAAAACAGTTTTAGCCTGGATGATTTTTGCCGGTACGCTGGCTCCAGTATAGAACGAAAAAAGACGCTCGAGGAGAAAACCTTGAAAAATTCCATTAAAAAGACGGACCGCAGTTCGCTCATCATATTTCCCATTTTGATTCTGGCTGGCTATCTGGTTGCTCTCGCGGGAAGTCAGGGCGGCGCGATGCTCGGCACGATTCCCGTCTTCGCCATCGCCGTCGCTCTGGCCTTCCTTATCCAGTGGCTGGCCTTCATCCCTGCCTACATTTATCAGACCGAAAAGTTTTTCGACATCACTGGGAGCATCACCTACATCACCGTGACAGGCGTCACGCTTTGCTACAGCCGCTACACCGTTCCACTCGACGCGCGTTCGATCCTCATGGCGGCGCTGGTCATCGTCTGGGCGATTCGTCTCGGCACATTCCTCTTCAGCCGCATCCAAAAGGCTGGCAAGGATGACCGCTTCGACGAACTCAAGCCGAACTTCATGCACTTCCTCAATGTGTGGACCATCCAGGGACTGTGGGTCACCTTCACTGCCGCGGCCGCGCTGGTGGCAATCACATCTGCCACACGAAAGGATTTGGACGCGTTCGCTATCGTCGGCGCCCTGGTTTGGCTGACCGGCTTCGTCATCGAAATCGTTGCCGACGCGCAAAAGAGCCGCTTCAACGCCGACCCCGCCAACAAGGGCAGGTTCATCCGCACAGGATTGTGGTCGCGCTCGCGTCATCCCAACTACTTCGGCGAGATCGTGCTGTGGATCGGCATCGCCATCATCGCCATCCCTGTTCTGCAAGGCTGGCAATGGGTCACGATGATCTCCCCGCTGTTCGTGACCCTGCTCCTCACCCGCGTCAGCGGTATCCCCCTGCTTGAGAAGAAAGCGGACGCAAAATGGGGCGGGCAGGCGGATTACGAAGAATACAAGAAGAAGACGCCTGTCTTGATTCTCTGGAGATAGCCATGAAAAATTCATCTTTGAAATATATCTGGATCGGTGTATTCGCATCTGCCGCACTGACGGCGATCATTGGCATCACTGCCATCAACCTGACGCGCTTCGAAATCGTCGGGCACACGGTTCCCTTTGCATATCCATATCGTCTGGTTGAGCGGAGCGATCTGGCGCGACTGACCGCCTGGCTGGGCTACATTTTGCACAATTTGCTGGCATGGGGCATCATCTGGTTCGCGCGCCGCGAGAAACCAAAATACGCCAACGACCTGCGTTGGTTCAATTGGGCGATGATCGCGGTAAACGTCGCCTTTTCGCTCCTGCACATCGTTCAGACTCAATTGTTTTATGATGGTCTTGCGCAGGATGTACCCGAAGTCACTGCACTCGGTTCGGTGGCTCTCATGCTGATCTTTATCATCATTCTCGAAGCGCCGCGCCGGGGATTGATCTTCGGAAAAAAGTTCAAATTCCGCCAGGCCTTCACAGAGATCATCAGGCATTATCATGGATACTTCTTCACCTGGGCGATCATCTACGATTACTGGTATCACCCCACCACCAACACCGCCGGCCATTTGATGGGCTTTTACTACAACTTCCTGATCATTGTTCAAGCCGTGTTGTTATTCAACCGCGCCCACCTAAACAAGTGGTGGACGTTCTTCCTTGAGGTCTTTGTGTTGATTCACGGCGTAGCCGTAGCTATATTTCAGGGGCGGGATATGTGGCCGATGTTTGCCTTCGGGTTTGGCGCCATGATCGTGCTGACACAAATGCACGGGCTCGGGCTCAGTACATGGACAAAGCGCATCATCGCAGCGATCTTCCTTGTCGTCACCGTTGGAACATGTGCCTACATGGGCCGTCTCGGGGCATGGAACGAAGTCATTCGCATCCCGTTCATAGACTATTTCACGATCTTCCTGCTCTACGGCATTTTCTTAATCGTTAACTGGGTCATAAATCTCTTTAAACCAAGACCCCAAGCCGTACAAACCTCCACAGACTCATAAAGCACCAGAAGTCATGAATAAAAAACTCCCTTTTCCATCGTCCTTGTCTGTTTATTGACCTGACTGGATTTAGAGGAATAGAATTATCGCGGGGTACATATCATGTATACGGGTATTATTTCAGACCTGCCTGGACTATACCCGCCAAATAGAGAATACAATATTAAGGTTCTACCGTTTTTAACGGGAATCTTTTTTTTCAACCACAAAGGAGACAACACCTGCACCGCGCTGCCGCGCAGTGCAGGTGAGGGGCACGAAGGAAAAAAGCCTAAAAATCTCCTTGTAAAGATTTTCCCGCCACATCGTCCCGATGCCTTTTCGGGAGAAACGGGAGAGCCAATATAAATAAACGAACATGCCGCTGGTTGAGAGGCAGTATTGATCTGTTGTATCGAAACCAACAATGATAGGTAAATTTGATATTGGCGGGTTGGAATGCGGAATCATCAGCGGCCTCTGCTCACCTTATGTGGTGGGTTATGAATGGCTTGCAGGGCATCCGACTTCGTTAACAAATGATCTTTTGGTTCTATGGTAAAGTTCGTTTAAATCCAACACAGGAGCATCCCCATGGAACAAAAAGCAGGCGCGCAGATCGGCAAACGAGCGTTCATTCAATCGCTCGTTATTTTATTTATCTTGATGATGGTCGCGGGGCTTCTGACTCTCGTCGTTCCCGCAGGGCAGTACACCCGCATTCAAGTGGACGGGCGCGAAACGATAGACTCCACCTCCTACCAACTCATTGACCGTCCCGACTACCCCATCTGGCGCTGGTTCGTTGCACCGTTTGAAGTCCTCGGCAGTTCCAGCGGATTGACCGTCATCGTCATCATCGTGGTGTTGTTCTTTGCAGGCGGCGCCTTCGCCGTGATGGACAAGACCGGCACACTGCGCGCCTTCATCGGCAACATCGTGCGCCGTTTCAGCGGACGAAAATATACGCTTCTGTGGATGGTCTCGCTCGCATTCATGTTCCTCGGCGCCACCCTCGGCACCTTTGAAGAAGTCGTCCTGCTTGTGCCGGTGATGATCGCACTCTCGTACTCCCTCGGTTGGGATGCGTTGGTCGGGCTGGGCATGTCCATCCTTGCCACCAACATGGGTTTCTCTGCCGCCATCTCAAATCCATACACACTCGGTGTGGCACAACAACTCGCAGGGCTGCCGCTTTTCTCAGGCGCATGGTTTCGCATCATCATCTTCCTTGTGATCTACCTGATCTTCATCTCCTTCCTAACCGCCTACGCCCGCAAAATAGACAAAGACCCCAAAGCGTCTCTCGTCCACGGTGAAGACAATGCCGAGCGCGAAAAATATAAAGGCGTAGATGCTTCACTCATCGCCGAAGACCCAAAACAGAATCGCGCGCTGGCTTTCTTTGGCTACTTCCTCATCTTCATCTTTGCCGTCATGCTCATGGGGCCATTCGTACCCGCCATTTCAGATTATTCCCTGCCCATCGTTGGCATCCTCTTCCTCATCGGCGGGCTGGGAGCAGGATTCCTTTCAGGCGCGGGCGGCAAAAAAGTTTGGCAGGGACTGGTCGAAGGTTGGGGCGGACTCGCTCCCTCCGTCCCGCTGATTCTCATGGCAGCCAGCATCCGATTCATTATTGACAGCGGAGGCGTGACCGACACCATTCTTCACGCAGCGGCGGAACCGTTCCAAAAACTCGGCGCTTTTCCCGGCGCGCTCGTGGTTTACATCCTCGCCCTCGGCATCGAATTCTTCATCGCGTCAGGCTCGGCCAAAGCCTTCCTGATGATGCCCATCGTTTTGCCGCTCGCCGACCTGATCGGCGTCACCCGCCAGACCGCCGTGCTCGCCTACATCTTCGGCGACGGTTTCTCCAACCTCGCCTACCCCACCAACCCCGTGCTGCTCATCAGCCTCGGCCTGACGGTTGTCAGCTACCCCAAGTGGCTGCGCTGGACAGCCAAACTCTGGCTATGGGTGATTCTCGCCACTGTTGCTTTTTTGGGAATCGCCGTGGTGATTGGATTTGGACCTTTCTAATGGACACTCTCTTCCCCTCATCTTACGAAGACTCCCGCGCGCGCTTCATTCGTGACTTTGAATTGCTGCGTCCCAAGTGGAATTCATCTCGCCTTGAGTCTGTTCCGCTAAAAACCGACCCAGCCCTCAGCATTGACTACGCCTGGGCAGAGCCGCGCAAAAAAGAGAATCTCATCGTCATCTCAACAGGCTTGCATGGAATTGAAGGTTATGTCGGTTCGGTGATGCTTAAAATCTTCATGGATGAATTCGCGCCGAGACTCAATGTAGAAAATACAGGCTTGCTCCTCGTCCATGCCATCAATCCATGGGGCATGAAGAATCGCCGCCGCTATAACGAAAACAACGCCGACTTAAACCGCAATTTCATCTGGGATGAAAACTTCGACCCGAAGATCAACCCAGATTACGAGCCGTTGACTCCGCTATTAAATCCTGCGCGCCCTATTACAAATCTATTCGCAAGCGATGTTGCTTTTCTCTCGCGCCTGATCGGCAGGATCGTCAAGTTGGGCATTCTTCGCATTCGACAAGGCATGTTAAGCGGGCAGTACCGCCACCCGCGCGGCGTGCAGTTCGGCGGGCAGTCCACGCAGGAGAGCACGCAGGTGATGCGCGGACTTTTCCAGCGCGCATTCGATGAGTATGAGCAAGTCATTCATCTCGACATGCACACGGGCTACGGTCCGCGCTACCAGATGAGTTTCGTAAACTCGACGCGCGAACCAGCCTCCAGCCAGGAATTGACGCGGCGCTTTAATTATCCGCTGATCGTGGCCGCCACCCCGTCCGATTTCTACAGCGTCAGCGGCGACATCACCGAATATTTTTATAAATTGCGCGATGAAAAATATCCATCCAAAAAATTATTCGCCACCTGTTTTGAATTCGGCACATTCGGGGACGGCCTTCCGAATCAAATCCGCAGCATGCGCGCCACCATTTTGGAAAACCGTTTATTTCAACACGGCGCAAAATCAGATGCGCAGCGCAGCGCAGTCAGGAAAGAATACGAAGAGTTATTCTTTCCCGCTGAAACCAAATGGCGCGAAAAAGCCATGCAAGATTGCAGGCAGGCGATGGAAGGTGTCTTTGCCGCGTATGGGATTTTCAAATAAAAAGCAGGCCAGCAAAATTGCTGGCCTGCTTTTTATTTTGGCTGGCGCTCTTGAATATTTCTAATGACCTTTGATATCCAGCCCATTGGCACACTGCAAGGTCAGGCAGAAACGCCGCAATTGACATTCATCATGCAAGTTACGACAAACAACATTTTTCTGCAAAATAATTCAATCCATTCAAGACCAAACTATATACTCTCATCCATTATTAAAGAAAAACTTTATAAATCTATCTGGCATGTACTTCGTTTTGAGAATAAAGTTGGCACATTCAATATCAAAAGCGGCCGGTCAATGCACATCTACTGCCTCGGACTCAACCATACAACCACGCCCATCAACCTTCGTGAGCAATTCTCGCTCAGCGAAGATGCGATCCGTTCCGCGCTAGCCCGGCTTGCCTGCGGATATCTTTCCACAGCCATTGCAGAACTAATCATTATTTCCACCTGTAATCGCATTGAAATCTACACCGCCTCCGGTCAATCGAATTTTTCGGAACTGGAGGATTTTTTGTCGGATGTGTGCGGCATACCTGCAAATCAGTTTCGACCTCATTCATATCAATATAAAAATCTGGATGCGGCTCGTCATCTCTTTGAAGTTGCGGCGGGATTGGATTCTCTCGTCATTGGCGAACCGCAAATTTTAGGCCAGATCGTCCGCGCCCTCGAACTCTCACGCGGACAAAACATGGCGGGACCCATCCTCAACCGCCTCTTCCAATCCGCCATCCATGCTGGGAAACGCGCCCGCACCGATACAGCCATCAGCCGCAACCCTGCTTCAGTGTCGTCACTCGCCGCATCATTGGCAGAGCGAGTCGTTCATCCGATTGCCGAGGCACAAGTCGTGATCATCGGCGCGGGCGAAATGGCAGAGCTCGCTGTCGAAGCCCTGCGCAAGCGCGGCGCGCAAAAGATTCTCGTCGTCAATCGTACGCTCGATCGCGCGCGCGCCATCGCTGACCGTTGGGGCGCGGACATTGCCACCTTCGAAAATATCAACGACGCGCTCATCTCCGCCGACATCCTCATCTCGTCCACGGGCGCGCCGCATCTGATCCTGACCGAGCGCATGGTCAGCGACGCGATGACCGCGCGCGAACATCGTCCACTCGTGTTGATTGACATCGCCGTGCCGCGCGACATTGACTCCGACGCGGCGAATATCCCGCATGTCAAACTTTATGACATTGATAACCTGAACGCAAAACTCGAAGGCGCGCTTGCCGAACGCATGGCAGAAGTGCCGCAAGTCAAATCCATTCTCGATGAAGAGATCAAAGAATTCGACGAGTACATGAAATCACTGGAGATGATTCCGATCATCTCCAATATTCGCCAGCAAGCTGAAATCATCCGCAAGGAGATGTTCGAAAAAACATTGCGCCGACTTCCCGAGCTGACCGATGCCGAACGCGCCCGCATCGAAGCCATGACTCAGGCGCTGGTCAAGCAAATTTTGCACGCACCAACTAACCGATTGCGCGCCGAAGCGTCCTGTCCACACGCGCCCGAATATGCCGCCGTCGCCCGCACGTTGTTTGGACTGCAAAGTGAAGGCTTGTGCGGGTTTGCTGGAAAGGTATGTGAACTTCAACCTTCGACCGCTCCCTCTGCCGACTAACCGACTATCAAACTATGAGACTAACTTTCGCCACCCGCCCCTCTGCCCTCGCCCGCTGGCAAACCCAATGGGTCATCAACGCTTTGCAAAAAATCCACCCCGATCTTGAATGTGAAGAAAAAGTCATCACCACGCAGGGTGACAAAATTTTAGATAAGCCATTGCCCGAAATTGGCGGCAAGGGACTCTTCACACAGGAACTCGAATCAGAATTACTTTCAAGCGCGGTGCATTGCGCGGTTCATTCGCTAAAAGATTTGCCCGTTGAAAACCCTGCTGGATTAACCGTTGGATGCATCCCCGCCCGCGCGGAAGTGCGTGACGCTTTGATCTCTGCTCGCGGTCATACAATTTCAACTTTACCAATCGGCGCTTCAGTCGGGACCTCGAGCCTGCGCCGTGCTGCCCAAGTCCTTTCCCTCCGCCCAGACATTAAGACCGAATCCCTGCGCGGCAACGTGGATACGCGTTTACGAAAAGCGCTCGATGGTCAATACGATGCGATCATCCTTGCAGGCGCGGGGTTGACTCGTTTGGGTTTGGACTCACATGTCACCGAATGGTTGTCACTGGATGTGATGCTGCCGGCTCCCGGGCAGGGCGCGCTTGCCGTCCAATGCCGCGCGGACGATCAAACGACCCTCAACCTGCTCGCCAAACTGGAAGATGAATCCACCCGCAGGTGTGTGACAGCAGAACGCGCGTTTTTGCAAGGTCTGGGTGGTGGATGCGCGGTGCCGGTTGCGGCGTATGGGAAATTCAGAATTCAGAATTCAGAATTCAGAATTGAATTAACGGGCTTGGTAATTTCGGTAGACGGCAAGAAAGCAATCAAGGTTGTTGGTGAAGGCGCTGACGCTCTTGAACTTGGAAAACGCCTTGCCAACGAAGCCCTCACACAGGGCGCAAATGAAATTCTCGCAACTTGTAACGTGTAACCTGACACCTGACACTTAAACACATGACACGGATCTTAATCTCCCGCCCCCGCGCCCAAGCCGACGACTTCGCAGATAAATTGCGTTCTGCGGGTTTTGAGCCGATTCTTTTTCCTGTCATCGAAATTTGTCCCATTGAAAATAATACTGAACTTGAAAACGCAATCAGGAACATCGAAAAGTATGCGTGGGTTGCGTTCACATCGGTCAATGCAGTGAATGTGGTTTTCAACGTCATTGCGAGCGAAGCGAAGCAATCCCCGCGTGTCTTGGGGAGATTGCTTCGGACGGAAGAACGCCGTCCTCGCAATGACAGCGCAACAAAAGTTGCCGCCATCGGACCCAAAACCGCCGACGCATTACGCAAACACGGGCTTGAACCTGATTTCATTCCCGATGAATATATTGGTGAAGCACTCATGTCGGGATTGGGCAATGTACAGGGAAAATGGTTTTTGCTCCCCCGCGCTGAAATTGCCCGCGCGGAATTACCCGAAGCCATCTCAAAAGCAGGCGGCATTGCTCATGAAATTATCGTTTACCGAACCTTGCCAGCAAGCATTGACATGGACGGATTGACCGCGCTGAAATCAGGCGTGGATGTGATTACCTTTACCAGCGCGTCAACCGTTGAAAACTTCTTCGCCATCTGCACCCAAAACGGACTCGATCCGCTTAGCCTACCAAATAACCCGCTTGTTGCCTGCATTGGACCCATCACAGAACAGGCGGCGAGAGAAGCGGGATTTCAAAACCTGATCGTGGCAAAAGAATACACCACCGATGGGTTGCTGGAAACCATCACGAGATTGGAGAAATCATGACACTCTTGGAAATTGACCGCAGACCATTGACCACAGACCATCGTCTATCGTCTATCGTCCATCGTCCGCGCCGCCTCCGCGCCACCCCCGCCCTCCGCGCCATGATCCGCGAGACGGAACTCAACGCGCGCGATTTTATTTATCCGCTCTTTGTGCGGCATGGGACTGGGCGAACTGCCATCGGCTCGATGCCGGGCGTGTATCAACTATCAGTGGAGGAAGCGGTTCGAGAAGCAGAATCAGCCGCAAGGTCGGGTGTGAACGCCGTCATCTTATTTGGAATCCCCAAAGAGAAGGATCCGATCGGGCTTGAAAATTTCTCGGAAAATGGAATTGTCCAGCAGGCTATTCGGGCTATAAAAAAAGAAATCCCAGAGATGGTTGTTGTCACCGATGTTTGTTTGTGCGAATACACCGATCACGGACATTGCGGCATTTTAAACACGGGCGAACATTTTCATGTTGGTTTGCCTGAAGGATATGTGCTGAACGACCCGACGCTGGATGTGCTCGCGAAGGTGTCGGTCTCGCACGCCGAATGCGGCGCGGACATTGTTGCGCCGAGCGGCATGATGGATGGCATGGTGACGGCGATCCGCGCAGGCTTGGATTTTGCGGGCTATGAAAATTTGCCGATCATGTCGTATGCCGTGAAGTATGCTTCGTCATTTTATGGACCGTTCCGCGATGCGGCGGAAGGAGCGCCAAAATTTGGTGATAGAAAGTCGCACCAGATGGACCCTGCCAACGTGCGCGAAGCCTTGCGTGAAGCCACGCTGGATGTGGAAGAAGGCGCGGACATGTTGATGGTGAAACCTGCACTGGCTTATCTGGATGTGATTCGCGTGGTGAAGGATGCGTACCCCGAGTTGCCGATGGCGGCGTACAACGTCAGCGGCGAGTATTCGATGGTCAAAGCCACCGCGCAAAATGGCTGGGTGGATGAAGCCAAGGTCACGCTTGAAACGCTCACATCCATCAAACGCGCAGGTGCGGATGTGATCATTACCTATCACGCCGTGGATGCGGCGCGGTGGTTGAAGTAAATGGTAATTGGTAAATAGAGATTGGCAATTACCAATTACCAATCTCCAATTACCACTAAGGAGACACAATGGCTTTAGAAACCCTATCCCCCCGCGCCGCCGCTGAACGGCAGTATCAAAACGAGCGCATGACGCATGTGGATTTTGATCAGGCGCCATTTACCATCGCCTGGGAAGTGACCCGCGCCTGTGCGTATGCCTGCGTGCATTGCCGCGCCGACGCGCAGCATCATCGCGACCCGCGCGAATTGAGTACAGTCGAAGCCAAGGCATTGATTGAACGACTCGCCGCGTTTGGCAACAATCCCATTTTGATTTTCACAGGCGGCGACCCGATGATGCGTCCCGACCTCTTTGAGTTGATTGCTTACGCCGCCGAGCGCGGACTGCGTTGTTCGCTCACTCCGACAGCGACCGCACTTCCAACAACAGAACGACTCGAAAAGGCGCGCGATGCGGGCATCAAACGTGTGGCATTGTCGCTTGATGCGCCGCGTCCCGAAGTTCACGATGACTTCCGCAAGGTCAAAGGCTCGTGGCAGCGGACAATGGACACGCTCCATCGCGCACACGATGTTGGCATGAGCGTGCAGGTCAACACCACGGTTGCAAAACATAACGTGGACATTCTGCACGAGATGGTTCCGTTCATTCAGGAAGTCGGCGCGGTGCAATGGTCGGTGTTTTTCCTTGTCCCCACGGGACGCGCCATGCGCGAGCAGATGGTCAGCGCCACGCAGCATGAAAAAGTGTTCAACTGGCTGTATGACCTTTCACAAAACGCGCCCTTCGACATCAAAGCCACTGCCGCGCCGATGTATCGCCGTGTAGCGATCGAGCGTAAACGCGCCGAGAACACGGGCAAGCCTGTTACCTTTCAAAGCGCAGGCTTCCAATATGCCGACGGACTCAACCGTCCAACCAAAGGCGTCAACGATGGCAATGGATTTTTATTCATCTCGCACATCGGCGAAATCCAGCCGAGCGGATTCCTTCCCGTCACTGCTGGCATGGTGCGCGACGACGATGTTGTGGATGTCTATCGCAACTCGCAAATCTTCAAAGACCTACGTAACCCATCCAAGTACAAGGGCGTGTGCGGAACCTGCACTTACAACGATGTCTGTGGCGGTCAACGTGGACGGGCGTATGGTATGACGGGGGATTATTTGGAAAGCGATCCTGCGTGCGTCTTGGTAACTAGAGATTAGAGATTGGAGACTTTAAAATGACGACTCCGCAATTGACCAATCTCCAATCTCCAGTCTCCGATATCGCCTCACCCTTCCTCCGCGCCTGCCACCGCCTCTCCACCGACACCACCCCCGTCTGGTTCATGCGCCAGGCAGGACGTTACATGGCAGAGTATCGCGCCATCCGCGAGAGGTACTCGCTCATTGAAATTTGTCATCATCCCGAGATCGCCGCGGAAGTGACGCTTCAACCTGTCCGCGCGCTCGGCGTGGACGCGGCGATTCTCTTCGCCGATATTCTTCTGCCTGCCATTCCGCTCGGCGTAGGATTGGAATTTGCCAAAGGTGAAGGACCCGTTTTGCAGAACCCAGTCCGCACGATGGAGGATGTTCGGGCGCTGAGACCTGTCGAAGTAGAATCAGATTTGGGCTACGTCATGGACGCGATTCGAATCTTGCGCGGACTTTTGGGCGGCGTGCCCCTCATCGGCTTTTGTGGCGCTCCGTTCACGGTTGCCTCCTATCTGATCGAAGGCGGTTCGTCGCGTGAATTTCTCAAAACCAAAACGATGATGTATTCCGATCCGCAGACCTGGCACGCGTTGATGGAAAAACTTTCCATCGTGTTGAGCGATTATCTCGTCGCGCAAATCCGCGCGGGGGCGCAAGCCGTTCAAGTTTTCGACTCGTGGGTGGGCGCATTGAGTCCAGCGGATTACGAAGAATTTGTTTTTCCCTACTCGCAAAAGATTTTGCAGGCCGCGAAAAAAGAGAACGTGCCTGTCATTCACTTCGGGACGAACACCACGACTCTCCTCCCGCTGATGAAACGCGCAGGCGGCGATGTGATCGGACTCGACTGGCGCATCCCGCTTGACGATGGCTGGTCTCTGCTCGGGGACGATGTCGCTGTGCAAGGTAATCTCGATCCCGCCATCCTCTTCGCCCCACGTGATGAAATCAAAAAGCGCGTCCACGATATTCTCCGCCGCGCGGACGGCAGGCTTGGCCACATCTTCAACCTTGGACATGGCATTCTCCAACACACGCCAGTGGACAACGTGAAGGCGGTCGTGGATATGGTGCATGAGTTTAGTCAGGTAGTTGAATAGTCATGTGATCGAGTAGTCAAGGATTTTTGGATGAACACACTTGGATTAATCGCTGCGGTTACTGCATTTCTTGCGATTTGGATTGGTCACGTTGCTGTCCGCAAAGTGGAAGCGGAAGCAAGAGATATTCGTTTGCCGATGATCATTGCCATCACACTCGGATTACTCACTGAATACGGTTCACTGGTCACTGATAACTGGTCACTGAAAACTGTCTTTGGCATCCTCGGCATCACCCTGCTCTGGGACGCATTCGAACTCTATCGCCAGCAAAATCGCATCAAACACGGACACGCCCCCGCCAACCCGAACAATCCGCGCCATATAAAAATTCTTGCGGAACATTCCACCGCCACCACCCTTGATCTTCTCAAACGCGATCCCATTGGACGCTCCGTCTCACCTGTAGAAGCACCTAAACTAATTCACCACTAAGGACACAAAGGTCTTATGAACTTCTTCGTGTTCCTTTGTGACCTTCGTGGTTAAAAGGTTTTTTATGAACCCCTTCGGCATCCTCATCGGCATCGTCACTTTCACCATCATCGGACTCGGCTTTCCATTGGTTATTCGCGGCGAACGTTATTTCGGTTACTGGTCATGGCCATACATGATGAGTATCGGCTTTCTCATCCTCCTTGCCTCCCTCTTCATTCAAAGCGATTGGGGTTCGGTCATCGTCGGCGTCATCGGCGCGACTTTCGTCTGGGGAAGCACTGAACTCAAAGAGCAAGCCGTCCGCGCGGAATTGGGCTGGTTCCCTTTCAATGCAGATAAAGTGAGATTGCCCTTTATGGAAACCATCAAGAAATGGAAGGCGCCTCATCTATGAAATTAACCATCGTTGGCGGCGGCATCGCAGGCTTATCAGCCGCATATTACGCAACACGCAACACGCAATACTCAGAGATCACACTCATCGAATCTGACTCTCGCTGGGGCGGAAAAATCTCCACCGACCGCGTTACGTTCAACGATGGCGCGGATGCGTTCATCATCGAAGGCGGCCCCGATACTTTCCTCGCGTCTAAGCCCTGGGGCGTTGCGCTCTGCAAAGAACTCGGTCTCTGCGAACGTTTGCACGGCACGAACCCGAACAAAAAGAACACCTACGTTCTCAACAACGGGCGTTTGCTTCCGTTGCCCGAAGGTCTCGCCATGATGATCCCTTCGGATGTGCCATCCATTTTGCGTTCACAGTTAATTTCATGGGTTGGCAAAACGCGCATGGGACTCGATTTTCTGCTCCCCGCGAAAAACGTCAATGGCGATGAAAGCCTGGGCGCGTTTGTCAGTCGTCGGCTGGGGCGCGAAGCGTACGAGAATCTCATCGAGCCGCTCATGTCTGGCATCTACGCGGGCGACGGCGACGCGCTCAGTCTCGCGTCCACTTTCCCATATTTGCGCGACCTCGAACTCAAACATGGCAGTCTCGCGCGCGGCGCGTTGAAAATGCGGCAGCAATCGAACGGCAAATCACTTCAAGGCTCTCGCTCTGCGTTTCTTACACCCACCACAGGTCTCGCCGAAATTGTCGAGGCGCTAGTCGAACGCCTCAAGTCGAAAGTCGAGTTGCGTCTCAACACCCGTGTAACTTCCGTAACCCGTAACTTGGAACTTGGAACGTGGAACCTGAAACTTGACACCGAAACACTTGACACCGACGCCCTCATCCTTGCCACCCCTGCCTTTATCAGCGGACAACTGCTCGCCTCATTCGACCCCGAGCTTGGCTCGACCCTCCAAAGCATTCCCTACGCCTCAACCGCCACCGTCTCCCTCGCCTACCGACAAAGCGACCTGCCCCGCGAGTTGGACGGTTACGGCTACGTCATCCCGCGCCGCGAAAGACGCAAAGCCCTCGCCTGCACGTGGACATCCACCAAATTTCCGCACCGCGCGCCCGAAGGGTATGCTCTCATTCGCGTGTTCGTCGGGCGTGCTGGGCAGGATATTCCCTGGAATGAAAATGATTTGCTGGAGTTATCCAAAGAAGAAATGAAATTAACGCTTGGCATCACCGCCGAGCCGCTTCTCTCCCGCGTCTTCATGTGGGAGAACGCCATGCCGCAATACAACCTCGGTCATCCCGAGCTTCTCAAACGCATTGACGCCGCGCTTGAAAAATATCCCACCCTCGCGCTGGCGGGCAATGGCTATCGCGGAATTGGAATCCCTGATTGCATTCATTCGGGGGAAGAAGCATTAAAACGGGTTTGCAAGTTGGAAGGTTCGAAAGTTTGAACGTTGAAACCTTCAATCAAATTCATTGGAGTCATTTAATGAACATACAAAACTCAGTCAGCCTCTTTCAAGAAGCCCAAACCCTCTTCCCTGGCGGTGTGAACTCGCCTGTGCGCGCCTTTCGCGCCGTGGGCGGACAACCGCTCTTCATCCAACGCGGCGAAGGCGCATATCTTTTCGATGTGGACGGCAATCGCTACATTGACTATGTCCTTTCGTGGGGACCGCTCATCACGGGGCACGCGCATCCCGATGTAGTCAAAGCCATTCAGGAAGCCGCGCGGATGGGAACATCCTACGGCGCGCCGAGTCCGTTGGAGTTGGAACTGGCAAAGAGCATCATGGGATTCATGCCGAACATCGAGATGATTCGCTTTGTCAATTCGGGCACGGAAGCGACCATGTCGGCGTTGCGATTGGCGCGCGCGTACACGAAGCGCGAGAAGATCATCAAGTTCGACGGCTGTTATCACGGTCACGCGGATATGCTGTTGGTGCAGGCTGGTTCAGGCGTGGCGACATTGGGTCTGCCTGATTCACCGGGCGTGCCGAGCGCGGTGGCTTCGGATACGCTGGTGGCGCAGTTCAATGACCTTGAATCTGTCGAAGCCTTGTTCAAGAAATTCCCCGATCAGATTGCGGCGATCATCGTCGAACCTGTAGCGGGCAATATGGGTGTCGTCCCGCCGCAACCAGGATTTTTGGAAGGACTACGTCAACTCACCACGCAACACGGAACAGTCTTGATTTTTGATGAAGTGATGACGGGATTCCGCGTCCACAAAGGCGGGGCGCAGACGCTTTACAACATCCAGCCCGACCTGACCACGCTGGGCAAGGTCATCGGCGGCGGACTGCCTGTCGGCGCGTATGGCGGGAAGCGGGAGATCATGCAACTGGTCGCGCCGCTTGGACCGATGTATCAGGCAGGGACGCTTTCGGGCAATCCATTGGCGATGAGCGCGGGGATCGCGGCGTTGAGCCTGATTCGGGGAGATGAATGTTGGAGAAAACTGGAGCAGGCTGCGGCTAGGTTGGAAGCGGGAGTCGGGGAGGCGGCGAAACGCGCGGGAGTTCCAATCCAGCAGACGAGAGTCGGCACGATGTTCACGACATTCTTTAGCGAGACCAGGCCCGTTGGCTGGAACACGGTCAAGGCGGCGGATAAAGTTCGGTTCGGGAAATTTTTCCGGAAGATGCTGGAGAACGGGGTTTATCTCGCGCCGTCGCAATTTGAGGCGGGATTCATTTCGATCATGCACACGGACGAGATTATTGATAAGACAATTGAGGCAGTAACAGAGGCATTTCGCACATGGTAACCGATGAGAAAATTTATAACGCCGCGGTGATGCGGTATCGTTTGGGAAATTTGTTGATCTGGCTTGGCGTGCTGACCTGGCTGCCTTTTATCGTTTTGCGAATCGCAGGAGAGAAGCCATCATTGTTTTGGTATCTGCCGTTTCATTTGGCTGGTGTCATCGGCGGCTCGCGTTTGCGCGTGTATGCCCGCAAGGAGTTGAGGATGGCGCCTCCGAAAAAAAGCCACCTGCGAACAGTTGGACATATTATGATCTTTGCGGGAATTCTGGTCTGGGCGCCGTATTTTTATTTGAAGGCGGTTCAACAACCCGTTGAAGTGATGGATTATCTGCCATATCACTTGACGGGAGTGTTGGGCGGGGTTGGATTATTGGCGGTTAACCTGTGGTTATCCAAAAAGGCAAGTTGACATTCGAGTAAATTTGCGTAAGATGGCTTTCATTACATCCTTACAACGACATCATCGTTTTTCAAAGGTCGCTTGACGTCTTTTTATTTGTGAAGCAAGGCTTAACGCGAAAAACGCAAATCGGGCGAAGTTTCGCGAAAATCAATAAGAAATTCGCGTCACACCGCATGATTTGGCGGGCAAATCACGCGCGGCACACACTTGCCCCTTCGGCATCGCTGCGCGAATGCGGTATTGCTTTGCGATGCGAAGCAATGCAAAAAGCCGATGTGGCGGGCAGTGCCAGGGGAGCGCACAGAGGTTTTTAATAGTTTTTTTCTCCGTGACCTCTGAGTGCTTTGTGGTCACCTGCACTGGCGTGCGGCGCAAGTGTAAATCTTTTGGAAAGCCCACGAGATTAGCCACTCCCTGATAAGTGAACAAACACCCCTATCTGACGCAGGGGTGTTTGTTTTTACTCAAATACTTCCTTTTTGTTCGCGCGAGCGGTCTCGGAATAGATTTCCCTGAAATTTTCTGCTATATTAGCGGCATGGTTTATAATTTTATTTTGACTTTTCTAGAAAAAAACGAATTTCTATTGATTTGGAGACTTCAATATGATAAAAAATTCCAAGAGCCTTACATTAGACAACGTGGACAAATCCCTTCTGCGCGCGCTGCAATCCGATGGCCGCTTGAGCAACGTGCAACTTGCGCGCAAGATCAGCCTCTCGCCGCCTGCCACGCACTCACGCTTGAAGCGCATCGCAAAGGACGGCTACATCCGCCAATACACCGCCGTCGTGGATCGTGAAAAGGCTGGCTACGATTTGCTGTGCTTCATCCACATTGCGATGCAGATGCATCAATACGAGCAAGTGGACAAGTTCCGCAAGTTGATTCAGAAGTTGCCCGAAGTGCTGGAGTGTCATCACATCACTGGCGAGTATGACTATCTGCTGAAGGTTGTGCTTCGCAATCGCAAAGACCTCGAACGCTTCGTTGTTGACCGCCTCACACCCATTCCTGGCGTCTCGCGCATTCACACAAGTTTAGTGTTTACCGAAGTCAAGTCCACAACCGCATTGCCATTGGAGTAAGAAAAAAAGCCTCCGTGTGCGATGCGATAAAAATTTGCACACGGAGGAACGAATGACTGAACCACGCAAGAAAATGACTCTGCCCGCTCTCTATCAAAAGGCGGCGGAGGGCAAGCCCATCACCTGGCTCACCTGTTACGACTATCCAACCGCATATATGCAGGATCAAGCAGGCGTGGATATGATCCTCGTCGGCGACAGCCTCGGCATGACCATGCTCGGCTACGACTCAACCCTGCCTGTCACGATGGAGGATATGATCCGTCACGCGGCGGCAGTGCGTCGCGGCGCGCCGAACGTTTGGCTGGTAGGCGACATGCCGTACATGACCTACCAACCGAGCGTCGAATCCGCCATCCGCAATGCGGGTCGCTTCATGGCGGAAGCGGGCTGCGACTGCATCAAGCTCGAAGGCGGCGTGGCGATGGCGGATCGCATCAAGGGGATCGTGGACGCGGGCATTCCCGCTATTGGTCACTTGGGACTCACGCCTCAATCTGTCTCCGCCCTGGGCGGGTTCAAGTTGCAGGGAAAGTCTGCCACGCTGGCAAAGAAGATCGTGGACGACGCCAAAGCATTGGAAGAAGCTGGCGCGTTCTGCATTCTGCTTGAGCTTGTCCCCGATAGATTATGTCAACTCATCACCGAACGCGCAAAGAATGCCATCATCATGTCGCTGGGTTCGGGTTTGGGAGCGCATGGACAATTGCTCATCTATCACGATGCGTTCGCGCTCTATCCTAAATTCAAGCCGCGTATGGCGAAGGTCTTTGCCGATGCAGGCGCAGTCATCCGTGAGGGACTCAACGGCTACGTCAAGGAAGTGACCGAGAAGACGTTCCCTGCCAAAGAGAATTGGTTCGGGATGCCTGATGAAGAGTATGACGAGTTGTTGAAATTAGTCGGATAGTTTGATAGTCAAGTAGTCGAATAATCTGGACTATCTGACTCAGCGACTACAAGGCAAGGAGACAAAATGCAATCTCTACTAAAAATAGACCCCAACCGCCTCGATGCGATCAATTCCGTTTTGCTTGACCCGACCTCGCGGGTGATGAAGGCTTTTCTCGATATTGTTGCCAAATATGGCACGCCTGAAGAGATCAACCGCAAACACCGCGAATCACGCAAGATGGAGAATCTTTTCAAACAGGTGGAAGCCAAAGCGCCTGAATACATCAAAGACCTCAATTGGCTGATCGAACAACGTGACAGCGGCGCATTCATCTCGGTCGCGGAATACAGGCAAAAGGTCAGGGGCGAAGCGGCGAAGACGATGAAATTCATGGATGAGAATGCCGTAACTCTCGAAGTATCCGCGCTACAATATTTCCCGTGGATTCGCGTCATGGCGGAGCAGGCAATTGCGAACAAGACGCTCATGCCTGGGCGGTACATCGCCGTGCGCAAGATGAAGGAATCTGAAGCGGATGGAGACTTGCCTGCCATCGTCGCCGCGCTGGATATCATCGGCGCGTCGTTCGTGGAGACGCTCGACACGAAGGGGACCGACGGCTCGAACCCACATCTCGGCGGCGCGGCGACCATCACGGGGTACTTCGGCGGCATTGGTCAGCCGAACGAACACGCGTTGCAATGGCTGGATGAGTTTTTGTATTACTACACCAATTACGGCGTGCAACACGTTTTGAATTTCAACGCGGGGACGATCCTGCTCGGCTTCATGCTCTACAAACTCGGCGTGGACATTCAATTCAAGATTTCTGTTTTCTTCGGCGCGGACAACCCCTACAACGCGCTGTGGATCATGACGATGGCGAAACTGTTTAGCCGCGACGATGGGACAAGTCCGCTGATCGGCTTCAATTGGTCGAACTCGATCAATAACGAGACGATGGAGCTGAGCGCGGACTTCCGCAAGGCGCTGGGCTTCGAGAACGTGGTGCGCTTCGAGCATCACATCACCGAGCCGCAGAAGAATATCGTCATCCAACCGTACAACCGCCGCGCCGAATTGGTGAAAGTTGCCGCGCGTGTGGCAAACATCGCCGCCAAACATGAAGGCGGCGACCCCGAAGTAGACGTGACCCGCGGCCATCTCTCCGACGTGCTGGATTACTTCCGTGAGAAGAAGGAAGTCATCGAAAGCGGCGACTGGGATAACCTGCTGCAAAATTACCTCGACAAAGTGGATGCCTGCAATCGCACCGCATGGGCGTTGACCGAGAAGGGCTTGAGTTTTGTGGCGGCAAAAAATCTGCATAAGTAATTGGTAAATGGTAATTAGAGATTGGAGATTGGTAATTGGGAAAAAATCTCCAATCTCTAATCTCCAATCTCCAGATAGGAAGCGAATGAATATTCTTGAACAGACCGACGAACTGACTGCCGAAGAAATCGTTGACTTCAACAAAGAATACACTTTCTTCTCATGGTCGGCGCAGGGGAAATTGAACCCAATTCCCGTCACGGGCGCGGAGGGCGTGTATTTTTGGGACGCGAACGGCAAGCGTTATCTCGACATGGTTTCGCAGTTGGCGAACTCAAATCTGGGACACCAACATCCCAAGGTGGTGAAAGCGATTCAGGAGCAAGCCGCCAGGTTGACCTACATCAGTCCCTTCCATGCCACAGAGCCGCGTGCCCGCCTCGGCAAAAAACTGGCAGAGGTCACGCCTGGGGATTTGAAGAAGACTTTCTTCACATTGGGCGGCTCGGATGCGAATGAGAACGCGATAAAAATCGCTCGTCAATATACGGGACGTCACAAGATTCTGGCGCGGTATCGCTCGTATCACGGCGCGACTCACGGCGCGGTGGCGCTGACGGGCGATTATCGCCGCCTCGCTTCCGAGCCTGGAATCTCGGGCGTTGTCCATTTTCTTGATCCATACTGTTATCGCTGTCCATTCGGCTGGACAAAGGATACCTGCAAACGTCAGTGCATTAGCCATGTCGAAGAGGTGATTCAGCATGAAGGCGCGGATCAGATCGCGGCAATCTTCCTCGAAGGCGTGACAGGCACAAACGGTCTGATCCTTCCGCCCGATGATTACTGGCCTCGTATGCGCGAGATCTGCGACAAGTACGGCATCCTGCTCATCTCCGACGAAGTGATGAGCGGCTGGGGGCGCACGGGTAAATGGTTCGCGGTGGATAACTGGAATGTCGTCCCAGACACCATCACCACCGCGAAGGGAATCACGTCTGGGTACATGCCGCTCGGCGCGGTGATCGTTTCAGAAAAGATTGCGAATTATTTCGACGACCATGTTCTCTATGCGGGGCTGACCTACAACGGTCACGCCCTCTCCTGCGCGGCGGCGGTTGCGACCATCGAAGCCTATGAAGAGGAAAACATCTTCGAGCGTGTGGGTGAGATGGGCGCGCACCTCGGTCAGCGGCTGGAGGAATTGAAGGCGAAGCATCCCTGCGTGGGAGATGTCCGCTATATTGGGCTGTTCGCGGGCATTGAACTGGTCAACAACCGCGAGACGAAAGAACCGCTCGATATTGCCCCTCTCAAAAATTTCCTCATTCAAAACGGCGTGTACGTGTTCACGTTCAAAAATATTCTCATCATCGCGCCGCCGTTGATTATCACAAAGGAGCAGTTGGATGAGGGTCTCGCGTGGGTGGATCAAGGCTTGACAATGATGGACGAAAAAACAGCCCGTTGAGAGAAAACATTATGACCGAGAAAACCATTTTAAAAGTTTCATGTGCAGATCGCCCCGGGCTGATGGCAAAGGTGACGGGCTTGCTGTTTCAAAGCGGCAGGAATATTTTGGACGCCCAGCAATTCAACGACCGCGAGACATTCTTCATGCGCGTCATGTTCGAATCGGACGCGGATATTCAGGACATGCGAAACAAGTTCGAGCCGCTGGCAACGGAATACAACATGACGTGGAACATGCGTCCCGCCGAGCATAAACAGCGTGTGCTGATCCTCGTTTCCAAGTTCGATCACTGCCTCGGCGACCTGCTCTATCGCGCGCGCATCGGCGAACTCAACATGGACGTGGTGGGCGTGGTCTCGAATCATCCCCGCGAAGTGTTGAAGAACTCCATTCTCGAAGGCATTCCTTTTTATCACCTGCCCATCACGCCAGAGACCAAACCCCAACAGGAGACGCAGATCAAACGTGTCGTCGAAGAAACGGGAGCCGAACTGATCGTCCTGGCGCGCTACATGCAGATCCTGTCCGACGACATGACGCAGTACCTGTCGGGTCGCTGCATCAACATCCATCACAGTTTTCTGCCAGGGTTCAAGGGTGCCAAGCCGTACCATCAGGCATACGAACGCGGCGTAAAGATTATCGGCGCGACGGCGCATTACGTCACCCCCGACCTGGATGAGGGTCCTATCATCGTGCAGGATGTCGAACACATCAGCCACGCCGACTCTCCCGAAGATTTGGTCCGCAAGGGGCGCGAGATCGAGAGCCGCGTCCTGTCACGCGCGGTATATTATCATCTTGAAGAACGCGTGCTGTTGCATGGAAACAAGACGGTGGTATTTCGAGATTAATGAATTTCAAAACAAAGCCATGACTGCATCTTCATCACCACCCCACCGCTGGTCACTGCGAGGGAGCAGTTGGATGATAGGGCGGCAACCATTTTAGGCGACGAACTTACGCCGCCCATAACATTCGCTTTTGAAGCCAGAACGCCACATTGACCAGACCGATCATCACCGGCACCTCCACCAGCGGACCGATAACCGCCGCGAATGCCGCGCCGCTGTTAATACCGAAGACTGCCACAGCCACCGCAATCGCCAATTCAAAATTGTTGCTGGCGGCAGTGAAGGAGAGCGTGGTGGTCTTGGAATAATCCGCGCCGAGACGATGCCCCATCCAAAACGAGACCAGGAACATAGCCACAAAGTAGATCAGCAATGGAATGGCGATTCGCACCACGTCACCTGGAATTTGCACAATCAGATTGCCCTTGAGCGAGAACATCACCATGATGGTAAACAGCAATGCAATCAACGTCAGCGGGGTGATGCGCGGAACGAATTGGGTGTAATACCATTCCTTGCTCTTGAATTTCAACATGATGAAGCGGGTCAGAAAACCAGCCAAAAAGGGAATGCCCAAATAAATGAACACACTCTGCGCGATCTCGCCAATCGTGATCTCCACCACCGAACCGCTCAACCCGAACAGCGGCGGCAGAACGGTGATAAACACCCAGGCATACACGCTGTAGAACAACACCTGAAAGATACTGTTGAACGCCACCAATCCAGCAGCGTATTCCGTATCGCCGTGCGCCAGCTCGTTCCACACGATCACCATTGCAATACAGCGCGCCAGCCCGATCATGATCAGACCCGCCATGTATTCAGGGTAGCCGCGCAGGAAGATCACCGCCAGCGCAAACATCAGCACGGGGCCGATCACCCAGTTTTGGATGAGGGAGAGCGAAAGCACCTTCTTGTTGCGGAAGACCTCGCCCAGATCCTCATACTTCACTTTGGTGAAGGGCGGGTACATCATCAAAATAAGACCGAGCGCAATTGGGATGTTGGTTGTGCCAATTGAAACCGCATCGTTGAACCGCTTGACCCACTCTGGAAACAGGAAGCCGATCAACACGCCCACTGCCATCGCAAGGAAAATCCATAATGTCAGGTAGCGGTCAAGAAAAGAAAGTTGTTTGGAAACACTGGTCTGCTGGGTCATGGGTTTCTCCATTCTTTCGAGTAGATGAAGGAAAATTGTTATCGTCTTGTTAAAGAAGAATCTGCAGATTGCAACGCATCAGCAACCCAGGTGTTGACTTCGGCTGGTGTTGGGATTCTGCCGTAGGATACAATCTTCTCGTTAATCACCAACCCTGGTGTAGATGTTATGCCATACGCCATGATGTCGGGGTATTCGGTCACTTTGAGCACTTCTGCCTGCGTGCCAGTTTCTTCCACAACCTTGCGGGCGATTTGCTCCAACCTCTTGCAATTGGCACAGCCCGAACCTAGAATTTTGATGGTTAACATTTTGAAATCTCCTTTTGAGTGTTTGAAACAGCGAACAAACTGACATTTGTGTCACATGGCCAGATTGAACAGATAACCAGTCAGAATGATTGCAGCAGCGATCACGCCAATAAAGATGGCGATTAACTGCGGCTTGAGCACGCGGCGCAAAATGATGGCCTCCGGCAGACTCAAGGCGATCACCGACATCATGAATGCCAATGCTGTGCCAAGCGATGCGCCTTTAGATAATAACGCGCTGACAATGGGGATAATTCCGGCGGGATTGGAATACAACGGAATGCCGATAAGCACCGAAACAGGCACAGACCACCAGGCATCTTTGCCCATGATAGCGGTCAGCGCGTTTTCCGGTACAAAGCCATGAATTCCAGCGCCAACAGCAATGCCAAAAATGACGAACCAGAATACTTTACCGACAATGTCCTTTGCGCTAACCCATGAGCGGCTGATGCGGTCTGACCAGGTCAGTTTTTCTTCGAGTTTCAAGTCGATATTGGCGCGCGGCTTGATGTCGTACACAAAGCCTTCCACATAGCGCTCCAATTTCATGCGCCCCAGAATAAATCCGCTGATCATGCCGATTGTGGTGCCTGAGATCAGGTACAGCAGCGCGATCTTCCAGCCGAACATGCCAATTAACATGACGAAAGCGACTTCGCTTATCAACGGAGACGTGATGAGAAATGTCAACGTAATGCCCAAAGGAATGCCCGCCTGAACAAATCCAATAAAGAGCGGCACGGACGAGCAGGAACAAAATGGGGTGACTGCGCCAAAGAATGCTGCCATGATATTGCCAATCCCTTCGCCGCGCTTCTCCACCAATGTGCGTACTTTTTGAGTGTCAATGAAAGTTTGAAGCAGCGAAATGAAAAAGATCATGCCGCTTAATAACAACAGCAATTTGGGCACATCATAGAAAAAGAAAGCCAGCGATTCGCCCAAGTGTGAACCGTGCGGCAGGGCAAGCAAACCATACGCCAGCCAATCTGCGGCGGGTTGGATGATGTTGTAAAGAACAATCCACACGAACGCGGCGAGAGCAACCAGCGCCCATGAGCGCAGGTCTGGATTTTTTTGCAGG
The DNA here is from genome assembly GCA_016234495.1 of Chloroflexota bacterium. Lineage (GTDB taxonomy): Bacteria > Chloroflexota > Anaerolineae > Anaerolineales > Villigracilaceae > Villigracilis. The sequence goes on along the minus strand of JACRBI010000008.1, from coordinate 96,829 downwards.
GGAGGTTTGGTGAGATTCATTTGCATAATTCAGTCCTTTATCGTGTGCGGAATTAATTCCGCATTACGCGGTTTTGAGGCTCTCAACCGAAATGAGCGCGGGCGTGCAGTGTGGACATTCGCAGGAGGGATAGGTTTGGGTGTTGATGACTGCCGAAACAGTTTCAGCGGAGAGTCCGCTTAGGGGCGCAGAATCAAGAATCAGGCCCAGATAAGAGGCGGTTTTTAATCGGTAATAGACATAGCGCCCTGAGCGGCGATCCTGCAAAATATCCGCTTTGCGGAGCGCCATCAGATGTTGAGAGATGTACGCCTGCCGCCAGCCGAGCGCGGCTTCGAGATGACAGACGCAGGCTTCGCCTTTGCCAATGGCAAGCAAAATGGCGATACGCTGCGGGGAGGCGATGGCTTGCAGGGGGGCGGCTAATTTTTCTGAAAGATCGGGTATGGACAGCTTTTTCATATTCGTAATCCTGAATGTATTATACCAACGCATTCAAACAAATGAATATGACAGTTGTCACCTTCTGCCTGGCTGTAGCAAAGTCAGGAAATCCTTAACGCGAACACTCCCCGGCACTGCCCGTTGCATCGACTCTTTGCATTGCTTCGCATCGCAAAGCACTGTCGCATTCGCGCAGCGATGCCGAAGGGTCAAGTGAGTGGATTATTTCCGATATTGTCTATTATTGTATGTGTATAATTTTGCTGGCGCGGCCGGCAAAAACTTTTTTTTCAACACCCATTAATATGCAATCAACTCATCAAAAGCTGAACGAAGCGTGTCTCTTTGAAATTACAAAGGCAATGGCGCTGCCGCAATCAATGGGCATTCAAGCGTTGATCAATTTTATCTTTGGCAACGCCACCTGGCGGCTTTCTGAAATCGCGCTGGGGCTTGACCGCGAGATCGGAAAGCATGGATCCGCTTCTGGCTTACTTCAAGTAAAGACCAGAATGAGCAGTTTCCCTTCCGGCGGGATGACCGAAGAAATAGCCGCTTCGATTCCAAACGTGCCACTGCCCTGCATCAGTATGGCAGTGTATTCATCTGACGCGCCGCCCAATTCAACCAGCCTCCGTCGCACATCTTTTACGATGCTGATGAATTCAGAGTCGCGCGATCCAAGATCACGAAGCATGGCTTGTTTGACAGTGCGGCTTGTGGTCAACGGACCCGGCGTGAATAATGCCTTCTCCTTCCATGATGACAATTGACTCGAGAGCACGTCCAAACCTGGAAACATGATTCTGCCTCCTTACAGCAGCCAGCAGGCGTCCGCATCGAAATTAACTGGAAATTGGTCGCCAACAATGGGCATTTGCACCTTCCGCTCATTGAACATGTCCATGGAGATGAGATGGCCTTCGATGTCAATGCGCACGCGAATGATTGAACCAAGATAGGTAATGGAATTCACTGTGCCGGTCAGGTTGTTCGCGCCTTCGAGGAAGCCGGGGTTTATTTCTTCGGGGCATAAAACTTTCTGGTGTTCATATTTTCTCCTGAGATTAATTTGAAATTATCGGCCAAAGTTTAGACGTATCAGGAGCTTGATGGGTTAATGTAATATTCTTGTCTGGTTAAAGTTGGATTACCCCCCTAAACTTTCCCTTATAAAAAATTAATTCAATCATAACCACGGCATAATCAGTCAATAACCCACCCAATGATTTTTTGCGTATTATAAAAACGCGACCCCACATGGTCGCATATCTCTCTTAGCAAGGAGGCATTGAATTCCATCTTAATGCCTGCTTGCCCTTTTTTAGCCTTATGGCAAACGTCGCTCGCGGCGGTCAAAACAATAAAGCACCAAAGACACCCGCTGTGGTTACTCTCTTAAAGCTCAATAATCTTCTTCTGGATCGCGTACTTGATGAGGTCGCCGCGGTCGTGCAGGTCAAGCTTTTGCATTAGATTGGTGCGGTGAGATTGCACCGTCTTAACCGAGAGGCTCAATATCTCGGCAATTTCGCGGCTGGTCTTTCCTTCTGCGATGAGCTGCAACACTTCGCGTTCGCGCGATGAAAGTGTGTTTGGGTCATCTTCCACTTTTGTGGCAGAATCCCGCCTGAGATAATCTTCCAACACAAGGCGCGTGATTACCGGAGACAGGACTGCCTCACCGTTATAAACAGCGCGGATTGCGGAAACAAGTTCATGAGCTGCCGCTCTTTTAATAATGTATCCCGATGCGCCCACCTCCAGCATCTGGCGGAAATATTCCTCGTGGTCGTACATCGTCAGTACAAGCACATTGATCTCTGGGTGTTCATGCTTGATCTGGCGGGTCGCCTCAAGACCGTTGAGCAGGGGCATGGCAATATCCATCAGAATCACATTTGGTTTAAGTTGACCCGCTAGTCGGACAGTTTCCCGCCCATCGTTCGACTCACCCACGATGACAATATCCTGCTCATCTTCGAGCAGGGCGCGGATTCCGCTTCGAAACAGGGTATGGTCGTCTGCGATCAAAATGCTGATTTTTTGACTCATGGTCGTATTATCTCATCTCTTTCTGCAATTCCATATCCACAGTGGTGTTCGATCCAATCGCGTCTTCAACATTCAAAGGGATATAAACCCGCAGAGTCGTTCCCACACCCGGTGTTGATTCGACTTTCACAAGCCCATTCACCAAAGAGGCGCGCTCCTGCATCCCCAGTAGCCCAAGTTGTTTCCGTGTCACGGCATCGCCTGTGGTTCTTTCCACATCAAAGCCGCGGCCATTATCCCGGACTTCCAGTATCACATGATTCCCCTCGGGCCGAAGACTGATGATCACGTTGCTGGCTTTGGCATGACGGACGATATTGCTCACCGCCTCCTGCAAAATGCGGAATAACATCGTCTCCAGATGAGGCGGCAGACGCATTGCTCCGATCCCAACTTTCATTTCAACCTGAATGCCTTTTTCATCAAGGTTGGTTTGGGCATACCAGCGGATGGCCGGAATCAGCCCAAGGTCATCCAGAATCGAGGGGCGCAGATCCCAAATCACCTTCCGTAAATTTTCCAGCAACAAGGTCGCCACTTTATAAGATTCGCTCACCCGCCGTGACAAGTCAGGGTCATCCTGCGGAATCTTCTTTTCGATTCTTTCGAGGTTGATGATCAACATGGATATCGTCTGGGCGGTATCGTCATGCAAGCTGCGGGCAATGCGGACTCGTTCCTCCTCTTGCGCATGGATGGCGCGCTCTGAAATGGCTTTCAGCAGGCTGGTGCGTTTTTCGAGGCGGGTCAGCATCGCGTCGACAGTGGTCACAAGGCGGTGAATATCCTGATCTTCATATTTTTTGAGGTCTGCGGGAATCTTAACCTGTTCAACACTGACCTGCTCAAGCGCCTGACCCAGTTCACGCAAGGGATTCAAAGCAGATTTAATAATCAAATAATTTACAGCAAGTGTAATTAATATGCCAAAGAAGGAAAAAAGAAAAACCAGCCTGATATCCCCAAGAAGCGCCAGCCGGCGGGTAAAGTACGTGCCTGCAACAGCCCCAAAAATTATAATCAAGGAATTACCAATTAAAACACGATTGAAGATCGAAAATCGCAGTACAAATTGATGATATCGGGCATATAAACCATGAGGCGGGTTCATCAAGATTTATCATAGCATAAGCATTTGGCAGACACAAGCAAACTGCGAGGACAGAATCGCCCGATTCAGGTCTAATTCTTCGGCCGCTAGGGCATATGCCCGGCCACATTTCAGGCGGGAAATGGATGATTTTGACCTGTCATCCGGTGTAACCTAAAACTGAAGTTCCTTCGTTGAGGCTTCATTTAAGGAGAAGATGCCATGCAAGACCAAATTTCCTTTGATGCTTTAATGCCGCCCGAAATGGCAGGAAAGGCTGAAAATACGGGCGTCAACAAATCCAAGCTGAATTCGTTCAGGATGTTTGCACTGGCAGTACTTGCCGGCGCATTCATCGCCCTCGGCGCTGTATTTTCCACCACCGCCACAACCGGCGGGAGCGCCCTGCCCTACGGCATTGTCAGAATTGTGGGAGGGCTAACCTTCAGCCTCGGTCTGATTTTGGTGGTGGTCGCAGGCGCTGAACTGTTCACAGGTAACAACCTGATCGTCATGGCCTGGGCCAGCCACAAAGTGACAACCGCGCAGTTGCTCCGCAATTGGATCATCGTCTATTTGGGGAATTTTATCGGTTCGGTTCTCACAGCCTATATGATGTTCCTCTCCAAGCAATATCTGTTCAGCGGCGGGACATTGGGGCTGAACGCCTTGACTATCGCTCATACCAAGTCAGGCCTGGAATTTATGCAAGCCATCGTACTGGGCATCTTCTGCAACGCCCTCGTGTGTCTGGCGGTCTGGTTATGCATGAGCGCGCGTTCCACCACCGACCGAGTGCTGGCCATCGTGCCGCCTATCACTGCCTTTGTGGCGGCAGGGTTCGAACACAGCATCGCCAACATGTACTTCATCCCGGCGGCTTTATTCATCAAAGCAGGGGCAAGCCCCGAATTCTGGACGCAGATCGGAAAAACCGCCGCCGATTTTCCGAACCTCACCTGGGGCAATTTCTTCCTGGCCAACCTGATTCCCGTCACCATCGGCAACATCATCGGCGGCGCGGTAATGGTGGGTTTGGTGTACTGGTCCATTTACCTGCGGACAGCAGCAAAAACGGCCGCCAATCCAACTCAAATGAAGCCTGCCGAACATCATCCGTAAAGGGTTACAAGTGACTGTCACCTTGGAGGTGAATGTCACTTGAGTGCAAGGAGTCCACATGAACAGCAATCTTGTTCTGGAAGTTGACCGCCTGTCGGGTCAACAAATCGGATTGTGCTATCACTGCCACAAATGCACGGCGGGCTGCCCCGTAGTGGACGCGATGCAATACGGCCCCGACCTGCTCTTGCGGATGGTTGCGCTTGGGCGGGATGATGCCATCTTCAAGAGCCGCGACATCTGGCTGTGCGTGGGATGTTACACCTGCGCCACGCGCTGTCCCAACGGTATCAACATAGCGGCGACGATGGACGGGCTGCGTCAAATTTCGTTGGCGCGCGGGTATGCGGCAGGCGAACGCGACGCGCTCTTGTTCCATCGTTTGTTCATGGGCGTAGTGAAAAGATTCGGACGCTCGCATGAAGCTTTCATGCTGGGGCTGTTCAAGATACTTTCCAAAGTTCCATTGATGAACGACATCCCCGCGGGCATCGGCTTGTTCGTGCGCGGCAAAGTTCCATTGTTGCCCGCGCGAATCACCGCGTCCGCGCAGGTGCGACAAATTTTTCAGCGGAGCAAAAAATGAACTACTCCTATTACCCCGGCTGCTCCCTGCATTCCACTGGACTTGAATATGGACTCTCAACCCGCGCAGTGTTCAAACATCTTGGATTGGGATTAACTGAACTGGATGGCTGGAACTGCTGCGGAGCATCATCCGCGCACGTGTTCGATCATAATCTGGCGCTTGCTCTGCCAGCCCAGACATTGTCCCTGGCCCAGGCATTTGACCGCGACCTCGTCATCCCATGCGCCGCTTGCTACAACCGACTCAAAGGCGCAGACATGGCCATGCGTAACGACGCGGCGACTCGCTCACAGCTGGAATCCATGCTTGGGTTCCAGTACACAGGCTCGGTCGCAGTCAGACCCGTCCTCGCTGTTTTGGCAGAAGATGTTGGAGTTAAAAGAATCGCAGAAGAGACGAGACATCCGCTTAATGGATTGAAAGTCGTTACTTATTACGGCTGCTTGTTGGTGCGTCCGCCAGAGATCGCACAATTCGACGATCCCGACAATCCGCAGGTGATGGCGGAGTTGCTGCGGGCTGTGGGCGCGGAAGTCATGCCGTGGTCACATGCGACGGATTGTTGCGGGGGAAGTCTATCGTTGAGTCGTTCGGACGTTGTGCAAAATCTCGTGGGGAAGTTGGCGGAGCGCGCGCGTGAAGCAGGTGCGGACACGATTGCAACGGCTTGCCCGTTGTGTCAGGTCAACCTTGAAATGCGTCAGACCGCCGAGCCGAAAGTCCCTGCGTTTTATTTCACCGAATTGCTGGGTCTGGCGTTTGGTTTATCTGATTCAGAAAAATGGTTCAGCAAACATTTGATTGATCCGAGACCTGTTCTCGAAAGGGTTGCCGTATGAACACAGATGGCAAACTCGACAAATCTCCCGTTGGCTCTGCGCTGGTCGTCGGCGCGGGCATTGCGGGCATGCAAGCCGCGCTCGATTTGGCTGAGTCGGGAATCAAAACCTACCTGCTCGATAAAGCGCCCGCCATCGGCGGCACGATGTCCATGCTGGATAAAACCTTCCCCACCAACGACTGCGCGATGTGCATTATGTCGCCCAAGTTGGTGGAAGTGGGACGGCATCTCAACATCGAGTTAATGAACTGCGCCGAAGTTGAATCAATTGTGGGCGAGCCTGGCGATTTGACCGTGACCATCCGCCAGCATCCGCGTTACGTGGACTTGAAAAAATGTACGGGTTGTGGCGACTGTGCCGCGGCTTGTCCCATCAGCCTGCCCGACCAATTCAACGGCGAACTCTCAAAGCGCAAAGCAATCTATAAACTATATCCGCAAGCCATCCCGAATGCGTTTGCAATTGAGAAAAATGGAATTGCTCCGTGCCGTGACGCGTGTCCAATTCATCAACGCGCGCAAGGCTATTTGGCTTTGGTGGCTGAGGGACGTTTCGCCGACGCGTATCGCACCATCCTTGAAGATAATCCGTTCCCATCCATCTGCGGACGCGTGTGCAGTCATCGCTGTGAAGACGCCTGCAACCGCGCACAGGTTGACTCGGCGGTGAATGTGATGGGCGTGAAGAGGTTTGTGGCGGATTGGGCGGAAGAGCAGAGATTAGAGATTAAAGATTGGAGATTAGTAGGTGACAGTCAATCACCAATCACCAATCTCCAATTACAAGATAAACGAGTCGCCATCATCGGCGCGGGACCCGCAGGCTTGACTTGCGCGCGTGACCTTGTTCGTCAGGGATGTAAGGTGACGGTTTTTGAGGCGTTGCCCATCCCAGGCGGGATGATGCGCGTCGGAGTCCCTGCTCACCGCCTGCCGCATGACGTGATTCAGCGCGAGATTGACGCCATCATCGCTGAAGGCATTGACTTGCAACTCAATCACCGCGTCGAAGATGTGGAAGCCTTGCTCAATGAATTCGATTCAGTCTTCGTCGCCATCGGCGCGCACGGCGGAATCAAGTTGCCAATTCCAGGTAATGATTTGCCAGATGTTTTATTAGCCACAGAATTTTTGCGAAACACAAGTCTCCAATCTCCAATTCCTAATCTCCAATCACCAATTACCAACAAGCGCGTCCTCATCCTCGGCGGCGGCAATGTCGCAGTAGATACTGCCATGACCGCCGTTCGTTTGGGTGCAAGTTGGGTCGGCATGACCTGTCTCGAAGGGCGCGGACAAATGCCAGCCCACGAGTGGGAATTGCGCGACGCAGAAGAAGAAGATATCGAGATTTTCCCATCCCGCACATTCAAGGAAGTCACCAACGACAACGGCAAATTGACGGGCGTCCGCACAGTGACCGTTGACTTCCACGGCTTTGTAGATGGTCGCCCCGATTTCGAAGAATTCCCCGAAACTGAGGAAGTCATCCCAGCAGATGTGGTCATCTTTGCCATCGGTCAGCGCGTGGAATCGAATTGTCTCAAGCAGGTCAATCATCCACGCGGGCGAGTTGAAGTGGACAAGGAAACACTCGCCACCAACATCGCGGGAATCTTCGCGGGCGGCGACGCGGTGACAGGTACCGCCTTCATCGTGGATGCCATTGCCGCTGGTCATCGCGCGGCGAAGTCTATCAATATCTACTTAACCGAATCTCAATTACCAACACTTGCACCGCACGCAAGTGCAGGTGTCTCCAATCACCAATCACCAATTGCCAAACTCACAGCAGACGAAGTCCACGAACGCATCGTCACTGGCAAAGCTTCCGCCGCCATCCGCGCCGAAATGTCCAAGCGGACTCCCGCCGAGCGCATTGCGGATTTCTCCGAAATTGCGTATGCCCTCACCGAAAACCAAGCCCGCGCCGAAGCGGCGCGTTGTCTGCATTGCGGCGTTTGCTCCGAATGTAATCAATGCGTTTATGTTTGCCGCGCCAATGCCATCAGTCACACCGAAATCGAACATCTCACCGAGTTGAATGTGGGGGCAGTCATCCTCACGCCAGGACTCGAACCGATGGATGGGAACATCCGTCCCGAATATGGATACGGGCGTTATCCCAACGTCGTCACGAGCATTCAATTCGAGCGAATGCTTTCCGCGTCGGGTCCCTTCAAGGGAAGTGTCCAACGCCCATCCGATGGAAATCATCCGCGCAAGGTCGCGTGGATTCAATGCGTGGGCTCGCGCGATTGTACCCACACCTCTGCACCCCTCTCCCAAATTGGGGGAGGGGAAGGGGAGAGGGCTGATTATTGTTCCTCTGTTTGTTGCATGTATACAACGAAAGAAGCCATCATCGCCAAGGAACATGACGCGCACATCGAGCCGACGGTTTTTTACATTGACATCCGCTCATTCGGAAAAGGCTTCGACCCGTACATCGAACGCGCGCGTAACGAGCATGGCATTCGCTATCTGCGTTGCATGGTTTCATCGGTCAAAGAAAATCCCATCAACCACAATCTGCGCCTCACTTACGTGACTTGGGATGGCAAACCGATTTCGCATGAAGACGAATTTGACATGATCGTACTCTCGGTCGGACTCCGCCCCACAGACTCAACTCGCGCTTTGGCAGAACGTCTGCGCATCAGACTCACCGACAGCGGATTCGCCGACATAGACAGATTCTCCCCGACACAGACTTCCGTGCCGGGCGTGTTCGTCGCGGGCGCATTTGCTGAGCCGAAGGACATTCCCGAATCCGTGATTGAAGCGTCCTGCGCGGCGGCGCAAGTCTCCGCGCTGTTGGGAACTGCTCGCGGCACGTTGACCCGCGTCCCCGAATATCCCGCTGAGCGTGACGTCAGCGACGAGCCTGAACGCGTGGGCGTGTTCATCTGTCACTGTGGAATCAACATCGGCGCGGTGGTTAATGTGCCCCAAGTGGTCGAGTACGCGCGGACATTGCCTGGCGTGGCGTATGCAGAGCACAATCTCTATACCTGTTCGCAGGATACCCAAATGCGGCTGACGGAGCGGATCAAAGAGCAGGGACTCAACCGCGTGATTGTCGCGTCCTGCACGCCGCGCACGCATGAGCCGCTGTTTCAAGATACGCTGCGCGGCGCGGGATTGAATCCGCATCTATTTGAAATGGCAAACATCCGCGAGCATGACTCGTGGGTGCATAAACATGTCCCCGAATCCGCCACCGATAAAGCCAAGCAACTTGTCGCGATGGCGGTCGCAAAAGGAAGAAAATTACGCCCCATCACGCGCAGCACCTTTGACGTGAATCACAATGCGCTGGTCATCGGCGGCGGGCTGGCAGGGATGACCTCCGCGCTTTCGATTGCGAAGCAGGGCTTTGGCGTCTTCCTCGTTGAACGCGAGCATGAACTCGGCGGCAATTTGCGGCACATTCACACAGGCACATTTGGAAGCGATGACCCGCAGAGACTTTTACGCGAGACGATTGATGCAGTGCATTCTGAACCACGTATCAACGTGATGACAGGCGCGGAAGTAACCCGCGTCGGCGGTTACACCGGGCAATTCAGCAGCAGCGTTCATCTCGCCGATGGCTCGACTGCGGAACTGACTCACGGCGCGATTGTCCTCGCCACCGGCGCGCGCGGCATGACCCCGACCGAATATCAATACGGCAAACATCCCAACATCATCACGCAGAAAGAACTTGAAGAACTTCTAACCAATCGTCAATCTGAAATCGTAAATCCAAAATCGGTTTTGATGATTCAATGCGTCGGCTCCCGCGATGAAAAACATCCGTACTGCTCCCGCGTATGTTGTACCCAAGCCTTGAAGAATTCGCTTGCCATCAAGAAGCAATCTCCAGAAACGCAGGTGATCGTCCTGTACCGCGACCTGCGCAGTTACGGCTTCCGCGAATATCTTTACCGCGACGCGCGTAAGGCGGGGGTCATCTTCCTTGAATACAGCGAGTTGGACAAACCCAAAGTTGCGATTGAAAACAATCAACTGAAAGTCAATGTCGCTGTCCAGCCAGAAAATCAGACTGTCGCGCTCGAACCTGATTGGCTGGTATTGAGCGCAGGCATTGAACCTGAACCGAGCAATTCCACATTGGCGCAGTTGCTCAAAGTCCCGCTCAATGCGGCTGGATTCTTCCTCGAGGCGCATGTCAAACTCCGCCCTGTGGATTTCGCCGCGGAAGGAATCTTCCTCGCTGGGCTGGCGCATTCGCCCAGAGCCATCGAAGAGACCATCGCGCAGGCGCAAGCCGCGTCGGTTCGCGCGGTGGCGTTACTCGCGCGCTCGAAATTGGAATCCACCCCGATTGTCGCCAGCGTCAATCCCAAACTGTGCGCGGCGTGCGGTCAATGCGTGGAGATTTGTCCCTACGGCGCGCGCCGACTCGAACCTGGCATGAGTCACGCCGAAGTGATTGAAGTGCTGTGTCAGGGTTGCGGCGCGTGCGTGGCGGCTTGTCCCAACAAAGCCAGCCAGCAAAAAGGTTTTACGCTCGACGAAATATTTGGCATGTTGGATGTGGTTGTTTAGTGATTTGAGATTGGAGATTAGAAATTGGTAACTGGCAATCGCCAATTACCAATCTCTCTCAAGAAGAGGCAAACCTATGACCGACTCATACGAACCCCGCATTATCGCCTTCTTGTGCAACTGGTGTACCTACACTGGCGCGGACTTGGCTGGCACGTCGCGCTTGCAATATCCGCCGAATGTGCGCGTGGTGCGGATGATGTGCAGCGGCGCGGTTGACCCTGTGTATGTTTTGAAGCCCCTGCTTGACGGCGCGGATGGCGTGTTGATCGGCGGCTGTCACCCTGGCGATTGTCACTACCAGACGGGCAATTACAAAACCCGCCGTCGCTATGTTGCCATGCGCGAAATTCTCAAATCCACGGGCTTGGACGACACTCGTATCTGGCTACGGTGGATTAGCGCGAGCGAAGGTCAACGCTTCGCGGAGACCATCACCGAGATGGTGGCTTCATTGAAGGAACTTGGTCCCAGCCCGATGAGAGTCGCGTGGGCAGTGTGATGATGTCATTGCGAGCCGCCGCTGGTCGAGTAGGGCGAAGCCCGTATCGAGACCAAGGCGGCGAAGCAATCCCCAAACGATGAGATTGCTTCGCTCGGTTTCGATACGCCACTCTCTTCGGTCGTGGCTACTCAACCATCGCTCGCAATGACATAAGAAAAGAGGTTGCTTAATGAACACAATCATCCCCGTTGAAAACCATGGCGTGCTTGCCGCGTTGCGCGGATTCTTGAAACGCTTGTTGGATGAAAAAATCGTCGAGGCGCTGCTTGTGCCGCTGACTCATGGCGGGAGCGTCTCACCTGCACTGGTCACAAACTCCGCCATGCTTGATGAAGCCGACCCGCTTATGCCCATCATGCCAATCAATACAGCCCGCGCAGTATCCGCATTGACAGGCAAGAAGGCTCCGACAAAGTTGGGGGTTGTACTGCGTTCGTGTGAAATCCGCGCGTTGGTGGAATTGGTCAAGTTACAACAAGCCACGTTGGATGATGTAACTCTCATCGGCATTGACTGTGCAGGGACTTGCGAACTCGATGAATTCCTCACCAGCAATTCATGGAACAATGAATCACTCGCCGCGTATCTTTCCGCCGCGCACGATGGAATCGAACCTGAGATAAAGCCAGCCCTGCGCGTCGCCTGCCAGATGTGCGTTCGACCCGCGCCAGAGAATGTTGACATCCACATTCATTTGTTCGGCGCGGATACAACGGTCGTTCTGCCGATGACGGTCAAAGATGAAATCGCGGAAAAACTTCATTTGACGGAAGCAGTTCAAGGCGAGGCGTGGAGCGTGGAAAGTTCCAGAGTGGCAACTGCTCAATTAATCGGAATCAGGCAAAAGGTAAGAGAGAGCGAGTTGTCATCCATCCGCGCGAAGATGAATTCCAACGGTGGAGTCGCGGGCATGTTTTCATCCTGCGTTCGCTGTCACAACTGCATGACCGCGTGTCCGATTTGTTATTGCAAGACGTGTTTGTTCAAGACCGCCGCGTTCGACCATGAGCCTGACTATTATCTCAACGCCACGCACCGCAAAGGCGCGACGCGCATGTTGGGCGACACGCTGTTGTTCCAATTGACGCGCATGAATCACATGAGCGCGTCGTGCGTGAGTTGCGGCGCGTGTACATCGGCTTGCCCCGCAAATATTCCTGTGGGCAGTATCTTCTCCGCGGTTGCGGAAAAAGTTCAAGCCGCGTTTGAATACGAAGCGGGTCACGATGTCGCCGAAGCGCTGCCGCTCATCACGTTCCATCCCAACGAGTGGACGGAAGTAGGCGAGGAGAAATGAACAGCGCAAATGGCAGGCACGCCGCGCTGGTGATTGGCGCGGGCATTGCAGGGATTCAAGCCGCGCTCGATATCGCCGACGCGGGCTTCAAAGTGTATCTCGTTGAAAAATCGCCGAGCATCGGCGGGCGCATGTCGCAACTCGATAAAACTTTTCCGACGCTCGATTGCTCGTCGTGCATTCTCACGCCCAAGATGGCGGACGTGCCGCGCAATCCGAACATCGAATTGCTGACATGCACGCAGGTAAAAAATGTCGAAGGACACGCGGGCGATTTTCATGTCACGCTCGAACGCGCGCCGCGCTACGTGGATGAAAAAAATTGCACGGGCTGCGGTCTTTGCACTGACGCGTGTCCCGTAATTACAACAAATATTTTCAACGCGGGCCTCGATACGCACAAGGCAATTTATCGCGTCTTTCCGCAAGCCGTCCCTGCCGCGTTTGTCATCGAGAAAAAAACTTCGCCATGCAAAGTCACCTGCCCCGCGCACATTCCCGTGCAGGGTTATGTCGCGCTGATCGCCGAAGGAAAATTCCGCGAGGCGTATCAACGTGTGCTGGACGCGGGCGTGCCATTCGTCGGGACTCTCGGTCGCGTTTGCTATCATCCCTGCGAAGCGGAATGCAAACGCGCGGATTGGGATGAAGCGATTTCGATTTGCGCGCTGAAACGATTCGCCTACGATGAAGGAGCGCTTCATACTCTGCCCGAGCCCTTCGATCCAACTCAGGGCAAGCCTGCTCCTGTCCATTATGCAGAACGCGTCGCTGTGATTGGCGCGGGTCCCGCAGGTTTGACCACAGCCTATAACCTGACTCTGCGCGGATACAAAGTCACCGTCTTCGACGCATTGCCCGCCCCAGGTGGAATGTTAGCCGCAGGTATTCCCGAATATCGTCTGCCGCGCAACGTGCTAGATGATGAAATTAATTCCATCACTGCGTTGGGTGTTGAACTCAAAATGAATACGCCCATCGGACGCGATGGCGGACCTTCGCTCGAAGATTTGCAAAAAGAATATCAAGCCGTGTTCATGGCGATCGGCGCGCATGGCAGTTCGCGACTCGGCGTGCCGAACGAAGATATTCAAGGCGTGTTCCAAGCCGTGCCATTTTTGCGCCATCTCAACATGGGACATGAAGCAAAGATTGGCAAGCGTGTGGCGGTCATCGGCGGCGGCAACTCCGCGATTGACGCGGCGCGTTGTGCCTTGCGACTCGGTTCCGAAGTTCAACTCGTCTATCGCCGCTCGCGGGTGGAAATGCCAGCCGCCGCGTGGGAAGTCGCTTCTGCCGAAGAAGAAGGCGTGAAGTTGACCTTCCTTTCCGCGCCCGTGCGAGTGATCGAAAAAGATGGACGTGTTGCAGGTATCGAATGTGTCCGTATGAAATTGGGCGAGCCCGATTCAAGCGAACGCCGCCGCCCGGTGCCTGTTGAGGGTTCGGAATATATTCTCGAAGTGGATACAGTCATCGCCGCGATTGGTCAAACCATCGAAAGCGCGGGCTTGGGCGTGGAAACAAAATGGGATCGCGTCATCGTTGACCCGCTCACATTGGAAACTTCGGTCAAGGGAGTCTTTGCAGGCGGCGATGCGGTGATTGGTCCCGCTTCCGTAGTCGAAGCGATTGGCGCGGGCATTCAAGCCGCTGAGTCCATTCACCGTTATCTGCGCGGACTCGACATGCGCGAAGGTCGCACAAAAGATTATCCTAAAGCGAAGGATATCGAAGTCGTGCCGACTTCGCCTGTCAAACGCGCGCCGCGTGAACGAGTGCAGGAACTTCCTGCCGCAGAGCGCGTCAGCGGTTTCAGGGAAGTCGAACTTGGTCTAACCAAGGAACAAGCCATTGCCGAAGCGCAGCGTTGTTTGAATTGCGCGGTTTGCTCGGAATGTAATCAATGCGTCACTGCTTGTACACGCGGAGCAATTATCCACGACGACAAACCCAGGCGCGTGGATGTGGACGTGGACGCGATTCTCGTCGCCACTGGATTTGATGTCTTCGACCCGCACCGAAAACCCGAACTTGGCTATGGCAAATATCCGCAGGTGATTACGGGACTCGAGTTCGAGCGGCTCGCTTCGGCTTCAGGTCCAACGGCGGGCAAGATAATTGTCAACGGACAGCAACCGAAAAAAATCACTTTCATTCAATGTGTTGGTTCGCGCGACCGCACGTTAAATCTCCCGAACTGTTCACGCGTGTGTTGCATGGCGGTTGCCAAGCAAGCCCACCTCGCGCACGACAGATTGCCCGGCGCGGAGATAACGGTCTTTTACATGGACGTCCGCGCGTTTGGCAAAGGCTTCGAGGAATTTTATGACCGCGTTCGCAAGGAGGGGATTCTCTATCGGCGCGGCAATCCATCGGAAGTTCTCAGACGCGGCGACAAACTCATCATCCGCGCGGAGGATACCTTGCTCGGCGAGCAGATTGAGTTGGAGTCGGATTTGGTCGTGCTCGCGGCGGGACTCACCCCGCGCGCTGACGCATCAGACCTGACCCGAATCCTGAATCTGCAACAAGGGGCAGACGGCTACTTCCAGGAAGCGCACCCCAAACTGCGGACGGTGGAGAGCAACATCCCAGGCATGTTCCTGGCGGGTTGTTGTCAGGGACCGAAGGATATTCCCGACACGGTGGCACATGCCAAAGCGGCGGCGTCTGCCGCGATGATTCTGTTAAGAAAAAATTCGGTACCAGAAATCCAAGTTATTGAACCAACGCCCGAAGATTTTGGCGTGCCAGAAGGAGCGTAACATGCTTCAAATCGAAAGCCGAACATTTGCAAAAGAGCGCGGATTATTCGCGTGCGTCCAATGTGGAAAATGCACTGGCGGATGTCCGATGGCGATGAAGACCAAACTCAACCCGCGCATGATTATCTACCGCGTGCTGATTGCTGGAAATGGATTCAACCTCGAAGGGCGCGATGAGTTGTGGGACTGCACGACTTGTTCCACCTGTTCGAGCCGCTGCCCAAAACAAGTTAATCCAATGGAAGCAATCATCGCCATGCGCGGCGCGATTGTCGAAAAGGGCAAGGTTCATCCCAACGTGAAGACCGCGCTGGAAAGCACGTTTAGAAATGGCAACCCTTTGAAACTGCCGCGCGATGACCGTGGACTGTGGGCGAAGGATTTGAATTTGAAAGCCTACGCCGAAACGCCTGCGGAGTATTTGTTCTACGCGGGCTGCACGCCATCCTACGATCCACGCGGACAAAAAGTGGCGCGTGCGCTGGTGCAGTTGCTCCAGTCCGCTGGCGTGGACTTTGGGATTCTCGGCAACGACGAAAACTGCTGCGCGAGTGAAGTCCGCCGTTTGGGCGAGGCGGGTCTCTTTGAGGCGATGGTGGAAGAAAATACCGAGATGTTCAAAGAATTGAACGTGCAAAAGATGCTCACTGTTTCGCCGCATTGCTTCAACGCCTTCAAGAATGATTATCACACCGTCGAGCCTGGTGAAAAATTCGACGCGCAGGTGCAGCATTACACCCAAGTGCTGGCGGGATTGCTCAAGGAAGACCGTTTGAAATTTAACGGCTCGTTTGCCAAGAAGGTGACTTATCACGACCCGTGTTATCTCGGTAAACACAATGGAATCTTCGATGAGCCGCGCGAGGTGTTGAATCACATCCCTGGCGTCGAGTTGATCGAGATGGATCGCTCGCGCGAAAAGAGTCTATGCTGCGAGGGCGGCGGCGGACGCATGTGGCTGGAAGGGACGAATCCCACGACACGTCTCGCACAGTTGCGCGTCAAAGAGGCGCTCGATACCGGCGCGGAGGTGCTCGCCACTGCCTGTCCGTTCTGCCTGCTGACACTCGATGAAGCGGTCAAGCATTTGAACGCGGAAGAGAAGATCCGCGTGCTGGATATCGCCGAGGTCGCAGCGCAGGCGTTGTAGTATCAGACCTGACAGGTTTCCACAGAACCAGAATCAACCAGCACGACTTTGATTCACGGAAACCGAATCGACTCGTTACTTGATGAAACCTGTCAGGTCTTTTGTACGGAGAAAAACCATTATGACAAATTCTCCAAGAGTCGGTGTGTATATCTGTCACTGCGGAATCAACATCGCGGCGACGGTGGACGTACATGCGGTGACGGATTACGCGGCGCGTTTGCCCAATGTGGTCATCGCGCGCAACTATACCTACATGTGTTCTGACCCCGGTCAGGCGCTGATCAAAAATGACATTGCCGAGCATAACTTGAATCGCATCGTGGTTGCGTCCTGTTCGCCGCGGATGCACGAGCCAACTTTCCGCGCAGTCATTGAAGAAGCGGGATTGAATCCATACTGCCTCGATATGGCAAATATCCGCGAGCAATGTTCATGGGTTCATCCTGCAGGGACGATGACAACCGAGAAAGCAATGCAATTAGTGGAGTCTGCGGTTGCCAAAGCGACGCGGCTTGAGCCGTTGCAAACGAGGCAGGTTTCCATCACACCATCAGCGGTGGTTGTCGGCGGCGGGATTTCGGGGATGCAGTCCGCGCTGGATTTGGCGGACGCGGGTTTTGATGTGACCATTGTCGAACATGCGGCTCAACTCGGCGGACATGCCGCGCAGTTCTACAAGACCTTCCCGACACTTGAACCTGCTGGATTGCTGGTGCATGAATTGATTGACCGCGTGACCACTCACCCACACATCAACTTGATGAGCGAAGCCGAAGTGACGGACGTCAGCGGCTACGTGGGCAACTTCAATGTCAGGGTGAAACGCAACGAGGAAATGACGAATGTGCCCGCAGGCGCGATCATCGTCGCCACTGGATTCGAGACCTTCGACCCGCATCGCAAACCAGAATTGGGTTACGGCAAATATCCGCAGGTGATGACGACGCTTGAATTTGAGCAGGTTTTCAATCGTCAATCGCAAATCGTAAATCCAAAATCAATTGTCTTTATTCAATGCGTCGGCTCGCGCGATCAGGCAATTGGTTGCGGAGATGGCAAGCCGCAGACCAACGCGTATTGTTCCCGCGTGTGTTGCATGGTCACAGCCAAGCAAGCACGGCTGGTGCGCGAACAATTCCCCAATGCGGATGTGACCGTCTTCTACATGGATGTGCGCGCGTTTGGGAAGGGCTTTGAAGAATTCTACGATCAGGCACGGGAGGATGGAGTGATGTATCGGCGCGGCAATCCGTCGGAAATTCTCAAACGCGGCGAAAGAGTTGTGGTCAGAGCAGAAGATACGTTACTCGGTGAGCAAGTTGAAGTCGAAGCGGACCTGGTCGTGCTGGCAGTCGGAATAAAGCCGCGCGCCAATAGCGAAGCAGTGGCCCAGTTGTTCAAACTCTCACGCTCGGGCGATGGATTTTTTATGGAAGCGCACCCCAAACTGCGCCCAGTGGAAACTTCGATGGCGGGCGTTTTTCTCGCGGGCTGCTGCCAGTCTCCCAAAGACATTGCCGATTCGATATCACAAGCACGCGCGGCAGCTTCGGCGGCGATGATTCCGCTCATGCGTGGAATCGTCCAAGTGGACGCGGCGACTTCATACATCGACGAAGAATTGTGCGCGGGTTGTGGTCAATGTGCGGCGGTATGTAGTTTTTCCGCGCTGTCACTTCATCCCGTGCGCGGCAAGATGACCGTCAACGCGGCATTGTGTCAGGGCTGCGGGTCGTGCGCGCTGGCTTGTCCCTCGAAAGCGATCATGGTTCACCAGTCCACATTCGAGCAGGTCATGTCTCAGGTGAGCGCGTTAGCCGACTGGAACAGGCTCAGCCTCCCCGTCGAGGCTGAGGCGGTATGAATCAATCAGGTATAGCTGGCGGTGAAATCAGGTCTATGCCTGACCAATCTCAGATGAATGGCGGATTTCTGTGAATGATGATTTGGTTACGATGTAGATGTGGTAATCCATCACTGGAAAGGACATTTGACTATGAAAACATGGATGCTTAAAACCAACAATGACCCACTGACGAGGACGAGAAATTTTCTGAAAGATATTTGGGATTATGCCGATCTGGATGGCATGTTAATTCCCATGTATCAGGCCGATCACAAGTCTGTCAAACAGGCCGTCATCCATCATCCCGGGAGTCTGCGGGATGCCGACCCATTCGTGCCGCTGATGCAAGCCAACGCGGGCAGGATGGTCGCCGATCTGGCGCGCAAACATCCAAATGACAACATGGCAGCGATCCTGCGCCCGTGCGAGATTCGCGCGCTTTATGAACAGGTGAAGCACACCGGTGTGGACCTCGAAAACTGGTTATTGATCGGGGTGGACTGCGCGGCTTGCTTCCCGCTGCAGGATTTTAATTGGCGCGTTGAAATAGCTGGAAACGTCGAAGCATTGACCAACGAAGTCCTGCGCAATGTGCGTCAGGGAAGCATTGCGCTCGACCGATTCCGCCCGGCCTGTGGAATGTGCGCCAGGCCCGGAACACCGCAAGAGGAAATCTGCATCCAATTATTGGGGCTGCCGGCGAAGGATACGATTCTGATCGGGATCAACAACGATGTGATCATCGAGAAGCTCAACCTCGAAAATGTCTGTGACGGTCTTGCGCCGCACGAGTTGATTCAGCAGCGCGAAAAAATGTTGAAGACCATCGAGGAACGCCGCGAACATATCCGCGAGCGGCAGATGAACGAGCTCACCCCGGACCTGCCCGCGAACATCGAGCAATTTATTACCTTCCTTGAGAACTGCCAGCCATGCACAAGCTGCATGGAAGCCTGCCCCGACGGCGAGAATATCTTTTCTGCGATCCAAAACAACACAATGAACCATGAAGTGGTAATGGATTGGATCTCCTCCTGCGCCGAGTGCGGCATGTGCGAACAGGCCTGTCCAAAGGAAATGCCGTTGGTGGCGATCGCTGACCGCATCCGCCGCGACCTGCACGTTGAGTCTCTGCCCATCTAACCCAAGGAATTGCCTATGCCTGCGCGCATTCAAACTGACCCGATCAAGGTTCAAAGAATCCTGCGGGTGATATTTTCACAGCCCCGCCCCCCGGTTGCACGCTGCCGTCTGCTCAGTTCAGGCATGGGACCAGCGCACATGCTCAAGATCGGTGAAGATATCGTCGGCTCAAAGGCTTGTCTCGGCTGCGGCAGCTGCATGGATGCATGTCCGCTGCTGGCGCGAGACGCCCAACGAAGACAACGCTGCGATGCGCGCAGTTCCATGGCATTGGAAACTTTGGTGGCTGAAGATTGCGACCGCTGCGGAAATTGCGCTCTGGCTTGTCCGCAAGTTGATCCCACCATCAAGCATTATCTTGTGCAAACACATCTGGCGGAAGGCATGGCTGAGCTTTTGGCAAAAGCATCCACCGACGAAGTGTACGCGCTGGATTTGTTGTTGAGTATGAATTGAGGAGAGAGTCTAAAATAATGAGCTAGAGAATCTCCACCACAGAGATCACAGAGTCCACAGAGATTTTAAATAGGTTTTCCTCAGTGATCTCCGTGTGCTCCGTGGTGAAATCTTTTGGCAAGTTCGTAAGGTTAGACACTCTCATAAAGAGGAGTTCTACATGATTGAAATCTTTATCCTCGGACAGCGGTACGAAGTCCCCGAAGGATTGACCATTTTGAAAGCATTCGAGTGGTCGGGGTTTCACCTGACGCGCGGAGTGGGCTGCCGCGGCGGATTCTGCGGCGCATGTGGAACAGTCTATCGGCTGCCGAATGACCACAAACTTTATTATGCCCTCGCCTGCCAGACCGTGACCATGCCGGGCATGATCCTCGGAGAGATTCCGTTCTTCCCCGCGCAGCGACCGATCTATCATCTTGAGTCGCTTGAAGCGCAAGGAGAAACGATCTTCAATCTCTATCCTGAAGTCCTACGCTGTTACGGCTGTAACACCTGCACCAAAGCCTGTCCGCAGGAAATTGACGTGTTGAATTATATGTCTGCGGTCATCCGTGGCGACATTGCCGCCGCCGCTGAAATCTCCTTTGACTGCATCGCCTGCGGGTTGTGCGTTGCGCGCTGTCCATCAGAAAACGTCCCGCCGAATGTGGCATTGCTGGCGCGGAGACTCTACGGAAAATATCTTGCGCCGCAAGCCGCGCATTTACGTCAGCGCATTCAGGAACTTGAAGGCGGATCGTTCAGGTCTGAAATCGGGGTGCTGAAAAACGCGCCGCTCGATGAACTCAGGAAACAATATGCCGTGAGGCAGATCGAAGAGTGATCATGGACTTCGAATTTTCATCTGACGCCCTCATGCTGCGCGACATGCTGCGCCGCTTCGTTGAAGATGAAGCCAAACCGCTGGAGATGAAATATTTTTCAGCAGGCGGGTTGGAGGAAAAAGAACGCGCGCGCCTGCACACCGTCATCGAGCAGATGGGGTTATGGGGCATCACCGTCCCTGAAAAATTTGGCGGCGGCGGGCTGGATCTGGAAACATCCTGCCTGCTCGAAGAGGAACTCGGCAAAACATTTTTGCCCATGAACCTTGGCGATGTGCCTCCGCTGCTGTATGCCTGTCAGGGCAGTCAAATTGAAAAATTTTTAAATCCCGCGCTGGCTGGCAAACGTCATCCGCTGATTGCCGCGCGCGAGCCAAATGCGATCAAGCCGCAAGATTGGAAGACCACCGCAACACCCGAAGGTCAGGCGTACATTCTCAACGGAAAAAAATTATTATCTGCCATGCCAGCTTCGCAGGATTTTTTTGTGACGCTGGCGAATGCCCCAGCGGGAGTCAGCGCCTTTTTAGTTGAACCAACTCAGGGCGGAGTCCGACTCGTCAAAAATGGATCCACGTCGCTTGAGTTTGACGGATGCCGCGTTGAAGCATCATCCCTGCTTGGTGAATACGGTCAGGCTCTTAATCTGGGAGCTGATTCTGCGCCCGCGGCATTTATCCGTCTGGGAGCGCGGTACGTCGGCCTATCCACGCGCCTGCTGGAAATGGCGCTTGAATACGCAAAAACATGGACGGCGCTGGGTGCGCTGCTAAAAGAGCGGCCATCAGTTCAACGTATGCTAGCCGAAGTGAAAGTGCAAATTGAAGGCACACGCTGGCTGGTTTACCACGCCGCATGGATGGCGGATAAACAAGGCGCGTCGCGCACGCTGTCCGCTGAAGTCCGTTTGGCAGTCGGCGAGATGTTGTCCAAGGCGACAGACCTGACCACCATGATCTATGGCGGGCCGGGGCCGTCATCTCAGGTGGATATTCACCGCTATGTTCAAAGCGCGATCCCGATGGAAGCGCTTGAGTTTGGGCTGGATGGCGCGCGCATCGTGATTGCGGCTGAACTCCTGACTGCGAAGGATGGAGGTTGAGCCATGAATGTAAATCATATCCTGCATATTCAAGATGACAATGTCGTCGATACTTTGCGGAATTTTCTTTCCGGCTGGTGGGCGCATGTTGAACTGGATGCAATATTCGCGCCGGTTGAACTTCCAGACCGCGGCGGGGTTGTCGCTGAAGTGATCGAAGACCCCGATGGGTTGAAGAAGGTCAATCCCTTTTTGCCGGTGATGTCATCCAACTCTGCCCCGATGGTGGATGGCTTCCTCAAGGATCATCCCGGCGGTCGTCTGGCTGTAATGCTGCGTCCGTGCGAATTGCGCGCTTTGGTCGAGCTTCAAAAACGCAATCGTGTTCAGTTTTCGACATCTGCAAAGAACAATCATCACAAGAGTCTCTTCATTATCGGCGTGGATTGTCCCGGCACATTTTCTCCACCTGAATATGCGCGGCACGTTGAAGCGCAACTCGATGATGCTGAAATGATCAAGGTGGCGCTGGCTTATGGCTCGCAGGAAAGTTACATCCCCTACCAGGTGCGGGCCGCGTGCCAGATGTGCGATTCGCCCGCCCCGCTCGGCGCGGATGTGGTCATTGGCAGTATCGGCACTGCGCCGCTGGGATACCTGCTGGCGATCTCGTCCGATGCAGAAACGGATGCCAGTTTGAAATTGACCCGCAATACCGACGGCCTGGCGGCAGAATCCGAAATTGTCCATCGTGAAATAATGGTCGGCAAGCTGGCAGACAAACGCTCGAAGCTGAGAGCTGACTTGATCAGCAAACACAGCGGGCAGGCGGAGAGCTTAAACAGCGTCATGGCGTTGTTCGCGCGCTGCACGCTTTGCGCCGACTGCCTTGATGCCTGTCCGCTTTATGACGGAGA
This sequence comes from Chloroflexota bacterium, assembly GCA_016234495.1. GTDB lineage: Bacteria > Chloroflexota > Anaerolineae > Anaerolineales > Villigracilaceae > Villigracilis. The sequence goes on along the minus strand of JACRBI010000008.1, from coordinate 74,177 downwards.
ACTCGCCGGCATGTTGGGCGTGAGAGAGTCCCAACAGCGCACACATCCGCTTTTGACCGAACTGGTGGGCGTCAGCCGCTGGCTGGCTTCCTGCTCGGGCTGCGGCATGTGTCAGGAAGTTTGCGAGCATGGCGTTGCCCTCACCCCCATTGTCACCACGTTAAGTCACCGCATTCAGCATGAACTGGGTTACAAGCCGGGCGATCCCAATCAGCGCCTGCCGTGGAATGGTTGAAGGTACAAAACAGGAGCACGAAATGTCTTATCCAACTGATATGCAGGCTTCGCTGGCAAAAGTGGAAGCTTCCCGCCAGAACAGATTGCATCAAACTTTCCCAAAACTTAGCCCCGAAGAGCGGGATCATATCCTGCACAGGTATCACCCCGACTATATCAGCGAGGCGTTTCGCGAAATTCGGGTCGGCCCAAACAAGGGTGACCGCGCGCCTGTGGAATTGGTTAACATCCTCGAGTCGCCCCCAATTCTCACACTTGATGAAGACAACCCGCATCTTTCCCAACTGGAAGCTGATTCTGTTTGCGATGTGCTTGTCATCGGCGGCGGCGGGGCGGGAGCGAGCGCGGCATTACTCGCGCAGGAAAACGGCGCGGATGTGTTGATCTGCACCAAACTGCGATTTGGCGACGCCAATACCATGATGGCACAGGGCGGCATTCAAGCCGCGGATAAAGAAAACGACTCACCCGCCATCCACTATCTGGACGTGATGGGCGGCGGCGGTTTTGCCTGCAATCCAGACCTGGTCGAAGCGCTCGTGATGGATGCGCCGAAAGTGATCGCCTGGCTTGAATCGCTTGGCGTGATGTTCGATAAGGAAAGCGATGGAACCATGCGCACGATCCACGGCGGAGGCACCAGCCGCAAGCGGATGCACGCCGCACGCGACTATACCGGGGCCGAGATCATGCGAACCCTGCGCGACGAAGTCCGTTCGCGCGCCGCAGAACATCCCTCGATTCGGGTGTGGGAATTCCGCCCGGTGATTGAACTGCTGCTCGATGAGCAGGGACACATCGCAGGCGCGCTCCTGAAAGATTTGGATACTTCGCGGCTGATGGTTGTCCGCGCCAGGGCAGTGGTCATTGCCACGGGCGGCAGCGGGCGTTTGCATTATCAAGGCTTCCCAACCACGAATCATTACGGCGCGACCGGCGATGGACTCGTACTGGCATACCGCGTCGGCGCGCGGCTGGCATTCATTGACACGATGCAATATCACCCGACGGGTGCGGCATTCCCGGAGCAGATCGTCGGTCAATTGGTGACGGAAAAAGTACGCGGCCTCGGCGCGCAAATTTGCAACGTGGACGGAGAGCAATTCGTCTATCCGCTTGAAACGCGCGATGTTGAATCTGCGGCGTTCATCCGGGAATGTGTGGAACGCAAACGAGGCGTGGTCACATCCACCGGTCAAGCCGGGGTGTGGCTGGATGCTCCGATGATTGACCAGCTCAAAGGTCCGGGTACGATCGCGCGGGAACTGCCGGCGATGGTGCGCCAATTCCATCGCTTCGGAATCGATTTAGTCCACGAGCCGATCCTGGTTTATCCCACCCTGCATTATCAAAACGGAGGCGTTGCCATTAAGCCGGATGGCGGCACTTCAATCCCCGGGTTGTATGTTGCCGGTGAAGCCGCCGGGGGAATCCATGGACGCAACCGCCTGATGGGCAACAGCCTGCTGGATATTTGTGTGTTTGGGCGGCGGGCGGGGGCTGCCGCTGCGTCATGGTCGGGCTTTGCTCAGGCTGGAATACCGACATTGGCGCATCTCGATGAATGGAAGCGGTTCCGCCAGGAAGCCGGTTTGAGTGACGGGTCGTCATCTCCGGTCATCCTGCCGGATTACACGCGGAAAATTTCCGTGCCACTGCATGAAGAAGAATTATCAATGATGGAAACTGGAGGTATATGATGCATAAAACACCTCAATCAAAGCCGGATGTTCAAATTTTTGAAGGACCGGAATCAGCGCTGGAAAGAATGTTGATCGATGAGTTCCTGAACCAGAACGGGATCACCTCCATAAAGGAACTGTGTAACCTCCCGGAGGAGGAAGCCAAACAATTGATGATCAATGCCTGCCGCTACGCATCCTTGAAATTGGCAGAAGTTGAGTCAACCGACAGATTCCAGAAGGATATCCATACCGGCGGCTAGGTCAAGGGAAACAGCGTGAGTTCCGATCAGGCTATCGACGCAGGCAGTATGCTTGCATTTAAAGGAAACGAAGAATGTCAGAACCATCTTCCGCAAATGGACTGTCGCCGTTGGATCAAATTCGATTGGCTGAAGCAGAAATAACGAGGAAGGTCATCGCCGCGCGGGAATCTTCCGAACACAATGCGACGAATGCGCGCAAACAGGCAGCGCTGTTAAAAAAACAAGCGGAAGAAAATGGGAAACGCAGGGGGCAGAAACGATTTAAAGAGATGATCTCCAAAGCCGGGGAAGAGGCGAATGCGATCCTTGCGCAGGCGCAGCACGAAGCAGATGACCTGAGTCGGAAGGGGCGGCTTTGCATGGAGCAGGCAGTCAATGAAGCATTGACCATCGTCCTGGGAATACAAAAAAGGCGGGAGAAATGAATCTTGAAATGATTCCTGTTGAAATTGTCGGCTTAAAGACCGACCTGCAAGCCGTTCTGCACGCGCTGCGTCAGGCGGGATGTATGCACATCGAAGAGTTGAACGACATGCCCGAAGTATCTGCGCGCCCGCTCACGCTTGATCGGGAGACCTTGCGCCAGCAGGAGGAACTTAGTTTTCTTGGCGCGCGCATCGGCGGCCTGCTCGACGCGCTGGGCGGAACGCAATCAAAGGCAGAGGCTGTCCCGTCTCCAACTGGAAATTATCTGGTCGAGGCACACCAGGGCGTTGAAGAACTCATGCCCAAAGTGAAGTCGCTGACTTCGCAACATGAGCAGTTTGAAGCGGAGCTTGCGTCGCTGCCTCGTTACGAAGCCACGCTGCGAAAACTTCTGCCCATCATTCCAGGCTCTGTGCGCGAAATCGGGAACAGATCGGTCGGCGTGCTGGTCAGCCGCGAACATATGGACATTCTCGATATGATCGGCAAACGTGTCTTTGACCTGACCCAAGGGCGCGCCGAAGTGATAGCCAGCGATGTGGACGCATCCACGCGCGTTATGTTGATTGTCTTTCCCGAAAAGTTCACCGATCAAATCGAGGCTTTGCTTGGGAAGGAAGACATTTCGCGCCTGCGCCTGCCGTCTGAATTGGGGGAAGGATCGCCCGATGTAGTTCTCGCGGCTTTACATCGCCGCATGAGCCTGATCCCCGAACAGATCAAGGGGATCAAAAGCGAGCTGGCTGCCCTGTCAACTCAATGGTGCGAAAAACTGTCAGTCTGGCGGACAGCTTTACAGGACGAAATAGAAGCGTCTCGCATCCTGCCGAGATTTGGTGAAACAGAATTGACATTTGTCCTCGCTGGCTGGATTCCCGCAAAGCATGTCGCGGAAGTCGAGTCTGCGCTTGGCAAAAATACAAACAATTCGATCTTCATTCAAAAGTTGAAGATGACGCCCGAACTAAAAAAACGCGCGCCAGTTATTTTGCAAAATCCGCGCGCCGCAAAACCGTTCGAGAGTCTGGTCAAACTGTTAGCCCTGCCGCGCTATGGTCACATTGACCCAACACGTTTGATGGCATTCTTTATGCCGATTTTCTTTGGGATGATCCTCGGCGATGTTGGCTATGGCATTCTGACGCTGGCGATCAGTGCGGGACTTTTGACCCGGTTCAAGGAAGGAGTCATTCGCGACATCCTCATCATTTTGACGATGGGCGCAGGCTGGGCAATCACATTTGGATTTTTATTCGGTGAAATGTTCGGCACGCTGGGTGAGCATTTTGGAATGCGTCCCTTGTGGTTTGACCGCACCAGCCCGCAGAATGTGTTTGGACTTCTTGTGATGTCCGTCGCCATCGGCGCGGTGCATGTCACGCTCGGACTGGTTCTCGGTTTGTGGGAAGCCATGAGGGACAGAAGCCGCAATCATTTATTGGAGCGCGCTGGAATGCTCATCGGTCTGGTCGGACTCTTCTTCATTGTCGGCGTGTTGACGGATTTTCTGCCGCAAGAATTCATGAGCGCTGCTATTGCGGGCATCATCATCGGCATTGTGCTGTTGAGCGCATCGCTTGGTTGGTTGGGAATCGTGATGGGACCCATCGAATTCATTACGCTTATCGGCAATGTGCTGTCTTATCTGCGCATCGCTGCAATTGGGCTGGCTTCTGTCTATCTTGCAAAAGTTGCAAACGAAGTGGCTGGCATCATTGGTAATATGGTCGTAGGCGTGATAGTGGCTGTTTTGATTCACGCCTTGAATTTGGTGCTCGGCATGTTCAGCCCTACGATACATAGTTTGCGTCTGCATTATGTGGAGTTCTTCCGCAAATTCTACGAAGGCGGCGGCAGGGCGTACGCGCCTTTCAAGAGTCGTGTGTAATTCATAATGCAGAGCGCAAAAATTGTACACGGACCACACGGAGAAGAACGATTTTTTTGATCGAAGAAAAAATCCGCGTATATCCGAGAATCCGTAAAATCCGTGTACGAAAAAGAATTTGAAAAAATAAGGAGGAGTTATGGACGCTGGATTAACCGCAATCGGAGCGGGTCTTGCAATTGGACTGGCCGCCATTGGCACAGGACTCGCTCAAGGTCGCATTGGAGCCGCAGGGGCTGGCGTGATCGCCGAGAAACCAGAATCACTTGGCATGGTCATCCTGCTGATCGCCATCCCAGAGACGATGGTCATTTTAGGATTCGCAGTGGCGGCAATGCTTTTACTGCTTGGCGGCGAATAAGATGAGTTTGCAAGCCATTCTGGAAAAGATCCGCACAGTCGGAGAGATGCAGATTCAGGAAATTGAAAGGAACGCGCGATCTCGGGCAGGCGGGATTTTGGCGCAGGCACGCATGGAAGCGCAGCAGGCCGAAGAGGATGCCAGCTTAACTACAAGCGCGCCCGCAATCGCCGAACGCGCCCGCATCCTTCATCGCGCAAGATTGGATGCTTTGCGACTCGTTGGCAGTGTCCGCGAAAGTTTAGTGGATGCCGCCCTCGAGCAGACGCGCGCGCTTCTTTCCTCCCTGCGGTCTGATTCAGCCTACCCGACGGTTTTGCGCACGCTGACAGAAGAAGCGCTGGCGCAACTCACGTTATCCGAAGGAGAGGGAAAGCCGCAATTGCTGGCTGACCCGCGTGACAGGGGATTAATGGAAGAGATTCTGAAAGACCAGAGCTCAAACATTTCGGTTCGTTTTGAGTTGTCTTGCTGGGGCGGCGTGATCGCCCAAAGTGAAGACGGGCGCGTGGTTGTCATCAACACACTTGAGGCAAGGCTCAAGCAAGCCACCCCGTTTTTGCGCCATCATCTCGCCGTATTTTTTGAAGAGGATCAATTTGAAATGGAGCATATTTAATTCTTTAAACACAAAGGTCACGAAGGGAAAACGCTCGTAACATCAACTCTTTTCCCCTCTTTGTGTACTCCCTGGCACCGCCCGCCAGGGCAGGTGTTGTGTCCTTCGTGGTGAAAGTATTTCCAAATGTCTGATTACGATTACGGCAATGCGCGCTTGCGCGCTATGAAATCCAGACTGCTTTCGAGGCATGAACTGAAAGTCCTCGCAGAGACAGGCAGCTTGCAGGGATTGATTGCCGCATTGACCAAGACCGCCTATCAAAAATCCATCGAAGCCGCATTAACCCGCTCCACGGGCATGAACTGCATTGATGAAGCATTGCATAATGATCTGATAAACACCGTCGGAAAGATCAGTAGTTTTTATAGCGAAGAAGCCGCAGCAAGAACGGCGATTTTTTTTCGGGCATACGATATTTACAATCTCAAAACTATTTTGCGCGGACTCTCAAAAAATGTTTCATCCAGCGAAGTCATTGCTGTTTTACTGCCTGTCGGAGAATTAAAGATCGGCATGTTGCGCGAGCTAACCCGTTTGAATAATCCGCGCGAAGCAATTGACTTGATGGCGAGTCAATCGCTGCCGTTTGTCCAGCCGCTGCTTAAGCTGCGGGCTGAACATCGCGGCGCGGATGTGTTTGAAATGGAACTGGCCCTGGACCAGTGGCATTTTCATCAAGCGAAACAGTTTCTGCGAAGCGGTTCTGAATCAGCAGAGTCACTGTCGTATGCATTGGCCCTCGAAGCCGACGTTACAAACCTGCTCACCGTTTTGCGTTTTGTGCATGATCCGCGCGAGCGCGATGTCCTCCGCGAAAAAATGGGAAGTGAAGATATCGCGCCGTTGTTTATCGAGGCGGGGCGAATCCCCATTGAAACGCTGTCAACCGCCAGTAAGCAGGATTCGATTTCATCCGCTGTGGACTCTTTTTCAGGCACGACATTTGAATCCGCTTTGCGCGCGGGGCTGGAAGTCCATTCGCGTTCAAGCCGCTTGAGCGACATCGAAAAACAGTTACGTCATTATCGTTTGCAGCGGCTAGCATGTTTGATTCAAAAAGATCCGCTCGGGATCGGCGTTGTGCTTGGGTATGCTGCATTGAAGATCAATGAAGTTGGAAATATCCGCTGGATCGCGCAGGGCATCAATTTGGATTTGAAAGCCGATGCGATTCAAGCCGAACTGGAAGTTGTTTCATGAGTCAATTATTTGTCCTCACCCGACCCGCTTTGGTGCCCGGCTTTCAACTGGCAGGCGTGGACGCGCACGGCGCGGAAGATGTGGAGACCGCGCAGGAGTTGATCGCGAAATGGCTGGATGCTGGCGAAGTGGGTCTGCTTGCCATTGACGACGGCTTGCTCGAACATATGGATGTAAATTTTTTGAATCGTCTTTCATCTTCCGAGCATTTGTTATATCTCCCCATTCCTGGCGGCAAGCCGTTGGGACCCGAAGCCTCCCAGCGGCATCGCATCACTGCGTTGATTCGAAAAGCGATTGGTTTCCATATCACCTTTAAAGGTGAAGAGGAAGGCGGCAAAACATGAACTCAAGCGAAAGCCATGTTGGAAGGGTCGTCCGCATTGCGGGGCCTGTGGTGCGCGCAACGGGCTTGGAACACGTCCGCTTGTATGATGTTGTGCGCGTCGGCGAGTTGGGGCTGGTCGGTGAAGTCATTCATCTTTCAGACGGCGTTACCACGATTCAAGTCTATGAAGATACGTCCGGGATTCGCGTGGGCGAACCCGTTCACAGCACGGGTCAGCCGTTGGTTGCTCAACTTGGTCCCGGCTTGCTGGGGCAGGTCTATGACGGGCTGCAGCGTCCGTTGGAATCACTGGCGAAAATGGGCGGTGAATTTATTCAGCGCGGCGTATCCGCTTCGCCTTTGCCGGAAGATTTCGGATGGGAATTTACTCCGTGCGTTTCGGTGGGCGACCATGTGAACGCAGGCGATGTGTTGGGCGTGGTATCTGAGTCACGCACGATCGAACATCGCATCATGGTGCATCCGCATATGTGCGGGCATGTGGAGATCATCCGCTCGGGGGAGTTTAATGTCCATGAAACAGTGGCAGTTATCAGGTTAGATGAAGAAGCGAAGGGCGGGTATATCGAAGTGACTCTCGCGCAGAGTTGGCCGGTCCGTCAGCCGCGTCCATGCCTAAGCCGTCTCGCGCCGCGTGAACCGCTTGTTACCGGCACACGAATCATCGATGCGTTTTTCCCAGTTGCGAAGGGCGGGTCGGCCATCATCCCCGGCGGATTTGGCACCGGCAAAACAGTCACCGAACACAGCCTCGCGCGCTGGGCAGATGCAGACGTGGTGGTGTACGTGGGCTGCGGCGAGCGTGGCAATGAAATGACCGATGTGTTGGAGGAATTTCCGAAACTCGAAGACCCGCGCACAGGCGCGCCGTTGATGGAGCGAACAGTGTTGATTGCGAATACATCCAACATGCCTGTTGCGGCGCGCGAGGCAAGCATTTATACGGGCATCACGATTGCGGAGTATTACCGCGACATGGGCTACGATGTGTTGATGCTTGCCGACTCCACTTCACGTTGGGGCGAGGCGTTGCGCGAAATTTCTGGAAGGTTGGAAGAGATGCCCGGCGAGGAAGGCTTTCCCGCGTATCTCGGGGCGCGGCTCGCAGAATTTTATGAACGGGCGGGCAGGGTCATTTGTCTCGGCTCGCCAATCAACCCCAATGCGCACAAACGCATTGGGTCTGTTTCAGTCGTCGGAGCAGTATCGCCTCCGGGCGGAGATTTCTCTGAGCCTGTTACGCAAAACTCGATGCGTGTTGCGAGCACGTTCTGGGCTTTGGATTATGACCTCTCGCGCCGCCGCCACTTCCCCGCCATCAATTGGACCAACAGTTATTCGCTGTATGATTTCCACGATTGGTTTGAGCGCAATGTTGCGCCTGATTGGGACGATCTTTCACGCGAGGCAATGGCGCTTTTACAGCGCGAAGTTGAATTGCTCGAGATCGTCAAACTTGTTGGCACCGATGCGCTGGCTGAACCCGAGCGCGCCGTGCTTGCCATCGCCCGCATCTTGCGCGAAGATTTTTTGCAGCAATCCGCTTTCGGCGCGGATCGGTATTGTTCCATTCATAAAGCCTATTGGATGTTAAAAACGATCATGGATTTTTACCGCCGCGCACAATTTGCAATGGAATCCAAAGTTCCGCTGGAGCGCATCACATCTTTGCCTGTTGTTTCAGATATTGCGCGCATGAAAGAGATCGAAGTTGAAAATGTCGAGATGGAAATCAAGACCATCATGGATCGCGTGCAATATAGTTTTGGAGAGTTGTAACATGCTCAAAACAATTCCGCTCCCACGTTTGTTCGCCACCGAGCACCGCACCGTTTCGCAGATAAAAGGCCCGCTCATTTTTGTCGATCGCATTGCAGATGTGGCCTACAACGAGATCGTGGAAATCATCAGCCCGGATAATCAAACCCGATTGGGACAAGTGCTCGAAGTGGATCAGCAGCGCTGTATGGTTCGCATCTTTCTCGGGACCTCGGGGCTGGGTCTTGACAGAACGAGAGTCCGCTTCACTGGAGATGTGGCGCGATTGGGCGTGTCGCTCTCGATGCTGGGACGCGTGCTCAACGGTTCAGGCCAGCCCATTGACGGAGGCCCGCCCATCATCCCCGAACGATCATTGGACATCAACGGCCTGCCGATCAACCCATCCATGCGCACACATCCGAGCGAATTCATTCAAACAGGCATCTCCGCAATTGACGGATTGAACACACTCACACGCGGACAAAAACTTCCGATCTTTTCAGGCGCGGGGCTGCCCGCCAACGAACTCGCCGCGCAGATCGCATCACAGGCGCGCGTCATCGGCGAAGGCGCTGGCAAACATGATGAGCCTTTTGCAGTGGTCTTTGCCGCAATTGGAATTACCCAGCGCGAGACATCCTTCTTCATGGATCAGTTCCACTCGAGTAACGCGATGGATCGCACGGTCTTATTCGTGAACCGCGCCGATGACCCGTCCATTGAACGGCTGCTCACGCCGCGCGCCGCGCTGACTGCGGCGGAATATCTGGCGTTCACGCACCATCGCCATGTGCTGGCAATCCTCACAGACATGACCAATTACTGCGAAGCCCTGCGCGAAATTTCCGCGGCCAGCGAGGAAGTTCCCGGCAGGCGCGGTTACCCGGGTTACATGTACTCTGACCTCGCAAGTTTATATGAACGTTCGGGACGCATCCACGGCAACCCGGGTTCCGTGACCCAGCTCATCATCCTCACCATGCCCGACGACGACATCACGCATCCGATCCCCGACCTGACAGGCTACATCACCGAAGGGCAGATCGTCCTCAGCCGCGACATGCACCGCAAGGGAGTCTATCCGCCCATTGATGTGCTGCCCTCCCTCTCGCGTTTGATGAACGATGGCATCGGTCCAAATAAAACACGCGCCGACCATCGCTCTGTGGCAGATCAACTCTATGCCTTGTACGCAGAAGGGCGCGACCTGCGCCGCCTGGTCGCGATCATCGGTGAAGGCGCGTTGACCGCCGAAGACCGCCGCGTGCTGGATTTTGCCAAACGTTTTGAAGGTAAATTTATCGGTCAAAAGAGAATCAACCGCGACGTAACTGAAACTCTCAACGCCGCATGGGATTTGTTAACCCCCATGCCCGCCGAACTGCTCAAACGGATTCCGAAGGAATTTATTGAGCAGTATCACAAGAGCGGCCGATAGACGATGGACAATAGACCACAGATCGAACTCCATCGTCTATCGGCCATCGTCTATGGCCTAGAAAAACAATGAGCACTGTCTCCGTCACCCGCATGGACTTGTTAGCCCGCAAAGCGCAGATCGCGCTGGCGAGTCAAGGCCGCGATTTGCTCGAGCAAAAGCGGACGGCTCTGCTCAAGGAATTTCTGCGTACAGCCGATACCGCCCTCGAACGCTCGGATGTCTTGAACCTGACTGCTGCCAATGCGCGTCAGGCGCTCGCGCGCGCGAAGGCCATGGCAGGCGCAGAAGTTGTCCGCTCGGCGGCGCTGGCGTCACGATCAGCCTTCAGAATTAACGTTTCAACTGTCAGCGTAATGGGGGTGCGTGTTCCGCATATCGAACAAAAGCGGGTCTCGCGTTCCATGTTGGAGCGCGGGTATTCCATTGTGGGAGAATCCATCACGATAGACGAAACTGCATCTGCATTTGAAGCGGAAGTGGAGGCCATTCTTCAACTCGCAGAATCCGAGCTGCGGCTTGCACGTTTGGGCGATGAAATACAACGCACATCCAGAAGGTTGAACGCGCTCGATCATTTTGTCATTCCGCGTCTGAAATCCGAGCGCGACTTTATCCAGATGTCGCTCGACGAACGCGAACGCGCCGACCATTTTCGGCTGAAAATGGTAAAGCATATTTTGGAAAGAAAACGGGAAATAGAAGTATCTGGCAGAATGGGTTAATAGAGTATCGTTCAATTCCCCTTGATGCGCTCAACAATTTCCGCAGTCATGGATTCTGCGAAAGAATGATAATACCCCTCCCCTGCACAGGCACGGCAGAGGACAATGCCATTATTTAATACCTCCCGTCCGTTCATGACCTCTTCACCGCAGATCGTACAAATCGCTTTATTGCCGGGGCGGTTGACGATCTCTGACAGGGGCGCATCCAGTTTCACACGCTGGGTAATAAACAACTCAGACACAGGCATTACCTGATAGCCCAGCAGCATGGCTTCCCAATTGCTTCGCGCGCCCAGCGCGTGCTCGGCGGAGGTGAAGCGCGCCTGCAAGCGCGGAACGATGCGGATCGATTCTTCAGTGTAGGTATCTGTAAAAGTAGCAGCAACCTTGCCAAAATCCAGGATGCGAAGCGTGCGGCTGCCGACGCGGCAGCCTGTCGCAGCGATGAGTCCATCCACGGCGCAGCCATCCGTTTCAGAGATGACCAGCAGCCGCTTGTCGCCGCGCGGCAATTCAAGCCCGAGAAGTTCGGCGGCAAACAATCCCATGCGCGCGCCAAGCACCTGCCGCGGACAAAGATGCTTGTGGCGTTTGGCGCTCTCCGCCAGAATTTGATCAAGAGTCCGCAATTATTTTTCCTCAAGCGGGTTGAAGCCGCGTCCCAAAATTTCCTGCGCCGGAGAAACGATCACAAAAGCCTGCGGGTCTTCTTTTGCCACGGCAGTTTTCAGGTTATGTACTTCGGTGACCGTCAACGCGCACATGAGCACAGTCCGCTCTGAACCTGTATACATACCTTTTCCGCTGATGGCCGTGACGCCGCGGCCAAGGTCAGTGAGGATGCGGCTTGAAACAGTATCGGGCTTGCCGGTGATGACCAGCGCGAGAAGCTGGCGGCGGCGCTGACGGGGCGCGATCAAGGCGCGCAAGCCCTTCGGTTTTCCCTGCTCAGACGGCGCGGCGGTCGCGCTCTCGTCTCCAAAACGTGGAAGCACTTCGCCCGCCGCGCGCGTCATGTTGACCGTGGCAATCGCGAAGATAGTCAGGATGGCATACAAAGCAATGCCCATCATGATCATGATCTCGCCGGAAATGGGGCCAACAGAAGCGCGGTCTATGAACTCCTGCACGGTCAATGGCGCAGACGGGAAAAGCCATATCTTTGCGACCCACGCCGCATAAAGAATCAGGAATATCCAATAATAATTTCGGCGCAGACGGCGGCCGAACGCCTCCCAAACTGAAATGGGAAAACTTGGCGTGAGCAAACTTTCAGCAAGGTTCTCAGCCCACTCGGGCGACGGATGAAATGGAGGCACAAGCATGGCCGCATAAAAATCCGTTTCCATCAAACGCACGCGATAAGCCCACAACTCATAATAACGGTAACGGCGCGCCTCGATAAAAAGAAACCATAAAACCAGCAATGTATTTAATAAAATGATGGCGTGATGAACGTTCGATTGACCGAACGCAATTGAAAGCGTCGCGCCAGTGGCAACCACCGCCCAGTTGGTGGTGGTGTCCAATCGCTGCCGCCAGACATTCGCCCGCTGAATCTCCGCGCGAAAGAAATGCACCATCGCCGTGGTAAATTCACTGGTCTTAAGGTGATAGCCGCGATAAGTCCAGACAGGCTCTTCGGGTTCCTCCTCCTGTGCGGATTTCCGTGCTTTTGTGGATTTCTTTGCCGTTGTAGATTTTTCTGCCATGTTAGATTCGCCTTCAAATAATCACGCTTCGGACTTAACTGATAGTTGACTCTGTTTCGAATTCCCTGTCTTTGCGAGACGATGTTCTTCCGTCGAAGCAATCCCCAATTCGACGAGAAGATTGCTTCGCTCGCTTGGTCTCGATATGCGCCTCGCGCTACTCGACCAGCGCTCACTCGCAACACTTGCACCAGCACGCAAGTGCAGGTGTGACATGCTATTTGGGTAATTTATACGCCTCTTTCGTCGGCTTGAGCGGACGCGCTAACCACATCGGTCTGCGATTCCCATCGGGGCTGACCTTTTCCGCAGAGCGGGTCATTGCCAGCCATTTGCGATAGATCTCCATCGACTTGTTTGTATCCACAAAAAGGTCACCTGCTTTTTCGCCTGCTTCGGCTTTGCTGACCTTGAACACCTTTTGCAACCAACAATGGACTCCGCTGATGGGGTCGGGATGGACGGCATGAGCAAGGTTCTGGTTCACGCCAACGTTGCTCCACCAGATGCGGCTGGTATCGGGGTCAGAGGATTCCCATGCTTTGCCGCCGTGAATGACGCGCATGAGGAATCCGCCTTTGCCATCGTCGTGGAGTTCGACGAGATTCGACGAACCTTTGCTCACACCTTTATCTTCGTTCAAGCGCCAGCGTCCCAAGTGGTGGCTAATGGCGATGATGCCTGGTTTGATGCCTTCGGTCACCCAGACCGTATCCACGAAGTGACCGATCTCGGTCTCTACTTTGGCGAGGTCGCCTGTGTCCAGCCCGAGGCGTTGCGCGTCTTCGGGATTCATCCAAATCGGATTCTTGTGCGAGATCTCATACAGCCACTTCGCGTTTGCCGAGCGTGTGTGGATCAGCGTCGGCAAGCGGAAATTGGGGAGCAGAATCATCTCGCCTTTGGAGCGGTCAATCGTATCGGGGTGGACGTGACTCTTCACCGCCCACGGAATGACATTTTCTTTTTCACTCCAGCCCCAGTTGGCGAGGGTATCGCTGAAGAATTCGAGTTTCTTCGAGGGGGTTTCAAATCCAGGGGTGACCACACCGTCCACCGCCAGACCAACTACATGTCCGTCTTTTGAGGCGCGATTGAACTCATCCACTTGATAATCGTTCGCTTTGCCAATTTCCTTTGTGAAGGGAACGTAAATTTCCTTCTTCACTTCGAACACGCCATACTTGCGCATGTACGCCAGCGGAGTCAATCCTTCTTTTGCGGCGGCTTCGGGCAAACCTGGCACGGAGTTTTCGAAGATCCATTGATAGTATTCATCCACGGTGATGATCTCGCCAGGGCGATACGGACTCTCGAACCACTGACGAATGCCGAGCGAACCATCGGGATCCATCTTCGCGGAAAGTTGAATCCACCACTCGTTCTCTTCCCACACTTCGCCAGGGTTGGCTTGATAGGTGAAGTCCACCTTCATGCCCGCGCGTTCCATCGCAACGCGGCGCACAGGCTGGCGAAATGCGATCCACTGTCCCGCGTGCGTTTCCTGACTCATCAGGTCGTGACGTTCGGGTCCGTGCCCCGTCGGCAAAACATAATCGGCGAACCATGCGGTCTCGTTCCACGTGGGCGTGAGCGCAACATAACACTTGATCTTCGAGTCTTCATTCTTGAGCGCCTTGAGCCACATGAAGCCATCGGGGTTGACCCACATCGGGTTGTAGACGCGGGTGAAATAGACATCAATGTCGCCGCGACCTTCTTCAAGCATGTGCGGGAGGAGAATCGACATCTCGTAATGCGCGAGCGGATACTCGATGGGGTAGTGCAGTTCGTTCCACGTTTCTGGAGCAGGCGCACCTTTGAACGGCTTGGGCACGAACTTGTTCCAACCCGTCATCGATGTGCCGCCTTTGTTGCCGATGCTGCCCGTCAACACATTGAGGAAGAGTAGGCAACGCGCCACCTGCCATCCGCCCAAATTGCCGACGCTCGCAGAACGCCAAACGTGCGTGGCAAGTTTGCCTTCGCAATTGGCAACCAGCCGCGCCGTTTCTTGAATGCGCTCGATCGGTACTTCTGATTCCTTTGCGGCGCGTTCGAAGGTGTACTCGGCGTAGAGTTCTTTGAGCAGACGGTCGAACAGGTCGAAGGCTGAAGATTGAAGGCTGGATGAAGAACACGCGCTTCGAATCTCCGCCGCAAGTTGGTCGCTGTTTACTGACAATTTTCCATCGGCGACGGCTTGCAGTGTTTCCTTCCAGTTGACCCATTTCTGCATGAAGTCTTTGTTGTATAAATTATTTTGAATCAGATGATTCGCAATCGAAAGCAGAATCGTATTTTCACTGCCAGGGTAGGTCGGCAGCCAGACATCGCTCATGGATGCGGTATTGCTCAAACGCGGGTCGAAGGTGATGAGTTTTGCGCCATCTGTTTTGGCTTCGATGATGCGTTGGGCATGCGGGTTAAAGTAATGACCCGTTTCGAGGTGACTTGAGATGAGCAGAATGACCCTTGCGTTGGCAAAGTCTGGGCTGGGACGGTCCTGCCCAATCCAGAAGTTGTAGCCAGCGCGAGAGGACGATGAGCAGATGTTGGTGTGGCTGTTGTGACCATCCATGCCCCAAGTCTGCACGACACGGTTGGTGTATCCGTCTTCGCCTGGGCGTCCGACGTGATAGACGATCCCATTCGGACGGCGTAATTTGCTCTCGCGCATTTTCTCCGCGATCTCGGTCAACGCCTGCTCCCAGGAGATTTGCTCCCATTTGCCTTCGCCGCGCTTGCCGACTCGTTTCAACGGATACAAAATCCGCTCAGGGTCATAGACTTGATTATGAGTCGCGGGTCCCTTGGCGCAGTTACGTCCGCGCGAGCCAGGGTGGACAGGGTTGCCTTCGAACTTGCGAATCTCGTAGGTGTCCTTGTCCACGTAGGCGAGAAGTCCACACGCAGATTCGCAGTTAAAGCAGACGGTCGGCACGAGCGTATAGCGCCGCGCCACTTTGCGAGGCCACTCCTTGCCGTCCCATTCCACCCATTCATCCCATACTTCGGGAGGTGGATACTGGCTGATGCGCCCATCGGGGTGGACGACTTCGGTCAGTTTGATGGGCTTGCGGTCAGAGTCCGCAAATTGCGGGACGGCGGTGCCTGCGGAGGTTTGAGGAATTTTTGTCATAAGGGTTCAGGTTCCAGGTGTCAAGTTTGCAGGTTTACAAGTTAGAAGGTTTGCTGGTTATAAAGAACGCAACATTCAAACTTTCCAACCTGTCAACTTTCAAACTTGCTCTAAGAATTCGGAATATACTGCGGCGCCATCACGAAGGCGTATTCGTAGAAGAACATGCCGATCATGATCGTCAGAGCGATGGGCAGGGTGAAGGGTAGGAAGAGCCAGAGCAACATGGGGATGATGTGTCCCAGCGCTATGCCGCCCCACCAGAAGTGATTGCGGAATTTGCCGTGGGTCATTTCGCGCGAGGCGAGCATGGCGGTGTCAGTCGCAAAGGAAGTGAGTTTAGGCGCGAGGGTTAGAAGCAAGTTGATGACGATGCTTGCGGGGAGGACAACGCGTAGAAATTCAATCGAATCTGCTGGCAAACGAATAGCAGGGATCGTATTCAGCCCAAAGAAAACACTGCTGGCAACCATGATGGATTGCGACAACAGTTGGAATGACAGCAATGGGCTTTGCCACATGTCGCGCCCTTCGGCTTGATTGAGCAGGAAGGCGGTGTAGATGACCACACCCAATGCGAAGGGGAAGACGATCCATGCCGCGAACGGACGAATGCCTGCGACAAAATCAGCAAGGAGGATGTTCCAGAATGCGCCCGCTTCGAGCAGCCACCACAGCCCCGCCATCACCGTGAACGTGACCATGATGTACGCGCCGCGCGCCACCCATGACTTCCATTGCGGGCGGAACAAAATATTCAAGAAACGTTTGGGTTGTGACAAATCCTTGATGAGCAAGATGGTTGTGATAAGCATGAAAATCATTGCCGTGAAGCCAGTAGCAAGGAAGGTCGCGGAGTCGAATGTGAACATCCCCAAACCTGCACCAAGGCTGAGCAGCATGAACAATCCGCCTGCGATGTTTTTGGTGACGAGATACGAAGGCAGTTCCCAGTGCCAGTTGATCTTGTGCTGTGCGGTGTATGCAGTCTGCACCATGTGCTCGGCAACACGTCCGCCAAACTGAATGGGACCGTTGAGCGGCTCGCCTTGAGTCTGCGGGGTACGGATGGGCGTGCCCGATTTGGATTTCAAGACAGGCAATGCAATTGATCCGCGCTCAAAAGCAGTGACGTTTTGCTCGGTGACCTTATCCGCCCACATGTAGGAGTCGTGGGTTTGAGTGGCAGAAGGATGCAGCGACCAATCGTTGCCATTGATGTAGAACAGTTTGGGACCCGTCCCCTGCTCAGGCTTGCGAACGCTCACTTGCGCAGTGGACAACTTTCGGCTTATTTCTGAGGCGGGGTCGTTCAAGTCGCCAGCGAGGATCGCGTGTTCGGGGCAGACCACCACGCAGGCGGGTTCGAGTCCCACATCCAAACGATGCGCGCAGAAGGTGCATTTCGCAGCGGTGTTGGTTTCGGGGTCGAGATAGATCGAGTCGTAGGGGCAGGCTTGCATGCAGGATTTACATCCGATGCAGATTGACGGATCAAATTCAACGATGCCATCATCACGTTGATACATCGCAGTGACGGGACAGATGCGCACGCAAGGCGGGTTAGCACAGTGGTTGCAGCGCGTCACCTGAAAGCGGCGGCGCACGTCGGGGTAGGAGCCTGTCTCCACATACTTGACCCATGTGCGATACACGCCAAGCGGCACTTGATTCTCGGATTTGCACGCGGTGGAGCAGGCGTGACAGCCGATGCATTTGGATTGGTCGATGAGGAAGCCGTAGTTTTGAGTCATTAAGTGAAAAACCTTTTAACCACAGATAAACGCTGATGAATTGGATAAGTTTGAAAAACGTTCATCAAACATCTGTGTCGATCTGTGTTCATCTGTGGTGAATCATTAAGCGGCTTGCGGAGGAGTCACGGCATTCATGATCGCCGTTGTGAAATCGGTGGGCGTGACGCCAGGGGATTGGATGTTGAGGCGATAGTACGCTTCTTCGATCTTGGATTTGAGATTCTCAGGCGTGGCGGCGACACCGCGCAGGGATTGTTCGAGCGCGCCGAGAGCGAAGACAGGCAGCAGGGTGAAATCGCCAGAGATGGTGACGTCGTCAATGCGACCTTCACGCAGGCGGGCGATGATGCGGATCAAACCGCCCTGAGCCTTGAATGCCGCTTCGACGATGTGTACATCCTGATGAATTTTCACGCCCTGCTGTTTGAGTTGACCTTTTTGATACAGCCATTCATCGGAGGTGAAGCGCGCGTCGATCTCTTTTGCCATCGCTTCTTCCTCCTCTGTCCACTCGCCTTCGTAAACTTCCATGCCCAACGCTTCGGAGACTTTCTTCATATACAAGTCTTTGACTGTGGCGCGGTCGGGCGTGGATCCGAGTTGCTCGGTCATCGTGGTCATGTAGGCTTCGAGCGATTCGAAAATCTTGTCGCGCATTTTCTCGGAAGGGACTTTCAGTACCTGCGACATGGTCTTCTTGTCGAAGGTATACATCAAACTGCCGACGAGAATTTCGGCAATGCCCATCTGCGCCGCGCCCGTGCCGCCGATCTTCTTGCCGTTGACATGCACATCGTTGATCGGACGGTGATTGGCGGGGATGCCGAGTTCCTGATAAGTTGCCACAAGCGGATCAATGTAAAGTTTGAAGCGTTCTTCCAATGTGGTGGGTAAATCTTCCTTGTGGAAGATCCATTGCGTAAACAATTGACCGTTATCCAAAAACACCGCGCCGCCGCCGACTTCACGACGATAGACGGGCAGGTTGTGTTTCTCGCAGTAATCGAGATCAACTTCCTTTTGCATATCCTGATGGTAGCCGATGGACACATACGGTCCATTCGGCGAGACCATGATGATGGTGTTGGGCGTGCTTTCTTTCATGGCGTACCCGACCGCGTGATAGACAGTCTGCGAGCGGAGTGGGGATACGCCTTCCATGTAAAGCAAACGGATTTTCTTGGACATGATTCACCTCTATGAAAGTATGGTCTAACCGAGTTTTGGAAAGAGAAACGGGACGTTCTTTTTATATTCAAGATAGGATTCGCCGAAACGAAGTTCCAATTCTTTTTCTTCAAAGTACTTAATGAAGATCAAATGAGACGGGATAATGCAAAGAACAGCGGCGAGTGTGGCAAAGGTTGAGCTAGTGACGAATCCCAGCGCAATGGCAAGCAGGTAAAAGCCTAATGACATTGGGTTTCGAGTGCGCTTATAAATATCGTCATTGACGACATGCCTGGTCAATACAAAGGCATTAGTGCCTTTCCCAATGGAACGCAGCAATTTATTGGTCACTGCCATGAAATAAAAACCTGGGATGGCAAGCAAGATACCGATTCCGAGAAAGATAGGTCGCATGGGCAAAGGGTTTAATCCGACCAGTTCATCGAGACGAGATATCCCAGGGTAAAAAAACGCAACAATCGGTGGAGCGATCTGTCCTGCAAAAAATAGGAAGTGCATGACACGGCTTGATTTCTCTGCATTTTCTTTGGATGGATTTCTTCGCAACCAAACACCGAGAAGTATTGCGCCGACAGCCATTGCGATTGAGCCAGCGATTATCCAATAAATCGTGAACATGGAATCTCCTAATCAATACACCTTAGACAATTGATCTTCAATTCCTGAATTCTTGCTTTGTATTTCTCAACTGCTTCGTCGCCTGTAACTAGGTGACCGCGTTCGCTTTCCAAATTCGTCGGTCTCACTTTTACTAGCCAGCCATCGGTGTACGGTTCTTTATTAGCGAGCAGGATATTATTTGCAAATGCTTCTTCATTCGTTGCTACGATCTCACACGAGAACGGCGCAGGGAACGGTCCCACCCATTTGGCGGACTCAATGGTTGCCAACGCCTTGCCTTGTGCAACCTTCTTGCCAACTTCCCGAAAACTGAGCGCGGCAAACTTTCCGCAGCGGGTTTGGGCGACATCGGTCATGCCGAGCGTGGCGATCTCGCCGTCAAAGCGAATCCACACATCGCGCTCGATGTCGTAATAGAGGTCTTCGGGAATGTCACAGGCGTAGAAAATCATGGGGAAATGAAGAATGCAGAATAGAGAATGCAGAATTTTTTTATTCTGCATTCTTCATTCATCATTCAAACTTTAGGTTTTGTTCTTCCATAAATTTCTGATACGCAGCCACAGCCGCTTCACCAGTCAACAGCGCGGCACTTTCGCCAGCCCAATCGGTGGGCTTGACCTTCACGAACCAGCCCTCACCATACGGGTCGGAGTTGATTAGCGATGGCTTGCCCTTCATTGCTTCATTCACTTCCACGATCTCACCTGTCACAGGTGATGTGACAGGTCCCACCCACTTTCCGCTCTCCAGCGTCCCCGCCGATTTGCCCTTCTGCACGGTGCGTCCCGCTTCCTTCGGCGTGGCGTTGACAATGCCCTTCGCCAAATTCTGCGCTACATCGGTAATGCCAATCTTCACGGTGCCATCGTCCATGGGCAATGCCCAGGCGTGTTTCTCCACCCAGTAGTAGAGATTTTCAGGAATGTTACATCCACGAACTGTTGCCATTTGAGCCTCCAATTTTTTCGTTGCGTAGCGGACGTTCTCTAACGTCCGCTTGTGGCGCAAGAGAGCGCCACTTACGCGCCAAGTTGATGTTCACCTTGCAGGTGATACAGAAGTAGATCGAAAACAACCAACCGAATCTCGTATTCATATTCTGACACAAAACTCGGGTCGCGGCGCGCTTTCTTCGTGACCTGTTCATAACTCGCGCCGCAAACGGGACAGGTGATCACGTAAAACGTGTGCTTTGTAAATTCGTCCACGCGCACACCAAGCGTATCGCCATGATTTTCCGCGAGGTGATTGTGGACTTCGGATCGCTTACCGCTAAAATCGCAATAGGGACATTTAAACATAATTCATTGTTTCTGCGTAGCAGGCGGTCTCTACCGCCATTTTGCGCCATCCAAATTCGACGTTAGAGAACGTCTCCTGCGCATTGCGCTACCAATCCTTGTCAATCTCAATCAGCGCACTGTCATTAAACTCGTAATTGCGATAACTCGAATACGGATATTTTGCTGGGTCATCCACCAAACCTGCACGAACGGGGTTCATATGGATGTAATTCAACTTCTCGGTCAGGAACTTTTCGGTGATGATGAATTGCTCCCAAAACGAGTCCTGCCAAACCTTTTTCTCGGCTCGTTTTGTCTCTTCGCCTGACTCTTGAAAATGAGCTGTCCATTCGGTTTTGCCTTCCAACTCTGCCTGTCGCGCAATCCTGCCTGACGTAAAGCGTTTGAAATCGCGCATGAAATCGGAAACGACGGAAGAATCACCAGTTGGGTAAATCAGCAAGTGCAAATGGTCGAGCATGATGACGTAACCGAGAAGTTTGCATTTGAATTGATGGCGGTAGAAATTCAGGCTATCCAGAATCGGTATGATGAAGGATGGTGTATTGAATATTTTCAAACGTCCGTACACGTTTGTTGTGATGTAGTACACCGAACCTTCCATACGAATTCGTGGGTACATAAACTCCTTTTCTATGCGTACTAGGCGCTCTCTAGCGCCATGTCGGTTGGCGCAACCCGTAGACGTTAGAGAACGTCCACTACGCGGCGACGGGTGCGTGGATAGGTTCCTCAATTCCGACGGCTTCCGCCACCAACTGAATGATGTCGCGGACTTCGATCTTGCCTTCGTTGCCAGTGGTCTTGACCGCGTCGGAGTACATGATCATGTCTTTGGGACAAGTGACGATGAAGAGTTGGGTCTTCGCGTTTGAGCCTTCACCGAAGGTGGTCAACGCTTCTTTGATTCGGTTCTCGGCGGGACGTTCCCCAGGCGCAACCTTGCCCATCCAGATCTGACCGCCGCCTGCGCCGCAGCAGAATGAGTTCTCGCAGTTGCGCGGCATTTCGTGGAATTCCACACCGAGCAGTTCGAGTAGTTTACGCGGAGCGGTGAATCCGCCGTTGTAGCGACCGAGATAGCACGGGTCGTGGAAAGTGACTTTGTAATTGGACAGTTTATTCTTGATCGTGAGTTTGCCTTCTTCAATTAACTTGAGCAGCGTCACGGTGTAATGCTTCACTTCAAACGTCCCGCCGAATTGCGGATACTCGTTCTTGAGTGTGTTGAACGAGTGCGGGTCAGTTGTGACGATCTGTTTGAACTGCGCTTTGCCAAACGCCGCCATATTCTGCTCGACGAGTTGCTCGAACAGACCTTCTTCGCCCACGCGGCGCACATCGTTGCCAGAGTTGGATTCGTTCTGGTACATAATGCCGAAGTCCAAGCCGCCTTGATTGAAGAGCCGCGCTACCATCTTTGTATTTGGAATGACGCGTTCATCGAAGGAAGCGGTATCACCGACAAACCAGAGATGTTCAACGGGTTCTTCAGTCGCGTTCTTGACGGGGAATTCCATTTCCTTTGCCCAGCGTCCGCGCAGACGTTTGCCTTTGCTCATCCAGTTGCCGTTCGTGGCGAGAGATTGAAGCGCGTTCTGCACGCCGCTGTCAATTTCATAGCCATCGATCAACATGCGCCGACGGATGTCCACGATGTCTGCCATCGGTTCATTGCCGACAGGACACACGCGGACACACGCATAGCAGGTTGTGCAAGACCAAACCGCCTCAGGGGAGATAACGCTCTCAGTAAGCGGAACCAGCAATCGGTCGGGGTGAGAGCCGAAGGTCGCCTCCTTAAGGAGATAACGCTTGTTCACTTCCAATGCCGAAGGGGAGAGCGGTCGCCCATAAAAATTCGCGGGGCAGACATCCTGACAGCGATTGCATTGCACGCAGGCGTAGGAATCCAGAACGCGCTTCCACGAAAGGTCATGCAAAAATTTCGCGCCAGGGTCAACCTTCGCGGGTGTGTCGAGTTGACCGCGCGGATTCTGTTTCGCCAAACCGAGATTGATGGGCGACATGAAAAAGTGCGTGTGCTTGCTGCGCGAGAGGTAGGGGACGATGAACATCACCCAGCCAATGCTGACCCACCACGCAACATGCACGCCCGTTTCGGACACGCCGAAAATCGAATTGAGAAAACTTGCAAACGGCATGAACGGGTCGGCGCCTTCGGTGAGGCGATAGGCTTGACTGAGCACATGCGCGACAACGTGCATGATGACGAACACACCCACAGTGAGCGAGTCTCGCGCCTGCCCGCCCGCTTTGACTTTTGGATTCAGCAGGACGTTATCGCGGTAAGTGAGCGCCTTGTCCTTGACGATGAAGCGGCGCACCAAAAACACGGTGATGGCAATCAACAGGAACATGCTCATCACGTCGGCGATGAGATTGAAGGCATTGACGAGTCCCGTCGGCGCGTTGGGGATGTGCTTGCCGCCATAGACCAAGTCGAAGCCAGGGACGAGACCTTCGAGAACATCCATCAAGTTGACGATGGCATACGTGATGAGACCGAAGAACAGTCCCATGTGAATGGCGCTGAGAACTTTGCGTGCTTTGAAGATGGTCTGCTGGAACAACACCTTCACGCCTGCATTGAGCAAACTCGCAGGGATGTTCTTCAACTCGGGTGCAGGTCGTCCCTTGCGGATCGAGTCGATGATGGTCTTGAACCCATGAAATGTGAACCCCGCCGCCGTGATCGCCAGCACAATGAAGATGATTTTTTCAATCGTTGTGAGCAAGAAACCCTCCCGAAAACGAAAACCGATATTCGATATTGGTTATTCGAAAACCAAATATCGAAGATCGAAGATTTACAGCAATTCCAACATTGCCTCAGCCACTTCGAACAGATCCGCCGTCGCACCATAATGCGCCACATTGAAGATCGGCGCTTTCTTATCGGTGTTGACCGCGATGATCAACTCGGCGCTCTTCATGCCTTCGAGATGTTCGGGCGCGCCAGAGATCCCGAGCATGAGATACAACTTCGGCTTGACCTTGAGACCCGACTTGCCCACCTGACGCGTGCGCGGCAACCAGCCTGCGTCCACCACGGGACGAGAAGCGGAGACCGTTGCCCCGAGCGCCTTCGCCAATTCTTCAGCGAGTTCCACATTTTCTTTGCCGCCGATACCGCGACCTATCGAAACCAACTTCGCCTGTGCAGTGATGTCTACATCGCCGCCAGCGGGTTTGATCGCTTCGACAAATTTCACTTTCAACGAACCCGCGTCCACAGGTGAAGCCATTGTCGTCCCCGCCGTCGAGCCTTGCCCCGCTTCCACAGGGAACGAACCCGCCAAACACGCCACGATCGCCATGTCGCCTTCGGGCGCAACTTCCGCCATCAACTTACCGCCGTATGCCTGGCTGCTCACCACGAGCGAGCCGCCTTCAACACGCACATCCTTCGCATACGCCGCCAACGGAGCGCCTGTCCGCGCCGAAAGCCACGCCGCCACATCCATGCCCGTCACCGTCCAGCCGAACATCACGACCTTCGGCGACTTCTCCTTGACCAGCGCTTCGATCACTTTTCCATACGCTTCAGGATTGAAATTCGACAGAGCCGCGTCATCAATGTGGATCGTGGAATCAGACGCGAACACATTGGATGAAACCCCGCCTCCGACTACGACGGCAACTGCTTGCCCTCCCAAAGCGGACGCCAACTCTTTGGCTTTTCCTACCATTTCAAACGACACATCAGAGAACTTGCCATCCATGTGTTCGGTGATTACGAGAATGTCATTGCTCATGTTATCTCCTCATTATGCGTACTCGGCGTTCTCCCCTGGCACCGCCCGCCAGGGCAGGTGTAACGCCGAATGTGGACGCTAGAGAGCGTCCACTACGCTAAGCCTTTGCTCTTCAACAACTCCACGATCTTCGCCGCCACTTCCTTCGACGAACCTTCGATCATCTCAGCATGACCCGTCACCACGGGCGGAGCCATCTTCAATATGCGTAGCGGACGTTCTCTAACGTCCGCGTCACCCGACGGAGCGACTTTCTCCACCGTAGCGGATTGCGCCATCTGGCGGACTTTGCTCACGGGCGCATAACGCGGCGGCTTCGGCGCAGACTGCACACCCGCCACGAACGGCATGGACACGGCATACTTCGCGCCCGCCCCACCCGCAAATTCCTTATTGACCGTGGCAGAGTCGCCGTTGGCTTCAACAGAACTCACGCCGCCGATGTAGGGCATATCCAAATACGCCGCAATCATCGGACCGATCTGTCCATCAAGGTCATTCGACGCCTGCACGCCCGCGAAGACCATGTTCGCGCCCATGCCCTTGATCGCTTCTGACAGCCATTTGGCTTGCATGTGCGAATCCGCGGCGGGATCGTCAGCGGTGATCTTGACCACTTTGTCGGCGCCCTTTGCCAGCGCGAGATGAAGCGCGTTGTCCAACTCCCCGATCAAGTCCACGCCGATCACGGTCACTGTCCCACCGACAGATTCCTTGATCAAAACGGCTTGCTCGATGGAATGCTCGTCCCATTCATTGAGGACAAAATCCACCGAGTCGAAATCCACGTTATTACCTTTGACGGGCAGGTCATCGGCAATGCTGGGGATATGTTTGATGGCTACTACGATATTCATGAAGGCTCCTATTTCGAGTTACGTTTCCTTTTGGAGATTGGTAATTGGTAATTACTATTTACCAATCTCTAATTACCAATTACTACTCACCCCTCATCGACCTATCCAGCAATTCAAGGATATCCAACACATCCACATGCTCATTGCCCGTGGACTTGACCGCGTCGGTGAAGCGCGAGACTTCGAAGGGGCAAGCCACTGCCAGCACGTTCGCGCCCGTGGACGCAGCTTCCATGGCGCGTTTTTCGGAGAGGCGCATGGTGGTGTTGTGCTTGGCGGTGAAGGAGTCCATCCACATACCGCCGCCACCGCCACCGCAGCAGTAACCGTTCTCGCGGTTGCGCTGCATTTCAACCAACTCCACGCCAGGGATGGCTTCGAGCAGTTTGCGCGGCGCTTCGTATTCACCGTTGTGACGCCCGAGATAGCACGGATCGTGATAGGTGATCTTCTTATTGACAGGGTGCTTGAGCATGGGCTTGAGTTGGTCAAGGTAACGCGCAAGGAAGGTGCTGTAATGAACGACAGGGCGTTCAAAGCCATACTTCGGGTACACGTTCTTGAAGGCATTCAACTCATGCGGACCTGTGACAACCATTTCGTCCCATTCATATTTATTGAAGGTCTCGATATTTTGCTCGGTCATCATCTCGAACAGACCCTTCTCGCCAGCCAGACGCTGAGAGTCGGCGTCGTCTTTTTCTTCCTTGCCGAGAATGGCAAAGTCAATGCCGAGCGCGTTGAAGATTCGCGCTGCTGCAGCCGCCGCGTCAATGCCGCGTGGATGATACGAAGGATACGAGCCGACATACCAAAGCACACTCACTTTGCGACCCAAGTCTTTGATGATCGGCACAGGCACGCCCGCGGACTGAATCCAAGCGTCGCGTTTGCGCTGAGGCTGACCGAGCGGGTTGCCGCTCTTGGCGGTATTCTCGAATGCCTGCTGTAATTCCGCGGGCACGAACTTGCCATCCAAGATCGCCTGCTCGCGTGCGGCGGGCATGATCTTGACCATGTTCACTTCTTTGGGGCACACGCGCAGACAGTTGGCACAGGTGGTGCAAAGCCACAACTCGGGCGCTTCGGTTAAGTCCATGCCTGTTTGGGCGTAGCGATACAACTTGCGCGGACCGTAATTCCCGACCACATCCACGGGGCAGACGGCGACGCACTTGGCGCACTGATAACAATTCGCAAATGATTCCGCGTTGGGGATGTCCGCGATCTTTTCGATCAGTTCGGGCGTGTACTCGAAGATCACCCGCTGTTCGAACATGCGGTTCCAGTGACCCGAAACGTCAACGCCATCTACGACTGCGTGTTCTTTTTCGACTGCTTTTGCTTTTTCAAACTTAGGTGCCATGAAGGATGGTCTCCTGTTTATTTTTTTGCGTAGTCGGCGTTCTCTTACGCCGACGGGGACGTTAGAGAACGTCCCCTACGCGCCGCTCTTCTTCAACCCAAGTAGCCGTCTCGCCATGTTCGGCAACGTAGGCAACAACCCGTTGAACTCTCTACTCAATCGCCAACTCGTCGTGCCGTACAGATACACACTGTAAGCACATGCCAGGAACGCACTATTCGCAAACGGCACTCGTTTCTCGTTACTCATTAACTCGTCAACAAACAAGCCAGTCCCTTCACCGAACTTCACGCTCATCGCCGTTACCGCGCCGACTCGGGCGTATCCGTCCGCGAGATTTTCGGCGTTGAGGTTGTGCGTGCTGCCCGCCAGCAAAGGCAGAATGCCCGTGCCGACGGTCGGATCCCATAGCCAGCGAGTCCATAGCCAGTGTTGGGAGGGGAAGGTGTTGTGTAAAAGTCCAGTAGCGAGTTCGAGAGCGAGACGCGTATCGAGCGCGTTCAACTTTTCGACAAAGACTGCCACACGTACAGGCGCGGACGCTTCGCCTTGTAGTAATTGCTCGAAGAGCGAGTAATCACCTTGCGCAAAGTAATTGGTGATGGTTCGCGCGTTCGCTTTGGTGTGCGCGACAGCGGAAGCGATGTCAGCGAAGGAAGAGGCTAGAGAAGCAGAGTCCGCTCGAAGTCCAAGAAAGAGGCGGGCGTGACGTTCCGCCAATTCGTCTGCTATCGCAATCACATCCTCAGGCGCGACTTGTCCCAACGCTTCCTGCAAATTGGTTTGCAGTTCGGGGTCGTCGGGTCCCGTCTTTTGCTTGATGATGTGACTCTGTCGCTGAGGGAGCATTACGCCATCACTTTGCGAGTCAACGCAACGGCGCGTGCCGCGGCGAGACCTGCTTCAGAGATCGAGTCGTCCAAGTCTGATGGACCCGCTGCCGCGCCTGCGACGAAAATGCCAGGCACAGAAGTTGCAACGGTGTCGAGACCACCCGCACCGCCCGCTTCGATGAAACCGTATTTGTTTTGCTGAACGCCCATCAGTTGCGCGATGGCGCGTGTGCCTGCGCTCGGCTCCATGCCGACCGAGAGCACGACCATATCCATCGTCACTTCCATCGGGCGGCTCATCGTGGTGTCTTCACCGCGGATCAAAAGTTGGTCGCCCTTCTTGAGCACTTCACTGATGACGCCCTTTACATAATTGACTTTATATTTTTCCTGCGCGGGCCAGTAGATTTCATTTTCCCAATAACCATACATGCGCATGTCAATGTAGAAGATCATCACTTTGCTATCAGGCAACTGCTCGCGCAATTCGATCGCTTGCTTGCTGGCAATGCCGCAGCAAACCTTCGAGCAATATTCGTTTCCAATTTGTCTATCACGTGAACCCACACATTGAATGAACGCGATCTTCTTCGGCGCTTGTCCGTTCGACGGGCGCACGACGTTGTGTTCCTTCAACATCTTTTCGAGATCGGTGAGCGTGATGACATCGGGGAACGAGTAGTAGTTGTAGTATTGCGTGGCGCGACCTGGGTCAAAATGCTGGAAACCCGTGGCGATGATGACCGCGCCCACGTTGAGGGACTCGGCTGCGCCGCCCGCTTCGATCTGGACTTCAAAGTTGCCAGCGCTCCCAGACATTCCCTTCACTTCGGCTTGATACTTCACTTGCACATTGGCGTTGCTTGTGACGGCATTGCTGAGTTCTGCCATCGCTTCAGACGCGTCGCGCCAGTGATGGGTGAGTTTGGCGTATCCCTCACGGTCGGGCGTGCCGCCGAGGCGTTCGCGCTTTTCAATGAGAATGACTTCCCCGCCGAGTTCAGCCGCAGACCGAGCCGCTTCCAATCCCGCAGGTCCGCCGCCGATTACCAAAATTTTGTTTGATGACATTTACAGTTCTCCTGTTTCAAGTGTCAAGTTTCAGGTCGAAAGTCAAAGGTCAAAGGTCGGGCGACTTTTGACCTTTGACTTTTGACACTTAATAAACTACGGGCTTATCCGCGTCTTCCCACGTAATGCCCGATTTCGTCCCTGCGCGAATTGCTTCGAGGTCGCCTTGGAATTCGTCCCAGTATTTCTGCCAGTTGATTCCAAGTTTGTCCAGGAACGGACGCCAATCCGTGGAATGCCAGTGGAACTGCACCACACGGAAGGGATGTGCTCCCATCGCCAACGCCGCAACCTGCGCATCTGACAACACGGGAATTCCCACATTGCGGTCGTGTGCCTTAGCCGAGAACTGACTCTTATCAAGCGTGGTCACACAGCCTGTGTCGTGGGTCACGGTCAGGTCAGGGTTGACTTCGTTCTTCATCACTTCGATCTTGCGCAGAGTTGAGAAAGAGCGGGTGAAGTCACGTTGAACGAGCACATGACGGAAGCCAAAGCCGCAGCAATCGAACCAGGTTGAATAATCCGCTACATCAATGCCGAGCGCTTCGAGCGTACCTGTCACCGTCGCCGTGCGTTGACCGCCGTAAATATCAGGGTCGTAGATCGCGTCTTCCGCGACGATCTTGTAGTAATGGCAGGCAGGGTGAACCGTGGCGCGAATCATGCTCATGTCCACGGTTTGCTTCTCTGCGAACTTATTGCGCATGACATGCACCCACTCGCTGTAGTGGACAAGTTCTTCAGGGATGACGAGCGGCTTGCCAAGTTTGTCCAAAATGCGGCGGACTTCATCGCGCAGTCCCTTGTGGTGGACGAGTTGCTCGCGGATCTCTTTGTAATGTCCGTAGGAAGTGCCGCAATGGATCATCGGGAAGTAACCCGTCTCATGCGCGGCGGCGAAGTTGCGACTCATCACCGCAGCCTGTGCAGCAGCGTTGGATGTCGCCGAAGCGTAGTAGTTCCAACCCGTGCAAGAAGTCTGGTCGGTTGGGTCGAGATAATCCAGATTGAATTGGCGATGCAGCCAAAAGATGGACGAAGTGTAGCCAGGGATATGTCCGCATTGACCGCAGGATTTGTGGTGCCAGGTGTGGTCAATGGGAATCTTCTTGGTGCGCCCGAACTTGGTCTTCACTTCCACATGGTTTTCAGGCACGCGCTGGACGACGATCTCGCCCTTCGCTTCCAGTTCGAACAATGATTCGCGGATGTCGTGCGTTGGCGCGATCTCAGGGTCACGAGTCACTGCATGGGATTTTCGTTCAAGGATTTCTTCTACGGTTGTGGTCATGGGTTCTCCAGTAAGGTCGAAGGTCAAAAGTCAAAGGTCGGCAGGTTGACCTTCGACGTTCGACTTTTGACGCTCTTTATCCTTCTTCCAATTCTTCCTGCATCACATCTGCCAATAAATCGTGCAAGCCTTCGTCAATTTCCTTGATGATCTCCATGTTGCCTGTCTCGAACCAGATGGTGTAGAGTTCGAGCAGGGTCTTTCTATTCGTTTTCCACGCCGCATCGGTCACGCCGCGCAACGTATCCACTGGGATGGCTTTTCTCCACACGGGCATGTTCGCGGAGAAGTTCTGCACCCACGGACCCCAGTCAGGGAAGAAATCGGGCTGGAGCATATCTGGCGAGACCTGGTTGCCCTTGAGCATGACCTTGTAGATCACGCGGCTGTAACCTTGCAGAACGTCTTTGGTTTCCTGCAAACCGTTCTTGACCGCCACTTCACGCAGGAGAGTGACAAGTCCGCCCGGGTTGTTCTGGCGCGGACAGCGCACGCACGAAAAGCATTGTGCGCAATTCCAAATGTCTTCCGAGATGATGTCGTACACGCGTTCCACATCTTCACGCGCCATCGCCTGAGCGATCACCCGCGGAGAATAGTCATAGAAGCGCGCCGAAGGGCAGGTCGAAACACAAATGCCGCACTCGTAGCATCCATAAAGGAAGTCTTCGTAGCGCGGGTCATTTTTCACTTCGAGAAAGAGTTTCTCTTTCTCTTCGTATGAAACTTCGGGGTGGCGATCCTGCTTCTTGCCAGGGTTCCAATTTTCTTGTGTGGTGGGCACGTGTGCCTCCTTTACTTTTCCACGAAGGACACGAAGAAACACGAATAAAACCTTCGTGAAAATTCGTGCTCTTCGTGGATTAGAAACCTATAACAGCGTCAGCGTCACACGCCATGTCGTTGAACGCCGCGCCGCCGATCATTTCCACGCCTTCGATCATGTCGTCCATGGTGTAACCATGCAGGTCGAGCGAAGGCTGGCAGACGAGGAAGCGCACACCGATCTCCTGCGCCTGTTCGATGAAGAACTTCAATTCCTTGCCGCCGCCGCCCTTGCGTGGAATGATGATCGTGTCGCCATTCCCTTTTGCCACGCACTGTGGACCGTTCATGGTGAAATAAATGCAGACTTCGTTATCCATCGCCGCGCCGGCAGTCGCCAAAAAGAACGGCGTTGCCGTTCGTTCAGGATCCTTTTCACCGTGAGTCTGAACGTACAATATTTTTTTTGTATCTGGGTCGTTCGTTTTCCACACGCTCATACTGCCCTCTCCTTTAACTTGTAGGTCACGCTTTAAGCGTGACCTACTTTTATTGCTTAGACAAACAACTGCACATCCGCGTCCGCGGCATATTCAAGGAACATGGCTGCACCGCCAACTTCACATTCCTTGATAAATTCTTCGCGCTTGAAGCCAAAGACATCCATGGTCATCTGGCAGCCGATCATGCGGACATCCAAATCCACACACATGTCGCGCAATTCTTCAATGGACGCAACGCCTTTGTTCTTGAAGGTTTGCTTCATTAAACTGGTCGCCATTGCTTCAAACCCAGGCACGTTTGCCATCAAAATATTCGGCATGGGCCACACAATGTTTTGGAAGCCTTCCGGACCAAACGGCATTTTCATCGGCATGGCAGGGTTACCAAGCGGGGAGACTTGCATATGAAGGTCAGACTTGAGCAAGGGCAGACCGTAAAAGGTAAAGAAAATGCCCACCTCCCAGCCCATCGCGCCGGCAGCGCTGGCGAGAATGAACGGGGGATAGGCCCAGTCAAGTGTTCCCTTGCTTGCGATCAAGGCAAGTCGTTTGGGGGCGTTCGGGTCAGATTTGGACATGGTATCACTCCTAAAGGTTTGAAAAAGAGTCGATCATTTCTTCTTTAAATAGAAGATAAATTTACCGCCTTCGGTCATGGAGCGCATAAGTTCGTTGCCGGTCTGGCGGCTCCATGCTTCCATGTCCGGCGGAGCGCCGGGGTCGGTGGCGACCATCTTCAACACCTGCCCAGACTGCATTTCCTTCATGGCCTTGGATGTTTTCACAACTGGCATGGGGCAAAGCATACCTGAGCAATCAAGCACCTGATCTTCTTTAATTACATCTGTCATTCGAGCCTCCTTTGAACTGCGCCATGATACCGATTCGGCGCGGGATTGACCATCCCGCATACAGGGGGATTTACATCCCCCGCGCGGGGGAGACGGAAAAATTATTCGGATATAATCATTCTACAACTTTCATTTTCTTTTACAAGCTCAGGTTTTTCATGCTAAAAAACATTAAATCTGTTTTTCGCACAAACCGCGTTTTTATTTTCCTCGTCATCTTCCGCTGGGCTTCGTTAATCCCCGCCGTGCTGACCTTAACCCGCGTCAGCGCCCAAAACATTCTTCCGCCTCTTACTGTATTGTCTATCGCCATCCTCATCAATGTGGTCATCTCGATCTTCAACCACCGCCTGAATCAAGTCGTGGTGGATTATCCCGCCGCAATGAGCATTGACCTGCTCTTCTCCGCCTTCGTCCTGTGGGCCAGCGGCGGATCACACAGCCCGTATTATCTTTATGCTCTCAGCCCATTACTGGCGGGAGCATTTTTCTTTCAAGCCCGCGGCGCGCTGATTGTTTCACTTGTATTCACTCCGCTGTATTTCATAAGCAGCGACTATCGCTCCCAGCCGCCGGCAGACACCATCGTACTGATCACCCAACTGACCGGAATATGGCTCTTCCCGCTTCTCTTCGCATTCCCATCCACCCTGCTCAAAGACATTAACCGCGCGCGGGAGGAATTATTCGGCGCGCGCGATGAACTCGCTGAACAAAACAAAAATCTCACCACCGCCCACCGCCAGTTAAAGGTCATCCACGATCTCACTGTCCTCCTGCAGGCCGCGCCTGATCTCGTCTCCGTCGAGCAGCGTGTACTTGGTGCAGTGACCACCGGGCTTGGGTTCCGCCGGGCAATCGTCGGCATGGTGGACCCGGCGCTCGAAGAAATGGGCAACTGGATGCTCTATCCCGCCAACTCAACCTTCCCCGCCATCGCCCCCCTTCCGCTCAAATCTGAAAACGGCGAAATCTTCAAAGCCCTGCTCGAACGCAGAATTTTCAAAACAGGTACTGACGACGAAATCCTCATCAGCCACGCGGGTATGAATTCGTGGCTGAAAACCTGCCGCTGGTATGTTTATCCGCTCTCACTGCGCGAACACACCGTCGGGATTTTGATGGTGGAAATGGACCGGAACGAGGAATTGACGCGCCAGCGCGAAGATGCCATCATGATGGTTTCGAATCAAGCCTCACTCGCGCTTGGTACAACCATCCTTTGCATTGACCGTGCCCGGCGCCTCGCCGTGGAAACCGAGCGCAACCGCATCGCCCGCGACATCCACGACACAGTCGCGCAGTCGCTTTTCGGCATCGTGTACTCGCTCGAAGCCTGCATTGCCATGCTCCCCGAACAGGCCGCCGACGTGAAAACCGAGTTGATCGAATTACGTTCGCTCGCCAGCGGCGCGCATGACGAAGTCCGCCGCTCGGTGTTTGACCTGTGGCCGTCTGCGCTCACCATCGAGTTGTTCATGGCTGACCTGACGAACTACATCAACAGTTGCTGCCGCCCGCGTTCGTTCAATATTATTTTCAATCACAGCGGAGATTTCAACTCTCTGCCCTCCGGCTTAAGAAGGACGATCTATCGCATGGCGCAGGAAGCGCTGGCAAACTCGGCGAGGCACTCGGGTGTGAACTCGGCGCGCTTATGTTTGAACATCTCCGAAGACCATGTGCATTTAAATGTTTCAGATGATGGCCGCGGATTTGAACCCGGCATCGCATTATCCCGCAGCGTCAACCGCGAACATTTTGGGTTGCATGGTATTCAAGAACGTGCGCGTGCCATGGGCGGCGATTGCGAGATCATCAGCCAGCCAGAGGCGGGAGCGCGCATCTTAATCCATCTTCCAATTGGCAGACATCACCATGCCTGAACCAATTCGCATCCTCATCGTTGACGACCACGCCGTGGTCCGCAAAGGGTTGGCAATGGTCCTTCGTCTGGAATCAGATTTGGAGGTAGTCGGCGAAGCGGAAAATGGACGAGTCGGCCTAGAAGCGGCGAAGAATCTAAATCCAGATATCGTCCTCGTTGACCTGATCATGCCTGAAATGGACGGGCAGGAGATGGCGCTGGCGCTGCGCAAGTCGAACCCCAAAATAAAAATTGTGATGCTGACCGGCACAGAAGTTGATGACCGCGTCTTTGAACTTGTGGCGGCGGGCATTGAGGGCTACGTGTTGAAAAACATCGAGCCAGCCGAACTGGTGCGCGCGATCCATGCGGTGGTGCATGGCGAGGCATACCTTCACCCCGACGTGATGAAAAAGGTGGTCGGCAAAATGCATCCGCAACTGGTGCCTTCATTTTCATTGACTTCCCGCGAACATGAAGTACTTGAATGGATGGCGACGCCGAATACCTATCGTCAGATCGCCATGCGATTAAGCGTCAGCGAAGAAACGATCCGCAGTCATGCAAAGAACATCCTTGAAAAAATGAAACAGCCCAACCGTGCCCAGGCCGTGCTGGCAGCCATGCGCGCGGGGCTGATCGAAATTCAGAGGAGTTGATATACGCGTGTTTTAATTGGCTTCGCAGTACAGGAAAAGACCATCTGCGTATCCAGGCGTCGCTCACGGGGGTTATTACATTGGGTGATTGGCAACGAGCCACCTGACAAATGTAACAACAAATAAGGATATCTGTAATTTGCCCGCGGACAGGAATTGTTATAGTGTTATTTTGTCTCTCGGATTAAATCCATAATAACTTTAGTTTAGCGATCACTTTCCCGGGTGTTTTTCCCGGAAAACAATTCTCATGAAGAAATACTTTGCCCGAGTCTTTTGTATTGGAATTGATGAGGAGGTGCTTATCGAGTGATTTTCAACGTGCGCGTACAGCGCGTTTTTGTTTTAAGTGAGGTTCGGAAGCACAACCTGGTTCCAAAATGACACCAATAGAATTTTTTCAGGAGGAGCGAAATGGCAGTTAAAGAACAACCGATTGTTGGTTATTTGCCGCAGGACACGCCCCCTTGGGGCGCCATGCTTAGTCTGGCGTTCCAGCAGGTGCTAACCATGTTCCCCGCCACCGTTCTGGTGGCCATTCTCACCAAATTTGACATTGGCGTTACCCTTCTCGCCAGCGGGCTTGGGACGATCATCGCCCTGCTCGTCTCAGGCCGCCGTATCCCAATGTATTACGGTTCGAGTTTCAGCTATATCACCGTTGTCGTCACCGCAATGAGCCTGTATGCCAATGATTGCTTTGCCGACCCGGCCACCTTCTATTGCCCCGAAGGTGTGAAGTTGGTGCAGGTCGGTATCATCGGCACCGCTGTGGTGGAAGTTCTTGTAGGTTTGTTGATCATGCGAATTGGCAAGGCAGCTCTCGATAAGGCGCTGCCCCCGGTCATAACCGGCAGCGTCGCCATTGTCATTGGTATTGCCCTGGCTGGCGCAGCTTTGGGCATGGCAGGAGCGAACTGGCTGGTTGCGTTTATTACGCTTATTTTCACCGTCGCCTTCTCGGTATATTTACAAGGCAAAGGACTGATCGGAATGCTGCCCATTCTATTGGGCGCGGTCGTGGGATACCTCGTTTCAATCCCAATGGGATTGGTGAACTTTGGTCTGATCTCTGAGGCTGAATGGATTCGAGTCCCCAATATTACCCTGCCAGCTTTTGCTGATCCCAATGCCTGGGCAGTTGTCGTCAGCATTTCATTAATCGCCATTGCCACCATACCTGAAAGTACCGCTCACTTGTATCAAATGAGTCTGTATATTGATGCGCTGGCAAAGGAATTAAAGAAAGCCCCGATCGAAATCAAAAAACTGATCGGGCTCAACCTTATCGCCGACGGCGCTGATGATGTCATCGTCGGTTTGCTGGGCGGATGCGCCGGCACCAACTACGGCGAGAACAACAGCCTGATGGCCATCACTCGCAACTATTCAGTTCCGGTTTTGATGGTTGCCGGTGTGATGGCGATCCTGCTTGGGTTCATCGGCAAGCTTGCGGCGCTGGTCAACACCATTCCAGTAGCCGTCACCGGCGGGCTTGCGATCTACCTGTTCGGCGTGATCGGTATGCAGGGCGTTGCGCTCATCCAATCTGAAAAGGTCAACCTTTTCGAGCCGCGCCAGCTGGCAGTCGGCGCGACCATCTTGATCTGCGGAATCGGCGGCAACCTCGCCCTGCCGAACGGCATCTTCCCCTTCAACATTCCGGTGCTGTTCCCGAGCGGAATTCCCGCCATCGTCTTCGCCGCAATCGCCGGCATCCTGATGAATACCCTCTTCTTGATTTTGCCGCCATCAGTGTTTGGCGTAAAAGAACGGGAAAATATTAATCTGTAATGGAACGAAAGTGCCAGCCCTATTTGAAGGCTGGCACTCATTGATTTATCCATGGTGGAATTATTTAAACAAAAAGTGATTCTTAATTTCTACCATCTGTAGGGATGACCGATTCTATTGCAAGGAAACCACTATGACCTCAGACACGCATCCGGCGCTTCCTGAATTTGAATATGTC
Source organism: Chloroflexota bacterium (assembly GCA_016234495.1). GTDB lineage: Bacteria > Chloroflexota > Anaerolineae > Anaerolineales > Villigracilaceae > Villigracilis. The sequence goes on along the minus strand of JACRBI010000008.1, from coordinate 37,672 downwards.
CAACCACAGACGCTGAACGAAGCCAGCGAATTTTTATCGAACCATGCAAACGAAGCGCGTCCGTTCCTCGGCGGGACGGATGTTTTTGTTCGTATGCGCGACGGCTTCTTATCGCCAAAATATCTGGTTGATGTAAAAAATCTAAGCGGCATGAGCCTGCTCACTTTTGACCCGCAGTCAGGTCTGACCGTCGGCGCGGCCGTCAACATGAATCGCATCATCGCCTCACCTGAGGTGCAGGCACATTATCCGCTGCTGGTAAAAGCCTGTCGCTCAGTCGCCAGCTACCAATTGCGGACGCGCGCCACCATTATCGGAAATATCTGCAACGCCTCGCCTGCCGGCGACGTCATCGGAGCATGTCTCGTTTTGGGCGGCATCCTGCACATTCATGGAATAAACGGCTCACACGAAGAAAATTTGTCCGCATTTTTTCTCGGCCCCGGCAAGACGACACTCGAACCCGGCGACATCGTGACGGCAATCCACTTCCCCCTCCCGCCACAGAAATGTTCGGGAACATATATCAAGCTCGGGCGGAATCAGTTGAGCGATTTGTCCATCGTCGGGGTGACAGCATTCGGATACAAAGAACCAACCTGCGCCTCCGGTTATCGCTTCCGCCTGGCGCTGGCATCGGTTGCCCCGCTGCCGCTCATGCCAACGGAAGTTGAAACCCATCTGGCGGAACATCCCATTTCGGCGGAGGCAATTCATGAAGCGGCACGTCTGGCGTCGGAAGCCTGCACACCGATTGACGATGTGCGCGGCAGCGCCCGCTATCGCAAAGAGATGGTCAGGAATTTATCCGAGAAGGCATTGACCGAAGTTTGGAAAAAACTGGGGTGAAGTCGGAGGCAGCATGGCATTCCACAAAATTAACGTCACCGTAAACCACGAACCGGAGCAAATGGTCGTTCCATCAAACATGACGCTCATGCAAATGCTGCGCGAAAGCCTGGCATTGACCGGCACCAAAAACGGATGCTCTGCCGGCGAATGCGGCGCCTGCACCGTCTTGCTGAACGGCGAACCGGTCAACAGTTGCATGGTGCTGGCAGCGGAATGTGACGGCGCAAATATCATCACCGTGGAAGGGCTGGCGCGCGACAAACAACTCGACCCAGTTCAAGACGCGCTCATTCAAGCAGGCGGAGTCCAATGCGGGTTTTGCACGCCCGGAATTTTGATTTCTTCGCGAGCCTTGCTCAACCGCAACCCCAGCCCCACCGAGGAAGAGATACGCGAAGCCCTCGTCGGGAATTTATGCCGCTGCACCGGTTACGTGCGGATCATCGAAAGCGTAAAGAAAGCCGCTGATATGAAACCGCATCAAACCTGACCTGTGACCTGCCGCGTGATTCGATTGGCATTATCCAACCTTTGACATTCCCATAAGGAGACAACTTATGGCTGAACCGAAAATTCAAAATTCAAGCCCGGTCGGCGAGAGCACGCCGCGCATTGACGCGCGTGAAAAAGTCACAGGGGCGGCGATCTATACCGATGACCTGCAATTTGGGAACGCATTGCTTTATGCACGCATCAAACGCAGTCCGCACCCGCACGCGCTGATCAAAAAGACCGATGTGGCGAGGGCGAAGGCTTTACCCGGCGTGAAGGCAGTCGTCACCGGTGAGGATTTCCCCGGCTACATCGGATTGTATCTGCAAGACCGTTACATCTTTTGCCGTGACCGCGCGCGTTACGTGGGCGACCCGGTTGCCGGCGTGGCAGCCGTCAGCGAGGAAATTGCCCAAAAAGCGCTGGACCTGATCGAGGTCCAGTATGAAGCGCTGGAACCGGTTCTCGATCCCGAAGCCGGCATCCGTCCCGATGCGCCGCTGCTTCATCCCGACCTTGGCAAGTATGTGGTGGCAGGCTTTATTTATCCAAAAGCAGGGACGAATATTTCCAATCACTTTAAACTTCGCAAAGGAAATGTGGAGGAGGCTTGGGATAAATGCGCGGCAGTCATCGAGCGCTCGTATCGAATCCCGCACATTCAGCATGTACCTATCGAGCCGCACATCGCCATCGCCAAAGTGGATGAGCGCGGCGAAGTTACCATGTGGACCAGCTCGCAGTCGCCGTTCGCTCAGCGCAACCTCATTGCCCAGTCGCTGGGAATTTCGCAGAGTGAGATGCGCGTCATCTCGCCCGCAGTTGGCGGCGGATTTGGCGGCAAGGCAGGCGTCAGCATGGAGTCGCTGGCGGTTGCGATTGCCACGAAAGTGAAGGGGCATCCCGTCAAACTGCGCCTGACACGCGAAGAGGAATTTTTCACGGCATTCGTGCGGCAGGGATTGTCGGCACATTTCAAAATGGGCTGCGACAAAAATGGAAAACTGCTCGCCATGGAAAATTGCTTCTATTGGGACGGCGGAGCATACACCGAGTATGGCGTGAACATCGCCCGCGCCGCTGGCTACAGCTGCACCGGGCCGTACGAAGTGCCGAACGTCAAAGGTGACAGTTATTGCGTTTACACGAATCACCCCGTTGGCGGACCGATGCGCGGCTTTGGAATGCCCGAGATGCATGCCGGGCTCGAGCAGTGCATGGATGAGCTTGCCGCCCAAATCGGGATGGACGCGGTCGAATTCCGCAAGTTGAATTGCTTGAAGACTGACAGTATTCTGGCAACGGGCGGAAAAATCCACCCGATTGGTTTGGAGGAGTGCATCCAGAAAGCAGCCAACGCAGTGGACTGGGGCAGGAAGTCACCTGCGAGCGCGCCCAACAAACGCCGCGGCAAAGGCATAGCCGCGATGTGGAAGGCCCCAGCCATGCCGCCCAATGCGGGTTCGAGCGCGTGGGTGGAACTGGCTGAAGATGGCAAGGTCAACGTGGGAATCGGCGGGCAGGATATCGGTCAGGGAGCGTTCACGATTTCAGCGCAGATGGCTGCTGCGACGTTGGGAGTCCCGTACGAGTGGGTGCGCGTCGCTGCGCCGGTGGACACTCGCTATAGTCCGTACGAGTGGCAGACCGTCGCCAGCCGACTGACATGGAGCATGGGCAATGCCATCGTCAACGCGGCAAAGGATGTGCGCAAGCAAATTTTGGATTTGGTGGCTGAAGCGTGGGATGAATCGCCCGACGAATTGGACATTGTCAACGGCGTGGTGATTTCGTATAAAAGCGAAAAAGAGACACCGCTGAAAAATCTGGTGATTTATGGGTTGCCCAACCCTGATGGGCGCGGCTGGAAAGGCGGCCCGGTCATTGGGCGCGGCAACTTCATGCCGAAAGATGTCACCGGGCTTGACGCCGAAACGGGGCAGGGCGAGCATGGCGTCGTCCATTACACCACTGGCGCGCAAGCCGTCGAATTGGAAGTGGATCTGGATACCGGACGGATCGAGATACTCAAAGGCGTGGCGGCATTCGATGTCGGCAAAGCCATCAACCCTGAATTGGTGAAAGCCCAGATGGAAGGCGGTCTGGTGCAGGGAATAAGTTCGGCGCTGCTCGAACACCTTCAACTGAAAGATGGTTTCCCCAAAAACGCCAACCTTGTGGATTACCGCATTGCCACCTCCTCAGACATCCCGCGAGAAATGCAATCAATCATCGTCGAAGTCGCGCAAGATGATGGGCCGTGGGGTGCGCGCGGCATTGGCGAACATTCGATGGTGCCAACCATCCCGGCGATTGCAAATGCCATCTTCGATGCAGTTGGCATCCGGCTCGAAGGACCGCCCTTCACCGCAGAAAAGATCTACCTTGCCATGTTGGATGCAGGAATAGTCAAATGACTTCACTGAAAAATTCCATTAACCACGAAGGAAAACCTCTTTCTTGCTTTTGCCTTCGTGTACGTCGTGTCCTTTGTGTTTGAAAAGATTGAATCTGAGATGATTACTAAAACATTGATCAAACCCAGCGAATATCACGACTCTGTCAGCCTGATGCTGACCGCCCGCGAACTATCCAAACTGGATGGAGTGCGCGATGCGGCGGTGGTCATGGCAACCGAAGCGAACAAATCCATCCTAGCCGAGGCAGGCTTGCTGACCGATGAAGTTAAATCCGCCACCCCGAATGACCTCGTCATCGCAGTCAGTTCCGAGAGCGAGTCATCCGCTGACGCGGCTTTACAAAAAGTTGACAGCCTGCTGAAAAAGAAAACTACATCGAGCGAAGCAGGCGTGTTTCAATCCAAGACCATCCGCGGCGCGCTTGCTTCACACGCGGATGCAAATGTGGCGGTCATTTCGGTGGCTGGCCGTTACGCCACCGACGAGGCTTGGGACGCCCTCACCCACGGCTTGCACGTCCTGCTCTTTAGCGACAACGTCTCGCTCGAAGATGAAATCGCGCTAAAAAAATATGCCCGCGATCATGGCTTGCTTTTGATGGGCCCCGGCGCAGGCACGACCATCCTCAACAATGTCGCGCTTGGTTTTGCAAACGCGCTTCCCGCCGGACCTGTGGGAATCGTCTCTGCAGCCGGCACAGGTTTGCAGGAAGTCAGCACATTGCTTGCGCGGCGCGGCGTGGGCATCACGCAGGGGATTGGAACGGGAGGCCGCGACTTGAAAAAAGAGGTCGGCGGGATCATGATGCTGGAGGCGATCAAAGCGCTTCAACTCGACCCGACGACTGCTGTGCTGACCCTGATCAGCAAACCACCCGCTGACGAAGTTGTGCAGGCCATCCTCGCGCAAGTATCCGCCAGCGACAAGCCGACAGTGATCTGCTTCCTCGGCGGCAACATGGATTCGGTGGCGAAGATTCCAAACGTAATTCCCGCCCGCACTTTATATGAATGTGCTTTGCTTACTGCGCAGGTAGTTAATTCTGAAAGCGGGGAAATAAAAAATTACCTCGCAGCTGAAAATGCCTGCCTCAAAAAGCAGGCTAATACACTCAGGAAAAAACTAAATCTCAATCAGCGTTATCTGCGCGGACTGTTCTCCGGCGGCACGTTGTGTTACGAGGCTCAGGTCATTTGGAAGGATATACTGGACAGCCCGGTATATTCCAACGCGCCGCTGCCGAATGAATCTGCTTTGCTTGATTCAACAAAAAGTTATCAACATACAGCAGTGGACTTAGGCGAAGAAGAATTCACAGTGGGTCGTCCGCACCCGATGATTGACAACGATCTTCGCATTCGCCGTCTGCTTCAAGAGGCACGCGACCCTGAGACGGCGGTCATCATGCTGGATGTGGTCATTGGCTATGGAGCGCACCCTGACCCTGCATCAGAGTTGGGAAGTGCCATCGAAGAAGCGATCAGTCTTGGGCAGAGTCAGAAGCGAGAACTTCTCGTCATCGCATCCGTAACTGGGACGGAAGATGATCCGCAGAGTCTAAGCCGCACCACATCCAATTTGGAACGGGCGGGCGTGATCGTGCTCAACAGCAACTCCGCCGCGGCGCGTTTGAGCGGATTGATTGTCGGAGGGTGATGTGGCGAAGATCAACGATGTTTTCGGAAAAGATTTGACGGTCATAAATATTGGGCTGGCGGGCATGGCAAAATCTGTCAGCGATCAGGGCGTGAAGGTGGTTGACCTTGATTGGCAGCCTCCCAAAGATGGGATTCCGCGATTGAGGGCAACCAAGTCCGGGGTCGGCATGGATGCGGCGAATCAGGAAGTGGTGAGTCGCATCAAGCGCGGTCAGGCAGTTTTGGTTGGGATGGGAATCGCGCGGGACGTCATCCCCGGTATGCACGATCGCATGATCCTGCACGCGGGGCCGCCGATTGAATGGAATCGCATGTGCGGGCCGACGCGCGGCGCGGTGATGGGCGCGTTGATTTACGAGGGGCTGGCGCAGGATGAAAAAGAAGCGATTGCTTTGGTTGAATCTGGCGCGATCGAATTTTCGCCCTGTCATCATCATCACGCGGTTGGTCCGATGGCGGGAGTCGTTTCACCAAGTATGCCGGTATTCATCCTCGAAAATAAAACCTTCGGCAGCCGCGCCTATTGCACGCAGAACGAGGGACTTGGAAAAGTTTTGCGCTACGGCGGAATGGGGGCAGAAGTGTACGCCCGTCTGAAATGGATGGAGACCGATCTTTACCCCGCTCTGGATCGCGCACTGCAAACCCTGCCCAATGGAATTGACATTAAGAGTTTGATCGCTCAGGCCATGCACATGGGCGACGAATGCCACAATCGCAACCGTGCCGCCACGTCATTATTCCTGCGCGCGATCGGCCCAGCATTGGCTCGAACCAATAAAGATAATGAAGTGCTGGCGAAGGTGATCGAGTTCATTGACCGCAACGATCATTTCTTCCTGAACCTGTCCATGCCTGCGGGCAAAGCCATGCTCGAAGCGGCGGAGGGAGTTGAGGGCAGTACCATTGTCACGGTGATGGCGCGTAACGGAACTGATTTTGGAATCCGACTCGCTTCCATGCCCGAGCGTTGGTTCACCGCGCCTGCTGGCAAAGTGCAGGGATTGTATTTCCCGCAGTTCACGGAGAAGGACGCCAACCCCGACATCGGCGACAGCACCATCACCGAAACTGCAGGGTATGGCGGAATGGCCATGGCAGCCGCACCCGCGATCACCCAATTTGTCGGCGGCACTCCGCAAATGGCCACGCAGAACACGCTCGAAATGTACGAGATCACTTTTGGCGAACATGAAAACTTTACCATCCCCGCGCTGAACTTTCGCGGCACGCCACTTGGCATTGATGTGCGCAAGGTGATGGAGACCGGCATCCTGCCGCAGATCAATACCGGCATTGCCCATAAAGATCCCGGTGTCGGCATGGTTGGTGCGGGAATCCTGCGCGCTCCGGAGAAGTGTTTTAGAGATGCTTTTGAGGCTTTGCAAAAAATGTAGGGAGCCACAATGCAGAAATCTTTTAAAACCACAAAGGAGACGAAGTGTCACAAAGGTTAATAAGTAAAAAGGTTTTCCTTCGTGTCCCTTTGTGACCCTTTGTGGTTAATTGTTTTTTACCAAATCCAAATAGGAGCATAACCATGAAATTCATTGATCTGACAATCCCTCTCGGTGTTGCCACCCCCCCATGGCCGACGTATGAGCCATTGCAACTAAAGTATTTCAAACGTCTCGCGCCCAACGGAGCGAACGGGCAGGTGCTGACTCACTCCAACCATCTCGGCACGCATCTGGATGGTGAGATTCATTTCCACACCCCGGGCAAGGATATTGCCTCGTTGGAAATGGACTTTCTCGTACATGATGCCGCTGTCGTTGACCTGAGCGATGTCTGCGGCGACTACGATGTGTACACCAGCAAGATGGTCGAGGATCGCGTTGAAGTCCGCGAGGGTGACATTCTCATCATCCACACCGGCTACCATCATTTCGGTTGGGATATGCCCACCGCCAATGAAATCCGCTACATGGTCATGCACCCTGGTCCCGACCGTGAATTTGCCGAGTGGGCAAAAGCCAAGAAACTGCGCTGGATCGGCGTGGACTGCGGCAGCGCCGACCATCCGATGAATACCATCATCCGCGATTGGATGCCGCGTCAAGCCCGACAGGCGGAAAAGGTCTTCAAGAAGAAGCATGGGATGCCGCTGGCGGATTTCTTCGACGACAGCAAGTACCAGCTCATGCACCTTGAGATGTTCCCCTTCGGCATCATCCACGCTGAATGTCTCGGCGGTGAGATTGACCTGCTGCTTAATCGCCGCACAACGATCGGCATGTTCCCCTGGCGTTTTGTGGACGGCGAGTCAAGCATCTCGCGCTGTGTTGCGATCGTAGACGACGCAGAGTATGAAGCCATGCAAGCAAAGAAAGCCGCCATGCAGAAAACGAAATTCGGCGACGCTTTCGACTCGTCGCACGTGGACAGCATCAACAAGTTGAGCAAGGTGAATCTTAGTTAATTAGCTACATGTCATTGCGAGCAAGCGCACTTCGAGCGAAGCAATCTCCTCGCAAAGACCGGGATTGCTTCGGGGAGAGCACCCTCGCAATGACATACAATAAACCAACAAAGGAGAAAACAATATGCCCGTTGACATGGAACTCGAGGCCGTCCTGAGGCCAATGCAATACCCAATGCCGCCCTACCCGCCGAAGGTCATCGTTCTAGCCAATGGCAAGAAAATGGTCATTCGGCAGGCTGTCCGCGAGGATGTGCCGGCCATCCTCAAATCGGTGCATCCCTGCTTGTTCATCGAGCGGGATTATTACGACATTGTCAGCGCCCGCTTATACGGGGAACTGCTGGCCTGGTATCGCTACCGCGTGAAAAGCGAATACTGCCTGATGGGCCAGGTGGATGGCTATCTGGTGGGAATCGTCAATGGGCGGTTGGAGAATGAGAAGGTCGGCATGAGCTATCACACCCTGGCGATTGACCGCGGCCTGCGCATCGGCTCGCACCTGTTCGCCGCCAAGATGGAATATCACATGGATTACATGGGGCAGGATGAAGTCTTGATCGTTGCAGAAAGCCCGATCGGCTTCCGGCGCTGGATGGTCGAATATCCATTGGAAGAAACCAAAATTCCACATGAACTGGGGGGCGGCGATTCGTGGCGGCTGACGCGCGAAATTTATCTCAAAGCCAAACCGCGCCTCGTTGTCGGCGACCGTCCCGTTCCGCAGGAATTGATGGACGAAGCCATGCTGGAAATCAAATTTGCCGACGACGACACGATCCGCGAACGCATTGCCGGGCTAAAAGGGAGATGACACCATGAGAGACGTAGCAGTTATCGGCGCCGGCATGATCCCGTTCGGTCGGCGCGATGAAGACACATTAATGGATATGCTGTCCTTTGCCTCTTTGAAGGCGATGGATGATGCGGGTCTGGGTGATAAATCAGTGGATGCGGTCTATGTCGGCAACATGGGCGCCGGGATGCTCCAGCGCCAGTCAGCAATCGCCAGTTCGCTGGCAGATCGCCTGAACCTGTTACCCGCCGCTGCTGATACAGTCGAAAACGGACCCGCCTCGGGCGGCTCGGCCGTCAAGAACGGATTGCTGGCTGTGGCATCTGGCTACTACGATTACGTGCTGGTCGTCGGCGGCGAGAAAATGCGTGAGGTGACCGGCTGGCGCGCCACCGATTTCGTGGCCACAATGACTCACCCGCAGGCGGAATATCCGTACGGCATCACCCTGCCCGGCATGGCGGGCATGTTCACGCGGCTCTACATGGAAAAGTACGGCGTGACGCGCGAACACTTGCTGGCTGTGTCTTTGAAGAATCAGGAGATGGGCGCGTTGAATCCATTCGCGCATGTCGAGATGGCGCTTGACCGTGATGGCATATTCGACAGCCCGCATGCCATCGTGAACAATCCCGTTTCGGCTGACCCGCTGCATTTGTATGATCTCTGCCCGGTCAGTGATGGAGCGGCGGCGATTGTCATTTGCCCTTTGGATATGGCAAAGAAACTATCAAAGCCGCCGGTTTTGATCGCCGGCTTTGGTCAAGCCACAGACACACACACCCTGCAAGAGCGCGATGACCCGACCGACTTGAAGGCCGTCACCCTCGCAACTCAACAAGCCTTCGAGCGCGCCAAACTAAAACCGTCCGACATCAGCGTGGCTGAATTACACGATGCCTTCACCATTTTGGAAATTGCCGAAAGCGAACATGTCGGCTTCTTCAAAAAGGGAGAGGGCGGCAAGGCTGCGGCGGCCGGCAAGACCCGCTTCGGGGGTCAGATTCCGATCAATGTTTCAGGCGGGCTGAAAGCGCGCGGGCATCCCGTCGGCGCAACGGGTGTGGCGCAAATCGTTGACATCACCTTCCAGCTTCGCCATGAACTGCCAAAGAATCGGCAGGTGAAAAATGCCCAAACAGGGTTGACCGTCAACTTCGGCGGCTTTGGGAATAACGTTCTGGCGTTCGTATTAAAGAGGGTAGAACAATGAAAAAAGAAATCGCAATCACAGCCTTCAAATGCAAAAAGTGCGGCAGGATTCACTATCCCTATCACGACCGCTGCCTCGGATGCAAGCACCGCGAGTTCGACAAGATCAAACCCGAGGGAAATGCCAAACTGCTCACCTACACGGTCATCTTCAATTTACCGTGGGGCTTCGACCAGCGCTTCCTCGTCATCGGCGTGGCTGAGTTTGAAAACCACGTCAAAGCCATGGGGCAGATCAAAGCCGATTCAGTGGATCAGCTCAAAGTAGGCATGACCGTGATTCCCAGTTGGGAGCCAGTCCGCGTGCAGTACGGCGAAGACGTCTACGGTTTGAAGTTCGAGCCAGTGGAATAAAAGAAAATCAAAAAAAGGTGACGGTCAATTGGCTGTCACCTTTTTGGAATCAGTTGATGCGCTTTAAAGCAATCTCGATTGGCTATGCAATTCCGCGCGCAAATTTCGATGCTGCCGTTCACAGCGTATTTCGGTCGGTTTTGAATCTGCGTTTGAACAACGACCGCAGCCTGCTTACGCTGACCACATCCAGCGAGGCCGATCTTCCACAGGGGATTCGCGTGGATGTGCCCGACGATTTCTCTTTTGAAATTTTCCACGCAGGCGAATTAGCGACCTGCCAGAATAGCAATTTGCAACTCGGCTCTTTGATGATTGAGCTGAGGAATGCCAAACGCTGGAAGTGCGATCTTCCCGCCCTGCAAGCTGATCTGACAACCCCGGCAGTATCAACCTCCTGGCAGCGCGTCTGGCAAATTCTCAACCAGAAGCAGATGCAATTGAACACTGAAATCGTCGCACAGAATTTATTTCGTTTGGATGACAGAGTGGCAGGCGTCCCGCGCAAAGCCGGCGAAGCCATGCGAAAACTTTTTGACGCAGCCCAGCGACTTGACTTGACCGATGTTTCCGCAATCCGCGCATTGATCGGGCTGGGCAGCGGCTTAACTCCCAGCGGTGACGATCTTCTCGTTGGGTATCTGGCCGGGTTGTGGTGCTCAGTTGCGGATCAGGATGCGCGCGCCAGGTTTATTTCAAATCTCGGCGATGTGGTCAACAGTCTCTCCCATCTGACAAATGACATCAGCCGCACCTACCTTTACCACGCCGCACAGGGACAGGTTTCATGCCGATTGTCGGAACTAGCCGAAGCAATTTGTTGCGGCGAAAATTCCGAGCGCCTGCTTGCGCTGCTTAATTCTGCCATGCAGGTTGGTCACACCTCCGGCATGGACGCAGTCAGCGGGTTGTTGATGGGCCTTATCAGCACTCCCTCACATCCACCAATTTGACCACCACCTTCGCCAGCGCCTTCTTGACGCTATCCAATTTCATCTCTGCCACTTTGAAGGTGACAACGACTGTTTTTACACCTGCGCTCGATCCGTTCGCTACGCTCGCAAATTGGCCGAAGGAAATGAAGTTGCCGCCCGCATCTGCAATGGCTTTGGTGATCTTTGCCAGTTGACCGGGATGATCCTCGGCTAGAGCCGTCACGCGGATTCCCTTCGTGCGCGCGCCCATCAATTCAAGGAAGATTTTGAACAAGTCAGTTTCAGTGATCACGCCGACGACTTTATCGGCTTTCATCACCGGCATTCCGCCGATCTTGTTATCTGCCATCAGGCGGGCGGCTTCCTCGATGGGAGTATCCACTTGAACAGTCAACACTTTGCGCGTCATCACTTCCCTGACAGTGATCTTGCTGAGCATGTAATTCATCTCCCAGACGCTCAAACTTGTAATCTGTGACGGGGAAGCGTTCAACAAATCCTTGTCCGAGATGATACCGATCAGTTTTCCGTCCTTCAAGACTGGCGCGCGGCGGATTTTTTCCTTTTTGAACAAGGCCAGCGCGTCATGAATGGGCATTTCTTTCGTGATCGAAATAACAGGGCGGGACATTCTTTCGCCGACTAACATGGGAGCCTCCTAATTTGAGCAAAGATAAAAAAGAATTAACCACGCAGCGCACAGAGGTCACTGAGGAGATCTTTTTAAAATCTCAGTGCTTTCTGTGGTCTCTGTGGTTAGAGTTTTTACAGGCCAAGATACGCCTCGCGGACATGCTTGTCTTTGATCAATTGCCGCGCAGGGCCTTCGATGCCAGATTTACCTTCCGCCAGCACATATCCATAATCACTGATAGCCAGCGCCATCTGCACATTTTGTTCTACCAGCATGATCGTAAGACCGGCATCCCGCAGTGCGCGCAGACCTTCAAAGAGTTGAAGTACAAGCAAAGGGGCAAGACCCAGTGAGAGTTCGTCAATCATCAAGACCACCGGGTCCGCCATGATGCCTCTCGCCACCGCCAACATCTGTTGCTCCCCGCCGCTCAGCGTGCCAGCCTTTTGAGTATGGCGTTCCAACAGACGCGGGAACATTGCATATACCTTTTCAAGATTTTTCTTTACATGCGGACGCGCGCGCTTATTCGATGCACCCATTTCAAGGTTTTCATACACGCTCATATCCGTGAACAACTGCCTGCCCTCTGGCACAAGCACCAATCCCATTTCTGCCTTGGTGTATGCCGGCATCCGGCTCACATCCTGCCCCTGGAACCAGACCGAGCCGCTCCACGGTTTGAGCAGACCCATCACTGAGCGCAGCATGGTTGTCTTGCCCGCACCGTTCCCGCCGACAAGGCAGGTTAATTTTCCTTCGTCCAGCTTCATGCTTGCACCCCATAAAATTTGCACTTCGCCATACCCGGAAGTGACATCGCGAACTTCAAGAAGGGACATGTTACTCCTCCTCCATCAACTGCTCGGCAAGTTTAGGGTCGCCCAAATAAGCCTCGATCACCTTCGGGTGATTCACGATTTCATTTGGAGAACCCTCCGCGATCTGCTCGCCGTAGTCCAACACAAAAATGCGGTCGGAAACATTCATCACCGCCTTCATCAGATGCTCGATCATGATGATGGTGATGCCCTGCTCGCGAATATTCAAAACCATTTGGATCATCCCGTCAATTTCAGATGGATTCAACCCAGCGAGGACTTCATCCAGCAAAAGTAAATGCGGATGCGACGCAAGCGCGCGCGCCATCTCAAGCCTTTTCTTCTGCGCCACGTTCAGACTCCCCGCTAGCTGGTCGGCGCGATTTAAGATTCCCACAAACTCAAGCACTTCGTCCGCGATCTTTGCGGCTTTTCCCAAACTTTGATTCTCATGCCCAAAACATGCGCCGACCATCACGTTCTCACGTACAGTCAACTCATTTAACGGGCGCACGATCTGATGCGTGCGAGCCATGCCCATCTTCGCAAGATGGTAGGGCATTTTATTCGTCACATCTTGACCTTTAAACAGGATGCGCCCTTCTTCAGGATGATAGACGCCGTTGATGGTATTAAACAATGTCGTCTTGCCCGCGCCGTTCGGACCGATCAACCCCAAAATTTGTCCCTTGGGTAGATCAAAGGTAACCTGCGTCAGCGCCTGCAAACCGCCGAAGCGTTTGGTAACTCCCTGCACTTGTAAAAGAAGAGTCATGCCAATACCCTCCTCAAAATTGCATTACGTTGTCTAAGCCAGCCAATTGCGCCCGCGGGAATGAACAAAACGATAATGAGCAGCAGCGCGCCTGAGACAGACAGTTGAATATCCTTGAAGAAATCGCTGGTCACCAAATATCCGCGCATGCCCTGATAAGCAAAAGCGCCGAGGATCGGTCCAAGCACCGTGCCCTGCCCGCCGAGCATGACCATGACAAGCAACTCGATCGAAGCATGAAGAGGGAATGCATCATGCGGTTCGACGTTTCCATTCTTGAAGAAGAACAACACGCCGATCATGCCGGGGATGATGGCAGACAAGACATAAGCCCAGGTCTTCGCATCCGGTGCGAAAACTCCCATCACTTCCGCCGCATCTTCGTTCTCGCGGATCGCCAAAAGTCCCAGCCCGAATTTTGATGTGCGGATGATGTAACTCAGGATGATCGCCAAAACGGCAAGCGCACCCACAACGTAAAATGACATTTCCAATGCTTTGGCAGCGCCACCATAAGCAAGGTACGCTTTGAAATTGAGGGTAATGCCTGTCGGTCCACCGAACAGGTCAAAGTTATTGATGAACGCTCTCATCGCTTCGTTCACGCCGATGGTGGCGAGAGCAAAATAAGCGCCGCGCAATCTTAAGATCGCCTTCCCCAAAAGAAAAGCCAGAATTCCGGAGCTGAGTCCGCCAGCGAGGATGGAGATCCAAAGCGACATGCCTTGTGTGCTGAGCAGGTAAAAGCCAACATAGCCGCCGAAACCAAAGAACACGATGTGACCAAAACTCACGTAGCCGGTGTAGCCGAGCAAAATATTGAGGCTGGAGGCAAGCGCAATCGCTTTCAAGATCGTGAAGGCTGTCTCACGCGCGGCAGCTTTGCCCGTGATGGCTGGATATAACAACAAGCCTGCAATGACAAGCAGAGGAATGATAATGCCAATATATTTTTGAAAGTTTTTCATTGTTTCGCTCCAAACAATCCATTGGGACGAACAAGCAAAACCAAAATGAACAGACCAAATTCAATGACGGGAACCCATGAGGTTTCCATGAACGCAGGGATGACGGCTTCAAGTACTCCGAGTGTCAGCCCGCCGATCAAGGCTCCGACGGGGTTGCCTAATCCGCCAAGCACGCCGATCACAAAACTCTTGAGTTCGTATCCGCCGCCGGAGAGGATGCTGAATGGGAAGAAGGTTGCGATTAGCGCACCCGAGATGGCGGCCAGCATGGTTCCCAGACCAAAACTTAATGCCAGGATGCGCGACGATGGAATGCCCATCAACTCTGCGGCGGAGCGGTTATTTGCCACAGCGCGGATATATTTCCCGGGGCGGGTGCGATAGAGAAACAGGTACAAGCTTCCCGTCGCAATGACCGCCGCCAATGCTGCGATCAGACGTGTGCCAAGCAGGGTCGTTGATCCCAGGCTGACGCTGCCCATGTTGAAATCCACGTTGTAGGGAGATGTAGTGAAAGCCGCAGTCCCCAGCCCGATGATGATCATGTTCACCGAGAATGTGGCCAGCAATGAAGAAAGATGCGGCGCGTTGATCACACGATGAACCGCAACAACATAGATCAAAATCCCGAGAAGCAAACCCAGCGGTGCGACGAGAAATAATCCCAGATATGGGTTTAGGCCCAGCTTGAAAAAGATAAGATAAGTGCCGAACATGCCGAGCGCAATGATGGGGCCATGCGACAGGTTGATGACGTTCATCACGCCCCAGATCAAGGTCAAGCCCATCGCGGCAACACCGTATACAAACCCAAGCAGAATCCCATCTGGCAATGAAGCAAGGAGCAGGCTTATTTGTTGCATGGATCAACTCCAAAATGTGAAAGACTTCGGAAGTCTTGGGGGACTTCCGAAGTCTGCACGAGGTTAATAAATTACGGGGCTGTGATCGGGAAGATCGGAGCCTTGGTGGCAACATCCGCAGGCCAGACGACTTCGCGGACCAATTCGCCTGCTTCGTTCTTCTGCCATTGAATGACGACCATGCTGTGACCGATCTGCAAGCCATGGGCTTCAGCGGATGTATCAAACTTGATGCCGCCGTAGAAGGTGAAGATGTTGATCGCATCCAGCGCAGCTTTGACTGCTTCGCTTTCGACAGAGTCAGCGTTGCGGATGGCTCTTTCGAGGAGCAGGCCAGCCGTGTATCCACCAGCGGCATGATAGGTGGGTTTGTCGCCATAGGCGGCTTCGAACGCTGCAGAAAATTCTTCGCCGCTGGGGCCGAACCATTCAATGCCGAGTCCGTTGGCTTCCTCTTCGGTATGTGTGGCTTTGCCTTCCCACTGGCTGGGACCCGTCACACCGAGAGCGGCATCACCCAACTCGGAGAATTTGCTGTCAGGAGGAGCAACGAGAATTCCGATGAATTGGATGCCGACCTTGCGCTCATAGAGCTGGCGGGCAAAAGTGCTGCCATCCGGATAGTGACCACCACCTAAAACAACTGTCGCGCCTGAGTCAACGATCTTGTTGATGATCGGGCCAAAGTCAGCGGTGTCGGATGCGTAGGCTTCTTCTAAAACGATCTCAAACCCCTGTGATTCGGCATAGGGTTTCAATCCGCCGACCACGGCTGTGGAGAATTTGTCGCTTTCATTTACGATGGCGATCTTGGCAGCGGGGTCAAGAGTCTTGAGCATATCCACGGTGCTGGTGAGATACAGTGAGCCGGGGGTATAAAGCTGAAAAACGCCGGTGTAACCCTGCTTGTAGGTATCATCATCGGCGGCGCCGGTGGTAATCATCAACTTGCCGTTCTGTTCCGCAATGACTGCGGCGGCAGCGGTCAGGCCGGAGGAATACGGGCTGATCAAAAAGTCAGCGTTGTCTTCTGTGATGAGGCGTGTGTAAAGTTCCTGTACGCGTTCCTTGGTGGATTCATCGTCATAGCTTTGCGCGGCAAATTTGACGACTGTTCCGTCGCTCAAGGTAAGTCCGCCTGCTTCGTTGACTTGATTCATCCACAAATTAAAGCCATTGACCTGGCGCTTGGATGAAACTTCCTGTGCCCCTGTCTGTGAAGCGGTAAAACCGATTGTGACAGTTACTTCTTCCGCTACAACAGGCGCTTCGGTTGCGGCAACTGGAGCTTCGGTCGCGGCGGGAGCTTCCACAACGGGCGCTTCTGTCGCGGCGGGGGCAGCGCCTCCGCAAGCGGTCAGCGCGAGACCAAGGACGATCATTAAGGCAAAGAGATTGAACAGTGTGCGTTTCATTTTTGAACAAGCCTCCTTCGTGGCGTGAAAGAATGAATTGCGAATCGCAAAAATTTTGGACCGCATTTGAAATGATTATAGGGAAGAAGGGGAAATATCAAATAAAAAATGGATGGGTGGTTATAAATAATTTATAAATAATTCCCCCGTTTATGCGTCATTGCGAGCTGTCACTTTTGTATTTTGGCGGCGAAGCAATCTCCAAAAAGCGAGGGGATTGCTTCGCCCTGTCGGGCTCGCAATGACAAGTTATATATCTATCCCTCGAAGCGATATCCTATTCCATGCTCGGTAAACAAATGGCGCGGGTTGAGGGGATCAACTTCTATTTTCTGGCGCAGGCGGCCAATGTAAACTCGCAGATACTCCGCCTCGTTGCCGTATTCCATGCCCCATACATTTTGCAGAATGGCGCGATGCGGTAAAACCCTGCCCGAATGTTTCAATAAATACACCAGCAGGTTAAATTCAGTTGGGGTTAAATCCACAGGTGAATCTTTAACTGTTACAAGATGGCGCTCCATATCCACACGGATATCACCGCGCACCAATTGCTCTTCGTTGGATGCAGGCTCCTGCCAGCGTGAGCGGCGCAGCACAGCCTTGATGCGACCCATCAACTCGCCAACGCCAAACGGTTTGGTCAGATAATCGTCCACGCCCATATCGAACGCCTGCACCTTGTCTGCCTCTTCGCCCAGCGCAGTCAAAATAATGATCGGAGTCTGGGAAGACTCGCGGATGCGGCGAGTCGTTTCCAATCCATCCAAATGCGGCATCATCAAATCCAGTATCACAAGATCAACTTTTTCGTTATTAAAAGTCGCCATCGCCTCCAGGCCGTTCGATGCGGTAAGGACTTTATAATGCCGCGCCTCCAAATTACGGCGCACAAAATCACGCAGCGATTTTTCGTCATCCACAACCAGCACAACGGGGTCATTCATAACGGTTCATCTCTCGCTTCGTATAAATTCAATGGGATGGAAAACGCAATACAAGCCCCCGCGTAACCCGGCTCGACCCAAATATCTCCGCCATGCGCGCGCGCAAGCCCCTGACAGATCGCCAACCCCAACCCTGCCCCGCTGGTGACACGCGCAAGGCTGTCATCCAAACGAAAAAACCTTTCGAAAATTCGACCACTTTTTTCGGGCGGAATTCCAGGTCCGTCATCGATCACGCGAAACACAATCGCCTCTCCCCGCCTGTTAACTTTAACCTGAATGAACGCCCGCTCACCCGCGTACTTGACCGAGTTCTCAACCAGGTTTCGGATGATAGTTTCCAAGCGCGGCACATCCGCATAAATCGACGGCAGATCCGCTTCGATCTGGACCTCGAACCTGTTCCCGCCTTCGAGATGCGACTGTCTCGCCCCGCGCATGATGATCTCCTCGATATTGCACTTTTCAAGTGACAGCTTCAACGACCCGGCTTCGATCCGCGATAAATCCAAAAGGTTATTGACCAGGCTGGTTAACCTGTCTGTCTCGTTTGAAATAATGGCTAGAAATTCGCGCTGCGATTTGCTATCCCATTCCACATCCTCCGCCAGCAAAGTGGATGCATACCCCTTGATGGCAGCCAGCGGTGTACGCAGTTCATGCGAAACAGTTGAGATCAGGTTCGATTTCATGCGGTCCAATTCACGGTCGGCGGTTATGTCATGCAAAATCACGCCGCGCCCAATGGGTAAGCCCCTTGCATCGGTCACATCGAAAACTTCAAAACGAAGATGCAGCGGTCTTCCAGAATAGACCAAAGCGATCTCCGTTTTTTTGCTCTCAAAAATATTTTTTAATTCATCATCCTTTGTTGAATTTTCTGCGGACTTGCTCAAAATACGGCTGATCACGCGCTCCACTTTTATATTCGTCATGTCCTCGCTGGCAAGCTCAGACAATTCAGCCACTCTTCGGTTGGCGTAAATCACCATGCCTTTCAAGTCGCTCAGGATCAATCCGTCTTCCATGGATTGCACCAGTGATTCAAGGCGGCGGGTTTGCTCCTGCAATCTTGTGTCGCTGCGTTCGAACAGGATCGCATTCTCAATTGCCATCGTAGCCTGGTTCGCAAAACTCGACAGCAGTTGTATTTCGTTAACTGAAAATTCGTGCGGCATGGGATGGAACACAAGCAGACACGTTGGAGGCGCGTGCTGCGTGTTGAGGGGTACGCCCAATACCGCTCGGTAGCCTTCAGCTCTCGCCCGCGGCCTTTGCGGCACATAGGATGGATCGGTTTCCGTATCGCTGACCTGGACCGGCTCACGCGCGCGCAATGAACGCATACTTACGGAACTCGGTTCGCTCGGCTGAAGGGACAGCTGTTCGGTAAAACTTTGAGAGAGGCCACGGCTGGCGCGGACGCGGAATTCGCCGTGAGTCTCGTCCAATGCAATGATGGCGATTCTCTGAACATTCAAAAGACGGCCGACCTGTTCCAGAATGCGATCCAACACAACGCTTAAGTCCAGAGACGAGACGACAGCGGTGCTGGTTTCGAGCAATGTCGCCTGTTCCTTCATCCGTTCGGCGATCGAGTTTTCCATCCGTAAAATACTGCGAATGAGGTTTCCGATCTGATCGGCGCGGCGCGACATCTTTGTTATCTGGCTGCGTTGATTTTGCTCGATCTCTTGATTCAGTCCGATGGCTTCCGAGACAAGCGAAAGTTTTTCTATTGGATTGATCACACGCCAAGCCAGAATGCCCCAAAACGCAAGCCCGATTAAAACGAAGGTTGCCATCGCCACCAGTGTGATGCGCTGGAGAATGATGCGGGTCGCAAATGCGTTCGCGGTTGGGCGGCTGATGATCACGCCCCAATCCACACTGGGGATGGAGGCGTAGGTGTATAAGCGTTCTTCGTTGTTGAGATCGGTTTCCACGATCGAGCCGCTGTCGCCCGTGAGCGCGCGCGTGTAAATATCTGGCAAGATTTCATTCGCATGTTTTAGCAGGAATGCTGCGTCGGGATGGGCAATGACCTGTCCGCTTGCATCGAGAATGAGGACGTCGAACCCCTCGTCATTTCCATGTTCCGCGACAATCGCAGATAAAGTATTGCTCAGGCTTTCCAGTTTTATGTTCGTGCCCACCAGCCCCAGGAAGTCTCCACTCTTTGAGCGGATTGGCATGACAGCAGTTGCAACAGCTTGATTGGTTGTGGGCGAAATGCGTCCCTCTGAAATCAAAGCGCCGTCAGATGCCAACGCATTTTGATAGTAACTGCGGAATGAAAAATCCGTCCCGACTGTGGAGCTTGGGCCAGTTGGGTAGTGATACAACATAATCCCATCTGCATCCAGGCGGTAGACTAAATTTACATCAGGTCGTGTGCTCAATACGATTGAAAACAACTTCCCCATGTTTTCCTCGTCCACGTTGATCACGCTTATGTAGGTGGAAAGTTCCCCGACGGTCTTCAATGAATTTCCGATTGCAATATTGGTTTCAAGCGCAATGGCACGCGCCAGCGCAATGTCATTTGCTTCCACATCCCTGCGAATTCTCTCCCCCACCAGGCGGTCAAATACCAGCAGCGTTACCAGAAACGGAATGATCAGGAACAGGTAAAACGCCAGAAGTTGAAGCCCAAGATCGCGGTGAAAAGTCAGCCATCTGCGCATGGATGTTGTGGGCTATTTTACTACTCAAAGCTAAGAGCCATGGACTTACTTGAAGGTATGAGAGTGGTAGCTCTGAATGAAAATTGGGCGGAGCTATTATTAGAATTCAACCACAGACGCCCAGTGCATGAGTCTGTGGTTGAACAAAATGAAATGAGGTTTTTATCTGGGGGTATCGGTCATTACTTGATCCCGACCAATTCCACATCAAAAACAAGTGTCGCGTTGGGCGGGATGACTCCACCTGCGCCGCTTTCACCGTAAGCCAGTTGCGGCGGAATGGTGAGTACTGCTTTTCCGCCGACTTTCATCAGCGCAATACCTTCGTCCCAGCCTTTGATAACGCGTCCTCTGCCAAGCGGAAATTCAAGCGGTTCGCCGCGGCTGACAGAACTATCAAAGACCTTGCCGTCGAGGAATTTGCCGGTGTAATGCACTCGCACGAGGTCGCCAGCCTTTGCTTGCGCGCCAGTCCCCGCATGAGTTTCTTCGTATTCCAATCCGCTTTCAGTTTTCATTTATTTTCTCCTTTTTTTCCTTTTGTAATTTTGCGGGCAGATTAGATTTTATCAGGCTGTTTCTTTTTTTGCGGTTGCTGATGAAATGCACACTTATTGCCCGGTGAAAATTTTTCTCGTTAAAAAACAAACCCCTGTTGAAATCAACAGGGGTTGTGTAACTATGCTATGGCTTTCCGCCGTGACCATTTCCATTGCCGCCCGACCACATGGGCGCGCCATTGGCGTCGCGGAAGGTATAGGTTTGGGAGGTTGAGTCAACCATGACAGTGATGGCGCTGTAGAGTCCCTGATCGCCGGGGAAGCCGCTGACGGTGACACCTTCACCAACTGCGGGGGCAAATCCGATCGACTGGCTGTAGCGTGAATTGCCGAGTTGAACATAAAGGATCGTGCCATCATCGAGTGTGATGCTCATGCCAGTGAGATCAAAGCTGTTGACGATGCCATGCACTGTCGTTGCACCGCTGATGTTGGCCTGCGGAACGCCTGTGCCGGCAGATGTTGAACCGCCGTTACCCTGTCCGTTTGCGCCTTGTGTTCCGTTGCCTTGACCGTTTGAGCCTTGATTGCCGTTGCCATTTGAATTTCCGTTTGCGCCCGTGCTGGCGATGATGGTCTGGTATTGGTCAGCGGGCAGGTATTGAGGCTGATAGGTTTCGCCGGTCTGCTGGGTCAGAGTACTGGAGAATGCCTGCAAGTGATTGAAAGAACCTTTCATCAGGTTGTTGTAGACCAGTTGAATGTCTGCGTTGTCGGTCTGTTCAAAGCGGGTTTGCAAATCGAGGATGTCGATCTCTTCGATGGCCGCGCCGACTTTGAGCGCATCCGCAAGGGACAGATTTCCCTGCGCGATCAGTTGATCGTAAAGCGTTTGCAGAGTGGAGTCTGTAAATTGTCCGGGAGCCAGCGCGGGGTCGGCCAGAGCGTAGCGATCCAGCAGCAGTTTGATCTGATCCATGTGTTGTTGTTCGCTGGCGGCGATATTTGTAAAGGTCGGCTGTCCCCAGGTTGCGGCAAGCGCATTGTAGACATCGCGGGCAAGTCTTTCCTCTTCGCGCATGAAGAGCAGGGAGGCGGTTTCTTCGGCGCTTAAGTCAGTGGCTGGGATATCCAAAACAGTTGTGCCAGTGCCGCTGCCGCCATTTCCGTTCCCATTTCCATTACTTGCGCTGGTTGTTTCTGGCGCCGCAACGGGAGAACTTCCCGCTGAGGCAAATGCGCTGTATGCGCTTGCGCTGATGGCGATCACGATGACCGCCGACAGGGTGCCGATCAGAATGTTTTTGAGGTTGTTGAACATTTTTTCTCCTTGTTGTCAAGTCACGCTCGAAGCGTGGCTTCTTGTTTTATTGGACATTCGTTGTTCATTTCAACGATGCCTGCATGATAGTTTTTCCATGTAAAGGGAGTGTAAATATTGCTTCAAGAGTCTGCGAAGGATTTGACTGGGTGAAGACGAGATATTCACCACAGAGCGCACGGAGGCCACAGAGAAAATTTCTTAAATCTCCGTGCTTTCTGTGGTCTCCGTGGTGGGATATTTCTCTTTACCAAATCTTCACGGCATCTTTTTCTCCCCGCCAAATTGCATTGATAAAAATGGTCATTCTGATATTTAGGAGTCACCATGACCGAACCAACTCCACAACCCAACCCTGAACCTTCCATGATCGACCGAATGCGCGAACGACTCGTGCCAGATGCCATGCCCAGCGATGACCGCGGCCGGATGCGCATGGTGATGGACAGCCTGGTTCTCCACATCCACCCCGCAAAGGTGGAAGCCTCTACTTTAAAGTGGACATACACCTGGGGTCTCGGCGGCCTCGCTGGTTTATTGATGACCATCCTCGGGCTGACAGGAATCGTGTTGATTAACAATTACACGCCCGCCGCGCCGCAGGCCTACCTTGACATTCTCGAACTCAACTCGAACGTCTGGTTCGGCGAACTGATTCGCAACCTGCATCACTGGAGCGCGAACCTGCTGATCGTGGTCTCGGTGCTTCATTTGATTCGCGTGTTTGTCACCGGCGCATATCGTCCGCCGCGTGAGTTGAACTGGCTGATCGGCGTGGCGATGCTGCTGCTCGTGATCGGCGCGAACTTCACGGGCTACCTTTTGCCGTGGGATCAACTCGCGTACTGGGCTATTACCGTCGGCACGAGCATCATCAGTTATGTGCCGCTAATCGGCAACTGGCTCAGCCGGCTGATTCTCGGCGGGCCGGAGGTCGGCGCCAACACACTGCTCAATTTTTATTCGATGCACATTTCATTCATCCCGCTCTTGATTTTCGGGCTGATGTCGTATCACTTCTGGCGCGTGCGAAAAGATGGAGGGCTGACTCTCCCAAAGAAAGCGGAATCCGACTCACAGGTCAAGCCTGAGCGCGTGACAACGATCCCGCATCTCATCCGCCGTGAATTTATTTTTGCCATCGTGTGGATCGCGATCATTCTGGTCTTTGCCATGCTTGTTCCTGCTCCGTTGGAAGGAATCGCCAACCCGGACATTTCTCCCAACCCTGCCAAGGCGCCGTGGTATTTCATGGGCTTACAGGAACTTCTGCTGCATTTCCATCCATTGTTCGGCGCGATCATTTTGCCCGGACTCGCGATCCTTGCCGTCTTCCTGCTGCCGTTCTTTGACATCAACCTCACGAGTGTCGGCGTTTATTTCCGCTCGCAGCGCGGACGTTCGCTGACCTTGCTCGGCATCGGCCTCGCATTGATCGCCACACCGATCTGGGTGGTGCTCGATGAATATGTGCTGAACTGGAATGCATGGCTGCCGACATGGGACATGTTGATCTCGAATGGTTTGATCCCGCTGGCAGTTGTTCTACTTCCGCTGATCTTCCTCGACGAATGGATATACAAAACTTTCCGCGCAGATACCGAGGAACGTGTGCTCTTCATCGCGACATTCCTCTTTACCGCTTTTATCGTTCTGACCATCATCGGCATTTTCTTCCGCGGCCCGGGCATGAGCCTTTACTGGCCGTGGGCAATTCCCACCATTCACTGATGACTGATCACTTTTTACTAATAACTGGACTTAACCATGACACAAACAGCCTCTCCTGATCCAAATCTATCCCGCCGCGACTTTCTAAAAATTGCCTGGGCATTTTTAGGCGGCGTCGCCTTGCTCGAAACCGCGGGTGTGTTCATTGCCTATCTTCAACCGCGCCTGGCAGAAGGTGAATTTGGTTCCATCATCACTGCCGGCCTCGTGGATGATTTTCCGGCCAACTCGGTCACACATATCACCAACGGGCGCTTCTATATTGTGCGCCTCGGCGATGGCGGATTTGTCTCCGTCTATCATCGCTGCACCCATCTTGGATGCACCGTGCCGTGGGACTCAACCGCGCAGAAATTCATCTGCCCCTGCCACAATTCGCAATTCGATCAGCAGGGACTCGTGGAGAATCCTCCCGCCCCACGCCCGCTCGACCTGTTCCCGGTCGCCATCGAAAACGGCGAAGTCAAAGTGGATACCGGCACAATCCTCCAGCGCCAATCCTATGAAACCGCACAGGTGGTTTACCCATGAACAACACACGAACCTATTTGATCGAAGCGCTCATCGGCCTCGGCGCAACGCTCATCATCGTCACAACCCTCGGCCAGTACATGCTCAATGAATCCAGCCGCATCAACGAAGCGCAAGCCAAAGTTCTAAGCGCGCAACTCGACGAATCGATGACGCTCTACGCCGAAAACTGCGCGGTCTGTCACGGACTGAACGGCGAAGGCATCGGCGCGACGCCCGCGCTGGACAACCCGGCCCTCGTCACAATGACCTTCGACGATCTTTACAAAACCATCTCACGCGGCCGCTTCGATACCGCCATGCCCGCCTGGAGCAAGGAAGACGGCGGCCCGCTCAGCGATTATCAGATCGAGGAAATGGTCGCGTTGATTCAGTACGGAGATTGGAATGCGACCGGCGAACGCGTGGTCAATTTGGGACTTGCCCCACTCGTCCCGTTCACCACCGACCCGAATCCTGCTCTCTTCGCCGAGGTGCAGAATCTCCCCGACGGCTTGACTCTGCAAACCGCCATCCAAATTTTCGCGTCGAGCTGCGTAGCCTGTCACGGCGCAGACGGACTCGGCACCGGCATTGCCCCGGCTTTAAATGATCCCGCCGTCCGCGCAAAGACCGCCGACGAACTCACGCGTACGATCACCTTTGGCAACGCCGGCACGCTCATGGCTGGCTGGAGCAACTCCCTGACCGGAGAAGAAATCAATGCGATGGTCACGCTAATTCAACGTTGGGACGAAATTCCCGCAGGGATCATCCCCGCGCCGAATGTCCCAATCCCAACCACTGCCGAAAGCATTGCCTTGGGCAGCGACCTTTACACAGCCAACTGCTCGCGCTGTCATGGCCCGGACGGACAAGGCACGCCGCGCGCGCCGTCACTTAATGTCAAAGGTTTGCTGACCACCACCAGCGATTTAGCCCTGCAGCAGATCATCACCTCCGGTGTGCCCGGCACGGCCATGCCCACCTGGGGCGACCGCATGACGGATGCCGAGATTCAAGCCATTGTCGGATTCATCCGTCAGTGGGAGGCAACTGCTCCCGAAGTGGCCGTGCCAGCCAAAGGCGGCGGAGGCGGCCCGCCGTGGCTGCGCAATCAAACAACAACGACAGCCGCACAGCAACCCGCAGCGGGCACATCCAATTCAACCGCCGGGCAGGCAAACAATCCACATCAAACGCAGCAAGCCGTGACGCAAACCACAACGCTTGACTGGCGCATCCTTCTGCTTGCTTTTGGCGCGCTGTCCATTTCGTTCACGTTGATCTTCCTGGGCGTTGCATCTCTGCGCCGCAAGCCGCCGAAAATGGACAAGGCATAAGCGAAGGTGTTTCTCTTCGAAACAGAATCAAGCCTGCGTTCAGAAAAGATGCGGGCTTGATTTTTTATATCCAACATTCTTCTTTACAAGTTCTTCACAATAGCGTCATGTTTTCTTTATGGCTGTCCATTAAATTTGGCAGCATAAATGAAATCAAGAATTCAAGGAGTTTGATATGCAAAAGACAAAACGCTTTACTCGTAAATCCATTTTCATCATGCTGTTCGTTGCGCTGGCAGTTGTTGCCGCCGTTGTAGTTTTTGCGCGCCCCACAACCAGTGACGCCGCTGAGACGCCCGCATTGCAGACCGCCAAAGTCCGCATGGGTGATCTGGTGGTCACTGCCAGCGGCGCGGGCACGATTGTGCCATCGGCTCAAATGGAACTGGGCTTTCGTGCTTCGGGCGTGCTGACCGAATTGAATGTTGCCGTCGGCGATGGAGTTGAAGCGGCTCAGGTACTGGCAAGGCTCGAAGAGAACATACAAGCCGAAGCGGATTTTCAGGCGCTGTTCACTCCGCTGGGTGTAGCGCAAGCCGAAGGAGCGGTTGCGGCGGCTCAAGTCGCGCTGGATGATGCTCCCGAAACGCTGATGTATTTGATCAGCCCGGATGTGTACTACTATGAAGTGAAACTGGCTGAGGCTCAGACCTTGTTGGACAGCCTGAATGCAGACCCAGCCGCCACGGACGACGCGAGGGCTGAGGCTCAAAAAAATCTTGATCAGGCTGCGATCAATCTGACGGCCGCTCAGTCTCGCTACATTTACGAATATCTGCCCGCATACTTCACGTACACCTGGGTGGATGAAGAGACAAGGGAGATCATGACGGCTGTTATCCCACCGACTGATGCCGATATCACCCTGGCCCGCACAAACATTGAATCTGCGAAAGTGAATTTGCAAGACGCTCTCGCCGCGCTGGAAATTGTCAAGGCGGGGCCTGAGGCATTGACCGCGCCTCTGACCGCGCTTGGTCCGCAGATGGCAAAACTGGAGCAGGCGCGTCTGGCTGTTGAGGCCACCCGCTTAAGCGCCCCGTTCGACGGCACAGTCATCAGCCTGGATGCAATCATCGGGCAGGCTGTTGGTACTTCCCCAATCATGACCATCGCCACCACTGAAAAATTAATGGTTCGTTTTTATCTTGATGAAACCGATATTGACAAAGTGGCTGTTGGCAATCGCGTCACCTTTATGTTTGATGCATATCCAGATCAGCCTGTGGATGGTGAAGTGGTCATCGTGGAGCCTTCCCTGCAAGTGGTGGACGGCACGCCCGTGATCGTCGTCTGGGCAAGCCTGCCAACTGAAACAGGACTCAACCTCTTGTCCGGCATGACCGTGGATGCGGAAGTCATCGCGGGCGAGTCGCTTCAAACTCTGATCGTCCCCGTGCAGGCATTACGCGAATTGGCTCCAGGCTCATACGCTGTTTTTCTGGTAGGTGCAGGCGGACAGTTGACGATGACTCCCGTCAGCGTGGGTTTGCGTGATTTTGCCAATGCCGAAATTTTGAGCGGCGTAAAAGTTGGCGATGTGGTCAGCACTGGCACGGTGGAAACGAAGTAGTTTTCCATGTCATTGCGAGGCGGTGCTCATCCGTCGAAGCAATCTCCAGTAAATGAAAAAGGAATTCAAATGAATCAACCACTAATTGAAATTACAGGCATGACCAAAATATACGGCATGGATGAAGCGGCTGTTTCTGCGCTGGCAGGTGTGAATGTGGATGTTTCGCGCGGAGAGTTTGTCGCCATCATGGGACCTTCCGGCTCGGGCAAGTCCACGCTGATGAATATCGTCGGCTGCCTCGACCGCCCGACAGACGGCACATACATCCTCGACGGGCGCAACGTGAGCCAGATGAGCAAAGACGAATTGGCTGAAATCCGCAACGAAAAACTGGGATTTATTTTTCAGTCATTCAATTTGCTGCCGCGTTTGAGCGCGCTCGCCAATGTGATGCTGCCCATGCTCTACAACAGCGATGACCTGAGCGACGAAGATGCCGAAGCCCGCGCGGTTGCCTCGCTTGAAGCGGTCGGTCTGGGCGGACGCCTGCACCATCGTCCCAATCAGCTCTCCGGCGGACAGCAACAACGGGTTGCCATTGCGCGCGCGCTGGTCAACCAGCCGCCGCTGATTCTGGCAGATGAACCCACAGGCAATCTGGATTCAAAATCAAGCGTGGAAATCATGGACATTCTGCATGGCTTGCACAAGAACGGCGCGACGATTGTGATGGTCACGCACGAGCCAGACATTGCTATGCACGCTGAGCGAGTGATCTGCGTCAAAGACGGACTCATACTTTCTGACGGGCGCAGTGGTTCCAATCCCTGTTTGGGTTCGCATAAATGATTAAACACAAAGGACGCGAAGTAAAAGCCAACAAAATAGCGCTCTTCCCTTTGTGTACTTGGTGTCCTTCGTGTTTAGAAGTTTTCAATAAAAGGTAACTTATGAAACTCAAAAAAATATTTCACACAGCCTGGGAAGGCTTAATGCTCAACAAAGTCCGCTCGTTTCTGACGACACTGGGAGTCATCATCGGCGTGGCATCGGTCATCGTCATGCTGGCAGTCAGCGCAGGTGCAGAAGCCTCGATCGCCGAACAGATCAACGCACTCGGTGCGAACCTGATCATCGTCTCACCCATGCGCGGCGTCCCTGGCGCGGGGCGCACCCTGCTGATTGATGATGCCTACGCAATCGCTGAACAGGTGGTCGGTATCACTGGCATCTCCGCCGAGCAATCACCCGCCGCTCAAAATATCCGCGCGGGCGGCGTCACTCTCGAATCCATTCCCGTCGTCGGCACCACCGCAGATTTTCCATCAGTGCGTGATTACGACGTTTCCGAAGGACGTTACTTCACCACCGACGAAGACGACCGCAAAGCAAAAGTCGTCATTCTCGGCTCAGGCATTGCCGCAGACTTGTTTGGGACAGAAAGCGCCATCGGTCAAACCATCACAGTCGACTCAACCAAGTTAACCGTCATTGGTGTCATGGAGACCAAAGGTCTCGTGGCAGATATTGATTACGACGGTCGCGTTTATCTGCCGATCAATCTTGTCTTCCAAAAATTCATGACCGCCTCGCCAATGGGCACAGACGCCGTCCGCACGATCTATCTCAAATCGGAAAGTCAGGAACAGATCGACAGCATCATCGCGCAGACAACCGCATTGCTGGCGGAGCGTCACGATGTTGACCCAGCCAAGCCCGACTTCACCGTACAAACTCAACAAGACATCATCGCCACACAGGAAGCCACTACCGCCGCCTTTCGTGACTTGTTAGCCTGGGTCGCGGGCATCTCGCTGCTCGTGGGCGGCATCGGCATCATGAACATCATGCTGGTCAGCGTCACCGAACGCACGCGCGAGATCGGTCTGCGACAGGCGCTCGGCGCGCGCGCCTCCACCGTCCTCATGCAATTCCTGATCGAAGCCATCATCCTCAGCCTCGCAGGCGGTTTCGTCGGCGTCATCCTCGGCGTCGGCGGCTCATATCTCTTCGGCACATTCGGCACCATGCGCACCGAGATCGTCCCCATGTCCATTCCGCTCGCCTTTGGCGCGGCAACCATCGTCGGCATTTTCTTCGGCTACTATCCCGCCACACAAGCCGCGAAACTCGATCCCATCGAAGCGTTACGACGCGAATAGAAAGTGATTAGTTATCAGTCATCAGTTTTTCGAATCATTCAACTAAAAGGATATAACCATGAAAAAGATTTTTCTCCTCCTCAGCATTTCCCTCGCCCTCTTCATCGCCTCCTGCTCAGGGACGGCTGCTACTGCCCCAACTGGCGACATCTACCTGAGTCAGAATCTGCCAACAGATTACGAAGGAGCGCTGGCAGTCCGCAATCAACTGGCGCTCGGAACCCTCGAACTGATTCAAACCGATTCAGCCATCAGCCCCAAACAGGCGCAGACTCTCCTTCCGCTGTGGCAGGCGCTTCGCAGCACCCAACAGGCGGGCGGAACAGCCCAGGCCGAAGTCAGCGCGTTGTTGACTCAGATCGAAGCCGCCATGACACCCGAACAATTACAGTCGATTGCCAGCATGAAGTTGACCTTTACGGACATGCAGGAATGGGCAGCCGCCAACGGCATCACGATGGGCAGCGGCGGCGGACAGCCCGGGCAAGGCAGCGGAATGTCACCCGAAGCGCGCGCCACCAAACAAGCCGCTGAAGGAATTACCTCCAGTGAAGGCGGAAGCGGCAGCAAACTTCCAACGGCATTAATGGATGCGGTCATCGCCACGTTGCAAGCACAGATTCAGTAACTCGGAGAACCCCATGAAAAAAAGCATCTTTCGTATCGCCCTCTTTACCCTGCTCGCCGCATTCTTGATCTACGCCTGCGCGCCGACAGTTGAAGCGTCTCCCACCTCGCTGGCATCTGCCTACCTCAGCATCGAATACAGTGACGCCGCGAATCTCCGCAGTCAACTGGCGTATGGCACGCTCAAACTAACAGACATAACACCCGAACAAGCCAGTACCCTGATTCCGCTTTGGCAGGCAGTCATCAGCTTGAGCGGCGACACGACCACTGCCAGCGAGGAACTCACCGCAGTCCAGGATCAAATCACCGCGGTGATGACCGAATCACAGTTGCAGGCAATCGCAGAAATGCAAATCACGAATGCCGGGCTGAATGAATTTTACGCGCAATATGGCGTCACCCTGCCGACTCCCATTCCGGGCGTGACGAAAGTCCCAGGTTCTGGCAGCGGCAAGACCGAGGAAGAAAAAGCCGCCGCCGAGGCTACAAAAACGGCAGCAGGCGAAACTACAGGCACGGGTCAGGCCGCCAAGACCCTGCTATTTGAAAAGACGATCGATTATCTGACAGGTATTTCCGGGCAATGACAATAACAAAGCGGATGTAACTTTTTTATGATTTGCACATCCAATGCATATCTAAAAAATCAGGAGATAATTCACATGGAAATGATCATTGACTTCCCCGGCGGTTCCCGCGTGGACGCACACTTCGGCCCTCACACAGTCGCCACCGACCAGCCACCGATGGCGAGCGCGCCAACTCCCTTTGCGGTATTCCTCGCCTCGATCGGCACATGCGCAGGCATTTATGTGCTCGGGTTCTGCAAACAGCGCAACCTCCCCACTGACGGAATCCGCATTGTGCAGCGAATGCAGAGCAACCCCCTGAGCGGCATGATCGAAAAGATCGATCTCGAAATTCAGGTCCCGGCAGGTTTCCCCGAAAAGTACCGCCCCTCTCTAATCCACACTGCTGAATTATGCGCGGTTAAAAAGCATCTGGAAAATCCGCCAGTATTTGATGTCACCACGAGAGTGGTCGAACCGGTTGCTTAACGCATCCAGCCATCGTGTATACTAATAAAAATTCTTATTTGGATACAGCAAGCGATGGTTGAAACAACAATCAAAGATATATCAATTGAAGCCCTGCGCAATGGAGACCGGGCGGAATTCGCCCAAATGGTGGACGCGTATTCCGCCCCGATCTACCGTTTAAGTTTGCGGATGCTTGGCAGTGAGCAGGATGCTGAAGACGTCTTGCAAAACACATTTCTCAGCGCGCTAACGCATCTCTCCAATTTTGAAGGGCGCTCCAGCGTTTTAACCTGGCTGTATCGCATCGCCGTCAACGAAGCCTTGATGATCCTGCGCCGCGGAAAGCCAGAGGTTAATATTGACGATCATGACTCAAGCGGCGAACACGATGACATCCGCCCGACCCAATTTGTAGATTGGGGCGCATTGCCTGAAGACGAATTGCTCTCAGTTGAAGGCAGGCAGGCGCTTGACCATGCCATCCAAAATTTACCCGAAAACCTGCGCATGGTTTTTCTGCTGCGCGACATTCAAGACCTGTCGATAAAAGACACGGCCGAGGCGCTGAACCTCAGCGAAGCCAACGTCAAGGTGCGTCTGCTAAGAGCGCGTTTAATGTTACGGGAACAATTATCTTATTATTACGGTGAACGAATGAAGAAGGAGAAATCAAATGACTGAATCAACTCATAACACCTGTGAAGGTCTGCTTGGCTCCCTCTCCGATTACATCGACGGCGAACTCGGCGCTGAGTTATGCCGCCAGATCGAAAAACATATTGCGGAATGTGAAGACTGCCGCATCGTTGTGGACACGACCCGCAAGACGATTGACCTCGTCCACGCTTCAAACGACCCGCAAACTGATCTGCCGGACGATGTGCGGAGTCGGCTCTTCAAGCGCCTAAACCTCGACGACTATTTGAAACCGTCAACCAAATAAACATCAAACCAGAAAAAGGGAACAAAGGTTTGTAACTTTTCCTATTTGCCCGCATCCAAGTTCCATAAACAAAACCCACACGGAGCAAATAAATGGAAAAACTTCTCAACGAGCAAGTCATCAGCCAGATCAAACAAACATTCGAACAATTGAAGGAACCGGTGCAGATCCTATTCTTTGGGTCGCAGGATAATTGCGAGTACTGCGCCGACACGCGCCAGCTTCTTGAAGAAGTGGCCGCCATTGACGAAAAACTCAGCCTGGGCATTTACGACCTGCAAGCGGATGCAGACATGGCCGCCAAATTCAACGTGGATAAAGCACCCGCAATCGTTATCGCCGCCAGAGACGGCGACCAGGTCATTGATTTCGGGATTCAATATTCCGGCATTCCAGCCGGGCACGAATTCGGCACGCTGATCAACGACATTCTCCTCGTCTCCGGCCGTGACTCAGGCTTGAGCGAAGAAGTGCGTGACTTTCTAAAGAATCTCGAAAAGCCATTGCACCTGCAGGTATTCGTCACCCCTACCTGACCGCATTGTCCGCGAGCCGTGTTGCTCGCACATCAAATGGCCATGGAAAACCCGGGCATGATCCGCGCGGAAGGTGTCGAAGCGACGGAATTTCCCGAGTTGGCGAATCAGTTCAACGTTAGGGGCGTTCCGCAAACTGTCATCAACGCAGGCAAAGGCACAGTCGTCGGAGCGCTGCCGGAGAAAAATTTACTCGCAGAGATCATGCGGGCGGTACGTTAAAACCAATCGCGCAGGTTTCAAATGACAAAGAAAATTCATCGTCGCAAAAAAAGGAATCCCACCGACGGGCTGAAATTTACTCTGGGCGTGGGTCTGGTTCTGATAGGTCTGGCGGCATTTCTGGTGCTGGCTGGCGAAAAGAGCAGCGCCCAACCGCAAGCTGTCACCAGATCAGTGACGCCGATGGAAGTGAATTATCCCGCGCCGGAGCTTTCGCTTGAAAACGTGCATGGCGCAGCCGAGTCATTAATTGATTACCGCGACAAGGTTGTGCTGGTCAATAATTGGGCGACGTGGTGCCCGCCGTGCAAGGCGGAAATCCCAACGCTTCAGGCTTATTACGAAACACACACGAATGACGGCTTTGTGATCATTGGTGTCGAAGCCGGCGAACCTCAAAGCGATGTCTTAAAATTTGTGCGTGAAAACAACATGACGTATCCGGTCTGGATTGATCTAACGAGCGCGGCAATGAAAGCATTCCGCAATGAAAGCCTGCCAAGTTCATATGTGATCGACCGCAAAGGCACGGTGCGCCTGGCCTGGGTTGGCGAGATCAGCCGCGAAATGCTTGAAGAATATGTCACCCCGTTATTGATCGAAAATTAATTTTCATTGTGAAGTAAAAGGGAGAATCGATTGGCGATTCTCTCTTTTACTTTAATGGCCTGCGTCATTTTTGGAAACTTTGGGGAGGTTATATCATCAGCAGTCATTCCGCCCAATGCGGTACGATGCGCGGGAACAAAAACGAATCAAGGAACACGCCGAGCAATACTCCACTGGCATATGCAAGAATGTCGAGCGGGTCGAACGTGCTGCCGAAGATGGGTCGGCCAAAATATTGAGAGGCTTCCACGAAACAGCCGAAGCCGAAGACTGCACAAGCGCGAAAGAGGACTGAACGAACACCCTTGATTGCAATCAATCCCATCAAAAGAAACAAAGTCATCGGCAACAGGACATCGATCAGATAGCCGTTTACAAAAACAGGAAACGGCCCCTGATAATTTTCACCTGTGACGAAGTGCAATGCGCCGACAATGAGCGCAATTGAAGTGATGGTCAGTTTTTTGGTCATGGGGTTCCCTGAAAAAATAAGTTGCTATCTGCGTAAAAATGGAACTCACCCTCCGCGTGAGATGATTTCGGGGGTCAGATTATTCATCCCACATCCATCGTAAGTTATTCAAACACCTTCTCCCACGGCTCAGAGATGTCATGCTCGGGACCCATCACAGAGAAATACAGCGCGTTGGCTGCCTTCGAGAACCCGCTGATAAATGCCATTTTACATCCCATGCGCTTGAGTCGGTGCAGTCCTTCGATCATGACCGCCCTGCCGAGTCCGCGCCTTTGATGAGCGGGGACAGTTGCCAGCGGCTCGAAACATGCAGTGCGGGTTACATCGTCAAACCAGATGGTGCAAAACGAGGCGATTGATCCATCTTTTGCAACCGCGACAATATCGAGGTCTCGACGGTAGAGCGGAGCAGATTGGAGGTGATGATACCACTCGGGGTGGTCGCGATTATCGCGCGCGGTGTGGATGTCATCATTGTGAAATCCAAGCCCGGAGGCGTAGCAGCGTTCGAGCAGTTCCAAGCCATCACCCAAGGCTCGGATGGTGTAACCAGCTATCGGCGCAGATTCGGGAAGCGGTTCATCCAGCGAACGGCGATGCTGAAATTCCTGATTCCCGTTTTCTTCAACCCGCCGAAAGCCGCGCCGTGTCAGAATCTGCTTGCGGGCGGAATCCTGCGAATCGACGAAAAGCCATACCTTTCGGCGCCCATCCTTGCCGACAGTTGCCAGCCGTTCCTCGGCTGTAACAATCAGCTCTTCATCAAGTTCAGGCGTGCAGAAATCGGGGTGGGTTTGCAGAAAAACCTGGCCGTGTCCCTCTGGGTTGAGCACAGCAGCAATCTTCCCATCTTCGGTTTCCCAGAGAAAAACATTTTCTTCGAGCGAAATTTTTTCGATATCAGGGTTGGCGAACCATATCCAGTAATCCCAACGCGAGACATGCCAACTTAATTCGCGGCGGTGATTGGCCTGCATGACCGAGCGCAAGAACTCGCGGATGCGCCAGCAGTCTTCTTCGTTTTTGTAAGAGCGCATGATTGGCTTCATTTGTTTCGTTCCGTCAATTCAATTTTTTGATTTGGAGTGTAATCTTATGAGCTGCCGATGCCCATACTGTAAGATAAGCGCCTGACGTTTACAGTATATCCATGAATCAACAGTATTGTATCCTTCTGGAGTGGGGGTTATCTGTCTGCCCAATCATCTGCAAACGTTCATTGAATATTCCTTTCGAAAAGCGTTACTCCACCACCTGCATACTTAATGGCGCCATGCTATCCAACCCGAAGTTACGCGAGCTGACTCCCAGCAACAGGTTATATGATCCGCTTTGCGGGATGGTGACTTGAATTTCGTACATGCCTCCGCCAACAGATTTCGCAAGATATCTTTGACTCCAATTGCCGCCGATTTGATTGACGGATACCACAAAATCTTCAATGCCATCTACAGGTTGTTCGAGTTTTGAATCCGTGACGAGGAAGTTCATGCTGACCATCTCTCCGCGCTTGATCTGACTCGGAGGATTTAATGCTTCGATTTTAATTTGCGCTTGAGCGCTGACTTCAGCCTCACCCGGCTTGGCGGTGAAGTCGAAGCAATGCATCAACTTTGGCGTATCGAGCATCAGCGCCACTTGATAGGCGCCGCCAAATGGAATAAGCACCCTGCCTGAATAAATACCAGGCGCCTCCTGCTTGAGGCTGCGATCTACAAAAGTCACCGCCCTTGGCAGGGTCGCCTGATCCTGATACGAGCCGGCTGGTGAAAGCGTCCCTTCGATCAGATAATAGATCATGTTATCGGCTGGGTTCGCAACCAGGATCGCTCCTTCATCGGGCAATGCCGCGAGGGGGTTTGCAATGGCGTGCTCCGCCGATTCGCCCGGCGCGCGGCGCGCGTACGGAACTTCAGTCAACTTTAACGTTTGCCCGCTTTCAAGGTCAGATAACGCGAAGGAGAAGAGACTCGTGCCGTTCAGCGGGCGGATGTAAACCGATTCTTTCCCAAAGATGACCTGATCGGGCGCAGCGGAAATTTCCAGTATCTGACGGAGTTCCCCGCTGGCTGTGTCAATGAGATACACGCGATTGCGGTTTGGGTTCAACACAAATGCCCAACGTCCATCCGGGGCGAGACTCATGCCTGTCAGTCCAGGATCCACTTGCAGTGAAGTCTGGAGCGCTAAATCGGGCAGGGAAAAAATATCCACTGTGCCCTCTCCACCGTTCGCGACAAATGCGCGCCTGCCGTCTGGCGAAACTTTCACCGCCACAGGAAGATCGCCTGTGGTGCTCGATTCTACAACTTTAAAATTTTTAGTGTTTATCAGGGCAACTTCATTATCAGATTCACTGGTGACGAGGATGTATTTTCCGTCGGGAGTAAATGCCAGTTCGTGGTGTCCCCGGCCGAGGGTCAGGGATGAAACGATGTCGTGTGTTTTTGAATCAATCACCGTCACGCCGCTGTCCCGCGCAGACTTGCTGTCATTACCAACCCAAAGGTGCGGACTGTTCGGTTGCAACCCCAGCCGCACAGGCACATCGCCGGCGGAAATCTTATCGGTCACACGAAAGGACTGCAAATCAGCGATGGCAATTTTGCCGGCTTCGGGCAGGCTGATATAAAGCGTATTACCGTCCCCGCTGGCGACCCAATCCTGGCCGGGGCTTTCAAGCAGCAATGTTGTATAAAGTTGGGTGATGCCTCCCACTTGAACCAGAGGGTCAATGACCGAGATGGTGTTGCCCGAGTTCATGGCGAGGATGAAAAAACTGTTGAGGTCAACCAGCGGACGGTTGCTGATTTGACCCTTTAAATATCCGTTCACTTTATCCTGACAGGCTTGTTCATCATCCGGGGAACCTGCGACAAACAGGTCCATCCACGCGGCCGGACGTGCTTCGGTCAACGGGTTGCCGCTTGCAATGTCTGTGATGCGAAAACGGACGGTTGCATAAGCGCCTTTGGCGATTTCAGTGTTTCCTAAAAATGGGTCTTCGGCCTTTACGGTGAATTCAACCTTTACGCCGTCCTGTTCGAAGGTTTCATAGATCGGCTCAACTTCCGGAAAGACGTTTGCCATGTTATGGGCGGGCGTTTCAGTGACGGCGGGTTCTGCCGATTGCGCTCCGCAGGCGGATAGGAGAATAGAAAACAATAGAATCAAAATGATGAAATGTTTTTTCATGGATATGCCTTTTGCTGTAAATGCTGGACGGGTGTAATCCAGTTTGATTACACCCGTCCATATATAATCCAAGTTGCTACCTACCAAAGGAAAGTGACGCTACAAGCGAGCACAAAAAGTGCAACTTTGATTTCAAAACCTTTGGCAGTGACGGCATGAATCGATTTAGGTAACAAACGTTCAATTAGACTTCCAGTAGTCTCAACGATTTTGCGAATGCTGGCTTGGAAGTAAGTCATGTATGCAGGTACTGGACGAAGCGAATTCTTTTTTCGCAGGGGCATAAGTTCAAGACCTGCCTCACGCATCACATCTTCAATCGTGTAATCGTTATAGGCTTTGTCGCCAGTGATGAATGAGTTTTCTGGAACATCGAAGTTGTACAAACCAAGTGCGCTGGTGTCACTAAAAGCTCCAGGTTCGAGAAAGAATTCAACAGGTTCGCCTTGCTCGGTCACCAAAATATGAATACGGAGACCATAAAAATAGCGCTTTTTACTCGCAATATAGCCTCGAAAGTCTTCTCCGTGATAAATTTTCGAGCGTCTAATACGGTAGTTATCGCATACGGCAATTGGGTAACTATCAATCACATAGACTGATTTTTCATTCAATTTCTTCCACGTCTCTCCCAGACGAAGGAACAAAGTCAAAAACAGTTCGGCGATCCGA
This sequence comes from Chloroflexota bacterium, assembly GCA_016234495.1. GTDB lineage: Bacteria > Chloroflexota > Anaerolineae > Anaerolineales > Villigracilaceae > Villigracilis. The sequence continues at coordinate 16 of JACRBI010000008.1, read as the reverse complement.
TGGAGTCTGCGGTTGA
>JACRBI010000005.1 GCA_016234495.1 Chloroflexota bacterium | reverse complement strand
CAGCCGATTCGCAATCTCATTTCGCAAGGGTTCATATCCGCGAGACGTGCCATAACCCAATTCGAGTTTTTTGAGTTCTGAAAGGAATATATCATCGGCAATTTGTCCAAAGGTAAGGTTGGTTGCCGTACTTTCAGCAAGGTTAAATTTTAGATTGACATCTAAAAGGGAGATAATTTCATTGGGAGGAAACTTTTTCATATTTTTTCCTTTGAACTTTAGAAGTGGAGGCTATTTAACCGCCGAGTGTACCAATTCTTTCTTCTTTCACTTACGAATTCGACTCCGCAACATCAATAGCCTTCAACATCGCACTTGCCTTATTCACCGTCTCTTGAAACTCAGCGGTGGGATTCGAATCTGCGACGATTCCTGCGCCCGCTTGCACGCTGACAGTGTCCCCGCGTCCGACCATGGTGCGGATGGCGAGGCAGGTATCCATTGCGCCGTCGAAGCCGAAGTAGCCGACCATGCCTGCGTATGCGCCGCGCGCGTCGGGTTCAAGGTCGGCGATGATCTCCATGGCGCGGACTTTCGGCGCGCCGCTGACTGTCCCTGCGGGGAAGGCGGCGCGCACTAGATCGAAGGCGGTCAGTTCAGGCTTCAACTTCCCTTCCACGTGCGAGACGATGTGCATGACGTGTGAATATTTTTCGACCGTGAAGAAATCCGAAACGCGCACGGTGCCATATTCACACACGCGCCCGAGGTCATTGCGTCCGAGGTCAACCAGCATGACATGCTCGGCGCGTTCCTTCGGGTCGGCGAGGAGTTCTTGCGCGAGAGCGTCGTCAGCAGCGTTGTCTTTGCCTCGGGGCCGCGTCCCAGCAATCGGGCGGAGCGAGGCGGTTCTTCCTTCCAAACGCACGAACATCTCAGGCGACGATCCGCACAGATAGAGCGGCTCGCCATCCACGGTTCCGAAATCAAAAAAGAACATATAGGGCGACGGGTTGAGTCGACGCACGGCGCGATAGACATCGAACGGCTCGACGTTGGTTTCACGCGTAAATCTTTGGGAAAGCACCACCTGAAAAATATCGCCCGCCAAAATATTTTCCTTCGCAGTGCGCACCATATCTTCATACGTGCCCTGCGTGTGATTCGACTTGACCTTCGACGGTTTGACCTCGACCTTCGGCGCGGGCGGAAGCGGCTGTTCGATGCGCGCAGCAATCGCGTCCAGTTTTTGATTCGCGGCTTCGGTATTGCCATCCAGCACATTGGCGATGAGGAAGATGCTGCGACGCGCATGGTCAAAGGCGACGATGGTATCTGCCAGCATGTAGATGCCGTCGGGGATGTTCGCCCGCTTCATTCTGGACTTTAGAGTTGGTTCAAAAAACCGAACCGACTCGAACCCGAGAAAGCCCACCAACCCACCCGTGAAGCGCGGCGCATTCGGCACGCGGACAGCGGGGAAGCGATCCATTTCGGCTTGCAAAAATCGCGTTGGGTCGCCTTCGACAGGGATGGTGCGTGAACCATGTTCGTCTTTGATCTCGATCTCTTCGTCGCGCAAAATATATTCCGCGCGCGGCTGAACGCCGATGAACGAATAGCGCGCGATCCGCTCACCGCCTTCGACAGACTCCAGCAAAAACGACGCGCCGTCTCCGCGCAGTTTGAGATACAGGCTGACAGGCGTTTCGAGGTCAGCGGAGATTTCTCTGATGATGGTTTGTACTTGTGTCGATTCAAGAAGCATAAATTCTCCTTTGGTTCATTCCGTAGGGGCGAGGTCCCCTCGCCCAGTTTCAAGGGTATCTCAAATTTCTTGGGCGGGGAAACCCCGCCCCTACATATTTGATTAAATTAAAAGCCCCTCCTGTCCATTGGGACGAGAGGGGAATCTCGTGGTGCCACCCAAGTTAAACGCGTTGCCTCTTAACAAAAATTTCCCTGTGTGATGCAACAGGGAAAGGAAGCCAGCGTCACTCTTGTAGTCTGCTAGTCGGATGGTCTTGTGGTTATTTGGTCGAACATCCTTCTAAGAAACTCTGCCATGATAACGGATGCAGTTCCCGTCGCAGGCTACTCGACTATCTGACTAGCAAACTATCAGACGCTTTTGCCCTTGAAACTCGGAGGTCCATTCGACTTCTGCGCATTTGCCTCGCTTTCAGAACTTCTGCTCGGCTCTCTGGAAATCGCTTTGAAGCGTACTCGTCCTCGTCAGCGTTTTTGCTTGTATGTTGGGCGAGATTTTATGACGGAGGACGGGATGTGTCAAGGATGAAAATGAGCAGATGCCTCAAATCCTCAGTTCGTGGAAGTCCACTTCAAGAGAGTCCGTCGAATCCGACTTCTTTACAACAATCGAAGATATATTTCCACAGGGAATGCAGCTTCCCCCATCGTTAATATCATTCAACCTCATCAAGCCATTGACGTTTTTCGCAAAATTCACATTGACCGCTGCTCGTTGCGCTGTCCCAAGTCCATTCACAGTTACAACATTCGTCACCCGCATTTGCACGATGCTCAACCATGCGCTGGGCAGATGACAGCAGGTCGGGATGGCAAAAAATATCATTACCGATTCGCGCCATCGAAGGGACACTTACTGTCCGCTCTTTTACCCAGGGGCGCCAGGGCAACGAGAAAAGCCTTTCAGCCCAAGATCTCCTCGCCGAGTCAACCACAAAAAATGGAGTTTTTACGATTCGAATATCACCTGAATTTCCCATTATTAGCTCCTCGTTTGGCAAAAAAATCCCGCACAAGGTAAATCTACAATGCCTCTGCGCCTTTTGCAACTAACAAATGTCACATTTTATAAATTGATCGCACACCTCGAATTGCAACATGATTCAACATGCCCAATCGGGAATCTGCAATCGTAGTTATAATCGCTCCATGCGTTTCAAACTATTTCGGCAATCTGATATTCCTGAAAAATATCACTCCAATTTCAAACACCTTTACCTTGACATCGCCTGGTTCGGCGTGCTCAGCGGTACAGCCGTAAACTTTCTCAACGTTTACGCCACGCGCCTCGGCGCGTCGGGCTTGCAAATCGGCTTACTCACCGCGATGGCCGCCATCGTCAATCTCTTCCTCGCCATCCCCGCCGGCCGTTGGATCGAAAAACGCCACACAGGCCGCGCCGTCTTTTGGTCCTCTGTCGTCTTCCGCGCCGGCTACTTATTGTGGATTCCCCTCCCCTGGCTCTTCGACGCGCAAGGCCAAATCTGGGCGCTGACCGTCCTCGCCTTCCTCATGGCAATTCCGCTCACTCCGCTAGGAGTCGGTTTCAACGCGCTTTTCGCCGAAGCCGTCCCCGAAAGATTCCGCGCGCAGGTCGCAGGCACGCGAAACGTCACCTTTGCCATCACCTACATGCTCACCTCATTCGGCGCAGGCTACATCCTCAAAAACAGTCCGCTCGAGCCGGGTTACCAAATCATCTTTGCGATTGGGGCATTTGGCGCCGCGATGAGCAGCTACCACATCTATCACGTTAAACCACTGCAAGCAGAAACCTCTGCGCTTCACCCCGACCCTCATCCTGCTCCTGAACAACAAGCAGACTCGCCCCGTGGCATTAAGTCTGCGTTGAGGCTGGATATCTGGCGGACCCCATTTCGGAACATCCTGCTCGTGTTGTTCTTTTTTCATCTCACTCATTACCTGCCAACCCCGTTATATCCGCTCTACAACGTGCGTGTATTAAATCTCAATGACAACAACCTCGGCACAGGTACTGCGCTTTATTACCTGACCGTGCTGATTGGCTCAACGCAATTCAGGCGCATCGCCCACCATTACGGGAACAAAAAGGTCACGGGTTTCGGCGCGGCAGGCATGGCTCTTTACCCCTTCCTGCTTACGGTGACGCGCAACGTCTGGCAATTCTACGCAGTCTCCTTCCTCGGCGGATTCCTCTTTGCCATGATTAACGGCGCGTACATCAACTATATGCTCGAAAACATCCCGCCAAATGACCGCCCCTCGCACCTCGCCTGGTACACCATCGTCCTCAATGTCGCCATACTGGCAGGCTCTCTGATCGCGCCGTCCATTACCGCCGTGGTGGGGCTGGTCAATGCGCTGGTCATCATCAGCGTATTACGCATCTTTGCAGGTATTTCGATTCTCAAATGGGGATAACGCCATGAAAAGACAAATTCCATATCACGGCTGGTGCTTTGTTTGTGGAAATGAAAATCCGCACGGCATCGGTATCACCATGTTCGTGGACGAGAACGGCGTCCTCACCTCCGAATTTACATTGAACGAAGCGCATCAAGGTCCGCCGGGGTACACGCACGGCGGCGCATCTGCCGCGATTCTTGACGAAGCCATGGGGTTGGTCGTTTGGGCGGCTGGATACAAAGTTGCGGCTGTCAATATTGAAATCAACTATCACAAGCCGCTGCCGCTTCACCAGCTGCTCACGCTCGAAGCACGCATCACCCAAAGAGATGAGCGGAAAATCTTCTCGACTGGCGAAATCAAACTAGCAGAATCAACTGTCGCCGTGAGTGGACGCGGGATCTACGTCGCCGCGCCAAAGTTGTTCGAAAAAGTAACTCTGCCTGAAGGCAAATGAAAAAATCCGCTTTGTTAGTTTGCGCATTTTTATTGGCTTCATGCATCGCCCAGCCTGTCCCCGCGCCGACATCCACCGCAAGCGTTCCGTATGTAATTACGCAGGAGGAAAACCCCTACCCGCCGCAGGCGGAAGATTTGGGCAAGGAGCGCAACGAGGTCATTCTCACTTCACTTAATCTCTTTGAGCGAACTGACTTAACCCCAAGCCGGGTTGGGCTTAATATTTTAGGTTCCATGCCCGGCACGTGCGATGAACTGCGGATAAATATCAATCCCCCCGATGCGTCGTTCCAGATATTTATTGAAATTTACAGCATCGCCGATCAAAACTTGAAATGCGAAAATGTCTTCCAGCAGGTTGAAGCTGAAATATTGCTTGGCATCTATTCTGCGGGTCGATACACTATTTGGGTAAACGACAAATATATTGGCGACTTTGTTTCGCTCTAATAAATGGGCAACTTCGAATCAACTTCTTTTGCCCAGGAGTTGATGCCACCTTTGAGATTCTTCACCTTCTTGAATCCTGCGCTGGCGAGGAGTTCCAACGCGCGGGCCGACCGTGTGCCGCCTTTGCAAAACACGACCATGTCGTCTGCGCTGTTCAATTCGGATAATCTTCCAGCGAGCTGACCCAGCGGAATATTGACAGCATTGGGTAACGCAGAGATCTCCAACTCGTGAGGCTCGCGCACATCAAGCAGGATCAGCTTCGAGTTCGGGGTGATGCGGGTTTTTAATTCCAAAGCGGTGATATCCAATCCTTCACCAGCAGAGCCGTCTTCGTGATCATGCCCGGGGACTCCGCAAAATTCCTCGTAGTCGATCAGTTCTTTGATGTCGGCATTCGGCCCGCACACGCGGCACTTTGGATTCTTCTTGAGCTTCACGAAATCAAAAGACATATCCAATGCGTTGTACAACAAAAGCCTCCCAATCATTGGTTCGCCAATGCCGAGCAGAACTTTTAGGGCTTCGGTAGCTTGCAATGTCCCGATTGTGCCGGGCAGCACGCCAAGGACTCCGCCTTCGGCGCAAGAGGGGACAAGCCCGGGCGGCGGCGGCTCCGGGAAAAGACAGCGGTAACACGGACCTTCCTTCGCATAAAAAACGCTTAGCTGTCCGTCAAAGCGGAAGATGGAGCCATAAACATTTGGCTTTCCCAGAAAAACACAGACATCATTCGTGAGGTAGCGCGTGGGGAAATTATCTGTGCCGTCAATGAGGACATCGTAATCTTTGGCGATGCGCATGGCATTTTCGGATGTGAATGGCTCATTGTAGGTATCAATCTGGATGTCGGGATTCAAGTCGAGAAGTTTTGCGGCCGCGCTCTCAACCTTCAACCTTCCAACTGTGCTTGTGCCGTGAATCACCTGTCGTTGTAGATTCGATGTATCGACCACATCGTAATCCACAAGCCCGATCCGGCCGACGCCTGCGGCAGCGAGGTACAAGGCAACCGGCGACCCAAGTCCGCCGGTGCCGATGACCAGCGCGGAGGAATTCTTTAATTTATGTTGTCCATCCAAACCTACATCGGGAATCAGCAGGTGGCGCGAATAACGTAAAATTTCTTCGTGTGAAAGTTCTGGCAGCAAGTTAACCTCCCGCAGCGGATGCCATCAAGATGACCTTGTCGTCATCTTTCAAGGTCGTGTCCATTCCATTCAGATCGCGCAGGTGAACGCCATTTACAAAAATATTAAAGTGACGGCGCAATGCGCCATTGGAGTCAAGCAGGTGCGTCTTTAGCGCAGGATAACGCGCAAGCAGGTTGTCCAGCAGTTCTGTGACGGTTGCGCCTGCCATGCGGAATTCGCTCTGGTTATCAACGTAAAATTTCATAAGCGCGGGAAATTGAATAATCGGCATAAAGGTATTTTACTTCGAGTTGTTTGCTTTTATGTGAGAAACTTTCTATAATAGGTTATTCAAAGGAGGTTTTCATGGCTGACTATAAAATTATCGCTGGCACATTTCACGTTAAAGGCTTTCAACCTGACGGCGATTCGATCCGCTTTCAAGCAGCGAACCCGGCAAATTGGGATTTTTTCAACTGGAGTTCTGATGACGAAAAAAACAATGTGAAGAAGCAACTCCGTGTTGAGGCAATCGACGCTTTGGAAACTCATTACGAAGGCTATCATCAACCGCGCTCCTTTGCCCTGGCTGCGCTTGAATCATTGCTTGAACTGCTGCACATCACCTCTGTCACTTATAGTTTAAGCCTGACGCAGATCGTTTCGGCAAATGATGGGAAACCGGGATTCGTCGCATCGGCCACGACCGACCGCTTTGGAAGGCCGATCAGCTACGTGTTCCCGAAAAATGCCCCGCTGACAGATGGCGCCGTCATGGAGTCAAGCCAGCTCCCCGTTGAAGAGTCAATCAATTTCCAACTCTCGCGCGAGGGGTTGGTTTATCCGACCTTTTACACCACCACAGACAGGGTCTTTGCGGAAAAGATCCGCGCGGTTATTTCGAGAGCGAGAAAAACTAAACGCGGCATCTGGTCCATTGACCGCACATCTGATTTTACGCTTTGGGATATTCGCACCCTGCAGGAGGATATTTTAATTATGCCAAAATTATTCCGCCGCCTGGTTGGGTTCTTTGAAAACTATTCTGAATTTGACAAGTTACCCGTCTATATGAAAAAGCAAAAGGACAATCTTGTACTTTGGGACGGCACGAAGAAAAAATCACTGGCAGACTTGATGACCATTGACGGCAGGCGGATGCAATTGAAAACCCCTGTGGAAGATATCTTGTTCTCGCCGAAGTGAAGAGGAAAGACGCGAAGTAATTGCACAAAAAAAATCCCAAAGCTTTTCAGCTTTGGGATTTTTACTTCTTGCTTCTCGCTAACTAAATCCCGCCCTGCTCTTCCTTCTTCGCTTCCATTTCCTTCTTATGCGCTTCAATGATCGGGCCTGTAATATGAGACGGGACTGTATCGTAATGATCGAATTCCATTGTGAAGTATCCGCGCCCGCCGGTGATGGAGCGGAGTTGCGTTGTATAGCGCAACAATTCAGCCATGGGGACATGCGCCACAATAATGGTATTACCGTGTTCTGAATCTGTCCCCTGCACACGGCCACGGCGCGTACTGAGGTCGCTCATCACATCGCCCATGTTGGAATCTGGAACAGTGACACGAATATTCATTATCGGCTCGAACAAGACAGGTCCCGCATCATGCACCGCAAGTTTGAAGGCTTCGCGGCCAGCAATTTCAAACGCGAGCGGTTTGGAATCCACTTCGTGTTCCTTGCCGTCGTACACGATGACCTTTACGTTGCTCATCGGGTAACCGGCAAAAGCGCCGCGCTCCATCGTGGCCTTGATGCCTTTTTCGATCGGAGGTAAATACGATTTTGACAGATTCATACCAACCAATTCATCTGTGAATTCAAAATCGGCTGTGGGTAAAGGCTCAATGCGAAGATGCACTTCACCAAATTGACCTGAACCGCCGCTTTGCTTTTTGTGGCGATATTGCGCGGCGGCCTTCCGTGTAATTCCTTCGCGATATGGGACACGCGGTTCATGCGTCACAAGACCGACCTGAAACTTGGCTTGCGCGCGATGAAGGGCCACGTCGATGTGCTGGTCACCCATGCCCTGCAAGACGGTTTCATGTGTAATGGGATCGTTCTGCCAGATGAGGGTCATGTCTTCTTCGCACAAGCGGGCAAGCGTGGGAGATATCTTTGCCGCATCGGCCTGGCTTTTCGGGGTAATAGCCACACGATACAACGCGGCTGGGAATTTCGGTTTTTCAATGACGAGTGGATGCCCCTTTTCGCAGAAGGTATCGCCTGTCACTGTTACAGTCAATTTGGAGACTACAGCAATGTCACCGGCATGGATAACCTTTGCCGGGATTGCTTCCTTGCCGCGCTGGAAATGCAAACCTGAAACCCGCTCGTCTGCGTTCTTGCTTTGATTCCACACATGCCCTTCGGCCTGGATGGAGCCAGAATACACTCGGAAGTAAGTCATCTTACCTACAAAGGGATCAGCCGTTGTCTTCCACACATACGCAGCCAAAGGTTCAGTATCCGATGGCTTCAATGCCTCTTCGCCATTCTTGCCTTGCGCAACACGTTTGGGCGCATTCAACGGAGATGGCATTAAATCAATGATGTCGTTGAGTAATGCGATGGCGCCAATTTCCTGCCCACCTGCGGCACAGAACACGGGGACGAATGCTCCAGCGTACACCACATCTTCCAGTCCGCGCACCATTTCTGCGTCAGAAAGGGAACCGTTCTCGAGGTACTTTTCCATCAGCTCGTCTTCCCCCTCCGCCGCAGCTTCCACCAGCGCAAAGTGTGCCTGTTCCGCGGCATCCTTTAAATCCGCCGGGATATCAGCAGTCGTCTTGCCGTCGCCGAGGTAGGCCTTCATGCCAATGATATCCACTACACCTTTGAAATTTGCTTTTTCACCAATCGGCAAGTGGACTTTTATGGCGCGTTTTCCATGTGCCTTCACAAAGGCTTCAATGGCATCGTATGTTTCTTCAAAATTCGCGTTATCGCGATTCATTTTATTGATTACAAAAAAGCGCGGCAGATTAAACTCATCCGCATAACGCCATGCAAGTTCAGTGCCGACCTCAATTCCTGAGACAGCATCCACTAAAATAATTGCGCCATCAGCAACACTCAGGGCAGATACAATCTCACCCACAAAATCGGTGTAGCCTGGCGCATCAATAATATTTATTTTATGATCGCGGTGCTCAATTGGAATTACACTTGAATAGATGGAAATCTTGCGACGGTGTTCCTCATCATCATAATCGGAAGCCGTCGTGCCGTCCTCGACCTTCCCCAGACGCGTGGTTGCCCCAGTAGCATGTAGAAATGCCTCCGTCAACATTGTTTTACCCGCGCCTCCATGCGATACAAGCGCGATGTTGCGAAGAAACTCGGTGGTATACTCTTTCATCGAAAAAGCCCTTCCTCAAGTTGTAGGATATGAATCTTTTCTTATTCATGCCCTGGCTTTGGACTGAAATTTCAAGCCCAGCCAGAGGGCAAGTTGTCCGATTGTAAAAGAACTCATTTGAATTGTCAAAGTGTGAACGTCACACACATAACATGACATTAGGTAAATGGAGAGGGTCGTGTGAAATTCCTGATCAACCAATATTCATTCGTCGCCCTGTCCATACTTTTGATCTTTGCCGCCGGGCTGATCCTGCTCGGAAACAAACCCAAATTAAAGGATTACCTCGCCTTTGGCGTCATCGTCATCGGATTCGTCGCTGGCTGGGGCATACTACATCCACGACAGACCCTGCTCATGGATAAAGCTCAAAAAGTAAAGGCAATGATCGGCGCCGGCACACCCGTTCTGCTTGAGTTCCAATCCCCTTACTGACTCGCCTGCACAGCACTTAAGCCCGCCGTTGACGGGCTCGAACAGGAACTTGGCGGACGCCTTCATTTCATCCGCTTGAATATTCAAGAAGAAGCAGGCATGGAACTCGCGCCTGTGTATGATTTTGAATATACGCCGACCTTTATCTATTTCGACGCGCAGGGTAATGAACTGTGGCGCACAGTCGGCGAATTCGACCCGCAGAAAATACGAGACACACTCAAATGAATTTCCTCCGCCGCTTGAAATTTAATCTTTGGTATTTGCGCAAACCCGCCTGGGACAGTGGCATCACCCCGCCCGAGCTTTTTCAATTTATTCAATCCCACCCCGCAGGCCGCGCCATTGACCTTGGCTGCGGCACAGGCACAAATGTCATCACGCTCGCAAAAACCGGCTGGCATGTGACAGGTATAGATTTTGCCTCTCGCGCCATCCAGATCGCAAGACGCAAACTCAAAAAACAAAACATCAGCGCCAAACTGCTCGTCGGCGATGTCACCAATTTCAAAATCGATTCACAATTCGAGCTTGCCCTTGATATTGGCTGTTTTCACGGCCTCGAAAATAAAGCGGATTATCTGACTCAGTTGGAAAGACTCCTCGCCCCAAACGGATTCTGGCTAATGTACGGGTTCTTCAAACCAGACCCGCATCTTCCCGGACCCGGGCTTGTCCACTCCGACCTGGAAATGATCTCAGCCCAGGCATTGACTCTCCTCTCCCGCAGCGACGGCTTCGACAAAAAAGAACGTCCCTCGGCGTGGTTTCTGTTTCAGAAGAAAAAGTAGACAGGTAAACAACCATCCATCTTTCATCTTTCATCTTTCATCCTTGAACATACTTTTCCTCTTCCTCGACGGCATCGGACTTGGCGAAAACAACCCCGAAAAAAATCCCTTCGCGCGCGCAGAAATGCCATACTTGCAATCCTTGCTTGGCGGGCAGACTCTCATCGATGAGTCTGCGCCCTTCGAAAGCGAATCGACCACCCTTTTGGCAGTTGATCCGAATCTCGGCGTGCAGGGCTTGCCGCAATCCGCAACTGGACAGAGCGTTCTGCTGACAGGAATCAACATCCCTGCTGAATTGGGCTATCACTACGGCCCTAAACCAAACCCCGAAGTGGCACAATATTTGGATGGAAAAACGATATTCGCAAGAACGGTCAAGTCAAATAAAAAGGCGGCCTTGCTCAATGCCTATCCCCCGCGCTATTTTGATGGGATCGATTCCGGCAAACGGCTCTACTCCGCAATTCCGCAGGCAGTGACAAATGCGGGGCTGCCGCTCTTCACGCAGGATGATTATTTCTCGGGCCGCGCACTCTCCGCAGATTTCACGGGCAAAGGCTGGCGCGAATTCATGAAGGAACCCAATGCGCCTTTATTCGAGCCAGAAGAAGCCGGGAAGACACTCGCGGCACTCGCCAGTCAATATGATTTTTCCTTTTTCGAATATTGGGCCAGTGATTACGCTGGTCACAAACAGGATATGGATTGGGCGATACGGCAATTGGAGACTTTTGATTCAGTGTTGAAAGGGCTGCTCGAAGCGTGGCAGGCCGAAGAAGGTCTGATCGTGCTTACATCCGACCACGGCAACATGGAAGATTTATCCACCCGCAGACATACAGCCGCAAACGTGCCGTTGTTGTTATTCGGAGATTTAAACAAACGCCGCGAATTCCAAAAGGGTATCCGCGACCTGACAGGGATTGCGCCGGCAATTTCAAGAATTTTAGAAATATAAAAAATTCGACATGAATGTCGCTCTACTTTGCAGATTCAAGAATCTTCTTCGCCGCCACTGCCAATTCCCGATCTGCGCGGTTGGCAGCCACCTCTTGCAGAACAGACAATGCGCGTTCATCGCGCAGTTGCCCAAGGGCATGTACTGCCAGTTTTTGAATATCTCGATCTGGGTCATTGAGCATTTCAGCCAATATGGGGGCTACTCGGGCATCCTGTATTTTCCCCAAAGCGGCCACTGCATTTTCTCGAATACCCACTTCGGGGTGATGAATTGATTCGATCAACACGTCCAAAGCCTGCGCGCCAAATTTCGCAAGCGCATCGGCGGCGGCTTTCCCCACTTCATGATGCAGGTCGTACAATGCCATACCCAACTCTTCAAGCGCGCGCGGGTCGCGCAAATTGCCAAGCGCCATTGCGGCAAACCTGCGGACAGTCCCTTCCTGATTGCCGAGGGCTTCGATCAAGGGTTCGACAACCGGCGTCCCCATTTTTTCAATGGCATTCAACAGGTCTGCTATGGCTTGCTCGCGCTCAAACCACCAGAAGGAATCGCGCAAGGCTTCCATAAAATATGGGATTGCCGCTGGATGTTTTGTGTCACCGAGGGCAAGCGCGGCAGATTGACGAACTTCTATTTTCATGTCATCCAACAATATATTTGCAATCTCATCAAAGGTGGAGGGGTCGCGGAATTTTCCGAGCGCGACACAGGCAGCAGCGCGGACTTCGCCTTCCCTGTCTTTGAGGAGGGGTATGAGTTCGGGAATCAGTTGCGCATCGCCAATATTTCCCAAGGCAAGCGCGGCGCGTGAGCGGACGGTAAAGTATTCACCTTTCAGGGCGTCAAGCAAGGCAGGAATGGCGTTTTTATCTTTGCTGATGGAGAATATTTCAGCCGCACGCGCGCGAATGATCGGGTGCGCTGTTGCGAGAGTCTTCGTCAACGCGGGCGTAGCGGAGGGGATTCGGGCGAGAATCTGCTGGTAGTACAGGAGCAGGCTCAAGTCTTGTGTCTGAAGCGCATCAATCAACGGGAGAACTGAGTCTGTCCCGAGTTTAATCAACTCCCTTGCGGCGACGTCCCGCTTCGCGGAATCTGCAAGTTGGATTATGAGTCTTTTTGCTTCACCTTGTGCGCCACCTGTCAGCCAGTTCATAATCCTATTTTACACCTCAAAATTGTGCTGCCCGAGCGGAATTTGGACTAATTTTCTCTGATATAATGCCGTGTTTGCCTAATAAGCAGAACGCCAGAGATACTCTGGTGTTATTTTTTGCAATCTTTTAGTGGAGTGAATGATGAAGAAAGAACAACAATTGGATTTGTATTACCAGATGGTTTTGATCCGCCGTCTCGAAGAACGCGGCGCGGAGTTGTACCAGGCTGGCAAGATCGGCGGTTTCATGCACCTGTACATCGGTCAGGAAGCTGTTTCGACGGGATTAATCGCAGCTCGGGAAGAACGTGACCGTGTGATCACGGCCTATCGCGATCACGGCGTGGCGGTTAACTGCGGTATTTCTGCAAATGAAGTAATGGCGGAATTGCTCGGCAAGGCGACGGGCATGTCGAAGGGTAAGGGCGGCTCGATGCACATGGCAGATGTTTCCAAGAACATGTGGGGCGGACATGCCATCGTGGGCGGTCACCTGCCCATCGCTTCTGGATTCGCGATCGGAGACCAGTACGCTGGCAACGACAATATCACCATCTGCATGTTCGGTGACGGTGCGACCAATATCGGATATTTCCACGAGGCGTTGAATATTTCCAAAATCTGGAATCTGCGTGTGCTTTGGGTTTGTGAAAATAATCAGTACGGCATGGGAACCGCGGTCGACCGCGCCTCGGCTGTGACCGAGATCCGCCAAAAAGCGGAAGGCTACGGCATGAAGAACGGTCAGGTGGACGGGATGGATGTGACGAAAGTCTACGAGGCTGCGGCGGAAGCGATGAAATACGTCCGCGAATCCAGCCAGCCGTATTTACTTGAAATTGACACTTATCGTTTCCGTGGACATTCCATGGGCGACCCCGAACGCTACCGCAAGCAGGAAGAAGTAAAGAAGTGGCAGGAGAATGACCCCATCGGTATTTTCAACAAGCAATTGCTTGATAAGAAAGTTGCCACTAAAAAAGTTTTGGATGAAATCGAAGCTCGGGTGGAAGAGGAAGTTGCAAAGGCAGTTGAATTCGCCGAGGCAAGCCCCGAACCTGCGATGGAAGAGTTGTTTACAGATATTTACGCGGATTAATTAATCCACTAAGAGCACGAAGAAACACGAATTTTTTAAAAACTTATTCGTGCCTCTTCGTGTAATTCGTGGATAACGAGGATTTACACATGGCAAAAATCACAATGCGCGAGGCAATCTCGCAAGCTCTTATGGAAGAAATGGATCGCGACCCCAAAGTCTTTATCATGGGTGAAGAGGTCGGCGTTTGGGGCGGCACCTATGCCGTGACCAAAGGCTTTTATGACAAGTACGGCGCGGCTCGCGTCAAAGATACGCCCATCGCAGAGAACGCCATCATCGGCGGCGCAATTGGCGCAGCGATGGTCGGGCAGCGTCCCATTGCGGAACTCATGACCATCAATTTTGGTTTCTCTGCAATGGACTACATCGTCAATCAGGCATCAAAACTGCATTACATGTTTGGCGGACAGTTCACCCTGCCGATGGTCATTCGCGCTGTCGGCGGCGGCGGGCGTCAACTCGGCGCAACACACTCACAGACTCCTGATGCCATCTTCGCGCACTTCCCCGGCCTCAAAGTCGTCAGTCCTGGAACGCCGGAAGATGCCAAGGGTCTTTTAAAATCAGCCATCAGGTCGAATGATCCGATTCTTTTCATCGAACATGCAACCATGTACCAAGTCCGCGGCGAAGTGCCTGAGGGTGAGTACACGATCCCGATTGGAAAATCCAAAATACAGCGTGCTGGCAAAGATGTCACCATCGTCACGTACTGCAAAGGTCTTGAGCTTTCGATGAAAGCCGCCGACGAACTTTCAAAGCAAGGCATTGAAGTTGAAGTCGTTGACCTGCGCACTCTGCGCCCGCTGGATATGGAACCCGTAATCGAATCGTTCAAGAAAACAAATCGCGCGGTCGTCGTTGAAGAAGGGTGGAAATCCTACGGCGTCGGCTCCGAGATCGTCAGCCGCATTTATGAAGAGGCCTTCGATTACGTCGATGCGCCCATCATCCGCGTGGCGCAAAAAGAAGTTCCGCTCCCCTACAACCGCACGCTCGAACAAGCCGCGCTCCCACAAGTGGCCGACATTACTGCGGCGGTAAAGGAGGTTTTGAAATAATGGCCGAAACAATTTCCATGCCCAAGCTCGGCTTCGATATGGCCGAAGGCTTGCTCGTCCGTTGGGTGAAACAAGTCGGTGAGAATGTAAACAAAGGCGAAGTGCTCGCCGAGATCGAAACCGACAAAGCAACCGTTGAAGTTGAATCTTCCGCGACTGGCGTTGTCCTGCAACTCATCGTTGACCAAGGCACGATGGTTCCCGTCAACGCGCCGATTGCTGTTGTGGGACAGGCGGGGGAAGTGGTCAGTGAGCAGAAGGCAGAAGGCGGAAAACAGCAGGCAGATGAAAAGCCTGCGGCTCAGACTCAGCCGACAGTTGATTCTGTTTCGAGCGGCAGTTCTTCAGCTGATTCATCGTCCGTCGTCCATGGTCAATCGTCCACCCTCAAAGCCAGCCCACTCGCCAAAAAAGTTGCCCGCGACCAAAAAGTGGACTTGTCCAACGTGAAAGGCACCGGCCCCGGTGGACGCATTGTCCGCAAGGATATTGAAGCAGCTCTTTCGAGTTCCCAGACCGTAGACCGTAGACCACAGACCGTCACACCGCCCACCGTCCACCGTCCACTGTCTGTTGATGACAAAGTTGTGCCCACCACCAAGCTCCGTCAGGCAATCGGCAGGCGTTTGGTCGAATCCAAAACAACCATCCCGCATTTCTACGTGACCCACGAATTCAAAATGGATGCGTTGATGGACATGCGCAAGCAGGTCAATGCGTATTTGCCCGATAATGAAAAAGTATCGGTCAATGACTTTATTCTCAAAGGCGTGGCGTTATCACTGCGTCAATTCCCCAATTTGAACGCGACTCTCAAAGGCACTGACATCATCCAGTTCGGGCATGTCAATGTCGGCGTGGCTGTGACAGTTCCCGGCGGGTTAATGACCGTTGTGGTCAAAGACACCGACCAAAAGACATTACGCCAGATCTCGGGTGAAGTCAAAGCCATGGCCGCCCGCGCCCGCGAAGGCAAGGTCAAACCTGAGGATGTGGATGGTTCCACCTTCTCCACTTCCAATTTGGGCATGTATGATGTCGAAGAATTCATCGCCATCGTCAACCCGCCCGAAGCTGGGATTTTGGCAATCTCCTCCGCGAGAGAAGTTCCCGTTGTAGAAAATGGTCAAATCAAAGCAGGTTGGAGAATGAAGGCTACTATTTCGGTAGATCATCGCATCAGCGACGGAGCCGAAGCCGCCCAATTCATGCAGGTGCTGGCGGGCTTCCTGGAAAACCCAGTCAGAATGTTGGTGTAAAATTTTGCAGGTCACGTTTGCGAAGTCCCCGTAGGGGGAAACGTGACCTGCTTTTTCTACGGCACATAGTACTTAACCAACAATTGGGGGCGGTCTTCTGCTGAGCCGGCATTCCCACTAAAAAATTTCAGGAAATCATTTTCGCGGTTATCGTTATCGTCAATTTGAAAGCCGAGGCGTAACTGAGTCACTCCAACGCGGTTGATATGGGGAAATGCGGCGGCATCCAGCACCGACCAATACCATCCGCTCACTGGATTATTCCGGATCACTCCAACTGAATATTTATCGGCAGGGGCTTGAAAATCAGATACCTGCAAAGCGCCGATTTTAATCGGGCCGAAACTGCCAAACACACCGCCTCGAATATCAATCAAGATATTTTGGTGGGTGATAAACGGGTCAGCCCCGGCCGCGCCTTGTTTCTTGATCATCAAGATGACCTGAGTAACAACCGCATTGTCAGGCAGGCTGATTGTGGGAAAGTGCAGGACCGCGCGATACATCCTATCCTTGCTGTCGTCGCCAAGGTTGAATGTGGTGGCATTGGAATTTTTCGACCCGCCCTTGTTGCTGGTTTCATTTGACTCAAGCACCCAGCCATCATTTGCAGCATTCGAGCGGAATACTTCGCTCAAAATCGTAACAGGCGGTCTATTTACGGTGTATGCTTCGCCGTTGATGAAATTGCCGTTACCTGCTCCAGCTCCCCCCAGAGGTGTGCCCGAAACATCCACGATGCTGTCATTATCCACAAGGTCGAGGCGCAGGCTGCCGACTCCATTTCCGTCAGCGACGGTAACTGTGTACGAATTGGCCGACCCGCTCAAGCCTACGATGGATGCGCCTGACAGATTGTCGGTTGTTATCGTCACGAAATCTCCCGCATCCACACCGCTGACAGGTTCGGAGAATGTCACTGCGAATCGCACAAGCTCGGCGGTAGTGGGATTCGCGTCCGTGCGGGCGATGGATACAACCGCGGGCAGGGAATCGGATGCGCGTTCAAACGCCCCGACATCTGGTGCTGCGCCTGAGAATTGGTCATTAATTCCGGGGATTGCCGCTCCGCGGTCAAGGTTGGGGCTGGATGGGATGAGCGTGAAAATGCCCCCAATGGGGTTGGTCAATCCGGGCGGGGATTCGTATCCGTTACATTCAAGCCCGCTCGCGGCGCATAATTTTTCGACCGAGTTGTAAAGAATGTTTTCCCATTTAAAGTGATTGGCGTCCGCTGTGCGTGTTGTGTACAAGTTATCGTTATTCCAGTCGTGGCCGCTTGACCCGGTCTTAACTTCATAAATTACATAACTGCCGCTTTGAAGAATATTGTTGCGCATTACCGCGTTGCTGACCGGCGAGATAAACTCCATGGCAATGGAGTCCTTCACATCAGACCAGAAAGTGTTGTGGTAAAACAAAGCGATGCCGTCTGAATTTCTATCCCATTTGATTGCCCTTGCAGTGTAGTTGCTGACTGTTGATCGCAGCACCCAGACCGGACCTTGAGTGACTGGTGCTAGTGAGACTCCGACCAAAACCCTATCGATGGTATTGTTCCGAAAACGATGATTAATGCAAGCGCCCTCCGGCTCGAGCGCATCATCGCTGATCTGGTGAATCTTGTTGTTGTAGATATCTACGTCAAAAGCCAGCGCGGAATTTTCAAGGGCGCCGGACGAGCCGGTGTAAATCCCATTAAAATAATTATGGATGTCGTTATTGCGGACAATCGCGCCGATGTGTCCCCGCACAACAATTGCAGTACCTTCCATCGAGGTGCCTTTGACTGCGCTCCAGGGCCATTCATTCACCGGCGGGTCATATATTTCGTTATATTCGACGCGGGTATCGTTCCCGCGGGTATCTCCACCAGTCCAGTCGAAAAAGATTCCGAGTTGAATGTTGTGAATTCTGTTCCTGCGGATCACAAGATGCGAAGCATTCAGCGCGCATACTCCGCACCGGTTGTAATATCGCATTTCAAAGCCTTCGATCCAGATCCAGTCGCGGCCATTCACATCGAACGCATGAAGCTGGCGCGGCACCTGCCAGACATGGTTTGAAGGATCGTCCAAACTGCGGATGTAAAGTTTGAATGTGTTTGGGTCCAGGTACCAGCCTTCATTTATGGTGACATTGTTGTGCCCGGTGGCCGCAATCAATTTTGAAAGAGAATCATAGTTGTAGAAGCGCTTCTGGTCGCGTGCCAGATAACCAAGAAGCGAGCCAATGTTCGTTGACCAGACACGCCTCTTGTCTTGATAGGGCGTCCATGCGCTCCCCGAAAGGGTTTCTGAAGAATCGAGGATCGCGCCGCTTCCCTCAGCTTTGACCTGAATCCAATTGCCGGGGCTGCCGGAGGCGGGGAAAGTCACTGCTTCGCGATAAATTCCATCGGCAACAAGAATCTGCGTGCCCGGCACAGCGCGGTTAATTCCCTCCTGAATGGTTTTGAACGGCGCCGCAACAGAACCATTGCCCCCCGCAGGCGCGTCATCGTTGACGTGCAAAATAACAGAAGGATTAAATTGAAGGTCAACTGCCTGAGTGATGATTGAGCCGCTGATTTCGACTCCCGCGTCAATGACCTTGACCTGATAAGGAGTGGATGGGGAAAGCCCAAACAGACTCCCAACCAGACGGCCGTCGTCAATGCGCACGAGCGGATGTCCGCTGCGCCAATTCGCTTCTCCGCTCAGACGGTACATCAGATCCGCTTTCTTTGGCAGACCGGCCCCGCTGACGACAACACCAATCGTTTCGATATTAGGATAAAGGTTCAATTGTGAAAATGTTGCAAGGCTATTGACTTGAGATTCGCTTGCCGCTGCCAGGTTCGTGAATCCAAGGCTGCCGGAAACAATAAAAATAACGAGCAATAATAAAACAGGAAGCTTTCTCATTTTGGCTCCTTTCTCAAGGATTCTAATCGCTTAAATCGAAATGGGATACAAAAAAAGGATGCAGGCTTTTGACCTGCATCCTTTTTTGATCAACCGTACAACTCTTGCCTGAAAAACTCCGGCAGCGCAAAAGCCGCCTTATGAATTTCAGGGTTGATGTAATTATTGATACCGGGCGGCAATGGATTTTTCAAGCCATTTTCCCAGGGGGTATCTGAGACATACATGAAGCCGATGCCTCCGCCCGGGTATGTGGGAATGTTGGCGTAATAATATGCCGGATTCCTTGTCAAGTTTTTGGCTGAGGCATATATCTGCTTGATCAGTTCGGTGTCAAAATACGGCTGTTCACATTGAGTAGCCGCCGCCCCACCGGGGACCAGCGCGCGCACCATCAATTTGTAAAACTCGTCCGAGAACAGGCGCTCGGCCATGCCGATCGGGTCGGTGGTGTCTGAGATGATGATGTCAAATTGGCCGGGGTTTTCTTCGAGAAAACCAAAAGCGTCGCGGACTGTCAATTTGGCACGGGAATCAGCCCACGGGTCGCCAAATGATCCGAAGTGTTCGCGCGATAAATCCACGACACGCTGATCCAGCTCACAGACGACGGCCTCTTCGACGGAGGGATATCGCAAAACTTGCTGCAGCGATCCGCCGTCACCTCCGCCAACGATCAGCACCCGTTTGGGGTTACCAACCGCCAGCATTGGCACATGGACAATCATTTCGTGATAGCCGATGTTGTCGCGCTCGGTGAGTTGGATGATGCCGTCGAGGATGAGCGCGTTGCCAAAGAATTCAGTTTCGACCACTTGAATATGCTGATATGGTGTTTGTTCATCGGCCAGCACGCGCTTCACGCGGATGCCTTTGTGATAATAGGAATGTAACTCTTCGGTGAACCAGATGCTCATCTATATTCCTATACCGCGATCGGCATTGCAGTTTCGATCTCGGCTTCGCGATCCAACTTGCGCAGGGAGAAATTATCGGCGCCCAGCGCATTTTTTATATTTTGTATCAATGGTAAAAGGTCCTTGCCAAGAGCACAGGTAAACAGGTCAATTGCACAATACCCATGTTCAGGCCATGCATGTAAACTCGCATGCGACTCTGAGAGCAGCAAAAAACAGGTAAAGCCATGCGGGCTAAACTTGTAAAAGCCCTCATCCACAACCGTCAAGCCACTGTCACGTACGGCTTGCGCAAACAGCGAATAAGCTCGCTCGCTATCCATGAGAATCTCATGGTTGCAGTCGGAGAGATCAAAAATATAATGCTCTCCCAATTTCAAAGTCACGTTCACTCACACCTCCGGGGGTTAAAAAGATAAAGAACCCATT
>JACRBI010000057.1 GCA_016234495.1 Chloroflexota bacterium | reverse complement strand
TAATGGGTTTGCGTAAATGATGCCAGCCATCTATCACCGCAGAGGCGCGGAGTTCGCAGAGATTTTCAAGGGGATTTCTCCGCGTTCTCTGCGTCTCGGCGGTAAAAAAATATTCGATTTCATTTAGTCAAGCCCACTACCAAATTTTTCTGTTTCTTCTCTTGTCGGCAAAGAGGGCTGTGCGCCGAATTTTGTAGCTGCCAATGCACCGCAGGCATTTGCATATTTTACGGCCTTTTCGATTTCAAGCCCACCCAATAAAGCGGACGCGAATCCGCCGATGAAGGCGTCGCCGGCGGCGGTGGTATCTATGGCTTCCACTGTGAACGTGTCTACTTGTGTCACCTGCTTGCCAGATACAACCAGCGCGCCCTTGCTCCCGAGTGTGACGATCACATGCTTTGCGCCGCGTGCAAGCAAAGTCTGCGCGGCTTGTTCAGCGGAGGGGATGTCGTTGACTTCAATACCGGTCAGTAAACTTAATTCCGTTTCATTGGGGATGATGAAATCAACGAGCGAGATCAATTCATCAGGCAGGAATTGGGCCGGGGCCGGGTTGAGGATGACGCGAATGCCGCGTTGATGAGCAACCCGCGCGGCGTGCAGAACTGTCAGGATGGGAATTTCCAATTGGAGCAGGATCAAGCCCGGGGTAAAGCCGGATGCGTTGTCCACATCCGCCGGAGAGACTTTGCCGTTTGCTCCTACCGAAAGCACGATGCTGTTTTGTCCGTTCGCATCCACAACAATGATGGCTGTGCCCGTTGCGGAATCATCGGCGCGGACATGGGTTACATCAACTAAATTTGATTTCAGGCTTTCCAAAAGAAACTGGCCAAAACCATCCTGCCCTACGCGCCCAAGCATGGCCACGCTTGCGCCCTGCCTTGCGGCGGCCACGGCCTGATTGGCTCCCTTGCCGCCGGGAATGATGTGCAGGTCACTTCCGCTGATGGTTTCGCCGGGCAAGGGAAAATGCGGCGCGCGCACAACGAGGTCTGCATTGAGCGAGCCGATGACGAGGATGTCTGCCATTAGTTTTTTCCTTGGTTGGAGATTGCTTCGGCGGACGCTTCGCGCACCGTCTCGCAATGACGTGGTCATTTCCTCGGAGTCACTACGCCGCCGCTCACGTCCCAGACTTCGGCCTGCTCCACAAATTCCGGGGTAAACAGACTCAGGTCGGTGGTGGTGAACAAAACCTGCTCGCCCTTGCCGGCATATTTCAGCAGGTCGGCGCGGCGATGAATATCCAACTCAGCCATTACTTCATCGAGCAGAATGACCGGCCACTCGCCGGTGCGTTCGCGCATCCATTCCACTTCGGCAAGTTTGAGCGCGAGCAGGGTCGTGCGGATCTGTCCGCGTGAACCGTAATCACTGACATCGGCCTTGTTGAGGATGAAGCGCAGGTCGTCGCGGTGCGGGCCGATGGTCGTCACGCCACGCGCGATCTCTTCATTGCGGATTTGTTTCAGCCGCGTTGAAAATCCATTTTGGATTTCATCGAGTTCAAAGCCCGAGCGGTCAATGGGCGTGTCGATTTTTAATCCCAGTTGCAATTCAGGTTTGAGCGGATCGTAGGCAGGCTCATAAGCGAGGCGAAGAATCTCGTTGCCGCGAGTCAGTTCATGATGAATGCGGGATGCGAATCGTTCGATCTCCTGCACAGCTCGGATTCGCCACAGGATGATCTGCGCGCCGAGACGGGCCAGCGTTTCATCCCACACTTGAAGCTGGTCGCTGTTTCCTCCGCGCTCGCCCAGCGCTTTGAGAAGAGCGTTGCGCTGCGTCAACGCCTGGTGATAGTCACTCAATGTTCGCGCATAAGCAGGGACAGCCTGCGCCAGTGCAAGGTTGAGATAGCGGCGGCGCTCATCAGGTCCGCCCTCGATGATCTGCGACATCTGCGGCACAAAGATGACCGCGTTGAAATGTCCCATGATATCGCTGACGTGTTTCTTCACGCCATCGAGCAAAACCTCCTTGCGCAGCCTCTGGCCGTTGACCCCGGTCGGCTCGAGGATCAGCCGTGCTTCGAGGCGATGCTTAGTTTTCCCGCGTTGATAGTCTGCCACGAGCCGCGTCACTGCCAGCGGATTCTTCGCTTCATGAAAATTAACGATTTGCCGATCCACATGCGTTTGGAAGGATGTGAATGCCGCGAGGAAGTAAATGGCTTCGAGTACGCTGGTCTTGCCCTGCGCGTTTTCGCCCACAAGCAAAACAACCCCGCCTTTATTCTGTGCTTCCCTTTTGGGAAGTTCCACATCCAGGCGGGTAAGACTGCGGAAGTTGGTGAGAGACAAATGTTTGAGGTACATGATTGGGTTACAGGTTGAAGGTTTGCAGGTTGAAGGTTTTTAACTTGCAACCTTCCAACTTGTAACCTTCCACCCATGAACTTACAGTTCGTGCTCTTCCTCCTGCTGGAATTTCCACAAGCGGGTGGCGAGGTCGGTGAACAACACGCCGTTCAGGTGGTCAATTTCGTGCTGGAAGATGCGCGCCATCCAGCCGTGCAGTTTAAGTTTGAGCGGCTTGCCGTGCCGGTTTAAGCCCTTCACTTGAATGGCCTCGAATCTTTCCACTTCACCCTGAATGCCGGGGATGGAGAGACAGCCCTCCACGCCCAATACTTTTTCCTCCGAGGTCTTTACGATCTCGGGGTTGACCATCACGTAAAGTTTTTTCGGCTTCGGCGGCTTCCCTTCAACATCCTCTTCATCTTCGTCATCTTCGGAATATTCAACAACGATTAACTGCTCCGAAACATCCACCTGCGGAGCGGCCAGCCCCACGCCCGGCGCGTCGCGCATGGTGTCGATCATGTCGTCGATCAGGGTTTGCAGGTTCTTGTCGAATTTTGTAATCGGTTTTGCCTTGCGCCGCAGGACGGGTTCCGGCAGGGTGACGATCTCTCTTAAAGCCATACTTGTTTTCCTTTGCAATGGTTGGTACTTGTTTCAAAAATAAAATTAGCGCATAGCGCTGCGAACCTGCTCAGCCGTCGCCAAAACCATGGTCATCTCCCGGGTTCATGTCCGAGTCATCCAACAGGTCATCCGGCAGGCCGGGGTTTTTCATATCGTCATCTTCCGGCGCGCTGACCGGTGCGTTGAACTCGGACAGGTTTTGATGATACGCCGCCAGCCAGACGGCCATGCGCTCGCGCTCCACGTTGGCTGTGTCTTCGCTCTTCTTTGCGATGCGCGCCATGCGGCGGCGGTTGATGTCTGCCTGCACGCCGGCCGGGTCGAGCACATCTTCGAAGGCGAGTTTTGTGCCGCCAACAGTAATATAGACCGTGCCATAGTTGAGCAGGTATCCGGTCAGCCCGACCCGCTGATATTCGGTGCTGAGGATGTTCTCGATCTGCGCCGAGCGGCGTTCTTCCGTCCCGAGCGGGGTTTTGTCGAGGTCTATGATCTCCTCCGGCGTGACCTTGAAAATGTCGTTGTTCCAGTCAATATATTCCCAAACCAGCCAGCCGATGACAAATAACTGGATAAATAACAGGAATACCACCCACGTGTCGGGCTGATAGACGCCCGACAGCGTCTTTTCAATCAATGCTTTATTTTCAGTTCTGTATAGAATCCCGATCCGTATTCCAATTAAAGCCAGGATGGTTAAAAAGAAAAATAGCGGACGCCCCGCCTGTTGCAGCAGCACGAACCAATGTTTACGATAGGTGACCGTGCCGCCGTCCTCCACGCGCAGTTTGAACAGGTTGGAGAGCACGATCCGCAGCATGGACTTTTTCTGCACTTCCTTGTCTTCCGTTACGATGGGCGGAAGTTCCTCCTGCGGAATGGTCTGCACGGTCAAACCAAGTTTGGAACGCAGGGCATTCTTCATCGCAATTTTTTGCGCCTGAACGCCGACCACCTTGGTGCGTTCCCAATATTCGCGGATCATGTCTGCGGCCTGAATGGGGTGATCCACGTAATCGAAGCGGATGCTGCCCACAAAGGTCCGCACAGACACGTTGCCGTAATCCAATATGCGGCCGATCTGGTCTGTTTCCACGTTCACCGCCAGAATGGTCGAGAGCGGGACTTCCTGCCGGCTGTCATAAATGCCGATCACACGCTCCACCCAGACCACGCGCTGATTCGTCACGATGTAATAGTCGTTGCTCCAATCCACTGCGCGCCAGGCCGCCCACAAAATATCAGCCACCAAAATCAGCGCCCCAACCGCGTATGGGGTCGTGGCGCTGACAGACACGAAAGCCCAAAGGAACAACAAAATCGGAACGAGCAATGCAAAGGCCGGTGCCAGAAGCGTTTGAAACAACCGGATTTTGTGCCTGCGCGCCAGGAAATAGATCACCTCTTTGGGGCCAAGCCATTTAAATCGCAAAGAGCGCGCCAGCTTGCGGCTTTTGATCGCAACCAAAAAATTCGGTCTTAATTTTTCATATTGAGTCAGCAGATTATCAAAATCATCCCGCGAAAGAAAAAGGATAACGGCTTCTTCCGTGGTCGTGATCGTCGCAGATCGGTCGCGCTTCTCGAACAAGGCCTCCTCGCCAAAATAATCACCCGCTGAAAGAACAGCCAGAAAGTCAGTTCCGTTTTCGCGCGGGCGGGTTACTTTTACCTTGCCTTTGTAAATTAAATAAAACCCGTCAGGTTTTGCGCCGCGCTCGAAGATCACCTCATCGGCAGGCAGCGGGCGCTCCTCCAGCTTCACGGCAATGCCCCCAAGCTGGTCATCTTTCAAGCCGCTAAAGAGATGGATTTTATTCAGGAAGACGATGCGGTCTTTAAGTTCTATCACAGTTTTATTCTATCAAACTTCACGGACAATCGTACACCCATAAGCCGGGGATTCCGTCAGCGGCGGCAAACGCCCCTCGAGCAGCGACTCAACCGCCTCGTTCAGAAAGAAGCGCGATGGGTTTCGATTCCGAAATGTGACATCATCCACCGCGCCGCGATATCGCAGGATTCCATCCCGATCGATGACAAACACATGCGGAGTTGTCTGCGCTTCATATAAATCTGCGACGAAACACTGCGCGTCATGCAGGACCCTTGGCAGGCGGCGGGCGTCAGCGGCTTGTTTCAACGCCTCAACATTCTCGCTTCGGTTCGCCGCGATGGACAGCATCGCCACCTCGCCGCGCCACTGCGCGAACATGGCCGTGATGGCCCTGTCCACCCGCTCCGAGTGGGGACATTCACACGACCAAAAATTGACGATGACGATCTTTCCGCGATAGTCGCTTAAACGATGAAGCCCGCCTTCAAGGTCGGGCAGTTCAAAGTCGGGCGCGGGCTGGTTGATTTCCATTATTATCCATGTAGGGGCGGGGTAACCCCGCTCCTACATCGTTAATCGAGAATCCCAATCCCCGCCAATTTTTCGATCACCCCCACCACGGCCGAGTTGTCCAGTTCGCCCATCCCCATCTCGATCATTTGCTGATAGAGTTTTGTGTTTTCTTCGGTGGCTGAAACGGGAACGCCATATTCCTTTGCTGTTTCCAAAACGATGTTCATGTCCTTCAACTGCATGTATGATTTGAAACCCGGGTTGCGGTTACCGTCAAACAGGCGCGGAGGTTTGATATCCAACGCCCAGCATTGCGCCGCGCCGGCTTTGATCGCATCCACCACCTTGCGCGGATCCACGCCAGCCTTCTTCGAGAAGACCAGCAGTTCGCCCATCGCCACCATCTGCGCGGCGACCATGATCTGGTTCGCGGCTTTGGCGACCTGCCCCGCGCCGGCATCTCCGACGTGGGTGATGGTCTTGCCCATCGCCTGCAATACGGGCAGGGCTTTTTCCAGCGCCTGCGCTTCGCCGCCGACCATGATGGTCAATGTGGCGTTGCGCGCTCCGATGTCGCCGCCGGAGACGGGCGCATCGAGGGAAAACACGCCCTGCTCCTTTAACTTCTGCGCGATCATTCTCGCAGATGCCGGCTTGATGGTGGAGTTGTCGATGACGATCAGCCCCGCGCGCGCGCCTTCGATAACTCCATTTTCACCGAGCGCAACTTTTTCCACGTCCGGCGAATCAGGCAAATTCATAAAAACAATATCAACCTGCGCAGCGACTTCTTTTGGAGAGTTTGCGCTTGCCGCGCCTTCACTGACCAACTCATCCACTGCCGCGCGGGAGCGGTTATGCACGACGACGGAAAACCCTGCCTTGAGAATATTGCGGGCAATCGACCTGCCCATTAATCCGAGACCAATGTAACCGACTTTAATTTGCATGACGCGACTCCTGATCACTTATTTAATGTATCGTACACACTTTCAGGGATATCTGAAATTTTATAGATGCTGACATATTCCAACCCGCTGATGTAAATGATCTTTTCAGGTTGAATGTTTTGGAACGCCTGTATGAAAACAGCGGACTCTGGCTGGGCGTTTTGAACAGCCGGGTACAACACCAGATAATCGGAATTCTGCATATCACTGGTAATTTTGGCAAAATCTTTATTAACAAGATAAACTCTTTTAAAGACGTGTGTTTCTCCGGGAAAAAAGTAAGAGAATGTACCCATGCCATTAAAAACATAGGCGCGAATTTCGTCCGCGTTTGGCTTCTGCGCGAGGTAAGCCGCCGCCTGATCGAGTCCTTCTCCGTAGCCATAGACAGTCGGCTGGCTTAGAAGGAAATTCTTGTACGTAAAATAATATGGGTAGTATGGAAGCGCGCTTCCAAGCTGAAACAGCGCCAGCGCGATAAGCAGGGTTGGGGTTACGTATGCCCGCCCGAGTACTGACCAGCGCTTTTGCGCCCAAGCCAGAAACCATGCCCAGCCAATCCCTGCGGCGACATCAAGGGCGACATAACTGCTGAGAATATACTGCGGGGCATTGCGTCCCTGCGCCACGGCAAACATCAAAATAAAAAGCGCGGCAATAAAAACCAGATATCCAATGGTGGAACGCATGGGAGCAGGAGACAACTCACGTTCTTTTGAAGCCATAAAAAACACGGCAAGGATCAAACCGAGCCAAGAGACCCACGTGGAAGAAATCAGCCAACTCTGCAAATAAGGCACAACTGCAGAGAGGTCTGTTACGAGATTAAAACCTGAAGGCTGAAGTTCCTTCGTGACATCAAGGCGCGCGCCCTGAAAAGCATAACTGAAAGCATTGCCGTACACGCCATAGAGCATCTCGCCCGGCGCCGACCACATCCCCGGCCAAAGGACGAAATACACAACTGCCGCAGATATCAGCCAAATTGCAAAAGTTTTTACAGCGGTAAAAAGATTTTTACCCGTCGATTGACCACTCCGTTTGAACAGCCCGATAAAAAGCATCAGACCCACTGCTCCAACAACAACAATCGACGAGGATTTTGTTAATTGGGCAAGGCCAAACGCAGCGCCTGAAACAAGCAGGTATTTCAGATCTGATTCTTTGTTCAGATACACCTGCATTCCCAGCACGGAAACCAGCACAAACATTGCCAGCATGCCTTCATGGTTTAGCAGGCGTGAATGTCCAAGAAAAAAAGGCGCGTTCAATGCCAGCGCAATGGCGATGAACGCCGGCATACGTCCGACAAGTATTTGAAGGAGGAAAAAAGCCAGAACCGCCAGCGCAATCAACAGCGCGGTCTGGAACAACCTGCTGGCGCGGACAAGATCAATAACATCCCTTCCATGCGACCGCATAAACTCTTCAAATTTTGGCTTGCGGACGTCGAAGTATCCCTGCCCAAAACCGCGATACTCAGGGAAGTAAGACAGCATCCCGGCTGTCACCATCCAGGTGGTTGTTACAGCGGGATGGTAATCGTAAAGGGTGCTTGAAAAATCCTTGTGGGTGAGTGCGTAATAATAATTGGAGCCGGAGATCACCCACCAGGGCTCGTCAATGGTGACGACTTTGTCGATCCCAATCACATGCGACGGGATGGTCAATGCCAGCAGGACGATTAAAATGGCCAGCCGGTGCAAGCTGTTTTTTTTCATGGGTTTGTTCATAAATTCGACAGGGCTTCGTAGATATTTTGCGGGAGTTCATCCACTTTATAGATGGTGGCGTATTTTGCTCCATCCATCCAGACCTCGTGGAGGGGCTGCGCGCCGGATAATATGGCAAGGTACTTCTCGTATTTTTCCGACTGCCCTTGAGCGGCATTGTATATGACCAGATAGTCGGCTGATTGAATGGCGCTCAAAAGGTCTTTTGTATGGGCACCGTCAATCCAGTATGGTCTGAAGCCGACCGTTTCGCCGGGGTAGTAATACGAGAAACAACCGCGCCCATAATAGGATAATACTGAAGAATCTTTGGCGCCTGGCAGTTCGGCCAGGTATTGCGCGGCAAGTTCGAGTCCTTCTCCGTATGGGAAATTCGGATAGGCGTTGCCGGCTGAATAAAGGATCGGGCTGCGATATGTGAAATAATATGGGAAGGATGAGAATGCTCCCCAAGCTTGAAACAGCAACGCCATTATCAGCCCCGCAGACTGAAATTGCAGCGGCTTCGAGGAAAAACGGGCGGCAAGCCAATTCAGGAAGGAAAGCCATCCCAGCCCGGCCAACAGGTTAAGAGAAAGGTAGCTGGAAAGTATGTAGTGCGGGGAATTGCGTCCCTGAGCCATGCCGATCAACAGGATGAAAGCAATCGCATTTGTCAGCAGCAGCGAAAATAAAACCCTGTTTGGGCGGACCAGTTCCCGGTCACGGGTGAACGGGAGGGAGAATCCAAAAAGAATGCCGAGCCACGTGAAGGGAGTCATCCTGTAAAGCAACACGCTTGTCATCTCCCAAACTCCAGCCATGTTGCTCAGGCTGAATCGAGAAACATTCAGGTCTTCGGTTATTTTCAGGCGCGCGCCTTGCAGGGCATAGCTGAAGGCGTTGCCATATACTTCGTACAGCATTTTCCCGGGCGCGACCCACATGCCGGGCCAAAAGATGAAGTAGGTGGCGGCCAGAAAAACAAGCCAGAGTAAAAATATTTTTGTGTTTTTTATGAACCCTCTGCTTAAACCTTCCCCGCGTTCTTGAAACAATTGCATCAACAATAAAACCCCAACTGCGCCCAGCATGGCAATGGCGGACGATTTCGATAATTGGGCAAAGCCGGCTGCCGCGCCGGAGATCAGGAGGTAAATAATTTTACGATCCTGAACGAGGTATACTGCCAGCGCCATCAGGGAAATCAACACAAAAAACGAGACCATCGCTTCGTGGGTGAGCAGGCGTGAATGCCCCAAATGGAAAGGGTCGAAGGCGGCAAACAGCATAACAAAGGCGGCGCTCAGTTTTGGGATGAATCTCTGAAGCAAATAATAGAGTAAAAGAAAAAGGGCGAGCAGGACAAACACTTGAGTAAGCCTTGAGTATTCCAGCAGCACAAGCGGGTCATAACCGCGCTCAATCATGAATGGGTCAAGCTTCCCCTTTTCATAATCAAGATACCCCTGCCCAAAGCCGCGATATTCAGGGAAGTAGGCAAGCATCGCAAAGGAGATGATCCACATCGTGGTGACAGCCGGTTGATATTCATAGACGGTATTCTGAAATTCCCTCTGCCCGAGCGCATAATAAAAATTCGCGCCCTGACTCAGCCAGGACGGTTCATCAAGTGTTACAAACGAGTCGATCTTTGGGATGCGCGGTATCAAAAACGCAATGATCAATGCGGCATAGATCAGGATATCTTTTTTTCTGTTCAAGGGCATGAATCGGATTATAACATGGGCATTTTTCACGGGTTTTCCCCGGCATGTTGATGATAAAACCGCCCATTCTTCCCTGCATCCGATAAATTTTTTCCGTTACTCCATCAAAAAAGAAGCCGCCTCAGGCTAAAGATTCTTCAATTGATGCCGAAAATATTCTATTAGAGGAAGACCGCAAGGCATAAGGGCGGGACTACCCAGCAAGCCATCAATTGAAGAGTTTCGCTATTGACAGCTTGATGCAAGGAAAGTATAAGGTTTCACTATCCATTAATATGAAGGTGTATTTTTAAACAGGAGTGTTGGCAATGCATTCATCAATCTCTCGGGAAAAGCATAAAAAGGGACAGGGGTTGGTTGAGTACGCGCTTATTCTGGTATTGGTCGCCCTTGTGGTCATCGCCGCGTTGATGATCCTCGGACCCGTTATTGGCAACGTATTTAGTCAGATCAACAGTTCGCTTTCTGTAGTGAGCACAGGCGGAGGTGGCGGAGAAGTTGTCCCCCCCCCATCAGACTGCTCAGCACAAGAATCCGCTTTCAATGCCGCGCTGGCCGCCTACAACGCCTGTCTGGCTGCCAACGGCGGCGAGCAAAACCATTGCGTAGCGCAGCAGAACGCGCTCGATCACGCCAATGCAGTTTTGGAAGCCTGTAGACTTCCGTAACACTGTCAGGTAAAACAAGGCAGTCATGGAAGTTCATTTGTTTGATAAAGGACTTTCATATGTATCCATCCAATTCTCTGGAAGGAAACCCAAAGGGACAGGGACTAGTGGAGTACGCGCTCATCCTTGTGCTGGTTGCGCTGGTAGTCATTGCCGCGCTGATGATCCTCGGGCCTGTGATTGGCAATGTGTTCAGCCAGATCAATAGCTCGTTGTCTGTTATTGGCGCCGGAGGTGGGGGAAGTGGCGGGGGCGGTGGAGCAATTGCAACCCCTACAACAGCAGCATCTGCTTGTGACCCGGCGTTTTTGCAGGCTTGTGTCGCCACAGGCGGGACTTGCATCGTGAACGCCAGCGGCGTCGACGTGTGCATCCACCCATAGATTCAGAATCAGGCACGGGCGGGGGATGACCGCTCAATTCATCGAATTCCGACTGCGCTTGGTATAATTCGCGCCTATGGAAAAAAAATATCATATCTGGACCGAAGGCTGCCAGATGAACGTGGCCGACTCACAGCGGGTCGGCTCTTCGCTTGAGCATCTTGGCTACACCCTTACCGAAACCATCGAAGAAGCAGACGTTATTGTCTTAAACACTTGTGTCGTGCGCCAGTCCGCCGAAGACAAAGCCTACGGGCGCGTCACCTCGCTTGCGCCGCTCAAGAAGAAAAACCCCAACCTCGTCATCAATTTAATGGGCTGCATGGTCGGCGTGCGCGGCGCGGAAAAACTGCGCGAGAAACTGCCCGTTGTGGATGTCTTCTCCCCGCCCTCTGACCCCGGCCCGTTGATCTCGCTCCTCACTCAGGGCGAAGTCCACTCACTCGAAGACGCGGAAACCGCGCGCCGCTTCCTGCTCATGGACGAGGAGTTGATTCTCCCTGTGGCAGAGCAGGGCAAACTTGTCAGCGCGCATGTGCCGATCGTGTATGGCTGTTCGCACGCCTGCACATTTTGTATCATCCCATCCAAACGCGGCGGCGAACGTTCGCGCCCCGTTGGCGATATTGTGGCTGAAGTCCGCTCGCTGGCAAAGCAGGGAGTCAAGGAAGTGACTCTCCTCGGTCAGATCGTAGACCGCTACGGCAAGGACATCCCCGACGGCCCCAACCTCGCAAAACTCCTGCGCCTCATTAACGAAGTGGAAGGCATTGAGCGCATCCGCTTCTTGACCTCGCACCCCAATTATTTTGAAGACGATCTCATTCAAGCCATCGCTGAACTTCCGCGCGTGATGCCGCACATCGAACTGCCCATCCAGGCGGGCGATGACGAAGTTTTATCAAACATGAAGCGCGGATACACTCAACAAGATTATCGCGACCTTGTAGCAAAGATCCGCGAAAAAATTCCAGGATGTTCCATTGCAACTGACATCATCGTCGGATTCCCCGGCGAGACAGAGGAGCAATTCATGGAAACATACCGCGTCCTCTCCGACCTGAAACTGGATGTGGCGCATCTGGCGCGCTACTCGCTGAGAGAGGGAACCGTCGCCACGCGCCGCATGGACGACAACGTCCCCGAAGAAGATAAACTCCGCCGCCTGCACATCCTCGATGATTTGCAGGAAGGCATTCTCGCTGAGATCAACAAAAAATTCCTCGGTGAAACTGTGGAAGTTTTGTTCGAGGACAAGGTCAAAGCCCGTTGGCGCGGACGCACGCCCACCAACAAAATAGTCTTTGTCGAATCAGCAGATGACTTGCGCGGAAAAATCCTCCCCGTCACCATCACATGGACGGGGCCGTGGTCGATGCAGGCTGTGCTGAAACAGTCCGCTGTGATTTCTTTGTAAGTTAAAGCAATTAAACACGAAGGGCACAAAGGACACTAAGTTTGATGAACTCATCCCCAAAGAATATTTTTCAACTCATACCATCTGATGTTGAAAAAGTTGGAAGGGCTGTGTTGGATGCGGCATTCAAAGTTCATACGATTTTGGGGCCTGGTTTGCTTGAATCGGTTTATCACAAGTGACAATGAAACATGTGCTTGAAAAGAATGGTTTGGTGACTGAACCAGAGGTCAAACTACCCATTGTTTTTGAAGGCGTAACGCTTGAATCTGGTTTACGACTTGATATGTTGGTCGCAAAAAGTGTAATTGCAGAACTCAAGTCGGTTGAGAAAATGAATCCAGCGTATGAGGCACAACTGATGACCTATCTACGCCTGAGTGGTGTGCGACTGGGGTTCCTGATCAACTTCAATGTGGCTCATTTAAAAGATGGTATCAACCGAATTGTGATGTAAAAGCGATTAAACACAAAGGACACGAAGGACTCTAAGGAAAAAACCTTTAAACCTTTGTGCCCTTTGAGCCCTTCGTGTTTAAAAAAAGAGGTTTCTATGAACATACAACGAACTCAAATTGGCTATCTCGTCGGTGGTGGACTTAAAGAGAACTTCCGCGTGCGGCTCACGGTGTCTCCGCAGGAGATTCAGGAGGGAGCGTTTGTCGTCATCCAGAGCGGATGGTGGAATTATTATGGGATCGTGACCGACATCCAACTCGGCGCCACTGACCCGCGCTTTGCGGATGAGCAGACGGAGGTGCGTTTCCCTGCGCATATCGCCAAGGCGCTGCATGGACAGACGTTGTATGCGAACCTTGAGGTGCTGCCGAATCTGATGCTGGAGGTGGGTCCCGAATTGGGCACGCCTGAGTATAAGGATTGGCAGGGCAAGATCGATGCGGGCTTGAAAGATGCGCCGCGCATTTTGCCCGTCAAGAATGTGCCGCCGCACCATGCGGTCGTGTCGCTGGCGAATGAGGGCGATATCGCCGAGATCTTCGGTGACCCAAACAAGGAAAGCAATTTTGTGGTCGGGTATACGCGCGAGCAGAATCATCCCGTGTGCATTGACTTGGATAAGTTCGTGCAACGCTCGTCGGGAGTGTTTGGGGCGACGGGGACGGGCAAGTCGTTTCTGACGCGTTTGGTGTTGGCGGGGTTGATGAAGCACAATCAGGCGTCGGTGTTGGTGCTGGATATGCACAACGAGTATGGGTTTAACGATAAAGCGTCAGACACGAAAAAAGATGTTAAGGGATTAAAGACCCTGTTCGGGTCCAAGGTAAGATGCGTGGGCTTGGGACGAGGAACAACCATCAGAGGAGAACAAGTCGATTTTAATTTGGAAATCTCGACGGGTGATATTTCCACATCTGATATTGAAACGCTTTCACGCGAGTTGAATCTGCGCGAGACCACGCCGACGATTCTGAATGCGTTGTATGGCACGTTCAAGGATAAGTGGTTTGCGGCGTTTCGTTCGATGAGCCGTGAGACGGTGATGATCGAAGATGATAGAGGCAAGACGAAAGAAGTACCAGCAGAAGGAAGTGTAGCTCGATGGGCGATGGAGAATGGTGTGAATGTGATGGCGGCGGAAGCGCTTCATGACAAACTGCGACGGCTGTTCAGCCAACCCTATATCGCCGAAGGTGACGCTGCGGCGAATAACTCGATAGCGCAAATCATTCAGTCGTTGGAGGCGGGCAAGCATGTGGTGCTGTCGTTCGGCGAGCATGAGAGTGACCTGGATTATCTGCTGGTGTCGAATTTGTTGACGAGAAAGATCCGCGCGGCGTGGGAGAAGAAGACCAATGAGTTTAGAACGCATGGAAAGGCTGAACCCAGACCATTAATTATTGTGGTGGAGGAGGCGCATAAACTGCTCAACCGCGAGATGGCGGCGCAGACGACCTTTGCGACCATCGCGCGCGAGCTGCGCAAATATTATGTGACGCTGTTGATCGTGGATCAGCGTCCGTCGCAGATCTATGATGAGGTGATGAGTCAGTTGGGCACGCGCATTAGCGGCTGGCTGGGCGATGACCTGGATATTCAGGCGGTGCTTTCGGGTCTTTCGGGGCGCGATGCGCTGCGCGGGATGCTGGCGCGTTTGCAGCCGAAGGAAGAGGTGCTGCTGCTCGGTTGGGGCGTGCCGATGCCGCTGCCTGTGTGCTCAAGAAGGTATGATGAGGCGTTTTGGAAGGAGATGGGCGGGGGTGGAAAGAAGAGGAGTAGTGAGGAGATAAATAGAGAAATGGGGTTTGGTGGGTAGGGGTTACTCCCACGAAGTAAAAACAAAAAATCAGTCTATTCGTGAAAAGAGGTTGTGTCTAAAAATGGACACAACCTCTTTTTTTCGATCCTTATAATTGCCTCACTATGAATAACGTGGTTGGCAAATACATCAAAAAGATTCGGGAAGAGCAAGGCTTGACCCAAGAACAACTTGCCATCCGCATTGAATTGGAGGGTTGGAAAATAGACCGTTTCGTAGTTTCAAAAATTGAACGTGGTGATAGGCATTTGACGGATATAGAAACACGAACAATTGCACAAGCATTGAAAGTCTCTGTCTCAAAACTGTTTGGTGAGGAATAACTTCGTGCGATCATTTATAATGACTGTCAGAGTAAATTCTGTCACGTGTTGAGCGAGGTAAATTCCATGAAGCAACATGAAGCCGTAATTTTAGCGATGAAACAGAATGGTGGTTACGCAACACTTGGACAGTTGTATCAGGCTGCTCCAAAAATTGTTGGCAGTAAGTGGGGAACAAAGACTCCTTTTGCTAGTATTCGCCGAATCGTCCAACAACATGATGATTTCTTCAAAATTCGCCCAGGATTGTGGGCATTAACATCTGAAAAAGAGAGGGTTCTTCGCTTGTTTTCAGGCGAGGAAGCAAAACCAAAAGAGAGAGAATATTCACATTACTTTTATCAGGGTTTGGTTGCAGAAATTGGAAATTTACAAGGCTTTCAAACCTATGTCCCTGCTCAGGATAGAAACAAACCCTTTGCCGAACAAAAATTAGGAAATGTCACGACAGTTTCAGAGTTTTACGAATTTACTTACTCAGATGTCTTGAGGAGAGCCAAGACCATTGATGTTACTTGGTTTAATGATAGAAAATATCCAAGTTCGGTTTTTGAAATTGAACACTCAACTGATATTCAAAACTCATTGTTGAAGTTTGTAGAGTTACAAGATTTTCGGGCAAAGTTTTTTATTGTTGCTGATGCCAAAAGAAAAGCAGAGTTTGACAGCAAAATATCGTTTTATGCCTTTAGCACCATAAAACCTTTTGTGAAATTTTGGGATTACGACTCGGTGTTAGACATACATGCCAAAGTGGCGGCAAGTAATCTTGCAGTCAAGGAAATATTATGATGTTGCGAGACACCTAAAGCAGTTTTTATCAATTTCAGGTTGTGACTGTCAGCGGTCACAACCTGTTTTATTTAACCAGTAAAATCCGCGATCTAACAAAGGTTTAGCAATGTCACTTAAATCAGGTTGTGTTTTGAGTTTTGACCTGCTAAATTATTGCTTATCACAAATTAAAAACGAGGTTGCCAATAATGGTTCGCGAGAAAATTATGTTTAACTCAGATAATGAAGACTTCAATAAAGAAAAAAGTACAGTTTGGAATTTTCCAGTTCGTGGCGCATGGGCAACTCATAAACCAGACTATCGTGGGAATTTTGCGCCCCAAGTTCCCAGAAATGTAATTTTGAGTTATTCCGATGAAGGCGACTTGGTTTTAGACCCAATGGTTGGAGGTGGGACAACCTTGATTGAAGCAAGGCTAATGAATCGAAATGCTGTTGGGTATGATGTCAACCAAAATGCTGTAAATATCACGTCTGAAAGAATCCGCTTTGAAATGAAGGGCAATGCCAAGCAGGTGGTCAAACTTGGGAATGCTCAGAAATTGCCTGAAAAAGATAGCTCGGTTGATTTGGTCATCGCTCATCCGCCCTATGCCAATATTGTGAAATATTCGGACGGCAAAAACCCCGATGATTTATCCAGCATTTCCAGCTTGCCAAAATTTTTGGATGCTCTAGAAATTGCTGTTCGGGAAATGTATCGTGTTTTGAAGCCAGGGAAATATTGCGCTATTTTGATTGGTGATACGAGGAAGGGGCAGCACTTTATTCCCTTGTCCCATTTTGTTTTGGAACGATGCTTGCGGTCAGGGTTTGCGTTGAAGGAAGAAGTTATCAAGACCCAACACAATACAACTCATGCGCCAAGATGGTCAGCAAGTGCAAAGCATTACAAGTTTTATTTAATTATGCACGAACATCTTTTTATTTTTAGAAAACCTGATGTTGGGGAAAACCTGACCCGAATCCAATACAGCACTTGGAAAGGTTTGCAGAAGGCACAAGCGACCGAAGAGTTGGACGATTTGAAGGGTTTATTTGATTTAGAAAACAAGAAAGCAAAAGCAAAGAGGTAACGAGAGAACACTGGGATGAATGTCCCAGTGTTTTGATTTGAGGTGGAAAGTAGGGGCACGGTCCCCGTGCCCAGGATGATGGTGAAAATACGATTTCACATAATAACAAGGCGTCCACTGTAAACTTGGGCGGGGAGACCCCGCCCCTACGATGACCATAATTTATAATTTGCCTATGACCAAATTCGACCCGCAGAAGCATCATCGTCGCTCCATTCGGCTGAAGAGATATGATTATTCACAGGAGGGCGCGTATTATGTCACG
This sequence comes from Chloroflexota bacterium, assembly GCA_016234495.1. GTDB lineage: Bacteria > Chloroflexota > Anaerolineae > Anaerolineales > Villigracilaceae > Villigracilis. Next base: position 4,804 of record JACRBI010000057.1, on the reverse strand, counting down.
ATTGTGACGTGGCGGAGGGAATTTTTATTTGGGGACATTGTGAATCAGGAAATGATGTTGAGTCCGTACGGGGAGATCGCGCAGAAATGGTGGGAGGAGATTCCTGTCCATTTTTTGAATGTGGAAACGGGCGCATTTGTGATTATGCCGAATCATGTTCATGGAATCATCTATATTTTGGATGAACGTAGGGGCACGGTCCCCGTGCCCGAGGAACATGGTGAAAATTCAATTTCACAAAATGATGAAACGGTTGGTGTAATCTTGGGCGGGGAGACCCCGCCCCTACGAAAACCAACCATTGGGCAAATCATTGCATATTTCAAATATCAATCTACGAAAGAAATGAATACGGTGGATAACACGGGGACGGTCACAAAATTTTGGCAGCGCAACTATTATGAACACATCATCCGCAACGAGAAAGATTTGCAAAACAAAACGGATTACGTAGAAGCGAATCCACGCTTATGGGGCGAGGATGAGGAGAACCCGCTCAACAATTGAAACGGGCATGATCAAAAAAATCCGCAGACCCCGTGGACTTGAAAATTTTCAAGGGAAAAGTCTGCGAAAATCCACGTAATCTGCGGATAAGTGCTCTAACGTGTTATTCGTTTTCCTTGTTTTCCTTTGCCTTATCCTTGGAGGATTGCTCCTCACCATCCGGTTTCAGCCCGGTCGAACGCAGGTTGATCAGGCGGTTCATCAGGTCAAACCAGATCTGCGAGCCTTGCGAGATCGCAAAACCTGTCAGCACCAGACCGATCATTTTTGCCACCCAGCCGCCGGCGGTGGAGGGGAAGTCGCGCGGGTCATCCGTGGTGGACGGGTCGGTATCCGCAACTTCAAAAGACCAGCCGATGGGCAACCCCAAATTAAGTAGCTGCTCCTGCGCTTCTTTCGCGTTGAGGGTATCGCCCTTTTCGGCGTAAACAACCGCCGCCTGCGAAACCGACTCGCGCAAGATCGCATTCTGCCAGAGCGAGATCGACAGCCCGAGCGTATCCGCGTTCAGAACGATCGCAATCACCAGTCCGCACGCGATGGCGATGAACTGCATCTGGCGCTTGTACCAGCTCCGTCCGCGGTCCATCGTATCGTTAAACCAGGTCGAGACAGCGTTCCGAAAATCTTCAATCTCAACCGGCGCGTCCTTCTTCTTGTTGATCTGCGCCGTATCTAAAAGGGAATTCAAACGCGCCTTCAATGCCGGCTGGTTGATGTTTTCGATTCCCCGCTTGATATTTTCAATGGTGATCTTTTCCTGCGGGGCGTCGCCCACCTTTCCCGCCTTGTTCAACAGGTCAAATAGCGCCACGGTAAAATCATTGTTGGGGATGTAGGAAGGCATGGCGCCCGGCTTGGATAAAGAATAAATAATGGGGTGTTCATAAAAGGCGCGCACCGGGTTGATGGCCAGTTTCAGCGCCATTTCGCCCCCGCCGCTGCCGCCATATTGTATGACCCGTTTCCTGCCAAAGCGGGTGACGGCTGTCTCTGTAAATTGCACGACCCTTCCCCCGTACCTCTCCTTTAAAAACCGCAGGATTGGATTCTTTTCGATTAACTTCCCGGCGCGGTCATCACTATCCGGGAATGGCGTGTACACCCTGCCTTTTCCATTTAGTTTGGGCGCATCCGGCTCGAGCATGTTCTGCAGAATGTCTGCGAGATTGCTGGCGCGCAGGGAAAATAGTGACGCGATGTACTCCTGCACCCACGAGTTCAAGAGACTCAGAATCATAAAAACAAAACTGACACCGATCGCAACCGATAAAATATCCCAAAGACTATTCATGCGTATCCTCCAATAAAAGGTACCGGTAATTTGTGAGTCAAACACTCCATTGCGTCAAAGTTACGGCTTGAGGCACGCCTCAAAACCTAATCACACCTCACCACAGAGATCACAGAGCACACAGAGATTTTAAGAGGTTGTTCTCCGTGATCTCTGTGTGCTCTGTGGTCACCTGCACTGGCGTGCGGCGCAAGTGTAAATCTTTTGGCAAGCTGGCGTGATTAGCCACTTCCCGACATCTGCAAAAAGGGATTCTGCTTCTCAGGTTAAATCAGGCTTCGATCACCTCAAAGTCGTTCGTGATCTCAATCGCATCCTTGAGCGTGTTGTAAACCGAGCAATATTTTTCCTCGCTCAGTTGAATCGCCTTGCGGACTTTATCAGGGTCGATGCCTTTGCCGGTCACCTGATAATGAATGTGGATTTTGCGGAAGCGCCAGGGCGGGTCGTCATCCTGGGTCGCGCCGGCGGTCACCTTCAATTCACGCAAGTCCTGCTTTTGTTTGTTGAGAATCTCCACCACATCGTGCGACGCGCATCCGATCAGCGCCATCGGCAGCAGGTCAGACGCGCTGACACCCTTCGGCTTCTTCATCACGATCTGGTGATTGTCATTGTCCGAAAGCATGAAATCTTCTTCGGGATTCCAATTCAAGTGAACTGTTTTGGCAGCCATGTTTTCCCCTATTGCGGCGGCGTGCCTTCGATCGGATAGCCTTTGGCATACCAATCCTTCATCCCGCCGGCCATGCTGGTTGCGTTGAAGCCTGCCGCCAGTAGAATGTCGCGTCCTTCCTGACTGCGATTCCCAGAGCGGCATACCACCAGAATTTCCTTATCCTTCGGCAATTCACTCAGCCGTGCCTGCAATTCACCCAGCGGAATGAGCGTGGCCATCGGCGCATGGTATTCATCCCACTCCGACTGCTCGCGCACATCCAGCATGAACGCCCCGTTCTGAACCATTTGATAGCCGGCCTCTGAATTCACCTCGGCTGCAAGCCCCGTGCCCTTGCCCCCTCCGCCGGCCTGTGCGATCAGGTAAATGATGAACGCCACGAATGCAACGATTGCCAGTTGCATGGCAGGGCGCCGCATTAATGCGGAAAATCCGCTGCGGGTATTGATATTTCTGTTTTTTCTTTTAGGCATGTTTTCCTCACAAAAAATTTATTTTGCTTTGCGCTCGAGGCGCTCGAGCCGGTGATCGATCTCACCCAGCCAGTGCTTGCGGATGTAAGCCGGCAGGTCGGCTCGCTCCACGTGCCTGCGCGCCGATTTCGCCCATTTGATGGCCGACTTCACGTCGCGCGCCTTGTGCTCAAAATACTTCGCCATCTCGATGTGGGCATAGATGTGCCCCTTACCTGCCGCTTCCTCCCATAACCGCAGAGCCTGACTCACATCCCCTCGCTTTTTTTGCAGGATGGAGAGCCGCTTCACTGCCACGCCGAAATCTGATTCTGCCAGCCCAGACTCGAGTCCACGCTCGAAGAGACGGGCGGCTTCATCCCAATGACCGAGGTCTTCGTATAATTTACCGAGCGCAATGAAATCCAGCCCGTGCTCCACACGGCCGCTGTAAGGGTCGGCCAGCAGTTCGCTGACGTGCGCCAGCAGCGCCGCCATCGCCACCACATCCATTGCGTTGTGATAGAACACCCCGCCCAACGGACGTGCGTCCCCGCTGCGCAGGTAATCAAAATACAGCCACGGGATTTCATAGCCCGGCACTTCCTCGGAGGCGCGCGTAAAACCAAGCACATGCTCTTCAAGATATTTCAGCGCGCGCGAGGGCAGCCTGTCACGCCATAAACGCCGCGCCAAAGGCAGCAGGTCAAGATGTGCATACCCCTTGAACGGCACAGGGATACGGTGCAATGAGTAACGCGTGACAAGCAGCGGCGCATCGAAGGCTTTGCCGTTGAACGTCACCAGCCCTTCGCACGGCGCGAGGAAGTGAATCAATGCCTCAAGCATGGCCGGTTCTTCGGATGGGTCGCGCAGAAAGAATTGCTGCAACGTGAACCTGCCATCTACAAATCGCGCCGCGCCGACCAGAAAAGCATACGTGCCTGTGCCGCCCGCCATGCCGGATGTTTCAGTGTCGAGAAAGGCAAATTTGCCGATCGGCATTTGGGCAATGCGCGGGTCGCCGGCCCATTCTGAAATGATGGAAAGCGGAAACGCGGAAAGATGTGAAACCCTGCCATGCAGGTAATCATCTGCAAAAACCTGCTCACTGACAAATGCCTCGCCGCGCGGCGTGGAGAGAAAACTCCCAGCCACGACAGTGTCAATTGTATGGCTGGCAGCTTTCGGCGGCGCGAGATGCGAAACGCCCGTCTTCACGCCAAGTGATTTAAGTTTATCCGACAAGGATGGCATGAAGTCTATTTTATCCCACAAGGGGATGTTATCCCACAAGGGGACAATGTCCCACAAGGGGATTTCATCCCAAAAACGCCATTCTTGTTTTAATGGCTATTCCAAGGTCAAAAATCATTAATTATGAAAAATGCCGAAAGCATGAAGAAAATTCGCTCTCGGCATTTTGTGACTTTTTTAGGGTGGCGTTATCAATTAATCGAATCCAGTCTTTTGATTGCCAGGGTTTCCAATTGTTGTTGTTCATTTAGATCAAGCACCTTGCCGAGTTCGAGCAGGATGATGAGGCGGGATTCGAGGCGCACGATCCCCTTGAGAAAAACGGAATTGACCGAGTTGACCATCGGCGGCAGTGGCTCGATCAACTCATCCGAAACGCGCAGCACCTCCGAGACGCCATCCACGACCACCCCGACCTTGATGTTGCCCATCGTGACGATGATGATGCGCGTCTGGCGGGTGTCCTCTTTGGCATCCAGCGCGAAACGCACGCGCAGGTCAATGACCGGCAGCACGCTCCCGCGCAGGTTGGTGACACCTTTGACGTAGTTTGGCGTCTGCGGCAGCTGCGTGATGGCCTGCATCTTGATGATGCTCTCGACCACCGCGATGTTG
>JACRBI010000056.1 GCA_016234495.1 Chloroflexota bacterium | reverse complement strand
TGGGCTTGACTAAATGAAATCGAATATTTTTTTACCGCCGAGACGCAGAGAACGCGGAGAAATCCCCTTGAAAATCTCTGCGAACTCCGCGCCTCTGCGGTGATAGATGGCTGGCATCATTTACGCAAACCCATTACCAAAAATTTATCTCGTAGGGGCGAGGTGACCTCGCCCAGGGCGGCGAAACGCCGCCCCTACAGGACATCATGAACCCATCCCGAATCATTATCGACACCGACCCCGGCGTAGACGACGCCCTGACCTTTCTCTTCGCGCTGGCCTCGCCGGAGATTCAACTCGAAGCGCTGACCACCGTCTGCGGCAACATCGGCATCGAGAAGACCACCCGCAATGCGCTGGCTGTGCTGGAACTTGCCCATGCAAGTCATATCCCTGTTGCACGTGGATGTGCCCTTCCGCTGGTCAGCACGCTCGGCAAAGCGGGCGAAGCAGTCCACGGCACAAGCGGAATTGGGGAAGCGTCCCTGCCGGAGCCAAAGTCACAGCCGATACATCAGCACGCGATTGATTATCTGATCGAGCGCATTCTCGCCGAGCCGGGCGAAATCACGCTTTTCACCATCGGGCCGATGACCAACCTCGCGCTGGCCATCCGCAAGGAGCCGCGCATTGTGCCGTCGCTGAAGGAACTCATCATCATGGGTGGGGCGATCCGTCAGGGCGGGAATGTCACGCCGCTGGCTGAGTTCAACGTCCATGCCGACCCGCACGCGGCGCATATTGTATTTCACGCGGGCATCCCGATCACCTTGATCCCGCTCGATGTCACTTACAAGTGCCTGCTCACCTCAGCGGATGTGGAGCGGCTGAATAGAATCGACTCGCCGATTGCGCGGTTCGTGCGTGACGCGACAGCCACGTACATGGATTTTTATAGAAAGTATGAAAGCTTTGACGGTTGCGCCCTGCATGATCCGCTCACCATCGCGGCCATCATCGCGCCGGAACTCCTCACCTTTGAAGAGCATCACGTGGATGTGGATATTTCAGGCGGCGTTGGCAATGGCAACACCTTCGCAGATTTTATGAACGTCGCAAAAAAGCCCGCCAACATGAAGGTGGCATTGGATGTGCGCGGGCGTGAGTTTGTTGAATTATTCATCGAGAGGATGGAATCGCTCTGTAGGGCGGGTTTGTAACCCGCCATTTGAGTTACATTATGAATCAAAAACGCATCGTACTGGACACCGACCCTGGGATTGACGACTCCGTTGCAATTCTCCTCGCTTTGGCATCACCGGAAGTCTCGCTCGAAGGCCTGAGCGTGGTGCATGGAAATTCATCCACCGCGCAAGGGACGATTAACGCGCTGTCAGTTTTGGAACTGGCAAAGGCGAATCACATCTCCGTTTACAAAGGCTGTGACCTGCCGCTCGTCCAGCCGTCGCTGCTGGCGCCGGAGACGCACGGGCATACCGGTTTGGGGTATGCAAAACTGTCAGCACCGCTGAGCCAGCCCAAAGGTCAGAAGGGAAGCGATTTTCTCATCGAGAGAATCATGTCATCGCCGGGCGAGATCACGCTGGTGGCTATCGGCCCGCTGACAAACATCGCGCTTGCGATCCGGCAGGAGCCGCGTATTGTGGAGAATGTCAAAGAGGTGTTCATCATGGGTGGGGCGATTCGGCATGAGGGCAATACCACTCCGCTGGCAGAGTTCAATACCTTCGTTGACCCGCACGCTGCGCACATTGTCTTTCATTCGGGGATGCCGATCACGCTCACGCCGCTGGATGTGACGTATCAATGTGTTTTTTTGAAGGATGATCTGAACAGGTTGTTGAAGATTGATTCGCCGATTACAAAATTCATCGCGGACGCGACGCGCTTTTACATGGAGTTCCATGATGAATACCAGAAGATTGACGGCTGTGTAATCAACGACCCGCTGACGATGGCGTTAACTTTCATGCCTGAGTTGTGTGATTACCAGGATTTGTACGTGGATGTTGACCTTTCGGGCGGCCTTTCGATGGGCAAGACCTTTGCAGACTTTTACCGGATGACCAAGAAGCCGGCGAACATCAAAGTGGCGCTCGGAGTCCGCCCGCGCGATTTTATGGAGTTGTTTCTGGAAAGGATGGTGAAACTGGCAAAATTTATTTCGTGACCTTTGAACTTGAAAAGTGTTGTATGTAATGGAAAAGTAATTCATTCAATCATTTCATTCGGAGGATAACATGCTGGAAAAGATCAAGAACAATTTCAATACCCAGACCTGGGTGCTCATTCCGATTGCCATCGCCATTAACATCGCGGTCGGACAGATCGTGCTCCTGCTCAAATTGCCTGTGTTCCTTGATTCGATCGGCACGGTGCTGGTCGCCGTCCTGTGCGGACCGTGGGCCGGCGCATTGACCGGCGCGCTGTCCAATATTATTTGGGGCATCGCCATTGACCCCGGCGCTTTGCCGTGGTGGCCAGTGGCGTTCTTTATCGGCTACATGGCCGGACGCATGGCGGGCTGGGGCTTCTTCAAGTCCTGGTGGAAGGTCGTCGTCACCGGCTTCGTGGTCGCATTGACTGCCGCGATTGTTTCCACCCCGATTGCTGTTTATTTGTTCGGCGGCATTACAGCCAGCGGATCATCGTTCATCACGGCGTATCTGCTCCAGACCGGACAGGGAATCTGGTCGGCGGTGGTCAGCACCAGCTTCCTGACCGAGCCGGTGGATAAGATCACCACAGCCATGCTAGCCTTTGCCATCATTCAGGGTCTGCCCAAGCGCACTATCGGCGGGTATCCCAAGGCGGAACAGGCGGCAGTTGAAGGCGAAGCGAACAAGAATCAGTTGTACATCGCCGTCGGCGTGGTTGTCCTGCTTGTGCTGTTCGCGGCCTTCATGCTGCGCAACATCCTCGGCGGATAGATATTTGTAAAATGAAATGAAAAGAGACCGGGCCAAAAGCCTGGTCTCTTTTTGTGATAGCAAAAATTACGGTGTGGGATTAACTGTTGGCATTGCTGAGAGAATAATCAGTGGTGGGTCTTCTGGGTGCGTCTCTCTGTAGATAGTATGATCTATGAATTCTTTTCTTCTTCCAAAAAACATAGAGTCTCCTGTGTAGTATAAGTCAAATTTCTCCCGCACATCTGCTGGAAACATCCTCTGACTATCAGATTCCGCTTCCGAGCCGCGCTCAAGGATTTCTATATTTTGAATGGAGCCATCAGGGTTAAGATAAATTACGGCAGGGCGGCTATCATCCCCCCAATTTGGAATAGAGCATTCCGCCCACACATAAACTTCCTGGCCAGATTGTCCTAAAATATCCCATTCGCAGATAACAGAATCAAGAGAAGCCGGGTCGTATCCATAAAGGATAGCCTTTGCTAATTCCATCTGATATTCCTTCCATCTCTCCACTTGATTCGCATTAGGTGTGAGGATTGGTACGGGTGGTTGTGTCGGTATTGGCGATGGGACAGGATATACAATAGTGGCTGTTGGCGTTCCAGCGGGCATGGCATCCAATGTAAAGTTGACTTGTGTCCATGCGACGACAACGGCTGTGTTTTGCACATCAGTTATATTTGGGTGCGTGGATGCGCAGGCTGTCAATGCGCTGAATAGAAATACAATGAATAGTATGTTTTTCATGGTCTGTTCCTTTGTATCGGGAGGATATTTTTATTTTCCCCCATAAGATTTCTTCAAAATGGATTATACGGGTAAATCGTATTGCAGTGAAGTAACAAGCTCTGTAAAAGATCATCAGGCTTGGTCTCTTTTTTGTCGTTTATAATCTGCGTCTATGCATGAACGGCTTTCATTTTATGTCCAACGCAGCAGCGCCATTCACGATCTCAACCCGCTGACGAAGGTCATTCTGACCCTTGCGCTGATTCTGATCGCCTTCACCAGTCCCTGGTATTGGACTCCGCATCTGCTGGTGTTAATCGCGATCATTCCGTTATCTTTTCTTGGAAGGGTGGCGCCGGAGTTTTTCAAGACAGCCATCCGCCTCATCCTACCCGCGGCAGGATTCCTGTTTCTGATGCAGGCTTTCTTTCAGCCAGTTGGGGAAAGTGTAATCTTCAAATTTTATTTTCTGGATGTGACGCAGGAAAGCCTGATGTTCGCCTTCCGCAGTTCGATGCGTGTCTTTGTCATGGTCTCGGCGTTCACATTCATGCTGCTCACCACCCATCCCAGCGAATTGATGTCTGACCTGACGCGCCGCGGATTGCCCGGACAATTTGCGTACGTTATCATCTCGACCCTGCAAATCCTGCCGCAGATGCAAGCCAAAGCGCAGACCATCATCTCTGCCCAGCGCTCACGCGGATTGGATACGGAAAGCAGTTTTCTCAAACGGGCGGGGTCGGTCGTGCCGCTGGTCGGTCCGCTGGTGTTCGGTTCGCTCGCAGAAGTGGAAGAACGCGCCATCGCCATCGAAGCGCGCGGCTTTACATCCAAAAAAATCAAAACATCCTTGCACGAAATCGCCGACTCAAACTCAGATAAGATCATCCGCTGGGTTCTCACCATCCTCGTCATCATTTCCATTGCGCTAAAAATATGGCTTTCGTAAACCTGCAAAACGTCACATACAAATATCCGCTGACCAAAACGCCAGTCTTGCAAAATATCAATTTGCAAATTAACGAGGGCGAGTTCGTTGCGGTCGTCGGGCCGAACGGCGCGGGCAAGTCCACGCTGTGCTATGCGCTGGCTGGTTTCGTGCCGCATTTTTTCAAAGGCGAGATCAGCGGCAGCATTGAAGTGGCTGGCGCGGAATCAAGCAAGTCCACGCTGGACGAGTGGGTGCTGAATGTCGGTCTCGCGTTCCAAAATCCGTTCAACCAGATCAGCGGCGCGAAGTACACCGTCTTTGAAGAGATCGCCTTCGGGCTGGAAAACAGCGGCGTGCCGCGCGATGAGATCCGCCCGCGGGTGGAGGATGCCATGAAGCTGACCGATATCAGCAATCTGGCGGATCGCTCACCTTATTCATTATCTGGCGGACAACAACAGCGCGTCGCTCTGACCTCGATCCTGGTCATGCAACCCAGGCTGCTCGTCCTCGATGAACCGACCTCGCAAATGGACCCGATCGGCACCCGCGAAGTCTTCGGCGTTGTCCGCAGGATGGCTGAAGGCGGCATGACCGTAGTGATGGTTGAACACAAAATGGAATGGATCGCAAATTTCGCAGACCGGGTCATTGCTTTGAAGGACGGTCAGATTTTGCTTGAAGGCAAACCCAATGAAGTATTGACTTCCGACCTGCTGGCTGAAAACGGATTCGGCCTTTCGCGCTACACGTCCACGGCAAGAGAGGCGAAGAAGCGCGGCCTGTGGAAGAAGTCAAATCTTCCCGTCACGCTGGATGAGGCAGTGGAAGGATTTTCGTAAGGGTACGGCACGGCCGTGCCCCAACGGGATAATCAATGAAAATCGAAATCAAAGACCTCCGTTTCACCTATCCCACCGGGCTGGACGCCCTGCGCGGCATTTCGCTCAGCATCGAAGCCGGTGAGCAGGTTGCCATTGTCGGTCAGAACGGCGCGGGCAAGACTACTCTCGTGAGACACTTCAACGGGTTATTGCAGCCAACTCTCGGGTCGGTGATGATCGGTGATTGGGATACGAAAAAATATTCAGTGGCGAAACTCGCATCGCGAGTCGGGTATGTCTTCCAGAATCCCGATGAGCAATTATTTTCAAAGGATGTCGGCGCGGAAGTAAAGTTTGGCCCGCGTAATTTGGGATATTCAAAAGAGAAAATTGACGGGCTGGTCACGCGCGCGCTGGCATTGACCGAGTTGAGCGACAAGACCGAAACCAATCCGTACGACCTTTCCCCCACGTGGCGCAAGATGGTTGCGCTGGCATCGGTCATTGCAATGGACACGCCGATCGTGATTTTCGATGAGCCCACCACCGGGCAGGATGCCGCCAACGTGGCGCGCATCGCGCATGTGATTGCGGAACTGCGGCGCGAGGGCAAGACCGTCATCACCATCACGCACGATATTGACTTTTGCGCTGAGAATTTCGAGCGCGTGATCGCGCTGGCAAACGGACAGGTTTTGCTGGACGGTGCGGCGGCGGATGTGCTGGGTCAGGAGGAAATCCTCGCGCAAACCTACGTTGACCCGCCACAGTTGACAAGGTTGGGGAAGAGACTGGGGTTGAAGGAAACAGTTAGAAATCAGGAAGAGTTTTTGAATGCCCTCTCGTAAGGGCACGACAATGTCGTGACCCTACACAGAATACACAACCAATTCCTCATACCCCGAATCATTTTTCAGCAGTTCGCGTTTGTAAACCACATCCTCAAATACTGCGAGGACAATTTCAGCGGTGGTGTAGATTTTGCAGCCCGAAACAAGATGACCGCCGATCGTCGCCCCGCTGCCGTCTGAGATCGAAACATGGATGTGCGAGCCGTTAATGGAAACTATGCCCGTCACCGATACAATCTCAAAGTGGCCATCATACTCGTTGTAATGGCTGCGGTTCGCAAGACGCAAGGTCGCGTGAGTCAAACTTCCCACGGCAGAAAGCACACAACCCGCTTCGATTTTATTTTCAGCAACAAAGGCTTCGATGGAGTCAAATAAGTCCTGCCCGGGTTTGAGACGGAAGGTGTATGCTTTCATTTGAGCGTGAGAGAGCATTTCTTAAGTCCTTTTCACCTTCTTTTTTAGTACGCGGATTTCACGGAAAATACGGAAAAGAGCGTTTTTTTAATGGGTTTTTCCGTGCGCGCAGCGTCAGTGTAATCCGTGTTGTCCGTGTCCAAAAAAGAGTTTAGAAACAGTCTCTGAGTCCTACCAAAGTGGGAAATGAATCAAACCTTCCAGCCAGACAACCATCGGCGGGTAGATTTGCAAACCGACCAGCGCGACGATGATTCCCAGAACTGCGCCGGCAAGAATGTCTGAAAAGTAATGCACGCCCATTGCCACGCGCGCAAGCGCCACCAGCGGCGCCCACGCCCAAAGTACGGCGGCAAGCCAGGGCGGGGCAAGAGCCGCAGCCACAACTGCGATCAAAAACGCGCGGGCGGCATGTCCAGATGGAAAGGAATGCGGGTCGGTGTTGCGGTAGATTCCACCCCATTCGCCCTGAGGTCTTTCGCGGCGCACGAGAAATTTGATGGCGAGCACAACCCCGGCCAACCCTAATATGCCGAAGAACTCAACCACCTCCCAATGCCTCGAGCTTGAACTGCTAAAGAACCACAAAAGAATTAGAAGCGGAAACCAAAGCCACGAGTCGCCGGAGTGGGCGAAGAAGACCGCGAGGTTGCGTAAAAAGCCCGGCTTTTCGGCCACGCGGAGTCGGTCGGAGAGCCGGGCGTCAAGTTCAAGCAATGAACGAAAATTCATTTTTTCTTGACCGCTTTATTTTGCAATCTTTTCTCTGCCGCGGCGGCTTTCTTCTTTTGACGCGCAAGGTCTTCGCGCATGATTTCCAACTGATGGGGCTTGTCCACATCCATGCACGGTTCAGCCTGCGACCAGATGATGGCGCGCCCCTTTATGCCGATCCTGGCTGACGCTTTTTCCACCAACTCCTGCAGGCCGATCTGGCGGATCGCAAGTTTGAACAGGATGTCCCAGCCGACAGCCGCGGCCTGCTTTAGCGGACTCTTGCGGGTGCCGATCAGTTGTTCCCAGAGATCGAGATGTGTGGTCGCCATGCTGACGTGGATGACGCTTATGTCTGCGCCGCAAAGCTCCATGTCTTTCAGCTTGGTGTAGGTGCGTTTGGAATCGGGGTAGCGCGCTTCCATCACCTCGCGCGGGCAAACGCCATAATAAAGGTCATCCTTTGTTTGTTGGGCAGTCTCCACCAGCCAGTCCACCATGTCGGCTTTGAGGGCGGGAATATCGGACGAGACGATCAGCACATATTCGCTCTTTTTGTTCAGCTCAATGGATTTGTTCACGCCTGCGACGATGTTCGCCAACATGCGCCCCTGATTGGAGATGTAATGGACCGGCTTCGAGCAGGTCAGCCCGCTTTTCGGCGAAGCGCCAATGACAATAACGTTGTCCACTTTTTTTGAATTGCTCAGGGCATCCAATACCCACTGCACCATCGGCTTGCCAGCCACATCGATCAAGGCCTTGGAACTGCCATTGGAAAATTCGTATAAAGGGTCACCGGGCTGTGGAATTCCGCCGGCAGTTACGATTGCATCCATGATTTAATTCAACTCCTGTAATTGCGGTTCGAAGCCAAGTTTGTCGAGCATTTCGGTCAGTTCCGGCCAGGTGAGGGCGCGTCCCTTGCCGGCCAGCGCAACCAGCGCAGCTTCCATCATGTTCGTGCCGAAGGAGCGGCCTTCCATCACCGGCGTAGTGGTGACAAGATATTTGACGCCTGCTTTGCGGAATGTTTCAACATCTTCGGGGGTGGTGGTGTTGGTGACGATCACCTTGCCGGTCAAGTCGTCGGGCATAAAGCGCTTGATGTAATGACAGTCGCCGGCGATGACGGTTGCCCACGCATAATATTTTCCCCATTTGGGTGTGCGCTTCTCCTGCTTTTCGCCGGTGGGATAGATCCATTCGAAGGGCAGTCGCCCGGCGATGGGCATCATCAATGCCGCGACCAGCTTAAGCTGGCTGATTTTATGAATGGCAATCGGGATATCCAACCCAAACATCAGGTCGCCGAAGATGGTTTCGTAGCCGGCGTCGGCAAACGCCTTCGAGAGTCCCCAACGGTCCACGCCCACGGTGACAAGCACCTTGCGTCCGCGCGAGTTAATATAATCGCTGATTTTTTTGTCTAAGAACCCGGGAGCTTTGTTTTCAAGTGTATTCTTGAGTCCGCCGCCATCTACCAGCGGTGTTTTTTTTACGTAGCGCACCATGGGCGTCACTGAATGCAGGGTGTACCACTTTCCGTCAGCCATTACGCCCAGATCCGCGCCACCCACGCCGAATGCGTCCACTGTGCCGTCGAGTTCCTTGTATTTTAGTGCGGCGGCTTCCATGTCGCCGTCTGTGCCGATGCGTTCGATGCTGATCTTTTCACCAAGCAGGGTCACTTCAACTGCCTTGTTGCGTTTGGATGAACCAATGCTGATACTGACGGCTCGTTTCATGAATCATATTCTCCTCTTGTTGCAGGTTGGCGAAAGTATACCCCGAAGTCAGAGGCGTGAGAATAATGTCGAAACAGGATCAGGATTCAGGTCCGCTTGGAAGCGTGAAAAAGAACGCGGCGCCTCTCCCCGCTTCGCTCTCGACCCAGATCCTGCCGCCGTGGATTTCGATAATCCTCTTGACGAGGGCAAGCCCGATGCCTGTGCCATCTGTTTTTGCATCCAGTTTGTTGAACAGCCCGAAGATGCGGTCTTGATGTGCGGGGTCGATGCCGAGGCCGTTATCTTTGACAAAGAAAACAGCCTTATCGCCTTCGTACCCATTTTGACCGATTTCGATTCGCGGTTTGGGTTGCGTACCCATGAATTTTGCGGCGTTGTCCAGCAGGTTTTGCAGCACTTCGCTCAGGCGCTGGCGGTCTCCATAGACGGGCGGGAGGTCTTTCTGAATGTGTACTTGAATTTCTTTTTCGTGGAGGCGGCCGTATAAAAGTTCAATGACTTCGCGGACGAGGCTTTCAAAGTTGATCTGCTGGTAGGGATTCGTCAGCCTGCCGATGCGGGAAAGTTCAAGCAGGTCATTGAGGAGCGTCTGCATTTTGTCGGTTGCGTCGGCGATGCGCTTGATGTCCGATTTTAGGCGGACGACATTTCCGCTGGCGGCGTCCTGTTCGAGGAAACCGAGGAAACCCTTGATTGTGATTAACGGAGATTTCAAATCGTGCGAGACTGTATAGGTGAAGCGTTCCAGTTCTTCGTTTGTTTCCTCCAATTCGTGGATGAGCTTCTCGCGCTCGGTTTCGATCCATTTTCTCTGGCTGATGTCGCGCACCATGATGATCGCTGATTCAGTTGAGATGGCGGAGACACGGGCTTCGAAAAATTGGGGCTCATTTTCTGATGGGAATTCATATTCAAAAGCATGTAATTGCCCTGTTTCCAGGGTGCGTTCAAGCGCAAACAAGGCCTGCTCGATCAGGGTTTGCTCGAATATATGCGGCGGGACGATCTCTTTAATATTTTTGCCGATAAATTGCTGCGGAGGTATCACCGGCGCCAGATCCGAAGAAGCCATGAAGTCCAGCAATGTGCCGTCCTTCGATACTTCAAAGAGCATATCGGGGATGGATGCCAGGATGGCGCGCGTGCGGGCTTCCGATATCTTTAATGCATCCTGCATCTTCTTTTGTTCGGTGATGTCGTAGAACATGCTGAGGATGCAGAGCTGGTCTTCGATGTAGATCAGTTCGTAGAACGCCACCGAGGATTTATTCGGCTGACCCTTGTTCGCGAATTCAACGATGATATTTTGCAGTGAGCGTTTTTCGAGCAGTCTCTGCACAAACTCTTTCCGTCCCTGCGGATCATCCCACATATTTAATTCGACCGATGTGCGCCCGATCACTTCTTGTGGCGTCAGGCTGGATAGCTCCCAAAAGGCATTGTTGGCTTCGATGAATGTTCCGTCCTCAAGTGTGACGATTGATATGGCGATATTATTGTTGTTGAACACTTTTTTAAATTTATCTTCACTGGCGCGCAGGGCAACCTCCGCGCTGATTCGCTCGCCGATCTCTTTTTGCGCGGCCTCGTATAGGCGGGCGTTGTCAATTGCAATCGATGCGAGCGCGGCGAACCTTTCCAATAACGAGGTCTGCTCGAAGGTGATTTTGGTTTGTTTTTCGGTGTACGCTATGATCAGTGTGCCGATAACCACATTGCTTGATTTTAGCGGCACGCCGATGACGGCGCCAAAACCACTTGCCAGCGCTTCCTGTGTAGCTCCATTCCAGGTGTTGTAATCCTGAGTGACTATTGTCTCGCCCCTCTCCCATACCTGGCCGGTCAGCCCGACGCCTTTGAATGTGACCACCCCGTCATACCCTTCGAAAATTCCATATCCCAGCTCCTGCTTTAATGCAGATTTGTCCGGCAAGAGCAGGTCCAGCCCTACATGAGGTGTGTTCAGCAACATGCCGGCCTGGGACAGAATAAATTCCAACAGGGGCGTAAGCTCAAGCCTGTTGACGAGTCCGAGTGTGATTTCGTGCAAGGCGGTAAGATACTCGGCCTGTTTTTTGAGTTTTTCCTCGATGCGCAGGCGTTCCTGCAATTCGTTTTTGGCGGATTGCAGCGTCCGCGACCATCCCGTCACCAGCAGGTAGATCAGGGACGCGATCAAGATGGTGATGCCGGTCAGGTCCCGCGCATAACTGATGGGTTGATCGACATGCAGAACGCGCGCGCCCTGTTCTTCCAGGATGGCAAAGACCCAGATGGAAGCTATGCTCAAACTGGTTACCGTCAGAGCGAAGCGCCGTTCGAGCAGCAGGCTGGATAATATGATGATAATGAAATAAGCGATCACCGCCAGGTCGCGCAAGCCATCCGCGCGCCAGGCGAGGTAGGTTAACGTCCCCCATAATCCGAATACGACCAGCATGCCGGCTTTATATACCTGCCCCCGCCTGATGAGATACTGCATGAATAGCAGGAGTAGAATAATTACCCCGAAGGTGATGAGGGGAACGAAAGTGGCGTCTGTCCACAACACCGCTCTTGAGAGGATCATCAAAACAAGGACAGTGATCGCGATCCATGAAAAGGTGATCAGGAATTGCGATATTCGCGTTTCCTCTTCATTTTCAAAAATGGGCGGAGTAAATAAGCGGCGCAGAACATTAAGCATGGGCGGTCAGCCTCCCTGCATGTTTATCATTAATTCAAATTGATTCTTCCGCATGACCCTGATTTTACTGTAAAAAAAGAGACAGTCACTTTAAGGCGACTGTCTCTTTGGTTCATTATTTATCCCCATCTCCAGGAGGTTCCATCTTTGCTGTCTTCGATCGTCACGCCCATCTCTTTGAGCTGGTCGCGGATTTCATCGGAGCGCTGCCATTGTTTTTGTTTACGGGCTTCAGCGCGCTCGGCGATCAGGGCGTTGACCTGCGCATCCTGCTCGCTTGAACCTTGTTTTTCTTCGAGTTTGAGGCCGAGAACGGCGGCGAGTTCGCTGAAGGTGGTTTGGGCGGATTTGAGTTGTTCATCGTTTGCGCCGTTGTCACGCGCGGTGTTGATGGCTTTGGAAAGTTCAAATAACGCGGCGACTGCGCCTGCGGTGTTGAAGTCATTGTCCATGGCTTCAGTGAAATTGACTCTGGCAGATTCAGCGGATGCGGTGAGGGCTGCGATTGCTTCAGTGTTGAGTCCGCTTGCAGAAACAGAGGCAGGCCGCAGGGCGGATTTGAGCCGCTCGACATTTTTCTGGGCGGCATCCAACGTGTCATCATTGAAAAGTAGCGGCGCGCGATAGGTCCCGTTCAAGACGAGCATCCGCATCACATCGGCTTCACGCTTCGAGAGGAACTCCTTGATGCTGATGATGTTGCCGAGCGACTTGGACATTTTTTCGCCGCCAAGTTGAAGCATTCCGTTGTGAACCCAATAACGCGAGAACTCCCTGCCGGTGTAGCATTCGCTTTGGGCGATCTCGTTTTCGTGATGCGGGAAGATGAGGTCGTTGCCGCCGCCGTGGATGTCGATCTGTTCACCGAGTTCGGCGAGGTTCATGGCGGAGCATTCGATGTGCCAGCCCGGGCGGCCTTTGCCCCACGGACTATCCCACGAGATTTCGCCTTCTTTGGCGGCTTTCCAGAGCGCGAAGTCCATCGGGTGATCCTTGGCTTCACCGACTTCGATGCGCGCGCCGGCCTGCATGTCATCCAGCTTGCGGCCGGAGAGGCGGCCATAATCATCGTCGCTGGTGACGCGAAAATAAACATCGCCGTTGGCGGCAGCGTAGGCGTGGTCTTTTTGAATCAGCCCCTCAATGAATTGGATGATGAGCGGCATGGTCTTACTGACCTGCGGGTTGGATGTGGCAGGCAGCACGTTCAGCGCTTTGAGATCGGCGGCATAATCTGCGATATAGCGCGCCGAAAGTTTGAGAGGATCCTCGCCGAGTTGATTGGCGCGGTTAATGATCTTGTCGTCTACATCTGTATAGTTCATGACGTGTTTGACGGTGTAACCGCGATATTCGAGATAGCGGCGGATGATGTCGAAGACCAGCGCAGACATGGCGTGGCCGACGTGCGCGTCGTTGTAAACGGTCACGCCGCAGACGTACATTTTGACGAGGTTCGGTTCGAGGGTTTGAAATTCTTCGGTCTTGCGGGAGAGGGTGTTATAGATTTTTAACATGGTCGTTTAGTCTCGTAGTCAGATAGTCGAGTAGCCATTGGTCAAGAGTCAGACTATTCGACTACAAGACCCATCGGCTAATTGACTACTTTTTCTTTTTCCCATTCTCTTCATCCACGCGGCCAAAGATCATGCGGCCGGCGGCGGTTTGCAATACCTTGGTGATGTTCACGTCCATGTATTCGCCGATGTAATCCTTGCCATTCTCCACCACCACCATCGTGCCGTCTTCCATATAGCCCACGCCCTGACCATGCTCCTTGCCTTCCTGCATGATGTTGATGCGCAGGGCTTCACCGGGTAACACCACTGATTTGACCGCGTTCGCCAGTTCGTTGATGTTGAGCACGGTCACGCCTTGCAGTTCGGCGATGCGGTTGAGGTTGTAGTCGTTCGTCAACACGGGACTCTTGAGCTGCTTGCCCAATACGATCAGCTTGTCATCCACTTCGCGCACGCCTTCGACGTTGATATCCGAGATGCGGACGAGGATGTTCGGAAGTTTCTGCAATTCGGCCAGCACTTCCATGCCGCGGCGTCCGCGCTGGCGGCGCATACCGTCAGGGGAATCGGCTATATATTGCAGCTCGTTCAGCACAAAGCGCGGAATGAGAAGCGTGCCGGGTAGAAACCCGGTCTTGGCAATATCCGCCACGCGCCCGTCAATGATCACGCTTGTATCCAGTAAGATGTTGCGGTTGAGGTTTGTCCAGGATGATGAACTGCCTCCCTCGCCGTTGCGTCCGCTTAAGGCGCTGAGCAACCCCATAATATCGCCCTGACGCATCACAAAAAGCGACACGCCGAGGTAGGAAAAAATTAATACGCCCAAAAAGGGAAGTACTTCGCCAAACGGCTTCGGTAAAAGCGAAAGCGGAAAACCAAGCAAGGCGGCGATCAAGAGACCGACGATCAGCCCCGTCAACGCTGCGAACAGGCTTTCCGCGGCCAGCCGTCCAAGCAGGGAACGCAGCGCGCGCGCCGGGCGGGTGGTGAGGTATGGCGTAAACAGCAGTCCGCTCAACGCGCCGAGCAGGGCAAAGCCCAGGGTGTAGCCGACCATTTCATTTGGAATTGTTTTCGCGATATCGTATCCCCAGTAACCGCCAATGATCGAAAAAATCAGCATGCCAACAATACGAACAATAAATTCGACGCTCATGGATAACTCCTTTGAAATAAATCCGAATAAAAGATGAGCGGTCATGATAGCACGTGTACCATTCACAGTCAATCGTAACGCTACACTTCTTATATTGTTGTTATAATCCGTAAAAACATATGGCTATTGACCGTTTTGGAAGAAACATTCATTACCTGCGCATCAGCCTCACCGACCACTGCAACCTGCGCTGCATCTATTGCATGCCCGAGGACATGACCTTCCGTCCCAACGCAGACCTGATGCAGGACGATGAGATACTTGCCTTCACGCGCCTGTTTGCCAGCCTCGGTTTCGACAAGATCCGTTTGACCGGTGGCGAGCCGACGGTGCGCGCCAATATCGTGGACATCGTGCGCGGCATTTCCTCCACCGCAGGCATCCGATCCGTTTCCATGACGACGAATGGGCTGCTGCTCAAGAAGCTGGCACAACCCCTGGCAGATGCCGGCCTGCAGCGCGTCAACGTCAGCATAGACACGCTCGACCCCGCCAAATTCAAGCGCCTTACCCGCTGGGGAAAACTGGACGAAGTCTGGGAAGGCATCCTCGCCGCCGAAAAAGCCGGGCTGACGCCCGTCAAACTCAACGCGGTGGTGGTGAAAGGCTACAACGAGGACGATGTCGTTGATCTCGCCGCCCTGACCATTGACCATCCATGGCAGATGCGCTTCATCGAAATGATGCCCTTCGCCGGCGCAACCGATTTGCAGATCAACCAGGTCATCACCATGAAGCAGATCCGCGGGACGATCGAATCGGAATTCGGTCAACTCGAATCAGCCAACGGCGGAAAACTCGACGGCGAAGCGCAGGTCTTCCATATCCCCGGCGCAAAAGGCGACGTGGGCTTTATCTCATCGGTCACGCAGCCGTTCTGCTCGGCCTGCACCCGCGCGCGCCTCACATCCGACGGAAAACTGCGCCTGTGTCTCCTGCGCGAAAAGGAAGTTGACCTGCTCACCCCCATGCGCGCCGGCGCGACAGAAGAGGAACTTCGCAGACTCCTGCTCGACGGCGTGTGGGAAAAACCCTGGGGGCATGGTCTGGCAGATGGAGTCATTCCGTTGAATCGCATCATGAGTGAAATTGGAGGATAAACCTGAGGACCATGAAGAGGATCAAAGCAATATTATTTGATCTTGACGGAACACTGCGTCATCACATCCCCAACGGCGGGGATGTTTTTGTGGAATACGCCAGAAGCATCGGCCTGCGCATCTCGGAAGAGGATCGCATCCGCTCCGAACATTGGACTCATCATTACTTCGCCAACTCGCTTGAGATTCAATCGGACGAAAAAATGCACAAAGGAAACCTGCGCGGCTTCTGGCTGAACTTTACGAAGCGGCGTCTGGTTGCGCTTGGGTTGCATTCAACCCAGGCCAGCGAACTCGCGCCAAAAATATCAGCCTATATGGATGAGCACTACAAACCCGAAGTCCATATACCGCATGACACTTACAACCTTTTGGAATTTTTAAAATCATCGGGCTATATCCTTGGGGTGGTATCGAATCGCGGAGAACCATATTCTGAAGAATTAAAGAAAATAAACATGGATGGCTTTTTCAAATTCTCACTGGCGGGCGGCGAGGTAAATTCCTACAAGCCGGACAGAGTCATCTTTGAGCGCGCGCTGGACATGGCCGGCACATCCGCCCAGGAGACGATGTATGTCGGCGACAATTACTTTGCGGATGTGGTCGGAGCGCGTCGCGCCGGGCTGATGCCTGTTCTCTACGACCCGATCAGCCTCTTCGCTGATGCTGACTGCGCCGTCATAAAATCATTTGCTGAATTACCGGACCTGCTGAAAAAAAATATATTTGAAGCAGTCATGTGACCGGGAAAGGAGTCTCTCATGGCTTGGGAACGAAAGATCATTCGCACGGTGCGCGTGCGCAATTCACAAAAGAAGGGGATCTTGGGCAAACTGCTGACGGCCATCGCCGAGGCGGGCGGAAGCACCGGCAGCATCGTGCTGGTCACTGAGACATCGCAAAACGTGGTGCGCGACATCACCATCTATGCCGAAGATGAGAAAAGCCTTGAGTCGGTGTTGGAAGTGATGCGCACCAACGAAGGCACGAAGATCATCGAAGTGCGCGACCAGGTGCTGGAGCTTCACCAGAAGGGCAAGATCGCCATCCGCTCGCGCTACCCGATTGATTCGCTGACGACCCTGCGGCGCGTGTATACGCCCGGCGTGGCAGAGGTCTGCCTCAAGATCGCAAAAGACCCGTCGCTGGCGCGGCTGTACACCAGCGTCAGCCACATGGTTGCCATCGTCACTGACGGAACGGCTGTGCTCGGGTTGGGGGACATTGGTCCGCTGGCGGGGATGCCGGTCATGGAAGGCAAGGCCATGCTCATGGAAACGCTCGTCGGCCTTTCGGGGATTCCCATTTTGCTGGACACAAAAGATACGGATGAAATCATTGCGGCGGTGAAGGCAATCTCGCCGACCTTCGCCGCCATTCAACTTGAGGATATATCCGCGCCGCGCTGTTTTGAGATCGAGGAAAGACTGCAAGCCATGCTCGATATTCCCGTTTTGCATGACGACCAGCACGGCACAGCGGTGGTCAGCACGGCGGCGCTGCTGGTTGCGACTCGCGAAACCGGCACGGACTTGAAGGAAGCTGTCATCGGGCAGATCGGGCTTGGGGCGGCCGGCCATGCCATCGGTCAGATGATGATGCGCCTGACCGGGAACGCAGTCTATGGCGCGGACTTGAGTCAAGATGCTTTAAGTAGGTTTGAAAAAGCCGGGGGCAGGAAATCCGACTTAAAAGAGATCATGGAAAAATGCGACATCGTGGTCGCGACCACCGGCGCGCCGAATTTGATTCAGCCCGAAATGGTCCGCAAGGGACAGATCATTTTGGCGCTGTCGAATCCGAACCCGGAGATTGACCCCGACCTTGCGCTGGAACATGGCGCGGCTTTCGCGGCGGACGGAAAATCTGTGAACAACGTGCTGGGATTCCCCGGCATCTTCCGCGGCGCAGTGGACGCAAACGCGCCGCGCATCACGCATGAAATGCTGCTGGCCGCCGCGCATGTCATCGCCGATATGACTCCGCCCGGCGAACTGGTGCCCAGCCCGCTGGATAAAAAAGTTCATCGCGCTGTGGCGCGCGCCGTGGCAGAGACGGCCTTCAAGCAGGGCATTGCGCGCGCGGAATACGTGCCGTATGTGGAAGAGTGATGGATGATAGACTGTTGACGATGGACAATAAAAAAGATGACCCGCCAAAATGTGCGGGTCATCTTTTTACTTCTCACTTTTTACTCAAACTCACTTCTTCCCATTCTTCAACGCTTCTTTCAAGGTCGTGCCTAATCTTGAAATCCCTTCGCGGATATTCTCCGGGGTGGAGAACGAGAAATTAATGCGCATGGTGTTCGCGCCGCCGCCGTTCGCATGGAAGGCCGCGCCGGGCACGAAGGCCACCTTGCGTTCGATCGCCACTTTAAGCACTTCGGCGGCATCCACATTTTCGGGCAGCATCCCCCACAGGAACATGCCGCCCTGCGGCTTTGTCCAGCCGACGTTGGGCGGGAACATTTCCTCCATCATTTCAAGCATCACGTCGCGCCGTTCCTTGTACGTTGCGCGGATCACCTTGACGTGCTCGTCGAGGAAGCCGCTCTTCGCCACTTCGTAAGCCACATGCTGGTTGAAAGAGGATGTATGCAAGTCGGCGGCTTGTTTCGTCATCACCAGTCTGCGGATCACCTGCGGCGGCGCAATGACCCACGCGAGGCGCAGCCCCGGTGCGAGTAATTTCGAGAACGTGCTCAGGTAGATCACATTGCCGGTATATTCGCCGCCGTTGTCATTGCGGTAGCGGCTGTCCAGTGTCGCAACCGATGGGATGTGCTCGCCTTCATAGCGGAGTTGGCCGTACGGGTCATCCTCCACGATCGGCACACCGTATTTGTCGGCCAGTTCCACCAGCTTCATGCGGCGCTCAAGGCTGAGCGTGCATCCAGATGGATTCTGGAAATTGGGCAAAATATAAATAAACTTCGGACCAATCCGCAGGGCGGCTTCGAGCTCATCCATTACCATGCCGTGCTCGTCGGTGCGTACCGTGATGTATTGCGCGCCGTAGGCATTCCACGCCTGCAAAGCGCCCAGATAGGTCGGCTCCTCGACCACAATATAATCGCCGCGGTTGACGAACACCCGCCCAATAAAATCCAGCGCCTGCTGCGAGCCGGACGTGATCATGATATGTTCTGCCGTCACCCGCACACTGTAACGCGCGTTGTGGCGCGCGATCATTTCGCGCAAAGGAAGGTAGCCCTCGGTCGTGCTGTATTGCAAAGCCTGCGCGCCGTGGTCTGTTAAAACCTGGTTGCAGGCCTCTTGAAATTCTTTAACCGGAAAAACTTCAGGCGCGGGCAGGCCGCCGCCAAACGAAATGATGTCGGGCTGTTCGGTCAGTTTCAATAATTCCCTGATAACAGAACTCCCCATTTTTTGTGTGCGATGAGCGTAACGATACTCCCACGGTGTTTGCATTCATTCTCCTTGATATGAGATAAAAAAAGCCTGACAGGTACAGGTGTACCCATCAGGCTGGCTGAGTAGAGGCATAAAAATGCCCAAAAAGTCTCGAACTAAAATCCGGGTCATGCTCGCTTATCTTACCCATTTTTGAGCAGGACTGCAACCATTTTAATCATGCTGATTTGATGACAAATTTCCCTCGATGATCTTTTCGACGGAAGTGCGCGTGAACGAATCCAGCGGCAGATGAAGGGCCGCATCCAACTTAACCCATGCATGATCCTCGGCTTCATCATTTAGTTTCACTTCGAGAGAGTCCGTCTTGCAGGCGTAATCGAAGAAGATGAAGTGGCGTTTCTTCCAAAACGAAGGGTCGTAAATGAACTGCTGAAAGTTGACGAATTTCAGGTCGTACACATCCAACCCGGTCTCCTCCTTCGCCTCGCGGATGGCCGCCTCCTCGATCCGCTCGCCCAATTCCACGTGTCCGCCGGGGACAACATATTTGCCGGGGAATTTATGGCTTTTCAGCAGCAGCATCTCGCCTGCCTTGTTGAAGATGAATACACCCACTGTCGGCTCTGGAAAAATTTGATCTGGCATTTTATGTTCCTATCCAAACACCGCAATTACCATCACGCCGGCAAACACGATTGCCGACCCCGCCACGCGGATGCCGCCCATTTCCTCCTTCAAAAACCTCCAGCCGAGGAAAGCCCCGATCACGGCGCTCACTTCGCGGATCGCACCCGAATAACTCAGCGGTGCAAAAGTGTAGGCAAAGAGCGCCAGCATGTAAGCCACCAGCCCCAAAACCCCACCGAGCAGTAAATATCCTTTGTTCTTCTTCCACATATCCGTAAAGTGACTCCAGCCATATTTGCGCGTGAGGTAGGGCGTAGTCACAAATGGGACCATCACAAACATGGACAGGCCATAAGGCATGGCCGGGCCGTTCTTCACGGCTGTACCGTCAATGAAGGTGTAGATCGAGATGACCAGCGCCACCGACAGCGCCGTGAGGATTCCGCGCAGGTGCGGTTTTTCGCCGCTGCTTTGAATCAGCGTCGTCGCGCCGATGACCATCATGCCGCCGGTGATGAGCGCGAGTCCGATGTACCCGCCGACCGTCAATTGCTCACGCAGAAATATCGCAGACCAAAGCACCAGCAAGGCCGGAGCCGCCCCTCGCGCAATGGGATAGACCAGCGAAAAGTCATGGTCGCTGTAGGCGATGCACAGCAGAATGAAATAGATCGCTTCGAGAAGCATACTGATGATCGCAAAGCCCCACATCGAGCGCGGCGGCAGGCCGGTGAAGAAGATCAGCACTGTAGAAAATATGCCGCTCAGAATCACCTGCCAGCCCATCGCGATATATTTTTCGTCCGAGTTTTTTAGCAGAAAATTCCATAGGGCGTGCATGGAGGCAGAAAAGAAAAGCAAAATAATGGCAAGGATTGGCATGGGTTATCTCATAAACTCGATCAGTTTTTGGTTTACCTCTTCGGCAGCGTCGTGCTGCACCCAATGCGTGGACCTGTCGAAGAAGGTCAGTTCGCCTTCGTCGCACAGGCCAATCGAAGGCTGCGCCATTTCAGCGCTGAGTGCAATGTCGTGTTTGCCCCACAGCATCACGGTCGGCACATGCACCCGCCGCGCCGCAGTCTTTTTTCCAAACGCCGAGCGCAACCCGCGCCGCATGGCAGCACGGTACCAGTTCAACATGGCGGTCAATGCGCCTCTTTGTGACCAGGCCTTTTTGTATTCCAACACATCCGCTTCGTTGAAAGTGGACTTGCGCCCGGAGCGGGTCAACATGCGCGCCAGATTTTCAAAATTATTTTTAGACAACATCCATTCCACAAGCCAGGGAATTTGGAAGAAGTACACATACCATGACTTCTTTCGCTGTGCTGAATTATGCAGCACAAAATCCGTCATCACATCCGGGTGCGGGACGTTCAGGATGGCGAGTTTTTCCAGCCGTTCGGGGTGATTGATGGCCACCGTCCACGCAACCGCCGCGCCCCAGTCGTGGCCGGCGAGTTTTGCCTTTTGAATCCCGAAATGATCGAACAGGCCGACGATGTCTTTTGCGAGAATGTCCACATCGTAAGCGGATATGCCTTTGGGCTTGTCGGATAAATTGTATCCGCGCTGGTCCGGGATGATGACGCGGAATCCTGCCGCGACCAGGGCTGGCACCTGTTTTCTCCAGCCGTAGTTGAATTCCGGAAACCCGTGCAATAAAATGACCGCCGTCCCGTTTTCAGGTCCGTCGGTCATGACATGCAGGTTGATGTTGTTGGTGGCAATGAACTGGCTTTGCATTCCGCGAGTATAACGGATTTCTGTGTGTTAATTACAAGGCTCTTACCACTGAGATCACGGAGGCCACAGAGATATTCTTAAGAAAACTCAGTGAACTCTGTGCCCTCTGTGGTTAATGCTATTTTCCTATCCAAACAACGGAATTCTCGCCCCGTTGACCTTGGCCGCGTCGTCGGAAAACAGGTATTCCATCACAGAGACAATTTCGGCGGGCGTTGTTCCCTTGTTTTCATTTTTCATATCAATGGATTTGACATGGATCACATTCGCGGTCAACCCGCTGTCTTTATATTCTTCAGCGAGAGTCAACACGAGGCTTTCCTGAGCAGATTTTGCCGCCGTGTACAGTGCCATCTTCGCGGAAGGTTTGACTGTGACCGGCATGGATACGATGATGACTCGTCCCCACGCTTCGCGGCTGGCGGCGATGTGCGGCGTAAATGCTTGAAGCAAATGGAAGGTCGTCCATGCGTGCTGATTCAGCATTGAAGCAAAATCATCCGCGTTTGATTCGGGGATTGTTTTGCCGCCTATCCAGCCGCCGACGAGATGAATCAAAGCATGGACGCTGTCAAATTTGGAGGCAACAGCCGCGGCTGAGTCGTGAACCGCCGGCCCGTCGAGCAGGTCAATGGTTTGGGCGTAGAGTCTCTCTGGGGGCAGGCTCAAATCCCGGGCGAGGGAATCCAGTTTTTCTTGGTTGCGGTCAAGCAGGGCAATGTTGTGCCCGCGTTCTGCAAATGTTTTCGCAACAAGATTTCCCAATACGCCTGTTGCGCCTGTGACGACAATGGTTTTTCGCGAAGCGTTCATCCTTCATCCCTCATCCCTCATCCTTCGCACTTAATCATACATCGCCTTGATCTGGCTCTCCGTCATGCCCTCGACAATCGGCTTGTCACTTTGTTCTTCGAGATGCGTCTTGCCGCGGAAGTCGATCATGTGGCCGGACTTGGCGGCCTTGGTTTCGAGATAAAAACGATTGTGCTCGTTGCTCGGCAAAACGTGCGGAATGCGCGCGTTGACCTTCACGCCGTATTGCGTGAGCTGATCGATCTTCTTCGGGTTGTTGGTCATCAAATTAATGGACTGCACCTTGAGCGAGTGCAACATGTGCGCGGCAATCGCGTAATCGCGTTCGTCGTCGCGGAAGCCGAGCGCGAGATTCGCTTCGACCGTGTCCAGTCCCTGATCCTGCAAACTGTAGGCGCGGATCTTGTTGGTCAGCCCAATGCCGCGTCCTTCCTGACGCAGATACAAAACAATGCCGTTTTCCATTTCGCCGATTTTCTTGAGCGAGGCTTCGAGTTGATCGCGGCAGTCGCAGCGCAATGAGCCGACCACGTCGCCGGTCAAACATTCGGAGTGCAGGCGCACAGGCACATCGTCTGCGCCAAGCACTTCACCCTTGATGATGGCCACGTGCTCCTTGTCGTCCTGATTATTTGAAAATGCGACGATGTGAAAATCGCCGAAGCGCGAGGGTAGTTCTGCGATGGCTTCGATGCGCACGCAAACATTATCCTTGCCGACGCCTTCACATTCGTGGCAGCAATTTTCTTCCAGTAAAAGTTCGATTTGTTCATGGGTAAAAGTAGTCATGGTTTCCTTTATTTAACGATGGATAATAACCATCATCGTTCACAGTCTATCGTCTATGGTCTGTCAAGTATTTCAACAAAATTCCGCCGTCTTCATGGCGTTCAACATTGGTCAGTTTCAACGGGATGGCTTCGCTGCGCGTCAGCCCCGCACCAGCCGCAAGTGTGGGAGCGCCCTCTCCGCCGAAGATCATCGGCGCGACGTAGATCGTCAATTCATCCACCAGCCCAAGCCTGAGCAATTCAAAGTTGATCGTCGCGCCGCCTTCCACCATTAAACGGCGCACGCCAATTTCATCCAGCGTTTGCATCATCCTGCTCAAATCCACGCGCGGCTCATCGTGCACAAAAACTTCTACGCCCTGCGCGCGCAGGGTTTCGAGTTGGCTTATAGATGTCTGTGCTGTGGTAAATATTACGACCCGCGCCGGCCCTGCCTGAATAAAATCTGATTCAAGCGAAATGTCTGCGGCTGAAACAACCCCCACCTTAATCGGGTTTGGACTCAGCCCGCGCCTGACCCTGTCCTCTCGCAGCGCTTCGCTCTTAACTGTCAGCTTGGGCTGTTCAGCGAGAAGCGTTTTCCCGCCGACGAGGATCGCGTCCGCGCCGGCGCGTAGTTCATCCACCCGTGCCTTGTCCCGCGTCGACGAGATCGCCGCGCCCTTGCGCTCGAAGGTGTCTATCTTTCCGTCCGCTGTTGCGGCAACGTTGATGAAGGTGTATGGCCTGTTCATGGCTTTGTATATGACGCGCCGACTCCCCCCGCGTTTACCTGTCTGTACTGATGTCATTGCGAGGGCGTCCTTCGCCCGAAGCAATCCAAATAATACAAGGAGATTGCTTCACCGCCGAGAAACAAAGTCGGCAGCTCGCAATGACATCACAATAATTAATACGCCCCCGAAAAATATGCCGCGAGCAGGTCGCTGATATCTGCGCTGGTGTTGGCGCGGACCGCGGCGAAGAAATCATACGAAGTCGCCCGCCCGCGAGAATAACGCGAAGCATAATCCTTGAGGAAGGCAAAGAATGCATCGTCACCCATTCGCCCGCGCAAGTCATCGATAAAGTGTGAACCGTTCAAGTAGGCCGCGTTCGTATAAGTTCGGAATGTCCCGCCGTTATAAATGGACGTGTCCACGTAGCCGCCCGGCTTGAAATAATCCACGCGGTATTGCCACCACCAACTGACCAGCCCCGGATAATTAAACTCGTAAAAAATATGTTCGCTGTAAACTGACATGGCTTCATCGAGCCACGGCTCAAACGCCTGATCATTTCCCACCAGCCCAAACCACCATTGATGCGCGATCTCATGCACGCCGATGGTGGTTAAATTATTCCGCGCGCCGCCGCTGTACTGCCCATAAAAATCGGTTGCCAGAAAAACCAACCCGTCATATTCCTGACCATCGTGAATGTCTGTTTGCACCACTGCCAGAGTCTGATATGGATAAGGCGCGAATTTGGCAGAAAAAATGCTGACCGCCTGCAGCGCCGCAAACAGCATGGCATCTCCCGCGGCTTGATAGCCATCGAAATAATAGGAGCGGATCACCACATCGCCGACGGCTGTATCTGTCACAATGAACTCGTCGCTGGCTGACAGCGCAAACGTGCGCGCGCCGAACAGACGGTAACGAGTCCATTCGCCGTTCGGCTCGGAAGGCGCGCTGGCCGCGATGACCACATCCGAATCGGTTTTGAGATTCACTTCGATGTCGGACGAGTCGTAAACCAGGTGCTCGCCAAAAGATATGGGGTCATGCAAAATCCATCCACCGCTCGCTTCGTGTGGCACGATGAACGGATACCACTCCACGAGATTGATCTGGTTGAAGTCATAGCCAAATATGCCGTTGGATGACTTGGCTGGAATGTTGAGGTTGAAGCTGAGTGTGAGCGTGGTGGGCGTGCCGGGTTGCAGCGGCTGCGGCAGAGTCAATCCAAGTCGCTGCCCGCTGAGGGAATAATTCGTCAGCGCTGCGCCGTCTTGTGTGACCGAGTTCAGGGTAAAGGTGCTGCCATAAAGATTCGGCTGGACGGATAAAACAATATCCGAAAGCTCTGAGCCTGTGTTGTTGTAATAGCGGATTGTTTCGTCAACGCTGAGCGTGCGCGCGGTGAAATCGAGCGTGGCGTAAAGGATGTAATTTGTGCGCGAAGCGGAATCTGCCTCAGCGGTGGAGACTGCTGATGTCGCTGGGGCAGTTGTCGGCGAAGCGGGAAGCGGGGTCTGCGTCGCAGTCTGCGTTGGCGGTATCGGCGTAAAGGTCGGCGCTTCGGTGGCTGTCAATCCAGCAGGCTGAAAAGGTGTGGGAGTTGGCGAAGCGTTCGGGTCTTGCGTGACCAGAATAAATTGCGGAAAGACCGGCGCGGCCGCAGGTGGAGCGGCGCAGGATGTAAGAAGTATAAAAAGCAAAAAATAAAATGGGATGCGCTGCGGGCGGTGACGGGTTTTCATCAATATACGTTTTGAAAATACTGGCGGATGAGGTCTGAAATATCGGCGCTGGTGTGTTCGCGCAAAATGTGGAAGAAGTCTGCGGCGCTGACGATCTTGCCGCGGCTCTGCGCGAGGTAATCCTGCAAAAAGGCGAAGAAGGCTTCGTCACCGATGCGCGCGCGCAGGTCTTCGAGGAAGTGCGCGCCTTTGAAGTAGGCCGCGTTGGTGTAGGGACGGAATCCCTGACCTTCATAAATTGGAATATCCACAAAGCCCTGCGGCTTGTAAAAATCAATGCGGTATGTCCACCACCAACTGACGAGTTCCGGATGGATGCTTTCGTAATAAATGCGCTCGGAGTATGTCGATAGGGCTTCGTCCACCCACGGCTGGAGAGCCTGGTCGTTGCCAACCTGCTCGAACCACCATTGATGAGATGTCTCATGCGCGGCGACGAAGGTCAGGTAGTTGGCGGATGTCCCATCGTACAGGCTGTAAAAATCGCGCGGGAGGAAGAAGAATGCCGAGTATTCCATGCCGTCGTTGAAGTCGCCCATCACAAGCGAAAGAGTTTTGTGCGGATACGGTCCAAAGCGCTGGCTAAAAACCTGAATCGACTCTCCGCTGGTTTGCAAGGCGGCCTGTCCCGCGGCTTCGTTAAAGGCAAAGTAATAACTTGAAACAGTCACATCCCCAAATTGTGAACTCGAGACTTGAAACTCGCGGCTGGCGGACAGGGCAAACGTCCGCGCGGAGGTGATGGTGTAGCGGGTCGAGTCTGCCTGCTGTTCGGGGAATCCGCTCGCGGCTACGACTGGAGCGGTGGCAGGGTCGGCAAATTTGAGATTCACTTCGTAATCGGCAGAGTCGTAAACCAAATGCTCGCCGTAATACCAGGGGTCATGCAGCACCCAATCACCATCAACGAACGGCACAACAAACGGATACCAGTTCGTGAGATTCAACTGGCGGCTGGTGTATCCGTAAATGCGCGGGCGCGAAATGTTCGGGTCTTCCTGCTCGGCCAATGGAAGCGCCAGCGTGAATTGCAGGTTGATGGTCAATGCGCTTTGCGGCTGGAGAAAAGAGGTCAGGGCAATATCCAATCTTTGACCTTCGAGCGAGTATGTCGTGAGCGGCGCGCCGTCAATGAAGATGCTGTTGAGGGTGAAGCTGCCAGCCCACAGATTGGGAACGACCGCCAGCACAAGCGTGTTTAGTTGTCCGCCTGTGAGATTGGGATAAAGGATGGTCTCATCCACCGTGACGGAATGCGCGTCATAGTCAATGGATGTGTTCAATGTGTATTTTGCGCGTCCAACTTCAGGGATGGCTGTCTCTGTTGGCGTGAGAGCAGGCGCCGGCGACGGTGTGTCTGTCGCGGCGGGAATTTGAATTGCAGTCGCTGTGACAGTTGTGGCGGAAGTGGGTGAAGAACACGAAACCAATAAGGCAAGCAGGAAAAATACAGGCAGTGAACGGGCGGTTTTGTTTTGCATGGGCTGTATTCTAACAAAAAATCAGACCTCCGAGTTCATTGAGAACTCGGAGGTCTGATAGGCATCTACGCTGGCTTGATCCGCTTCCACGCAAACGCAATTACAAAAAACGCGGTCGCGGTCAATACGATCGCCGCGCCGGAAGCGATGCTCAAATAATAGGAAAGATATAAACCGATCACGCCCGATAACGATGCGAAGATCGCTGAAAGGGACATCATCATCGGCAGGCGTTTTGTCAGCAGGAAGGCTGTCGCGGCGGGCGTGACGAGCATGGCGACCATCAACGCCACGCCGACAGTTTGCAGAGAGACGGCAACCGTCACAGCGATCAGTCCCAGCAAAAGATTGTTGAGCAGGTTCACGGGCAGGCGCAGCGTCGCTGCGAGGACGGGGTCAAATGACAGGGTGAGAAATTCCTTGTAAAAAGCGGCAACTGTCAGCAGGATGATTGATCCGAAGACAACGATCAACCACAGGCTTTGAGCAGATACGCCCAGCACGTCGCCGAACAGAAAGTGACTCAAATCTACGGCATAACTGCGGACGGTGGAGATGAGCGCGATGCCGAGCGCGAACATCCCGGCGAAGATAATTCCAATCGCTGTGTCTTCCTTGATCGCGGCTTGTTTGCTGATCGCGCCAATTCCGAGCGCGGCAATGACGGCAGTTCCCAGTGCCCACCAAAATAAAGCGTCGCGCGCCCCGCCTGTGATGAGGTAGCCGATGGCAATTCCGGGCAAAATGGTGTGCGCGAGCGCGTCGCCAAAAAAAGCCATGCCGCGCAGCACAACGTACGTGCCGACAACAGCGCAGACGATGCCAACCAGCACAGCGGCGATCATTCCGCGCTGCATGAATTCGTATTGGAGAGGTTCGAAGAGAAAAGACATTTGATTTACGATTTTGGATTTACGATTTACGATTGCGTAATGTCTTGATTGACGCAATAGTCATAGCAAGGATTTCATTTGTTTCCTTGTAAACATCAGCGATTTGATTTTGTGGGACAAGCCCCGCTTCGACAAGAATTTCAAGCTAGTATTGGGTTTCGTCGCTTTCTTCCTTAACGATTTTCATTTTGTTGATCATGTCCGCTGTGGATTTTGCCCGGCACGCGGCGCGATAATTTGCTCCAATGGATGTGCCTGAACGAATTACCTGCCTGCTGATTACATCTCCCGCGAGCGAGCGGGGTAATTTATCCACTTGTTTGATAATTGCGACAGCCGGTTTCTTCGTGCGGTCTTTGAAGGTCTTTTGGTCCATGCAAATCTCCTTGTTGATGCTATTCGTCAATCGAAAATCGCCGCTCGTAAATCGTTAATCACCAATCGTCAATCGTAAATCGAGTTGTGTTCCCCTTCATCGCAGCAAGAGTCGTCAACGGTTAACACGCCGTCTGTTCCTTCAACCGTGCGGAAGCGTCCGCCATAAGCGTGCAACAAATTTTCCGAGTGCAATACTTTGAGCGGGTCCCCGAAAGCCACGATTTTTTTATTCAACAACATGATGCGGTCGAAATGCTTGGCGGCTTGTTCGAGGTCGTGTGTTGCAACCATCACAGTGACCTTTTGCTCGCGCAGGGTGTCCAGCAAATCAAGCAGACCTTCCTGCGCGGGCGTGTCGAGACCTGTCAACGGTTCGTCCATCAACATCAACTCGGCTTCCTGCGCCAGCGCGCGCGCGATGAACATGCGCTGCTGCTGTCCGCCGGATAACTGGCTGATCTGGCGGTTTGCAAGATTAACGATCTCGACTGTTTCAAGCGCGTGATTTACAAAATCCCAATCGCGCTTTTTCGGCCAGTTCAGCGGACCTAATTTTGCAGAGCGCCCCATCATCACAACATCCGCCACGCTGACCGGAAAGTTCCAATCCACCTGACTGCGTTGCGGAATGTACGCAATGCAGCTATGGGCTGTCGGCTGGGAACCGGAGATGGTCACCTCGCCGCTGTTGGGCGGCAAAACGCCGGAGATCACCTTGAACAGGGTGCTTTTCCCGGCTCCGTTCGGTCCCACCACTGCGATGCGCTCGCCGACATGCAAATGAAAGATGATATTCTCGAGCGCAGCACGTCCGCCGTAACGAACGGATACATGACGCACATCGAGGATGGGTTTGTCTTTTTGGTGGTTGCTATGCGGGTACATTCTAATTTAACGCTTCCACAATTCTCGAAACATTATATTTCATCATTTCGATGTAGGTCGCGGCGGGAGCGCCTTCGGTCAAAGATTCCAAATGCAGATCATCTATTACCGTAATGCCGGTTTCATCTGCGATCTGTTTTGCGAGGATATTATTGTCGGCTGTATCCAAAAAGATGGCGGGCGCGTTGAGTCTTTTAATCTCATCAATTAACTCCGCCATTTGCTGCGCAGACGGCGCGGCGTTGCTGCTGAAACTTGGCACAACAGAGCCGACGACTTCAAAGCCGTATCGTTCTGCAAAATAACCAAACGCTTCGTGGTTGGTCACGAGCAGCCGCTTGTCTGACGGGATTTGCCCCACCTGCGTTTTGATCCAACCGTCAAGTTCCTGCAATTGTGCAATGTACGCATCCGCATTGGCTTGATAAATTGCCGCGCCAGCAGGATCATATTCCGTCAATGCCTTGCGGATGTTTTCGACATAGGCCATAACCAGATTTGGATCCAGCCACATATGCGGATCAGCCCCATGCTCCGCATCTTCTCTTGGACTTAGGCCTGCTGAAGCCTCGATGACATTTTTCCCATCCCCGGCAAGCAGGGTCGTCAGGAATTGCTCGTATCCCGCGCCATTGACGATGATCAACTGGCTCTGTTCGATCTTCGCCATATCCTGCGGCGTTGGCTGATAACTGTGCGGGTCCATGCCGATGGGCAGCAAGGAGTCGATGACAAGGCGGTCACCGGCGATGTTTCGGGTGATGTCTGCCAGGAAGGTGGTTGAGGCGAGAACACTCAAAGTGCTGTCACTGCTTTTTGAGTCTGACCCACAGCCAGTTAAGAAAAGAGCCGCGATCGTCATCATAAAAATAAGGGTGTGTAAAAACTTTTTCATCCATGTTCCTTTTAATTTAATCGGCGCGGCAATTCGCGCATAAGCCGAAGAGTTGCAGCCAGTGTTCGCTGATCTGATAGCCTGTTTTTTGGGCAATTGATTCTGTCAGCACATCCAGATCGTCGCCTTCAAAGAATGCCACCTGACCGCAATTCTGGCAGAGCAGCAAATGTTGATGGCCTTCGCCCGCGGAGATGAAGGCCTGGCATCCAAGCGGCTGATGCACGCGCTGAATGAGGTGCAGTTCTTCGAGCTTCTCCAGTGTGCGATAAACGGTGACAAGCCCGAGCGCGCGATATTTCTTGCGCGCGATGTCGTAGACTTCGATGGGGGTGAGCGCGCGCGCAGATTTCTCCACTGCCTCGACCACGATGCGGCGCGCCTCGGTGAGGCGGTACCCGTTTTCCTGCAACTGTGTCAGCCATTGATCAGCGGCCATAAATCACCTTTTTTTGATAATGAAAATCATTTTCAATAAGTGTAAACTGGAAAAAGCGTAGAGTCAAGTGGAAGTGTAACTAAAAAGACCCATCCGAGTGATGGGTCTTTTTGGAAGTACCGAAAGCAGCCGTTATTGCTGAAGGCTCCCCACCAAACCCAGTTCGGGTGCAATTTTGCGCATGGCAAGGATGACATTGCCGACGTGCTCCCAAAGTTCCACGCCAAGCTCTTTTGCAGCGTGTTCCATTTCGGCGCGGTCTGTGCCGGCGGCGAAGGCTTTGTCCTTCCATTTCTTTTTCACAGAACTTGCTTCAAGATCGTACAACGAGCGCGAAGGACGCACGAGCGCAACGGCGGTGATCAATCCGGTCACCTCATCGCAGGCAGAGAGCGACTTGCGGCGCAGGGTGTCGCGCGGCACGCCGGTATGATCGGCATGGCTGAGGATATCCTGAATGAGGTCTTCGCTCACGCCGCGCTCGCGCAATATGGCTGAGCCGGCCTGCGGGTGCTGCTCCAGCGTTGGATGAATCTCCCAATCAAAATCGTGTAGCAGACCCAGCACGCTCCACAACTCCACATCCTCGCCGTATTTTTCGGCATAGAAGCGCATGGCGGCTTCGACAGACAGCATGTGGCGGACAAGTCCTTCGTTTTTTACAAACTCACGCACAAGGCCAAGGGCTTCATCACGGGTCATTGGATTCTTCTCCTAAAGGCTGTTTCTAAAGATTTTTACCACTGAGAACACAGAGGTCACAGAGGTTTTTGGCACAGCCCCTTGTGGGAAAGATGTTCTCAGTGCGCTCAGTGATCTCTGTGGTTGCTTCTTTGTTTCGGTAGCTAATAAATAGGCTCCGGCTCGCCGAGGATCGGCAACGGCTTTGCCAAATACACATCCCAGACCGCCTGCGTGGTGGCAAAAAACTCACGCGCGTTCCAGATCAGGCGCGAAATCTTTCTGAAATAAATATTATCCGCCGCCACGCCGCTGGATTTCACACCGAGAGAGTTGCACAAAAACAAGGCGCGCGGCAGGTGAAAACTTTGCGTCACAAGAATCGCGGACTGCACCTGAAAGATGGCGCTGGCGCGATAACAGGTATCATAAGTGCGGCGGCCTGCGAAATCGAGCGTAATGTCTTCATCGGGGATGCCAAGGCTGAGCGCATACTGGCGCATGGCTTCAGGCTCGTTGTAATCAACAACGCTGTTATCACCGCTCATCAGCAGCTTGCTCACTTTTCCGTTTTGATAAAGCTGGACAGCGGTCTCCACGCGGTCACGCAGAATTGCGGTCGGAGTCCCGTCATAGCGCAAGCCTGCGCCGAAGACAATTGCCACACGGTCAGCCGGGACATTTTTTACGGTGTGTGTGGATGCAGCCCCATAGGCGATCACCAGCAGTCTGGGAAGAACCAGCACAAGAAAAGCCGCAAAAAACAAAATGCGCATGATGCGCCAGATGAAATAAATTAATTTCTTGAACATGAAAATTTCTATTTGATCAGGTCTGCCAGATTCAACCCTGATTCCTTCACATACAAAGCGAAGTCGGCATACATCGCATCTTCCGCGATCTGTATTTCATCCATGCCGTAGACTGTTTGAATGGCGGCCTGACCTTCGGGTGTGAGCATCAAATCAATGAAGGCGCGCTGGATCACGCGGCGCATTTCCAGCGGCACCAAATTTGAAATGGCAATATTTTCATAAGGGATCACTGCCGGCACACGCCAGATGACGATCACCCTTTCAGCCACGTCCGGGTAATTGACTTCAAGCGAGGCCGACAAGCGCGCATCGATGAATGTTGCGCCGAAGTCGCAGATGTTTTCAGCGTAGACGGCGCGCACCACACTCGGCTGACCTTCGAGGAAGGCCGCGCTTCTCGTCGTGACTTTGGCCTGATTCAGCAATCCGAGCGGCACGACATACCCTGAGGGAGAAGTGCTGTCTGTCCAGCAGGGTTTTTTATCCTGGAATTGTTCCAACGCCTCGGCGGCTTCGGCAGAATTCTCGTCCCGCGCGGCGTCGTAATAGGAAAGGAAGTTGCTCTCGCGGTTGGCAATGAATTGCGCGCCGTAAAACATTTGTCCTTCACGGGTGCTTGCCAGCACAACCGTCACCGAGTCATTCTCGCGGGCGAGCAGATATGCAAACGGAGAAAGCGAGGCAGCGTGCGCGTTGCCCCTGTCCAGCGCTTCGACGAGTCCGCTTTGGTCGGCTGGAATATTCGTCACTACTTTGTAGCCCGTGCGCTTTTCGAGGAATGCCGCAATGACATCTCCCGCCGCGATTACTTCGACGCTGGGGTGGGCCGAAGGTGCCAGGGCGAGGATCAAAGGATTTTGTTTAGTGCCCAGCTCGGGCGGGGCGAGAGGCGTCTGCGTGG
Organism: Chloroflexota bacterium; assembly: GCA_016234495.1. Lineage (GTDB taxonomy): Bacteria > Chloroflexota > Anaerolineae > Anaerolineales > Villigracilaceae > Villigracilis. The sequence goes on along the minus strand of JACRBI010000056.1, from coordinate 12,218 downwards.
GAGTCGGCGACTGCACGGGCACAGGAGTCGCAGTAGATGACTCCCGATTCAATTGAACAGGGAGTGAACATCCAAGTATTGCGAGTGAGAGCAGGTATAGGAGTTTTTTCATCTTTCAATTTATCGGTTGCGGGATCATACTATGTTGCTATAATACAATGAGTTAAGCAAGGAGCGAAATGAAAAATAGCCTCAATACATTTATGTCCATTCTGATCCTGGCTGTGCTGTCGGCAGGAGTGTATTTTATCGTACAAACCGTGCGCGAGAGCGCCGCGGCGGCGGCAAATGCAGCAGCCGCTCCCTTCGAGGGTTTGCAGCAGGCCAATGCTTCGATGCAGACTCAAGTCTCGCAGTTATTAAACCCAACGCCCACAATCATACCCGACCCCGTGACATATATCAACGAGATCCGCGCGATTGCGCGGCTCGAAACCATTCAATACAGCATTGAAAAAGTGATTACTGCCGAAGTGGGACAGGGCACGTTTGGCTTTGCGTTTGGCGATAAACTGCTGTTCGTGGCGCATGGCGTTGTGATTGCAGGCATTGACATGGAGAAGTTGCAGCCCGGCGATATGCGTTTGGAAAACGGCGTGCTGTATGTGAAACTGCCCCCGACCGAAATTTTCATCGCCACGCTCGACAATGAAAAATCCTATGTCTATGACCGCGAGACCGGCTTGCTGACCAAGGGGAATATCAACCTTGAAACATTGGCGCGCCAGTCCGCCGAAGATGAGATCCGCAGGGCCGCGCTCGAAGATGGCATTCTCACGCAGGGCCAGACCAACGCGGAAAATTATCTGCTTAAATTCTTCACCGCGCTGGGATACAAGACTGTGTTGTTCGAGCATTAGCCCCGATTGTTGTTACTCAAAACTTTACCAAAGAAGCCGCGATTTTTCTTCGCGGCTTCTTTGGTAATTGCAAAAATTATGGCGTGCAGCTCACCGGGAAATTCACCTGCTCATCCAAAACATTCGGCGTGAGGATGTGAAGCTTCACCCAATACTCGTTCGGCCCGCCGATCGGGTAAAACTCATTGATGATCTGTGTACCCGCCTCTTCAAAAACCATCGTGCCAACATCCGATGCCGCGCCCGTGCTCGCCTCCCAACTCCATGTCAGCAAGGTCGGACCATTCGTTGTGACTTGAGCTTCGAAGAAAACCGTCTGCGGGAATTGGGAACAATTCACCAGGATGCGATTCGGCTCCGCCCGCAAGCTGACGTCTGTTACTGTCACGAAGGGAGGCGGCGTCACTGGCAGCTGATCCACCATCCCTGCGGCTTCGACAACGGCTGCGGACAGCCAGCAGAATCCGCCGGGGTTGCCCGGGTCACGAACATACAACCACGTGGCTGAATCATTTCTGCCCGCCGCATGGAGTGATTGATCGCGGTGCAATTCATTCACGAGGACATACGTTATCCCCGGCCCGAACCTGCAATTGACAAGTTCATCTTTCACGCGCAAGGTGATATTCACAGGGGTGGCTGTGGGGCTTGGCGCAAGTGTGGGCGTTAAGCTCGGTATGGTTGTGGGGGCGGGCGTCGCTGTGGCTATTGGCACCGCAATGGAACATGCCGTCAGTAAAATAGTGAATATGCCAATAAATGGAACAAGACGCTTCATTTATTCCTCCTCGGTAATAAAAGGCGACCTGTTCCGGTCGCCTTATTCATCTACTTTACTGTAACAGTGAAAGTCACCGTTTGTTGCGGTTCCACAGGGTCATTTGAGGGCGGATAGTACCCAAGAGTGATATGAGTCTTGCCTGCGCTCAAGGCTTTGAACGTCCACACGTCCACGCCGCCTGAGCCGGGCATGACCGGCTCGCTGCCTTTGAAATCCTTTGAGACGAATTCAACAACATTCGCATCCAACTCATCGACGATCTCCCAGTGATAGCCGGTTGTCGGGTTTGAGTCGATGATGATCTTGAATTCACTGCCTGCGGCAGCTTCGAGAATTTTTGCAGGGTCAGAAATCTCAAATTGTGGAGCAGTTGTCGGGGCTTCGGTTGCGCCTGTCACAGCGCAGGCAGATAGAAGGATCGCGAAAATCAGAGATGTCAAAATCTTTTTCATGGGTGCCTCCATGTGAAGTATACACAGAAAGAGAAAACATATGGCGGTTGTATTTGGGAGATCGGAGAAAAAAGAGGATAAATGACACTATTGCCAAAGAGCCATTTCGAATAAAATGCGTGAAATTTTGAATGGGGGTGACAAGGAAACCCACACCCACTTCAAACATGTAAGTTCTCGTGCAATTAATTTTCTGCGTTCTTTGGCTTTCCCGAGGCACCCGCCTCGAATTGAGTTGGTTACTCGTTTATTTGATCAAGGAGGATGATTATGAAACGTTCACTGTATTTTGTTCCGCTTGTTTTGTTGCTGGTTCTTGCTTGTGGCAGTATTCCCGCCGGGGTCAGCCCCACTGCCACAGTGCCGCCTGAGCCCACATCCACGCTGACGTTAACCCCAATGCCAACTGCAACCTCAACGCCGGTGCCAACAGCAACTCACAATGTCGCGGCAACGGTCGAGGCAAAACAGACCCAGGCAGCAAGCTCGGTACTGGGTGAGTTGGACCAAATAATCGGCGATTCAGACATCCCGTACAAGGAGGGGAGGCTTGTCTGGGAGGAAAGCCAGCCAATTACTGTGGGTCTTTCGGGGCCTGACGGACAGTATGTGGATGTTGACGAAAAACTCACTGCGAGTAATTTTATATTAAAGTCAGATGTAACCTGGAGCGCGACTGGCATTATTGTATGTGGGGTGATCCTTCGCTCTGAAGCCAATATTGAGGAAGGCAAGCAGTATCAGTTTTTGTACATGCGTCTCTCAGGGTTGCCGGCCTGGGCGATCGAAGTACATGAGTTCGGCTGGTTTCAAAATTCGCCGACCAATGTAAAATACTCCAGCGCTTTGAATCAGGAAAATAATGCGCTCAATCAGGTGCTGCTTGTCGCTCAGGAAGAGCAGTTCACTGTGTACATCAACGGAGTGCGGCAGGGAAGATTCTACGACTATAGCAAACAAAGATCTGATGGCGCCTTCGCATTTCTTGGATATCAAGATTCCGGGACAGGAAGCTGCGTATTCGAGAATAGCTGGATCTGGGAATTGAAATAAAATAAAAAGAGGCAACCGCCTGCGCTGAACAGGCGGTTGCCTCTTTGAATCAAATCGCTTTGAAATCAGATCCGGAATTCGAGCGTCTTGATCGGCTGCGAGCCTGCTGAAAATTGCAGGCATTCGATTTTGCCTTCTGGCGGCAGGATAAATACCAGCCAGCCCCGCAGTCGCATACCCGGGTTGAGCATGCGCGTCCTGCCGATATAGATTTTCCCTTTGTAAAGTTTCGGGTGCAGGTAATCCATGGTGGCTTCGTAGGTGTAGCCCGCCTTGTCGAAGACGATCCACTGATCGTGGCGGTAATTTAGCGGGTCAGATGTCTTGTTCAGGTACTCAACCTCAGCAAACAGCACATGCTCTTTGCCGACAGTCTCTTCAGAGAAGCTGTGCAGGAGCACATCCACATCCGCCACTTTGATCCATTGACCGGGTTTATTGGCGTAGGTGACAGCCGGGGAAAGATTTTCTCGCTGTTCATCATTCATTTGTTCGAGTTCTTTATCGAGCAGGTATTGATTGCCGCAATGTTCGCAGGCGATCTGTTTGCTGCTGCCATCCGCTTGCAGGCTGGCGCCGCAGGTGGGGCATTGTAGGCTGAATAGGTTTGCCATGGATGTTTTACCTTCCTTAATTATCGAGCGATTGTAACAAATACTCCGCTGAACGCCGAACCATATGCGTGTGTGAATTATCCACGCCCACAGAACCTAACACCCAATTAGTCTCCGCAAGACAGATGATTGAGTAGGCGACTTCCTGACATTTCTCAGCTGGCACGTTCAGATACAGGCGGGACAATCCATCTGTGAGTATCTTTTCAAACTCCTTGTAGAAGTTTAGCAATGCCTGCTGGGTGAGCGGACTCTGCTCCCTGATCCGCCACATGCCGCCCAGCATCCGCTCGCCGAGGTCAGGCGGATCGTTTGCGGTTCGTTCTTGAAACAGGAAGCTCAGCACATTTGGGACAAGTTCTTGCCGGGGGGTGTCTGCCAGAATATCCGCGGCCACTTGTTTAATGCGGAGCAGAATCCGCTCGACGAATGCTGCGATCAAGTCTTCGCGGTTTCCAATATAGTGGCGGATGATGTTGCGGCTCTTGCCAGCTTCCTGTGCCACACGTTCGAGCGTACTTTCTTCCAATCCATACTTGATCAGGCACCGCTCGAACGCATCGAGAATGTCTTTGTGTCTTTGTTCGGTCAGATCTTTGCGTCCCATTTCAGCCATCCATAATTTAATCAGGTAGGGGAGATTATACCAACTTATTGTGGTAGATTGTCAACAAGACAATCTATTGACATTTTTCAAATCTTTATCTATAATAGATTGTCGTAGAGACAATTTATTATACCGTAAGGAGACTTCATGCCCAAACTACTCACCTCCACCCCGCGCGCGGACGGGTTCCGTATGCCTGGCGAATTTGAAAAACATGATGGCTGTTGGATGCTCTGGCCCGACCGCACAGACACGTATCGCCTCGGCGCGAAGCCTGCACAAGCCGCATACACAGAGACAGCGATCGCCATCAGCCAGTTCGAAAAAGTGACCGTAGGAGTCTCGTCGGCGCAGTTCAAGAACGCACGCGCCAAACTACCCGAACACATCCGCGTGGTGGAAATGTCTTACAACGACTCATGGATGCGTGACAGCGGACCGATCTTTGTCAACAATGGAAAAGAAGTCCGCGCTGTGGATTGGGACTTCAATGCCTGGGGCGGCTTGACCGAAGGCATCTACTTCCCCTGGGATCAAGACGATCTCGTTCCGCGCAAGGTGGCGGAGATCGAATGGCTCGACCGCTACAAAGCAAATATGGTGCTCGAAGGCGGCGCGATCACCGTGGATGGTGAAGGGACGCTCATCACCACCGCGCAATGTTTGCTCAACCCAAACCGCAACCCCGACCTCACAAAAGAAGAGATCGAAAAATATTTGCACGATTATCTCGGCATCGAAAAGACCATCTGGATTCCGCGCGGCTCGCTGCACGATGAAACTGACGGTCACGTGGACGGCTTGTGCGCATTCATCCGCCCGGGCGAAGTTGTGGTCGAATGGACAGATGACAAGAACGATCCCGAATACGACATCATCATGGAAGCCTACGAAACCCTGCAAAACGCCACCGACGCGCAGGGACGAAAACTGAAACTCCACAAACTGCATAACCCCGCTCCCATCTATGTGACCGAGGAAGAAACCGAAGGCATCGACTCCGTCGAAGGCGTGCTCGAACGTGTGGCTGGCACTTTCATGGGACCCTCCTACATCAACTTCTATCTCGCCAACGGCGGATGTGTCGTGCCGCTCTACAATGACCCAGCCGATGCAGTTGCGCTCGAAATCCTGCAAAAACTCATGCCTGAGCGCAAAGTCGTCGGCGTGAAAAGCGGACGAGAGATTCTATTAGGCGGCGGCATGGTGCATTGCATCACCCAGCAGCAGCCGAGCGCAAAATCGAAATAAGAGATGTAAACACGAAGGACACAAAGGTCACAAAGGCAAACCGTTTTAAACCACTGAGACACGAAGACACTGAGAAAAACCAAATTAAAAACTCCGTGCCCCAGTGTCTCCGTGGTTAGGCTCTTGAAAAAACTTCGTGTACGTCGTGCCCTTTGTGTTTAACAAAAAGGAACCATCATGAAAATCGCCCTCATCCAACTTGCCTACTCAGGCAGTATGGACTCGATGAAAGACCAATACAACAAACTCATTGCCGAGGCCGCGCAGCGCGGAGCGGAACTCGTTTGCCTGCCAGAATTTTCGCTCATCCCATATTTTCCCGGCGCCCGTCAGCCAGATGGATTCAACTTTGCAGAATCAATCCCCGGCGGAGAGTCGGAGCGGTTCTTCAGTCAGATGGCGAAGACTCACAAAGTCAAAGTCGTCGGCAGTTTATATGAAGAAGCGCAGGATGGAAATCTATTCGACACCGCCACCGTCCACGATGAAACAGGCACGCTCGTCGGTGTGACGCGCAAGATACAAATCCCATCGGGCAATGGCTATCACGAAACCGACTACTACGCGGGCAGTGACCAGTATCCCGTCGTCAAACTCGATGCGTTCAACATTGCCACGCCCACCTGCTACGACCAATGGTATCCAGAAATTGCGCGCATCTACGCCCTCGGCGGCGCGGAACTCATCGTCTATCCCACGGCCATTGGCGACGAACCCGAAGACCATGTGATGGACACGCAAGATTCATGGGAGACCATTATGCGCGGTCACGCCATTGCCAATGGAATTTTCATCGCGGCGATCAATCGCGTCGGCTCGGAGAACGGTGTCACATTTTATGGCAGTAGTTTTGTTTGTGGACCCGATGGTCGCATCCTCGCCCGCGCCTCGCGCGACAAAACCGAAGTCGTTGTGGCTGACATCAGCCGCGAAGCCATCAAAGATTGGCGCTGGCACTTCCCGCTGCTGCATCAACGCCGCGCCTCGGTTTACGGAAATATTCTTCAGAAATGGTCTGGCGACCAAGCGCCAGATTGGATGGAGGAAACGCCCCTCCGAAAAGTCAAACCCACCAAAGGAGATTTGAAATGAAGAACACCCGCCTCGCTCTAACCCTCAGCCTGATCCTCATCCCGATCTTGATCCTCGCCGCATGTGGGTCGCCATCAACACCCGCACCCCAGGCAGAATCCCCCGCATCTGACTCTGCCTGCCCCCAGCCTTCGCCCAAAGTGGAAGTGACATCCAAAGAATTTAACATGTACACATGGTCGAACTACATTCCCGAAGACATCAAATCCTGTTTTGAAGATGTCTACGGAATCAAAATCAATCACGACACCTTTGCCAGCCAGAGCGAGTTGCTAGCCAAACTGGAGCGCGGCGCTTCGGGTTATGACGTTGTGCAACCGAGCGACGACATGGTGCAGTTGATGGTTGGACAGGGTCTCTTCGCCGAACTCGACAAGAATCAATTGCCCGTGATGAGCAATTTCAATCCCGCGTTTTTGAATCCCGCCTTCGACCCGAACAACGTCTACAGCCTGCCGTATCAAGGCGGCTCGACGGGCATCGTCTACAACACCAAGACCATCAAGACTCCGCCGACCTCCTACGCAGATTTATGGAACGCCGAATACACGGGGCGCATCATCGCCGTGGACGATGCGCGCACGATGATCACCATCACACTGCTCACGCTCGGCTATGACGCCAACTCCACCGACCCTGCCCAACTCGACGAAGCCAAAGCCAAACTCAAGGAACTGACCGCTAACATTCTCGTCTTCGACTCAGACAGCCCAAAGACCGCGCTTCTCGCTGGCGACGTTGACCTCGGCGTGATCTGGAGCACTGAAGCCTTCACCACCACCAACGAGAATCCTGACTTTGCCTATGTGTACCCCAAAGAAGGCGTCATTCTCTGGCAGGATAACTTCGCCATCATGAAAGATGCCCCGCATTCTGATGCCGCCTATGCCTGGCTCAACTACCTCAACCAAGCCGATGTCTTCTGGATGGTGATGCGCGACAACTCAGGCGCCAACCCCAATGCCGCCGCTGTGGACTTCGCCAAAGCCAACCAAGCCGACATCTACAACAACTTCATGGGATCCAACATCACCAACATTCCCAGCGACGCCGTAACGAACGGTCACTGGCTCAAGGCCCTCACCCCCGAAAACGCATCCATCTTCGACCAAATGTGGGTGGAAGTGAAGTAATTCGTCGTAATAAAATTCGTTCACTGGAAAATAACAAGAGACAGCCCCACGATGAGGCTGTCTCTTGTTTTGCTTGTAACTTCGGATCTACATTTTTACCCAGGCGGGATATTCGTGATCGAAGTTGTAGTAGAGGGTCTGCTTCGGCAGGCGGAAGTCCATCGCATCCTTGCCGACGATCTCGGGGTCTTCGCCCTTGACGAGCACGCGGGCGATGAACTCGGCGATGGTGACCATGTCCGCTTCGTTCATGCCGAGACGCGTGGCTTCGATGGTGCCCATGCGCAGGCCGCTGGGGCGATCCCAATCTTCGGGCTTGTCTTCGGGGACGAGATTCTTGTTGGTGATGATGTTGGCTTGCGCGAGTCGGTGCGCCACTTCGAGTCCGCCGCCGAACTGTTTGACGCGCGCGATCACCTGGTGGCTTTGGCTGTAGCCTTTGTGCGCGCCCAACACGGGGATGCCGCGTTCATCGAGCGCCTTCGCCAGCGCTTTGGAATTCTTGACGATCTGCGCCATGTAGAATTTTCCGAACTCGATCATCTCTGCCGCGGAGACGGCCAGCGCCGCGACGCGGTTGACCTGATGGGTGGCCGCGAGCGCTGGGAAGATGGTGTCCGCTATGGGCCTGGTCAGAAGCGGGTCGTTCCACAGGATCATGCCGCTTTGCGGGCCGCTAAACGTCTTGCCCGCGGAGCCAGTCAGCACGGCCGCGCCTTCGTTGAGCGGATCCTGGAATTGGCCGCCCGCGATCAGTCCCGCCTGATGCGCGCCGTCGAAGATGAATTTGCCGCCCCACTCGGCGATGATCTCGCTCATTTCGCGGACGGGAAGCGGGAACAGCGTCATGGACATGCCCATCACGACGAGCTTGGGTTTGTGCTGGCGCGCGAGTTTGGCGAAAGCTTCGAGATCCACTTCGAGTTCGTCCATGTTGAACGGCACGTCCACGATCTTCACGCCGCGCGTGCCTGCGGGGCCGTCGTAGCGGTTGCTGGAATGTCCGCCGAACGGTTGCGGCGCGGACATGATGACATCGCCTGGTTGCGTCAACGCGTGATAGACGGTCATGTTGCCAAGCATACTGCCCATGAGGCGGTGGTCGGCGTAGTTACAGCGGAAGGCGGTCTTGAGCAGTTCGACGCAGAGCGCCTCCACTTCGTCAATGTATTGCGTGCCAGCGAACCAGCGGTTGACGCGGCCGATGTGTCCCTCCGCGGCGCGCGTGCCGATCTCGGATGAGAGCAGGGCGCGCACCATCGGGCTGGTGGGCGCTTCGGGCGCGAGCAGGTTGATGCAACGCTCGCCGCGCCAGGCTTCGTTGCGTTTGACGGCGGCGATCACTTCCTGCGCCCAGGCGCGCGGCGACTCGGTGGCGTTCATAATCGAACGGGCATGCGCGAGCGCTTCTTTATCGTGAACTTCAAATTGGGATTCGTTTTCTGTCATGTCGGTCTCCTTGTGGCGATGGCCTCATTTTAAAACAAAAAAGGGCGGATGCGAGACCCGCCCCTACATGATAATGTCTTCAACCAATTTATCTTTTTTTACCAAGCAATACCCGCAGCGAAAAAAGGTGCAAAAGAATCGACAAAGGAACTGCGAAGACGGGAACCAGCACCAATGGGTAAGCCGTGATTAATTCATTTGGCGATTGAATTGCCAAAAGCTGGAGCGGACCTGGCGAGGAAAGTACGCCAAGTGTGACCGCCAAGGTTAGGTCAAAGATTCCAGCAATATTCCAGATGATGGCGGCTGTTCTTGCTGAGGGATGCCTACGGAAGTACAGATAGGCAACGAGCGGTGCAGTGATGCCGATGAGCATGTCGCCAATTCCTGCGGGAAGAGCAAATTCGCCAGGAATCTGATGCTGGAAGTACAGGATCAAAAAGTCAATTCCGAGGATGCGATAAAGCTGCACGCCAATGATCCAGTGCGGAGGGATGGAATCCACATTCTCTTGAAATGATTTTGATGCGAATAAAAATAAATAGCCAATGACCAGCGGAATAGCAGAGTAGGCAATGCTGGGAACTTGCTGCTCAGGGTTCGGCAGGAAAAAGCCCTGTGCGCCCAGAATCATGGCTGTTGCCAGCCACCCTGCCAAAAAGATGCCGACCCAAATGGACGAGGATACTTTGCGGTTGCCGAATGTTTGGGTTGTGCGGTGGTAGCCCAGCCAGGTCACGATAGCCGTGGCGATGGCGCTGATGATAATACTTGCTGAAATTGCGGGTTGATTTAACATGATATTTTCCTTTCGGGTTTTGATGTTGATGCCGAAAGGATAAAGCTTGACGCAGGGTTAAGGTCAAGGGGTGGAATATAAGAAAATTGTTGTTTTTTGAATATGCCATGCCCCCTGATTGATTTTTTACTGCCCGCGCTTGATGGGCGTTTGTATCTCCACTGTGATATTTTCCTTGTCTGCTTCTGCCTCGCGTCCATAAATATGAACCTCGCGGCAGTTACCGCAGATCGAATAATCATTTTGCGCCGCCCAATAAAATATGGCGGTGATCGCCTGCCCTACTTCCATCAATCGTCCGTGGTGGATAGTGGTTGCCATGAGGGGAGACGCAGCCAACTGCCGAATTACAAGAGCGCCTCGGTGTGTTTGAGTGGAGCCAGCTTTGGGCAGATACACTGCGGTGGCAAGTTCCATGTCAATATTTTCTTCCACATATTCATCGTTGTGATAAATTGCCAGTTCGGGGTTTTTTATAGCTAGTTGTTGTTCATTAATCCCAACATAAAGCGACTTGAGAATCTCCCCGCGAACAAACTCCATGTCTTTCAGCGCAGGAACGACGCGGCGAATGGATGCAATGGTGAGCGGCTCGGTTTCTTTTACGATGACTTCATACGGTGAAAGTTTTCCCTCAGCTTCGATCTGACGTAAGCGTGCGGCGACGCGTGCAATTTTCCTTTGCTCTTCTTCAAGTTGCTTTTCTAACTCGGCTTGTTTTTTCACAAGCATTTCGCCAAGCTCGCTGGCAGTCAGATTGTCAGTGAGCATGTCTGCGATCTGTTCGAGTGAAAAGCCTAGGTCTTTTAGTGCAAGAATTCGATTGAGGCGCGGCATTTGCTCAACCGCATAAAACCTGTAGCCTGTCACATTTTCAACTTGCGCGGGCTTTAATAGATCAAGCTCATCGTAGAGGCGCAATGTCCGCGTGGAGACTTGCGCCAGTTGGGAAAAATCACCAATGCGAAGGAGAGTCATGGTTCAATTTTATCCTGCATCATCGTTTCGTGATCGAATGTAGGGGCGACACGCTGCGCAGCGTCGCTCTTGATGTTGGGATTAAACAAAAAGGGGCGGATGCGAGACCCGCCCCAACGTAATTATCTCTTCAACGTTCTGTACTTCACCCGATGCGGAGTTAAATCTTTGCCGAATTTCTCGGTCATCATCGTCTCGTAATCGGACCAATTCCCAAGATACATTTTCGCAATCGAATCGCCCTCAAATACAACGATGTGGGTGCAGATGCGGTCGAGGAACCAGCGGTCGTGGCTGACGACGAGGGCGACGCCTGCAAATTCTTCGATGGCTTCTTCGAGGGCGCGCAGGGTGTTGACGTCGAGGTCGTTGGTGGGTTCGTCGAGCAGGATGACGTTGGCGCCTTCGGTGAGGGTCTTGGCGAGATGCACACGGTTGCGTTCACCACCAGAGAGGATGCCAACTTTCTTTTGCTGGTCGGAGCCTTGGAAGTTGAACGAGGCGCAGTAGGCGCGTGAGTTGACCTTGCGCTTGCCGAGTTCGAGGAAGTCGGCGCCTTGCGAAATCTCTTCGTAGACGGTCTTCTCGGGGTCGAGGGTGCGGTTCTGGTCGACGTACGAGAGTTTGACGGTCTCGCCGATCTTGACCGTGCCGCTGTCAGGTTTTTCCTGTCCTGTGATCATCTTGAGCAGGGTGGTCTTGCCTGCGCCGTTGGGACCCACTATCCCGACGATAGAGCCTGGGGGAACAGAAGCAGAAAACTCGTCAAGAATGAGGCGGTCGCCGTAACTCTTGGTGACTTTGTCAAATTCAAAAACGACGTCACCGAGGCGCGGACCAGGTGGGATGTAAATTTCCAGTTCTTCGCGGCGTGCTTCGGCTTCTTGATTGAGCAATTTTTCGTAGGCGCTGACGCGGGCTTGTCCCTTGGATTGACGCGCCTTGGGCGACATGCGAATCCATTCGAGTTCGCGCTGGAGGGTCTGCTGACGTTTCGATTCGGCTTTCTCTTCGAGGCGGATGCGCTCCTGTTTTTGTTCGAGCCAGGAGGAGTAGTTGCCTTTGTAGGGGATGCCGTAGCCGCGGTCGAGTTCGAGGATCCAGCCTGCCACGTTGTCGAGGAAGTAGCGGTCGTGGGTGACGGCGATG
>JACRBI010000053.1 GCA_016234495.1 Chloroflexota bacterium | reverse complement strand
CATCAGCACGTTATGCCCGCCAGCCGCGGCGACTTCGAGCGCGCGTTTGACGTGCTCCTGTCCCTTTACTTCGCTGAAGTCTGTCGGCGTAAATAACGGTTCGAGTGAATCTGCCGAGGGGAGATAAGGCTCAATGAAACGGCGACCAGACAAATGGTCGAAAAGATCCGCAAGCGTTTTGACCGGGATAATTTCAAGGCCGGGGATCAAGGCCGCTTCGGGTGCATCCACTTCAGGGACGAACATCCGCTTGAATCCATTGGCGCGTGCTGTGGCGGCCATTGGCAATACGCCGCGTGCGTGGCGCACTACGCCGTCGAGCGATAGTTCGCCGATGATCATTGTGTTTTCAACTTTGTCGTGTGGAAGAAAACCTGCGAGGACGATGACGCCGAGCGCAATGGGCAGGTCGTACGATGGCCCTTCCTTGCGGACGGTGGCAGGCGCGAGATTGACGACGATGCGATGGCGAGGGAAATGCAAGCCCGCATTTTTTACGGCAGTTTGCACGCGCTCGCGGCTTTCTTGAACGGCTGTATCGGGCAAGCCAACGATGGTCATGCCGGGCAGGCCATTGGTGTAATCTACTTCCACCTCGATGACGACGCCTTCAAGTCCCACCACTGCGCAGGAAAATATTCGGGCAAGCATGTGCGAAGTGTAGACGAGGGAATAAGAAATGTCAATTGATACGTGTTGAATTTTTGAATCAAAAACAGCGCGGATGTGCGTCCGCGCTGTTTTAAATTGTCTTGAATTTTAATCAAGCAGTTCCTTCGGGATGTTTCCGCCGTTTGCGGCGACCTGCCTGAGCACTTCCTTGTGAAGCCAGACGTTCATCTTGGAATAGTCGCCGCCGATCAGGTCGGCCGGGCAGTTGAGTTCTGCGGCGAGTTCTTTGCGCGCAGCGAGGCTGCTGTCGATCTCGAGCAGTTTGAGCAGGTCAACGATGGAGACTTTCCAGTTGAGTCCCTTGCCGGCTGAAAGCTGTTCCAGTTTGTTCACCACATCCACTTCTGAAATGGCGGCGGGTTTGGCAGGCTCAACCTTTGCAACGACATCATCCTTTTCTTTGTAGACCACAGCCTTTGGCTTTGCGGCTGATGCGGCAGGCGCCGCTTTTACTTCGGCGGCGGGTTTGGCAGGGGCGGCAGCAGGTTTGGCTTGCGCTGCCGGTGCTGGAGCGGGCTCGTCCTTTTTGAGTCCCAGCTTTTCGAGGATTTTGGAGAAGAATCCCATGGTTAACTTCCTTTCTATTAATTGAAATGAATGAGGACGATTGATTATCAAATAACCAATATGCTCATTATAACGCTCTATCGTTTTTGAAAATCAAAAGTTCTCTACCTGTTGCGCAATAGCTCCGCAGACAAACTCCTCCCCGGTTCAAGGCCGGAGAGGAGTTTGTGTATTTACCTGTTGAGCCTATTTATGAATAACGATGCTGCCTTTGCCAAGCGGTGTGGTCGGGCTGGCGTTCGCCGGGGCACCCATTTGGTTGTCATAGACCACGGCATTGCCATTGTCCATGTCCCAGATGCGCAGGCGGAATTTGTCAACACCGCTGGTCTGTCCGTCAATTACGGTGACTGAGAAACCGTATTGATGTGTGCTGCCTTCAACTGTCCCAGTCCCCTGGAATTGGGCATTGGCTCCGCTCAGTGACAGCCATTGAGCATTGGCGGAATGGAAGTGGAATGTGCCCGCTTCCAACTCGAATTCAGTTTCGCTCGTCAATGTGCCGTTCTTATGATACTTGGCGACAAAACCGAACTTGCCTTTGCCAAAGACTGATGGATCGGCGGCATACGCGCCCACGGGTGAGTTGATCCAGCCGCCGCCGGTCACGAATCCGCCGTTGGGATCATACACGACGACATATTCGTATGCGGCCTGATCGCTGTTGCCGTAGCCGTCGTCCACTGTGACATTGATCGGATAAACGCCCGGCGTGGAATAAAGGTGTGAATTGTTAATCGTGCCTGAGCCGTTGGATTCGGTGATCGTGCCTGCGTTGGTTGTGCCATCGCCCCAATCCCAGACGGCGGTATGCATGTCCAGCTTATCCGGGTCGGCGAATGAAACAGCCGCGTTGACTGTGCTGCCGACTGGAACAAGGCTGGAAGAGACCGAGACCAAACCCAGTTCGGGCGGATAGTTTACGAGGTCAAGGCCAACCACCACCGGATCATGATCCGAGGAGCGGTATCCGTTCGGCTCATACAGCGCATCCTGCGCAGCCGGCTTGAAGCTGGTGTCGTAATCCAGAACATCAGACTCATCCGAATTGATGTGCCAGTCTGCGGCGCCGGTCACCTGTGAGAACAGGCTTGTGTTGGCGAGGGAATGATCGAGGTAACCGGCTGCGCCATCAAAGGTGTACGAGTAGGCATACGTGCCCTGAAAGTGTGAGATCAAATTGGTGAAGTCGTCGCTCGTGCCGCTCGTGTCGTCAGAGCCAGTCTTGATGGCAGTGATCGGGTCTTCCATGGCGTATGAGTTCAAGTCGCCCATAATGAGGAAGTCCGGGTCGCCGCTGCCGGTTGGGTCTGTCGCCAGCCAATCGACCAGAGCCTGCGCGGCCAGTGTGCGCGTCCCGTTGCAGTTGCCCTGACCGTCGCCCAGATCCGGGTCGCCGATATCATCGCAGGCTGAGCCTTTGGATTTGAAGTGATTGACCACCACGGTAAAGCGCGCGCCGTTTGAAAGATCCTGGAAGGTCTGAGCCAACGCAGGGCGGCTCTTGGTATCAATGAAGCGCGGGTCGTCGCTCGAATCAAGGATTTGGAATCCGCCAACTGGTGCAACTTTGGCGGGTCTGTAGATCAAGCCGACACGGATCGCGTCTGTGCCGATGGTGCCGGTGTTGATGTAGGCATAACCCGGCAGGCCAGCCACGATATCCGCCAGCGGTTCAACGCCTGTCGAGTTTTCCAATTCGTTCAGGCCGATGACATCGGCATCGAGTCCCGTCAGCGCGGCGAGCAATTTATTGCGCTGGCGTGTGAATTCCAGGGCTTGGTCGCTGTCCCAGCCGCGGCATTCCACGCTATTGAGCGGGCCGCATTTATTGTCGAGCGGATTGCCGGTTGGGTAATCCGCCGTGAGGAAGAAGTTGAGCGTGTTCATCGCGGCGACGCGCAGGGAGCCGCCAACCGCTTCCGGCGACGCTGGTCGCGGGTTCAGCGCAAGGTAGTTTGCCGGCCCTGTCGGCTGGATTCGGTACAAGCCGAAGTCATAGCCAAGCACGCCGACCGTGTTCTGCACGGTATCGCCGCCGCGGAAGAGGTTGGTCAACGAGAAGGGGGAGCCGTTCGGGTGGCGCAAAATGCCCGGGTTTTGCGTACCAAGCCCATCGTCCAGAGTGATGCGGCGCAGGCTGTTTTGATAGGCGCGATCCAGGGCCGGCGCGCCCGGCGCATCAATGGCTGTGCCGGTGAATGGTCGAGTCTCGCCGTCGAGCGGCAATGCAATCACCATCTCGCCGAAGCGGTCATAGTTGAAATATTCCGAGATGACAAGGGCTTGCGGGAAGTTAACCAGCATCCCTTCGAAGCGCTCCGGTCCATCTGCGTTGGCGAAGGGCATTGTTACGTCAGTTGCCGCCACGCTGCCGCTTCCGCAATTGACAATGTTTGCTGTGGGCACTGCCGAACTGTTGCTGTTTGAGCCGTTGATCGTTGTCTGATTGAAGCGCTCACGGGCATAACCGGTGACGCGCACCACCTGCCCGGCGCTGACGAGATTGGAACTGCCGGTATAGACGAAGATGCCGTCGGAGGTTGCCGCGTCGCCATCACCGCTTAAGTCCTGGAGATAGAATCCCTGTTGACCGCTGCTGCCTTCAAAATCACCGACCACGACACCTTTTGTTGTGACGACGCCGGGGATCGGGGTGACCAGTCCGCTGCCCTGAATGGTGTAGATGGGAGTGAACGGGGCGGCGCAAACATCAAATGCCGTGAAGCCGACTGTGAAATTGAAGACCATGTTGTCAGGCGGGTCGTTTGCATCCACATCGCTGACTTGATTTGCAAGCACGGTCAGGGTGCAGGTTTCACCATCAATCAGCATTACGCCCGGGTCGAGGGTGAAGGTTGATGGGCCGCCGCTGAAACTCGTGGAGACATTTCCGCTGACGCTGCAAACCAGTGAGAACCATGAGCTTGTCACATTGACCGGCTCGCTGAATGTCACCGTCAGGTTGGCATTGACCGGGAAATCTGTCGCACCGTTATCCGGGAAGGTATCAATCACTTCCGGGGCAAAATCAACAATGCGGGGAGTGAGGGAGAAGGAGTCAACCGCGAGGCCATCGTCTGAACTTGTGATGTTGAAATCCGCCCAGCGGATCCAGAAAGTGGCTCCATTGGGAATGCTCACGCCGGTGATTGTAAAACTAATGGATGCTTGATTCTCCGCTGAATTGCCGTTCAAAGCTCCTGCCGCCGCAGCGGCCAGGTTTGGGCTGTTGAAATCGAGTGAATCATAGTTAACCCATGTTCCAGTCGTCAGGCTGGTCGCGTCTGTGCTGAGTTGAAAATCAAGGCGGTCTGCCGCGCCGCGATTGGCAACGCCCGCGCGCCACATCTCGCCGATATAGGAAACGTCAAGCGATGTAACGGTGCTGCCGGTATTATTTGTGAATGACGCGCCGATGGTGGGGTTTACACTTCCGCTCAATAATCCACCGAAGGCACGCTCACTGCTGGCAGCGGCACCGAAACTGTAAGTGTCGCCGGAATTTCCCGAGCCTGTGCCCGCGGCGTAAAGGCCGTTGTTCGCCGTAGCTGTTACATTTCCTTCATCCAGAAACCAGCCGTTGATAATGGTAATGCTGTTCGTCGTGCCTGTGTTGGCGAGAGTGTCAAAGTTTTGGGTATACGCGCTTCCCAAAGTGGTGAGGCTAATGGAGCCGGAACCGCCTCCAAGCGCCTGCGCGCCCTGCATCGGCAGGGTCATTATCATCAAAGCCATGATCGTAATCAACGAAAATATCTTGAATAAATTTTTATTCATATCATCTTTTCCTTGTGGGTTGTTTTGATTAACAGAAATACGCCGCCGTCAGGCTCGAAGAAAGTGAAACTCGGTTATCTTGAGTGCGAACACCTCCTAAAAAATAATCAGTAATCACTTGCTCTGGTTGAACAACATCCCCTTCAATGTCATTGTATGTTACGCCTTACTAAAATGCAAGAAATAAACAGGAGGAAATAAGTCCTGTTTTAAATTGAGCGTGCCCAGATATAATCACCGCATGTCATCCGAAACCCGCGCCCGTTTTTGGACCCGAGACTCATCCATTCTGCTCGGGGGCTTCTTCGTCACCATTTTTCTTATTGTGTACATCTGGTGGCCGCTCGCCGAGGAATATCTCGCCTATGTGGATTGGAACGGCGCGTGGTGGCTGTACATTGATTGGCTGTTGCTGGGCGTTTTCCTGTTCATGTCCGTTACGATTGTGGCGCGCGCGAATCTCAAAACGGATGTGCTGATCGTTTTCGTCGGCATCTGCGGCGGGCTGGCAATTGAGTCCTGGGGCACGCAGACGAATCTCTGGCATTACTACACTGCAGAGCGCCCGCCTTTGTGGATCATCCCCGCCTGGCCGATTGCGAGCCTGTCCATTGACCGGATTTCAAGATTTTTGGATTGGTTGATAAAAGCTTTGACCACGGAGGTCACAAAGAGCACAGAGGAAAAACTATTCCCGCAGGGGGCTGTGCCAAATAGCTCCGTGGACTCCCCTGGCACCGCCCGCCAGGGCAGGTGTGTGGCCTTTGTGGTAAAAGTTCTTTATTGGATTACATTCGCATCTTTCCTAACCTTGATGCTGGTCTTTGTTTCTCCGACATTCGATAAATCCTATACATGGCTCTCGCTGGCGTTGTGTATCCTGTTAATTGTCACACCGACAGACCAGCGCTTTGCCCTGTTGACATTCATCGCCGGGGCGGGGCTGGGTTACTTCCTTGAGTTGTGGGGGACAACCCGCGAGTGCTGGACGTATTACACCAATGAGACGCCGCCGTTGTTTGCAGTCCTCGCGCATGGAATGGCAGCGGTTGCTTTTTGGCGGGCGGGGTTGATCGTAAAAATGATCGGGGGAAGAATTGGTCTTTTGAAACAGCAACAGGTCGGGGCGCAGCTGGAGGCGCAGCCTGCTCACAAATCCATTGACACGAAATAGAATCGTCCTATAATGTGACTTGCAGGTCATATGACTTTCAGGTCACATTGTTATGCCCAAGCAAACCTTCCTCAACCTTCCCGAAGAAAAACGAAATACCATCATCAGCGCCTCGATTGACGAGTTCGCGCAGTATGGCCTTGAGAACGCCTCTACGAATCGCATCGTTGAGAACAGCGGAATCTCGAAAGGCAGTTTCTACCAGTACTTTGAAGACAAGCAGGATGTCTTCATGTATTTGCTGTCTGTGCTTGAGCGCGAAAAAATCGAATTCTTCAAGGACAGACATCCGCCAAGCATGAACATGGATACGTTCCAGTATTTCCGCTGGATGATCAAAGCCGGCATGGAGTTCAACTCGGCTTATCCGCGCATGGTGCAGGCTGTCAGCCGCGTGCTGCTGGGGGAGGGGATGTATTACGGGAAAAATTTCGCAGAGAACCGCGAGAAGGCCGCGCAGGCGCTGAAGATGATGATCAAGCAGGCCATTGCGCTGGGTGAGGTGGACCCGAGCGTAAACGTGGATCTGGCGGTGATGATCATGGAAACCTGGAGCAATGCCATTAGCAATTACATTTTGAACGAAGGCATGAAGCAAAAGGATATTATGAAATGGGTACGCTCCACAAAGACCCAGGAAACGATCGACAAGTTGTTGTACATCATGGAATACGGTTTGCGAAAAACCGAATCGGAATTCACTGCAAGTAGATAGAAAGGATTACATCATGACCTTATTTCTGCGCCTTGCATGGCGTAACGTCTGGCGGCAGCGCCGCAGGACGTTCTTGATCGCGATCGGTATGGGAGTTACGATGGCCCTGCTGGTATTTTATGACGGCCTGATCGGCGGATTTGAACAGGCCATTTACGGCAATGCCATTCAATTGCTGGGCGGCAACATTCAAGTCCATGCGCCCGGCTACGCCGAAAAATTTGGGAAGAAACCCCTGCTGCCGCTGAACGACCCGGACGCGGTTGTGCGCGCGGCGGAGTCTCATGCCGATGTGGTGATCGCATCCAAACGCATCGTGACCGGCGGGCTGATTACCAACCGCGAGGGCGCGTTCGCAGTCTCGATCATCGGCGTGGAGACAGACAAGGAGATCAAGATCACGCCGGTGGCTGAGAATATTTCCAGCGGACGTTATCTCAACGCGGATGACGGCGACCTGATCGTCATCGGTCAGGGGCTTGCCACCGCGATGGAGATTCAAGTCGGCGACCGCATCACGATGGTCGGCAGTTCCACCCACGAGCAGACCCGTCAGCGCACGATGACGATCGTGGGCATCTACGATGTCGGCGTGCCTTCGGTGGAAAAGACTACGATCTACATGTCGCTGAAAGAAGCGCAGGACCTCTTTGGGCTGGAAGGGCAGGTGACCGAAGTGGTGATCTCTTTGAAGCAGATCGGGCAGGAACCTCCGGTGATGGATTTGATCAATGCTTCGGCGCCGGGCTACGAAGTCGAAAGCTGGGTCACCAGCATCCCGGATTTGAAGAAGACCATGGACATGAAGACCGGCGTGATGGGTGTGATGGGCGTGTTCCTGCTGGGCATCGCCGCCATTGGCATCCTCAACCTGTTGATGATGGCGGTCTTCGAGCGCACGCGCGAGATCGGAATCATCGGCGCGCTGGGATTGAAGCCGCGCCAGATCACCTTCCTGTTTTTGCTGGAAGGGATTTTGATCGGAGTCATGGGCGCGGTCTTCGGCGCAGTCTTGGGGACGCTCATCAACGGCATCCTCGGCATTTACGGTTTGAGTTACGCGCAGTTTGCCAACCTGACCGAATATACCGCGCTGATCAGCGGCAGTATCTATCCTCAACTGGTTCCGTTGAAGGTACTTGAGCATGCGCTGACCGTTGCGGTCATTGCCGCGCTGGCGGCGTTGTACCCGGCCATGGAAGCCTCACGGCGCGAACCGGCCGAGGCTCTGCATTACGTGTAATACAAAACCTGACAGGCCTCTTAAGACCTGTCAGGTTTGGAGAATACCTCATGATCAATTATTTCAAAATGGCGTATCGTAATTTAGGGCGGCATCGCCGGCGCTCTGTCCTTTCGGGGCTGGCGCTTGCACTGGGCACGGCGCTGCTGATGTTCATTGCCGCGTTCTTTCAGGGTGAAATGCGCAGTTCGATGGAAACCACCCTGCGGCTCAACACCGGCCACATTCAGGTGCAGGACGCGGATTACGACCCGGACAAGCTCTCTGTCGCGTGGGAGTATCTAATCGAGAACCCGGAGCAGGCCGCAGCGCAGATCGAAGCGCTCGATCAGGTTCAGGCGGCCACCCCGCGCCTCTTCGCCAGTGGAATCATCTCTGCGGCGGATGAGTCGATCGGTGTCCAGATTATGGGCATTGTGCCTGATTCTTCTGCAAACGATCCCTATCGCGATGGGATTGTCTCCGGTGAATTCCTGACCGCCGATGACCGCGAGGGGATTGTGATCGGGCTGCCGCTGGCAGAGAGTTTGGGTTTGAAAGTTGGCGGCCAACTAAACCTGCTGGTGAACACGTCCGAAGGCAATGTGGACGAACAAAAATTTATCGTGCGCGGAATTTTTTCAACCGGCACGACCGCCTATGATAAGGGCATTGTCTTCCTGCCGCTGGCAAAGGCGCAGGCATTTTCCGGCGCGCAGAATCATGCCAGCATGATTTTCATTTTGCTCAAAGACCGCGAACAGGCCGATGCGGTTGCGGCTGCGATTCAAGGACCCGGCTATCAAGTGAAAACCTGGACCGAGTTGAACGAACTGCTGGTGCTGGTCAACGATTTTTCCAACGCCTACCTTTCGATCATCAACCTGATCATTCTGGGCGTGACCGCCACGGTCATTGTCAACACATTGCTGATGTCTGTCTTTGAGCGCACGCGCGAGATCGGCATTCTCACCGCCATTGGCATGAAGGGACGCCAGGTCATCAGCCTGTTCCTTGCCGAAGCGAGTCTGCTGGCTGTGGGCGGAATCACGGTTGGCTCTTTGGCCGGCTGGGCGCTCTCGGCTTATTACAGCAAAGTCGGAATTTATTTCGGCGACCTTGGCATGAGCAACGACATGATCATTCAAGACCGCATCTACACCATCCTGACTCTTGACTCAGCTGTCAACCTGATCGTCACTGCATTCCTCATCACAGTACTTGCTTCACTTTACCCGGCCCGAATGGCTTCCCGCATGGAACCCGTCGAAGCCCTGCATGGCGCAAAATAAAGGAGAACAAAATGGAAGTCGCAAAATTAACAGATGTCACCCGCATTTATAAAATCGGCGAAGTGGAAACCCGCGCCCTGAACGGCGTGAGCATCACCATTGGGAACGGCGAGTTCACCTCGCTAGTCGGTCCTTCCGGCTCCGGCAAGACCACGCTGTTGCAGCTCATTGGCTGCCTCGATCAGCCCACCTCCGGCAAAGTGGTGATTGACGGGCGCGAAACCACCCGCCTCAATCGCAGTCAGCGCGCCGACCTGCGCAAAGGCACGATCGGATTCGTGTTCCAGTTCTTCGCGCTCATCCCGACTCTCACTGCTTATGAAAATGTCGAGATGCCGCTTCTGCTCAACGGCAAAAACTCTGCCGAACGAAAGAAGCGCGCGATGGATTTGCTTGAAGCCGTAGACATGGTCAACCGCGCGCATCATCGCCCCGACCAACTTTCCGGCGGACAACAACAGCGCGTCGCTGTCGCCCGAGCGCTTGCCACTGACCCCAAACTGGTCCTCGCTGATGAACCCACCGCCAACCTCGACACCGAGAACGGCGAGCAGGTCATGGAGATTATGAAGCGGCTCAACAAAGAGACCGGCACGACCTTCGTCTTCGCCACCCACGATCCGCGTGTGATCAAATATGCGACCCGCGTTGTCACCCTGCACGATGGTCTGATCGAAAAAGACAATCATTCAGCGGCAACATAAGGCTGGAGATCACGGTCAATGAAAAAAGTTTTTTGGATATTTATTGTTTGGACGATTCTCTTAACCGCCTGCGGCTCGTCTGCTACGCCCGCAGCCATCCCGACTGTTGCGCTTCAAGCCAGCGACACTGCGCCTAATTCACAGCCTGCCGGCGGAGGCTCAATTTCCGCTTCGGTGGTGGTTGTCCCGCTCAATCAGGCGCGCCTTTCATTTACTTCCATTGGCCGCGTGACTGCCGTAAATGGTAAGGTCGGAGACAAGGTCAAAGCGGGCGACATTCTTGTTCAATTGGACACTTCGGTTTTGGAGGCGAAGGTCCGCGAAGCTGAGTCCAATTTGTTGGCCGCCCAGATTCAGGTCAAGTATTTGATCCGCGTTGGCACCGATGCAAAGCATCTGGAATTGGCCGAGGCAGATGTCCAGCGGGCGCAGGCGTTGGTTGATTCCGCAAAGGCTGTCTTGCTGGCGCAATCCAATCTCGCCGCGCCTTTTGACGGAACCATCGTATCGGTTGACATCGCTCCTTTTGAAACGGTGACGCCCGGAAAAATTTTGATCGTGCTGGGCGACCTTTCAAGTTACCAGATCGAAACAACCGACTTGAGCGAGCGCGATGTTCCCAATGTGAAAGCCGGGCAGGCGGCGGATATTTTTATCGAGGCGTTGAATCAGGAATTCACCGGTAAAGTTGTTGACGTGAGCCGCGTCTCGTCTTCGCTGGGCGGGGATGTGGTTTACAAGGTGACGATTTCCTTCGACACGCTCCCAGACGGTTTGCTGTGGGGTATGAGCGCCGATGTGAAGATTCAAACCGATAAGTAGCGTGAGGACAAAAATGAAACGACTTGCTTGGTCAATGAGTTTTGTTTTGGCAATCGCGCTTGCCGCTTGTGGAAGCCCTCCCCCGGCTGTGGTTTCGCCGGTAAACTCCGCGCCGGTTGAAGCTGTCAATGAATCTTCTGCAGATGTTGTTGCGTCTGCGATTGTTTTCCCGGCGCAAACGGCTCGATTGGGATTTACGATCTCCGCGCTTGTTAAAGAAATCAGCGTCAAGGAAGGCGATAAAGTTCAAGCGGGACAATCCCTGATCGTGCTGGATACTCCTGAAATGGATTTTGCCGTGGCTGCGGCGGAGGCCGCACTTCAAGCCGCGAGTTTAAATGCTGAATTGCAAGACGCAGACCGCGTGAGGCTGCTCAATGAAAGAACCGGGCATTACTACTACGTCAGCCTGCCGCATGAAGTTCAAGATATTGCCGAGGCGAAGGCCGCAAAGGCTCAAGCCGTGTTGGATGCGGCGCGTGCGGGACTGTCTCAATCCATATTGACAGCGCCCTTCGATGGAGTTGTGGTTTCAGTTCAGGCAAATCCCGGTGAACTTGTTTTGCCGGATCAAGCCGTCCTGACGCTTGCCACGTTGGATGATTTGCAGGTTGAAACCACCGACCTGTCCGAGCGTGACATTGCGCGGGTTAAGATCGGCCAGCCTGTCAGCGTTTATATCGAAGCATTGGATGTGACAGTCGGCGGTAAAGTGATTCGCGTCTCTCCCATTTCCAAAACTGTCGGCGGGGATGTGGTTTTCCCGGTCACGATTGAATTGGATCAACAGCCTGATGGATTGTTATGGGGCATGACAGCCGAAGTGGAGATAAAGATAATTCCATGACAAGTCAACGAAGTACAATTGGCACGTTGGAGAAATCCAGCGTGCTTTTTTATTTCAACATAGGAGACTTACATGACCGTCATTACAGTCATCGGCGCAGGCAGTGCATCATTCGGAGAAAACACACTCTCTGCCATTCTTCGTTCCAAAAAACTAAGAGGCTCCACACTGCGGCTGGTTGACCGCAATATTGAAAGCCTTGAAATTGTTCACAGACTTGCGAATCGATTAAACAACGAATGGGATGCAGGCTTCGTCATCAGCGCGCACGCGAATCACAAGGACGCGCTCGATGGCGCAAATTTCGTTGTCTCTGCCATTGAAGTTGGTCCGCGCGAAGAATTGTGGAAATCGGACTATGAGATCACGTTGAAATACGGCGTCCATCAACCTTACGCCGAGAACGGCGGTCCGGGTGGATTCATCCACACGGCGCGCAACATCATGCCGCTGATGGAAATTATCCACGACATGGAGCAAGCCTGTCCCGATGCGTGGTTCATCAACTTCACAAATCCAATGGTTCGCATCTGCGACGCGGTCAATCGTTACAGCGAAATCAAGGTCGCAGGTTTGTGCCATCAAATTTACACAGGCTATGGCATGGTCGGCGTTGCGCTGGCGAAGGACCTTGGCATCGAAGTGCCTGACGGTCTCGAAGGTATGCACGCAGACATTCTTCAGCACCCGCTTCAACAACAAGTCATTCACCAGACCGTCCCGCTGGTGGACATCCGCGCGGCGGGCACAAATCATTTTTCGTGGATTCTTTCCATTCACGACAGGCGCAGCGGCGAGGATTTATATCCGCTTTTGAGAAAACAATTCTTCGAACTGGATGAAAAATTTGAACCGCTGACGCGGCGCATCTTTCGTGACTTTGGCCTGTTCCCGGTCCCCGGAGATACCCACCTCTGTGAATACCTCCCCTGGATGAGCGATCCCGTCACCAAGCCCTGGGAAAAGTTCAACATCCGCCTGTATGACTGGGAGGTGATGGCTGGCGTGCGCGATTTCAGCCTTGACCGATTGAATGAAATGGCAAATGGCAATATGACAATTGAAAGCCTGCTCGATACAGATTCGGAAGGCGCGTTGGAAATGATCGAGAATATTTCATGCGCGGGCAAACATTATCATCTCGCGGCAAATTTGCCGAACACAGGACAGATATCCAACCTGCCATTAAATTCAATCGTTGAAACTCCTGTGATGGTAGATGGCGCGGGTATTCATCCTGTGCATGTCGGCGCATTACCCGAACCTGTCGCAGAATTGTGCCGCCGTGAATTAATCACCGCGCAGTTGGGTGTTGATGCCGCCGTGGAAGGGGATTATGCAAAGGCATTGCAATGCCTCTTGCTTGATCCTGTCATTCGTGATCTTGATTCTGCAAAATTGATTCTTGATGATTATCTGAAAACATACAGGGCGCATCTGCCGCAATTTTGGAGGTGAATGGTAATCTCTGTCAGGGGGGCAATAACGTTTTACCAGAATCACAGCGCGAGAGACAACGTCTCGCGCTATTTTTTATTTATCAAACACCTTAATAACCTTAATGAAAAAATAAAACAATATCCATGAATGGCTTGTGATATTTTAAGATAATTGTATGTTCAAAACCCTTTACATTAATCAATAGTTAGTTACAATGGATGTGGAATAATAAATATAAATATATTATTCATTGATTGCAGTCATGATGAAAAGATAATTAATGATTTGAGATAATCGAATCGATATAACGATGATGACAACAACAAAGGAAGAAACATGTATATCTGTGTGTTGACAAGTACCCCTGATGAAAACGATATCCCTTATGATCCATCACCATACATGAATGGGTATCGCTGGAAGCAGCATCTTGTGGGCCCGAAAAATGTTGAAAAACAAATCCGCGACCTCATGGATGAAGGCGTTGATGTTTTTATTAATTTATGTGACGGCACCCCGGATGACGCGCTTTCAGGTATTGCCCTCGTCCATGCGCTTGAGAAATATAATGCCGCATTCTCCGGAGCCGACTCGAAATTCTTCGATCCAACAAGAGATGAAATGAAGAACGCGGCAAGACGCGTTTCCGTCCCCACGCCGAACTGGATGTTTGTCAACCGCGCTGAGGATGCAGAAAAGGTCGCGAAGCGGTTGAAATTTCCTATGCTGGTCAAACCCCCGCACGGATATGCCAGCGTCGGCATCCGCCGCAACTCGCGTGTTGAAACCATCGAGCAGCTGCGCGAGCAATTGAAGATCGAGATCAACGAATTTGGCCGCGCGCTCATTGAGGAGTTCATTGAAGGCCGCGAATTTACCTGCCTGATTGCAGAGAATCCAAACGAGCCGGGCAAGACCCTGACCTTCACGCCTGTTGAATTTATCTTCCCCAACGGTGAATCATTCAAGCACTATGATATGAAGTGGGTCGAGTACGAAAAAATGTCTGTGGCTGTGGTGAACGACCCGAAGATCGAAAAGGTCTTGCGCGAGCAGACGATGCGCGTGTTTAAAGAACTGGGCGGCAACGGATACGCCCGTTGCGATTACCGCATGGATGCCGGCGGCGTGATCCATATGCTGGAGATTAACCCCAACTGCGGCATCTTTTATCCGCCGCATGAGCCAGGCTCGGCGGACTTTTCACTTCTCAATGATCCAACCAACCATACAAAATTCATGAAGTTGATCATTCGAAATGCGCAGAACCGTCAGGCGCGCATCGCGGCAGAGAAACTTGTCAAGCGTCAGCCCCGCAAACGCGCAATTGAAATAGAACAGATGGCATACAGCTAAACGAAAAAAGGACACGGTACCGTGTCCTTTTTTTATATCCTCACAAGGGACAGGTCTCATTAACTACCTGTTTACAAGATTCGCCCCCTCACTAGGCCTGCAATTATATATACCCGCCTCCAAACCTGACCTTTGCCTGTACACATCGGAGACGTTCTTTGT
This sequence comes from Chloroflexota bacterium, assembly GCA_016234495.1. GTDB lineage: Bacteria > Chloroflexota > Anaerolineae > Anaerolineales > Villigracilaceae > Villigracilis. Next base: position 5,355 of record JACRBI010000053.1, on the reverse strand, counting down.
GAACTCTCCGGCATATTCTTCCCTGACCAATGCCACAGCACAACCTCCAAATCCGGCGCCTGTCATGCGCGCGCCATAACAACTTTGTTGTTCACGAGCGCATGAAACCATGATGTTGAGCGCATCGTTTGTGACCTCAAAATCATCGCGCAGACTGTCATGGCTTGCATTGAACAGCTCTCCCAGCCTTTTTATGTCTCCAGCTTTCATCATTTTATAAGCCTCAAGCACCCGCGCGTTCTCTGTCACAATATGTCTTGCCCGCTTGAGTACAACCTCATCCAATCTTTCTTCCTTTGTTTTTCTCTTAAAATCCAGCACGCCAACATCTCTTAGCGCCCTCACGCCAAACCAGAAGGCTGCTTCTTCGCACTGACTTCTTCTTTCGTTATAAGCTGAATCGACCAGCCCGCGCCTCGTGGACGTATCCAGTATTACGATGGATATGCCTTCAGGCAGCGGAGCGAGTTGATACTCCAATGATCGACAATCCAAAAATAAGACATGTCCTTCGATACAGACCGCGCTTGCCATTTGATCCATAATGCCGCAATTCACACCGACCCATTCATTCTCAGCCTTTTGTGCAAATTTTGCCATCTGGGCCGCATCCCATGCAAAACCAGAGGTTGCGGCAAATGCTCGCGCAGCCGCCAACTCCACTGCCGCAGAAGATGACAGCCCGGCGCCGCGCGGTATGTTACCGGTCATCACTGCATCAAAGCCACGTAATGAATAACCCGCATTTTGTAATTCATAGGCGACCCCTTTGATATATTCAGCCCAGCCTTTGCCCTTCGTGAGGGAATTTAAATCGAAAACAGAATCGGCTTCCAGGTCAAGCGATCGGATGCGGATCTGTGAATCATCCCTGGGAGAAAGAGCCATCCATACTGCCCGGTCAATTGCCATAGGCAGGACAAATCCATCGTTGTAGTCTGTATGCTCACCGATCAGGTTGACACGCCCCGGCGCGCGGACGATAAATTCAGGTTTGGAGTTAAAATAAGTTGAGAAAGATTGCTCAAGATTTTGAATGTTCATGATTGCGTTTATACCATAGAGGCTGTGTGACCGACCTTGAATTGCTCGAAAGATATGAGCCTGTGCTTCGCTTTGCAAAAAGCGAGCGTTTTTTTCCAATGGCAGTTGAGCCGTATTTGGAAAAGTGTTCAGTCTTTCCAGGCGGGCCGCAAGGGGCGCTGGAGTCATTTGTGCATTTGAATGAGCCCTTGATCCAGCGCATTGGAAAATTTCAAAGCGAGCAGCATTATCTGCGTTTTGTCAATAAACCTTTGAACGATTCGGATGCGTGGGTCTGGTGGGGTGTGTTGTCATTGATCGGATTTGTGTCAGCATGGATTATCAATCGGGCGGCGGGCGTTGAAGCGCTCATCGGCTTGTCATTGCTTGCTGCATTGATTATCTTTGTTGTTGCCTCTCCAGTTCGATTAAGAGTTATTCCAGTTGCGCTCGCAGCGCTGATTTTTATTGTACTTGAAGTTGCGCCGATCTGGTTTTTTCTTGGACCAAGCGAGTATGTGAGTGTTCAAGTGGAATATCTTTTGCTGCTTCCCATTTATCTCGCGGTGTTGTTTTATCTTTCTGTACGCACGATGAAGTTTATTCTTGAGCGTGTCGTCCCCGAAGGCCCCGGGCTGATCATGGATATGCTTTCGCAGGCAACAGAGAAGATCGCGCAGGAAGCCTATTTGCAGTATTCGAAGATACTTGCTGAAGAGCCTGCGCCTTTATACTATGGTCGTGTGCTGCATGAAATGGATGAGCAAAATAATGTGTGGAAAATTTTGCAATACCATTTCTTTTATGCGTTCAATGATTGGCGCCTCGCGGCAAACGGAATGAATCACCATGAGGGGGATTGGGAAATGGTGGCTGTTTATCTTAAGAATGATGTGCCTTATGCGGTTTTATTTTCGCAGCATGGGGCGGGCAGCATTGAAAAATGGGACATCGTCACCAAGGCGTTTGATAAACAGGGGAGCGGCACAACTCATCCAATTGTGTATGTGGCGCTGGGGTCTCACGCAAATTACAGCCGCCCCGGAGTGATCCGCTCGCCGGGGATGTATAAGCCGGGCAGATTGCAGCGCATCCTTTTCTGGACCGACGGCCTGATCCATTATCTATTTTTATTGCTCAACCCGAATCAAAAAGCGCGCCAGATCGCGCTAAAAGAGATGCAGGCGCAGCCTTTTAATTTTCTTTCCGAAGAAGCCCTCGACTCTTTACGCGATGAAGAAGATCACTTTATTGTCAGCCTTCCCATGGAAATTGCTTCCGGAGATGGCTTCCGTATTGGCTATCGAGGCGATGGCGCGCGTGAAGGCATTGTGAAATCTAGCAGTTACCTCAAACGGAGATTGTCCGATCGTGAGACAACGCTGCCAGCGGTGGCAGAGTGGCGGGGCGTGCTATTGAATTCTGAGCCTGATTGGGTACAATATAAAGGATTGTGGGGCGTCAAGAGCATGCTGAAAGATGAATCGGGTCCGCCTGGCCCAAAATGGGACAAGCCAATGAAAGGTCAGGCAGGCGTGAAAGAGCGTGTTCGCTGGAGCAATCCGCTTGATTGGCTTGCAGAGTTGGAATTGAATAACCATTAAGAAGCAATTGTCATTAACAAGGAGAAAACCATGTCCATTCCACAAGTTCTTGAAGTAGCAGTCGGTCTTATCGTTGTGTACTACGTGCTGGGCTCCATTGTTTCGACGATCACGCAATGGATCAATGAAATCCTCGAGTCACGCGGCAAGGCGTTGGAACAATATCTGATCAAGCTTGTCGGCGAACATGCGGAGAATAAATACCTGAATGACCTTGTCAACCTCCCTCAATTGCAGGCGCTGCGTCCGATTCGATACAAGGGATTTTTTAGCATCTTTTCCTCTGCTACTGAACCAAAAAAACTGGAGAAGATTCCCGTCTCAACTTTGGTGGATGCATATTTCGATATTGTCGGGCTTACCTCGAAAAAAGAAATGGATCTGCTGCAGTTGGCCGAATTAATAGATAAACTTCCAGATTCGGAGGGTAAAAAATCTTTTATTAACTGGATCAATCAGGGCGTAACCAGCATCACTGACCTGCGGGCGCGGACGACTGCTTATTTCACCGGGATGATGGAACAGGCTGCGGCGACTTTCCGTGCCCGCGCGCGAAGTTTCGTGATTATGCTTTCCATCGGCGTAACCGTTTTATTTGGCACAGACAGTATTCAGCTTGCCAAAGCTTTGTGGACGAATGTCGAACTGCGTGCCATCGCCGCCGCTCAGGCAAGCGCGGTTGTGGCGCGGGAAGGCGCAGCTTCCGATTTGACGGATCTAATCAACAGCCTTGGAGAGTTTTCAATAAAGATTGGCTGGTGGCAGACACAGCAATTCCCGGAAAGTTCAGATTTAGGCGGCTGGGCCTTGTTCGTTTTGTTGAAGGTGCTGGGGCTGGGGATCACAGCAATCGCAGTTTCACAGGGAGCATCGTTCTGGTATGACCTGTTGAAGAAACTTGTGTCTCCAACGAAAGCTTCTGGGAGCGGCAGTTCTTCCAGCAGTGAGGCAAAGGGATAAGTAGACTTTATATTTGGATGTAAAGGAAAGCCTCCGAGTTCATATGAGCTCGGAGGCTTTGTTATTTGGCAGACCATCTTGCATACACTGCCTGCGAAAGCAATCTGTTCGCGCTGGTTTCTCTTGTGACCAGTTCACCGCTGTCCATATTCCCATTGTATTTTTTCATGATCTCGCCGAGTGCTTGTGCCACATGAATTGCGGATGCGCGGACAGCGTATAAAGTGGCGATCACAAACAATGGATTATTGCTCAAACATGCGCGGCAGATCTCGAACAGATTCGGCAGCGACTTGTACACTTCCCACACTTCGCCTTTGGGGCCGCGCCCAAATTTGGGTGGGTCGAGAATGATGCCGTCATATTTCATGCCGCGCTTTTCTTCACGCTGCATGTATTTGACCGCATCCTCTACGATCCAGCGGATGGGCTTGTCGCTCAGCCCGGACAATGTCTGGTTTTCACGCGCCCAACTGACCGACTTTTTAGATGCGTCCACGTGAGTGACTTGCGCGCCTGCTGCCACCGCCGCAAGCGATGCCAGCCCGGTGTAACCAAATAGGTTGAGGACTCTCACGGGGCGATTCGCTTTTTGGACGAGATCAGCCATAAAGTCCCAGTGTGATGCGACTTCAGGAAAGACTCCCAGATGGCGGCCGGGAGTCGTCATTACATCGAATTTAAGTTTGCCGATGTTCAGAAGCGGATAAGTCATCTCCCATTTTTCAGGTAACTTCTTTTTCTCGACCCAATGCCCGCCGCTTTCTTCGGCTGTGGGCTGAAAGATCGCGTGGACGTTGTTCCATTCTGAAAGTGGTAACGCGCGCGACCACATGGCCTGTGCTTCAGGACGCGCAAAAATATATTTGCCGAAGCGTTCAAGCTTTAAGCCGTCGCCGGAGTCGAGCAATTCGTAGTCCTGCCAGTTTTTTGCTTCAAGTAGTGTAAATGTGGGGGAGTGATTCATTTATGGCGTCCTAAATATAGTACGAAATGACCAGTTGGATTCCTTGATTTTTACCCGCAAAGCTGTATAATGTGGTAAGAAGTGGTAAAAAGTGGTAGACAGGCGCCGATTAGTCGGCGTCTGATTGTATTAAAAGGATAATTAGCACATATGTTCTTAGGCCAGTTCCAACACAATCTCGATGACAAAGGGCGCTTGATGATACCAGCGCGCTTTCGTGATTTGTTGGCAGGCAGCGGAGCCTACATTACACAAGGCTTTGACAAATGCCTGATGGTGATGACGGAGACATATTTCAAACAGGTCTATGATCGTGTTGAGGCAATGAACCTTGCTGATGCGAACGCCCGTTCCTTGCGGCGTTTGCTTTTATCCAACGCCTACCCGGTTGAAGTGGATAAGGTTGGTCGTATCCTTGTTCCGCAGAACCTGCGAGCCTTCCTGCAAATTGAAGGCGAAGCAATTGTAGCAGGGCAGGGCGAATACTTCGAGGTTTGGAAGCCTGCTGAGTGGAATGAGCAGATGACTCAGTTGCAGGATACCGAAGCCAACAATCAACGCTTTGCCGCGCTGGATCTTTCAAAGAGCAAATCGTAGGGGCGACGTTTCGTCGCCCAGGGCGGGAAGACCCCGCCCCTACGAGAAAATATAATGTGGCACAAACCTGTACTTTACAAAGAGATTATACACGCACTGCAACCCCAAAGCGGTGGTCGTTATGTGGATGGCACTCTGGGCGCGGGCGGTCACGCTCGCGGCATCTTGGAGGCTTGCACGCCAGATGGGCAATTGCTGGGTCTG
>JACRBI010000055.1 GCA_016234495.1 Chloroflexota bacterium | reverse complement strand
TTGAGCATGTCTGCACATAAACAAAATACTACTATAATTTGGGTATCCATGAGGTTCTCCTGTTGGTGGTCGGGATACCCCAACTGTATTGAATCTCATGGATTTTTGTCAACCTTATCTAAAGGTGGCAACTTGGGTTAATTATCATAATCGCTGGTCCCGTAGCGCCCGCCATAAGTGGGCTGCGATGTCTTGCGCGTCCCAAAATAGGTGGTGAAATTTCCCGTGGCAGCCGGCGCCCCATCGTGATTGCCGGCTTCGATGCCGTATTGAACGCCACCAGCGGTCAGGATGTCATAGGCGGTCGTCGCGTTCGTCCACTGCGTGGTGCTCGAACTCGTATCGACATTGTCCCCCAGGCTGAGTGCATAGATAATATTGCTGCTGGTTTTATTGTTCACGATCCAATTCATCTGCGCGTTGTAGATGGACGGATACGAGGCCGCATAATATTGCGGGTCGGGGATGGCGATGATGGTGAAGTCCGCTCCCGCAGGGGCGTTCTTGATTCGGCCGTAGAAATCAACTGTCAGCGCGTCCAGATCCGCATCAGAAAAATTGGCGGTCAGAGTCGGGGGTGTCGTGATATTAATCGCGCCATTGGCCGGAGTGGATGAAACAAAAAGCGGGGCATGATTAACGATCGAAGGCGAGCCGGGCCCCCAACTGGACCCGCTGCCGGTGATCGTGCCGGGGACGGATGTACCGGCCCCGCTGGAAATGTCTGCCCCGGTCGTTTCGTTCAAGCCCCAGCGCGCAACCAACCCGGACTGCGGGCTGGTGACCGCTGAGTTGAGAGTCCCTTGAATTTGAGTCTGGGTGCGGGCATGGTCCCAGATACGGGTTTCATCCATCACACCGCTGAAGAATCCCTGCGCGGTCAGTGTGGTGCCGTCGTTTTTAATTGAGCTTGCAAGAGCCACCGGCGAGGTGTTGTCAGAGCGAGGCGGCTGACCAACACCCAGAGTGGCTTCGAGGTTGCCGTTTAGGTAAAGCAGCCAGTTCGTGCCGTCATAAGTGGCAGCCGCGTGATACCAGGTATTCATCACAATGGGAGTGACTCCGCTCACCGGATGATTGAGACTCGGCGAAGTACCACCTGCCCCCTCTTCAAAATCAGCGATCAAAACACCGTTATCGTTATTGATGCCGAGGAAATAATTGAAGTCTCTGCTGTCATGGTTATCAACGTCGGAAGTGCCTTTGGTCACCAACGGGATTGCATTGGGGATGCCGCTGCTGCCGGTGGTGACGGTCACTCCGGTGCCGGTGCGTTTGAACCACGTCTCGATGGTGAATTGGTTCAGTCCGAGTGACGGCGGGTTGCCAAATGTGGCATACGCATTACTGCTTCCAAAATTCAATCCGTTGTTCGGCTCGCCCGGCGTGATGGCGCAGGAAACATTGCTGTACTCCGAATCGCCGATGCTGTTGGATGCGCGCACACGGTAACAATATTGAGTGCCGGCGTTGAGTCCGGTATTGCTGTAAGTGATGACATTGGCGGCTGTCGTGCCGATCTCGGCCCAGCCTGTCTCCCCGTCGGCGGATCGTTCGACCTTGAAGCTGGCCTCGTTCGTTGAGTTATCCGTCCACGAGAGATCGACCTGCAAACCGGCGGTCGCCACCGCGGCAAGCAGTGTCGGCGCGGCGGGGGCAGTGGGCAGAGGAGCATTGAACGGCGAGCCGGGCACCCAGGTTGGGCCGTTGGTCAATGTGCCAGGGAAAGCTCCAACCGAACTGGCGATTGTCGTGCCAGCGCCTTCATTCATTCCCCAACGAGCAACCAACCCGGTACCGCTGGTGACCTCGGAATTAATTGTGCCCATGATCTCAGCCTGCGAGCGAGCAAAATTCCAAATGCGAGCTTCGTCCAATACACCCTGAAAATATCCTGAAGTGCTGGGAGTTGAAGTTATATAAGTGCCAAGACCGGCGTGTTGAATGCTGTCATAGCGCGGAATGCAAGTGTTTGGAAGCGTGCTTTCCAGATTTCCATTCAGGTATAACTTCAAGGCTGTCCCATCGTAGGTGAACGCCGCGTGATACCAGGTGTTGTTAACAATAGGCGTCACACCGACAATGGGATTATTATCGCCGGCCGGACGACTGCCGCACACTGCAAAGGTTTCAAAATCTCCGGCTAGCACATTATCGGATGATCGAATGCCTAGCACATAGTTCTCATCAACATTGGAGCCATCAGCCTGAGGAGAGCCCTTGGTCACCAGCGGGACGGCAGTAACACCATTGCTACCGGTGCTGACAGCCACCCCAGTGCCAGTCCGTTTAAACCAGGTTTCAACGGTGAAGTTTTGCAATCCCAAACCGGAAGCCGCCCCAAACGTAACGTAGTCATTCGTGCCGTCAAAGTTTATGCCTGTGCCTAAAGTAGACAGCGGCGTGGCGCTCACCTCGTTGGATGCGCCTGATTGATTGGTACTTGTATCCACCGCGGTAACCACATAATAGTAGGGGGTGCCGTTGGTCAGGCCGCCATTTGAATATACTGTGCCAGAAACAAGCGTGCCGCCATTAACCGGGCTTGTCAATGGAACCGAAGGGGTTGTACTGCGATAAACGTTATATCCCGCGACATCCGGGTCAGCTGGTGCAGTCCAGGATAAGGAGACAACTCCGCTGCCGGGAGTTGCAGTCAACCCGGTCGGCGCGGCGGGAGGGGTTGAATCAGGCATCGGGAAGCCAGCCACCCAGATAGGTAGGGTGGACGTCGAGCTCCTGACTGTGCCGGGGAAAGAACCAACCGAACTCGCAATTGTTGTTCCAGTGCCTTCATTAAGACCCCAGCGCGCAATTAAGCCAGATCCGCTCGTAAGTTCATTTAATCTATTCGCTTGAATTTCGCTCAGCGATAACGCGCGATTCCAGACGCGCGCCTCATCAATGGCGCCTGAGAAGAATCCTGTACCAAGAGCACCTATCGAATTCATGGCGGCTGCCAACCCAGCATGTTGAATACTTATCGACTCAGGTGTTGCATTAGGACAAGCTGTAACTCCTGCATTCAGAGTTTCAAGGTTACCATCAACATAGAGAGCCCAGCATGTTCCAGAATAGGTAGCAGCAATATGATGCCATTCGCCAACAGGAATGTTGGTGGTGCCCCAAGCCGGATGATTAACTCCACCGGCTTTATCTTCAAAATCAGCACCAACAAAACCTGTAGATGTAATTCCCAGAAAATAATTCATATTAACATTCGCTGGCGTTTCGCCTTCACCCATGCCCTTAGTCACAACTGGGTAAATACTGGGGCGCCCGCCGGTGTTATCAAATCCCAACGACCCGGTACTCATAACAATTCCACCAGTTGAACGCTTGACCCAAGCCTCCAAGGTAAACGTTGTAACTCCCAAACCAGGCGCTGCACCGAAGGTTACATTTTGTTTGTTTGTGGCACTGCCGTCAAACTGCAGCGCCGTCCCCGCCGGTGCCGCGCTAACCGGGTTAACTCCAACAGCTGAAAGAAGCACAGACAGGATCATTAAACAATAAATGACCCGAAGGCTGATTGCGGACAAGGTATTGGTATTTTTTGCAGTATGCATGTCATCCCTCCAAAGGATTTTATTTGACAGGCTGTGAAATATCTTCAGTTATGAATATTTTCTTGATTGCCGCACCAGTTTTTTGCTGGAGATTCGCTGGAGTTTCGTTTCGGATTTCCCCATAAAATTCAACGAGCGGCACGCTCACCTTTTCGGCAAATTGTTGAATTCCATTTTCCATACTATCCTTTACAAAAGATGTTCAAATAAGGTAATTTAAAATGAAACCGTGAAATGAAATGACAAGTTACAGAAAAATCGTAAATTTTATTTTGTTTTGAAAGCAACTTAAAAAATGATGCATGCATACTTTACACCCTCAAATCTTTTTGTTTCTTTGATCTTTATTTGAATTATTTTGAGACTATTTCGAGTTGCTATGTCGAAAACACAGACTACATTCCCGCCTATTTGAATTTCTCATTCAACAGAGGTTATCCAAGGCTCTCGATTCTTCCTTGCACAAATGAACTTGCCGCCAGATTACCCCCGCTTCACTTTTTTTGGAATTGTCCAAGCCGCTAACACACCTGCGGCTACAGAACAGTGTCTTTCTCCCCTCCCCCCCTTTTTTACGTGGATGTCAAAGCTGGTCAGGCGATTGCTGTTTGCAAGGCTTTGACATTGTCAGCCACGGAGCGTGAACCGCCAAAGACGGCGCTTCCGGCGACCAGTATGTCTGCTCCCGCGTGGACGATTTCAGCCGCGTTCCCGGCATGGACTCCCCCATCCACTTCGAGAAAGGCTTTCGAGTCAATCGAATTCAACATCTGCCGCAGACGCTTGATCTTTGCTGTTGACGATGGAATGTATTTCTGTCCGCCAAAGCCGGGGTTGACAGACATGATCAACACGAGATCGACATCTGGCAGAATCTCTTCGAGCGTGACCAGCGGAGTGGCCGGGTTGAGCGTGACCCCGGCTTTGACTCCCAGTTCCTTGATGCGCTGGATGGTGCGATGCAAATGCGGGCAGGTTTCAACATGCACGGTGATAATATCCGCGCCTGCGCGAGCGAAATCTTCCAGATAGCGGTCCGGGTTCTCGATCATCAAATGTACATCCAGCCATGCGCCGGTTTCAGCGCGCAATGGACGCAGGGACTCCACGATGAGCGGGCCGATGGTGATGTTGGGGACGAAGTGACCATCCATCACGTCAATGTGCAGCCAGTCTGCCCCGGCGGAGATGGCTTCGCGGGCATGTTCTTCGAGGCGGGCAAAATTTGCAGCAAGAATGGACGGGGCAAGTTTAATCATGGGTGCTGGCTCTCTCTTTATTGTTTCCGGTGTAATCAATTTGACTGAAGCGCATGAGCTTATCCAGTTGATGAATGGCGCGCACATAGCGGATCGTTCCCGAGCGGGCGCGCATCACCAGGCTTTCAGTGGTCACGCCGTCACGCTGAAAATCCACGCCATGCAGGAGCGCGCCGTCGGTGATGCCTGTCGCAGCGAAGAACACATCGTCAGATTTACACAAATCAGCCCCGGTTAAGATTTGACGCGCGCGCTTTCCCATCGCAGACTGGACTCGATTCATTTCATCCTCACTTTGCGGTGCGCGGCGAATCTGAATCCCGCCATCCACCGCTTTGACAGCACAGGCCGCCAGCACCGCCTCGGAGGCGCGTCCGATGCTCATCATCACATCCACGCCGGTGCCAGACATGGCCGCAAGAATCGCGCCGACGATGAAACCGCCGGAGTTGATCTTCACCCGCGCGCCGGCTTCGTTTAATTCGCGGATTAAATTTTCATGGCGGGGTTTGTCCAACACGAAAACGTTCAGGTCTTTTACCTTGCATTTCAATGCTTCGGCGATGCGTTGTAAATTTTCAGTGGGATTAAGATTCAAGTCAATGGCGTCACGGGCTTGTGCGCCGACGACGATCTCGTTCACATAAACGCTTGGGCCGGGATCCCACAGACTCCAGCGTTCGGCAAGCGCGGCGAGCGCAAGTGTGTTTGGGCGGCCAAGCGAACGGACAGGCGTGCCTTCGATCGGGTCGGCGGCCACATCCACGGCAGGCGGATGCCCTGTGCCGGCCATTTCACCGTGAAAGAGGATCGGCGTGTTGTGCTTTTCACCTTCGCCAGTGATGATGACGCCGTCCATGTCAATCGTTTGCAAAACAAGCCGCATGGCATTTGCCGCGGCAGCATTGGCCGAATCCCATTTTCCCAAATCACGGTGACGCGCGGCGACCATTGCCGCTGACTCTGTGGCGCGCACCAGTTCAAGCGATAAATTTCGTTGCGGTCTTTCTGGCATGTGTTTCTCCTTGGCTCAAAACCAAAATTTTTACCGCGAAGACCGCCAAGAACACAAAGATTTTAAAGGGTTTCTTAGCGACCTCACCGCACTGGCGCGCGGCGCAAGTGTCGCGTGCTTGGCGGTTAAATAATTTATTCATTAACCTGCGCGGAGCCGGGTGTGGGCGCGTATTTCATTCCCTTGCGCTGGCTGCTATGCCCGTGCGCCACGCGCTCTTTTGGATGAATAAAATGACTGGCATGTCCTACTGCCAATGTCGCCTGACCGAATCCATACGCTATCAGGTTCATGCTGATTCCATCCTGCGGATGCGCAATGTCACCGACAGCATACACGCCCGGCATGGATGTCTCTGCCTGACGATTGACCGAAACCTTGCGTCCTTCGAGATCGAGTCCCCACTGACCGATTGGCCCGAGGTCGGCGCGAAAACCAATGCACACCAAAATATCGTCCACTTCCAGTGCGCGTTCATCCCCGGTCACATGATCACGAATCACCGCGCGTTCCACTGCATCTTTCCCAGCAATGCTCACCAATTCGTTTTGCGTATGCACATTCACCGTCGAATCATACAGCGCCAGCACACTGCGCTGATGCGCCTCGAAATAATCGAAGCGATGAATCAGGGTCACTTCGCTCGCCCAGTTGCGAAGCTCCAATGACCAATCCACCGCCGTATCGCCGCCGCCGATCACCAGCAGACGCCGCCCTAAAAATCTCTCGCGTTCGCGCACCACATACGAAACACCCTTCCCGTCAAACTCTGCCGCGCCGGGCACATTGATTCGATTCGGTTGAAACGCGCCGATGCCCGCCGCGATGATCGCCGTCTTGCTGGCATATGCGCCTGCACTTGTGGTCAATTTCAAATGCCCGGGTTCGGGCATCTCCAGTGATTCCACGCGCTCGTTGAATTTAAAGTCCGCGCCAAATTGTGTCGCTTGTTTATAAAGCTCCGTCACCAGGTCGCGCCCTAAAATCGCAGGGAAGCCGCCCACATCGTAAATATATTTTTCAGGATACAGCGCAGTGATCTGACCGCCCGGCTTCGGCAATGCTTCCAACACAAGCGTCCGCAGATTTCGCATCCCGGCATAGAACGCGGCAAACAAGCCGACAGGTCCCGCGCCGATCACTGTGACATCATATTCGTCGCTCATGTTTTGATTGAATCCTCGCGTCTTTCCACGCCGGCAATTGACTCGTCCAAATCAAAATTTTCTTCGCTGGGAGTCTCTACTTCGAATCGGCCGACTGCAAGCGGCTCAACGCAGCCACCGGCGGAGCCATGGGAATCTGCTTGATGTTGGCATACTTGCGCAGCAGATGATACGTGATCAACAATTGCGTCAGCGCAAGCGGATGGCTGTGCCTGACTTCGGTGCGATCCTGATAATCACCAAATTGATCCTCGCGCACCGAGCGCAGGTCGGGCAGATGCTGCCAGATCGCATCTTCAAGCTGAACTGCATTTTGAGGGCTGACACTTCCAGCGATTTCCAGGAAATCGACCGGGCGGCCGCCATCCCGTCCAAGCTGGAGCCTGATATCGGTCGGAGCATGAGGCGTTCCTTCGATCAGATAACTCAGGTCCGGATGCGGAATCGTCGGACGTAAAACAAGCTGGGCATTGAGGTTCGGCCCGGCATTGAGCGGTTCAACGCCTTCGTTCGGATGGAAGCGAACGACGATGTCTGCATGTTCGCGCTGCGGGCGGATATATTTGAGCGTATCGGCTTCGCGTTTTTTCATTTCAGCCAGCACCTGCTCGGCGGTATAGCCGCGCTTGGATGTATCGCGTTTGATCTTCCATGCCGTACGCAGTTCTTCCGGCGGATCGAGGAAAACTTTCACATCGTAGAATTGGCGCATGACCGGCGAATGAAATCCGAGCAGACCTTCGACGATCACAAACTCGCGCGGGCGGATGTATTCCGGGCGGATGAGTGTGCCAGTGGCATGGTCGTAGACCGGCTTGAGGAAAGGCTGTCCGTAATGCAGGCGTTCGAGGTGGAGTTCAAGCACATCGAGATAATTGCAATCGGGATGCAGGGGCGTGATGCCCAACTCCGCGCGTTCCTTGCGGTCATATTTGTGATAGTCATCCGTGCAGACTGCGGTCACCCGATCCTCGCCGAGGATTCGGACCAGCCCATTGGTAAGCGTGCTTTTCCCGGCAGCGCTGTCGCCGACAATGGCAAGGATGATGGGACGATGTTTATTCATAAGATCACCTATCTGGCTTCATGTGTGGGATGCGTTCTCTTGCGCATCCGGCCACGTTAGAGAACGTCGCCTACGCTATTTTGGGGTTTGTGTACGACAAAGCTCATCACCTGCGTTTGGCGCGCATTGTCATAACTGGTGATGCGGACGTAGCAATCCGTATTTGCTGCCTTGCATGCCTCGATCTCGGACATGATCTCGTCCACCGTGCGGATGTTGAACAGGGGCAGCTTCCACCAATCCCAAAATGCAAGGTTGGGATTCGGCTGGGATGTATATTCGATGCCGACCACCCAGTTCATTTTCAAAAAGTATTGAATTTGTTTTTCGATCTGTTCGCGGCTGAAGGTGGGGAGGTAGGAAAAAGTTTCGGTTTTCATGTTTGAGGCTCCTTTTGAATTACGCCGACGGCTTATCAAGCGCATCCACAGATTCGTAGTCGAAGGTAATATCCTTCCAGGTTTCCATGGCGGCGCGTAATTCTCCGCTTTGTCGTGCAGCAGACTTGAGTATGTCGGTGCCTTCGGCGAGCAGATTGCGGCCTTCGTTGCGAGCCTGCACAACCGCCTCCAGTGCGACACGGTTGGCAGTCGCGCCTGCCGCGCTTCCCCACGGATGACCGACCGTCCCGCCGCCAAATTGCAGGATGACATCATCCCCGAAAATTGAAACTAATTCGGGCATATGCCAAACGTGGATTCCGCCCGAAGCGACTGGCATCATGCCCGGCATGGAAAGCCAGGGCTGGTCAAAGTGGTGGCCGGGGCATTGCTCTTTGGTGGCAACGCGGGTCTCCCTCATCATTTCATTGATCCCGATGGTGGAGGTGCGGTCGCCTTCGAGTTTTCCGACCACCGTCCCATTGTGGAGATGATCCGCGCCGATGATACGGCACATCTTGGCAAGCACGCGCCAGTGAACGCCGTGATTGGGCTGGCGGTCGAGGACTGAATGCATGGCGCGATGCGCGTGGAGCAGCATCCCGTTTTGGCGGCACCATTTGGAAAGGGAGGTGAAGGCCGTGAAGCCGACGATCAGGTAATCGACCATGATGATGCGCGAGCCGAGTTCCTTGGCGAATTCGGCGCGGCGGTACATTTCTTCCATATCGCCGGAGGTGACGTTGAGGTAATGTCCCTTGCGTTCGCCGGTTTCCCTCTCTGCCTGATTGACGGCTTCCATCACAAATTCGAAGCGGTCACGCCAACGCATGAACGGCTGGGAGGTGATGTTTTCGTCGTCTTTTGTAAAATCCAACCCGCCGCGCAGGGCTTCATAGACCACACGTCCATAATTTTTTGCAGAGAGACCAAGCTTGGGCTTCATCGTCGCGCCAAGCATCGGACGCCCATATTTGTCCATGCGGTCGCGCTCCACCTGAATGCCGTGCGGCGGTCCCTGAAATGTGCTGAGCAGGGCAGGAGGGAAGTAAAGGTCTTCGAGGCGCAGGGCGCGTAATGGCTTGAACCCGAAGACATTGCCCACAAGCGATGACATCAAATTACCCATTGAGCCTTCCTCGAACAGATCGAGCGGATAGGCGATGTAGGCCATCATCTGGTCGGGGTGACCGGGCACGGCTTTCATTTCATAGGTGCGCGCGGAATAGCGGGAGGCATCCACCAGATAATCAGACCAGACGGTCGTCCATGTGGAGAAGGAGGATTCAGCCGCGACTGCTGCAGCGGCTTCTTCAAACGAGACTCCCTCCTGCGGAGTCACGCGGAATGCCGCCAGCACCTGGGTCTCGGTGGGCTTATAGCCGATATCGTAGTAATACCGTCCGGCTGCGCTGTATTCCTTTACGCCTGCATCGAACAGGGCTTTCTCTTCAGGGTTGCTTTTTTCTTTGGACATGGGGTCTCCTCTTGGATACAAGTTATGAGTTGCGAGTTACTTGTTACGTTAACTACCTGTGTACTTGTGTACCTGTCTACCATCACTCAATACGCCACTGCGCTGATTTCTCGCAGTTTATCCAGCCGATGGTCTGAGTGAATCTTTCGGACGGTGCCAGTTTTTCCACGCATAACAATGGAAGAAGTGCTTGCGCCATCGCCGCTGTAATGCACGCCGGGCATCAGCACGCCGTCGGTGATGGCGGTGGCGGCGAAGAAAACATCGTCGCTTTGCACGAGGTCGAGTTCGGTCAACACGCAGTCGAGATCGAGACCGGCTTCTTCAACGGCTTTGCGCTCGTTCTCTTTCTGCGGCGCGAGTTGCCCGAGCATGGCGCCGCCCAATGCGCGAATTGCGCACGCGGCGATCACGCCTTCGGGGGTGCCGCCGATGCCCATCAACACATCCACGCCGGAGTTGGGCAGGGCGGCCATGAGCGCGCCGGCCACGTCGCCATCGGTGCGGAGCAAGACGCGCGCGCCTGCTTCGCGGATATCTTCAATTAATTTTTGGTGGCGGGGTTTATCGAGCACGAAGACTGTCAGGTCGCCGACGGGTTTGCGCAGCGATGCCGCAATGACGGATAATGCCTCAGAAACGGGAGCAGCTAACAGTCCCGAATGAAGCGCGGCGCGGGCTTCGCGTCCCACGACGAGTTTGTTCATGTAATAGGCCGGGCCCGGCGACCACATCGATCCGCGCGGGGCAACGGCGACGACGGAAATTGCATCGGGTCGTCCGTATGCAAGCAGGGCCGTGCCTTCGATGGGGTCAACTGCCACATCCACAGATGGGCCGAGACCGTTGCCGATTCTTTCGCCGTCGAAGAGCATCGGGGCTTTGTCTTTTGCGCCTTCGCCGATCACAACAATGCCCTCCATGTCCACTGTTGAAAGGATCAGCCGCATGGCTTCGACTGCCGCGCCGTCGCCCGCTTCCTTTTGACCGCGCCCCATCCAATGACCGGCGGCAAGCGCGGCGGCTTCGGTCACGCGCACCAGCTCAAGGGCCAGGTTGCGATTCGGAGTTTCGCCCATGAACGCTCGGGAAGTAAAACTGTTCGAGGCAGCAATCCTTTCTTCGTTGATCATGGCGCAAGGATAGCATCGGAGCAGGCGCAAGAGAACGCCCACATGGATGGTTTGTGAATTTTTTTCGAGTAGGGTGAGCCACCCGATCGGGTGGGTAACTCCGAGGTCTTGTTACCGCTGGTGGTATTTGGTGGCGGCTTCGGTGCGGTTCGTGACGCCAAGTTTTGCGAAAAGATTCTTTAAATGGAACTTGACAGTGTTTTCACTCAGGCTTAATACCGCGCCGATCTGGGCGTTGCTTTTCCCCTCTGCGATGAGCGCAAGGACGGCTTCTTCCCGGTCTGTGAGCGCGCCCGGGTCAGACTGCGGTTTGCGAATCAACCAGCGGCGGACAGCCTCCGGGAAAACCATGTGCCCTGCCGCCACCTGACGAATGGCGGCGAGTGTCATGTTGGGGGGGTCGGTCTTGAGAGCAAAGCCGTCTGCGCCGCCTTCCACTGCCGAGCGCAGCGTGTGGGTATCGCGGAACGCGCTGATGACCAGCACCCGCACAGGCAGTCCCTCCGCGCGGATGTGCCGCAGGCAGGTCAGCCCATCCATGAACGGCATTTGCAAATCCATGACCACCACATCCGGCGAGAAGCGCTTCACGGCTTCCAACAGACGTTCACCGTCTGTGGCTGTTGCCACCACGCGCAAGTCCGGCTCGGCGCTCAACAGAGCGCGCAGACCTTCCAGCACAAGCGCATGGTCATCTGCCAGCACAATGCGGATCATCGGTTTGGGCGCTTCATTCATAAACTGGAACCTCCACGCGGACTCGCGTACCCGCACCAGGGCGGCTCGACACGATCAGTTTTCCCCCGACCAGTTCCGCCCGTTCCCGCATCCCGCGCAAACCGATGTGCTCGTGCTTTTCCGTGGCAAGCGGACCGTCGAGCGGGGGCGGTTCGAATCCGCGACCTTGATCTGTGACTTCGAGGATGATCTGTTTCTTTTCGGTCTTTACTTCCACCTGCGCATTTTCCACGCCTGCATGACGGCGGATATTTGCAAGAGACTCCTGCAAGATTCGGCATAATGCGATCTTGACCGGCAAAGTGACATTCCCCGATAGCGGCTTCAACATCTCAAGCGTCACCGCCCCGTTTGTGATCGACTCGTGCTGGATGATGATGTCCTCGATGATCTCGGTCAATTCGCGGCTGGCAAACTCCGGCGCGCGGAACGTGCCCAGCAGGTCGCGGATATCTCCCAGCGACGACTCAAGCAGGTTGATCGTGCGGTTGATGGTCACGATACAATCTTCGGGAAAGGGCTGGAGCGCGTTCATCCGCGACTGGAGCACAGTCAACTGGCTGAGCGCCGCGAAAAGATTTTGCACCGGCCCATCATGAATATCCAGCACGATGCGCTGAAGTTCTTCTTCCGTTACAGCCAGAAGGCGTTTTGCAGCAAGATCACGGTTGGGCATATTTCAGAATTCCCTTTGCGTCGGTCAATTCAAGGCACGACAATCGCGGTCATTATAATAGACCTATCGGAAATAAGAAAATAAATCCACGAAGAACACGAATTTTCACGAAAGTGCGAAAGAAATTCGTTTTCCTTCGTGAACTTCGCAGGCAAAAAAGTTGATTCCGATAAATTCCAATGTTTTCGACTGATTGCCTTACACTTTCAGAATCGGGACGCTGATTGACGCTGAAAACGCAGATTTTTTCTTTTTGAATCAGCGAAAATCAGCGTTTTTCTGCGTCCAAAAAGCATTGTGTAAGTTAATCAATGTTTTCGATTAAACCTGTGTGTGATCCGATCATATAAATGGTACTTGTATGCCAATCTACTTTTCTTGAAAGTGTATATAATCCGCACCTATATGAATCCCGGGAAACTGATCATTTATCTATTGGGCGGGATACGGATGGAATACGAGGGTGGGCATCTGGATATTCCCCAAAGAGAAAGCCTGCTGCGTCTGCTGGTGCGCCTCTTGCTGGATATTGATCATCCACTGGCGCGAAAAACACTGGCTTTCAGTTTATGGCCCGACTCAAGTGAATCGGATGCGCTTGCCAATTTGCGCCGTCATTTGCATTTGATCCGCAATATCCTGCCGCAGGAAATGCGTGAACTGCTTGTCATCTCGCCCCGCACCATCACGTGGAAGTCCAGTCCGCTGGTTTGGCTGGATGTTCGCGAGTTTGAACATGCAGGGAATGATTTGACAGGCATGGAAAAAGCGGCAGCGCTTTATCGCGGCGACCTGGCTCACGGGCTTGGCGCAAATGATTTCATCCTTGCGCGCCGCGAGGACCTCCGCAATCAACATCATGCGATCTTGAAAAAACTCGCGCAACTCTTGAAAGAACATGGAGGCCATGAGCGCGGGCTGATGTGGATTCGCAAACTGTCTGCGCTTGAACCCTGGGATGAAGAAGTCATCCGCCTGCAAATGACGCTGGAAGTTTTGGCAGGCCAGCGCCCGGCGGCCATTGCGACCTATCAGGCGCTTATTAAGAGTCTGCGCGACGAATTAGGCACCCTGCCCCTGCCGGAGACGATGGCGCTTTACACCGATATTTTAAACAACCGTCTGCTCCAGGAACCTCCCAGTCACGAACTGACCGAGGCCGCTGCCGCTTTCATCAGCCGCCAGACCGAACTCGGGCAGATGAAAACCATCTTGAGTGAGTTGTCCAATGGACACGGCAGGATCGTGTTCATTTCCGGGAAAGCCGGAGTGGGCAAAACTCATTTTTTACAGGAAACCCTGCGACGCTTTCTCGAGCCGGCAACTGGCAGGCTGTTCTGGGGAAATTGTCAACCCGACGAACAGGAGGTCGGCTCGCTTCCCTACTCGCCCTGGCGGAAAATTTTATCGGCGGCAGCGCCCATTCTTGCCCACAGCAGTGAGCTTCCGCTGGAATGGTTGAACTGGCTGCTCCCGCTTGTCCCAGACCTGCTCGTTTTGCGTTCCGGGTTGAGCGCGCCCTCCCAGCCAAATGCCGGGGAATTGCGCGCAGCATTAAGGCAGATCTTTCATTTTTTGACCATTCAATCCCCGCTGGTTCTGGTTGTTGAGGATCTGCATTGGGCTGACGATGCTTCGCTGGAATTGCTGGCCGAACTGGGCGAGACCTGCTACTCGCTGCCTTTGCTGCTGCTTGTCACTCACCGCAATGACGAACAAGCGCAGCATCTTTTGGAGATCAAGAATTCTTTGCGCCGCCAACGCTGCTCGCATGAAATTAATCTGCAACCATTTACTCCCGTGGAAACCCGCCTCTTTATTGAACACAGCATGGGCGCGCAATCCACGGACGCGAAATTAATTGAGGAGATCAGCGCTTACGCACAGGGGCTTCCGCTGCTTCTGCGTGAAGCGACAGACAGCCTGTTGGAAGCCCATCACCTGCAAGCCGCAGGTCACACCCCTCCTTCGCTTCGCGCATCATTGCGCTTTCGGCTGGAGCAGTTGGAAGATGAAACACGGCAATTGCTCGAATCCGCTGCTGTGCTGGGATTCTCCTTTCTGCAAAGTGAATTGCAGGCCATGCAAAACACCGCCCCTTCATCTTTCGCCGCCGCGCTCGACAAACTACTGGCGCGTAAATTCCTGCTGGATGCCCGCTCCACCAGCGCGGATGATTACGCATTCAGTCATCAGCTTATTTATCAGATCATCCTTGATGAAATTTCAGCGGCCCATGCAGCCGCGCTCCATGCGCAGGCAGGTTTTGCACTGGAGAAAATTCATGAGGAACGAAAGGGATATTCCATCCGGATCGCGCTGCATTACGAAAAGGGAGGTGTGCCATTAAAGGCGGCGCATCACTGGTTGTTGCACGCGCAGGAAGTTGCGGATATTTCGGCTTTTGAACAGGCGCTTGAATTAACAGATCATGCCGCCGCGTTGATCAACGGAAGTTCACTCGAAGCGCGTCAGTTGCTGGCGCAGGCCGCGCTGCAACGAGTTCGGATCGCCCATTATCGCGGAGAGTCTGAAGAGGCGCTCTCGTTATTTGAGCCGGCGCTCACTCTGTGCCGCGAGTTTCCTTCCATATATTACAAAGCCCTGTCTGAATACGCCAACATGCTCTACGCGCGCGACCGTTGGCCTGAAGGCTATCAAGTCGCTTCACAGGCGGCGACCCTCGCTCACGCAAGCAGGGATCATGAAGCAGAAGCGCAGGCGCTCAACTGGCGCGCCCTGTGCAATATGATGATGGGAAATACAAACGAAGCAGTCAGCGACCTTGAGATTGCCCGGTCACGGCTGGAAGAAATTCAGAAAACCAACTCCACCTTGTACATGCAAAGCCTCAACCACCTTGGCACCGCCCTGGTTTTTGTTCAGCAATATGCCCGGGCGGTGGAAATGCTGGAGAAAACAGTCGCCCAGGCACGGGCAGCGGGATTGAAGCGCCTGCAAGGGGCGGCATTAACCATGATGGGACAGGTCGCACTCAATCGCGGACAATACAACGAGTCCATTCGCATTTATTCAGAATCAATAGAAACGGTCGGAGGCTCGTACGTGCCCGGCTTGTGGAGCAAATACGCCGGCCGAGGCGCGGCATATTTGCGTTCGGGGAACATCGCCGAAGCGCGCGAGGATTTTTTACAGGGACATCACACATCCTCACAAGTGGGCAGCGTTTATGGTCAAACCCTGATGCAGACCTATCAATGGATGGCTGCGCTGGCGTATTTAAATTTTGAAATGCCCGCCGTCCCGCTGGCTGAGATCGAAAGCAAAGCCGTTCAATTAAAAATTCAACCCATCATTTATACGACAAGCGCCATGCGCGCTCAGATCTGGCATGTACTGGGGCAAACGGATTCTGCAATGGCCGCCTGTGATGATTCACTGCGGGCGGCGCAAGCGACTCAGGTGCCGGCCTTCATCCTCGATGCGCAGGTGCGGCATCTGAATCAGCGCATCCGCATCGCGCCGACAACTGATCTGTGGGACGAGTTGCATTGCCTCACCGACAAAGCCCGCGCCGCGGATGAAATTCCTTTGCTGATAAAAGCGCTGCTCGCAAAAGGGAATCTGCTTCTTGAGAACCAGCGTCCCATGGAAGCCCTGCCCATTGCCCGCGAATGTCTTGCGCTGGCGCAAGCCTGCCCCGACCAGCCTCTGATTGCCGAGTCGTTTCTTTTATTGGCTGGCGCGGAACTGCAAATGGGAAATCACGTATCCGCCGAGACTGCCCTTATCCAGTCGCGCAGTCTTGCCGAACATCATTACTGGCTCCTGTTGATTCAAGTTGCCGAACTTGAAAATCAAATGTACGGAAAGATCGTTACGCCCGTTGAAGAGTATCGCCAAAAATTGATTGGCGTGATTGGCGGGCAGTCGTAGGGGGACGTTTTACGGACGCTCCGTCCATACAATGGGCGGATGATGAACCCTGTCCGAAAGCCTGTATCTTTTATCATCCGCATTTGGTGCGAGCCGAGTCAATTGACTCCGCCGGGGGAATGGCGCGGCGACATCCGCATGTTGGATGACTCCCAGAGGCGCATGTTCAAGTCTGCTGAAGAACTTTGGGATTATCTCATTCAGCAGGATTCCCAGTCACTGAAAAAATTACAAGGCAGTCAAAACAGCGAAACGCCGTGACGGGTGTTTTGGTTCGTCAACCATTTTCACGACAAAGGAGAGAATATGAAGAAAAATCGTTCGCTGGGTTGTTTTATCGGAACGGCAGTAAGCGGGTTGATCTTACTGTGCGCCGGGCTGACAGCCTGGTATTACAGCCAATCACAAAACCAAGCCTTGAGAGTCTTCACACAAATTCGCAACCCGCAAAGCGGACTGGTTGCCCCGTTGAACAATCCCATTCCGCTCGATGTGTACGTGGAGGGAAATCAAACTGTCCAAAGGCTGGAAGTGTACGCCGACGGGACATTGGTCGGCGCGGCAAACGGGGCTGGTCAAAATGTGCTGACTCTGGCGCAGACCTGGACGCCGGCCACCATCGGTCGGCACGCGCTGGTCGCACGCGCTTTTTTCAGCGCCGAATCTTTTGTCGATTCAAGCGTTGTCTTCGTGGATGTGGCGGAATTAAGCAGCGCCACCCAGCAGTTGATGGTGGATTCCATTCCCCGCGCTGACGGCGTGACTCAGGTAACAATCAAAGATCTGGCAGACGCGGCTCAAACTACCCCTGAGCAAATTCTGACATTGAATCCATCGCTCGGCGCAGTTGACCCTTCGGCGGTCATTCCAGCGGGGACATTGCTCACACTGCCCCGCACCAAGGACGTCCCTTCGGTAGCTGCGGCAGCCATCCCGCCGCCAGCACCGGGCGCGCCGGGCACTCCCGGCGATTCTTCCAGCGTATCTCACTTCAGCGGCGAAACACATTCATGCAGTCAAATTTCCCTCGCCTGGACAGATGCTCCCGATGAAACTGCGTACGCGCTTTACCGCCTGTCACCCGGCGATGATTTGATGTCGTTGCTGAGTCGCCTCCCGGCAAACACCACCACCTTCACCGACGATATCACCCGCATCGGAACCTATCGTTACTTCCTCGCGCCGGTCCGCCCCGGCGGAGAAGGCATCTCATCCATGATGCCGATCGAAATCGGACCCGAATGTTCGCCGGCGGGGACGGGCGCAACTTCAGCGTTGCGATTGAGTCTGATCAACTTATCCAGCGCCGAATCATTTGAAGGCACATATTGCTATGTCTCGGTCAATGGCTCGCGCTACGAACGCCTGCCCGCTGAGCCAAACCTGCTGCGCCCCACCAGCGGCAATTTGGAGTACAGCCTGCCGATGCAATTGCCCAGCCGCGGTCAGTACGCGATGACCGTTCCAACGGATGGGCTGGTGCGGATTGACGGCGAATGCTGGGGACGGCGCGGAGCGGAGAGCATTCAGCTTGGACATTTCTCAGGAAGCCATGCCAGCCCCGAGTGGGATGGACGCGATCTTGTCGCCACGGAAACTGCCTCTGTTTCGAGATCAGTCGCATCCGCTGATGCAATTCCCGCGCAGGCCGGCGGATATGTCTTCCGCGTGCAATATCGCATCGCGCCAGCAGGGACGCGCATCGCTGACATCAGCCTGCCAAACGGGCCGATCTTCCTGCCCGTCAACATTGAACCCATTCGCGGACCGGATGTCACAATTCCTGTCCCCACGAATGTGCGCTTCATAAATACCGTGACTGGTTTTTGCGAACCCCTGCCTTCCACCGACCCAGACACGGGAACGAACGTGTGCATTGACCAGCTTGCTCCGCGCCTCGCATGGGACTGGAACGCAAGCGGCATTGTGCCGCAAGCCGCGGTCACGGGCTTTTTAGTGAACGTGGATTTTCTGGATACCACCCGCACCTCCGAGTATCCGGTGAACGGGCCTGAGTTATTCATTCAACCGGGAACCGCTCGTAATAGCCTGCCGCCCGCCATTCCTTCATTTTATCGCTGCGGCGGAATCATCAAGATCACCGTCCGCGCTGTCACCGACTTTGGACGCTCCTACCCAAGCGCGCCGTTGGAACTTCGACGGCCTGCCTGCAACAGCCGCGCCGAACTTCGCATCACGGTTCAATCGCTGACCATTGGTCCAAGCACCGGAAGCGGACAGGTGCTGGATCAGGGCGATATCTGCATCTTGTGCGATGACCGCCGCATGGAATTATTCGGCGACCTGTTCATTGCGGTTCGCAATACCGCTCCTGCGCTTTCTCGGACGCCAAGCCACGACATCGGCACCCTGCTGACTGGCGCATGTCCGGGCGGAACTGTCTGTGTAAATGAAGGGCAGTACGAATGGGGAGTGCCTCCGCACAGGGTGACCTGGCTGTTTGAAATGGAAGGGGCGGCGGCGCAGCTTCAACCGCTCAGTTTCACGGTCGTCATTAAAGATTACGACACCAGCAACGGCCCCGACCCGTTCTGTGTCGCCACCAAAACTCTTGAGCCGCGAACCACCGCCGACTGGGCGCGCATCAACGAAACCGTCGAATTGACCAGCGACCTCGGTGAGGCCTCCTGCAAATTCCAGATCAACGTGCTTGGGTTGCCGTAAAACAGGAAACACGCCATGAAAAAAATCATCAGCCTTTCAATCCTTGTTATATTTTTGCTCAGCGCCTGCGCTCCGGGCATGAGCGTTTCTACCAGCAATTTGCAAGCCTGGGTGGATCAGCCCGTCGCGGGTTCCATTCTGCCGATGGGAGCCTTTCCATTCAAAGCGCACGCGCGCCACATCAGCGGCAGCGGCGTGACAAAAATCGAGTTTCTCGTTAATGGCGTCAGCATCGGTTCAGCAGATACAGATTCTTCCGCGCCGATTGTCTACGCCGAAACCAGTTGGAATCCCGCCGCGCCGGGGCGCTACACCCTCGCCTCGCGCGCCTACGCCGGCGGTGAATCATCTGAAAGCGATTCAGTGACCGTCTGCGTTTCGGATCAGATTCAAACTGCGACAGTATCTCAAAGCGGCGGTTCCTGTGACGACCCGCTAGCTGGTGCGTTCCCCCCGGAAGAAGTCCCCACTGTGGCGCCGGGAACCGCTCCGTTTGTTGAGATGAAAGCCGAAGCATCGCCATCTTATATTTTTTATGGCGTCTGCCCGGCGGGAAGCCCGACGACAGTCAGCTTTAATGTGTACATCGCCGACCCCGGAGCCGCCGAGACCATTCGTGTTGGATATTCGCTGATCGACTCAGGCGGAACCGTGGCGGCTACCGGCGGCGTGGAAACTCCTTCTGCCGGCATCGGCGGCCCCAACAACTATAGTCTGTCACTGGACATGAACACAGCAACCGCAGGACTCAGCGCTCTCATTACCGCAGTTGAATTTACACCCGAAGGCATAGATGTTTTGGGGAACATTGTGACAGCCGCCCCGGCTTACCGCATTTCAGTGGAAAAATGCTCCTCGTCCGGCACATCTTCCGGTTCAGGAACAGCCGTCCCGCCGACAGTTGCGCCCCCGACTCCGCTCCCGCCGACTCCTGCTCCTGTTGCAGATACCACTCCTCCCGCAGTGGATATCACTCTGGTAAACCCGGCAGATACCATTTATTACGGCTCAGGATGCAGCGGCGGAATATTGACTGTCGAAGCCTATGTCGCTGACAATGCGGCTGTGGGCAATGTCTATCTGGTTTATGGGTACGTGGGTGTTGGCAGTGAAGGCATCTTCGTAGAAATGACCCCGGTTGGCGGAAACATCTACAGCGCCACGGTGAATATCAACGACCAGGCATACAGCTTCCTGCAAGGCGCAAACGGACAAGTCGCCATCGCCGTGATTGGCAATGACCTCGCCGGTAACTCCGCGCAAGATACGGGCAGTAACCTCAACCTGCTTTTCTGCCCGGGATAACAGTTAAAAAAATAAGATCAAAGGCAGGGTGCAGGTTTGCATCCTGCCTTTTTATTTTCAATCATTCAATTTGTGCTTGTGGTAAACTGCCTTTATGTCCACTCACACTGCCACCGCAATCAGCCATCCAAATATTGCCTTCATCAAATACTGGGGCAACCGTGACAACGCCCTGCGACTTCCTGTCAACGGTTCCATCTCGATGAATCTCGATGGACTTTTCACCCGCACAACCGTCAGCTTTCAGCCGTCGCTCCCATTCGATGAGTTGATCATCAATGGGCATGAGGTGGCCGGCAAGGGATTGACTCGCGTTTCATATATCCTCGATCTTGTGCGCGAAATGGCCGGTATCAAAGCCAACGCGGAAGTAATGAGCGAGAATAATTTTCCAGCCGGAGCAGGGATCGCCTCCTCGGCGGCGGCGTTTGCGGCGCTGGCGCTCGCTTCTTCCCAAGCCGCAGGCCTGACTCTGTCCGAGGGGCAGTTATCGCGGCTGGCGCGGCGCGGATCGGGGTCAGCTTCCCGATCGATTCCATCTGGTTTTGTCGAGTGGAACATGGGAAGCGGCGACGAAGATTGCATCGCAGTCTCAATTGCGCCGCCAGAACATTGGGCTTTGACTGATTGTGTCGCCATCGTCAGCTCAAGTCACAAGAAGACCGGCTCCACCGAAGGCCACGCCATCGCCGGGACGAGTCCGCTGCAAAATGCACGCGTGCAGGATACAGCGCGAAGGTTGGAGATTTGTCGAAACGCGATCCTCAAAAAAGATTTTGAGGCATTTGCAAATATCATCGAACTCGATTCCGACATCATGCATTCGGTGATGATGACCTCCAATCCGCCGCTGATGTACTGGCAATCTGCCACGGTGGAAATTTTCCATCAGGTGCGTGAGTGGCGCGCCGGTGGACTGCCCGTCGGCTACACAGTGGACGCAGGCGCGAATGTTCATGTCATCTGTTTGAGCGAATATGCCAAAGAGGTGGAGAAGCGACTGCGCGAGTTGCCCGGTGTGAGCAATGTCCTCGCGGCGGGAGTGGGCGGCGCGGCGAAATTGGTTTGACAAAATCTGCGGGTGAGAAGCTGTCTTTCGAAGCAGGATCAGCTATCGGCTTGGAAAGAAGCGGGGCAATTTATCTAATAAATCTTTAACTAAGTCCAATCCTTTTGAAGATATAATCCTCATCGTCGTTAAATTTAGACAAAGGATAAAAAATGGTACCGGATTTTGTATCTTTAATTGTATTCCTGCTGGCGTTGGGCGGGATGATCTTTGTGCATGAACTGGGGCACTTCGTTGCCTCGCGCTGGGTGGGAGTGGAAGTGGAAGAGTTTGGCTTTGGTCTGCCCTCCTATAAACTCGCAACACTATTCACATGGAAGGGAACTGAATTCACGATCCATGCCTTGCCGCTCGGCGGATTTATTCGCCCAAAAGGCGAGAATGATCCAAACATCCCCGGCGGACTCGCCGCAGCCAGCCCGTGGAAAAGATTGGTCGTGCTATTCGCTGGCCCGTTGATGAACTTGCTCACGGCCATCATCGTCTTCACCATGCTGATCGCATTTGAAGGCATGCCAGTGCCGGGCTCGGTGAAGATCGACGCCATCACTCAAAATTCTCCGGCCGAACAGGCCGGCATACAAAGCGGCGACATTCTGCTCGCCATCAACGGTCAAAGCGTGAGCGAGATCGACCCTGCCATCGCAGCTATTCAGGCAAACCTCGACAAGCCCGTTGAATTGTTGATCGAACGCAGCGGCGAACATATCATATTAACCGCCACTCCATTATCCAGCAGGTCAAAGAGCGAAGGCGCTCTCGGGGTTGGGCTGACCTATCCGACACGACCGGCGACATTTGTTGAAAGCATCTCCGGCGGATTTATGATGACAAGCATTCAAGCCGCCGCCATTGTGTACCTTCCTGTGGCGTTGATCCAAGGCGTGATCGCGCCCAAAGATGCGCGCTTCATCGGCTTCAAAGGCATCTTCGACTTGTTCAATATCGCTGTCAAGGAAGATGTTTCAACCCGTCAGGAAAACGTAGTTCCTGCAAGCGCTAATGAGCCCATCCCCCAACCCACCAACTGGACGCTCAACCTCATCGGTGTGCTCAGCATTTCGCTGGGCGTCATGAACCTCTTCCCCATTCCCGCGCTTGACGGCGGACGCATCCTCTTCACCCTGCCCGAAATTCTTTTCCGTAAACGCATTCCTACCCAATGGGAAAACGCGGTCAACGGCGTTGCCATGCTGCTCCTGATCGGCCTGATGCTCTTTGTCAACGTGATGGATTTCGTCAACCCGGCAAAAATTGCCATCCCCTAAAATATGTCCGAAACAATTACCTTTCAATCCGTTCTCGATCACCTGCTGGAATCCAAAAAGGATATTCCGCAAGCCCATCTGGCTTTGTATTCAGACCTTGACCCAAAATCTCTGCGTCTCTTTTTGGATGTATGGCCGAGCGTCAAACCGACCCGCAAACTGCTCCTGCTCGATGCGCTTTTAACCCACTTCGACTCAGACAACATCGTCTCATACGAAGAAATTGGCCGCGCATTATTAAATGACCCGGATGGAGAGGTGCGCGAGCGCGCCATCCGCCTGCTCTCCGAATCAGACGACCCGAAGCTTGTTGGCACATTAACTGGCATTCTCCTCAATGACGCCGAACTCGCTCCGCGATTGGAAGCCGCGCTCCTGCTTGGAGAGTTTATCCTGTTGGGCGAGTTGGAAGCAATCAAAGCCGAATTGCAGACCAAAGCCGAAGACGCATTGATCGCAATCATCAGAAGCGACGAAAATCCCGCCTTGCGTAAGGCATGTCTTGAAGCGTTGGGATACTCCTCGCGGCCTGAAATTGTTAACCTCATTGAATCTGCTTTTCAACGCGAAGACCCGACCTGGGTCGCTACCGCGCTTCTGGCCATGGGACGTTCTCACGATGAACGCTGGAGTGATGATGTGGTCAGCATGTTGCTCGACGAAGACCCGCTCATTCAAGCCGCCGCCGCGCAAGCCGCCGGTGAACTGGTAATTGAAGAAGCCGGCCCCATCCTGTTGAAACTGCTTGAAGATGAAGAAACAGATGACGATGTGATCACCGCCGCAATCTGGTCACTCTCGCAGATCGGCGGCGACGATGCGCGCATCTACCTGCTCAATCTAATTGAACAAACCGAAGATGAAGCCCTGGTCGAATATCTTGAAGATGCGCTGGAAAATCTGGATTTCACCGAAGAATTAAACAAGTTCGATCTCTTTGCACTAGACGCAGATGACGATCTGGAAGACCTTGATTTGGATCTGGAAGAAGATGATGAGGATGAATAAAACTTCCGCGTCCTCAGCGTCCATAACGATTTTTGTACGGCAAAGAAATTAAACAAAAAAAGCATCCCTTACTTGGATGCTTTTTTTGTGAGCTCGGGGGACTCGAATATCATCCCCCCAGCGGGGACACACAACAAAACAAAAAAGCCCTCCGTTGTTGGGAGGACTTTTTTGTGTGAGCTCGGGGGGACTCGAA
>JACRBI010000051.1 GCA_016234495.1 Chloroflexota bacterium | reverse complement strand
CTTGCTAATTGTGTAGGCTTCACCTGTGGTGAAGTTGCCGTCTCCCATAGCATCTCCGCCCAACAGGTTGCCTGTTGCGTCCGCTATGGAATTGTTGTCCACCACATTCAAACGGATCGTGCCGTCCCCGCTGCCGGTGTTGACTGTGACAGTGTAGACACTGCCCGAGCCGCTGACCCCGCTCACAGCAGCGCCTGATACGCCGCCAGTTGTCGTCAGTGTGAAATCGCCGGCATCCACTCCGCTCACATTCTCGGAGAAGGTCACTGTGAAGTTTGCGCTGGCTGCCGAAGTCGGGTTATTGTTGCTACGCACACTTGAGGCAACTGTCGGGTAGGTCGGAGTTGTGCCGCAGGTGTAGATCTGGACATCGTCCACCAGCCAGCCCAAATAGTAGTAACTGTTGTCTGTGGCGAACCTCCAGCGGAACTTGACCGTTTGCCCTGCCAAGGAGGTGAGGTTGTAGCGCGAGGAGACATAGCCATGGCTGTCACCCACAAAGCCGCTGCGTCCTTTCAATGCGTTGGTGGTGCCGTTGTAGTTTGTGATGATGCCCTTGTAGTTCTGGCCGTCCACAAAGAGCGGACTGGCGTCGACCCAGGTGCTTCCATTGTTCGTGCTGTATTCAAGCACGCCGCCATCGTAATTCCCATTCACATCATACTCAAAACCAAATGCGTGTTTGAAGTGCAAGTAATGGTTCGTGGCAGGCGGTAGAACAACACCGGTTGTCATTTCTGCAATAGATTCAGCGCTTGGGTAAAAGTCGTCGCCATACAACATATGCGTGGGGCTGCTGGCATATCCATTGCCCAGCGACCATGCGCCCGTCATCATCCATTTGCCTGACCCGCTTTCCAAAGTATCTTCAAACACGGGACTGGCGTACAGCCCAGCCGCGCAGACGGGTGCGTCCGGGTTGAAGTTTGCGACAGGCTGGGAATTCATTTCCACTGCATCGAGCGCATTCTTCATTTGTGTGCAGTCTGCTGCGGTGATCCCCAATTGTCCTGTTTTGTTAATGCAGGCTTGCTGGAGTGCGAAGTACAGGTCGGAGTAGTCTGCGCCGGAGGACAGCAGGTTGGTCTGGGCTTCGTAATAGATGGCGGCGGTCTTGTCCCAGCCGAGAGCGGATACTGTTTTCCCGTTGAATGTGCCACCATCGACCATCAGGAAGACGGCCTTGTTGTTGACCCCGCTGTTGGTGTGGACGCCGCCGTTGTCCAGGTCGGTCTTGTCGTAGTTGGCGCTGGTCATCTTGTCCGGGTCGCCATAGGTTGGTGGATTGCTCATATTGCGAATAGAGCTAGAGGGCAGATCTTCGCCTATATACCAATTTAATCCGGCGTCTCTGCCCAATCCATTCTGTTGATCAAACATTTCACCCCAGAGATCGGAGAAGGACTCATTAATGGCACCAGATTGATAGAAGTAGAACAAGTTCGATTCGTATTGTGTGACTCCATGCGTCAACTCGTGCGCCACCACGTCATCGGCACCTGAGAATCCATTTCCATACACCATTTGTGTACCATTCCAGAAGGCATTTTGATAACCTGAGCCATATTGTATTGATGAAATAATTGTCATACCCTGATTATCAATGCTGTTCCTGTTATGACGATTATTATAAAGACTCCAAGCCTGTCCCGCAAAAGCATGAGCGTAGTCAGCATCTAAATTGATTTGATTTGTACATAATTGAGCTGATTGGTCACACAAAAAAGTACCGGGCAGAGAAGTAGTATTATTTGATGTATAGGTTTGTCGATTTCCACCAGTGATTGGGAGCATCTGCCGATAATAAATGATTGGGCCTTGTATGCCAGCCAAAAGAATATCCGGCAAAGCATCATTATTTAAGTCTTTAATACCAAGATCCTGTGAGTAATAATTAAGCTTATACGGAACAGTCAACAGAGTGTACGACCCCAATTGCCCGGAATTGTTCTGGGCAAGCATTCCAATATTAGATGAAAAACCGTTGTGAGCCGTAATAACATCCGATTTACCATCCGAGTTGATGTCAACAATTTTCACAGGGCTTGGAAAATCATATACATTATAGGAGATTGGAATTTGCAGTAAGCCATTAATATCCTGGGAAAATACGGCGACAAACGAATTCGGCTGATTTCCACCGTAGCTCATCACCACATCTTTTCTTCCATCGCCTGTGACATCTCCAACATCAACGCCTTTGCCTAGACAGTTGCAACCCAATGAATAAAGAATTGAGTTTTCCAGATTTCCACCGGCAGATTGTAGGAAAACCGAGATACTTGTATTGATGGATGACTGTCCATTCAGTTTTACTACATCGTTGCGGCCATCATTATTCACATCGCCAATAGCGACATCACCATATTCTGAAGCAACCGAAGGATAGGTTGCCATTAAGTTTAATGATCCGTCATTTTTCTGGGTAAAAACACCGATACTCGTTGAATTCAAATGAGAAACAACGATATCATCCAAGCCATCATTGTTAATATCCTCAATTGCCATGGCATCTGGCCCATTTCCTGTTGTGTATGTAAGTCGTTTTGCAATTGTGCCATTTCCTAACTGCAGATATACACTTATGGTGTTATCGCTAAAATCTGCAGTGGCTACATCCAGCCGTCCATCATTGTTAAGGTCGCCAACTGCAAGGTGCTCAGAACGATTACCGCCTGCGTAAGAAATCGGGTTGGCAGGGTATGATCCATCAATATTTTGCAGGAATATTAATAGTATATGTTTGGGGCCAACTCCATCTCTATAAGAAAGCGCTATGTCCTGCCGCCCATCGCCATTAAAATCTCCACTACCAATTCCATAGCTCATGCTGTCAGAGGAACCGCATCTAAACTCTTTGTATGGTTTAAAGAGAAGGCTGTGGTAGTTGGATTGATTAATTATTGCGCAAATTACAACTGAATTTGTTAATTGAAAAACCGCAGGCAGGCTCACACCAGAGACTGTTGCGTTTATAGCATAGAACCCATTTATGGCATTGGCGGCAAAAGCAGAACTCGTCGCAATCCCGCTGGCATTTGTGATTGCACTAGTTGTATTAGTTCCAGTATCGAAGAACACGCTGCTTGCGCCTGTTGCGGGCGCAATGAATGAAACTGCTATTCCCGCCATTGGATTTCCAAATTGGTCTTTTACAAGAGCCGCAACTGGGTTTGCAAAATTAATATTTATGTGAGCAGATTGGTTAGACCCACTGGAAACTGTAATCGTTGTTGGGATAGACACCTGGTTTTCCAGCTTAAATTCTGCTGGAGTAGCAATGCCGGAAATGGTGGCAACAACAATATAGCTTCCCGCATTGTTGTTTGCTGTAAAAGCTGAGGCATTTGCCTTTCCATTGACATTTGTTATTGCCGTAGTTGTATTGGTGCCGGTATCGCTGAATATTCCGCTGGCTCCGCTGCCAGGAGCGGTAAAAGTTACTGTTACACCTTGACGTGGCAGCCCATATTGATCTACTACCATGGCTATTAAAGGGTTGCTTGTGCTGCCGGATGTTTTTACAATTTGTGGAGAGCCGCTAAATACTTCTACAGCGCTTATTACTGATGGGGTTGGAACATCACTTTCAAAAGCGCCAATATCACATCTTGCGCTGCCATCATTATTTCCGTCAATCGGCCTTAATCTACCTGCCTGATCTGTCTGAACGCATGCGCCAGGATCGCTTCCCGGACTTAACGGACTGCCTGCATCCAGAGCTGGGCTTCCAGGAGTTAAATAATTTATTCCTGTAATAGGGTTCAAGCGACCCAGAAATGGATCAACTCCAACGAGATCGCCAGCACCAACCGGTAAACAATCATAACTACTGTTACTATTATTCTGACCCAAAATATTGAAACCGTTTGAATTTTTGGTGATACCAGTGGAAGATGTGGCACAGTCTACATTTGTATTTTTTGCCATGATCGAATTTCGGATTATTAAGGACCCAGTGTAACCAATGCTGTTATTAACTACCACCCCACCTACATCACAGCCTGAGCCGGCGTTGAGCAATGAGTTCATAGTTATTGTGCTGTTTTGTATAAGCACCTGGCCATTAGTTGTTATGGATATCCCGCCGCCGCCACATGCATCAGTATTATTTTCACTTACTGTACTATTAATAAGTGATAATTTTGAATTTTCCCCTTTAATCCCCCCTCCGCCAGGAGAAAACAAACTACCTCCCCAATTGTTACTAATTGTAGTATTTGTAATTGTAATGTTGCTGTTGAGAAAATAAATTCCGCCACCCCCCCCATACGCATATAAGCCATTTCTTATCCATAATCTATCTATGAATGAGGTTGACCCGTTTATAGATATCCCCCGTTTTTGATGCATACCATCAACAATTGTTATACCATTTTGAACTGAAAAGGCATCATTCCATCCTCCAACTAAATTAATGTTTTTTCCCCCCCAACCGACCACTGACCCGCTTGTTCCAGAATCAGGATAATATACTCCGCTTGCAACATTAATTATATCTCCGCTGCTCGCCTTATTAATGGTCTCCTGAATATGCTGGCAGGGAGATGCTATGGAGGTGCATGAGTTGCTGTCATTGCCTGTGGCAATGTTTACGTAATAATTAATTGGGGCAAGCGGCTGTATTTCCTTTTTATCCAATGAAGAATCATTTTCGATGTATGGAGTTATCCAACTCTCAGGTTTGGATGTGATAGACACTGGCGGCGTATCTTGTTTTACAGACGCAGTTCCCCAAGCCGTATCTACCTGATTGAAATGCAGTGAGACATTGCCCGTCTTCGCATCCACCAGCACCAACTCGCGGATCGGTGCTGACTGCTGGGTGGATGTCATCTCCAGCCGCCAAACCAGAACCGCAGGGCGGGCGCTCGGCTTGAGCAGGCTTTCGTCGAAGATCCACAAGGCAGGTTGCGCGCTGGCGTAATCTTTCGCGTCGCCTCCATACCATTTGACCATGCCCTCTTTTGCGATCTCGATCGCGGTTTCAGCCGTCAACTTGGGATTCGTGTCCAGTATCAGACCGGGCGAGACTTCGCCGTTCATCGAGAGCAAGGTGCCGCCCTTGCTGGCATGGACGATCAACTCGCCGGCCATCACCGGCACGCCTTGATACATCTGCTGGTATTTCGAGACCACACGCTCGGTTGAGGGCTGATCTATTTCAGACAGGAGCAATTCTTCAGATGGGCGGGTCAGGCCAAATTCCGAAGCGAAGCGCTGCACCAGCGCCAGAGACTGCGCTTCGGGAGTCATCCCTGCTGCACGCGCACCCAGCACCGCAAGCGGAGCGTGATCCGCACCTGTGATTAAACTGACCTTGCCTGTTTCTGCGTTGTATTCCCGAAGGAGTCCGTCTGAAGGTTCCTGCGCCGAGACAGGCTGCGGTTGAATGCCGGGGAACAGCATCGAGATAACAACTACGAGTGAAATCAGCCAGTTGGCAATTCTGTGGAAAGTTGCTTTCATATTTTCCTCTATTCAGTTTTTTTTGAGGCAGGAGCTTGATTCTTGTTTTCCCACCTTTTCTTCGATTTTACTTACAAAACATATTTTCCTCAAGAGGATAAATGTACTTTATCACCTATGGCCCCCATCTCATTAAACACCAGTCCCACCCACAGAGATAACTCCGGGGTGGGACTGGTTTCTCACGCGTTTATCTATTCACCTCACGGCGCCCATTGCAGATTCGCCAGATCCACCCACGCTGTCCCGCTGCTCTTGCCATAGTGGATGCGGAACAGGATCTGATCGTAGTTCGTTGTTGCAGTGTACATCCTCGTCAGACGCACATTGCTGAACGTCCCTGTCGTCAACGGAATGTTGCGGTTCTCCACCGTCACCCCATTGTTCAGGAACATCACCTGCAACAGCCAACGCTGTGCATTCACTGGAATCCCCGCTCCGCTTGTCATCACATTGAATGAGAAGTCGTCTCCCGCCACTCCCACTTTGTTGATCGTCTGCGATAGAATCTTCAGATCACCATCCCCAACAAACTTGAACGACAGCGGCCCGTTGGATGCCCAGCTCGAGTCCACTGTGTCGATCCCCACCTTGATGCCTGGCGAGACCGTCCACAGGTCCGGCAGGTTGGTCACCGCTGAATAGCTTTCGAATGAACGATTGCTCAATAGTTGTGTGCCTGCTATGGAGTTCCCGCTGAGCGACACGCTGTATGGCTGGTCTGGCGCATCCGAGGGCACTGTAATGCTCCCGCTCTTTGCTCCCAGACTCCAGGGCAGGAAGCGCACCTTGAAGGTGCAGGACCCTGACGGAGCAATTGTCGCTCCGCTGCAGGTGTCTTCTTCAATGAAGAAATCCTGTGCAGTGTTCCAGGTGGTGCCGACGCTGGCAGAGCCAAGCAGGGTGCCGATGTGGATGTCTGTTCCATGCGTATTCGGGATGGTGACTGTCGTTGGCAGGTTCGAGGTGCGGAAGAGCTGATCAGTGAAATTGACATCATGAATGATCGCATAAACCTCACCCGTTGTGAAGTTGCCATCTCCAACAGCCGCCCCGCCCAGTGGATTCGATGCCGCATTCATAATGGAATTGTCATCTGTGACGTTGAGGCGAATTGTGCCGCTCCCAATTCCAGTGTTGACTGTCACAGTGTAGACACTGCCCGAGCCGCTGACCCCGCTCACGGCTGCGCCTGAGACGCTGCCGGTTGTCGTCAGGCTGAAGTCGCCTACGTCCACGCCTGTCACGCTCTCGGAAAATGTAACCGTGAAGTCTGCGCTGGCGGCGGAGGTGGGATTGGCCGATGCGCGCAGGCTGGAGACAACTATTAGGGCGAGTCCGTCAATCGATAATCCATTAGTTGTCCCGGCGTATACGGCAGAGGCGCTGGCACCGACGCCGCGCACAACGTTGTCTCCCAACCCATCTGCGGTGGTGTAATTAGCGAACGCAGCGCCGCCATCAGTCGAGATCGATACGCCGCCCATTGTCCCGGCGTATACATTCGAGCCGCTGACAAAGACAGAGAACACATTGTTGTTTCCCAGCCCATTGGCGGTGGTCTTGTTGGTGAAGGTGGCGCCGCCATCGGTTGAAATCGACAAGCCACCATTTGTCCCGGCGTATACATTTGAGCCGCTGACAAAGACATCGTACAATAAGTTGTTTCCCAGCCCATCGGCAGTGGTCCTGTTGGTGAAGGTGGCGCCGCCATCGGTTGAAATCGACAAGCCGAAAACTGTCCCGGCGTATACATTTGAGCCGCTGACAAAGACAGCGTACACAGTGTCGTTTCCCAGCCCATTGGCAGTGGTCCTGTTGGTGAAGGTGGCGCCGCCATCGGTTGAGATCGACAAGCCGGCATCTGTCGCGGCGTATACATTCGAGCCGCTGACAATGACAGCGTTCACAAGGTCGTTTCCCAGCCCATTGGCAGTGGTCTTGTTGGTGAAGGTGGCGCCGCCATCAGTCGAGATCGACAAGCCGCCCATTGTCCCGACGTATACATTCGAGCCGCTGACAAAGACATCGTACACAAGGCCGTTTCCCAACCCATTGGCGGTGGTCTTGTTGGTAAATGTATAGCCGCCATCGGTCGAGATCGACAAGCTGTCCCATGTCGCGGCGTATACATTCGAGCCGCTGACAAAGACATCGAACACAAAGTTGCTTCCCAGCCCATTGGCGGTGGTCTTGTTGGTGAAGGCGGCGCGTATGGTATATTCTTCGCCTGTCGTGAAGCTGCCATCTCCAACAGCCGCCCCGCCCAGTGGATTCGACGCCGCATTCACAATGGAATTGTCATCTGTGACGTTGAGGCGGAGTGTGCCGCTCCCAAATCCGGTGTTGACTGTCACAGTGTAGACACTGCCCGAGCCGCTGACCCCGCTCACGGCTGCGCCTGAGACGCTGCCGGTTGTCGTCAGGCTGAAGTCGCCTGCGTCCACGCCTGTCACGCTCTCGGAAAATGTAACCGTGAAGTCTGCGCTGGCGGCGGAGGTGGGATTGGCGGATGCGCGCAGACTGGAGACAACTGTTGGAGGGGGGGCGAGTCCGTCAATCGATAATCCAAAAGGTGTCGCGGCGTATACGGCAGAGGCGCTGGCACCGACGCCGCGCACAACGTCGCTTCCCAACCCATCTGCGGTGGTGTAATTAGCGAACGCAGCGCCACCGTCGGTCGAGATCGACAAGCCGCCCAATGTTGCGGCGTATACACTCGAGCCGCTGACAAAGACATCGTACACAAAGTTGTTTCCCAACCCATTGGCGGTGGTCTTGTTGATGAAGGTGGCGCCGCCATCGGTCGAGATCGACACGCCGGCTTCTGTCGCGGCGTATACATTTGAGCCGCTGACAGCGATGCCCATCACAAGGTTGCCTCCCAGCCCATTGGCAGTGGTCTTGTTGGTGAAGGTGGTGCCGCCATCGGTTGAGATCGACAAGCCGCCTCCTGTCCCGACGTATACATTCGAGCCGCTGACAAAGACAGCGTCCACAATGTTGCCTCCCAGCCCATTGGCGGTGGTCTTGTTGGTAAATGTAAGGCCGCCATCGGTCGAGATCGACAAGCCGCCACTTGTCCCGGCGTATACATTCGAGCCGCTGACAAAGACAGAGTACACATTGTTGTTTCCCAGCCCATCTGCAAAGGTCCTGTTGGTGAAGGTGGCGCCGCCATCGGTCGAGATCGACAAGCCGCCTCCTGTCCCGGCGTATACATTCAAGCCACTGACAAAGACATAGTACACATTGTCGCTTCCCAGCCCACTGGCGGTGGTCTTGTTGGTAAATGTATAGCCGCCATCGGTCGAGATCGACAAGCCACCCCATGTCGACGCATAGACATTCGAGCCACTGACAAAGACAGAGAACACATTGTTGCTTCCCAGCCCATCGAGGGTGGTCTTGTTAACAAAGGTCATCGCGGCTCGTGCGGGTGTAATAAACACAGCGCTGCCCAGCAGTGAAACCAGCTGGCAGATAACCGCAAAAACGCGAAACATGGATCTTGAACTTGATTTATTCATTGCTTCCTCCATATCAGTCAATATCAGAAATAATCCGCAGGTTTTACAAATTACGCAGAATTGAATTTTCCAGAGGCAAATCCGCGTACCCCCTGATGTTCTGCGGTAAACGATTTTTTTATTATTACCAATAAAAACTGACGAAATGATACACTTTTTATTTTTTAACGGCTTTACAAACAATTAACAACTCGTGAACAAAAATGAACCGGGCAGAACTTCCATTGTTCTGGATGAGTTTTGGCTGTAAAAAAGACCTCCGAGATTTCCAAAATCTCGGAGGTCTGAATTCAAGCGCGCATTATGTATCCACCCCCGCTCCAATTCATGCGCGGACAGCAACTCCTCGTCCTCCAAAATATCCATCGTCAGGTCATCCGCCACGATGTTTCCATCGTCCATCACGATGGTGCGCGGAAATAATTCCGGGGCGAGTTTGTTGTTTCGGTCTTTATGTATTATTCCATCTTATGGCGCCCACTGCAGGTTCGCCAGATCCACCCACGCTGTCCCGCTGCTCTTGCCATAGTGGATGCGGAACAGGATCTGGTTGTAGCTGCTCACCGCTGTGTACATCCTCGTCAGTCGCACATTGCTGAACGTCCCTGTCGTCAACGGAATGTTGCGGTTCTCCACCGTCACCCCATTGTTCAGGAACATCACCTGCAACAGCCAGCGCTGTGCATTCACTGGAATCCCCACTCCCTTCGTCATCACATTGAATGAGAAGTCGTCTCCCGCCACTCCCGCTTTGTTG
>JACRBI010000054.1 GCA_016234495.1 Chloroflexota bacterium | reverse complement strand
TGGGCTTGACTAAATGAAATCGAATATTTTTTTACCGCCGAGACGCAGAGAACGCGGAGAAATCCCCTTGAAAATCTCTGCGAACTCCGCGCCTCTGCGGTGATAGATGGCTGGCATCATTTACGCAAACCCATTACCAAATTAGGCTTGTCTATTACGCCAACAATCCCTAATTCCTAATTACCTAATCCCTAAACCTATTTTTCGGAGGACTCCTATTATGTGTGGAATCGTCGGATATGTCGGCCCGCGTGACGCGGTGTCGATCATCCTCAATGGCCTGAAGAGGCTCGAATACCGCGGCTATGACTCAGCCGGGGTCGCTGTCATTAATGGCAACCAGATCGAAGTGCGGAGAGATGCGGGCAAGTTGTCGCAACTCATTGACCTGGTTGGCAAATCCCCGCTTAAGGGCGCACCGGGTATTGGTCACACCCGCTGGGCAACACATGGCGCGCCATCTGCCCGCAATGCGCATCCGCATGTTGGGAACACCGGGAAGGTCGTCGTGGTGCATAACGGCATCGTGGAAAATTTCCTCGAGATCAAAGATGAGATGATCGCCGAGGGAGTGAATTTCCTCTCAGAGACCGACACGGAAACCATCGTGCATCTCGCGGAGCATCATCAGGCGGCGGGCGTCAATTTTGTGGAAGCAGCGCGGCGCACCTTTCAACAGATCGAAGGCGCGAATGTGGTGCTGCTGCTGTCGACGGATGAACCTGACAAGATCGTGACTGCCCGCATCGGCAATGCCGGCGGCGTGGTGATCGGGCTGGGCGAAAATGAAAACTTCATCGCGTCAGACATCCCCGCCATTTTGGAACACACCCGCAAAGTCATCTTTTTGGAATCGCGGCAGATGGCAGTTGTCACACGCGACAGCGTGCGCATCGAAACACTGGACGGGCAGGAAGTAATTCCGCAAATTCACACCATCGCCTGGGACGCGGTCGCCGCCGAAAAAGGCGAGTACCGCCACTTCATGCAGAAGGAAATCCACGAGCAGGTGCGCGCGCTGACCGACACACTCGCCGGCCGCGTGGACTTCAAAGAAGGCCGCATCCGCCTGCCTGAACTCAACCTCACCCCCGAGCTGGCAAAACGCATTCAACGCATTTACATCACCGCCTGTGGCACCGCCGCATACGCGGGCATGGTCGGCAAATACCTGATCGAAAAGATCGCGCGCATCCCCGTGGAAGTGGTCATCGGCTCCGAGTTCCGCTACAGCGACCCGATCGTGGACGAAAACACGGTCGTGCTTGCCATCTCGCAATCTGGCGAAACAGCCGATACATTAGCCGCAATGGAAGAGGGACGCCGCAAAGGCGGCATTATCTGGAGCATTGTCAACGCGATTGGATCACAGGCCATGCGCGTCTCGGATGGATTCATCGCGATGCAAACCGGACCTGAAATTGGGGTGGCGTCTACGAAGGCATTTACCGCCCCGTTAGTTGACCAGTACATGCTGGCCATCCTGCTCGCAGACCTGCGCGGCGTGATCGACGAGAAGACTCGCAAGTCACTGGTAGCTGATCTGCGTCTCGTGCCCGACCTCGCCGGCCGTGTGCTGGATACCGAAGCAGAAGTGGAAAAAGTGGCGCACGCATTGAAGGAAATTAAAGACTGCCTGTATCTGGGGCGCGGAATCAACATGCCCATCGCCTACGAAGGGGCGCTCAAACTCAAAGAGATTTCCTACATCCATGCCGAGGGCTACCCCGCCGGCGAAATGAAACACGGCCCCATTGCGCTGATAGACAAGGAAATGCCCGTGCTGTGTCTTGCGCCGAAAGACCCCTGGCATGAAAAAATGATCTCGCAGATTCAACAGGCCAAGGCGCGCGACGGCATTGTCATCGCGGTCGCCACCGAAGGCGACGAACTCGTGAGAGGCATGGCTGACCATGTGCTGTGGATTCCCGAAGCCCCGTGGATGCTCTCCCCGATCCTGACCGTGCTTCCGTTACAGCTACTCGCCTATCACATCGCCGCCATCCGCGGGCTGGATGTTGACCAGCCGCGAAACCTCGCCAAGAGCGTGACGGTGGAGTAAAACAAAAGCGTTCACCACAGAGAACACAGAGTTCACAGAGATATTTAAAGGTTTTTCTCCGTGCTCTTTGTGGTCTCTGTGGTAAAAATCT
This sequence comes from Chloroflexota bacterium, assembly GCA_016234495.1. GTDB lineage: Bacteria > Chloroflexota > Anaerolineae > Anaerolineales > Villigracilaceae > Villigracilis. Next base: position 398,813 of record JACRBI010000054.1, on the reverse strand, counting down.
GTACGGAGAAACCATGCGCCCAGATTGGGATTCCTATTTCATGAAGATCGCCTACGCTGTCTCAGAGCGCAGCACCTGTGACCGCGCCTTCGTCGGCAGTGTGATCGTACTCGACAAGCGCATCCTCACCACCGGCTTCAATGGCTCTCCCGCCGGGCAGGATCACTGCGACGAGGCTGGTCACCTCATGGTGGACGGTCATTGCGTCCGCACGATTCACGCGGAAACGAATGCCATCATCCAGGCTGCGCTGCATGGAGTCTCAACCAAAGGCTCCACCTGTTATGTGACCCATCTGCCGTGCATCAACTGCACCAAGGTGCTGATCAACGCCGGCATCTCGCGCATCGTCTACAGCACCGCTTATCGCACCGATGAAAACGCAATGAATTTTCTAAAGGCCGCAGATATTGAGGTTGTGCAAAAAGAATTTACGCCTTAACTCAAACCTCCGAGATTTTTAAAATCTCGGAGGTTTTTAATTTCGAGGTCTTTTTCACCCAACTCGAAACACGAATGGACAGTATCCGCGCGCGCTTGTATCGTTTTTTGTAAATTGCGCAATAGGTCTGCCCAATGAAATTTCCAGCATGGCTGAATCAATTTTGCACAGTTCTGGGTGTTTATCAATTATCTTTGCCAACGGGCAGCGTCCAAAAATAATCCGCGGACCTTCCGCCCCGGCTTCCCAGCGCGCCTGATAATGCATCTCGTTCAATTTTTCGATTAGCAAAGGCAAGCGCTTGGTAATTGGCAAATGAGTAAATTGGGTTGGGTCTAGCAGCCGCCGCGCCAGACTTTCAACTTTTGACCTTAGACTTTCTTCCGCCAACAACGCATCCGCCAACACTGCCAGGTTATCTCCCAGCGCCGCCTGCGACAGCGAGTACAGCTTCTCCGGCCGCCCGCGTCCCTCGCGGTTATGCAAAGCCGAAAGTTCCACCCGCCCATCCGAACACAGCACCGACAGATGATGCCGCACATTCGGCGCGGACATTTTCAAGGCGCGCGCAATTTCCCGCGCAGATGCGGCGCGAGTCTTTTTCAGGTGAGCAAGGATTTTTTGGCGGGCGGTGAGCATTTTTTTAGTCCGCTTTTGCGAAGCACTCTTTAGGGTAGCAGGCTTTGTATGTTTAGCACGGCGGTTCATCGCCGTGCGTGCTAACGGGTAGAAATTGCCAATAAAGCAGAATCAACCATCAGCTAGAAAAGAGGCGGGATTGTCATCCATCCGCCGTGATTATACTCACTTCTTTATTTTTGCAAATATATTTTTGCATAATTCCGTTGACTTATCTCCCTCCCCTGCTATAATTTGCGCTTGGAACTACTCACTGACTACTGATCACTCAACACTCATGACCTTAACCTGGGAATCCACCTACGCCATTGCATTAGAGCTGCGAAGACAGCACCCTGAAATCGACATCGAAGAAATTTCGCTGCAACAGATTTATCAGTGGACAATTGAACTTAATGATTTTGAGGATGACCTCGCGCTTGCGAACGACGACATCCTGTACGCAATCTACCAAGACTGGTTCGAGGAGAACATTCATGGAAAATGAAAAACTAAGTTTGCCAAACTACAGCATCCCGGAAGACATCCAAAATGTTGTAGCCGTCACAACGCTGGATCGTTTATATAACTGGGGACGGCGTTCATCTGTCTGGCCGTTGATGTTCGGGCTGGCGTGCTGCGCCATCGAAATGATCGCCGCGCAGACCGCCCGCTACGACATGGCGCGCTTCGGTATGGAAGTCATGCGCCCCACCCCGCGTCAAGCCGACATGATGCTGGTGTCCGGCACAGTGACAAAGAAAATGTTGCCGTCGATTATCCGCTTGTACAACCAGATGCCTGAGCCGAAATATGTCGTGGCAATGGGCGCCTGCGCTTCGAGCGGCGGACCGTTCAAGGAAGGCTACAACGTGGTCGCGGGTATTGATAAATTCCTGCCCGTTGATGTGTACATCCCCGGCTGCCCGCCCACCCCGCAGGCATTGATCGCAGGCCTGATCAAATTGCAAGAGAAGATTGACAAGCAATCGATCAAGCATGTCACCTGGTACAACAAAGAAAAGAAGGATGGCAATTATGTGCCGATGCCGATCCTCGGACCTGATTTGATCGACGTACGCCGCAACGCGGAAATTCGGGATGTTGCTGCCGTCAAGGAGAGTGCATAATGGTCGCACCCGCTTCAACCTCTACCATTGACCTGGTTGCAAAATTCCCAGACAGTGTCACCGCTGACACACGCCCCGGCTACACCGGCTTCATCGTCAATAAAGCCAAACTCGTCGAAGTGGCAACCGCCATCCGCGACGAGTTTGGCTACGACCTGCTGACCGCCGTCACCGGCGTGGACTACCTCGCCGAAAACAAGATGGAAGTGGTCTATCACGCCTTCAAAACGACCGGCGGCGCGGGGTTGACTTTCAAAGTACAGGTCGAGCGCATTGACCCGATCGAAGTCCCGTCATTGATCGACATTTGGCCCGGCGTGGATTTTCAGGAACGCGAAGCCTGGGACTTGTACGGAATCAAATTTACAGGCCACCCCGACCTGCGCCGCATTTTGATGTGGGAAGGCTTCGAAGGGCATCCGCTCCGCAAGGATTGGAAGGAGCCTTTCTTCGAAGAGGAAGCCAAACCGTTCAAGAGCCGCTGGCCGGACGGCAAACACACCTTCGCCGAGAACAAGAATCCATTCCGCGATAACCTTAACTTCCCTGCGAACTTCGACCCTGAAAAATATGAAGTGACCGGCGAAGAAGACCTTTACCTGTCCCTCGAAAAAGACTCGCTGAAAGATGTTGACGGCAACATGAAGACCGAGCATATCGTGGTCAACATGGGGCCGCATCACCCGTCCACACATGGCGTTCTGCGCGTGGCTGTCCAATTGGACGGCGAAACCATCATCGGTTTGAAACCCGTCATGGGTTACCTGCATCGCAATCACGACAAGATCGGCGAGCGCAACACCTATTTACAGAACATCCCCTACACCGACCGTCTCGATTATTTCAACTCGATGAGCAATAACTTCGGATATGTCACCACGGTTGAAAAGTTGATGAAGATTCCCGTCGCCGAGCGCGCTGAATATATCCGCGTGATCATGGCGGAGCTGAGCCGTATTCAAAACCACTTGATCTTCATCGGCATGTTGATGAACGACCTCGGCACAATGTACACGCCGTCGCTTTATGCCTTTGAAGAACGCGAACTGGTGCTCGACATTTTCGAGGCTGTATCCGGCGCGCGCATGATGTGCAACTACTTCCGCTTTGGCGGCGTGGTGCGCGACATCCCCGATTTTGCGATGCAGAAAATCAAAGACCTGGTCTTCGACCGCCTGCCTGCCAAGACCGATGAAATGGAACGCTTCCTCAACGAGAATGAAATTCTGGTCGCGCGTTTGAAGGGCATCCATGTTTTGAATGCCGAAGATGCGATCAAGTATTCTGTGACCGGCCCCGTCTTGCGGGCTGCCGGCGTCCCATATGACCTGCGCCGCGCCGACCCATATTCCATCTATGACCGCTTTGACTTCGATGTGGCAGTGCGTCAGAACGGCGACATGATGGATAACTATCTCATCCGCTTCGATGAGATTCGCCAGTCGCTCAGAATATTGGAGCAGGCCATCAAGCAGATTCCCCAGGGGCCGATCAACTCGCAGAAAGCTGCGTACCAGGTCCGGGTCCCGGCAGGTGAAGCGTATGGTCGCATCGAGTCGCCCAAAGGCGAGTTGGGCTTCTACGTCGTCTCGAACGGCAAGCCGAATCCATATCGCTATCATGTCCGCCCGGCCTCATTCGTCAACTTGACAGCGGTTGAAAGTATGTGCCGCGGTACAAAGATCGCCGACTTCGTTGCCTTGCTTGCCATGCTCGATATCGTCATGGGCGAGTTGGATAGATAAAAGTGTCGAAGTATCAAGTGTCAAAGTGTCAAGCACCGACACCTTAGACACATAGACACGTGACACAGGAGAATCAACTTATGTATGGAAAAGGTATTCTTAAAGGATTAAGCGTCACCTGGAAGCGCTTCTGGGATACGTATACCGAGGACATTTCATGGATGCTGCGCGGCAAGAAACGCTACAACACGGTCGAAGGTGTGGCGCACCGCTCCAGCAAAGACACAAAAGGCATCTTCACGGTGCAATACCCCGAAGAGCAATTGATCGTGCCCGAAGAATTCCGCTATGTGCCGTTTTTGGTTTTTGATGAAGGCGCGGATGGAAAGAAGGAAGTGCGCTGCACCTCATGCGGGATCTGCGCGAAGGTCTGCCCGCCGCAATGCATCTGGATCGTGCGGACAAACGATCCTGCCACGGGGCGGCCTGTTCCTGTTCCGACAGATTTCTTCGTCGATATGGACATCTGCATGAACTGCGGTTTCTGCGCGGAGTATTGCCCCTTCGATGCGATCAAGATGGATCACGATATTAATATCGCGTCCTATCAGCGCAATATTTATAATCTCGAAAAATTGATGAAGCCCGCTTCGTATTATGCGGGAATCCGCCCGGAGAATTACACGCGCGAAGAAGAAGCCCGCAAGGCAAAAGAAGCCGCCAAAGCCGCCAAGGCTGAAGCAGGCGCAGCAGCCGCCGCGTAAAACTATTGACACAAAGGACACGAAGCATCACGAAGGTTTTCCTTTGTGTTCCTTGGTGTCCTTAGTGGTTAAATTATTTTAATAGGTAAATTAAATGACAATCACAAAAGAAGCCGTACTTGCCGCATTGAGCCAGGTGCAGGAACCTGAACTTCATCAGGACCTCGTCACCCTGAATATGATCCGCAATTTGGAGATCGCGGGAGATAAAGTCACTTTTACAGTTATGCTCACCACCCCCGCCTGCCCCCTGCGCGGACGGATCGACAAGGAAGTCCGTGAAGCCGTGATGACCGTCCCCGGCGTGAAGACCATCGAAGTCAAAATGGATTCGGATGTGCCGAACGACGGGCGTATGCGCGGGCTGGTCAACATGCCCATTCGCAACGCGATTGCTGTCGGCTCGGGCAAAGGCGGCGTCGGCAAATCCACTGTTTCTGTGAACATTGCCGTTGCGCTGGCTCAAAGCGGAGCGCGCGTCGGACTGATGGACGCGGACATTTACGGTCCCAACACACCTACCATGCTCGGCGTGGACAAGCTCCCGCCGCCGGATGGACAGCGCCTCGTCCCTGCAGAAGCGCACGGAATCAAGATGATCTCCATGGGTCTGCTCGTCAAGCCCGGCCAGCCCCTCATCTGGCGCGGACCGATGCTCAACTCTGCCATCCGTCAATTTCTCGGCGACGTGGAATGGGGCGAGCTCGATTACCTCATTATTGACCTTCCACCCGGTACCGGCGATGCAGCCCTGTCACTGGCACAAGCCCTGCCTTTGAGCGGAGCGGTCGTCGTGACTTTACCGCAGCTTGTCTCACTGGAAGATGCCAGCCGCGGATTGAACATGTTCAAGCAGTTGGAAGTGCCCATCCTCGGCGTGGTCGAGAACATGTCCTACCTTGACCTGCCCGACGGCACGCGCATGGACATCTTCGGCTCGGGCGGCGGTGAAGAACTGGCGCGGGCGACTGACACTACCTTCCTCGGTAAAGTGCCAATTGACCAGAACGTCCGCATTGGCGGGGACACCGGCAAGCCGATTGTTGTGTCATTCCCTGAGTCAGCAGTTGCAAAGTCAATTCAGGAAATCGCGCAAAGAATCGCGGCGCGAGTCAGCGTGGCAGCGATGACAGCGAACAATACTCTGCCGATCAATATTGTGGAGTAAATGAAGGAAGAAGAAAGATAAAAGACCTGATGGGAGAACTTGCCCATCAGGTCTTTATTATTTTGTCTCGAACACTACCTGCACCTGTAATCCGCCGCCCTGCAAATTCTGCAAGGAAATCATTCCGCCCTGCGGTTCGACGAATTGTTTGGTGATCGCAGTGTAAGAAGTGATTAGTGCCCAATTATCAGTGAACCCGCCTCTTGCGAGATGGTTTTTATTTTCACCTTGGGTATCTTGTATAATATTGTTAACTGTTGGGCAAAGAGGATTATTTATGATTCGAAAAAAAAAAGCTAACAATAAAGCAGGTAATATTTTATGCGATTTGTTTGCTGGGGGTTATCGCAACAATCCTGACAGCTTGCGCATCTCAAGCTGTCAATCCCATACTGTCACCCACAAACATATCGACTCAACTAAGACCTTCGGAAACAACAACGCAAAATCCCACTAAAGCTCTTCGACCAACTACAACTTTAACTGCAACACCAAGACCAAACAAATACACGATCCTATCCTCAGAGTTTGATGTACCTAAATCATGTCTGGTTGCAGACCTTACTTCAAATGAAACATATCGTATTTCACTGGATCAGATTTGGATTGCTGCCAATTGTTCTTTGTATCAAGAATTAGTCATGTCCAACAAGGTGTCAGGAAAACAGATAAAAATTCGATATAAAGAAATTGAATCTGAAGTTCCAGATAATTTTTTACTTCGCCCCTTAAGTTGGTCTAGCGACAATCGATACTTGTATTTCACAACTCGCTGTTGCAATTCTGATGACCGCGAAAACAACAATGGGTCGCTATATCGGTTTGATCTCGAACAGGAGTCTTGGATTTTGCTGGTCCGAGGTTTGTACGAGCCGTTCTATTTTTTCTCCCCAGATGGCGAACGATTTGTTTATCTTAACCATCATATAAGAGAACATTATTTTTACCCTGAGTATCTTGAAATCAACATGGTTGATGTTCTCTTGAACAAAAGCAAAAGAGTCGTTCTAAAAGGCTTGATCGGACCATTTGAGAATTCGCCAAATTATGAGTGGTCTGCAACCACCGGCAAGTTTGGAATCGTCCTTGATAGAATTTACTTTGGAGGTGACCATACTTGGTTAGAGGCAGAGCTACTATTAATTGATTTCAATTACTGGGGAATGGAGCTCTTCGATAAATTCGATGGAACAAATCTTCTGGGGGAAAATTAGTATTTACCTCTTCAACTCCACCACCACTTGCAACCCGCCCTCTGGCAAATTCTGCGCGGAGATTGTTCCGCCCTGCGCTTCGACAAGTTGTTTGGCAATTGCGAGTCCTAATCCCGTGCCGCCGCTTGAGCGCGCGCGGGATTTCTCTTTGCGCCAGAAGCGGTCAAAAAGAAATGGCAAATCTTCATCCGGAACGCCAGTCCCATTATCGTTGACGGAGACACGCACAGTCTCGGCGTACGACTCCAGCGTGAGCCAGACCCTGCTGCCTTCGGGAGGGTGGCGCAGGGCGTTTCCGATCAGGTTGCCGATCACCTGCTCTGTGCGTTGGGCATCAAGTTCAAGCGCAAAGTCACCGCTGGCCTTTTCAAGCGAGAGCGAAATATTTTTCTCGCGGGCTTCGGCGGAAAACATTTCGATCGAATGGCTGATAAGGCGTGCAAGGTCAACTGTTTTCTTTTCGAAATGTAACTGGCGCGTCTCTGCGAGAGTCAACAGCCGCAGATCATCCACGAGGCGTTCAAGCAGATACGTCTGGTTGAGCGCAAGCGAGACTTGTTCTCCATCCGCCGGGTAGATGCCGTCCACAATTCCTTCGAGGCGGCCGCGAATGACCGAAAGCGGAGTGCGCAATTCGTGGGCTATGTCGGCCAGCATGTCGCGCCGCTCGCGATCGTTGCGTTCGAGCGAAGATGCCATTTCGTTGAAGCTCTCCGCGAGGCTGTGCAAGTCCTGCGGGCCGCCGGCAGGGATGCGCGTGTTCAGTTTACCGTCTGCAACGGCGCGCGCGGCATAGATCACATCAGCCAGCGGATTGACAAAGCGGCGCATGAGCAAAAACGCGATCGCCACCACGAACAGGCCAAGCGCAAACGAAATTCCTGCAACGGGAAAGAGAATGCCGCTCGCCAATTGTCCGCGCCATTCAAAGGGCAGGGATTTGATTACGAGCGTGCCCACCTTTTGGCTATCGACCTGCAATTGAAATTTCACATCGGACGAGGAAAACTGATAGCTTGAACCAACCGTCGAAGCAGAAGCCTGCCCCCCGTCGAGAATGATGCGGTGATCTGCATCGAGCAGAAGCGTGTATTCGGGCGGAAAAGAGTCGAAGCGTTGAAAAACTGATTCAACGCCATCCCAACTTCCGCGCCCCTGATAAAAACCTTCAAGCGAACTGACGAGCGGAAATCGCAGGCTGGCCCTCTCGGAATAATTTGTGAGAACAAACGCGGTGATGATGGGAAAAAGTAAAATCAGGAAAAGCAGAACGCCCAGGAAGGCGCGTCCGAGCAAGAGCAGCAGGCGCGATCGAATCTGATTGGCTGATTTCATTGTCCCTCGAACTTGTAACCAACGCCATGCACGGTGACGATGAGTTCGTCAGGCTCGAGTTTGTGGCGCAGGTTGCGGATGTGTGAATCGATGGCGCGCTCGTAACTTTCAAACGCGACGCCGTGCGCGGCATTGAGCAATTGACTGCGTGAAAAAATACGCCCCGGCTGACTCATCAACGTGGCCATGATCTCTAACTCGGTCGGAGTCAACGTGACTTCGCGCTTCTTTATCTGGACCGTGTAGTGGGTCCTGTCCAACGAGACATTCCCTGCGCGGATGACCTCTGCTGCCGCGTCGCCAGCCACACGGCGCAGGACCACTTTTACGCGCGCCACCAACTCACGCGGACTGAACGGCTTGGTGATGTAATCGTCTGCGCCGATCTCAAGCCCAATGAGTTTGTCGGTCTCCTCCACGCGAGCAGTGAGCATGATGATGGGCACGTCGCTCTCGCGGCGGATGGCGCGGCAAAAATCAAGACCGTCCATTTCGGGCATCATCAAGTCGAGCACGATCAGGTCGGGTTTTTCACGGCGGGCGGTTTGCAGGCCGATCAATCCATCCTTTGCAGTGACCACATCATAGCCCGCAGACTTGAAGTAATCGCGCGAGATTTCCACGATCTCGGGTTCGTCGTCAATGAGGAGGATTTTCTTGGGCATACATCCTTTTTACCACAAAGGACACGAAGTACACAAAGGTTTTCCTTTGTGACCCTTCGTGGCACTTTGTGGTTAATATTTTTATTCGTACCGTAAAGCCACCATCGGGTGCAGGGTCGCGGCGCGGAAGGCGGGATAGATGCCGAAGAATATACCGATGGCCAGCGCGAAGAAGAAAGCCAGCAGGATCGAATCTACGGTGATGACGGAGTTGATCAAGCCCATCACACTGAAGAAGCCTGCGATACCAACTCCAAGCAGGATTCCAACCAGACCGCCGAGCAGACTCAAGGTCACGGTTTCGATCAGAAACTGCGTGAGGATTTGATTCTTGGTCGCGCCGACTGCCTTGCGCAGGCCGATCTCCTTCGTGCGCTCCGTGACAGAAACCAGCATGATGTTCATGATTCCAATTCCGCCCACTAATAGCGAGATCGCCGCAATCGCGCCGAGGAAGATGGTCAGGGTCTGCGTGACGGTATTCAAGGTTTCCAGCGTGTCAGCCTGACTCATGATGTTGAAGTCTATTTCTTCGCTGGGCTTCAATTCATGTCCACGCCTCAGGATGTATTCTGCCTGAGCGGAAACGGCGTCCATATCATCGGATGAAGTGACAGAAACCAGAATACTGTTGACTGTCTTTTTGCCGTTTCGATTCGCCGTGTCGCCAAAGAGTTTGGAGTAGCCAGTTTCAAGCGGGACATAGATGATTTCATCGGGTGAGCCGATGGATGCTCCTTCTTCTTCGAGCAGCCCGACCACTTCAAATTTCACACCGTTGATCGAAACGGTCTGCCCAATGGGAGGAAGAGTCCCAAACAGGTCTTTTGCAACTGTCGAGCCGAGGACCGCCACCCGTGACAGCGACTTGTTGTCGCCATCGGTGATGAAGCGCCCGTCCGTTATGGTAAACGAGCGCGCCTGCGCGTGACCTTCCATCACACCTGAAACAGGAGTAGTAAAGCTCTCGTCGCCAAATTTCGCAGTGTAATTAGATTGATACAAAGGCACAATGGATGTGATGTCACCCGTTAACGTGCGGGAAAGTAATTCGTAATCGGAAAAATAAAGATAACTCGCCGTCTGTGATTGTCCCATGCCAGGCATGGCGGTCTGCTGCCTGCCCGGGGAAATGGTCAGCAGGTTCGAGCCGCCGCTCTGAATTGATTCCGTGATGCTGGCGGTTGCGCCGTTGCCGATGGAAAGCAAAGCCACCACCGTCGCCACGCCGATGACGATCCCCAAAATAGTCAGCCCCGAACGCATTTTGTTCGCGCGCAGGGCGCGGAGTGCAATTTTGAAATTTTCTGAAAATAACATTTTTCCTCACATTACTGTAAGGGCGGGGTGACCCCGCCCTTACTTAATTTATTCTTCCGTCCGCGCCGTTCCAGCCTTGATCGGATTCGGATTCACCTCATCCGAAACAATCTGCCCGTCTGAAAGTTTGATAATGCGCCCGGTGTGACGCGCCACATACGAGTCGTGCGTCACCAGAATCACAGTCTGACCGTTTTCCTTGTGCAGGCGCTGAAACAGGTCCATGATCTCCACACCCGTCTTGCTGTCCAATGCGCCAGTCGGCTCATCGGCAAGCAGAATATTCGGCTCGTTGACAATGGCGCGCGCAATTGCCACCCGCTGCTGCTGCCCACCGGAAAGTTCGTTCGGCGCATGATGGGTTCGGTCTCCCAACCCCACGCGTTCCAGGGCTTTCCGCGCCCGGTCTTCGCGCTCCCTGCCTGAATAGCCTGCGTAAGTCAACGGCAGCATCACATTTTCCAGCGCGCTCGTCCGCGCCAGCAAATTGAACTGCTGAAAGACAAAGCCGATCTTCCGTCCGCGCACCTCGGCGAGTTTAGTCTCGTCCAGCATTTCCACTGACGCGCCATCGAGCGAATATTTTCCACTGGAGGGCACATCCAGGCAGCCAATGATGGACATCAACGTACTTTTGCCCGAGCCTGACGGCCCCATAATGGCGATCATCTCGCCTTTGTTGATGGTGAAACTCGCGCCATCGAGAGCGCGGACTTCATTGTCGCCCATCTGATAGACCTTGGTCAAACCTTCTGCGTGGATCATTATTTCCCTCCAGAAAATGGATTCGGAGGAGTAAAGCCGCCATCACGGGCGACGACCTCCAAAGACTCGCCCGCACGCAGATCGCCGGTCACCACCACAAGGTCACGCACGATCGCGCCGCCGACCACATCCACCCGCACCGACTTCCCGCCGCGCACGGCCCACACATATTCACCTTTGCTGTCATTTTGAATCGCCACGATCGGCACAGCCAGCATCGCCTGCGCATCGCTCACCTTGATGACCACATTCGCAGTGGAGCCAAGCGGCAGGAAAACACCGTCCACCGAATCCAAATCAATGCGGACTGTGTACTTCACCAATCCACCCGCCACTTTTCCCACAGGATTGACCGACACAACCGAGCCTGTGAGCGTGACACCGGACACCGCGTCCAACGTGACTTCGGCCTGTTGGCCCACTTTGACATTCGCCACATCTGATTCATCCACCTGCGCCTCCACGTACAGGTGATTCATATCCGCCATGTTGACCGAAAGTTCGCCCGTATTGACCACATCGCCAGCGCGATGATCCACCGACAACACCTCGCCGTCAAACGGAGCAATGATGCTCAACGAGTTGACAGTCGCCTGCGCGGCATCCACTTGCGCCCGCGCCGCGATGACATCTGGCGAAGATTCGCCAGCCAGCAGGCGGTCATATTTGCGCTGGGCATCTTCCAGTTGGCCTTTTTTCAAAGCAAGGTCATTTTCCGCTTCGATGATCCAATCTTCAGGAGCGGGGCCTTTGAAGTTATCCGATTCATATTTATATTTCCAGCCGTTGCGCGTGCTGACAAGTTCAGCGCTGAATTCTGTCTGGGGAATCTTCGGGTCGTTTTGCAGGTAGCTCAGATAATAGACCGCATCATCGTAATCTTCCTGCGCGTCTTTCAGGCTGATCGCAGCCTTGGCGAGGTCAGTGCCTGAGGTGAGAAGGTCTTCCAGTTTTTTCTGAGCATTCACCAGGTCCGCTTGAGCCGCGACAATGCTTGCCGATGCGCTGGTCGGGTCGAGAGTCAAAAGAATATCGCCATCCTTCACAAAATCCCCGGGCTGAACATTCACCGCCTCGACCACGCCGCCTGTTTTCCAGATGAGGCTGGCGAAGGGCTGGGCTTCGAGCGAGCCGGAGGCTTCAATCGTCTCAGCCACATCCAACGCGGAAACTTGTACTTGAGTGTCAATTGCCGCTTCGCTGGCATTGGCAGAGGATGACCTTAATCCAATCACAGCCGCCACGATCACGGTCGCGGCCACAATGCTCCAGGTTCTAATTTTTTTGTCTTTCCACAATTTTGAAATCCTATTCATTTGATGTGCTCCTTGTTCTTATTTTTCACAAGAATACACAACATGTGTGCAGAATTTGTGCAGAAGCGCGGGAGGGTTGTGAAGACCAGGTACGGTATAATTGCCGCCATGCAAACAAACATTATCGGTGTCCGATTCACAAAAATTGGAAAAATCTACCATTTTGACTCCAGCGCTCTGCCCGATGTAAAAAAAGGCGAGCATGTCATTGTGGATACAGCTCGCGGCAAGCATCTCGGTGAAGTTGTCCAAGTTCTGGAAGAGGCTCCTGCCCAGCCAGAAGGCGGATGGAAATCTGTGGAGCGGCGCGCCAATCCGCGCGACTTGCTGCTCCAGCAATCCTGGCAATCCAAGCAAACCGAAGCCATGATCAACTGCCGCGCGCGCGCATCCGAACTTCGCTTGCGGGATGTAAAGATCGTCACAGCCGAATACAACTTTGACGGCTCGCGTCTGGCATTCCTGTTCAGCACAGAGAGCGAAGAAAAAGCCGACCTCAAGTCGCTCAAAAAGGATATGAGCAATCTGTATCCGACCACGCATGTCGAGATGCGGCAGATCGGTCCGCGTGATGTGGCGAAATTCCTGGGCGGCATGGGCGCGTGCGGAATCGAAACCCGCTGCTGCTCGAAATTCCTGACAGACTTCTCTCCCATCTCGATCAAGATGGCAAAGGAGCAGGGAATCTCGCTCACACCCAACGAAATCACCGGCATGTGCGGACGATTGCGCTGCTGCCTCATCTACGAATATGAACAGTATGTGGAAGCGCGCAAGACCCTCCCCAAGCGCAACAAGCGCGTGGTCACGCCGAAAGGCGAAGGCAAGGTCATTGACCTGATCCCCATGAGCGACAAGGTCATGGTGTTAATCGAGAGCGGCACAGACCGCCCGCAGAGTATGACCTTCTCACGCGAAGAGATCGAGCCGTGGGATGAACTCGAAGCCCTGCGCCGCAAATCCCAGGCTCCGTGTGACCGTCACGAAGGCGGCGGATGCACTTGCGGAAAAACAAAAAATAGGAATTAGCAATTAGGGATGAGGAATTAGGCAAGTCCCTAATCACCTAATCCCTAATCCGCAACCATGACCGACAATTGGCCTGCCCCTCAAAACATTCTCGTAATTCTGGCTCACCCCGATGACCCAGAATTTTTTTGTGGCGCAGCACTTGCGCGCTGGGCACGCGCCGGACATCAGATAACCTATTTGCTTTTGACTTGCGGCGACAAGGGATTCAATCCCGCCACTCACCCTGAAATGACAACTGATAACTTGTGCGCGATTCGACACGATGAACAAAACAATGCCGCAAAAGTCATCGGTGCGAAAGCGGTTCATTTTCTGGACCGTGAGGATGGGTACGTCGTTGCAGACTTGAAACTGCGCCGTGATATTGTGCGCGAGATCCGCAGGCATCAGCCTGACATCCTCGTCACGTGTGACCCGCAAAATCTATTCGCGCTCTACGGCATTAACCATCCCGATCACCGCTACTGCGGACAAGCCGTGCTGGATGCAGTTTTCCCCGCCGCCGGCAACGTCGCTTATTTCCCTGAATTGCTCGTGGAAGGCTTTCAACCGCACATGCCAAAGGAAGTGTGGTGCTCGCTGACCAATCAACCCAACACAACCATTGATGTGACCGATACCTGGGACATCAAGCTCAAGGCTGTACTTGAACATAAAACTCAAGTGCAGGATGCAGAAAAACTCATTGAAAGATTCAAGTCAAGAAGGACCGAAGACAGCACGGATGAGAATCCAAGGTATGAAGAGAAGTTCCGCGTAGTAAAGTATGGTTAGCAAGTTGACAAGTTTGAAGGTTTACATGTTAAAACCTGTCAACTTTCAAACCTTCGAACCTAAAAACGGAGTATTGATATGACAGACTTTCTGAACGAAGCAAAATCACTATTTACCTACACCCAATCCATGCGGCGTGATTTTCACACGCACCCCGAACTTGGATTCAAAGAAATCCGCACAGGCGGAATCGTAGCCAAAGAACTGGAAGCGCTCGGACTCGAAGTGACCAAGGGCGTCGGCAAGACCGGCGTTGTTGGGTTGCTCGAAGGCGCAAAGCCCGGGCCGACCCTGCTCATCCGCTTTGACATGGACGCCCTGCCCATGAGCGAGGATACCGGCGCGGAATATGCGTCACAAACCCCGGGCGTGATGCACGCCTGCGGACATGACGGTCACACCGCGATTGGGCTGACCGTTGCAAAGATGCTGCACGCGCACCGCGAAGATCTGGCGGGCACGGTCAAATTTTGCTTCCAGCCTTCCGAGGAAGGATTCAACGGCGAAGAAGTCGGCGGCGCGGAAATGATGATGCGCGACGGCGTGCTGGATGGCCCCAAAGTGGACAAGACATTGTCCATGCATTTGTGGAACGAAAAACCGCTCGGCTGGGTGAATGTCGCCAAGGGGCCGGTAATGGCTGGCGCGGAGCAATTCACGGTCAAGTTGACCGGCAAAGGCGGGCATGGCGCTGCGCCGCACACCACCTTTGACCCGATCGTGACAGCGGCGCAAATTGTGACCGCCCTGCAAAACATCGCCGCTCGTAATGTCGCACCGCTCCACGCCGCTGTTGTCAGCGTTACGTCGCTCCATTCTGGGACGGCATTCAACATCATCCCGCAGGAAGCAGAGTTGACGGGAACGATCCGCACCTTTGACTTATCCGTGCGCAAGATGGTTTTGGAACGCTTTGAGCAGATCGTGCGCGGCATCGCCGAAACCATGCAATGCAAAGCAGACATCCTTATTCAGCGCGTCACACCGGCCGTCATCAACAATGATTCAGTTGCGGCGAAAGTTCAGGCAACCGCGCGCCGTCTCTTCCCCGATACGGAGCTGGACACATCCAATTACCTGACCATGGGCGCGGAAGATATGGCCTTTATGCAGGAAAAAGTGGAAGGCTGTTATTTCTTCATCGGGTCAAGCAATTCTGAAAAGCACCTCGATTACAGTCACCATCACCCCAAATTTGACTTTGACGAGGAAGCGCTCGTGCGCGGCTCGGCGTTGATGGCGTCGGCTGTCGTGGATATGTTGAAGTAAAAGGAAAGAAGTAAAAAGTGAGAAGTAAGAAGGTCGCAGTTGCGGCCTTCTTTTTGATTCACAGGCGGTACCGCAACATTCATGTTGCGTAGTATTGCAAGATAAATCTTGCGGTACGGTACTACAACAACAGAATCGCCACACCTCTTGCCAGCAATGCGGCGAGCAAGGCCACAACCACCGTCAACGCGGAGATGGTCAGCATGGCGCGGGTGCCCAGTTCCCGCCGCAAAACGGACAGCGTGGCAAGACACGGCAAATAGAACATCACAAATGTTGCGTACACGATCATTTGCTCTGTGGACAAAGCTGCGCTGAAATCCGCTGTGCCGAGGGCTTGACTCAACATGACGAGCGAAAGCTCCTTGCGGAGAATTCCAAATATGAGCGGAACGCCCACTTCGGCTGGCAAACCGATCAACCATGTGATCGGTCGCGCCAGCCAGTTGAAAAAATATGCAAAATTAAAATAATTCAGAATTGCCAGCACCGCGCTGCCTGCGATCAGGATCGGCCAGGCTTCCACCACAAACTCGCGCACGCGAAACCATGATTTCCCGAACACATTCCTCAACATCGGCACGCGATAGGGCGGCATTTCCATGATGAGGCCGGGCGAATTTTCGGGGGTCATCTGCGAAAGGATTTTTCCCGTCAAGGCAATGATCAACAAATTAAAGAGATACAAAGCAAACGCAACGACTGGCCCAAGATAGAACGCGACCAACCCGAACACAACCGCCAGCCGCGCCGCACATGGGACAAGCACCGCCAATGCCGCGGCAATGTAACGGTCACGCGGCTCTTCCAATGTACGGGTGGACATGACCGCCGGCACATTACAGCCATAACCAAGAATGAACGGCACAATGGCTTTGCCATGCAAACCAATACGGTGCATAAACGCGTCCATCAAAAATGCAACGCGCGGTAAATAACCGATGTCTTCCAGCATCCCCAGCCCAAGCAGGAACGGCAGAAGATATGGAAGCACAATTGCCACGCCCGCCGCGATGCCTTGCAGAACGCCGAGAATCAATTGCGCTAAAAACGATCCTTCCGCAAACGGCGACAAGGCGCCTTTCATGATCCAATCGAACAACGCCAGCAACGGCGGTTCGGTCACCTTTCCAATGCCATACACTGCCTGAAAAAATAAGTACAACACGAACAGCATGACCGCATATCCCCAGACAGGATGAAGCAAAATGTTATCGAGTCGGTCGCGCCAGATGATTCGCCTCTCGCCCTGCGTGACATATTTTTTGGACATCTTAACTGCAAGCTGGTGCCGATCTTCGGGATTTAACGCATCGCCTCCTTGACCGTGAGCCTGCTCCCGTTTCTGACGCATTTCCAGCGCCTTGAGGAAGAGTCCCTTCACGCCGCGCCCTTTGCTGGCGACGAGCGGAAGTACCGGCACTTTCAATTGACTTGATAAACCATCAGCGTCGATCTGCAAACCAAGGCGCGCGGCTTCATCCACCATGTTCAGGGCGAGGATCAATGGCTTGTTGAGGGCAACCAACTCCAAAGTTAAAGAAAGAGCCGCTGACAGTTGAGTCGAATCCGCCACATTGATGATGACATCCACATCGCGCGAATCAAGATATCGGGCGGCTTCCCTCTCTGCCGGGCTGCCTTCATCCAGCGAATATGCGCCGGGCAGATCCACCAACTCGATGACCTCCCCCGCCACGCGGACTCGGCTCTCGGTGAATGTGACAGTTGTGCCGCTGAAATTCCCCGTCTCAGCTTTGTACCCCGCGACCTGATTGAACAATGTGCTTTTCCCGCAATTGGGCAGACCGATCAGCGCGACTCTCATTTCAACTCCACTAAAATTTTTTCAGCCAGCGCGCGGCCCAACGCAATTTCACGCCCATTGACCTCCACCAATAAAGGGCCGCCCAACGGCGCGACACGCACCACGCGGATTTCGTCGCCAATATATAAACCATACTGTTTCAATTTTGCGCGGACTTCGTCAAACGATAATAATCGCGCATGGACATTAAGTGGCAGGTCAAGTAATCGCATACAGGATTTATAAACGAACTCGAATGAACGGCCAAGTGATGAACATCCTAATTCAACAATGTCACATTAAGACTGAAACCAAAATTCTTAACCACAAAGGGCACGAAGGTAAACGAAGGAAACCATTGTTTTTAGCATTTTGCTCCCCTTTGTGACCCTCGCCCGCACTGCGCCGAACGCAGTGCGGTGCAAGTGTTGTGGGCTTTGTGGTAAAAGGTTTTGAAATGCGGCATTGTCAAACTGAAGTTGAGATATTTATCCCGAACTTGGGATAAAATGAAAGTGATGAAAAAGCACATCCCCTACCTCATAATCGCAACACTGGTGGGAGCAAGCGTGCTGGCACAAAACCTGGTCAGCAAACCGCCGCCGACAACTGCCCCTGCTCCATTGACAGTTCAACCCGCGACGGACACGCCGACCATTGCCCAGTCTGTTGGACAATGTGCCTACACCTGGGCATATCACAACGCGGACGAGTTGAGCGCGATGATCGACGCTGAGATGCGCCAATTGAATCCCGCCGCGAGCGGAAACGCGAGTTTCTTCGGCGAGGACTGCGTCTATGCCGATGGGACTTCCACCTTTGGCGCGATGGAAACTGATTTTTACGTCCGCATTCCCGTTGCCGACCTGACGAACGAAGACGCGCTCGGCGAATGGCTGTCACAGGTCTTGCGAGTGGTGCTTGAATTCCCGCGCGAGCTAATTCAAGGCAATTATGGATTTGTGGAGTTCTGGTTTGAGAAATCTGACAGTGAACAGTTGGTTGTCCGCGTGCCAATTCAAAAATACATGGACGGCACACATGGAATCAGCGGCGCGGCGTTGTTCCGCATGTTTTATGTGGAGCCGTAGATGGAAAACGAGTAGAATTAATAACAAATACAAATTTCGCAAACCATAACCAAAGACGGGAGTTTATTATGAAATATTACTATTTTGTTGTTTTAGTTTTATTAATTTCGGCTTGTACTAGTTCTAATTCAGAAATAGCAACCCAATCATTAACACCAACTTTTCAACCAACACGGACGGCAAACCCCACAGCAACACCTCAGCCCCAGGCGCCGGCAGGGATAGTAGTAGCACCTAGCTTAAACGTACGCGATGGGCCTGGAAGAGATTTTCAGATCATTGGATATATCAATCAGGGAAATGAATTTTATATACTCGGCGAATACAATGATGCTTATGATGAGCAATGGGTTGTAATCTTGTTAAACAATAATTCCTTTGGATGGGTAAATGGAGAGTCAAGATTTATAACTCAAAAACTAGTCACCGTTGACAGCAAAACCTACAATGACTTATTAAATTCTGTAGAACAAGCAAGAAGTGTTTACACCTTGAGAGGTTTTTTTCGAGATTACTCACGACCATCAAGTTTGACAAATCAATCTGCAACGTCAACTTCCTCTATCAATTCGCCATCTTCTGACTTAGTACCTGAATGCCAAGACATAAAAGAGAATATAGGTCTTTTTGTTAATTGCAAAATTCCAAAGGCATATTGTTCTTATCAACCAAACACGAATGGATCACCAACTTTTTGCAATGAGGCTCCATATCCTAATAATAATTTTGCGTTGATAATTTGGGGCAAGGACTGGAGCAATTATGATGGTCATTGTTTAATCGTGAGCGGCAATTTATCATCATATCAAGGCACGCTACAAATTGAAGCGAATAGTTTATCGCAAATATCACTTTGTGATTGAAAAATTTTGAACCAATAAATTCTTAGACCCTATCCGTAAATAGGATTGAACATTAACAAAAAGACACTCCTGATGCAGAATTGTAGGTGCGACCCAAACAACCTGCAAGGAGTGTCAAATGAGTTATACCACGGTGTGGGAAGTTCCCGATGGCTTGTGGAACCAGATAAAGCAAGTGTTGCCACGAGAAAAACGAAAGGGCACTGTAGGGCGTCCAGCCCTGCCAAACCGCCAAGTCCTGAATGGAATTTTGTTCGTACTGCGTAGCGGTTGCCAATGGAAAGGCTTGAAAAAGGAATGGTATGGAGCCAGTAGTAGTTTGCATAAGCGGTTTCAAGAATGGAACAAGTCTGGTTTGTGGAAGAAGATCTATCGCTTGATTGTGAAGTACTACCAAAAGAAGCGACGGATCCAATGGAAATGGCAAGCCGTCGACAGTAAGATGGTTTCTGCCCCGCTTGGCGGGGATTTGACGGGACCAAATCCTACCGATCGAGCCAAATCCGGCTCAAAACGACACATCTGGGTCGATCAACGTGGAGCACCGTTATCTATTCGAGTTACGGCTGCTAATGCTCATGATGTGACCGAAATCATGAATTTGATCAACCGTCCAATCGTCTGCAGACCGAAGCCTGTTTACAAAGTTCAGCACTTATGTGCAGATAAAGCGTATGACTCTGAAGATGTACGAACAAAACTTCGAAAACGCAATATTACTCCGCATATTCGCAAACGTGATTATGGCAATTCAGACCCAACGCCACCTCCTCTGGAGTCTGAAAAACATCCTGCCAGGCGCTGGGTGGTGGAGCGTACGCTTTCTTGGCAAAACGACTTCCGCTCGTTACGCACTCGCTGGGCAAAGAAGTCGGTTAATTGGCTCGCTTTCATTTACCTCGCTTGCACTTTGATCCTCTGGAAAATGTGCGCTCATGACTAATTTACGGATAGGCTCTTAGTAAAAAAGCCGCCGCCTTTGGCGGCTTTTTTGTTCTTGACATTCCAATCCATATATCATATACTACGTTTAGTAATTACTAAACGTTCTAAAGGATAGTGTCATGACCACTCAACTCACCCAACTCAAACAGGATTTCACCGAAGGCCTCAGCCAGATCAGCCGTTTCTGGGGTTTTCCTAAAGGCATGGGAGCGATCTTCGCTGTGCTGTATCTTTCCCCCACTCCGCTCTCGCTGGACGAGATCGTTCAAGCAACGGGGCTGACCAAAGGCGCGATCAGCACCGAGGTCCGCACCCTGGCGCGCATGGGACTTGTCCACCGCTCCTCCAAACTTGCAGACCGCAAGGATTACTACGAAGCCGAGGATGATTTCTATAAATCCATCCGCTCGATTCTCAAGGAACGCCAAAACAGCGAATTCGACAGCGCAGTCCGCTCGGTGAGTGAAACGCTTGAGAAGCTGGAATCAGGCTCGGTCACAGGCGATGCTGCGGAATTGGACTTCGTCTACAAGCGCGTGCAGGCTTTGCAGGAATTCTTCAACGCCATCGACGGGCTGACCAAGGCGGTCATCAAGCTGGAGAGCTTGGGCATGACCAATGTTACGAAAATTTTGTCTGTGTTGAAATAAAAATCTTTGTAAAGACTTTTCTGTACACGGATCTCACGGATGGCACGGAAAATCTTTAAAAATCCGTGTCGTCTGTGCGCGGAGCGCCCGTGTACAAAGCAAGAAACAACAAGGAGAACCCATGAACACAATATTTGCCTTCGCCATCGAAGTCGTCATCACGTTTGCCATTTGCACATTGACCTTCCACTACATGCGTCCCTTCCTCAAACGCATCCTCGTTGACCTGTGCGGAACGGAAGAACGCGCTCAATTCTGGACAGTCTTTTCGAACATCCTGCTTGTCGGGTTGCCGCTTCTTATCAGCTTGATGTACCAGCCCAAGGCGAGTCAGACCGAAGAATTATTTTTCGAACTTACAAGGCGTACGAGTGGAAATCTGTTCGGCTTCATGTTCGCACTGATCGCAATCGGCTTTATCGTTTCGTTCTTCGCGCTGTTCGCCCCGCGCACACCAAAGGAGTCAAAATGAAAATCGCAGTCACAGGCGCATTTAGTTATTCAGGAAAATATATTGCCAAACGCTTGCTCGAACGCGGCGAGGAAGTCTTCACGCTCACCAATCATCCCAATCGTCCCGACCCCTTCGGCGGAAAGATTCAATCATTCCCGCTCAACTTCGCAAATGAAGACGAACTCATTCAAAGTCTGCGCGGCGCGGATGTGATGGTCAATACTTATTGGATTCGCTTTGACAAAGGCAGCAACACCCAACCCAAAGCTGCCGAGAACACAAAAATTTTAGTGGACGCAGCCGCGAAAGCTGGCGTGAAGCGCATCGTCCACATCAGCATCACCAATCCCTCCCCCGCTTCGCATCTGCCTTATTTCTGGGGCAAAGCCGCCAACGAAAAATCGGTCATCGACTCGGGCATGAGTTACGCCATCCTGCGTCCCACCGTTTTGTTTGGCAAGGAAGATATTCTCATCAACAACATCGCGTGGCTGCTGCGCCGTTTGCCGGTCTTTGGCTTGCCGGGCAATGGCTCGTACAAGCTAAGTCCGGTCTATGTGGATGATCTCGCCCAACTGGCAGTGGACTCGGTCTATCGGACTGGCAGCTACATCTGGGACGCGGTCGGCCCCGACGAGTTGACGTTCAAGCAAACCGTTGAACTGATTGCAAAAACAATTGGCATCTCCCGCCCTTTGATCTCCCTCCCGCCGCGAATGGCATTGCTCGCCGCTCAAACATTAAGCTTCTTCCTCGGCGACATTCTGCTCACCCCTGAAGAAGTGGACGGTCTCATGGCAAACCTGCTCATCTCCAAAGAACCATCTCGTTGCAAGACCAGTCTCAAAGATTGGCTCGCAGAGAACAAGTCCACGGTCGGCAAAGTCTACGCCTCTGAAATCGCGCGGCACTTTTGAGCGAACGTTTCTTAAGTCCGTTTATGAGTATGATAAAGAGCCTTAACCACAGAGAACACGGAACTCACAGAGTTTTTTTATAGGTATTTCTCTGTGTTCTTTGTGGTCTCTGTGGTAAAAAAGCCTTTAAGATTCAGTCTCTTAATCAATTTCCACCACACCCGCACAGCGCGGACTATCCATGCAGCCATAATATTTTTTGCCGTTATTCCAGTTTGTGCGCTTGATTCGCAACACCATCATCTTGCCGCAAACCGGGCATTGCGGCACAGAATCAGAAGAATGGACGGAACGCAGCGCGGCTGATTCATCCACTTTGCTCAACGCCAGTTGAAAGAGGAAAATGACATCGGCCGGGTCATACGTCTCACCGGACTGAACATGTACCAGCGGCAGGCCGGCATCCAAAAACAACTCTGACATAAATTTATCGTTCTCGCGCGCCTGGTTCTTTGAATTCAGGCGCACGATCTCCACACCAAACGCAGGCGCAAGTGTTTGCGGGTCGCACAACAAAAAATCCACATGCTTTCTAAAAAATTTATTAAAGAAATGCACGTTCTCGTTCGGCCGCACAATATAGAAAATTTCATTCAAGGAAACTTTCGGGCAGATCAAATACCGCTCTTCAGCGATCACCTTCAAAACCCGAAAAAGCGCCAGCTCGGTAGTGGTCAGGAACTGTCCGCGCAATCGGTAAGGCAGGCGATCAGATTTATTCTCAGCCATATCGGTCCACCTTTGAAAACTAGGAAATATATTTTTTGTCGGATGAAGAACCGCGCATCAATTCCAGAACCTTGGGCTTGAGTGCGGCGTTACAGGCAATCCCCTCCCCGTGCGTGTGACCCTCTTCGCCGCTCCACGAACCGAAGAATCCCCCCGCCTCCCGAAAGATGACAGGGTACGGGCCGCAGTCATACACATCCAAGCGCGGATCGAGCGCCACTTCAGCGCGGCCGGTCGCCACCAGCAAATATCCATAAGCATCTGCCCACGTGCGGAGCAATGCCTTCTGATTATTAAAACGATCTACAACATCGGGCATCTTCGCCGCGAGATGCTGAAAATCGGAGCTGACCACACAGGCCTCAGAAAATTTATCCACCTGCGAAACCCGCGCCCTGCGGCCATTCCACATGCAGCCGAGACCGTCTGCCGCGCACAGCATTTCATCCAATGGCGGAAAATACGCCGCTCCCACCCGCACCACCCCATCAATCTCCAACCCGACCAAAACACCGTACAACGGGACGCCGCGAAGGAACGAGATCGTCCCGTCAATCGGGTCAATGATCCAGCGGAAGGAATGTCCATTCCCGTTTTCGCCATACTCCTCCCCGACGATGGAATGTCCCGGATATGTGCGCTCAATCTCCCCGCGGATATAAGCCTCCGCCTCACGGTCAGCGATGGTGACGGGGTCGCTATTGGCTTTCAACTCCGGTCGGATACCTGTATTAAAGTATCTGAGGGTGATCTTCCCGGCATTGTAAACAAGAGAGGTTGCAAAATCAAGATAGGGCTGGAGATTCATGTAATTTTATTCAACCATTCCTTTTCTTCTTGCGCGGTATTTATGGAACCATCCAGCCATGCCGCGCGGAGTTGAGTCAAAATTTCCCCAATTCGCGGGCCAGGCTGAAGGCCGCGCGCTTTTAAATCGTCGCCTGTCGTGTGCGGTTTGACATGCCGCCAAAGAACAAGATAATCCAAAAGCGCCTTTTGGCCGGACACAAGGTAAACTGCGTAAATGGATAGCAGTTGCAATTTTTCAATGGCAAATGACCACTCGCTTGGTTTTGAATCTGCAAGAAAGGGCAAGCTCCTATTCAAGCGCGACGCATCTGAAACCGAATCTTCCAGATCAGAGGTAAAACACAATCGCCGCGCAACTGATTGGATGCTGGCTTCGGTCAACTCCATAAACCACAGCATGTACCCCATTGCAATTCGGTCAGCGGGAATATCCAATGTTGGGTCCATATCCAGGAATTCGGCATAATCGGGGTTGAAGGGCGGGAGATCAAGGTGAATTCGTTCAAAAAAATTCAAGCCATTCGCGCGCAGAATCATTTTCGCGGAATGTTCCTCTTCAAAGATCAAATCCACTTCATGGCGGATGCGTTCCCCGCTGAGACCGCCCAGCACACCCAACGATTCAGAGTTGATCAGATTGAAAGTTGCAGGGTCAATGTCGAAGGCATATCTCTGTTCATAGCGGATGGCGCGGAAAATTCTTGTTGGATCATCGACAAATGAACGCGGATGCAGAACGCGGATAATTCCCTGCTCGAGGTCTTTCTGACCATTGAGCGGGTCAAGCGATTCTCCGTAATGGTCGCCGTCCAAACGGATGGCCATGGCGTTGATCGTAAAGTCGCGGCGGCGAAGGTCATCGTCAATTGTTGACGGCGTTACGGTCGGCAGCGCGCCCGGGCTTGAGTAGGTTTCTTTGCGGGCGGTGATGAGATCAATCGTGTCAGTTGTCTGATGCCAGATGGCGGTATGAAATTTGTGATGCGGGGTGAGTTTACCGCCAATTTTTTGGACGAGCGCCTCACCGAGATTGATGGCGTCCCCTTCGACGATGATATCGAGATCGTTGATGGGTCTGCCCAGCAAGAGGTCGCGCACTGAACCGCCGACAAGGTAGCAGGGCATATCCAGTGCGGCAGCTTGGGCGGCAATGTCTGAGAGTAAAGTCTGCTTTTCGGACGGAATCAGGTTCGGGTCGCGCATGAGGCGCAGCAAGTCAGTGGTCATTTTTTTATTTCGCAATTTTACTTCACTAAAAAGGTAAACGTGTATAATCCGTCGATCGGTGTCATATCAAAAGGCGGTGGATCATGGATGGAAACTTGTATTGTCTCGGCGGAGTGGGCGTTGTTTTTCTTTTGGTTTCCTTGCTTGCGGCTACGACTGCCATCAAGGATTGGCGGCGTTACCGTGAAAGTGAGAACTGGGCTCCAGCCGTAGCGCAGATCGTTTCGGGAAATATATCTGCTCAAAGGGGCAGTAAAAGTACATCTTATGTCGTAAACGTCAGGTATGCTTACTCGGTATTGGGACAGAGTTATGAAGGCGGTCAATTTTCGTTCGGCTCTGAAGGGACCGGGTATGATACGCGTAAAAAGGCGGAAAAGGTGATTGCCCAATATCCAGCAGGAAGTCAGGCGGCGATTTATTATGACCCCAACAATCCGCAGCAGGCTGTGTTGGAAAGAAAATATGATTCAACCGGGGCGATCCTGGCAGCGATCCTTGGCACCCTCGGCGCAGGCATGGTCATCTATTCTTATGTTCAATTGCTGGCGCTTGGAAATTAGCGCAGGCCGCCATTCTTAATCGTGTATAATGTCGCCATGTTAACCGCGAAGCGCCCGAACCCGTCGCCTCAAATATATAAAACTACCAAGTCTGGCTAGGTTCGATTCAGTGCGTTCAAACGGCTCCCAGACTTGGCGAGCCGTTTTTCTTTTACAGTTGGACAAAACGGACGATAGACCGTGGACAATGGAAGATTAACGATTTCAGAATTAACTGCCAGGATGCACGAACTGGTCAGGTCAAAGGGCTGGTACGAGAAGGACAGCAAACGCCCGCAAACTCCGCGCAACCTGGCTGTGTCGCTTTCGATTGAAGCGGCGGAAATTTTGGAGCATTTCCAATTCGGTGACGAAATAAAAGATAAGGATGAATTGGGAAGTGAACTGGCAGATGTAACTTTGTATCTTTTACAATTGGCTTCGGTTTCTGGAATTGATCTGGAAGAAGCTGTGTTGAAAAAAATTGAAGTGAATAAGAAAAGAACATGGGATGAAGGGAGTTGAAAAGTTAGAAAGTTTGCAAGTTTGAATGTTCGAATTTTCAAACCTTACAACTTTCCAACCTTCAAACGAGAATTATGAACATAACTGTTTTTGGCGGCGCACAACCCAAGGAAGGAACGTCAGCCTATGAAGAGGCGCGTGAACTTGGCGCGCTCCTCGCCCAGCGCGGACATGCCGTCTTGACTGGCGGCTACATGGGCACGATGGAGGCTGTCTCACGCGGGGCGCACGAAGCTGGCGGACATGTGATCGGCGTAACCTGTATTGACATTGAAGAATGGCGCGGAACAGCGCCAAATCA
This sequence comes from Chloroflexota bacterium, assembly GCA_016234495.1. Lineage (GTDB taxonomy): Bacteria > Chloroflexota > Anaerolineae > Anaerolineales > Villigracilaceae > Villigracilis. The sequence goes on along the minus strand of JACRBI010000054.1, from coordinate 372,455 downwards.
ATGGGTGAAAGAGGAGCGCCGAAAGCAAACCTTGATGGAACGCTTGCAGGGTTTGATCGAAGGCTGTGACGCGGCCATCGCCCTCCCGGGCGGCGCAGGCACGCTGGCTGAAATTTCGTTGATGTGGAATTTAATGATCGTGGAGTCCCTGCCCCCGAGGCCGCTGACGCTGATCGGGCGCGGCTGGCAGTCCACGTTTGGTCAGTTCTTCAATGAGTTTGAAAGTTACATGCCCATCCGTCAACGAGAGTTGTTATACTTTGCAGACGACGTGAAAACTGCTGTAAGAAAGTTAGAAAGTTGAAAAGTTTGAAGGTTGGAAAGTAACCTGCAAACCTGCCAACTTGTAAACCTGAAAACATAATTGAGGACAAAATGGCTGAAGATAAATTAACAACCCGCGCGGAAGATTTTTCAGAATGGTACAACCAACTTGTCATTCGTTCCGACATGGCAGACTACTCCCCCGTGCGCGGATGCATGGTCGTAAAGCCCTACGGCTGGGCATTGTGGGAAAACATCACATCCTGGCTGGACAAGGAATTCAAGGCGACGGGACACGTCAACGCGGCATTCCCAACCTTGATCCCCATGTCTTTCTTTGAAAAAGAAAAAGAACACGTCGAAGGTTTCGCCCCCGAACTGGCAGTGGTCACACACGGCGGCGGCGTGGAGTTGGAAGAGAAGCTGGCCGTCCGCCCCACATCCGAGACCATTATTGGTCACATGTATGCCAAATGGGTCAAATCGTGGCGAGACCTGCCCATCCTCATTGTGCAATGGGGTTCGGTGCTGCGCTGGGAACTACGCACCAAACTTTTCCTGCGCACCGCGGAATTCTACTGGCATGAAGGTCACACCGCGCACGCATCCGCTGAAGAAGCCAAAGAGGAAATGTATCGCATCCTCGATATTTACGAACGTTTCTGCCTCGAAGAAGCGGCCATTCCTGTCATTAAAGGAACCAAAAGCGACACCGAACGATTCGCCGGTGCGCACACCACCACATCCATCGAAGCGATGATGTGGGATAAACGCGCGCTGCAGTCAGGCACGTCGCATTATTTCAGCACCAATTTCGCCAGGGCCTTTGAGATTCAGTTCCTCAACAAAGACAACACCCTGCAATTCTGCGAAACAACTTCATGGGCTATCTCGTCCCGCATCATTGGCGCGATGATCATGGTGCATGGCGACGACCAGGGTCTCGTGCTTCCTCCCCGTCTCGCGCCTATCCAAGCCGTCATTGTTCCCATCTTCAAAAAGGATGATGAGAAGCTCAAAGTGATGGAAGTTGCCGACCGCATCTTCATGGAACTCAAAGCGGCTGGCATTCGCGTCAAAATGGATGACCGCGACAATGTCAGCAGTGGATTCAAATTCAACGATTGGGAACTGCGCGGCGTTCCACTCCGCGTGGAGATCGGCCCCAAGGATGTGGAAAAGGGATCGGTTGCCCTCGCCCGCCGTGACAAGCCCGGACGCGAAGGCAAGACCTTCGTCCCTCAGGCGGGTCTGGACTCCGCTGTGAAAGGGTTGCTGGACGAGATTCAAGCGTCACTCCTCAAGCGCGCCACCGAATACCGCAACGCCAACATTCATGACCCGAAGGACTATGAAGAGTTGAAGAAAGTGGTTCAAGACGGCTGGGCTCTCTCCTACTGGTGCGAATCACGCGAATGTGAAACCAAAGTAAAGGAAGAAGCCAAAGCCACCACGCGCAACATCCCTTTCAACCAGCCTGAAGCAGAAGGCACCTGCATCGTCTGCGGCAAGCCTTCCAAGAGAAAGGTGTATTTCGCAAAAGCGTATTAAAGTGTCGATGTGTCAGAGTGTCGGAGTGTCATGCTTCGGCACTTTTGACACTCCGACACTTTCGACACCTTTTAATTATGCCCGCCATAGACCTCGCACGCCTCCGCAAACAAGCCAATCGTCTCGCAGATTTCTTCTTCGTGCCAGATGAATTCATGAAGCATACACGCGAGATGCTCGAGTTCTATGTCAACCACACTCTGCGGACAAAAGAAAACGTCGCGCCGGGATCCAACTTAAAAACATATCGCACACCGCCAGCGGTCCTCACCCAAATCGAAAACGAACTGCGCCCCATCGCAGAAGCAAACCCGGAGTTCGCACTCGACCTCGCAGACGCGCTCTGGGAAGAAGGCGCTCTCGAAACACGCCTGCTCGCAGCCTTCCTGCTCGGGCGCATCCCTCCGCAGGAAGAACGCCTGCTCCCCCGCCTCAGCGCATGGACTCAACAAATCCGCGACCCGCAAATTCGCTCCGCCCTGCTTTCCACCAGCCTGACACGAATGCGGAAGGAAACCCCCGACCAATTCCTGATGCTGATTCGCGAGTATCTGCACCCGGCGCGGATGCGGACCTGGTCAAATGGGCTGCACGCCCTGCTGCCAATGATCGCCGATTCGACTTTCGCAAACCTGCCCCCCATCCTCGATATTGTCGAACCCATCATCGAAGAAGCGCCCTCCACTTTGCAAAACGAACTGGCAGATCTGATCATCGCCCTGTATCGCGCCTCAGCCAGCGAAACGGTCTTCATGCTCAAGCACGTTCTCTCCACCACACAAAACACAATGACGGTCGTGACTCTGCGCCGCATCGTCACATCATTTCCGCCGCCGCTTCAAGCAGAACTGCGCGATCTTCTGCGTCCGCAATCCGCACCGATGCCTGCGTTAACTCAACAGGAGGAAGAAATCGTGGATGATTTTATCGAAGAGCCTGTCACACAAATTGTTGAAACTCCAAATGATATAAAGCCGCGCAAAAAGCGCGCACCACGCAAACCCAAACTCGACAACTCGCGAATCATTTACCTGCATGGTCTGGAAAGTTCCAGCCAGAGCGGCAAAGCGCGCCAGTTCGCAGAAAAATTCCCGGGCATGGTCACACCCGACTTCACAGGCTCCTTCGAAGAACGCATGAAACAACTCAATCCGATTTTAGGCCGCAAGAAAAACTGGACCATCATCGGCTCGTCATTTGGCGGGTTGATGGGAACGGTCTTCACCTGTCAGCATCCGACTCAGGTGCGGAAGTTGATCCTGCTTGCGCCTGCGCTGCTCCGCGACCCCTTCGGGTCTTATCTTAACCTTGAGCCTGTCTCTGTTCCGACCATCATCATCCACGGGACAGAGGATGACGTGGTGCCGCTCGAACCCGTGCGCGAAGTTGCCGAAAAGCTTTTTACATTCCTAGCCTACCGCGTCGTGGATGATGGTCACCGCCTGCACAAGGCATTTGAAGAATTGAATTGGGAAGAGATACTGGCATAGCGACCGTGGACGATAGACAATAGACGATGAAAGCGGTCTACGGTCCGCCGTCCATCGTCTGCGCAAAGGTGCATCATGAACCAACAAATCTACTGGCACACCACTGTAAAAATGCCCGATGATTTAAGCCTAGCGCCCATCCCTGCAAAAGCGGATGTGGTCGTCATCGGCGGCGGATACACAGGCTTGAGCGCAGCGCGGACATTGGCAAAGCGCGGCGTGAAAGTAGTTGTGCTGGAAGCGGAAACCATCGGTTGGGGCGCGAGTTCGCGCAACGGCGGCATGACCTTGACCGGGCTGAAAGTGTCCATGCAGTCGGTGATCAAAAAACACGGGCGGGAATTGGCAAAGGAATTATTTCAGTGCTCGCTTGATTCGGTCAGTACAGTTGAAGAAATCGTCAAAGAAGAAAATATTAATTGCGGCTTTGCGCGCACAGGCCACCTGCTGGCGGCAAATAAGCCCAAGCATTATGAAGCGCTCAAAGACGAAGTGGATTTCATGGCGAAGGAATTCAATCATCAAGTTCATCTCGTGCCGCCAAAGGATTTACTCAGCGAGATCGGCACGGATATTTATCACGGCGCGCTGGTTGACGACCTCAGCGCGGGATTGAACCCTGCACAATTCGTGGCGGGGCTGGCAGGCGCGGCTGAAAAGGCGGGGGCAATCCTCTGCGCGAAAGCGCGGGTGACCAAGATTCGGCGGAGTCAGAACCGATTTATCATCGAAACAGAGAGAGGCTCATTAACAGCAGAATCCGTTTTTGTGGCAACATCCGGTTACACAGGAAATTTCGTCAAAAAATTACAGAGAAAAATTATTCCGATCGGGTCATTCATTATTGCAACTGAAAAACTATCGGATGAACTCGCGCATGAACTCAGCCCGAAGAACCGCATGATTTTCGATTACAAACATTATCTAAATTATTTCAGACTGTGGGATAACCGCCTGATCTTCGGCGGGCGCGCGGCATTCTTCCCTGAAAACGAAAACACCATTTCGCAAAGCGGAGAGATTTTACGGCGCGAGATGATTCAGGTGTACCCGCAGTTGAAGGACGTGAAGGTGGAGTTTGTCTGGGGCGGCACGCTGGATTTTGCATTCGACATGATGACGCATGTTGGTGAAATGAACGGCATGTATTACGCGCTTGGCTATGCAGGGCATGGCGTGGCGATGGGAACGCATTTAGGGAAGACAGTTGCCGAAGCGATGTTGAACGGAAATATTAAAGGTCATCCATTTTCAAAATTTGATTTCCCAAATGCGCCGCTGGGGTTATATGATGGCCGTCCGTGGTTTTTGCCTTTCGCGGGGATGTGGCATAAGTTTTTAGATTGGGCGGAATAAATCTTTAAACACGAAGTTCTCGAAGGAAAGCCTTTGCGTCTGATTGACTTACACTTTCAAAATCGGGACGCAGATGAACGCAGAAAAACGCAGATTATTCTCTTTTTTTTACACTTGCACCTGACGCAAGTGCAGGTGTCAGCGAAATCAGCGTTTTTCAGCGTCCAAAATCAATTGCGTAAGTTCATCAGCCTTTGCGTTTAAATAACGTAGTAAATTACGACAAAGACGATTAAAATAGCCGCTACTATTCTTACCAAATCCAGGAGGCACTCATGGCAAAGACCAGCAAGCCGAAAGAAATGGAAGGCGAAGTTTATTATCCGTCCGAGCAGGTGGTTGCGCAGGCGCGCCTGAAAGATTGGGATGCCCTCGCCGAAAAAGCAAACAGAGACTTGCAGGGTTTCTGGGCTGATGAGGCCTCGGAGTTGGAATGGTTCAAAAAGTGGGACAAGGTGCTCGACGACTCGAACAAGCCCTTCTTCAAATGGTTCGTGGGCGCGAAGACGAACATCGTCCATAATGCAATTGACCGTCACTTGAAAACCCACCGCAAGAATCAACTGGCGCTGATGTGGGAAAGCGAAGACGGCAAACAGGAACGCACCTTTTCCTATTACGCCATGAACCGTGAAGTCTCGCGCATGGCGAACATCATCAAATCAATGGGTGTGCAGAAGGGCGAGCGCGTCACCATTTACATGGGACGCGTGCCTGAGATCGTCTTTGCCATGCTGGCCTGCGCCAAGATCGGAGCGATCCATTCAGTGGTATTCGGCGGCTTCTCCGTCGATTCGCTGCAAGGCCGCATTGACGACAGCCAGTCGAAACTGGTCATCACCTGTGACGGCTCGTACCAAAACGGCAAGATCGTTGAACTCAAAAACATCGTGGACGAAGCCATCAAGCGCTGTCCATCAGTGGAGAATCTGATCGTTGTCAAGCGAACAGGCCAACCCGTCAATATGGAAGCGGGGCGCGATCACTGGTATCACGACCTGTGCTCGCTTCCCATCGCCAACGGCAAGTGCGCCACAGAAGTCCTCGATGCGGAAGATCCGCTTTTCATTCTTTACACATCAGGTTCAACGGGCAAACCGAAAGCCATCCTGCATACACACGGCGGCTATATGGTCGGCACGTATTCCACACTCAAGTATGTCTTCGATGTCAAAGACGAAGACCGCTGGTGGTGTACGGCTGACCCCGGCTGGATCACAGGCCATTCGTACATCGTCTACGGCCCGATGATCGCTGGTGCAACTTCGATGCTGTTCGAGGGCGGGCCGACCTTCCCCTACCCGAATCGCTGGTGGCAGGTGGTCGAGCGTTATGGGATCACGATTTTCTACACTGCGCCGACCGCCATTCGTGGACTCATGCGCTTTGGAGAGGCGTGGCCCAACAAGCACGATCTTTCGTCCCTGAGGCTGCTCGGCTCTGTCGGTGAGCCGATCAACCCTGAGGCATGGAAATGGTACTTCCGCGTCATCGGCAAAGAGAAGTGTCCGATCATGGATACCTGGTGGCAGACTGAAACCGGCAACTTCATGATCACGCCGACTCCTGTTGTGCCGCTCAAGCCCGGCTCCGGCACGCGTCCATTCTTTGGACAGGAAGCTGAGATTGTTGACGAACAAGGGAATCCAGTTGCAGATAATACGGAAGGCTATCTCACTTTGAAGAATCCGTGGCCTGCGATGCTGCGCACAATTTACGGCGATGACGAGCGTTATGTCAGCCAATACTGGTCGAAGTACCCCGGGCGCTACACTACCGGTGACTCAGCCAAGCGCGACTCGGATGGCTATTTCTGGATCATCGGCCGTGTGGATGATGTGATCAAAGTTTCCGGTCACCGCTTGGGAACTGCGGAAGTTGAGTCCGCGCTGGTCAGTCACCCCGCAGTGGCAGAGGCCGCCGCTATCGGCCTCCCGCATGATGTGAAAGGACAAGCCATCTACACCTTCGTTCTTCTGCGCTCAGGCTTTGCGCCATCCCCAGAGCTTTCAGAGGAACTGCGTCAGCATGTCTCCAAGCACATGGGACCCATCGCCCGCCCCGAAGATGTCAAGTTTGTGGATAAACTCCCCAAGACCCGCTCCGGCAAGATCATGCGCCGCGTGTTGAAAGCCCGCGCACAGGGATTGCCCGAAGGTGATATTAGTACGTTGGAAGAATAGAAGAGCAGTGATTAGAGATTAGGAATTAGTGATTAGGAAAGACCCTTGCAATGAGAATTCTCAATTGCAAGGGTCTTTTTCATAAAATCAAACTTGGTTTTCGCAAATTACCAAAGAAAAATTCGCGTGAATTTGCGAAATCCGTGGCTACGATTTTGTTTTTCCCGTTAAAAACGGAGAACCCTATTTTTTAAATCCCGCCGCGCTCCTGCATGACGGCGCGGATTTCTTTTTCGAGTTTGTTGGCTTCTTCTTCGAGGGCTGATAATTGGGACAGCATCTTATCGCCAGCGGACTTGTCTTCGAGGGAGTTGATGTTGATGCGGACGTTGTAGCCAGCGGCAGTTAGCGCAGCGCGAGCCATGGCGAAACCTGACATGGAGTCGCTGATGGCATTTACATTCCCGTGTTTGGCGCACTTCAACGCCAGTTCCATCACTTTGAGGACATCCTCCGAAACATGCAATGGAATATGCGCGGCGTTGAGAGTGGCTTTGATGATGGCATTGTCCCGCGCTTCTTTTTGCTCCTCTGTTTCTTTGGGTAATTTGAATGTTGCCATCAAGACTTCGAATGAGGCGGCGTCATCGTCCACGGCGTGAGTGAGTTCGGCACGCAGATTTTCAGCGACGACTCGAATGGCTTGCATTTCAGCTTCGACTTCGGCATATTTCTTTTTGCCGATGGTGAGTCCCGCTACCATGGCGACGAGTCCCGCACCCATTGCGCCAGCGTAGGCCGCGGCAGAACCGCCGCCGGGAGTCGGTGTCGGGGCGGCTAATTCGTCGATGAAAGAAGCAGGCTCGGGCGGAGTCTGACCGTCTACGGTCTGCGGTCCACTGGCGAAGAGGCGTGATTCCAAAATCTGCGCTTTATCAAATTGATCCAGTTGGGTGTACCAGACCGCCGCATCCACCAGCGCCTCCTGCGGGATCAAGCCCACAAGTTCGCTGTGATGAATGCCCACACCATAACGCTCGGCTTCGCGCCGCACAGTTTCAACCACGCGCGCAATCGGCGTTTCGCGGAAGTTGGTCAGGTTCATCGAGACCTGCGCGCGGCCGTCCACAAGCAAGCCAAGCCCCTTGACGTAACGCAGTCCGCCCGTTGAGTGGCGAATGGCTTTGGCAATCTTTTTGGCAATGCTGACATCGTCAGTGGTGAGATAAATATTGTAGGCGATGAGCGGATTACGCGCGCCGATGACCGTCGCTCCTGCCGCGCCGAGTTTGTTGGGACCGAAATCAGGCTTGCGCCCGGGGTCGGATTCGACTTCGCCTTTGAGACCTTCATACTGGCCTCTGCGGATGTTTTCAAGATTGGCATTTTCGGGACGAGTGGCCGCCGCTTCATACAAGTAGACGGGGAGGCTGAGCTCGCTTCCAACGCGCTGACCCAACCTTTGGGCGATGGCAATGCATTCCTCCATCGTCGCATTAGACAGCGGCACGAACGGACAGACATCCGTCGCCCCAATGCGCGGATGCGCTCCCGTGTGTTGATTGAGATCAATCAGTTCGGAGGCGGTCTTGATGGCGCGGAATGCGGCCTCCTCCACGGCTTCGGGTGAACCTGCAAAAGTGAGCACCGTGCGGTTGTGGTCAAGGTCTGAGGAACGGTCGAGCAAATGAGCGCCTTCGACAGAGGTGATGGCGGCTGCGATCTGGTCAATGATCTCCGGTCGGCGGGCTTCGGAAAAGTTTGGGATACATTCGATTAATGTAGTCATTTGGTCTGGTTGTCCTTGGTCGGGAGGCGGGGATTTTGGATTTACGATTTTGGATTTACGATTGGTGGTCGAGTAGCCCCGAATGCTCTTCGAGGGGCGTACCGAGACCCGATTGGTGATGGCAATTATACCCATCACGGTCACAAATTTAACTTTTCCCTTGCGTGCAGCGCAATTGTCAATCGAGGGCATGTTACAAATTTTTCCCGCGCTTTTTATGCTATACTGCGAACAATTCAATAAAAAATACCCGGCAAGGCGGAAGTTTAAAAAAGACTCAGTTTTTTACACAATTGATCAAGGGTATTCCAGGTAAGGTAACGTTATCATTACATTCATATTGAAATAACTCTGACGCAATATTTTTCATAGTAATATGGAAGGCTGTTGAACGGCATATCAATATTGGAGCTGGTTTTTTTATGAAAAAACGGGCAAGTGTCAAAAACAAGAATGTTGGGGGGAAAATAAATGATATTTCCTCATCCATTATTGAATTGCTGCAAGACGCTGTCATTGTTATTGATGAGAATCAGAACATCCTTTTTTTCAATCAAGGCGCTGAAAAAATTTTTGGGTACAAGGCGTCCGAAGTCCAGGATCAGCCTCTCGGCATCCTCCTGCCGCTGGGGTTGACTGCGATTCACGATTCCGATGTTCGCAAATTTATCGAATCGCCGGATACTTCTCACATAAAAAACGAGCGCAGTGAAATATCTGGAAGGCGCAAAAATGGCGTAATTTTTCCTGCCGAAGCAACCATTACAAAAATACCGGGCAACGGGGGGATGCTTCTTGCCGCCATTTTGCAGGATATAACAGAACGTAAGATGGCGGAACAGGCCATGCGGCAAAATGCAGAGAAATACAGCAAACTCCTGAATAGCGTGGATGAAATCGTCTATCAAGTCAATTACGAGCACGATCCTGCGGCTGTCAATGGAATAATTGAATTTGTAAGCGAACACACGACAGGGATTCTCGGCTTTCGGCCGTCTGAATTTATTTCGAACCCGAATCTATGGTTTACCTTAATCCACCCTGAAGATATTCCGTCCTTGCAGGCTCAAACAACCAAAATCATGACAGAAGCGAAACCCGGTCTGCGCTTTTACCGAATAAAAGACATCAACGGGGAATATCATTCGATTGAAGATCGTGTATCGCCGGAGAAGGATAAAACAGGTCAGGTAACCAGAATATTTGGCGTGGCGCGCGATAATACCGAAAAGACCAACGCGGAAATGTCTTTGCGCCAAAGCGAAGAAAAATACCGCATGCTTGTAGACCAGGCTTCGGATGGGATATTCGTTTTTGATACGGCAGGAATCTTCGTAGAGGTCAATTCACGGGCTTGTGAAATGCTTGGTTATACCCGCTCTGAAATCATGAAAATGAAATTCAACGACCTGCTGAAGCCCGACAGCCTGAAAGGAATATCGTTTCCACTTGAAGAATTTCAACATAGCAGAACGATTCTCGCTGAATGCTCCCTCGTCTGTAAAAATGGAGATCCGGTTTTCGCCGAGGTAAGCATGAAAATGCTGCAAGATGGGCTATTGCAAGCCATTGTCCGTGATATCACCCAGCGTAAACTATTGGAGAAGGAAATTGTAAAACTCCATAATGCGGTGGAGCAATCGGCAGATATTATTTTCATAACCGACCATAACGGCATTATTGAATACGCCAACCCCGCATTCGAGGTTGTCACCGGCTACAGCAAAGCTGAGGCTGTAGGCAGGTCTCCAAATATTCTTTCGTCGGGAATGATGGGCTCAAAGTACGATCAAATCATGTGGGAGACCATCCTCTCGAATGAAGTTTACCGAGGCGAAGTCATAGACAGGAAAAAGAGCGGAGAGGTTTTCTATTACGACCAGACGATTACCCCGGTAAAAGATACCCATGGAAACATAACGAGTTTCGTTTCCACAGGCAAGGATGTCACCGAGCGCAAACTAGCCGAAGAACAAATAAATCGGCGCGTGCTCGAACTGGAAACGCTTTACCAGAGTGGACTAGGCTTCAGTCAGACGCTCGACCCAAGAGACATCGCAGAGAAAGTGGTCGAAGTGCTAATAGGTCACCTAAACTGGCACCATGTCACGGTGCGGGTGAGGCGTGAAAATAGCGACGAGATCGAACTCCTGGCATTCAGTCGCAGCGATGAACATGAGCAGGATGATGCGAGGATAAGGTCAGTCATCACGCATATCGGACAGGGTATGGCAGGCTGGGTAATCCAACACGGACAGATCATTCGCAGCGGCAATGTAAATAATGATCCGCGCTATGTGGAAACATACACGGGAATGAAATCAGGGCTGTACGTTCCGCTGAAGGTTCGCAACAAAACAATCGGCTGTATCAGCGTGGAAAGCAGCGAGTCGGGCGCCTTCACAGAGGATAACGAGCGCATCACATTTACGCTTGCCAACCAGGCAGCCAGCGCGCTTGAAAATGCGCGTCTGTTCAAGGAAATTGAAATGGCCTACAATGCCACCATTGCGGGTTGGTCGCAGGCGATGGATCTGCGCGACAAAGAGACGGAAGGTCACACGCAGCGCGTCACAAAAATGACCATTCAGATGTGCCTCGCAATGGGGTTGAGCGAATCTGAAATCATTCACATCCAACGCGGCGCGCTGCTGCACGATATCGGAAAAATGGGCGTGCCTGACCACATTTTACTCAAGCCGGGCAAACTGACCGACGAAGAATGGGAAATCATGAAGAAACACCCGACCTTTGCGCATGACATGCTCTCCCCCATCTCTTACTTAAAACCTGCCCTGGATATTCCGTTTCATCATCACGAAAAATGGGATGGCACCGGTTATCCGCTCGGGCTTCAAAGAGAAGAAATCCCTGTAGCAGCGCGTCTCTTTGCCGTGGTGGATGTGTACGATGCGCTCAAGTCTGACCGCCCGTATCGAAAAGGCTGGCAGGAAGATCAAATACTGGAACATATTCGGTCGCTTTCAGGCACACATTTTGACCCGCAGGTAGTGGATATTTTCCTCTCAAACATTGATAAATTTGAGGAACGATAAAATGAAACCATCAAAAAAAATAGTTTGGCGGTCGTTTCTAATCATCGTATTTATCATTATTCTTGTTGAAGCGCTGATCATGATTTTATTTCACATAGTTTCCCCGGGGAATGTGATGCTTGAAATTTTCGCTGATGCAACCCTGTTGGCGCTATTCTTGATTCCGTCCCTATATTACTTCATGCTGCGGCCTATGGAGCAGGAAATAAATATCCGCGAACAGGCTGAACGAGAGTTACAGGAAGCAAATGATCAGGCAGAGATACGCATAAAACAACGCACATCAGAACTTGAGGCGGCAAATGCAAAACTAGAGGTAGAGGTTGCCGGTCATCAACAAGCTGAAATGACGCTGCAAAAAACAAACGATAAGCTCAATGCTTCAGTGGCAGAGTTGAAACAACGAAGCAGTGAAACCAGGGTACTTACAGAGATGAGTGATTTACTACAGGTGTGCGCCACCACGGAAGAAGCGTATCGGGCAATTGGTCATATTGGACCTCAATTATTCCCCGACTCGGCAGGAGCCATGTACATGTACAGTCCTTCACGCGACGATTTGGAACAAGTCCTGTCATGGGGCAGTCTGCCGCAAGGACAAATTGCTCGAATTTTCGAACCGAACAAATGCTGGGCGCTTCGGCGCGGACGATTGCATACGATTGAAGGGCTTTGCGAGGGGCTGGTTTGCCATAATAACTTGTCCGAGCAGGTGGGTGTATGCATCCCCATAACCGCTCAAGGTGAATCATTGGGAGTGCTTTATCTGCGAAAAAAAGGGGCAGACGCATCACACTCATTCAACGAACAACTTGCAAACACCGCCAGCGAGCAGATTGCGCTTGCACTCGCCAACTTGCGTTTGCGCGAGACCCTGCGCAGCCAATCCATTCTTGATCCGCTGACTGGAATCTACAATCGGCGATTTATGGAGGAAACGCTGGCGCGGGAAATCCGGCGGGCTGAGCGAAATCAACATGAAGTAGGCCTGCTCATGTTCGACCTTGATCACTTCAAAAAATTCAACGACACCTTTGGCCACGAAGCTGGTGACGCCTTATTGCGGGAACTGGGACTCCTTCTTAAAAACAGCATCCGTGGCAGTGATGTAGCCTGCCGTTTCGGCGGCGAAGAATTCGTCTTAATTCTGCCTGAAACCCCAGTGGAGGATTCAAGAAAACGGGCCGAGGAATTACGCGAAAAAATCCATCAATTGACGGTAATTCACCGCGGGCAGGCGCTTGGAATTATCACAGCCTCCCTTGGCGTGGGAACATATCCAAAACACGCGCTCACAGGTGAGGGATTAATACAAACCGCTGATAAAGCTCTTTATCAGGCGAAAGCCGAAGGGCGTGACCGGGTTGCCATAGCCAAAGAAGTTTAAGTTATTGCAAAAATATCTACGCTTTGCTAACCCATCTCCCTCGATACAATTTTTCGCTCGGAATAATTTTCATAATCAGGCACGAGCCTGTCATACTCTCCATCCATCAACGGTGAGGAGATCATGAAATCTGCTGAGGCGCGATTATTGGCAATGGGGATATTCCACACAACAGCCATGCGCAGCAGGGCTTTCACATCGGGGTCATGCGGCTGGGGCTGCAGCGGATCCCAGAAGAAGATTAGAAAATCAATTTCATTATCAACAATCTTGGCGCCGATCTGCTGATCGCCCCCAAGAGGTCCGCTTTTGAGTTTGGCGATTTTGAGGCCAAGTTCCTCTTCCAACAGTTTTCCCGTTGTACCGGTTGCGTAAATTTGATGATGGGCAAGCAAATCACGGTTGAATTTCGCCCATTCCAGGAGGTCGCGTTTTTTGTTGTCATGGGCGACCAGGGCTATCTTTTTATCAGGTTTCATGGGGATTTTTTTATGCGCCATGCTTCATTATTTTCCCGTTACCGATCGAGTTACTACGGCCCAAGGCTATTTCCGCAGAGCGCCTAAAGCCGCACCAACTATGCCCGCTCCGTTCAACAGTTGGGCAGGCACGACAGGGGTTTCGATGGTAAGTAATGGCAGGAACTTCTGAGAGTCTTTGCTGATTCCTCCGCCGACGATGAACAAGTCAGGCCAGAAAAGATTCTCCATGGTCTTCAAATACTTATTAAATCGTTTTGCATATTTTTTCCATGATAGTTTATCGCGTTCGCGAGCCAAAGCCGAGGAACGGTACTCTGCATCAAGACCGTCTATCTCTAGATGACCAAACTCAGTGTTGGGGAGCAATTGTCCGCGGTGGAAGATTGCAGTGCCGATGCCTGTACCGAGAGTGATCATTATGACCGTTCCGGGCTGACCACGTCCGGCGCCAAAGGTCATCTCAGCCAACCCCGCCGCATCTGCGTCGTTGATGAGCGTACACTCACACCCGGTGATCATGGAGAAGAGAGCATCAGCATTCATGCCCACCCACTTTTCTGAGACATTGGCAGCCATCATAGTCACCCCGCCTTTAATCGGCGCGGGGAAGCCAATTCCGATCGGCCCCTTCCAATTAAAAGATTGCGCAATCTGACGCGCTACTTCGGCAATCGGTTCAGGCTCGCCTTGCTTGGGTGTCTTGATTCGAATTCGTTCTTCAAGGAGCTCGCCTGTTTTAATATCTACTGGTGCGCCTTTTATACCTGACCCGCCGACATCGATACCGAGAATTTGCATAAAGTCTTCCTAAGTTTGGATTTTGTGACAGGGAGATTTAACCACAAATATGGGACGGGGACAATATGAGTTTTTAATTACGTTCATTTCTCCGGGTAGAGAAGGCCCCTTGATCAGAATCAGACCCAATCAAATTAGATCCGCAGGTGCCTGGAAGGCAGTCTCGCCCGAAACAGGAAATTAATCCTGGGAATTGCGCCGCTGGATGTATAATATTAAGACTGAGTTGGTCTACTTTGTAACTTAAGTTACATCTTGTTTAGGGGGCAGATGCTATGATTAAAATCAGACAATGATTGTGAAATTAGGCACGTTACATCATTTAATCAATTCGAGGAGAAATATCATGGCTAAAAAAGAAACGACCGAATCAAATGAACCTGAGCCAAAGGGGCAGAAAGTCTTTGACAACATCTGGCTGTTGTTCGCCCTATCCCTGCTGATCAGTACCTTGATCTACAACGTGTGGGGAATCATAGATCTTATGAATGTCCCATTCGCGAAATAAGGAGAGCCGATATGTTAGCGCCTGAACGAACCTGGTGGAAACCGCTTGGACGGATGGAAAAAACGTGGCTGACCGTTGCCTTTGTCTGGTGCATCTTTCTGACGTTGATGATGCCGCTCTGGTATTTCATGGGAAAACAAAACGTGCCCACGGAAACTTATCGCACCACACCCGAAGCTTTTGGTGCAAAGGTGAACGCATTCGTAGACCAATACACAGTTGGCTCAGATGCAGCAACAGGTATGCCGATTGTTGCGCCGCCCGCAGGTAGTGATATTTATCTACGTGCGATGAAATGGCAATGGTACCCTGTTTTGCAGCTTGAAGAAGGTCAAACTTACCGCCTGCATATATCCTCAATGGATTTGAATCACGGCTTTTCGCTCCAGCCTGTGAATATTAATTTGCAGATCCTGCCCGGCTATGATTACGTTGCGACCATCGTCCCCACCACCAATGGTGACTTTACCATTGTCTGCAATGAGTATTGCGATGTAGGACATCACACAATGGCCGGAAAAGTCATCGTCGTGAAGAAATAGGAGATTTTCAAATGGCTACACTTGCACCAACCACCCCCTGGACAAGCAGCGCAAAGGACGATTATCGCGTATGCGGCGTGACCACTTTGAAAGTTGACATGCACACGGAACGACTCATCATTGCCAACGCTGTGATGGCGGTCGTCTGTTTGCTGCTCGGCGGCATTGCTGCATTATTGATCGCGCTCACCCGCTGGCAGGTTTTCCACCTCCTTCCCGCAGATTGGTTCTATCGCCTGCTGACCCTCCACGGAATTGATATGCTTGTTGCGTGGATCGTGTTTTTTGAAATGGCAGGTTTGCACTTCGGAAGCACCGCCCTGCTGAATGCGCGTCATGCAGCGCCGAAACTCGCCTGGTTCGGTTTCATTCTGATGACCGTCGGCGGCCTGATGGTGAACGGCGTGGTTTTGTTTGATCCCAATTCCAGTGTGATGTTCTCTGCCTATGTCCCGCTCAAGGCGCATCCGCTTTTCTATCTCAGCTACATTCTCTTCGCTGTCGGCGCGCTGATCACCGTGGCTACGTTCTTCATCAACATCGTGGTCGCCAAACGGGAAGGAAGATTCACCGGCTCATTGCCCCTCGTCGTCTTCGGCTTGATGACCGCCGCCATCCTTGCAGTCTACACCCTGCTCGAAGGCGCAGCCGCGATCGTGCCGGCCTTCTTCTGGTCCATGGGCATCCTCAAGAACTACGACCCGGGCATTTATCGCAACTTCTTCTGGGGATTTGGACATCCCGCCCAGCAGGTCAATCTGGCGGCGATGGTTGCCATCTGGTACGCGCTGGCACAAATGACGACCGGCATCCGCCCTATCAACGAGAAGTTCTCGCGCCTCGCGTTCATCCTTTACCTGTTCTTCATCAACCTCGGCTCTGCCCACCACCTGTTGGTTGACCCCGGCCTGTCATTCGCATGGAAGGCAGTCAACACATCCTACGCTATGTATCTGGCTGTGCTCGGCTCGATGATGCACGCCTTCTCCATCCCCGCGGCAATTGAAGTGGCCCAGCGCGCAAAGGGACATAACAAAGGTCTCTTTGGCTGGCTGAGGAACGCCCCCTGGGGCGAACCCGGCTTCGCAGCCCTGATCATGTCCATGATAATCTTCGGCTGGATCGGCGGCGTAACCGGCGTGACGATCGGCACGGAACAGATCAACATGCTTGCGCACAACACACTGCGCCTGCCCGGCCACTTCCACGCCACTGTTGTCGGCGGCACGACCACAGCCTTCATGGGCTTCACTTATTACGTCATTCCGCTCATCTTCCGCAAGGAACTTAAACTTAAGAGCTGGGCCAAGTTACAGCCGTATGTCTTTGGCTTTGGAACAATCCTCGTCTCATTGGGTATGATCACCAGCGGTTTGCAGGGCGTTGCCCGCCGCCATTGGGACATCACCTTCGCAGGCGTTGTGCCCGGCACGGTCAACATCACACTTGCCATCTTCGGCATCGGCGCACTGATCGCGGTCACCGGTGGAATCATGTACATCACCATCGTTCTAGCCTCCATCCTGACAGGCCCGCGCCTCGAAGCCGATAACATGCTCCTCACCACTGGCACAAACAATCCCCTGCTTGAGTCCACCAAACTCACAGACGAGATGATGGAACGCCCGCAGAATCAGCCCAAAGGTACGCTCGTGCTCGTCTTCGCCTTCCTCGCGTGGTTCGCCATTTACTATCTCAGCAACTGGTGGCTGCTCGGACGGACGTGGTTCATCAAATAATTGGATTATTGGCTGACAGTCACCAAAAGTGACTGTCAGCTTCTTATTGGTAAACATGACAACTGCGCTCCTCCTCGGTTTACTTGGCAGTCTCGGTCATTGCGTGGGGATGTGCAGCGCAGTGATTATTTTGCTTGACCGCCAGCCATCCTTTCGCGCAGCACCCAGCAGGCAAAACAGATCCGCGTGGGCTCTGGCTCACGCCGGGCGTATCACCACATACACCTTGCTCGGGCTTGCCGCCGGCGCGCTTGGTCAAACCCTCATCTCATTCAAACTCCCACAAGCGATTCTTTCAATTTTATTTTCCATCTTCGCTTTTTACTTCGCCCTCGCCTTTGCGGGACTCGCCCCCTCGCCAGAAATTCTTTTTTCTGGATTAATTCAACGCTGGGGACTCGCCATGCGCGGACAAAGACCCGCTTCGCTCCATACCCCGTACCTGCTCGGCCTGCTTTGGGGACTCCTCCCCTGTGGGCTGGTCCTGACCGCCCTGCTCGCGGCGATGGCCTCCACCAATATTTTGCAAGGCGGTCTGACGATGTTCGTCTTTGGCATCGCTACCTTGCCGAGTCTGCTTGCCGTCCGCTGGCTGACGAATCAGATGATCGCGCGCACGTGGTCGCGCAGTTTCGTCTCGTTGACAATGATGCTCATCGGTTTTCAATTTGCCATGCGCGGATTTGCATCTCTCGGCATGGTTGAACATTTTATGCTTGGCTCATTCATGCTCTGGTAGCCCAATTACCAATCACCATTTACCAATTACCCGATGACCACAGCCTCAATTTCACCCACTCGCGCCATCTTCGCCTGCTCCCTGTGCGGGCTGACCACCCTGCATCCCCTCACGAATGACAGGGGCGACGTCTTTTGCTGTCCCTCCTGCAGGGAAGTCTCCGCGCTTCTCGAAGAATCTCCTGCAAAGCCAGCCGTTCTCACCAACGAAGCGAGCGCCGAAAACGTCACACTCAACCTCGGCGGGATGTGGTGTTCCTCTTGCGCCTGGCTGGTGAGCGAACAACTCAAACGCACAAAAGGCGTGGTCAACGCGGAAGTCAGTTTCATTCAAGGGCAAGCCAACATTACCTTCGACTCTTCAATTACCAATTACCAATCACTAAAAAAGCGCGTAAAGTCGCTCGGCTACAAAGCGACTCTTCCCAACGAAAAACCATATGATGAGGAAGAGGTCTTCTTCACCCGCCTACTCATTGGCGGCGTGATGGTTCTGCATGACATGATTGTCGGCACAGGAATCTATATTCGCGAAATCTTCCATCTTGCCACTCCCGCATCGCAGCCGCTCGTGGACTTCTTCCAGGTGATGATGTTGGTCACAAGCATTCCTGTTTTGACCTTGCTTGGTCTGCCCATCCTTCGCGCGGGATTCGCGTCGCTGTTACGCGGACAGCCAAACATTCACACGCTCATCACGATCGGCGCATTCTCGGCGTTTGGGTTATCCGTCCGCAACTTGATCACCGGCTCCGGCGGACTGTACTTCGACACCGCCACCATGCTCATCTTCCTCGTTTCCATCGGCAGGTGGCTTGAAATGCAGGCGCACGCATCCAGCAATAAAGCGGTTGCAAAATTGCTGGAGCAAATTCCAGATAAAGCGACCCTCGTCACCGGCGAATGCGACAAGACCATAAATGCCAGTGATCTGAAACCCGGAATGCGCGTGCGAGTCAAACCCGGCGAGCGCTTCCCTGTGGACGGGTTAATCGCCCTCGGCGAAGGCGACGTGGACGAGTCACTGTTGACCGGCGAACCCAAACCCGTCACCCATCGTGATGGTGACGCGGTGCAGGCCGGGACGATCAGCCTCGACGGCAGTTTTGAAGTCATCACAACTGCCGTGGGCGAATCAACCACCGCCGGCAAGATCAGCCGATTATTGCACGAAGCACTGTGGAATCGCTCGCCGCTCGAGCGCATGGCCGATAAATTCTCGGCATGGATGACGCCCATCGCGCTGGCACTGGCGGCCATTGCATTTTTGATTTGGAACTATTTCGACGGCGCGGAAAAGGGTCTGCTAGTGGCACTGTCTGTTTTGCTGATTGCCTGCCCGTGCGCGCTTGGACTTGCAACTCCGCTCACACTCTGGCTATCATTGGGACGCGCCGCTGAATCGGGAGTCATTTTACGCAGCACCGCCGCGTTGGAGCATTTGGCGAAGGTGAGCAAAATTTTCTTCGACAAGACCGGAACCTTGAGTCAGTTGCCGATGAAAGTGCAGGGAGTGATAAGTGACCAGTTATCAGTGAGCAGTGGTCAGTTTTTGCAAGTCGTCGCCTCCATTGAAAACGAATCTGAACATCCTGTGGCAAAGGCTATTGTCGAATATGCCAGGGCACAAAACATCGAACTCATCAAACCGACATCTTTCAAAGCCCTTCCTGCTCTTGGGGTAATTGGGGCATTGCCAAATTCACAACTCGTAACTCCTAACTCGCAACCTGCAACTTTCAACCTGCAACTTGCAAACCAAATTGCCATCGGCTCTTCTCGTCTCATGTCCTCCCAAGGCTTGACCATGCCACAGAATATCAGTCAACAGGCTGAGGCGTGGAAAGAAGCGGGACAGGTCGTCGTCTATGCCGGTTGGGATGGAAAAGTCGTCGGGCTGATCGGTCTGGGAGAAACCATCCGCAGTGAAGTTTTTGATGTAATGAGGCAATTACAATCGCGCGGACTCGAACTCGGCGTGTTGACCGGCGACGAGGCGCGGGCCGGAACGCGCTGGGAGAAAACTCTCGGCATTCCAGTTCATGCCGCACTCAGCCCGGACGAGAAGATGCAATATCTCGCAGAAAATGCCGCGATGGTCGGAGATGGAATCAATGACGGGCCTGCGCTTGCCGCCGCGGCAGTTGGACTGGCGATGAATCATGGCACGGATGTTGCGCGCACCGCCGCTGATATTGTGCTGATGCGCGACGACTTGCGCGTCGTCCCGTGGCTGCTCGACCTTTCGCGTGAGGCCATGAAGCGTGTTCGGCAAAACCTCGGCTGGGCTGTGATCTACAACCTGGTCGGAGTCGGGCTGGCGATGGCTGGTTTATTGCAGCCTGTCATGTCTGCGCTGGCGATGGTAATCAGCAGTGTTTTCGTCACAGCCAATGCAATGAAGATGAATAAATTTCCGTTGTTGGACGAAGAGAAAAATTAACCGCCAAGACCGCCAAGGACGCCAAGAAAACCCTTTTAAATTCTTTGCGCTCTTTGCGTGCTTCGCGGTTCAAAAACCTGGAACCTGACCCATGACAATTTCAAACCCCTACGCAAACCGCCGCTTCATGCGCGCATTCGATAAACTCTGGTCGCGCTTTGAAGGATTCGTCAACAGATTCACAAAATCGGATTTCAATCCGTTCTATCACCTCGGCACGCTGACCGTTTATTTTTTGATCGTGCTGATCGTGACAGGCACATACCTGACGATCTTCTACCGCCCCGGCTCGGATGTGGCCTTTGCCACAGTGGAAAAGATCAGCTCGAACTGGCTTGGCTCGCTCATGCGCGGAGTGCATCGTTACGCCTCAGACGGCATGATCGTGCTCATCATTTTGCATTTCTTCAAGATGATGTTCAGCGACCGTTATTGGGGTTCGCGCTGGCTGGCATGGACAAGCGGCTGGATCATGCTCGCGGCCACCTGGCTGACGGGCACAATGGGCTACTGGCTCATCTGGGATCAGCGCGCGCAATGGATGACCGAATACATGATGAACACGGTCGCAGGTTCAGAAGGCCTCACCTACATTTCCCCCTCGCTTGCGTCCAACACATTTTCAAACTTTGTCATCATTCTTTTCCTGCATGTCTTCCTCCCGCTGATCGGCTTCCTCGGCATCTACATTCACGTGCTGCGACTCTCGCGCGCAAGGTGGTGGTCGCCCCGCTGGGTCTCCATTCAAGCCACTATTGGGCTAATCCTGCTTGCCGTGATCAAACCAGTTTCATCCGCGCTGCCCGCCGACCTCAGCACTCTGGTCAGCTCCGCGCCGATGGACGCCTTCTACCTCGGCTTCCTGCCTTTGATCGATCAGATGGGCAATTGGATTTTCTGGGGGCTGGCGATCTTCGTGGGCGGAGGATTTT
This sequence comes from Chloroflexota bacterium, assembly GCA_016234495.1. Taxonomy (GTDB): domain Bacteria; phylum Chloroflexota; class Anaerolineae; order Anaerolineales; family Villigracilaceae; genus Villigracilis. Next base: position 351,257 of record JACRBI010000054.1, on the reverse strand, counting down.
TCCTGCTGCCCTGGGTCGCTTCGGGGCGTGACCTCGGGCCTGCTCTTGTTACCGATTCAAAGTGTACTGGCTGTGTGCTTTGCTTCAACGAATGTCCGTACGACGCAATCCGCATGGTGGATCGTCATGACGAAACAAAGTATCACAAACTCGCCATCGTCAATCCAGCGCAATGCACCGGCTGTGGAATTTGCGTCGGCGCCTGCCCGACAGATGCGATTGACCTGAAGGGCGGCTACAACGGAAACCAGACCTTCTCAGCAGTTCGCGGGGCGCTCAAACGCGAAAAAGAAACAGGTCAGCCTGTCACAGTCTTGTTTGCCAGCCAGCGCAACGAAGCCTTGGACGGTTTACCCAAATCCCTCCTGGCAGAAAAAAATCATGGGCCGGTATCCACATCCCCGTGGGGCGAGTCGCGTGTTGTCACGGCCGTTCTGCCATCCGAAAGCGCGGTCAACATTGAGTGGATCAAGACCCTGCATCACGAAGGCGCGCGCGACGTGGTCATCCTCTCGCACCCGTACGATGACAGCCTGTACCGCGAAGACACGCATTGGATAACAAACCGACTGCGCCTGCGCCCTGCCCTGCTCACCAGCGACATCCACCTGCTTGAGGTCACGCCCGGTGATTCGACTGCGGTCTCAACCCTGCTTGACGATTTGAACCGCCCGGGGTTTCAAGCCAACAAGAAAGCGCCTGTCCTGCCTGAAACAAAGGATCGCAGTAAAAAAGCCCCATCATTCGTGTCTTCTCTCGCCAGCGTCATCCTGCTGACCCTGCTCTTCGCCACAGCGCTTCCACTCGATATTCCCGCAGGCATGGTCGAAGCAAATGAAAGCGCCCTGCGAATCGCAATTGACATGAAAGGTAAAATTTCCACGCCAAGGATTCCCGAAGGCGTGGTACTGCCCGAAGGCGCAGACGCAGCCAAAATATTCGGCGGCGAGCGCTTCCCCGTCAGCGTGAGGGTCACAGCCGACGGCAAAACCATTTTCGAGGAAACCTACTCCCCGTCTGGTCTGAGCGGCGAAGGGCGGATCTCCAATCTCGAATTCCTGCCCGTCGACACTGGCACGCATCAAATTGAAATCCTGTTGAAGGATGACGACAATGATTTCCGCACGGTCTATTCGGGGCAAGTGGAAATTGCAAAGGCGCAGGTTTTGTTGTTCACTTACGACGAAAGGTCTGATACATTCAGCGTCAGGTGATAAAAAGTCCCGCTGAATTCAGCGGGACTTTTTATTGGCATTAGGCAGCAGCCGCTTTTGGTTTTGAGTGGTAGGCGATGAACACAATGACCAAAATGATCGCCAGTACCCCAAAGGTATACCAACTTAGCCGCGCCTTCTCAGACAACGCCGCCCGAAACGGAGCGCTCGCCGCATCGTTGGCAAGATACCATTTGCCAACATATTCGGATGATCCGTTGACCAATCCATCGTAATATACATACCCGGTGTACGGATAATAATGCAGCTGGTCAAAGGGCAGAACGTCTGTGCCATCCACATAGACGCGGGTAACCTGATACCCCTGCCCCGGGTCAAGCGGGGCTTCGATGCTTCCCTTTGAAAAATCAGCGAACACGAAAAAATCCTCTGTCAGCGACGGGTTGGTGACATTCAACTCACCGGTGATACCCGGCCCCTTGATGGCAATGTAGGCAAAGTCACCCTTTGCAAAGGCAACAGCAGTGGGGACGATCACAGCCAGCACAAAAAATAAAGCGATTATCTTTCTCATCTCTCTCCATTGGGCGATTCAAAATTGAAACCGGCTGAATTTTAACCTGTTTCCCGAATTATGATGGACAAATTCAACCAACCGGCCATCCAAAAGTCTCATAGTTTCATAAGAATTTTTTTTCCCCTGAAGTTTTCTTTTATAATCAGCCATCATGACCTCACGAACCAACGAAGCATGGCTCGCCGATCTTAGAAGTACCGGCGCAACCCACGCGGATGCGTTAAATGACCTGCGCGAGATTATCCAAAAAGGCCTGCCGTACGCGCTTACCCGCTGGCTTTCTTCGGATGATCCGCTTTTTCAGCCGCTGGTCGAAGAAGTGACCCAGGAAACCCTCCTGCGGGTACTGGACCAGATCGACACCTTCGAAGGCCGCAGCCTATTCACCACCTGGGTGCATAAGATCGCCATCCGCCTTGCGCTGACCGAACTGCGCCGCAAACGCTGGCGGGACTCGTCTCTCGATGAGTTGACCGAGAACGAAGACGCTCCGCCGCCCCCCGGCCTGCTCGCTGATACCCAGGCATCTCCCGAAACCTCGGCAGAACGCTCAGACATGCTCGTTCACGTCCGCCGCATTTTGGAGGAGGAACTCACTCCCAAACAGCGTGAAGCGCTCGTGTTGCTTGGCTTGCAGGACATGCCAATGGAAGAAGCCGCAAAACGGATGAAAACCAACCGTAACGCGCTATACAAGCTTCTGCACGATGCCCGTCTGCGACTCAAGAGAAGACTCGCGCTTGAAGACATCACGCCCCAGGATCTATTAATGGCGTTCGAGCAAAAGTAAGATTAAGATTTGATTAATCGTCAAATTTTCAGCATGATTATGAAAAAAATCATTAAACGCATTCAAAACGCCTTCAAACCCCGGGAACAATTGACAGATGAAGTTGTCTTAAAGTTTCTGAAGGTTCTGGATAACGCGCGCGCAGAAGAAATGTCATGCGGTGATTTGTTTATGCAATTGGACGAATTTGTGGAAAGGGAAGTCAACTCAAAGGATGCCGAGAAGCTTATGCCCCTCATCCATGAACACCTGGATCTATGTTCCGAATGCAGCGACGAATACGAAGCCCTTTTGGCGGTTCTGGAAAACACCAGGGAATAAAGAAACAATCTGTGTCGCGTGCGTTTTCAGCATCCCCTATTTAATCGTGAAATAATTTCTCCCCAGCTCGAATCGCAACCTTCAAACGATTCTCCGCCGGGGTGATCGGACAGGACCACATCTCGTTATACGCGCAGTATGGGTTATAAGCCACGTTGAAATCCACAAGAAAACGGCCGCCGGGCAATGGCTCGGGTTCAAGATAACGCCCCGCCGGGTAAGTCTCGCTGCCGGCCAGGGAATCTACAAACGGCAGGAAGTATCCGTGCCCGCCCTGATAAATGGTCAATTCCACAACCTCGCCATCCACCACAAAACTGAACCTGCCGAACTTCTCATAGGTTTGAACATCTCCGGTCGAAGTCTGCATCTCAAAGCGCGGCTTGACCGGGTACTCATCCACTTTCACTTCGAGCCGCAGAGATTCGTTTTCAGGGAAATAATTCAATCCGTGAAAATCCCTCTTCTGCTCACGGGTCAACGGGCTTTGCGGATGGCTGCCAAAGAACTCATCCTTCTCCACGCGAAAGGCTTCCAACTCTGTCATTGTTCCTCCAATCATCGATGCATCATAGACTGAGACGCGCCGCGAATTCTTACGAAATCACGACCTTGCCAATTCATCTGGAATATGCTATTTTTAGCGCCGAGGTAAAGTATGACGGCTTCACAAAAAACAGTGATGATCATTGAGGATGAACCGGACGCCGCTGAATTGTTTGCGGAGATGATGCGCATTAATGGATATCGCGTCATAAAAGTCGTGTCCAACGCCCCATCCATGTCAATGCTCTCAAAAGAAAAACCCGACGTTGTCCTGCTCGATATTATGATGCCGGATGTCTCCGGACTTGATATCCTGGGTTATATGCGCCGCGAAGCCGATCTAGTCAACATCCCTGTCATCGTTGTTTCAGCCAAAAGCATGCCCGGCGATATCAAGGTCGGCCTCGAAGCGGGCGCGTCCATCTACCTCACGAAGCCGGTCGGTTTTCTCGATCTCAAGCAAGCCGTTGAACAAGTACTGCAAAAGGCGTAATCATTTCGCATGGGTCTGCTACGCGCTTTCATTGCCATCGAACTGCCTCTGGATATTCGAGAAGCCATCGAAAAACAAACTGCGCGCCTGCGTCAAACTTTGGGAGGCGAACTCATCCGCTGGACCCCCGCCCACAACATGCATTTAACCTTAAAGTTCCTCGGTGACATCGCCGCCTCGCATGTGGACTTTTTAAAGCAGATGCTCACCCGTGAAGCGGATTCACACCCGCAATTTGATCTGCAAATCGGCGGCCTCGGCTCATACCCGACCTCGCGCAAGCCGCGCGTTCTATGGGTCGGACTCCACGCCCCGGCAAATCTCGCTTCGCTGCAAAAAAGTATTGAAGCCGGCTCGTCCCGCCTCGGCTATGAACAGGAAGAGCGTCCCTTTTCCCCGCATCTCACCATTGGCCGTGTTCGACAGAGCGCCAACTCCGCAGACTTGCCGAAGATCCGCGCCGCGCTCGACAACATTCAACTTGGCAATATTGGCACCGCCAGAGTAGACTCTGTGCATCTTATTAAAAGCGAACTCCAACCCAGCGGATCGGTGTATACAAAATTATTTTCCGCTCCGTTATCCAAACAAAAAAGAGGTGAAATCTGAACGCACTGGAACTTGCTCGTGAAATCGTAAACTCCCTTGAAGACAAAAAAGGGGAAGACATTGTCCTGATAGACTTAAAAGATATAGTCTCATTCACCGATTATTTTATTATCTGCACCGGCACCAGCGACCGCATGGTGGACGCACTCGCCAGCGCAGCCATTGAAGATATCCGCGTCCGGCACAAAAAGAAAGGCAAAAAACAGGGCTTCGCCCGTGACGGCTGGGTGATCGTGGATTACGGCGACGTGATCCTGCATCTCTTCTCGCCTGATCAGCGCGGCTTTTATAATCTTGAAGAATTATGGGAAGACGGGAAAGTCCTGCTGAGGTTGCAATAAGAGCAGCAGGCAGGTAAACAGGCAGATATGAAAAGATGTAAAAAATCCCGTGCTGTGCATGGGATTTTTTACATCAATACTTATTTATTTGTGAACCTGTCTACGGATGTAAATTCTAAAGTTACTTCTCAAACACCCATTGGTCCACAGCGCGTTTCCAATCCACAAGTTCTTCGGGCTTGAACCAGAGCGCCACTTCGCGTTCACCGGTTTCGGGTTTATCTGAAGCATGGATCAGATTGCGGCCGACTTCAAGCGCGAAGTCATGGCGGATCGTACCCGGGGCGGCTTCGACAGGTTTGGTCGAACCGACTGTCTGACGGACAGCGGCGACCCCATTCGGGCCTTCCCAAACCATCGCCATAACCGGCGCGGACGTGATATACGAAATCAAACCATCATAGAAGGGCTTGCCTTTATGCTCGGCATAATGAGTCTCAGCCAAGGACTGGCTGACTTGAATAAATTTCGCGGCTACCAGCCGAAGCCCGCGGCGTTCAAAACGGGCAATCACCTCACCGATGAGTCCACGCTGCACACCATCGGGTTTTACAAGTACGAGCGTTCTTTCCACAGAAAATCCTCCAGAATAAAATATAGTTACACCTCGTCATTGCGGGGAGGGCGCTTTCCCCGATATCATCCCGAATGCTTTTATCGGGACGAAGCATTCTCTTTTCGATAGCAGAGTTTGCTTCGGGCGAAAAACATTGCCCTCGCAATGACAGGTATTAACGAATTAACTCTTCAGCCTTGTTATAAGCCTCGAGCGCTTCCTTCAAACGATTGGAGCGCATGTAGGCATCGCCCAGCGTTTGCCAGATTCCCACCTCAACCGGGTAGCGATACAACGACTCGCTTAAGTCGCGGATGGCTTCTTCAAGGTGCTTGCCTTTTTTGATCAGCTTCCCGTAATGATTCAAAGCAGTTGGGATATCGCCGCGGTCCAACTCACCCTTGGCCTGCGCCAAAATCTCAGTAATGTTCTGCGCTTCAGGTTGAGCCTGCCTGACAGACAAGCCCGTCTTCTTCTTTGTGGCAGGCGCAGGTTCCGAAGGAGCTGCCAGCGCGGGTTCAAGCACCGCGGCTGGGATCTCTTCTTCCCTTTGAATTCGAATTGGCTTTGTCTCTATCATATCTACCGGATGCCATTCAGACGGCGAGGTTGGTATGGGTTGAAGCAGTTCCTCTGCTTCAAATTTTTCACGGACCATCCATGGCGGAGAATCATCGCCTTCCATTTCCACTTCGGCAATTTCGGCTGCTTTGTCAGACTCTACTTCGACGCCTTGCAGCCAGTCGGGCAGGTCAACTGTTTCGGTAACAGGAGCAGGTTCGTCGGTCGGTTGTGATGCGATTGTCTCAACTTCCTGTTCAATGGATTTTTTCCACAGGTCTTCTTCCAAGTCCTCTTCCGGCTTGGCATCCACATCGCTTAACCAATCGGGCAGGTCTGCTTTCGCGGCAACAGGTTCCTGCTGCACAGGTGACTCGACAGGGCGCGGCATTGAATCGGCGAGAATGGAATTCGGCGTGGGCATGGATTCAAAAGGAAGCCCGGGCTCTTCATCCAATCCGCTCAACCAGTTCGAGAGATCGTTATTCGGCAAGCCTTGATCGCCGGCTGTTTCCTTCACAGGCGACTCGTCTTCGATGCCGCTCAACCAATCCGGCAGGTCGGAGTTTTGCGCGGCGGGTGTATCCTCGACAAATTTAATTTGGTCATCAGAGTCAACCGGCTGCGCGCTCTTGATCCAGTCGGGGATGTCGGCTTGTTTCAAACTAGTCTCTTCCATTTGTTCCGGCTGCGATTGTATGTCTTTCAGCCATTCAGGAACATCTTGTGCGTGGTCAGCGGAGGGCGTAATGAATTCGCTCTCTTTTTCTTTTTTATCGAGGTCTCGCAGCCACATCCCGGTGGCGTCAGCTTCTGTGGGGATGATGGACGTTGTATCAAATTCTGAGAATATCTGCTCATCGGGCTTTTGCGAAATGTCCTTCGCACTGGAAATTGATTCGGCTTCGCCAACTGCCTGGGCCTGCTGCACCCATTCAGGCGGTGTCTCGCTGCGCTTGTTCGGGTCTGAGACCATTTCTTCGGGCTTGGCGCCGTGTTTGGCGGCAAGCGATTCAAGCCACGCAACCGCATCATCCTGCTCTTGAGCAGATGTTCCTAAATTTTCGACGGAAGGTTGCTGATTCAAGGTTTGGGCTTGCTGCACCCAATCGGGCGGAGTTTCGCTGCGGAGATTCGGGTCTGTGACCATTTCTTCGGGCTTGGCGCCGTGTTTGGCGGCAAGCGATTCAAGCCATGCCACTGCGTCATCCTGCTCTTGTGCGGATGTGCCCAACTCATCAACGGAGGGTTCGGTTGTTTTTGCTGAGACAGGTGTAATGGGCTGCAGATCGTCCATGCCGTTCAGCCACTCGGGTATATCACTGGACTGCGCTGCCATTGGTTCAGAGGCTTTGGCATCGCCCAATCCGCTGAGCCAGTCGGGGACGTCACCGGGTTGGGCGGGTTCGGCTTCGAAAGCGTCAGCCGCGGCTGCTGCTGCGGCGGCGGTACCAAGCCCGCCGAGCCATTCAGGGGTGTCGCTGGCTGCTTGCGGGGCTTCTGTTTCCGGGGTTGTTGCTGCGTCGCTCAATCCGCTTAGCCAATCCGGGATGTCTCCTGCCGGCACAGCAGGGCTTTCTTTGACATCCTGCGCATCGTCGAGGCTGCTGAGCCAGTCGCTGATGTCTGTGGATTGAGGTGCAGCAGAGTCGACAGCTTGTTCACTGCTCATCTCGCTCAGCCAATCGGGAGTGTCTAATGATTGGGCGGGAGCCTGTTGGACGGGATGTAATGGTTCGGTTACTGGTGCCTGTCCTTTTAGCCAGTCTGGCAGGTCAGCGGGGACGAGGCTTTCGTCGCTGGATGAATCCTGGTCAAAGATGGATGTGGGTTGTTCGGGGGTGTTGGATTCGCCCCAGCCGGCAGCGCGCAAAAAGTCTGGGATTTCGTCCTCTGCTTCAGAGGCAGAAGCAGGCACGGGCTGAGATTGATTCGAGAAGTCGGAAACTCCGCCAGACCTTAGCCAGTCAGGTTGTTCGGATGAAGAAGCGGCCGCAGAGCCAAGTCCGATACCGAGAGACGAGCCCCACTCCTGGCTTAGTTGGACGTCGCTGCCGGTATATTCGAGCCGCTCCAAATTAACTGCCGCGTCTGGGATTTCATTGGATAGGAAAATGGATCCTTTGGTGAAAGAGGCGTATGGGTCAAGCTCGAAAACTCGCGTGCGGTAAACCTCTGTGCTTTCTGCCGCCCCGGCTCTGGATGGGATAAGGTCCACCATGATGCGATTGGCATCGAGGCAGTACGGATATTGCTTGAGCAGCTGCGCGCACATATCCGTGGCGTCCGCTTTTTGCCCGCTGCGGTGATAAGCGCGCGCGAGTAAAATCCGCATATCGCCGCGGTTGGGGTCATCATCGAGCACTGCGTGAATTTCTGCAACAGCCTGCGGATACAATTCACCCTGCACGTACATGAAAGCGAGCGCGCCGCGTGTCATGCGGATCTTGGGCGGTTCCATGCCGTCACGGCGGCCGTATAATCTTTGAAGCTCCCCTTGAATGGCGGCATTGGACGGCTGGGTTTCGAAGGCGCGCTCCATGTGCCAGATGGCATCATCTAATTTATGTTGCTCATCAGAAATAATGCTCATCCCGACGTGGGCTACAAAATCCTCAGGCGCAGCCATGAGCACACGGCTGAAAATATCCACCGCTTCCATGTAGCGTTTGGCTTCGAGGTGCGCTTTGCCCAGCAGGCGGTAGGTTTCGAGGTGTTTGGGGAAGGTCTTTAGAATGTGGTGGCAGTGCGAGACAGCCTCTTCTGTATGTCCCTGATCGATGAGACTTTCAATTTCACGATTGTAAATTCTTAATGAGACTTTAGCCATTGCTTTTTTCCTGAGGTTAAGTATGCGCGCTTCTTAAAAATTTTGCAATCCTGACACTATTTTACACGTAAAACAGGGGGAGTGGCGGTACAAATTCATCACTAAATTTGTGCGCAGACAGCACAGCCTTGCGCGCTTCATCAAGTTTTGATTCGTCGTTCGCATGAATTTCGAATAAAGGCTGGCCCGCTTCGACCTTATCCCCCACCTTTTTATGGATGATAAACCCGACCGCATGATCGATCGGATCGCTCTTTTTGGCGCGTCCCGCCCCGAGCGCCACCGCCGCCTCGCCTACGATCCGTGCATGGACCTGAGAAATGAATCCGCTTCGAGGGGCATTCACTACTTCCACAAATTTTGCGCGCTCGAATTTGGAGATGTCGTCCACATACGAAACATCGCCACCCTGCGCCTGAACCAGCACGCGGAATTTCTCAAGCGCGCTGCCATCGGCGATACATTTTTCAGCCATGGCGCGGCCTTCGACCAAATTCTGTGCGCGTTGACCGATCACCAGCACGTGCGCGGCGACATGCAGACAATGCTCGTGGTAATCTGCGGGGGCTTTGCCGCGCAGCAATTCGATGGCCTCGATGGTTTCCAGCGCATTTCCGACAGCGCTCCCCAGCGGCTGGTTCATGTCTGAAAGCAAGGCGACAGTTTTGCGCCCCGCCAAATGACCGATATCCACCATCAGGCTGGCGAGTTTGCGGGCTTCGTCAAGCGTTTCCATGAACGCGCCCAGCCCGACTTTCACATCCAAAACAATCGCCGTCGCCCCGGCTGCGAGCTTTTTGCACATGATGGATGACGCGATCAGCGGAGTGGAAGGGACGGTGCCTGTCACATCCCGCAGGGCGTACATTTTGCCGTCTGCGGGCGCGAGGTCTAAAGACTGGCCGGTCAGCACGATGCCTTTTTCTTTTAGTTGTTGCTTGAATTCATCGGTGGTCAGGTCCACGCGGTAGCCGGGGATGGATTCCAATTTATCCAATGTGCCGCCGCTGAAACCAAGCCCGCGACCAGACATTTTCCCGACGGGCAATCCGCAGGCTGCCACCATCGGCATGACCGAAATGCTGGTCTTATCCCCCACACCGCCCGATGAATGTTTATCAACTGCAACATCGACAATTTTGGAAAGGTCCAGCACCTGACCGGAATGAGCCATTGCCAGTGTAAGGTCTTTTGTTTCGTGAGAAGTCATGCTGTTGAGCATGACCGCCATTGCAAAAGCGGATGCCTGATAATCTGGAATATCCCCGTTGGTAAAGCCTTGAATAAAGAACTCGATCTCCTGCGAGGTCAATTCCCCTTTATCGCGTTTCTTGATGATGATGTCTACCGCGCGCATATTCAATCTCCTTGTGTGGATTCTATTTTATCGCAAAGTTGGGGAAAGGATGAATGCGGAAGGCAGACATCAAAAAACCGCAAACGGAATAATCGTCTGCGGTCTATGGTCTATCGTCCAGAATTATCTCTTAACCAGCTTTTGTCCTTCCTTGCTGTCTTGAACTTCCCACCCAAGCGCGGCGATCTCATCTCGCAGGCGATCTGATTCGGCAAAGTCTTTTCGGGCACGAGCCTCTCCTCGTTGGCTGAGCAGTTTCAAGGCGTCGGCAGGAGGCGCTTCTTCGTCGTCCACTTTGGCCGCATTGACAGCCATGTCCCATACCTCGGAGCGAATCCCCTTTTTGACCGGGGTGGACATGTCAAAGCTGCCAAGTTCACTGAGAGGAAAGCTTGCTCCTGCCGGATAAATTTCCAGGCTCATATTTCTGACCACGGAAACCGAACTGACGCCATGCACATCACACATGCCCTTTTCAAAATCCATGATGATGCCTGAATGTTCGTCGAGGCCAACGATAATATTTTCACGAGGCAGTAATTTGCTCCAATGCTCAAAGCGCTCCATGCCTACAAAACAACGGCTGGTGTCGAGGTCTGCGCCGCCTTCGGCATTGTTCCAGTGCGGAACAAAAGACAGATCCAGGCCAAAATCCAAAAAGAAATTCAGCCCTTCTTTTGCATGGACATCCTCGCCTACTTTATATATTTCATAAACAGGCAGCACCCACGCGCCGACGGAGATGGTCGCGGCGGATGAAAATATCAACGTGGCGCCCAGCCTGTGGCGCGCGCGGATAATGTCCCAGGCCAGCGAGCCGTGCAGTTGACGCGCCAGATAAGTGGGACTGCCTGGCCCCATAAATATGACATTTGCATGTAAAAGGGGTTTTAGAATTTCAAGATTATTCGGGCTGAACTCGGTTCCCTGTTTTCGGGCGGGAATCAAGTCGATGGTCGGCTTGTAATTTTGCAGGCGCGTCTTGAGAAAATCTCCCACACGCCCCGCAACGACTGAAGTATTCAACTCAAAGCCGGCAGGAGTTTCCATGATCGCCACATACAAAGGTTCCGCGATTCGACGGGCAAGCGATTCGAAAATGCGGCCTCCAGCCAGCGAGGTCTCACCTGAGCCTAGAAATGCAACGCGTCCCAGAGTCACATTATCTTGATGACTCATTTAGGTGGTCTATTACGTTTAGAAAAGTTTCGTTATCCGGGATATCAGACATGGACGAGCCGAAGTGAACATAACGGATGCGCCCATCAATATCAACAATGGTATTCAACGGCATACGCCCAAGCTTGAACAAATTCACTTCCTGACGATACAGCCTTGCAACTCGGTGGTCAGGATCGGGCAAACCAATGTACGGAAGATTCTCATTTTCCCAATATCGTTGAAAGGTCTGCGCAGTATCAGGGCCGACAGCGATAATCGCGGCGCCGCGTCTGGTGAAATCTGCGTAATTATCCCGCATACGCGCCAACTGCGCGCGGCAGTAGGGTCACATAAACCCACGCAGGAAGGTCAGCACAATCGGCTTGCTTCCGCGAAAATCGGAAAGACGCACGATATTTCCGTCGATATCTTCAAGTTCAAAATCAGGCGCGAGTTGGCCGGGGGTGATCAGATTTTTAGGAGTCATTCAAGTAATGATTTCGCTTTCTTCCAAATATTGTCGAACATTTCAATTGTCAGTTTTCCCGTCAACGTGTTTTGCTGGCTGGGATGGTATGAACCAAGTAGCCAGTGATCAGTTGTCAGTTCATAAATCGCGCCGTGTGCAAACTCAAGTCTACGAAGCGCGAATACTTTGAGGATTCTGTCAAACGCGATCTTACCCAAACACACAATGACTTTCGGCTGGATGATTTGAATCTCGCGGTCAAGATACGGCTGGCAATTATTTAACTCATCTGGACTCGGCTTATTATCCGGCGGAGCACAACGGCCTGACGCAGTGATATACATATCTTTGAGGATGAGACCATCGCTTCTGGACTCCGCCCGGGCCTGATTCGCAAACCCAGCTTTGTGCAACGCTGGGAAAAGGAATCCGCCCGAAGCGTCACCCGTGAATTGACGTCCTGTGCGGTTCGAGCCGTGCGCCCCGGGGGCGAGTCCCACCACGAGGACGCGCGCATTCGGGTCGCCAAACCCAGGGACCGGCCTGCCCCAATATTCGTCATCTTTATATGCCTTGCGTTTGATCCGCGCAACTTCCTCACGCCATTCCACAAGGCGCGGACATTTTCGGCAGGAGGTGATTTCAGTGTTTAATTTTTCGAGTTCGGATTGCATCATTCTCCGTTTGAAGGTTGGCAGGTTTACAAGTTGACAGGCTTTAACTTTCAAACCTTCAAACTTTCCAACCTTTATACTATCAACATCGCATCGCCAAAGGAATAAAAACGATAGCCTTCCCTGATCGCCGTTTCGTAGGCAGATAAAATTTTCTCGCGCCCTGCAAACGCGCTGACCAGCATAATCAGAGTGGACTTGGGCAGGTGAAAATTTGTGATCATCGCATCCACGACTTTGAATTGGTAACCGGGAAGGATGAAGATATTGGTTGGGCCGAGGAAGGGAGAGACCGTGGACGATAGACCGTGGACAGTGGATACGGTCTGCCGTCCATCGTCCATCGTCACTTGCCCAGCGGATTCAAGTGTGCGGACAGACGTTGTCCCAACGGCGACCACCCGCCCGCCGCTTTGTTTGGTCTGGTTGATCAAGTCAGCCGTTTCCTGCGGGAGTTCACACCACTCGGTATGGATCTTGTGTTCGGCGGGATCATCTTCTGTGACGGGCGCAAAGGTATCCAAGCCAACGTGCAAGGTGACATAGGCAATCTTCACTCCTTTGGCTTTTAGTTCGTCCAATAATTGCGGAGTGAAATGCAAGCCCGCTGTCGGCGCGGCGGCGGAACCAACATCACGCGAGTAAACGGTCTGGTAGCGCTCAGGGTCGGTCAATTTTTCGTGAATGTATGGCGGGAGCGGGACATTCCCCACTTTGGGAAAATACGGCTCGATGGGTTCGGAGAATTTAATCAGCCGCTCTGAGCCTTCGAGAATTCCCATGATTTCAGCATGAAGAGAATTTACCACAGAGGGCACAGAGGGTTGTTGTGGAATTTCGATAAAGATTTGTTTCCCGGCATTCAAACCCTTGCCGCCAACCAGCGCTTCCCATGTCAATTCATCTCGGCGGCGGAGGAGGAGCAACTCCACGCGACCGCCTGTCTCTTTTTTGGCGAATATCCTCGCAGGGATGACGCGAGTCCTGTTGAGGACGAGAAGATCATTCGGTTGCAGAAGCAGGCCGAGGTCACGAAAGATGCGATGCTCTACATCAGATGAGTCGCGATGCAAAACCAAAAGTCGGGAAGAGTCACGCGGTTCGGCGGGAGTCTGGGCGATGGATGATTCGGGAAGATGATAGTCGAAGTCGGCAGTTTTCATTTTGTGGTTATATGATAATGGATTAGAATCAAAAACGGAAGCGCCTTCAAAAATGGAGATTGCTTCGGCAGGACGCTTCGCAATGACATTCAGATTCACGGAGGAAATATGAAACTCAGTTTTCACGGCGCAGCGCGGACAGTTACGGGTTCGATGCATTTGGTGGAAGTTAACGGCTCGCGGCTGCTGTTGGATTGCGGATTGTTTCAGGGGAAGCGCAAGGAATCCATCGTTCGAAATCGGACGTTCCCCTTTGATGTAACGAAAATTGACGCTGTCGTTCTCTCGCATGCGCACATTGACCATTCAGGCAATTTGCCGAATTTGGTCAAGCAGGGATTCAACGGGCCGATCTATGCCACTCACGCGACAGCGGAGTTGACCGATCTGATGGTGCGGGATTCGGGGCATATTCAAGAGAAGCAGGCGGAAAGCACAAGTTATCATAATGCAAAGCGCGGCGAGCCGCCGGTTGATCCGCTTTATACGCAGGAAGATGCGGAAAAGGTCAAGCCGTTATTGAGAAGCTACGATTACGCTCAACCATTTGAACCTGCAAAAGGTGTGATAGCCAATTTTTATGATGCGGGTCACATTCTTGGCTCTGCGTCAATTTCCTTGAACATGGAGGAGAAGAATCAAAAAAGGCATTTGTGGTTTTCAGGGGATATCGGCAGGCGCAACATGCCCATCTTGCGCGACCCGGTGCTGCCGCAGGAAGCGGATATCTTGTTGATGGAATCAACCTACGGCGACAAAGCGCACAATGATCCCGAGCAGGCTTATCTCGAAATGCGATCTGTCATTCTGCGCACGTTGAAGCGCAACGGCAAAGTGATCATCCCATCCTTCGCGGTCGGGCGCACCCAGGAATTGGTCTACAACCTGCATCGCATGTCTGAAGACGGCGATCTGCCGCATGTGCCGATTTTTGTGGATAGTCCGCTGGCGGTAAATGCTTCGAGGGTTTTCCGCACGCATCCCGAATGTTACGACTCAGCGATGAATAAAATGGTGCAGTCGGGGCATCCTGCGCTGGACTTTAAATATTTGCGATATGTCGAAACTTTGGAAGAGTCGAAGGCATTGAACTCGCGCACCGACCCAATGATCATCATCTCGGCCTCGGGCATGGCTGAGACAGGGCGCGTGGTGTATCACATCCGCTGGGCGATTGAGAACAAGAACAACACGATCATGATCGTCTCATGGCAGTCACCTGAAACAATGGGACGCAAGCTGGCAGACCGCGAGAAGACGATCAAAATTTTTGGGGATACCTATCGCTGCCGCGCCGAGATCGCAACCGTGGGCGGACTCTCAGCTCACGCGGGGCAGGATCTGCTGGTTGAATACGCCGCGGGAGTCAAGAAGACTGCCAAAAATATATTTTTAGTCCACGGGGAAGAGAAAGGCGCGCTGCCGCTGATGGAGAAATTCAAGGAAAACCGCATCAGGCATGCGCATTATCCCGCTCCGCATACGAGTGTGGAGTTGTAGGGAGCAGATATTCAGATAAATACAATCCAATTAGGACGTTGAGGGGATTGGGGACAGCGTTCGGGATTTGCTATAGTATTTCTATCACCAATTTATGAGTCGGTCAGGAGCATCATTATGAAAAACCCCTTTGAACCGTCCAATCGTAAATTTCTCAATCTTTTGATCCTGCTAACTTTATTACTTGCTTGCGGGCTTCCAGGCACAAACCTCGCTCCCACGCCATCAATACAATTTTCCAACCACATCATTGTCTCGTTAACCGAACCCGCCGATGGAGAGTCGTTTCCCATCAGCGCCGGACTCTCGGTGCGCGGAGAGGCGATTTCAGACGGCTCGATTGCGCGCATGGAGTTATGGGTGGATGGAAACTTGTATGAAGAATACACCGCGCCTGAAGACGGCCTGGGCCTTCTCGTCCATTACTGGGACTGGTCGCCGAACACACTGGGGACACATACCTTGATGGTGCGGGCGTACGACAACCAAAATCAGACGGCGTTTTCCAATGTGCTGCATATTAAAGGAGTGGAAGACCCCGGCTTTGTGGTGCTTGCAAAAGCCCAAGATGGGGATACGCTGGCGAGCCTTGCGGAAAAATACAACGTCTCAGTGGATGACGTGATCAGGGAGAATCCACAACTGGCAGAGAGCGCCTCTTTCTCCGACGGGGCAGAGGTGTTCGTCCCGATCGGCGCGCCTGCAGTTGCGGTGACTCCGTCCACGCGGGCGAGGTTATTAATGAATCTCAGCCAGTTGGCGGCCAACCGTGGGTTAAGTCCGCAGGCTGCGCCGGGTGCGCCTGAGCTGACAGTGACTGGTCAGGGCTGCTCCGCTTCGCTTTCCATCAGCGACCTGTCTGATAATGAATTGGGATTCAATATCTACCGTTTGGACCCCGGAGCAATGTCGTTTTTTAAATTGACCTCGCTGCCGGCGCATGAGGGAGATGGTTCTCTTTCATATCAAGATTCGAATTTGTATGGCTTGTATGGATATTACGCCGCGGCCTTCGATGCGGACAGCGAGGCGGCAGGTAATCTGGTTAGCGTGAACATTGTCGATTCGAACTGCGCGGGCGAGCCGCTGACCATTGACGAACTGGCTGCCATCCCAGCGGGAGTGGAGGATTACTACCTGTACGTGTCCGTCAATAATGGAAACTGGCGGCGTTTCCCTGCGAATGACTTCACGTATTTGAAAAAATCGGAGAGTCTGGATTTCACACAAGTGGCCTCGAGTCTTGCTCCCAATTTTGTCGGGGATATTTCAATGCAGGGAGAAGTCTGGGGCGTGGTCAATGGGGGGGCGGCGTTGCTTGGGACTTTTGAAAAGTCGTTTAAGGCGAACCAGCCCCCGTCGTCGTTCGAGCCGTCTGTCCCCTATCTTTTCCTCGCATCGAAATTGGAAGTGCGCGGGGTGTACGATCCCAGCGCGGACAAATATCCGTGGCTGGTTGAAAAGGGGACAGCCTATGGCATGGAGACTTTCCGCTTCGGTACTGATACGGGAGCGGCGTATGGGATTTGGCAGGTGGCAAGCGTGCCGTTCGCCTCTGAGGCTTCGTTCAACCCGGCCTGTTTGTTATTGACAGGCAAGACCAGCGGGAGCGGCACGACTGATTCGCCGCTTCAATTTGGGATTGATTTTTCAGCCTTGAAACCGAAGGTCGAGTCGGTGGTTCTTTCTCCGTTTGAAAATATGCTTAATCAGACGCCCGCTTTTGTTTCGCCATTCTCGCCTGAAAAACTGGATACTTCGGCCGGGCAGGTGGTGACCAAGCCCTCGTGGAGCAGCGGGGCGTTCGGGTTGGGCGAGTCACCTGTGCCGGCGAACTTCGACCCGTGCGGGCAAAATCTTTCTGCGGAAGGCGTTGTGACATACTTCGTCCGCATCCTGCCTGTTACCAATGGGGCGCCTGCGGGTACGCCGTCCAATACTGTGAAAATCACATATGACCCCAACGGTGAGATCAAAGTGACATTTACCTCGGTGCCTGTGCCGACGGTTACATATTACGACGTGAACATTCTAGACTTCACCGGCGTGCATGTGCCGGAGTGGCAATATCAATACTGCGTGGTGGTGGTGGAAAACAACGCCCCGCAGGGCTCACCCTGGCAGCTATATCCACCCGGCACTGTGCTGTGCCCCGAAAAGGATCAGGGCGGCAACGGCGATTTCCTTGATAACCTTTCGAATGCCATCGAAGACGCGTTCAACTTTATCTCGGGTCTTTACAACAAATTATCCGATTGGGTGACCGAACTGGTGGATAAATTAAACCCGCTCTGTATTCAGGCGAAACTTGTTTCGAAGGCGGTGGACTTTGGTCAGAATGAAGTGAAGGACGCCTGTCACTTCATTGCCGCCGCTGTCGTCACCGCCGCAAAGACATACGCCGGCCTGCCGCCGTCTCTGCCAGACTTTGACAAGCTCACCAAAATGGGCAAGGATAATCTGGTGGACCTTGCGGCGCAGCAGCTCGAGGATAGCGGCATTCCATGCCCCGATGATTGCAAGGATGTGATCCGCAAGGGGATTGATTACAGCCTTGAACAGGTCAAGCAGAGCATGAGCAATTCCTCCTGCTCAAGCGAGGTGGAAGAATCAGGGTACAAAAAACTGTGCCTGCCTTCGTACGTCATCACCGAACCTGACCCGCGCGGACAGCCAGCGCCGGCTGTTTTGCAGGTGCGGGTCATACGCCGGCTTGGCACCACCGGCCAGGGATTCCCTGAACCAAAATCGTGCAATGTTCTGGTCAACGTCACAGCCAAAAACGATTCGCATACCGGCCAGCAATATGTTTCAGAAGCGGGCTTTAAATGGAATGGCGCCTCCATTGACGGTAAACTCTTTAGCAGCGCAGGCGCATTTCCCATCATGCAGCCCGGCGAGTCGACCGTCATACCCATCATCCTTGACCCATATCCCTTCTGGCTGGCAGGTCATAAAGAGTTCGTCAAAAAAGGTTCCAAGCCCGAACACTTTGACGACTGGTACCTGCTTTATCAAGGCGCGCTGGCTGACATCACTGCCGGCGGCTCGTGCAAATTCGAATTCCCCGAAGGCACAGGCTTCAGCGAAAACGCCGTCAATGGCGACAGCCAGCAAGTCGGCCCGTTGGGCGAAGCGTGGAAGACCACCTGTCATCCCTACAATTGCCCGTGAGGTGAAATATGAAGCGCAAACTTTTTATCCTTATTTGCCTGCTGCTCGCCTCGTGTAATTTACCCGGAGAACAAACCACCTCTGCCCCGCAGGCATGGTTCGACATGCCCTTGCCGGATACGGTCTTCTATCCGCCCAACCCCTGCAGCCTCATCACGCATGGCGCATCCGCCGGTGGCATCTCAACATTCGAGGTATCACTTAACGGCGCGATTGCCTCCACCAGCCCGGCATCCAATTCAAAAGGGAAACTATCCACACTTAACACGAACTGTCCGCCGCTCGTACCGGGCAAAAACATCATCGAAGTGCGCGTGCAGGATAACGCGGGACTTTGGAGCGACTCAGCCCAAACGATTGTGTACCTGCTCGAAGCCGACTCTGCCATCGAGACGCCCCCGCCTCCTTCCACCGAGACGCCTGCCTCCACGCTCACAGCAGTTCCCACGCTGACAAAGACGCCCGTCCCCACCTCCACTGCGACCTTAACTCCAACCCCACTTCCCACCGGCGGCGTGACGATTGAACGAGTTTCCACCAATCTCGTCTATCTTGGCGACGATACTTGCGGAATTAAGGAAGTCACCATTCTGGCGCGCGCCACTGCGCCCAAGGGAATTAAAGTTGTGGTGTTGTTCTATCGTTTCGATTCAGCAGATGCCTCCAGCGAGTTTCGAAACACGGGCATGAAATCCATTGGCGGCGACTTGTACGAAGTCACCCTCAACCCCACATTGCTGATGGACGGCGCCATCCCGTTCGAAATGGCGACCCTGCAATATCAGGTCGTCATTCAGCAAAGCGACGGTGATACCTCCCTGCGCACGAAGGTCAACGCAGATATTGCCGTGCAAGCCTGCGGCAGGGTCACAGCCTCCTGTTCATCATACAGTGACGAACGGACATGTATTGCAAATGGCTGCAATTGGGTGTCCATCCCCGGCATCGTGCCCAGCTTTGCGTGCCGCCGTCCATGAAAAAGGAGATTGAATGAGAAAAAACATTGCTTTCTTCCTTTTGTTCGTCTTTGTTTTTACTGCCTGTGGCGCTCCTGCGACAAATACTCCCGCGCCTACAGAAGTAATGCTCGCTACCCCTACTCCTGAACTAATAAAATTTCCGTCTCCTAGTGAAATTGGACTTACGTCCCCGCAGGATGCAGGGAGTGATATTGCATTACTTTCTGTAGAGGCCGTAAAAGTGGACGATGGTCAGCTTATTTCCCGCGCAGATCTATTGACCGCTCTCAAATTAAAGGACGATGTTTTGAAAGCCTATGAAAATGCAATTGATGCATGGTTGAAGACAAATGGATTTGGAATTACCAGAAAAGAGTATATATTTAATCCAACAGTTCTTCAGTGGCGCATCATAATCCGGGATGCCATAACCAGTAATATTATTGCCACAGAAGGGTTTGACGAGCCTGTCAACTTTGAGGTCACTTCCGAAGGTGTTGGGATAGCATCAGGATACAAGCCGGTTATGCTTGTAAAAACAAAAGATACTGAAGCCAGATTGATTGGGCCACATACAGTATTATTGAGTGATTCAGTAAACTACCTCGGCACGAGAGTGTTTACACAATACATAGATTTGCTGACACGGCAGAAGCAGGTCATCCCCGGCTTTGAAACGATTATTGAGGAAGCTTCAAAAATAGATTTTGCCCGGTATGAACTTACAGAAAGTCAGATCGAAAACGGGTTATTGGATAACGAGTACTTAAGAATCAAAGAAGAGGATCTGCCGAAAGCGATTGCATGGTTACACGAAAACCGTAAATTAGATGTAAATACCAATCGACCTTTGCCGATAGTGAAGCCTGTATTAAAGAATGGTAACGATTGGCATGTGAGTTATATGGGTGCTCAAAATGTGAATATTATGCCAAGAATTCCACTTTTGGTTGAAACAGAATTTGGCGACGTATTTACCATCCTATATGAAGGTGTGCAGGTGGATGAAAATGGCGTAAACCAAGCAATCGAGATACTTTGGGCTGATGAAGGGATAAAATACCACCTGGGCACAACTCATTCAAATTCTTCTTTAACAGCATTTACTAAAGATAAAATTAAAAGTAGTAATCGAAACATGAATTTTGGATTTAGCGTCGAGTATAAGCCAAAATCCGGAGATGAGCTAAAAGACTATGTAAATGCTTTGATAAATATAACAGGCGGGCACATTGATCCAAATCGCGAGCTCTTCCGCCAGACGGGAAAATTTAGTGATACAACATCATTGACTATTTTTGTACGTAGTACTAATTAACTTAAGTGGGCTTGATGTTCAACGCATTCCGTATAATAATACGAGTGTGAGACGTTATGTTTTAGTGGCTATCATTCCTGCGATTTTCCTCATTTTGCTTTTTAGTTTTGTGAGTTGGTATCAAGGTGCGCCAGAAGCGGAAAGTAAAAATGCAAAGGTCGCAGGTCGAAAGTCGTTGACATGCGACCTTTTTTATTTAAGATTATCTTTTACCTTTGGAGCGAGGGCAAAAGCGATGTAGAGCATCCAGATGATGAGGCCGATGTGCAGGACATCGTTTGCGGAAAACCAAAAGCCCTTTGCCCATAAAGATTCTGGGATGCCAGAAATGAGAAAAAGAAAATAAGCGGCGATGGTGACTCCAAGCCAAACCCACGTGCCAAGCAAGAGCAGGTCAAGGCGTAGTTTGAATTTGGAATATCGCCAGCCGTTGATAATGAAGAATGCAATGATGCTCGGCGCGGCAACAACCAAAAGCAATTCAAATGAGATCAAAAATTTGACCGGGATAAATACGCCGATCATGACCACAATAAAATAAACAACTGCATTGACAATCGCATAAATAAAAAGCGTTTTGCGGAGTTTGCCTGTCGTGCTTGAACAAGCAACTGCCATCGTCATGGCATCTATGCTCCAGACAGAAGCGATCAAGTATAAGATCTCCCACCAACTCGTCCAAAGGCAGAAATCACGTCCCGCGCATTTGATGGCATAGCTGAAGGCTTCGTAACTTGTCCCTGCGAGAAGCGCGCCGATACCCCATAGCAACAATGCGATTCCCCACCAGAAACGGGAGAGTTGACCTTGGCGAATTTTCAGGAAATACAATCCAACACCGATGGTTAGAATGCCGAGGAAGTACACAATGATCGAAGTGCTTGGTTGAACAAAAATCACATTCTGCGAGGCAAATTGAAATTCGGCGAATGGTTGAAGTTGAAGCCAAGTTTCAGGAGTTTGCGCGGGGGTGTAGGGGATGGAATCCAATCGTCCGCAGGCGGTGAGGAGGAAAAAAGTAAGAAGAAAGAGGAGAATACGTTTCATTATTTCTTTATCAACCGAATTATCACATTGACCACAATCGTCAAAATCACCGAAACCAAAATTGAACTTGTGACTGGGAAATAAAATCCGCCATTTTCCCCTTCGATGCGGATATCACCGGGTAGTCGCCCCAGCGGGATGCCAAGTTTTGAAGCGAGATAGATCCCGCCGCCGATGAGGAATAATGCGATTCCGCCAAGCATGAGAGTACGAGCGATGTTTTCCATCTTCGAGTTTAAAGGTTTGAAGGTTCACAAGTTTGCAAGTTAACTTTCAAACATTCCAACTTGTAAACCTGCCAACTCACAATAGCCTCTGCTGTCCCTGTTCGGTGTAAGTGTATCCTAAATGCTCATACGCGGATTTGGTGGCGACGCGGCCTTGTGGGGTGCGGTCTATGAAGCCAAGTTGGAGAAGATACGGCTCGACCACATCCATGATGGTATCCTGTTCCTCGCTGATGGATGCGGCGATCGTGTTCAGGCCGACGGGTCCGCCGTTGTATTTTTCGATGATGGTCTTGAGAACGCGGCGATCCACGTCGTCGAGACCGAGCGGATCAACTTGCAGCAAGTCCAGCGCTTCTTTGGCAACTTTTTTTGTGATGACTCCATCCGCGCGGACTTGGGCGAAGTCACGCACACGGCGCAGCAAACGCAACGCTACACGCGGAGTCCCACGGGCGCGGCGTGCCATTTCGGTGATGCCATCTGTCTCGGCTTCCACTTTCAACATCCGCGCGGCGCGGGAGACAATGGATTGCATGGCGGGCAGATCATAATAGTCCAGGCGATAGACTGCGCCAAAGCGTGCCCGCAAGGGAGCAGTGACCAAAGCCAAACGTGTTGTCGCGCCAACGATGGTAAAGCGCGGAAGTTTCAAGCGAATGGAGCGGGCGGAAGGGCCTTTGCCGATGACGATATCCAGCGCAAAATCTTCCATGGCAGGATATAGCACTTCCTCCACGGCGCGGCCGAGGCGGTGGACTTCGTCAATGAATAACACGTCACCTGCGCGGAGGTTGGTGAGAATGGCGGCGAGGTCACCTGCGCGTTCGATGACAGGTCCAGCCGTTACTTTGACATTGACTCCCATCTCATTGGCAAGCACATGCGCCAGAGTTGTTTTTCCCAAACCGGGAGGGCCGTAAAAAAGAACATGATCCAACGCTTCGCCGCGTTTGCGGGCGGCATCGATCAGAATCGATAAATTCTCCTTGACCTGGTCCTGCCCGATCAAATCGTTTAGTTTTTCGGGACGAAGGGCGTTGTCCACGCGGTCATCGGGTTTGGCTTCGGGGTCGAGGGGGCGTTTGCGGGTGTCACTCATGGGGCGATTATACCCAAAGAAAACCGCCACCCGCTGTCGGCTAAGCAGGAGGCGGTTTTACATCCACAAAATATTTTTGCGTGGTATTTTATGATTTCCACTGACGGGCTTGCGCGCGTTCCTTGACGCGTTTGACACGGTCGCGCGTATTCTCCGGCGGGTTTTTCTTGTGATCATCTTTGCTGTAAAGATATGCGAGGTCTTCAAGAAATGCGCCGAGCGGATCAATCGGCATTTGCAGGGCGGAAGGCTTGCCATACATAATGGACGTTACCACGGCATCCCCGGCGAAGGGGATTACGATATTCACTTCTTTTTTCAAAGCGCTCTCGATTCCTGCGCGCGGCAATCCTTTTCCCTTGTACGGCCAATTCAGGATCAGCGAAGTGCGGTCAGACGGGTATTTTAGATGCGCGAAAGTTTCGAGGGCATTTGCGGCGCAGCGAACGGATGCTGTTTCAGGCGCAAGCATGAGCAGGATCTGATCTGCATTATCGAGGCCGATCAAGGTTGTTTCGGTGAAGTCATGCGGCAGGTCTAGAATGACATATTCATAACGAGTGCGGAGAATCTTTAATGCGCGTTGGACATGCTCCGGCGTGATCACTTCGGCGTCTTCGGGTCTGCGGGGGGAGGCAAGAACGTGAACGCCAGAGTCGTGGTGGAGCATGACAGAGTTGAGCAGATTTATATCCATTTCCTTTGCGGGTGAGTGCCCCACGTCAGCCCAGGTATTGCGGAGGGGCAGGTCAAACAGGAGCGCGCTCTGACCATTCACGAAAGCGAGGTCAGCCAAAATGGAGGGACATCTCCAAATTTGAGCGAGGGATGCCGCAAGGTTGGATGCAACCATCGAAACGCCCACACCGCCGCGCAGTGAAAAGACTGCGATTACTTTTCCATCCACATCGTTGGATTGAACAGCCTCCCTGTCGGAGACTCTTCGCAACAAGACCTTCATCCTTGCGCGCAGTTCCTGCGGCTCGAACGGTTTTGCGAGGAAATCATCTGCGCCGGAATCAAAAGCTTTAATCTTATCGTCGACGCCGCTCAAGGCGGTGAGAATGATGATTGGGATTTTTGCTGTGGATGGAATTTTTCTAAGGTGCCCGCAAAGTGTGTATCCGTCCATGTCGGGCATCATCACGTCCAGAATGGCCAGCGCGGGAGGGGCAGACTTGATCACCTCCAATGCCTCGAATCCGTTACGGGCCGTCACCACTTCATAGCCATCTTTGACAAGAATGGCGCTGACCATTTTCAGGTTTAACTCAGTATCGTCTACCACCAGTATTCGGTTGGACATGGGGTCTCCTATTGCCTGACGAATCATCACACAAGAATATTCCAAGCAGGCATTACCTGTTTACAGACCATTATAAATAGACACCCATAAAATGTCACCACCCAGTTTAGCTGTTGGCATGGAAACGAAACAGGGATGACCCAGCGTTCGGTCATCCCTGAAAAAGATTGCTCTTCGGCAGTCTGGCAATCATGGTCACGAATAAGAAGTGACTGTAGATCCACGACTTTGCGTCATCAGGTTTCCCTGATTTTGCCTTTCGGCTAGCCGGTCGGTCCTGACCCAACTTACTGGTTTTAGACGCTCTGGCTTTGCGTCGCCGTCTTTTGGCGGTTTTGCTTTTCTCGGCAGTCTGGCGGTCCTGGCTCAGTTCAGCGTTAGACCCATGACTTTGCGTCGCCGGGTTTTCCCGGTTTTGCTCTTTCTCGGAGCAAAATTATTATTGCACATGAAGAAATACATTTCAATCGCTCAGGCGTTCTATTTTTAAAAGTGACCTCCCCAATTACGGGTTGATCTCCGGGAAGGTCGCTTCGACGGTCATGCCCCACATCAGGCGCGGGTCTGTTTCGTTGACCGCAATGCGGACTGTGTAAAGTACGTCGCCGCCCTGCAAAATAAAAGCGCGGCTGATCTCGGTGATGGTGCCGGTCAGGGTCAGGTCAGTGAGCGCGTCCGGCACAATGGACACTTCCTGCCCGACGTGTAAATCCACCACTTCAAGTTCGGTGATGTCGGTCGTTTCAACGATCCACGAATCAAAATTCGCCACACTGACCGCGCGCGATTCAGGCCCGGCCTGCTCGCCCGCCTTCACGTTGACATCCGCCACAACGCCGTCAAACGGCGCGGTAATCTCAAAGTTGGAGAGCGCGTCCTTCGCCGCGTCGAGGTTTGCTTTGGCCACCGCAAGTTGATCGGCATTCGGCCCGTCGAGGCTGATCTCATATTGATGTTTGGCCTCGGCTTCAGCAGCCAGCGCGGCATCGTACGCGGCGCGGATTTCGTCACGCTCGCGGGTGGTCTCATCCAAATCACGCAGCGCCTGGTTCAAATCCTCTTGCGCTTTTTCGAGATCATCCTCGGCAGCCTTGCGCTTGGAATTATTTTCGTCGAGGTCCTTGTATTTGTCGAACTCATCCTGCGCATCGTTCAAATCCTGCTGGCGGTCTTCCACCGTCGCCTTGTCATCCTCGATGCGGTCTTCGATGTTTTGAACGTCGAGGTCTTCCCATTTCTTTTCCGCAGCGGCGCGCGCGATTTGAGCCGACATGTAAGCCTGCCAGAGCGCGGCGCGGTTTGCATTTTCAGTGCGGATCAGGGTGTCGTAGGCGTTTTGCGCGAGGACAAGCTGCGCATCAACCTCACCCGCGTTTGCGAGGCGGACGAGGACATCTCCCTTGCGGACGGAGTCCCCGGCCTTCACGAGCACATCCTCCACAACCCCGCGTGCCAAAAACGACAGGTTCGCAGCCTGCACAGGCTCAAGCCGGCCTTCAGCAACAATCTCGTTGGGCGAAATCACCTCCACCGAAGAAGCCGCAGGCGTAGCCGTTGCCTGATTTCCGCAAGCGGCAATCGCCAGCGAGGACAACACAAGTAATGCAATGATGAATGATATTTGTTTTTTCATGTTTTACCTTTTTGTTGTTATTATGTCGTTGCGAGCCGCCACTCTTCCACCTTGGCGGCGAAGCAATCCCCAGTTCGACGAGGAGATTGCTTCGGGAAGAACACCCTCGCAATGACAATGATAGTTTATTCGTACGCCAGCACTTCGCGGATGGTCAAGCGCGCCGCGTTGCGCGCCGGCAAAATGGATGCCACCACCGAAAGCAGCAACACCAGTCCCAGCCAGATGCCATAACCGGTGAAGGTGAAGACCACGTCAATCGGCGTTTCAAACACCGCCAGGCTGACAATGGTCGAAAGCAGATACGTGAACGGAATCGACAAAATGATCGCCAGCACGAATGACATCGCGCCGATCACCAGACCCTCGGCGATGACCGTGCGCATCACGGCGCGGTCATCGGCGCCGATGGCACGCATAATGCCAATCTCGCGCGTGCGTTCGAGCACATTCATGCCCATCGTACCGGTCAAGCCCATCGCGCCAACAACAGCCGTCAGAATTGCCATGATCAGCAGGAAGACCACCAGCGTATCCAGACTCTCCACAGCCGTATCCAGCGAAGCCCGTCCCGCCTCGGCGACGCGCACTTTGAATCCCTGCTCGCGGAAAAATTTATCCAGTTCCTCGGCCTTCGCATCCTGATAGGTGCGGTCATGGCGATCGGTCACGAGGCGGAAGGAATAAGACTGATTCGCAAGGTTGTTCATTTGCGAAATATATTCATACGGCGCGTATGCCAGCACACCTTCGCGGTCGACAAATTTGAAGATGCCGATCACCTCCCAGACTTCTTCGCGGCCATTGACCTTCAAGTTCACAGAATCGCCGGGCTTGATGTTTGGAAAATACCCATAAGCGGCTTCGCTCAATGCCAGCTTGCGGACATCGTCAGCGCGCAGAAAACGCCCCGCCACAAGAATCGGCTGGATGAGTTTGCTGCCGGCGGGCGGCGCAAAGATGTTGATGTTTTCCAGCACCTCGCCTTTGTCATCCAGCAGTTCGCCGCTGACAAACTGCCAGCCTTCCACATCCGTCACGCCATCCACCCCGGCCAGCATCTGCCGGATCTCGCGCATACGGTACGGCTGGTCGAAATCGAGCGAAATATCAGCGGCGAAATATTTTCCGATCGCGCCAATGTAATCGTGCAGCGTGGTGCGCACGTTGAACACGGCGATAAAGATCGCCCCGCCCATGGTCAATGTAAAAAGGGTCAGGATCAATCGTCCGCGCCGTCGGAACGTATTTCTCAAAGAGATGATGAACGGGCGCGGGAAGTGGATTCCGCGTGAGGCAAGGATTCTCGTCACCCGGATCATCATCCAATCGAACCAACTGATGCGCGTCTGTTGCTGACCTTGAGCCTGATTCTCATCACCGGTCAGGTCGCCGCTGAGAGCGCGCAAAACCGTGATGCGCGAACCATTGATGACCGGCGCAAGCCCGGCTATCAGCGGAACAAGCAAGCCGACCAGGATTTGAATCACGAACGCCATCGGCACAATGCGATAACCCAGCACATTGAAATTCAATTCGCTTGAAATAAATAAAGCCAGCCCATACGCGCCCTGCCCGCCAAGCGGAACTGCGATGAGCAAAGCGAGCACACCGAAGGCCATGATCAGAGTCAGGTACATGAACAAGACCTGGCGCCTGCGTCCGCCTACCAGTTTGATGACGCCTATGTGGCGCAAATGCTGGTTGAGCAGCGCGGATAAAGTATTCGCAATCAGCGAACTGGAAAGGAATACGATTAAGATTCCCAGCGCCATTAAAATGCCGAGAATGGCATTGACCGTGCTCGCCATCGGATGTTCGTGCGTCAACGAAAAGCGGTTGCGGATGACAAGCGTGCCGTTCTTGTCCAGTTTTTCTTTCAGGCTCGCGCCCACCTCGCGGATGTGGAAAATGTCGTCACCGCCGCTCGTTACCGTGACGTATGCGCGGTTATACAACTGCGGCTGCTGCAAAAATTGAAGGGTGCTCATGGTGATGTACCCATACGGCGAGGCTAGAAAATCGCCGGCGCCCATGGCTGTATCCTGCACCACGCCCACCACCAGCATGGATTTGATCGAACCGTCCTGCAATTGGAATTCAACCGTATCGCCGACTTTCACGTCAACGTGGTTAAGCACGTCGCGCTCCAGCACCACTTCGCGCTTGCCGGGGACAGACTTTCCCTGAAGCGGCACCAGCAGGTTGATCGAATTTTCCTCGAAGTCGTTAAACGCCACCATGTCGAGCGCAGTCCATTTCTCTGTGCCGGCCGCGCGCATTCGGAGGTTGAACACACGGCGGGCTTCCGCGCCGGAGACTCCATGCTCGTTTTTGATGGAAGCCAGCACATCGTCATCGAAGTTCACCGTGCGCAATTCCACGTTGGACGGATTATTTGCCGCGTACGAAACGCTCATGTCATTGGAAATGATCTCGTACGCACCTGAAATCACGCCAATGGAAAACACGCCCACTGCAATGGAAAAAACCACCAGCAGCGTTCGGGCTTTGTTGTCCCACAAGTCATGCAATACCTTACGCCATCTTGGACGCATGGTTATCCTTCTTTCTGTTCTCCGCTCTTTGATCGTCAACCCGCTTTTGTTCGAGACGTTTTTGCACGATCCTGCCGATGGCTTCAGCCGTGATCGGCGATTCGTTGATCACGCGCAGAAAATCGCTGTGATGCAGCGCCAGCACTTCCACTGGCTTGTCACCGGCACGCACATTCGCAATGGATTTTCCGCCGCGCAGCAATTCAATTTCGCCGAAAAATTCGTTTGGCTGCAGGCGCGAGATGACATAATCGTTCTTCTTTCTGTCCTGCAGAATCACATCCACCTCGCCGCGGCGGATCATGAAAAAATAATCCACACTTTGGTTGCGCGAAATGATGGTCTCGTGCGGCTGGTAGACCTGCTCTTCAACAAGTTTCGTAAACTCGAGCATGTGACGGTGCCGCAGCTGCGGCAGAGAGCGGGAAATCGTTTCGTCGATCAACTCGCCGTCAGAGATGACGATGTTGCGGTGCGTGCGCGATGTGAGTGACGGGTCATGTGTGACCATGACAATGGTCTTGCCCTGCGAGACAAAGCCTTCAAATAATTGAATGATCGTGTCGGCAGAGCGTGAATCGAGGTTGCCTGTCGGCTCATCTGCGACCAGAAGCGGCGGGTCGCAGGCCATGGCGCGTGCTATCGCAGCCAGTTGCTGCTGTCCTGTGGAAACCAGCACCGGTAATTTGTTCGCAAATTTTTCCAAGCCCACAAGTTTTAACAATTCCATCGCGCGCGCGGGGCGCTCGTCGAAGTCGTACATGTCCACGTAATCCATCGACAGCATCACGTTTTCCAGCAGCGTCAGCATGGGCAGCAACTGGAAGAACTGAAACACAATGCCCAAATTTTTTCCGCGCCATTTGGAACGCTGGCTTTCGCTGACACCCGTGTAAATATCTGTGCCATTGACGACCACGCGCCCTTCGGTGGGATGGTCAATGCCGGTCACCATGTTCAACAGCGTGGATTTTCCGCTGCCTGATTTGCCAACGATGGAAACAAATTCGCCGCGCTTGATGGTCAGGTCCACGCCTTTGAGGACGGTGAACTCGCCCGCCGCGTTGCTGAATCGCTTGACGAGGCCGCGTAGTTCGATCATGGATTGCGGCGTTGACTCTGCCCTTCGGACGGAATCCGTTGCCGGCTTGGAAAGACGCGCCATTATTTCCTCCGCCTCTTGCCGGACTTTGAATCTGGTTTTGCTTTCGAAAGCAGTTCCCCATCTGCGATAGTCAGGCTGCGCGAGAAGCGGCTCATCAAACTGACATCATGCGTGACCATGACAATCGTCTTGCCCTGATCGGTGACGAGGTGCTCGAAGACTTCGAAGATGTGGTCGGCGGTGATCGAGTCAAGGCTGCCGGTGGGTTCGTCGGCGACGAGGATGGGCGGGTCATTCGCAAGCGCGCGCGCAATGGCAACGCGCTGCTGCTGCCCGCCGGAGATGAAGGCGGGAAGTTTGTTGGCATGTTCTTCGAGTTCAACAAGTTGGAGCAATTGCATGGCGCGCTCTTTTGATTCGCGCGGCTTGAAGTTATCGGAGAGATCCATTGGCAGGGTGATGTTCTCGACCAGTGTGAGCATGGGCAAAAGTTGAAAGGACTGATAGACCACGCCCATTTTTCTGCCGCGCCAAAGAGCGCGCTCATCCTCGCTCATTTTATGGATCGAAACATTTTCATCGCCTGAGTTGATGATGACCTCGCCACTAGTGAGTTGGTCGACACCGTTGATCATGTTCAACAAGGTGGATTTGCCCGCGCCGGACTTCCCGACGATGCCGAGGAATTCGCCGGGGTTGATTTTCATGTTCACGTTGGTTAATGCCGTGAAGTCACCCGCCGCAGTGGAGTAGGTTTTTGATACGTTGAGTAGTTCGATAATTGAGGAAGACATAATTTACACACAAAAACGGCCGCCGGGGCAGCCGCCATGAATTGACTTGCCAAACGACGCTTATTTTACCCCCGAAATAAGAGGTGGTTTATTTGCGTTTGGTTAATATTTTTGTCCAGCCTGCGCCTATTTCTGTAAACAGGATATCAAATTCAAAATTACCCCGCGCGGTTCCTCTTTAGTAATTGCCAGCACGGGCACTGTGCCTGCTGAAAACACTTCGCGCGCGGTTCCAACCTTCCAATGCTTCGGGAGAATTCCAACCGCGTCTTTTTCCATGTTTAATAAATCAGACATTTGCTGCGGGCTGACTGCAATTTTTGCGAAAGAAGTGACGGGTCTGCCTTTCATCACGAGCTGGTCAAACACCATTTGCACATCCGCGTCTGACGAATAAACCCAGACCTGCGCCGATTCATCCCCCAGCGCGAACAAGTCCTGCGCCTGCGCGAGGGTTAGGTTTTGCAGAGGATTTTCGCGGTTTGTGACGATCAGTATCTCCTCTTCATCAATTTGATAAACAGGAAAAAAAAGGTTTTCTGGCTCCCCCACTCGCAAATAAATATCGGGTTCATCTGCGGTGAAGTTCAGCGCCAC
Organism: Chloroflexota bacterium; assembly: GCA_016234495.1. Classification (GTDB taxonomy): domain Bacteria; phylum Chloroflexota; class Anaerolineae; order Anaerolineales; family Villigracilaceae; genus Villigracilis. The sequence goes on along the minus strand of JACRBI010000054.1, from coordinate 320,314 downwards.
TGACAGATCGTTCGCGCAGGTGTAAAGTTCTGTCAGCCAGGGCTGGGCTGCGGAAGTGGCATAAACGCTGATAACCTCTGCCGGCGGGGTTTGTGTTGCAGGCGCACAGGATGCAATGAAAAATGAGAGAAGAAAGAGAACTGCTGTTTTTTTCATTTCACCAATTTTGAATCAACGCCGCGAGCAGGTTCGAGCGTTCTTCGAGACTCGCGGCAAAGATATATTCACGATCTGAATGATAGCCTTCCCCGACAGCGCCCATCCCGTCCAGCACGGGAATGCCCAACGGCGCGACAAAGTTTCCGTCAGATGCGCCGCCTGAACCGCCGGCTTTGAGTTCCATGCCAAGTTTGTCTCTTGCAATTTGATATGCCTTTTCAAACGCGGCTTGATTTGCTTCGTTATACGGCATCGGCGGACGGTTCAACGATCCGCTGATGGTGAGGGATGTGCCATCCAAGACAGGTTTGAGATTCTTTATCTCGGCTTCAACCCGCTCCCATTCGCCGGGCTGCATCACGCGCACGTCCACTTCGGCAAAGGCGCTTTCAGGGACAACATTCGAGACCGTGCCGCCGTAGATCACGCCGACATTGAGCGTGGTCTGACGGGTGTAATCTGTAAGTTTTTGAATCGCGATCACCTGATGTGCCATTTCTTCAATGGCATTGCGTCCCTGCGCATGGTCGCCGCCGGCATGCGCGGCGCGCCCTTTCACGCTGATATCGAATCCGCCAACACCTTTGCGCCATGTTTTTAGCGAGCCATCCACCAAACCCGGTTCCATGACGAAGACGACAGATGAGTCGCGTGCCAGGGATTCGATCAACGCGCGCGAGGTGTGGCTTCCGATCTCTTCGTCAGAGGTGAACAAGGCCGTGACGGGAAGCGAAACAGGCCCACCCGAAGAAAGAAGCGTGGAGATGGCATTCAAAGCGATGACGATTCCGCCTTTCATATCCAAAACTCCGGGGCCGAAAATCTTCCCATCCTTTTGATGGAAAGGCATTGTCTTTAAAGTGCCAGGCGGGAAGACGGTATCCATGTGGCTGAGAATTAAAATGCCGCGCCCATCAACAGATCCGGGGAAGCGTGCAACAATGTGATCACCAGTTTCGATTTGCGGATGAATTTCAACTTGAGCGCCAAACTTACGGCATTCATCGGCAACAATCGCTCCCACGCGATCCACAGCGGATTTATCGCTTGACGGAGACTCGGTCTCAACGAGGTATTTTAGAAAATTTATCATTTGAGGGTTTGTACAATCAAAAGGGTAGCGCCGACGATGGCGCAATAGATTGCAAAGACATAGAGGGAATGTTTACTGAGATAACCGATCAGCCATTTGACGGCAAGCCAGCCGACCACGGCCGATGTGACAAAGCCCATGATGAGGTATGGCAGGAAAGCCATCGTGCCGGGCATGGCGATCACTTTCAACGATTCGTAGGCTCCTGCCGCAAGCAGGATCGGCGCGGACATGAGGAAGGCAAATCTCGCGGCCGAGGGGCGGTCAAAGCCGCGGATCATGCCGCCGGCGATGGTTGATCCGGAGCGCGAGGCGCCGGGGAAAAGTGCCAGCACCTGAAACAAACCCACGGTCAGCGCATCCTGCCAGGTGGCTGATTCGAGAGCGCGCTTGCGGGTATCGAGATATTCCACAATCGTCAACAACACGGCCGTGACAAGCAGTCGAATCCCGCCCTGCGTAAATGGGTCGCTGAATCTGTTTTCGACAACGTCTTTTAGGAAAAATCCCGCCACAAGAGCGGGGATTGTCGCCACGATCACCAGCCAGCCGAGGCGGGAATTTAGCGCTTCAAACGGCTTGCGGTGCTTGATGCCGAGAAAAAATGCAACGGCGATCTGCCAGATATCTTTCCAGAAGAACAAGAGCAAAGCAAAGATCGTTCCGAGTTGGATGATGACGGAAAAGGAAAAAGTTTTATCGTCGAACGGAATGCCCAAAAGTTTTTCTACGACGAGCAAATGCGCCGTGGACGAGACAGGGATGAATTCGGTCAGCCCTTGAATGATACCGAGTATGAAGGCGTGGAGGAGGGTCATGGTGAGTTTGGGTAAGTTTAATGAAGGATGGAGAATAGAGAATGGTGAATGGTTATATGGCTATTGCGGCGAGGATTCATCTGCGGTGTCAGGAAGATAAGGCGTTATTTCATCTCGAACAGTATATCCTGACGGGTAATCTATTTCGCCTTGTTTGGAGCGTTTGAGGTAGGCGATGTAATTGTTGAGTTGCTTTCCAACAGACTCTGCATGGGCAGTCATTTTTGTATAGATTTCATTTGGAAGATAACCCAATTCATTTGCCAGCGTCATGTGGCTTTGAACTTCAGTCAATGAGCCGCGGGCAAAATAACAAAAACGGACATTATCCAAATAGTGATATCGGCCATGTCCTTCGGCAATATTGGCAGGAATGCTTTGAGCCGCCCGCTTCAACTGTTGGGCTAGATTCCACTTTTCGTCAGCAGGCAAACACGGAACAACATCCTTGTAAATTTCCAAAGCAAATTCCTTCGATCTTGTCCACACTTCCAATTTATCAAGATTCATTACGGTCATTTACAGCCGTCCATTGCCATTCTCCATGCTCCATTAACCGCTTACAGCACGCTTCGCATTATTCGCCCATTGATTTAACAGCCCGGGCACACGAGACTCGAACGAGCCGTCTGCAATGTAAACACGGATAGACTCCATCAGGCGAATCAGCGCGCGCAAATTGTGGATCGAGAGCAGAGTCCCCGCCAGCAGTTCCTTCGCCACGATCAAATGGCGGATGTAGGCGCGGGTAAAAGTACGGCAGGCATAGCAGTCACAGGTTTCGTCTATAGGTCGTTCATCGCGCGCAAAAGTTGCGTTCATCATGTTCAGCCGTCCTTCGGGCGTGAAGGCAGAATGATGCCGCGCAAGGCGGGTCGGCAGGACGCAATCGAAGATGTCCACGCCGCGCAAAACGCCGTTGATGATGTCTTCGGGCGTGCCGACTCCCATCAGGTAGCGCGGTTTGTTTTCCGGCAGCAGCGGCAGGACGACATCCAGCGTGTTGTGCATTTCGTCTTTTGTCTCGCCCACCGAGAGTCCGCCGATGGCGATGCCGGGCGTATCGAGCGAGGATATAAATTGCGCTGACTCAGCCCGCAGGTCCGGGTTGACTCCGCCCTGCACGATGCCGAATAAAGCCTGGTCGGGTCGCGTCTTCGTTTTGAGTGAACGCTCTGCCCAGCGATGAGTCCGATCCATGGCGATCTTTGAATAGGCAAGGTCATTCGGGTCGGAACATTCATCAAAAGCCATGATGATATCTGCGCCAAGGTTTTCCTGAATGGCAATGGATTTTTCAGGCGTGAAGCGGTGCGTGGAGCCGTCAATGTGACTCTTGAAGGTCACGCCGTCATCGTCAATTTTGCGCGTGTTTGAAAGCGAAAAAACTTGAAAGCCGCCGGAGTCGGTCAGCATGGGGTTCGGCCATTGCATGAACTTGTGCAGGCCGCCCATGTCACGGACGAGTTCGTCGCCGGGGCGCAGGTAAAGGTGATAAGTATTGCTCAACACCAGCGAGGCGCGAATCTCTTTGAGGTGTTCGGGCGTGAGTGTCTTGACAGTAGCCTGTGTGCCAACAGGCGCAAAGACCGGTGTGATCAGGCCGCCGTGAGGAGTGGTGAATGTCCCCGTGCGAGAGCGGTTATTTTTGGCTGTGATGTGAAATTCAAACATGAGGACGATTGTAAACGAGAACTCAAAGGTCTGCCTCGGAAATTTTTCGGCGTTAGTAAACGAAAAAATTTCGCCAACACTAAATCGATTTGGCACCGACTCACTTAGAAACCCGCCCTACTCTCACCCTTGACGTAATATCAATTTAGTACTATTATCGATTTATTAGTAGTGAAAAAGTAATACTACCGTAAGGAGCAAGGATGATGGATATCAGCCCGCAAACCAGGAAATTTCAAAAGGAATTAAATTCAGGCACATCTTCACTCGTCTTGTTGAGTGTGTTGAGCCGCAGCAAGGAGCCGCTGTATGGTTACCAAATCGCAAAAATGCTTGAAGATAGCGGACCTGACTTCCCCATGATGAAGCAGGGGACTTTGTATCCCGTGCTGCGCTCACTGGAAGAGAACAGTTTGCTAAGCAGCATGGTCGAGCCATCGGTCTCGGGACCGCCGCGCAGATATTACAAAATCACCGACGAAGGTCAGGCCGTATTGAAAGAATGGCTGGAGATCTGGAAGCAGACGAAAAAATTTGTTGATGCAATCTTGAAAGGATGACACCATGTTTAATACGATTGAAGAATACCTCGAAGCACTAAAAAATGAAATGCAAGGGAACGACGCCGCCCTGCTTCAAGATGCGCTCGCCGATGCGCGCGAACATTTATCCACCGCGCTGGCTGTGGCACGCGAACAAAACAGCGGTTTGAACGAAGCCGAAGCATTGAAATTTATCGTAGACGACTATGGAACACCCGAAGAGACTGCCTCCGCCTATAAAGAAGTGGAACGCCGCACCTCCCCCGCCCTGAAACAGATCGCCAAACCGCGCTCGGCATTGGGCCGATTCTTCGGGGTGTATGCTGATCCGCGCGCATGGGGAGGGTTGCTTTACATGTTGATCGCATTCATTACAGGCGTATTCTATTTCACCTGGGCGGTCACAGGAGTCAGCATATCCGCATCCTTTGTGATTTTTATCTTTGGGCTGCCTCTCGCCTTATTGTTTTTACTGTCTGTCCGCGGGCTGGCTTTACTCGAAGGGCGTCTCGTGGAGGCCCTGCTCGGCGTCCGTATGCCGCGCCGTCCCTTATTCTCACATCAAGGCATGAAGTGGCTTGACCGGCTCAAAGCGCTCCTTACCGATAAAGCCACATGGCTGATGCTGGTTTACATGCTGCTGCAATTCGTGCTGGGCACTGTGTATTTTGTGCTGATCGTCACGTCACTCACAGTCTCATTGACCTTTTTCTCAATGCCGTTCTTGCAACTAATCTGGAACGTCCCCATAATCAGCATCGGTTCGCAAAGAATCTTCCTGCCATACTGGGAACTGATAATCATCAGCATAAGCGGAATTTTATTGTGGACGATCTTCATGAACATCGCGCGCGGTATCGGTCAATTACACGGACGGCTCGCCAAGTGGATGCTGGTATCGGAATAAGGAGTCGCAATTTTATGAATAAACAAAAAGTCCCGCGTCGGTGCGGGACTTTTGCTTGCTTCGGTTTAATTGTATTTTCTTCGCTCAGACATTTCCTGCAAAGACCAATTTTCGGCACGCCTTATTTCCTGATATAAAACCCAAGATGATTCGCAACCTTGCGCTGTTTCCCGGGCACGTTCAGGTCGATCGGAGAATTCAAGACGCGCGCCTTGCCGTCCATGCCTTTGATGACCATCGTCGACGATCCGCCGCCATCCAGATTGATTCCGGTGTAAATGCCATAGGAAATCATCAGGTTTGCCATCTCCGGGAAGGTCATGCCTTCGCTATAACCCTCCTGGCGGCCATCAATCACGAAGAAGCTTAGCCAGCGTCCGTTCTGATTCAGACCGAGAGCCGTCCGCGGATTTGGCAAAGCTGCAGCAAGATTCTTAACCATCGCTCCTTTTTCCACCACCATACGCTCCCCGGCAAACGCATTGAAGACCTTGCCAGGTGGGTTTTCTATAGTCACCTGATTACGGGAGTTAATATAAATTTCCGGTTGTATCGTCTTTTGAGGCGAGTAAATCGTCCCGCGCGAGGCAGCGAAGCCACTCAACTTGACAGGCTCGCCGCCATTCGGGCAATAAGCATTTGGGGGATACGTAGCGGCATCCAAATACGACCAACTATCAACATTGACAGCAAAATGCAGCTTGAACTCTTCAAGGAATTTGGAAGTCGTCCTCGTGCAAATGATGCCGTTCAAATTCTGTGACGGTGTGACAAGGAATTCAAGGTTGGCTGTTTTCAGGTCAACAACCATCACATGCACAACGATCGGACGCGGAGTTTTCAAGTCATTCCGCAGATACGTGACTCCGCTGGCCAAAACCTGTCGGATCGAATCCGGTCGCGGAGTGCCAGCCAAAACAAGCAGGCTCTTGGAACACCAGCCCTTCAAGCCGTCCAGACGCTCGATCTGCACCCAGTTCGGATTGGTCGAATCATCCACCGCAGGCAGAATGTCATTCTTCGTGACCCAGCCTAAAATTCTCCCGTTTGAAGTCGGAGTCTCGCGCACGTTCAGCACAGCGGTGTTTACGCGGTACCAATTCTTGTCGTCATAGTTTGGAAGCGGTGTGGGCGGCACATCCGGCACAGGCGGCGTTGACCCGTCCACGTTTGCCAGATAAGTTGCTGAACACCAGCCGCTCAGGCTCCCATCCAGCTTGCGGACATTAAGCCAGGTGCGGTCTGCATTTGCGCCAAATTCTTCAACGATCTCTCCAAAATAGAGAAACCCGATCGAAGGATGAGTAATTCCAGGTCCCTGACGTACCTTCAACGAGGAAGTCGTGACGCGATGCCAGAGGATCGGCGGCGGGGGTGGAGGCGGCGGAGGTGGAGGTGGCGGAGGAGGAGGGGGCGGTGGCGGAGGCTGGTCTCCAAGCCCAAATCTTGCACGGAAAGCGGTCAAGTCGCCGTTGAAATAATTCAAGTCAATGTTGAGGCTTTCGACTCCGTAAGGTTTGCCATCTCCATTATCTGTGTATTGCCAAAATACCCACTCGGTTTTCGCCCAGGGCGGGGGAACCAAAGGCTGGGTCGCTCCGTAATTGGCGATCCACAACGGGTATCTGTGGAAATATTCAAGGTTGGCTTTTTCAGTGATCGGGTTCGGCGCAAATTCACGCCAGTAATAGTAGGCTGTATAAATGAAAATTTCTTTTTGCGGGACAAGTACTTTTAATCTTTCAAGAAACGCGTACCAGTTCTTCCACCCCTTAAATGCGCCGTTATAGCGTTCTTCAAAATCTGCAAAGAGCGGAAGTTCGCCAAAGTCATCACCGAATTGCTGCGCCCACAGTTCTGCTTGTTTTTTGGGGTCTGCGCGGCTGTCATAATACCAGTAAGACCCGCGCGCCAGCCCAACGGCTTTTGATTCACGCCAGTTTGCTTTAAAGTCTGAGTCAGCCCAAAGATTTTGCCCGGCGCGGATGATGACAAAATCTGTCACCTGGCGCATCTTGGCAAAGTCAATGCCCTGTGGAGTTTGCGGATCATCTTGAAAAAAGCTGACATCGGGGCCAATAATATTTGCCATCGTATCTCCTTCTTGTTTAATTCCTGAAGAAATTATACCAAAGTGAAGTTTGTAGTTTTCAGAGGGCTGCGGGCTAAACGACATTCTCAAAATGTGTGATGATGGGGTTTGCGCCCGGTTTGCCTTCCACCGCGACGGCGTCAATTTGAAAATGGTCGATCTCATGCTCCGCTGCGTAGGATTGCGCCGAGTTTAACATGTGCTGCTGCTTGGTGCGGGTGATATTTTTTTCGGGAAAAAATTCCCTGCTGGATGTGAGCGTTTTGACTTCCACAAAAATTGTGACATCCCCCAATTGAGCAATGATGTCAATTTCTCCATACGGTGTGCGGGCATTGCGCGCAACGATCTGATAGCCGCGCTCCGCGAGCCAGTCTGCGGCAACGCTTTCACCCCATGCGCCGATCTCTTTTTTATATTTCGTCATTGGGTAAAGCTTTCCAACAATTTTCGCAGGCGAGCCGACCAATTACCTTTACGCGGCTTCGCTCCATTCACGAGGTTTTTATACTGCTGGAGCAAAATACTCGTGGTACGCTCGACGGCGTAGGCGGACGATGCCTTTCGCGCTGAGTCGCTCATTTGGGCACGCAGGTTCGGGTCAAGACAGAGGCGCATAAGTTTGGCAGTGTAAGCGGCCAGGTCCTGAGTCGCAAGGAAGCCCGTAATCTCATCCTGCACAGTATCCCCGACCCCGACAGATTGAATCCCCATGACGGGAAGTCCCGCGCCCATGGCCTCGATGACCGAAAGCGGATGAACCTCAGTTACTGATGCGGTCACGAAAATATCGCACATGGCAAGATACGCGGGGAGTTGATCGTAGGGGATGCGGCCAGTCAAGCGGATTCGCTGGGATAGATTTAACTCGCCGACGAGAGCGCGGATCTCGTCTTCAAACAATTGGACTCCGCTTCCGAGCAGCAGGAGTTGTGCTTTGGGCAGCGCCTCAGCGACGCCTGCAAATGACTTCAACAGGAAGGGCAGGTTTTTTTCAAGCGCGATGCGTCCCGAATAAACAAGCAGGATGTCATCTTCCTTGTACCCAAAATCGGCGCGTGAAAGCGGAACGGCGCTGTGAAAATTTTTCAGGTCAACGCCGTTCGGCACGACTGCAATATTTCCATCCACGTTGAGTTGGCGCAGGACTTTTTCCATGCCGGCGGATGGCGCAATGACAAGGTCAACCGCCTTACAAAATGAAGGCATGTAGGCTTGCAAGAGTCCCTGACTCACTTCCTGGGGCATGATGGGCAAATAAGCCTGGGCATAAAGGTCGTAGCGCGTATGATTGGTGTAAACGATGGGGATGTTTCGGCAATATCTTAAAGCCAGCCGCCCGCTGAGAAACGGGTGCTGGACGTGGACAATATCCATACTTTGCAAAAGTTTTTTCGCGGCGGTTGAGTAGCGCATCGACAGGTAAAAGCCTGAATCAGCCAGCGGCACACCGCGGCTGCGGATCACATTTTTCTCGCCGTCTTTATAATCCAGGTCGCCAAACGTGAAGACGAACACATCATGCCCCGCCATTTCAAAATAGCGTTTGTTGATGTCAACGTAATTGGTAATTCCACTGACATACGGTTTGTATGAATCCACCATCATTCCGATTTTCATGCTGATATGCTACGTCAAGGCAGGGGGAATGTCAAGCGGATTGCAGAAACGGAAATGGCTGTAACACAGTCGCTTGACAAAAATCTTTTTAGTACACGGATTGCACGGACGCCACGGAAATTGCAAATAATAAAAAATCCGTCCATTCTGTGAGTTCCGAATACAAAGAATACGCTCTTCATGACTTTGCTACGGTCGCGATAAGGCCAAAGGCAGAAAGAAGGTATTGGAAGGATGATAAAATTCGACGCGAGGAAAAAAATGGCTGTCAAATTAATTCTGCGCGACAAGGAATATGAAGTGCGCCCGGGTATGGCGCTGGTGGATGCTTTGAAGAAAAACAACATCGTGCCCGAATCTGTCATTGCGACGCGCGACGGCGAAATGATCACCGACGACGAAATTTTGCGCGACGGTGATGTGGTCAAGTTGATTGCTGTGATCTCGGGCGGGTAGGTCCATGAAATGCCGCAGATGTGAAAACAAAGCCTCGGTCCACATGCGCCAGCACAAACTGGCTTTATGCAAGGAACATTACCTCGAATGGATTCCCGAGCAAACCGAGCGCTTCATCAAAAAATATGAAATGTTTACCCGCGAGGAAAAAATCCTCGTGGCAGTTTCGGGCGGCAAGGATTCACTCTCGCTCTGGGATATTCTCGTCAGGCTTGGCTATCAGGCAGATGGGCTGTATCTCGGCCTCGGCATTGATGGCGGCATCAATTATTCAAACGAGTCACGGCGGCTGGCGGAAAAATTCGCAAAAGAAAATAATCTCAAACTGCATGTGGTGGATATTGAAAAAGAATATGGGCAGCCCATTCCTGTCATGGCGCAGATCAGTCACCGCGGATATGGGAAACCATGCGCGGTCTGCGGGTTGGCCAAACGCCACGAAATGAATCGCATCGCCCGTGACCTTGGGTATGATGTGCTTGCGACAGGTCACAACCTCGACGATGAAGCCGCGGTGCTGTTCGGCAACACCTTGAACTGGGTCAGTGAATATCTCCTGCGGCAAGGACCTGTCCTCCCCGCCTCGGCGGATGGGTTGGCGCGCAAGGTCAAGCCGCTCTGTCGTTTTTATGAGCGTGAGATGACCGCCTACGCAATCGCGCGCGGGATCGAATACATTTACGAGGAATGTCCCTTCGCCGAGGGGTCGCAGTCCATTCTTTACAAGGAAACGCTGAATCAACTGGAAACTGTCCGCCCTGGCGCAAAACTCATTTTTTATTTGAATTTTCTCGAAGCAAGAAAAAGCGGGAATTTGTTCATCGAAAAAAACATGGAAATGCAGAAAATGCATCCCTGCCCCAAATGCGGTCAACCCACCTCCGCGCCTGATTTTTGTTCGTTTTGCAGGATGATCGAAAAGATGAAGGCGGAGATTACCTCCTCGGATTGACGCGCTATCTCACCAGCGTAGAAACCAAACCCATGAGGAATAACCCAAGTGCGATGAAACCCGCGACCTGTTCCTGTGGAAAGACGGTCAACGGCGGGACCTCGAAGCTGGCTCTGTTCATATCATCCGTCCGCTCGGGGGATTCTTGCCTGCCGATCAAGGCGTCGCGGAATTCAAGCACATCCTTTGGCCGGTCATCGGGATGCAAGGACATTGCCCACAGGACGGCTTTTTCGACTTGAATGCTGATGGCTGGATTTATCTCTCGAGGCCGGGTCAGGCTGCGGGTGTCAAGGAAGCGTTTGCGGGCTTCGGTGGGAGGCTCATTCGTCAGCAGGTGATAGAGAGTCGCGCCGAAGGAAAAAATATCCGCCCGTGCTTCGGTATGAGCATCGTCGCCGCCGTATTGCTCCAAAGGCGTGTAAAGCGCAGTCCCCTGTCCCTGAATGATCGTGATCGTAACTTCATCGGGAGCAAGTATTTTGACAAGGCCAAAATCCACCAGCTTGATCACCCCGCTCGGTGTCAATTTGAGATTGCTCGGTTTGATGTCGCGGTGAATGATGGAAGGTTCCTGATGGTGGAGGTAATTTAATGCGTCCGCAATTTGCGCCGCCCAGCGAATGACTTCATCTTCCGAAAGAAAAGTCCTTTCGCGCCGCGCCTGCAGCATGCGCTCGCGCAAATCCTTGCCGGGCACAAAATCCATGACGAGGTAATCACGCGGTCCGTCAGAGAAGAAGTCTGAAACTTTTGGCAGGTTGGGATGGTCAAGGCGCGCAAGGACAGATGCCTCGCGAAAGAATTGTTCGCGTGCCTGTTTCAAAATTTCGGTTGGGAGAGCCTGGTTGTGCTCCACTTCCTTGATCGCGCACAAACGGCCTTGCAGACGAGAATCGTCTGCAAGGTAAATACTGCCGGTGCCGCCCTGTCCGATCTGTTCACGGATCTGGTAGCGGTCACGCAGGATCTCCCCATTCTTCAATGGCTGGGGCAAATCTTCTCCTTATGGCTAGCAAGCGGCATCTGCGGGTCGTCTTAAGGAAGCGATAATTTCGGCGTGTATCACTTCCGGGTTTATATTAAGACCATAAAAACATGGCGTTGATATGCACAGAATGTCACTTTTCTGCTATATTATAAACGTCTTTGTTAATGCAGAGTATGAATTTCAATTTTTAGTATGACGCTGCAAGGCAACACTTTTCCATTATTTATTGTCATTGTCTGAAAGCAATAATTGAGGCAGTTTATGAAACAAGAAGAAGAATATCCCATCCTCGTTGCACAAGACGGCCCGCTAAAAGGACAACGCTGGTCGTTGAGTCATACCCTGATGGTCGGGCGTGATCCCACCTGCGAGATCCATGTTCAGGATCGCCAGGTTTCGCGCTTCCATGCGCGCATCACCCCCACTGCCGAAGGCGTGACGATCGAAGACCTCGGCAGCAAGAACGGCACCAATCACAACGGAACGGAATTAACCACACCCGTCATGCTGCAGGACGGCGACATGCTTGGCATCGCGCTCGCACAGCAATTCCTATTTCTGACATCAGATGCAACGATGCCGCTGGCTGAAGGCGGGATTCGCTCCGGGCGTTTGCTGATGGATCAAAAATCGAGGCAGGTCTGGGTTAACCAACAGCAGGTGGTGCCGCCGCTGTCGGCACAGCAGTTCAAATTATTATGGATGCTCTACGAGCATCAGGGACAGGTCATCAGCCGCAGCGACCTTGTCAGCATTGTCTGGGGCGAGGAACAAACCGCGGGTGTATCCGACCAGGCTTTGGATGCGCTCATCCGCCGCCTGCGCGACCGCCTCGCGTCGCTCGACCCAACTCATCAATTTATCGACACAGTGCGCGGTCATGGGATGCGCCTGCACAATCCACCTCCCGGCGAATAGCAAACATGGACGTCCAATCAGAAAAAATTTTAGCCCAAATTATTCGCAATACCCGTATTGCCGCGCTTGCCACCCTGCGCGACGAAGCCCCTCACGTCTCGATGGTTGAATACGTGGTCACGGAGGACTTTTCCTCGTTCCATATTTTCGCCAGCCGCCTCGCCCAGCCCATCATGGACTTGCAAAAGAATAAACGGATGAGTTTGTTGATCACAGAAACCGACGACGGCCGCGACAATCCACAATCACTCGCGCGGGTCACCATCCGTGGCAGCGCCGAGTTGATGGAAAACGGCGAGCCGGGTTTTACTCCCATAAAAAAAATGTTCATCGAACGCTTCCCGGCATCAGAATCCCTTTTCAAACTTGCCGATTTTGGTTTGTGGCGCATCAACCCCAAGGGCGGGCGATTCGTCGCGGGGCTTGCAAAGGCATATAACATCACACCTGAAACGCTTCTAAAAGTTTCAGAACGATAATCAAAGTGACTGTCAGCTTTAAGCTGACAGTCACTTTTTCTTTTTGGAGGCACAATGGAATCGTTAAAACTGCTCGCTGTTTTTGCGCATCCCGATGACGAATCGATGGGCATGGGCGGCACGCTGGCAAAGTATTCTGCCGAAGGAGTGGATACACACCTCGTCTGCGCTTCACGCGGAGAGAGAGGCTGGTTCGGCCCCGAGGATGAACACCCCGGCTTTGAAATTCTTGGCCAAATCCGCAGCGCTGAATTGCAGAATGCCGTCAACACACTCGGCATGAAATCACTGAGCTTTCTCGGCTACGTTGACGGTGACGTAGACAAGGCCAATCACGCCGAAGCCATCAGCCGAATCGCAACTCACATCCGCAGAATCAGGCCGCAGGTTGTCGTGACCTTTCCTCCTGATGGAAATTACGGCCACCCCGATCACATCGCCATCGGACAATTCACATCCGCCGCCGTCGTCTGCGCCGCGGACTCAACTTACACCGACTCCGAAAATCTTCCAGCCCATCGAGTTTCAAAACTTTATTACATGGTGGATGGGGAAGGCTTCGTCAATCTGGTTACGTCTTTTGTGGGAGAGATCACTTTCGCTGTGGGTGATGAACTGCGCGGAGAAATTCCCTGGAAGGATTGGATGATCACCACCCGCATTAACATGGCTGAACATTGCGGCACGGCGTGGGAAGCCATTCAATACCACAAGAGTCAACTGCCTTCCATCGCTGCTCTCGCTGAAATGCCAAAAGAATCCGCCGCCGCAGTCCTCGCGATGCAAGGGACTTTTTACCGCGCATTCAGTTTGGTCAACGGGGGCAGAAAAATAGAGGCAGATTTGTTTGAGGGGTTGAGGTAAATTTATAGGATACCTCCAACTACAAATCATGCTTTAAAAAAAGGGGGGAAAGCGCAATTTATTACAGAAAAAAACAACCCTGCAATTGAGCACAGGGTTGTTTCTATACTAACGATTGAATGAATTTTACTTAGTTAGCGTTTACTAAACCAGGGAAGGGATAATATCCGTTGCCTGGATCGTTAAGCGCAACAATAGGAGCGCTATCATTGTAGTGATAGGTCCAGTTTGGGACACCCAGCCATGGATTATCCATGATTATCGTGTCTGAGGCAGCTCCTTCCGTGCAAACCTCGGCAAATTGAATCCATTCGCCGGGGAAATGAATATCCAAATCATAAACGGGGTAGCAAGTCTGTTGTGGGGCTGCCGGCACACCTGTCCAAAAGCTTGAACCGCCAAAACTAACCACAACATTGCCGCCAGCTTTCTTTGTGGTGTGGCATACGACAGTCGTTGCGTCCTGCTGGGCGCAAGAAAGCGGATAATTGTCGCCGCCACTCACCTGTACGTAGCCACTATTGAGTTCACTCCGCGAGAACTCCCCCGTTACGCGGAAAATAAACGTGGCTCCAGATTTATCGTTTCGTACTTCAATGAGAGAAAGAGCAGACCCTGCAAACGCTGTCCCTGTGGTCATTGCCAGCAAGGCTATCAAAATTACGAGCGAAAATTGAATTTTTTTCATTTGTTGCTGTCCTTTTTAGTTTGAAAAATGGGTGAACTTTACTCATTGGTGCAATCTGCTTTTTTGAAATTCACGGAAAGCTTTGGCGCACCTCCAAATACTATGGAGGCCGTTATTATAATAATTTCCGAGCGGTTGTCACTATTCCACGGTATAGGGAAAGTATAGGGAAAGTATAGAAAGGGTAAGAATTTCTAACAAAAATGCAAACACGCCGTTTTTTCGGCGTATTCTGGTCAACGGCGGTAGAAAAGTAGAGACAGATTTGTTTGAAGGGTTGAGGTAAATTTAATTCTCGTCTTTCTGCGTAACGAGGCTGATGATATTTTCCAGCACCCAGATGCTTCGCCCCAATCTAAAGAAAGCCAGCGTGGTTGTAAGTATATTCAAGTAAAAAAGGAACGGCATGGGACGCGCTTCGCGGTCGAAGATCAAACCAAGCAAGCCGGCGATGGTGGCAACGGCTAGAGATCTCATGGCCGCTTTGTATACCCGCCAGAGGTCTTCGTAATGCGGACTTTCCCGCACCAGCGTCAATTTGTCGCTGGCCACATACCCGAGCACGATCGAAACAGCGGTGATGACGAACCCCAGCAACGCGCCAAAGATCGCCGAAAGCGCGCCATACACTGCGCTGCGATTCCCTTCAAGCAGGGAGTCCATCACCCCCCTGCCAGCGTAGAACTCGCCCCAGATGATGAAACCTGCCATCGTCAGGATTGAAACGAGAAATTCCAGCGGCAGGAAATGCGCTTCCCAAAATTCCTTTACCCTTGTCATAGATCAACCTCAGGGGCATTCTCCAAAGCCTTCTTTAATTTTCTATGGGCTTTTTTGATCGCACTGTAAGCAGACCGCGATTCCAAGATCTTCGTGCGGTTATTTATCAGGCAAATGGATTGGGTGGAGATCAACTTGTCGCCCAGCAGGTCAAGTTCAACGGCTTTTTTGGCATCGTCGCCCAGACCTTTGACCGAAAAGTTCAAGGCTTCGTGTTGCAAGCCCGGAATTCGCACGATCTTCTGCGCCGCCTCGAAGATTTTCTGACTCAGCGAGTCTTTGGAATGAGAGGGGGTTCTCAGAATAATCTCAACATTATCCGCCTTGCCCGCCCTGCCCGCAGCTTTGAATGCCGCCGCCAGACTTTTACTCGCCTCGGCTAGATTCGCCGCAAAAGACTTTCTGATTCTCAAGCGGAATAACCTGATCTCCACCATTTTATTGAGTTGGTCAACAACATCGCCTCTTATTAACGGTACGAACCGCAATCCTTTGGGAATCGTTGGATTGTTCTGGAGCTTTTTATTTACAAGTCTTTTTTCCCTTTTTTCCAGGTGTTTTCCCATCTCCAAAAGGTAATCTGCAAACTTCGCCATGCTCGGGCCGTAGAAATTGTAGTCTGCACCGATGACATTATTTTCAAAAAAGACTACATGGATTTTTTCCGCAAGCCCGGAACCTCGCTCTAAATTTAACGACGTCAAGACTCCAAGGATTTCTTTTTGCGGCAAATCTGTTCTGCGTATCAAGCAAAATCTGACAGAACAGGGAATGGTGATTTCCCTACCCGGCCAGCAGCAGGTTTCCTTCCCCATGCCTTCATCCTTGTAACGCGTCTTCCACGGAATCGTGTTGATCGCTTGAAATACCTTCAGCGGGTTAAACGCGGGTTTTCCACCCTTATCCATAGTTGACACAGCACGGTAAAAATAAATCTTCCTGTCCACCCTTGTTTTTTGCACAGTTTGATTTTTTGTTTCAGGCATGACACGCCCTCCGCGAGCATCATTGACTCATCCAATCCATATCCTGCCTGAATTCATTATACGAAATACAGAGGTGGAGTTCAACAGGCAATAAGCCTCGCAATTATTTGGAGACCCCAGCGCGAAAAAAAAGTCGGCCAACTCAGCGGCCGACTTCTCTCTTCTATCCCATCTTCTTTTTCATCGAGTATTTCAAGGCGATCTTGAAAACCTCGCTCAACCTTTGCGAGAGCGCCTGCGCTTCGGGGTTTCCCTGCGAGGCTTGCGAGTCCATCTGCGCCACGAGGCCGCTCAAAGCTTCGAGGAACTGGTCGGTGATCACAGCGTCATTATCGGCCAGCATCTTCTCGACAGCCGCGTCATCTGGAGCTTGAATCAACTGCTCGATGAAAGCCACTTCGGGCGGAGGCGCGCTGGCTTCCTGCAAGACCTGTGCCATCTTTTGCAGTTTGCCCATGCGCGTGTAATCGTTCTTCTCAGATGCCTGACGCAGAAGCTGACTCACCACTTCCACAGAGTCTTGCGTAAAGCCTTCGATGTTCTCGCGCGTCACCTTCTCCACATCCTCTTCCTTGAGGAGTGATTCCACAAACTCGGTCGCCTGCCTGAACCGCGCTTCGAGCTGTTTATCCACATCAGCCACAAATCCGAGCACCTTCTCGCGGATGGATTCAAGCCGAGTCTTCTCATCGCCCGCAGCCTTGTCAATCTTCTCGGTCAGGTTCTGGAAAAAGACATAGTCCATGCCGCCGCGCGCCAACTGGACATAAGCGCGGACACGGGCATCATTCTGCGCTTCGAGGACGAAGTCCAGCAGTTTTTCGCGCGTGAGACTCTGCCCCGCTTCTTGCAATACCTTTGTGGCTGCTTCTATTTCTCCGACAGATTCCTTCAGCTGACGGCCAAAGGCGGTTTCGTCCAGGAGTTGTTTCTGCAACTCGATCAGCGCGCGCGCTATCTGTTCCTGCCCGCCCTGCATGGCGTTCTGCGCGATGCGGCTGAACAACCCGAAGAATTGTTCGTCGATGATCTTCTCGTTCTGTTTGATCATCTCCGAGCGGACATCCGCCGTGGTCACCTTTAACAAGCGCTCAACGAGCTGCACCCGCTCCTGCTGTGATTTGATCATCTCGGATGAAATGCCGTCCTTATTCAGGATCGTTTCCATCATCGATTCAAAGGTCAGGTTGGCTTGCGGATTGAACAAATAGCCTTTGCGTTTTTCAGCTGGGAGGCGATCCACCACCTGCTTGATCAACGGGCCGATCATTTTTTCCTGCTCATTGATCGGCATTCCCAATTCCATCGGGAAGAAGGTCAACAGCAATTCCTTGTCGTTGTCATGATAAACAACCGGGGTTGGAATGCGGCCTTCAAACCCGCAGTATTGACAGCGCGCAAAATTGGATTGCCCGCTTAACAGGCGTTGCTTGGACGCGGGTTCATGCGTCACATCGAAGAGTTGTTCAACATTGGCAGGGATGATCTGCCTGCAGCGGGGACACGAGATTTGAGTTTGTGGCATGTATGATTTCCGATTTCCGATTTTGAATGAAGAAAAACGGGAATTGGGAATCGGAGACAACTCCCGACGCCCAATTCCCGATTCCCTAAATTACTTATCCAACCAACTCTTCCAGCCGGTCAATATAACTTTCCATCACAGCGAAGGTCTCTTCGACGGCCTTGGGAGTGGTCAAATCCACGCCTGCCTTATTGAGCACATCCAGTGGATAGACCGACGAACCCGATTTTAAGAAGCTGAGGTAATTTTCCACAGCATTCGGTTCGCCGCGCAGGATTCTGCCGGAGAGTGCGTGCGCCCCTGAAATACCGGTGGCGTATTGATAAACATAATAATCCACGAACAGGTGACCAAATGTTGACCAGACCATGCCCACGCGCGGACGGTCAATCTTCACCCTGGGACCAAACCCCTCGGTAAACAGATCAGCCATCAGATTTTGCATTGAATCGGCTGTCAACGGTTCGCCGCGTTCGGCGCGTTGATGAGTCTCCAGCTCGAAGCGTGCCAGAGTCGGCATCTGGAAGAAATATCTAAAGAAGTTGCCGCCGACTGCTTCTTCGATCAAAGAGATCAGGAAGTTCTTGTCGGTGATGGTCTTGAGCAGATGTCCGCGCATCATGGCCTGGTTGAAATTCGAAGCAACTTCTGCCACGAACAGCGAATAGCCTGAGTATGCCAGCGGTTGATTCTGCCAGGTGAGATACGAGTGCATGGAATGACCAAGTTCGTGCGCGAGCGTGCTCATGCTGCCGATGTCATCCGTGAATGACATCATGATGAACGGATGGGTCTTCGGAGCGCCGTACGAGAACGCGCCGTTCATCTTGCCTTTGTTTGCAGTTGAATCGACCCAGCGATCTTTGAGCGTGCCGCGGCGGAGCGTGTTGACATAGTCCTTGCCAAGCGGCGCGAGACTCTCGCTGATCAAGTCCACAGCCTTCTCGTAGGAGAGTGCCGTCTTCTTTTTCGCAATCGGCGCCCACATGTCGAAGTATTGAATATCTTTCAACCCCAACGCCTTGCGGCGGATATCAAAGTAGCGGTGCCAGATGGGCAGATTCTTCTTGAAGGTATTGATCAGGTTGTGAAAAACTTCTTCGGGGATGTTGGTGTTGAACAACGACGCAGAAAGTGTCGTGTTGAATTTGCGCGCGCGCATATTGAACACGTTGGCGCTGATGGATGTGGAAAGATTCGTGGCAAGCGTGTTCTTGAATTCGATGTGCTTGTCGTGGTAACTTTCAAAGGCGCTCTGGCGCACTTTTCGGTCGGGGTGTTCCAACAGGGTGGAGTAGAAATTTCCCTGTGTCACTTCCAGTTTTTTACCTTTGCTGTCCACAGCAGGCGCAAATTTGAAATCGGCGTTTACCAACATGCTGGTGCTGGTGGAGATTCCGCCAAATGGGTCAGCCACCATGCCGAGGATTTCTTCCACTTCAGCGGAGCGCACGTGCGCCTGCTGACGGAACAGGTCGTCAATGGCGTGGCTGTAAACTGCAAGTTTTTTATTTTCCTTCATCCACGCATTGAGTTTTTTCCTGCCGATCTTGAGCAGTTCAGGATTAATGAAGGAAACAGCCGCGCCCACCTGACCATACATGCCCTGCGCTTTTCCGATCATCGCGCCTGCGGCTTGATTGGTCGTATCCACCGCATAGGAAAACTGCGCGTACATGAAGACAGTCTGCGCGCGAAGGAGCAGGTCTTCGATGGCAGTGTACCCCTTCAACAACATGTCGGAACTCTCGCTGAGTTTTCCTTCAAATTTCTTTACTTTGGGGATGTCGTTCATAACCGCCTGCAAGGCGGCTTCCCATTCCTTCTGGGATTTGTAAACACTTTCGGCATTCCATGTGTATTTCTTTTCAACTTTACTGCGTACGGGAATTGTGGCGGCCATGCGTTTATCCTTTTTTTCTAAATTTGCTGTTTGATTTTACCATTTGAGAAGACCGAAAGGTCTTTGTCATCTTGGAAGGGAGAAACAGATTCTCGCGCCAGAATCAGGCTTCGGGTCAGCCCAGATGCGCCCGCCATGTGCTTCGACGATCGCCCGTGCAAGGAATAGTCCCAGCCCCGCGCCCTTCGTCTGCTTGACGGCATTTGTCGAGCGATAAAAACGATCGAAGATAAAAGGCAGGTCTTTGGCGTCAATGCCTTTGCCTTCATCGCTGACGCACACGATCACCTGCTCAGGCCGTGCGCTTCCGCTGATCTTGATCTCGCCAGCGGGAGCATACTTAATTGAATTGGAAACAAGGTTGGCAAGCACCTGCTCGATGCGCGTTTCATCGCCAATGATGACCGGAAAATTTGGCGGGAAATCGGCGACGAGTCGATGCTTGGGAGATTGCGCCGCGAAGCGCTCGGTCACTCTTAACGCAAGGCTGGGCAGAGCGACATCGGCTTGATTCAAGCTGAGGCCGCCGGCTTGCAGCCGCGAAGCGTCAAGCAGGTCATCGATCATCTTTGACAGGCGGTCGGCCTCTTCTTCGATGACGGCCAGCGAATCGCTGATGGTGTGTTTATCCCAGCGCGCATCATCACGCCGCAAAGTGGACGCATAGCCTTTGATCAGCGCAACCGGCGTCCGCAGTTCATGGCTGACGATTGAAATAAACGTGGCCTTGATCTCATCCGCATTGCGGAAGTGAGTAATATCGCGCACGCTGACAAAGACGTTGCGCAATTTGTTTTCACTTGAAAGCAGAGGCGCGTACGTGATTCCCACCGGAAGATGCGGCGGCAGTGGACGCTCGATATCGCCTTCTACATACAAAGTGGCGTTGGGCGTCAGCGGCCACCCGCTGACAACAGATTCTTCCAGCGTTGTGCCTTGCGGTTCCTTCTTCCAGTGGATGATTTCATGATGGTTTCTGCCGACAATTTCATCGCGGCTAAGACCGTATAGTTTTTCGAATGCGCCGTTGCAGCGTTCAATCACCAACTCCGCATTAAGGATGAGGATTCCATCTGCGGCAGAGTCAAGCAATGCATCAAGTCGCTGCTTCTCGTAGGAGACATCCCCGTAAAGCTGGGCATTGAAGACCGCAATCGCAGCCTGGTCTGCAAAGGACTGCAACAGCACGCGGTCGTCCGGCGTAAACAGGTCGGCGTAGTTGCGGAAGATGAATATCACCCCGATGACCCGTCCATGCGCGGCGAGCGGCAGTCCTGTGCCGTTGAGCAGCCCCATACTGGCAGTGTAGGTCAATTCCTTCAACATGCGGTTGAGTTCGATCACATCCAACTCGCTGACGACTTCCTCTGCCAGCAAGGGCGTGAGGTAGCTCATAAACGCCGGAGCGATCCCATGCGCGGCAGAGACGCGCCAGCCCTCGGGCTGTTTCAGCGCAATGATGCCCGCCTGACCCGCCAGCATTTCAATTGAGACGCGCAATATGCGCGCCAGCAATTTCTCAAGATCCAATTCTTGAGTCAACATGCGCGAAATTTCGAGCAGATAATCTCGTTGGCGGACGCGGAAGTCTGGAAGAAGGTTGGCCGGAAGCATAGGTCAGGGAAGACCGTAGACGATGGACTGTGGACGGTGCAGGTATTTTATCACCGCGTTTGTTGGATGTTGGTTGGAGGTGTGTTAACGGTTAATCTGAATTCCATGCACAGAATTTTCCCCTTTATAAAAATGAAGGATGCGGATGCCCCACACTCATCTTTCATCCTTCATCATTCATCCTTGCTCTTCACGGTTTCAGCGCGACAAAATTATCGAAGACCACGTCCACGCCCGTTTGAGCAAACGTGCCAGCCAGCAGACCGATGTCACCGGACTTCAGGGTCGTATCCTTTGCCGAAGCAACCGGGAAGCCGTTGATGTAAAACGACAACGTATCCCCCACGCAATCGGCGCGGATGTGATTGACAGCCAGCCCCGTTTTGATATTGGCATCTGTCTTCATTTCACTTTGACCCAGCAGCTGTGCTTTTCCGCCGTTGAAAATTCCGATGCCATAAAAGCCGTCGCTGGTGAACATGAAAAAATAATAATCACTGCCTGAATAACGGCAGATCAAGCCGATGCGGTTCTCATCCGGGCCAGCCAGTTTACCCGTATCCACTTCCATGCGCACGTCAGCAAAATTCTTATGCGGCGTGGACCAGAAATTCGTTTCAGGCGCATTCACGAGCAGGCGGTAACCGCCCGCATCATAATCCATTGTGCCTTGGGTTGTTGAAAAACGATCCCACCCTGTCACTGGCTGAGCAAAATCATCCTGGAAAAGCAAACTCCCCGACGGCACGCCCTGATCCTGCGGCGGAGTTGGAGTCTGCGCAATTGACGAACAGGCAGAGAGAATAAAATAAAATGACGAAAGAAGGATTAGTGATCTTTTCATGTCCGTGATTTTATCACGGGGGAATTTTATTTACGGAAAATATTTCTTCAATAATTGTTCGGCGAATAACCCATCCACCCCGTCGCCGTCTGCAGCGCGGACAAAACTCAACTCGCCGAGCGCAGCCGCGCGGTTGCCTTGCGCAAGGTACGTCATCGCCAGATGAATATGCGCGGACAAATGATTCGGGAAACGCGTGACCACATCCGATAAAATCTGCATTGCGTTGGTGTACCTGCCTGAAGAGAGGTATGCCCAACCCAGAGCATCCAGCGCAAACGGGTCATCGGGCGCGAGTTCAACAGCCTTCAAAGCGGCGGGCAAACCAATATCCTCAACGTGCGCGCCATTGTCCGCACAAAAGACAGCCAGCAGCCGCCAGTAGGTTGCGTCCTTCGGCGCAAGTTCCGCCGCCCGCTGGTAAGCCGTCAGCGCAGAGACGATGTCGCCACCCTTTGCGTACGCATCGCCAACCGAAGCCTGCCACGCGGGGTTTGTCGGCTCAGATTCAGCAGCCTGCAAATATTCAGCCAGCATCTGCGGATAATTTCCCTGTCGATTCCAATACAAACCGCGCAGCGCGTTGACAACGACAGATGACTGGTCAAGCGATACGGCATGATCAAGTTCAGCGCGTCCATCCTGACCGAGTTGCTGCTTTGCTTCGCCAAGCCATGCCCACGCCTCGGCATTCTCAGTGTTAAGTGAGATAGCATTCTCGAAAGCAGCGATCGACAGTTCCCATTCCTGCACCAAACCCAGAGCGCGTCCGATTGTCAACATCTGCTGTGACAGATCAGCTTGCTCGGCAGAGACGTTCAAGGCCGCACGCAATGTCTGCACCGCGGGATCAGTTTCAGAGTTAAGTGATGAAGCGAGCATTAATTCGGGCAGGGCATGTTCGGGCTCAAGAATAGTCAATATGAGCCCGAGCCTGTAATGGGCGTAGACATCCGCTGGATTTAATCGGGTTAGATTCTTCAATGCCTCGCTTTCAGCAGCCCACTCTTTTTGCTGGCGATAAATGAAAGCAAGCCCGGCATATAACGAAGCTGAATCATAAAATTGTAAGCCTTGTTGATACGTTTTCAGCGCGGATGAAATATCGCCCGTGCTGAGGTAGGCAGAACCTTTTGCCTGCCATCCCTGTTCTGAAAGGACTGGCGCGCGATTTAGAAAAATAATTGCATCTGGGTAATTTCCGCTATAACTTGCAGCGATGCCCACCTTATCCCAAAGATCATCCCGCCACGCCAGAAGGCGCGCGGCTTGCTCGAGGGAATCTGCGGCGGCTTGATAATTTTGTTGCGCGAACTCAGCCTCCCCTTTTCTGGCGTAGGAATAGCCCACCAAAACAACAGGCGAAATGACAGCCGCAAGTAAGGCTGCAACAATAAAGGGTGCAAGCCATCGATTATTTTTCATGCTGGCGGTAATTATACGATCATACGTTGACTACTCACTAATTTTTGAACTGGCATTATAATCACGCCTGTATGAGCGCATTCTCCAGTTTAATTCTTACACAATTAACGGTTCCGCCCGGCGACCTGATCTATTATGTTGTGCTGGTCTTCGCCGTGGCAAGCGCTCTTCAATCTGCATTCAATCACTGGCGAATAAGCGAATTCCCGCAGGCACGCCGCGCTTTTGTGGGGCTGGGAATTCTACTGGTCGCGCAAGTGGTCATGTTCATATTCAGCGGACTTGGCTGGCAGCAAATCGTTGACTTGAAGCTGATCCTGCCGCCGATGGACCGCGCCTACATCTTATTTGGAATTATCTGGATCACATGGCTTTACGGCTTCCCTGAGCCGAGCCGGGCCGCAGACGCCGCCGCGACGCTGCTAAGCCTGCTCGTGGTGACAGCTTTGGGGCTAAGCCTGCTGACGTGGCAGCCGCAGATCGCAACGACCAGTTACAACCTGACGGCTGATGACTGGTACTGGCAGGTCGCTTCGCTGGCTGTCGGCTTGCTCGGGATTGTTATCCTCTTCATCCGCCGCCCAGATGGCATGTGGAATGGCGTCGTCCTGCTGACGCTCGGGGTGCTGGGTCATACGGGGCATTTATTCTTCCCGGTTGACGGGAATTATTCCGGCATCGTGCGCCTCGCATATATGGCAGCGTATCCCATCCTGCTGACATTGCCGCAGCGCTTCTCGATTATTTCAGTCGCCCCGGCGCAGGAGGCGGCAGCCACCCCCGCAAAACAGGAAACGGGCACGCAGGAACGCAGGCGTTACAGCACTGACCCGAAGACTTTTCACGCCATGCTGGCGCTTGCAGCAGAGTCAAACCCCACAAAGGTCAGTCAGGCTATTACCCGCGCCATCGCACAGACCATGCTCTCCGACCTGTGCTTCATGGTTTACCTGACTGACAACAACAATCAAATCGTCATCGCCGGCGGATATGACCTGATCCGCGAAGACACTTTGGAAGGCGGCTCGCTTAAAAAGAGTTCGATCCCCATGCTGGCAAACTCACTCCAGCGCGGACGTCCGTTGCGGATGCCTTCGAGCAGCACATCCGCTGACATTAAAGGCTTGGGAGATGTGCTCGGGCTGGCGAACCCCGGTCACTTGTTGAGCGTGCCCATCCTCACCCCCGAAAAAGAAGCGCTGGGCGGTCTGCTTTTGCTCTCGCCCTATTCCGACCGCACATGGACGGCCGAAGATCAGGCTTATTTATCGAATATCGCCACCGCGCTTGTGCCGATCATCAAGCGCAGCCAGAAGACGAGCAAACTTGAAACACAAAGCGATCATGCCCGCGCGCAGATCGTTGAACTGGACAAGCGGGTGCAGGAGCTTACCTCGCAATTGGAGGAAGCCCGCACGCAAACCAAAACAAGCAGCGGCGTTGAATTGGAATCGCTGCGCGTCGCACAGGAAGAATCCCTGCGCATCATAGAGCAGCTCCAGCTTGAGAACGGCGAATTACGCAGCGGCAGGAATATTCAACCATCATCCACGCCGACTGATGTCGAAGAAGAATTAAGACAGGCATTGCAGGAAGTTGCCCGTCTGCAAAACCAGGTCATGGAAGCCAATATAAAAACCACCGAGATCGAGAAAAGCAATGTGGCGGTCAAGAGCACCGAACAAGCCGAAGTGATCGCATCCATCTCGCAGGAACTACGCCAGCCTTTATCATCCATTGTCGGGTACACCGACCTGCTGTTGGGTGAATCAGTCGGCATCCTGGGGGCATTGCAGAGAAAATTCGTGGAGCGGGTAAAAAATTCCACAGAGCGCATCCGCAGCTTGACCGATGACCTGATCCAAATCACCACCCTTGAAACAGAATTGAATGACCTCAAGACCGAATCGGTTGATCTGAATTCGATCATTGACAACGCCATGTCCTACACCAGCACGCAGGTGCGCGAGAAAAATATCTCAATCCACCTTGAGCTGCCAAAAACACTCTTGCCCATTCAGGCAGACCGCGAGGCGCTGCAGCAGATTCTCATTCACCTGCTGCAAAATGCCGGGGCGGCAACTCCCTTCGAAGGCACGATCAAGCTCAGGGTCGAAACGCAGACCGAGGAAGACAATGATTTCATCCTCATTCAGGTAACGGATTCAGGCGGCGGCATCGCGGCTGAAGATCTCCCGCGCGTGTTCACCCGCTTGTATCGCGCGGAGAACGTGCTCATTCAAGGACTCGGCGATACGGGCGTGGGTCTTTCCATTGCCAAGAAATTGACAGAAGCACAGCACGGGCGGATCTGGGTCGAAAGCGAACAAGGTGTCGGCTCAGCGTTCAGCGTGTTGCTGCCGATCGCCGGGGCGGCAATGCTTGAAAAACAGGACAAGGAAAAGGTATACAAACCATGAAAGGTGCGCGCAGTTTAAGAAACGCGATTGTTGTTGCGCTGATTTCAGTGGGATTGATTGTTGGGGCATTGTCCATTTCACTGGTGGAGTTTGCGCCGGAAGCGACTCCCACCGCGACCGTGGAGCTGTTCCACTCGCCTGAGCCATTAACCGCCACCTCGACATTAACTGCCACGCACGAACCACCGATCTCGCATGAATCTCCCACACCAAGCATTACACCCACATCCTCAGAGACAGCCACGCCTCCTGCTTCATGCCAGCCGCCTACAGGCTGGATCAACCAGATCACGATTCAAGCTGGCGACACTCTTGACAGCATCGCCCTTCGATACCGGGTCAGCAAGGATGAACTGCGCAGCGCCAATTGTCTGTTGAGCGATACCCTGATCACAGGCTCGAAACTATATGTTCCCTCGGCTCTCACCAGCACAACCGCAGCCTGCATCCCGGGCGCTGTCGGATGGTCGCGCAGTTATATTGTTCAAGCCGGCGATACTTTATTCCGCATTGGTTACAATCATTACACCACCCTGGATCTGATGCGGAAGGTAAACTGCCGGGTGAGCGATACGATCTATGCGGGC
This sequence comes from Chloroflexota bacterium, assembly GCA_016234495.1. Classification (GTDB taxonomy): domain Bacteria; phylum Chloroflexota; class Anaerolineae; order Anaerolineales; family Villigracilaceae; genus Villigracilis. Next base: position 293,977 of record JACRBI010000054.1, on the reverse strand, counting down.
GAGCGTCTTTGGGTTCCAAACGTGGCAACACGGACTCCGATCCCGACGGCAATTCCAACCGGCACGTTCATCGCGTACCCCAATCCCTAGCAGAATTTCCAGCATCGGGCATGCCTTGCAAAGTGTCTGTGATTCCCAAAATTGCCTGCATCCAGCTGGCAGGTTTTCATGATCGGCACAGTGACAAAGTCGTTGCTCAAAGCATGAAGCTTGAACCATGAAAACACCGCGCCTTTTCATCCCCCTTGTCATTCTCGCCATCCTATTATCTGCATGTGGAGCGTTTTCCCAAACACCCGCCCAGGCACCGCTGCCTTTTATTTTAATCACATCCGCGCCGAATCCATCTCCCACACCGACACCCTTTCAACCATCGCTTTATACACCGACACAAGTTCTTTTTTCATTGGACAACGGCGCTTTCCCAACAGAAACCCCTTCGCCTTCGCCAACTCCGCCAATGGACGCAACTGCCACGGTGGATATTAACCAGCTCTTCCCCACCTCTGCCGCCCCGCCAGTTGATTCTTTGGCCGGCAACCCCACCGCTCTTCCACCGCTGACAGATAACGAAACGATCAACTTCCTGCTCATCGGCTCCGATAAGCGGCCCGGCTCATCCTACCGCACAGACACAATACTCATTGCAGTAGTCTGGCCAAAGGAAGGACAAGTCTCGCTCATTTCCATTCCGCGCGACTTGTGGATCTACATCCCCACGGTTGGGATGCAGCGCGTCAACACCGCCTATCAAAGCGGAGAGATCACTGGCTACGCCGGCGGCGGGCCGGGGCTGCTCAAAGAAACGATCGCATACAACCTCGGCATTCGCATTGACCACACCGCCATGGTTGATTTCGACGGCTTTCGCCGCATCGTGGACACCCTCGGCGGAGTGGACGTCCCGATCGCTTGTCAATACACCGACTGGCGTTTGATAGACCCATCTTATGACCCATACAACGAAGATAACTGGTGGCTCTACACAGTCGGCCCGGGGCAAATCCACATGGATGGCGACCTCGCGCTTTGGTACGCCCGCGCCCGTTCCAAGTCCAACGACTTTGACCGTGGCCGCCGTCAGCAGGAAGTGATCCGCGCCATCTTCGGGCAAGCCTTGCAGACCAGCACCTTCGGCAAGATTCCCCAGCTTTACAACGACTTCTCCAGCACGGTCATCACCGACCTTGGTCTTGCGGATTTGCTCGGCATGGCGCCGCACGCGCTCAACTTCACCAACGCAAACATTCGCGGCTATTACATCCGCCCGCCGTATGTCAGCTCGTGGACGACGCCCGGCGGCGCGTCTGTGCTTTTGCCGAACGATGCCGAACTGAGTCAAATGCTCCTCGAAGCAACGACCCTCTCCACGTTTGCGGTTGAACGCACATCCATAAAAGTGGAAGTGCAAAATGGAGTCCCGCTCGAAGCGTGGGATAAACTTGCAGCCGCGCGTCTCAACTACGCGGGTTATCAAACCATCATCTCGAATGCCGACCGCCGCGACTATGGCAACTCTGTCATAGTGGATTACACACCCGGGCAGGATTCCAATCAACGGCAGACGATCATTTCAACCCTCAACCTGTTTTCTGCAAATGTAATTTCCCAACCCGACACAAACAGCCCCGTGCAATACCGTGTCATCCTCGGCTACGACTACGAACCGTGCTTCCAGCCGCAAGACCTTTCGCATTAATTTATCACGCCTGCCAATAGACTTAAAAAATCACTATGGTGACAAACCTCGGAGGTTTTGAAGACCTCCGAGGTTTAAATTTTCCTCTTTTCCCAATTGACAATCCATTCCAAACTAGTTAAACTATACGAAAAGGCTACACGCTGCCAAAAATGACCAATTTGGAAGGATTTATACCCATGGCAAAAACAACCGATTCTGCCCATCTTACAACCAAGACCCTGCTCCCCGCCGCCATCAACGGCTGGGAAATGTTCATGCGCGACCAGGGACGCTCCCACCACACACTAAAAGCTTTTCTTTCGGATGTGCGCCTGCTCACAAAATTTCTCGCGCCAGATAAAGCCATCGGCGCCATCACCACCGACGATCTCAACCGCTTCTTCACGTGGATGGAAAAAGAGCGCGGAATTCCATGCAGCCCAAAGACATTGTCGCGGCGCATTACCTCCGTAAAATCATTCTTCCGCTGGATGCATCAATACGGCGTTCTGACGCTCGACCCCGCCGAAAAAGTGCTTCAACGTTCAGCCATCAGTCCGCTGCCACAAGTTCTGACCAATGACGAGTATGAAGCTGTCCTGCTCGCCGCAGACCGTCACCGCCGCGATGCAAAACCCGACGCCCGTTACTACGCGCTCGTTTATCTCCTGCTAACCACCGGCATCAAAAAAAGCGAGTGCCTCGGCATTCACATCAATCACGTTGACCTGAACGCGAAGAACGGGCCGCATGTCTTCATCCGCTATGCCAGCCCGGCCAACCGCTACAAGGAGCGCAAGATAGATTTGCAGGAGGATTGGATCGTGGCGTACAAGGAATACCTCGCGCAATATCAACCGACCGACCAGGCCTTCGCGTGGTCGCCGCGCAGGCTGGAATACCTGCTCGAAGATATCGGCGTTGAAGCCGGCCTCACGAAACATCTTTCCTTCGATATGTGCCGCTGGACGTGCGCGCTGCGTGATTATCAATCAGGCATCGAATCAGATTTGGTGCGCCAGAAATTGGGCGTATCAAAGATCCAATGGCGCGAGCTATTCATAAAGATCAGAAAATTAAGTGGTGAAATTAAATAATCAAAAAATCCCCGCGCATAAACTGGCGGGGATTTTCATTCGGTGACTTTCTCCGGCGGGCGTGTCACTGAAAAGTAGATGACCTTTTGCGAGGCAGCCTTCAACCGATACGGATGCGCAGAGCGATAGCCCGGCACCCATAAAATCTCATTTCCCGCGCACAACAAAGGCCAATGGTCGCGCGCGCGCTGCGGCATTTTTTCATTCACAAAAAAATCGGAAAGTTTTTGCGAATGGCCGTCCATACCGAATGGAGAAAAGCGGTCACCCTGACGGCGTGTGCGCAATTCGAACGACTCTGGCAGATTTTCCGCATCCAACCAGACCTGGAACTGGTCCTCGTTTCGTTCGGCTTGTTCCTTCGCCAGGGCAGGGATGCGCCAGCGCTCGCAGGTTAACTTCCAGCCGCCAGCCAGCGCAACTTGCCCGGGAACCGTCACTGACAGCGACTCTGCCACCGTCAACTGCGGCCAGAGATTGATCGGCAATTCCGCGCCAGCCGTGCAAATATGGATTTGATTCAACTCGCGGAAGATCCGCAAGCCGCCTTTCAAGTCAACACGCGCTGAGTTGGTATCATCGTTGATCAATCTGATCGCCCGCTCAAGGACGGAGAAGCTGAGGTCTACTCCGGGGCGGAGAATCTGCATGGCATGTTTGACCAGATTCCGCTGGAGTCCGACCGCGTGTTTTGAGAGCAGGTCAGAGTCAAAGGTGACGATCTCCTCATCCATGGCGGTCACGGTATCGCGCCAGGCATTCTCCAGCGTTTCCATCAAAAAGGCGTGATCGCCTTTAAGCAACTCGGTCATGCGTAAAACAGCTTCGCGGAATTTGGGGTTGTAACTTTCGAGGTTGGGGATCAGCAGGTGGCGGATTCGGTTTCGTTGAAAATTAAGCGAGTCGTTGGTCGAGTCATAATGCGGGCGCAAACCATTGACCGCGCAGTAAACGACCGTTTCCTCGCGCCACATATTTAACAAGGGGCGGACGATGGGAATCTGCGAATCAAAAATTTTCAAGAGCGAACGATAAGCCATGCCCTTTAAGCCCGTGAGCGCACTGCCGCGCAAAAAATGCATGAGCACGGTTTCAACCTGGTCGTCGGCAGTGTGCCCCACCGCAACAGCCTGCGCATTTCGTTCACGCGCAAGTTTGAACATGAAACGATAGCGCAAATTACGCGCGGCTTCTTCGATGGAAATCTTTTCCTGATCGGCGTGGGCGCGCACGTCCGCGCCGTCAATGACGCAGCCAAGCATTAAACGCGCGGCGATCTTCTCCACTGTGCGCGCATCCTCGGCAGATTCTGCGCGGAGTTGATGATCGAAGTGGGCAATCAGAATCGGATAGCCCGCCTGACGTAATGTTTCCATCAGGCACAGGCTGTCCGGTCCGCCCGAAACGCCGACAATGATCAAGCGGTCTTTTACAAGACCGCATTCATCTCGCAGAATGGTCTCGATGTTCTCTGGCATTATATTATTTGGTACAACTCCACCAGCACCCCGCCCGTGGACTCAGGATGAATGAAGGCATATTTTTTCCCATCGACAGACGCGCGTGGTTCTTCGTTGATGAGGCGAATCTGTTTCGCTTTCAATTGGGAGAGCATACCTTCGATATCGTCCACCTCGAGGCAGAGGTGATGCATTCCCTGTCCGCGTTTGGCGAGGTATTTGGCAATCCCCGAATCATTCGTGGTGGGCATGACAAGTTCAACCTCTGCGCCAGCGACAGGCAGAAAGGCTACCTGTGATTGTTCGGCCGGGACATCGCGCAACTCGTGAAGTTCAATTCCAAGCGCGTCGCGCCAGAATAAAAGGGATTTTTCCATATCTTCGACGACTACAGCAACATGGTTGAGAGCAGTGATTTTTGGCATTTTTTCCTCAAAGGCGTTGATTTTTTATTGATTTTACTCTGCTTCGGGATCGGGTTATACGTTCACCAGGTCGTGAATCCACTTTCTTGACTTGAATCTCCACGCGCTGACAAAGACTTTGGCGATCTCTTCCAGCATGACCATCAAGTAAACCAGGTACACAGGCAGATGGAACACGAATGCGCCGACATACGCGGCCGGGACGCCGATCAGCCAGATGGAACAGATCTCCATGATCAACGCAAAACGCGTGTCGCCGCCTGCGCGCAATGCGCCGATGAAGGTCGAAAAATTAAACATGCGAATCCACAGGGTACATGCCATGACCAGCAGCAGCCAGCGGACATTATTTTCTCCGCTGGGGGAAAGATCATAAAGCCCGACGACGGTTTCACGGAAAAGGATAATGATCCCACCGATGCCGACAGCAAATGCCACCCCCATGATGATCACGCGCCGGACAATTTCATAGGCTTCATCCTTGCGGCCAGCGCCGATGCGGTTGCCCACCATCACCGCGCAGGCATTGCCGAGTCCCATGAAAACAACAAAGCCTAGCTCTTCGATCGTGGCATTGACGTTGATAGCGGCGATCGAGTCTGTGCCGATGTGGGCATAAATGGCGTTGTAAGTTGTGATGCCCAAAGACCAGAACATCTCATTGGCAATGGCGGGCAGGACGGTCTTGATCACCCGCGCAAAGAATGCCTTGTCGAAGGAGAAAAATGTCAACGGGTTGGCGGCGAGCGGAGTCTTTTGGGTGTAGATCAGAATCAAGAGCAGTACCAGTTCCAGGGTCCAGCCTGATGCGGTGCCGATCGCGGCGCCTCGAACCCCCAGCGCAGGCAGTCCGCCGATCCCAAAGATCAATGCATAACCGAGAATCGTCTTGAAGACCAAAGCGGAAACGGTTGCGATGACGGTGAGGCGTACCAATTGAATGCTTCGCAAAACCGCGATGTAGGAAGTGGCAATGGCGATTGGAATATACGTAAAACCGACGATGCGAAGATAACTGCTTCCAAGACGGATGACTTCGGCATCTTTTGTGTAAAAGCCAAGTACGATCTCCGGCATGAGCGTTGCGGCTAGAGTGAAGAGGAACGCAACCGAAATGGACACGATGAGACTCATGCCCAGAACTTTGCGAATCGGCTCGATCTCCTGCTTGCCCCAAAACTGCGCGGTGAAGATCGCCATGCCGCTGGTGGCGCCGAAGAGCAGAAGGATGAGCACGAAGAAAACCTGATTCGATAAACCCATTGCGGCGATGGCAGATTCGCCCAATTGCCCGACCATGATGACGTCTATCAGGTTGAGCGAGGCGTTGATAAGCTGTTGAAAGGAAATCGGAATCGCGATCACCAGCAATTCGCGCAGAAATGTACGGTCTTTTAGGAAGGAAAGATTCATATATTTTAAAGAGCAGGGGCGACCCAATGGGTCGCCCCTACAATCGGGGGTTATTCTTCCGGTGCATCGCGGACAATATACAGCGGTCTGCCTTTGGCTTCGTCATACAGGCGGCCGATATATTCACCGAGAATTCCAAGCGAGATCAATTGTACGCCGCCAAGAAACAGCACTGAAATGAGCGTGGTGGTCTGCCCTTCAAAGAAATGCGAGCCTGCCAAACGCAAGATTGCGACTACCGGAATGGCGAGAATGGAAACGCCGGCGGAGACAAAGCCAAAATATGTGGCGACCTGCAGCGGAAAATACGAAAAGCCTGTGATAGCATTCAGCGCCAGTTTGAGCATCTTCTTAAACGGATACTTTGTCACGCCTGCCACACGGGCGGCGCGTTTGTACGTCACGCCGATCTGCTTGAAGCCGACCCAGGCCGACATGCCGCGTGGAAATCGGTGGCGTTCCTTCATTTGCTTGAGCACATCCACCACCTTGCGATCCATCAGGCGGAAGTCGCCGGTATCGACCGGGATTTTCACGTCGGTGATGCTGTAGATGAGACGGTAAAACGCCGCGGCGGTGAATTTCTTGAACCACGATTCACCTTCGCGCTCGGCGCGGACAGCGTACACGACTTCAAACCCTTCCTTCCACTTCTTTGCCAGTTCGAGGATCACTTCGGGCGGATCCTGCAAGTCTGCATCAATGATGACCACTGCATCGCCGCGCGCGTAATCCCAGCCGGCGGTAATGGCGACTTGATGCCCAAAATTTCGCGCAAAAATGACAGGGCGGACGGTTTTATCTGTTTGAGCAAGCCGTCGGATTCCGTCGGTTGAGCCGTCGGTCGAACCGTCATCCACAAGAATCAGTTCCCAGGCTTCGCCGGAGGAATCCATCACTTCCTTGACACGGCGATATAACTCGGGGAGGTTGTCAATTTCGTTATAGATGGGCGCAATGATCGAATATGTAATTTTCATGAATCTTTCTTCCGTTTTTCCCTTGAGAGGAATTTTATTTTCCGCAGCGGTCTGATCAATTCAGGGGGAGCGGAAAACTTCCCCTCGTCCTCGGGCGCAAAGGGAGGCATGCCCAGCACGCGGCGGCGAACATATTCCATGATCACAACCACCGAAGCCAGAACAGGGACGACCAGCAAGGCTCCCATAATTCCTTCGAGGATCGTGGCGATCATGATCGCAATGAAGATCAGAGCTTCATTCATGTGCAGGCTGCGTCCCATGATGATCGGCCGTAAAAAGAAATTCTTCATATTGATTAATATCAGGTAGGTCAACCCGACAATGCCAGCCACCCAAAAATTTGAAAATGGGATCCAGCTTGAGCCTTCGAGCAATGCCACGCCCACGGCAAGCATCGCCGCGAGGAAAGGGCCGACGTCGGGAATCAGCGTGAAAAAACCAGCCAGCGCGCCAAGCACCAACGCGCCCGGAATTCCCAAAATAAGCCATGCGACCGTGAAGACCACCCCAACCACAACCATCAAAACGATCTGGCCGCGCAGGTAAGCCATCCACACATTTCGCAGACGTTTGTACAACTCGTTCATGTCAGAGGAATACGATTCGGGCGCAAGGTTGACGATCCACTCGCGCATGCGCGGCCATTCACTCATAAACAAATGCACGCTGACAAGGATCACCAAAAACCACAGCACATTGATGGAGGTCGACTCGAGCAAAGCCAGCGCCTGCTCCGGCAGCGGAGTCAGAATCGATTCCTGTAACTGCCCGAGTCCCTGCCCCAGTTGTTCAAAATGAAAAACCATGCCGCCGAACTGCACAGGCTGTGTCAGCATCACGCTGATCTGGCGTGAAAGATCAAGCAGGTCGCTGGCAACGATCTTTATTTCATCGAAGAAGATCGGCGTCAAAATGGCGGGGATGCCCACCATCACGATCAATGCTGAAAAATAGACAACATTAACCGCAGCTGTCCGCGATAATTTTGTATTCTGCGTCAACATCATGATCGCCGGGCTGATCAAATATGCAACGAAGGCCGCAATGACCAGCATCTTGATCGCCTCGCGCGCATAGATCATCAACGCGATGACAGCGATAAAGACAATACCCCCCACGACATATCGAAATGAAAGACTCCACTGGCTGTTTTTCATAAAATCTTTTTCACCGCTTCCAAAGTTGGTTCAATGATCGGCGCAGACTGGACAGCCTGCATTGCCGCGCGGACGTCTTTAAGCCCGCTGCCGGTGTTCAATACGAGGACAGGATCATCGCTTCTGATTACGCCCGAGCCTGCTGCTTTGACCAGACCGGCATAGGCTGTCGCCCCGGCAGGTTCGGGAAAGACTCCCATCTTCCCGAGTTCCGCGATAGCCTTGATGATCTCGTCATCCGAGACAGTCACGTACGTCCCGCCTGTTTCCTTCGCCGCCCGCACCGCACGGACTCCGTCTCGCGGCAGGTCCACCGAGATGCTGTCGGCCAAAGTTGTAGCTGAAACGGGTGTGATGGTTTCGGTATTTGCATTAAACGCATTTGCAATTGCCGCCGACCCTTCCGCCTGCACGCCGATGATGCGCGGCATGTTGGGAATCCAGCCGAGCGCAAACAAATCCTTGAAGCCTTTGTGAATGCCGGAAATGATGTTGCCATCACCGACCGAAACAAAAATGGACAACGGCGAATGGTCGTCCAGCGGGCTGTCCTTCTGGTGCCATTCGCGATGGGCTTTCATCCACCATTCCCAAATTTCAAATGCGGCAGTCTTCTTGCCTTCCAGCGTAAACGGATTGTAGCCAGTGTTGCGGCAATACCATCCAAATTCGTTTGCGGCTTTGACCGTCAGGTCAAATGCGTCATCGTAGGAGCCATCCACCAATATGACTTTCGCGCCGAAGATCAGCAATTGCGCCACTTTGGCCTGCGGAGCAGTCTTGGGTGCGAAGATGACGGCCTTCTGCCCCACCGCCGCAGACATACCTGCCAGCGCCGCGCCCGCATTACCTGTTGAAGCAGTCACCACCACTTCGGCTTTCAGTTCGCGCGCGCGAGTCACAACGACTGCGCTGGCGCGGTCTTTGAAGGAGGCCGTGGGGTTGCGCGACTCGTCTTTTAGCCAGAGATGCTTGAGGTTGAGTTTTTCTGCCAATCGGGGCAGGGCAAATACCGGCGTCCAGCCTGCTGCGTGCAAGGGAGTGGAGTCACCCGCAGGTTCATCCACAGGCAAAAGAGGAAGGTATCTCCAAAGCGAGGACTCAGTCCGCGAGGTGATGTCTTCGGGGTGAAATTTTTTCTTGATGAATTCATAATCCGGGATGACATCGAGATTTCCGCCATCCTTCGGGCAGGTGTACGTGACTTGCCCCGGCAGGTATTCGATCCCACACAGCGAACAGCGATAGCCAGTGAATTTGTTCATGGTTGCCTCTTGTTGGGCTTGATTTTACCCGATATAGAAGCAGACTTCAAAAAAGGACTCTCAGGCTTGAAACCTTGAGAGTCCTTTTTACTGACCACTGATTACTTTTCACTTATTCCCTTCCCGCTTCCACAACTCATTCGCGATCAACTCCTGATCGACAGGCGTCTTGTCAATCCGCACGCCGACTGCGTTGTAGATGGCGTTTGTGATGGCGGGTGTAGTCGGGATGCTGCACACTTCGCCCACGCCTTTCGCGCCGTAGGGACCCGCTTCCACGGGATGTTCGACCACAATGGATGTAATTTCTGGCGTGAGCATAATGCCAGGCACACGGTAACGGGCAAGATGATCTGTGACCACGTTGCCATTCTCGACGATGAATTCTTCGGTGAGACAGTTGCCGAGTCCCATCATCACGCCGCCTTCGATCTGTCCCTGCAAGCCAAGCGGATTGACCGCCATACCCACGTCGTTGGCTGAGATGACTTTCAGCACGCGCACTTCGCCCGTCAGCTTGTTCACTTCTACCTCAGCCGCCTGCACGCCGAATGAGAAGGCAAAGTGCATGTCGCCGCCTGCGCCGAGCGGTTTGGTCTTGGGCGCTTCGTATTCGTAACGTACCAGCGGATTTTGTCCCGCGGCTTTCATTTCCTTGTAAATTTCAACCCACGTCATCGAGTGACCGTTGACATGCACAACGCCATCCGCGAAGCGAATCTGTTCGGGGCGGATATCGTATTTTTCAGCCATCGTGGCAGTGATCTCATCGCGCAGAGTCTTTGCCGCATAGCGCGAGGCATTGCCTGTCACGAATGTCTGGCGTGAAGCAGTCGTCGGTCCGCCGTTGGGAGTCAGGTCGGTATCCATGACAAGCACGCGCACTTTTTCGGGAGCGACAGCCATTTCTTCAGAGACGATCAAACGCATGACAGTGACGAGACCTTGTCCCAACTCTGCGGCTGAACTGCGGACTTGGAACGTGCCGTCTTCGTAGAGTTCCACATCCGCGCCGGAGATGTCAGGCGCGCCGCCGCCGAGACCAGTGTTCTTGTAGGCGGCAGCAAAACCCCAAGACTGTATGAGGTGCGCCGCGTCAGATGTCACGCGCGGCTTGAATAAATCCTCCTGTGACAGACCTGACACCTGACACATGGTACTTGACACCCTATCAATACATTCCATCAACCCCACAGACTCTTTTAGTTCCTGTCCCGTGTTGGTAATACTTCCAACATGAAGCGCGTTCATGCGACGCAGTTCAATGCGGTCAATGTTTAATTTTTCAGCGAGCATGTCCATCATCGACTCAACCGCAAACGCAGATTGCGTCACGCCGAAACCACGGAACGCGCCCGCGGGCGGATTGTTGGTGTACATGGCATAGCAATCGGCGCGGACGTTCTCGACATCATACGGACCTGCAGCGTGCGTGGTGGCGCGGGTCATCACCTTTTCGCCGAGCGACGCATACGCGCCGGTATCGCCATAGAGTTCGGTATCCACCGCAACGAGGCGGCCATTTTTCATCGCGCCCATCTTGACACGAATTTGTGTGGCGTGACGTTTGGGATGCACGAGCAAACTTTCATGGCGATCAAATAATAATTTCACAGGGCGCTGGGTCACGTTCGCAAGCAGGGCAACATGGATCTGTCCCATGATGTCTTCCTTGCCGCCGAAACCACCACCCATGAGTTGCCCCACAATACGCACACGCGACTCATCCCAACCCAACGCGCGCGCAACCTGTGTTTTATCCTGATACGGAATTTGCGAGCCGACATAAATCTCCATTCGGGAATCTACTGGAACCGCGATGCTGCATTCAGGTTCAATGAAGGCGTGGTCAGTGGTCGGCGTGTGGAAGGTATGTTCAAAAACAATATCAGCTTTTGCAAAGCCAGCATCCATGTCACCCTTGCGGACTTTGATGTGTTTGAGCAAATTCCCTTTTTCGTGGATTTGCGGAACGTCCTCCTGTCGCGCCTGAACTGGATTCGTGATGACGGGCTGGAGGTCAAACTCCGCTTCAATCAACGCCGACGCCTGCTCGGCGATATCCTGAGTTTCGGCTGCAACGATGGCAACAGCATCGCCCACATAGCGGATGCGCTCACCGATGCCAACCATCACCGGCCAGTCGTAAATGACCAATCCATGATTGTGCTCGCCGGGGATGTCATCGGCGGTAAGAACCGCAACTACGCCGGGCAAGGCTTTGGCTTTGGAGACATCGAGCTTGGTCAAAAAGCCATGCGGAATCATGGCTCGTTTGGCTTTGGCAAACAACATGCCGTCGAAGGTCAAGTCGTCGGTGTAGATGGCTTCGCCAGTCACCTTTTGAACCGCTTCGGGGCGCAGGTGGCTGTGACCGACTGTTTTGTGATCGTGAATTGAATCAGGGATATGAGTCGGCTTCTGGACAGGCTCGCCTGTCCGCAACGCCTGAGCCGCAGCAAGGATCGCATTCTCGATGGACGGATAGCCTGCGCAACGGCAAAGCGTATCTTTCAAAGCAAAGCGGATGTCGTCGCTGTTCGGGTTCGGGTTGCGCTTGAGCAAGGCATACGCGGTCATGATCTGGCCGGGGATGCAGAATCCGCACTGAACAGCGCCCTGCTCAACAAAGGCTTCCTGTAAAGGATGTAATTTCATTTCTTCGTGAACGCGCTGCGCGAGACCTTCAATGGTGGTGATGTTTTTTCCATCTGCGCGCTCGGCGGGATAGACACAAGACATCATCGGCTCACCATCCACAAGGACGGTGCATGCTCCGCACTCGGCTTCTTCGCAACCGATCTTTGTGCCGGTCAAGCGCAGCCGTTCGCGGAGGAGGGTTGATAAAGTCTCGCCCGCGACAGGGTCAATGGTATGTTTGGTGCCGTTAACTGTAAATGTAATTTGATTGTTCATAATATTTTCCTCGGAAGAATTGAACCACGGAGACACAGAGTCACGGAGTTTTTAATTCTTGGTTCTTTTTGGTTAGAGTACTCGGCGATAAATGCCGTTTTTCAAGACTGGAGTATTAAAGTTGATAAGCAAACCAACGTGAATTCCAGTAAGTTTTAAATAGGTGAGTAATTGTGCCTCGTGAACAAGCAAAACTGTTTAAACGGCTTTGAGTTCCACAACAACGCGTTTATCAAAGATAAAATCAATTTTGTAAACACCATCCAATTCAATCCCTTTATATTTCAGTTTAAGAGGGATTTGTTCTGCAAATGGCAGTTTCTGTATGCGGCTCTCTTGAGCCAGACACAATTGATAAGCAGACTCTAACAGCCCCGGACCAAGAGCGCGATGAACTTCAATCGCCGCTCCAATGATTTTTTCTGTCAACTCTTTTTCAAGCAGTGGAATTTCATTTTTCTGCGGAGTAATCAGCCTGCGTTGCATTGATCAACCTTTCACTTTGGAAGCACGCCCACGGGGAAAACCTTTTAAAATCTCCGTGTCTTCGTGTCTCAGTGGTTAACTCGCTCTTGCCCACGCGGTATCCAACACATCCTTGAACAAGCCGCCGACGATATGCTTGCGATAGTCTGCGCTGGCACGGCGGGCGCTGGTGCGGAACTGTGCCTGGCCAAGCAGGAATTCGAGCGTGCGGTTGATTGTCTCTTCGTTGAGGAATTGTCCGCGCAGGGCGGCTTCCGCTTCGGTGGCGCGGAAGGGAATTGAACTGCCGGGACCGACAGCGATGTGAATATCTATGACGATTTCACTTTCGCGTTCGAGCCAGACGGCGCAGTTCAAGATGGGCAAAGCAACTCCCTGCGGGCGCATGATGCGCTTGAAGCAAGAAGCGGTGCGGGGGACCTCCGAGTTCTTGGAGAACTTGGAGGTCTTAATTGGAATGTAAAAACCGACGATGATTTCTTTTGTCTTGTCAATTGCTGACTTGCCCGGGCCGAGGAAGAGCGAAGTGAAAGGCATACGTCGAGTCCCTGTGGGGCTGGCGACTTCGGCTTGTGCATTGAGAGCAGTCAGGGCGATGGTGCCGTCTGCGGCGGGGAGCGCGTGGGCAACGTTGCCTCCGAGTGTGGCGGTATTGCGGACTTGCGGGCCGGCGATCAAATTCGCAGCTTCGGTCAATGCCTGGGCGTGCTGACCCACCAACGGGTCGAGCGCGACGCGGTTGACTGGGACGGCGGCTCCGATGAAGAGTTCGCCCCCTCTCAATTCGAGCAGGGACATCTCCGGGACGAAAGTCAAATCAATTAATGTGTGGACGGGGGAGTGGCGGCCTTGTTTCAAGTCTAGCAGCAGATCTGTTCCGCCCGCGATGGGCATGACCGGACCAGGCGCAGATGTGAGGGCTTGAATTGCTTCCGTGACGGAAGCTGGCCGTTTATATTCCTGCCATAGGTTCATAGGTGGTGTCCTTCCTTTTTTGGGACGGCGGCACTTTTCGATGGTTTTTCCAACGCCGCTGCTGCGCACGCGCAACAAGCGACCACCGAACCGATGGAATGAAATTGTACTACTTAACCTAAGTTGCTACTTTTTGATTTTAGCGAAAGACCAAAAAACCCTTAGCCACGAAATCCGCGAATTTTCGCGGATTTATTTAAAATAATTCGTGTGAATTAGCGAAATCTGCGGCAAAGAGCTTGTATCTTCCTCTTTTGAACCTCGAGGTGGCAACTTGGATTACTTAAATTTATGCGGGGGTCTTTTCCCCGGATTGCACGCCTGCCATTAACAAGCCGAGTCTTTCGCGGGTTGCGTTCTGACGCGAAAGAATGTCCATGATTTTTCCTTCGTAGATCACCGCCACACGATCTGAAAGAGCAAGGATCTCATCGAGGTCTTCCGAAATGAGCATGACAGCCGCGCCGCGTTTGCGCTGGTCGAGCAGCTGCTCGCGGACGTATTCGGTGGCGCCGATGTCAAGTCCGCGGGTGGGTTGGGCGGCGATGATGGCGCGCGGGTTTCTGGAAATTTCGCGGGCGAGGACAATTTTTTGGATGTTGCCGCCGGAAAGGTTTTTGGCAAGAGTTTCCTGCGACGGAGTCTTGACATGGAATTGCGCGATCAATTTTTCTGAATGGGTCGAGATGTTTTTTAATTTCAAAAATCCCGAAGCGGAGAACGGCATTTTATGATGTTCACGCAGGATCATATTTTCTGCGACCGTGAAATCCTTGATCATGCCGTCGCGCATTCTTTCTTCGGGGATGTAGGATAACATGCGTTCGGTCAGGTCGCCGGGCGCAAAGTTGGTGACATCCTTTTCTTCAAGATAAATATGACCGCCGGTGGTTTTTCGCAGACCGGCAATCGTCTCTGCCAATTCACGCTGACCATTGCCCGAAACGCCGGCGATGCCGAGGATTTCGCCCGAATGGATTTCGAGACTCACTTCACGCAGGCCGGGCGTGCCGCGGTCACTGCCACAGGATACCTGCTCGAGTTTCAGACGCACTTCGCCGCGCTGAATGTTTCCGCGGTCCGGCGCGAAATCAACTTCACGGCCAACCATCCAATTGGCGAGGTCCTGCTTCGTGGTTTCAGATGTCGGGCGCGTGCCGATCTTTTTCCCGTTGCGCAGAACGGTCACGCGGTTGCTGATCTCAACGACTTCGTGCAGTTTGTGGGAAATAAAAATAAGAGCGTAGCCATCCTTCACCATCTGGTGCATGATGACAAAAAATTCGTCCACTTCCTGCGGGGTGAGGACGGCGGTGGGTTCGTCGAGAATGAGCAGTGCCGCACCGCGATAGAGCGCCTTGATAATTTCCACCCGCTGCTGCTGCCCAACGGACAATTGCCAGACATACGCATCGGGGTCGATCTTCAAACCGTAGATGCCGGCCAACTCGACAATGCGTTTGGACACACGGTCAAGGTCGGTCAACGGGCCGCGGGAGGATGGCAATCCCAACGCCACGTTTTCCGCGACTGTCAGCGTCGGCACGAGCATGAAATGCTGATGGATCATGCCGATGCCGTGATTGATGGCGTCGGTCGGAGAGGCAATGCTGACAGGCTTGCCGTTCAAAAAGATCTGACCTTCATCCGGGTGGTACATGCCGTAGAGAATCTTCATCAACGTGCTTTTGCCCGCGCCATTCTCGCCGAGCAGGGCATGGACTTCACCGGACTTCACATCAAAATCCACGTGGTCGCTGGCAAGCACACCGGGAAATCTCTTGGTGATTCCGCGCATTTCAATGCTGTCAATGCGGGTCTGACCTGAGGGGAGTTTGTTTGAGTCAGTCATTGCGCCATCCTGTGCCCCCACCCTTGCCCTCCCCCAAATTGGGGGAGGGTTGGGTGGGGGTAAAAAACTACGGGAGCGTGATGGTGATGGTTCCGTCCGCAATGCCCTTGATGGTGGCTTCGGCCAGAGCCTTGGCATCATCGGAGAGCGCGTATTCCGGGTTGAATTCAATTACTTCGCCGCCGTTTTCGAGGTCAATTCTGAAGGATACGCCGCCCAATTCGCCTTCATTGATCATGGCAATCATTTCCTTCAGCACCACTTCCCAGTGATAAACCTGTGAGGCAACCACGATGGAAGGAGCGAGGGAGGATTGATTGGACTGCGTGCCGAACCAAAGAGCGCCTGCTTCTTCGGCCTTGCCGATCGCGCCCACGACCATCTGCGCGGTGCCGGTCATCGCATCTGCTCCAGCGGAGATGTGAGTCGTCGCGGCTTCAGAGGCCAGCGCAACGTCAGAGAATGAACCGATGTAGTTCACGTTCACCTGAACCTCGGGGTTGGTCGCCGCAACACCAGCCTTGAATCCATCCACATACAGTTTCGCATCGCCAACTTCGATCGGTCCGACAACGCCGATGACCTTGCTGGTGGAGAGAGTCGCAGCCAGCACGCCGTTGACATAGCCGCCTTCCTGTGAGGCCGCTTCGTAGGCAAAGATGTTTGGCAGGCCGAAGGTTTCAGCAGTGGTGCCCCAGGCGAAACTGGTCTCTGGGAAGTCAGGAGCAATTTCCTGCAGGGAGGAGCCGTACTGCGAACCGTGAGCGATCACGAGGTTGTAGCCCTGTGAAGCATAATCGCGGATGGCGGCGGCGGCATCATCCACAACGAACATGCCTTCCGAGTAAACAAATTCAAAGGCTTCGGGCCCGCCCATTTCTTCCTGAATGCGGACGAGGGCGTCGTACATGCTCTGGCTGAAAGCCAGATCATTGATGGCGCTCGGCATGACCACAGCGACGCGGAACGGTTCAGCCGGGACGGGAGGTTCGGTTGCCACGACGGGGGCTTCGGTCGCAGCGACGGGGGCTTCGGTCGCAGCGACAGGCGCCTCGGTGGCGGGAGCGGCAGTACCGCAGGCCGCGAGAACCATGGACAACGCAACGATCAAAGTCAATAACCATGCAAACTTCTTCATCTTTCTTCTCCTTGTTTCAAACTTCTTATTTTTAACGCTTCATAGTTGATGAAGCGCAACAACACAATTGGAGCTGGTCAATCCTCGCGCTCGAAGGGCCTTGTCAATGCAGTTGGCGCGCGAACCCGCGAGACAGTAGCCACTAAAACCAAAATCGTCAGCACGTAAGGCATCATCACCGCAATATCAGACGGGATGGGAATACCCAAAACTTGAATCCACAATTGCAGTGAGTTGACCATGCTGAATAATAACGCGCCGCCCAAAACGCCCCACGGACGCCATCCGCCGAAATACACCAACGCCACGGCGATAAAGCCAAGTCCGCTGGTCATGTTTTGTTGAAAAACATTCAATAATGCAATGGAAAGGGAGGCACCGGCGATCCCGGATAAAACCCCGCCGAGGATGATGGTAAAGTAGCGGACTCGCGCCACACTCACGCCCAATGAATCCGCCGCGTCTGGATTCTCGCCCACCGAGCGGATCTTCAGCCCGAGCGTGGTCTTGTTCAACACAAACCAAGCGGCTGGCACAAGCAGGTACGCGCCATAGACCAATATATTCTGATTGAAGAAAATCTCGCCAACGCCCGGAATATTACTGAGGAACGGAATTTTGAGCGGCGGAAAACCTTTGACCGTTTCCACCGTTCCCATCAATTTTTGAAAAAGCAGGTCGCTCATGCCCAGACCAAAGAGATAAAAGCCGATGCCGCTGATTCCCTGCTGGGCATGTAAATTAACCGTTACAAAAGCCATGAGCAATCCCATTAACGCGCCGACGATCATGGCGGCCAGCACGCCGAACCACAAATTCCCGGTGGTCAATGCCACAAAAAATGCGGCAAAGGCTCCGAGCAACATCTGTCCTTCCACACCCAAATTGAGCACGCCGCTGCGCTGACCGAATGTCTCACCGATGGAGGCATACAAGTACGGAGTCGCAAGGCGAATTCCAGACGCGAGAATGCCAATTAAAACAGTGACAGAGAAAAGTTCAGAGATCATGTGCCTGTCTCCAATTGCTTTAATGGTTCAGGCGAAGGCGGAGATTCATCATTTTGTTTTGCAGCTGCCAGCCTGCGCCGCTGTCTGCGTCGGCGTAAAAATTCAATGCTCACAACAAACACAACAACCAATCCATTCAAGGCTATCACCAGCGCCGACGGGACCTGCACAACCCTTTGCATTTTATTCGCGCCGACCAGCAATGCGCCGAACAGAATCGAAGCGGGAATGGTCATGATCGGATGTAATTGTCCAAACAAGGCCGCGACAATTCCATTGAAACCGGCGCTGCCTGTAAAGCCTGATGACGAACCGTCGGTGATCATGCGATAGTTGACACCGAATACCTGCGTGGCTCCGGCCAAACCTGAAAAAGCTCCGCTGAGCAGCAGAGCCAGCACAATGTAGCGTTGAACTTTAATTCCGGCATAACGCGAAGCGTGCGGGTTTTGTCCCACCGCGCGAATGCGATACCCGAGCGTAGTGCGCCATAATAAAATATAAACAAGAACCGCCAGCGCGACAGCGATCAAAGCGCCAAGGTGCAGGCGGGTCGGCGCGAGCCGCGGCAGGCGGAAAATTTCCAACAGGCGGGCGGTCTGCGGGATTTTGGAGGAAAGCTCGGCCTGCGACGGATCGATCATCGGCCCGCGCAGGAGGAAGTTCATTAACTGAACTGCAATGGCATTCATCATCACGGTACTCAAGATTTCATTCACGCTGAAATAAGCTTTTAATACCCCCGGTATTCCGCCCCAAATTGCGCCGCCTAAAAACCCGGCGATCATTGAAAGTGTCACCACCAGCCAGCCCGGCAACCCCGTGAAGGTCAGACCGACCCAGGTTGCCAAAATCGCGCCGATAATCATCTGCCCCTCGCCGCCGATGTTGATCACGTCGCCGCGGAAGGAGATGCAAATGCCAAGCCCAACCAGCAATAAAGGTGTTGCCTTGACGAGTGTTTCTGCAAAAGCGTTCGTGCTGCCGAACGCCCCATCCCAAAGAGCCTTGTAGGCTTCGATTGGATTGACCTTCAATAAAAACAACATGACCGCACCAAGTAGCAATGCGGCAAGCGTGGCGAAGATCGGCAAGAGTGAATCAACAAGACGAGACAACCCATCGCTTTGAAAAAATTTTTTCATGGCCGGCATGGTCACTCCTTATTTTTTTCGAGTATAGCAGAAGCCTCTTCAAAGTTGTCAGACATTTTGTAACAGAAATCATATGATAATTATCCATAATCATAAAAAAACAAGCGCGCTGCCTGATGGCAACACGCCTGTCTGATGCCCAAAACCGTCTCCTGTTACTTTCCGCGTTCACCGCGAATATACGGGTTACCGAGCGCAGCCGGCGCACCGATGCGCTTGCGCATGGCTTCACGCGACCCGATCACAAGCACAACAACCGTGAAAAGATAAGGCAGCATTTGCAGGAAGAACCCGAGGTAGGGATTGTAATAAAAGGGATTGTCAAAGCCCAAAAGCAGGAGCGGTCCTTGAATATCGAGGATGAGGCGGCGCAGCGCGCCAAAGGCATACGCCCCAACCGCCGCGCGGATCGGGTCCCACTGAGCGAAGATGACCAGTCCGATGGCGATCCATCCCTGCCCGCCGGTGGTCAACTCGCTGAACCAGCCCGGCGAAACTGCCAGGCTGATGGTCGCGCCAGCCAGCCCGGCCAGCATCCCGCCCACAAAGACATAGAAATAGCGCATCCGAAAAACATTGATGCCCAACGCATCCGCCGCTGAGGGATACTCGCCCACCGCGCGCAGATGCAGCCCGGGGCGGGTGCGGTTGATGTAAAACCAGGCCAGCGGAACAAGCAAATAACCAACATAAACGAGGATGCTTTGGTCTGTGAAAAATATCTTTCCCAGAATCGGGATTTGAGCCAGCAGCGGGATTGAAAAATTTGGGAGAAGTGAAACGGTGCCGGCTTTGCTCAATCCCTCGCCCAAAACCAAACTGATACCTGTTCCCAGAAATGTGAGCGACAGCCCGCTGACGACCTGGTCGGCCTGCAAGGTGATCACAATGTAGGCATGGATCTGGCTGATGATGCCGGCAAACAGCATCGCCGTCATCACGCCCAGCCATGGATTCCCCGTGGCGATGGTCGTGCTGAAAGCGCTCATCGCGCCGACCAACATCATACCTTCAACACCAAGATTCAGGACGCCTGCCCGCTCGGAAAATAATTCTCCGATTGTCGCAAACAACAAGACGGTTCCACTGGCGATGCCTGCCTGCAAGATAATGGTAAAGTCCATGATTTATTCCTCCCCTCGGTCAATAACGATTCGATAGCGCAGCATGAAATCGCTCGCGATGAGGCAGACCAGAATAATTCCCTGAATCATCTTTGGCACACCCGAAGGTTGAATTTCGCGCCCGGCAAGGATCAGCGCCCCGAACAAAATCGAAGCCACGATGATGACCAGCGGATTTAACTTTGCCAGCCATGCCACGATAATGCCGGTAAAGCCATACCCGGCTGCCAGTGGAGCGGTCTGCAAACGGTGGACAACGCCCGACACCTCCGACATGCCGCCCAGCCCGGCCAGCGCGCCCGAAAGCATCATCACCCAGATAATATTCTGTTTGATGTTTATTCCCGCGTATTGCGCCGCGTGAGGGTTATCGCCAATTAGGCGGATTTCGTAACCCCAGCGGCTGCGGAAAATGATGAACCATAAAATGACCGCAGCCACAATCCCGATCACAAGCCCCAGGTGAGTGGTTAGCCCGCGAAAGGCAGGGAATGTTTTGGCATATTCCAACAATCTCGGAAGCCATGCCGTCTGCGGGAACTTGGGCGACATCTGGAAACCGCCTTCGGTCCAAACTCCGAAGATCCAAAAATTCATCCATGCCACAGCCACGTAATTCAACATCAATGTGCTGATGATTTCATTGACGTTAAATTTCGCCTTCAAGTAGCCGGGGATAAACCCCCAAACCGCGCCCGCCGCCATGCCTGCAATGATCATCACCGGAATAAAAATGATACGCGGAGTCTCGGCAGGTAAAACAGGAGCCAGCACAATGGCGCTTGCGCCAAACGCGCCCATGATGAACTGCCCCTCGGCGCCGATATTCCACAACTTCATGCGGAACGCAACCGAGCAGGCCAGCGCCGCCAGAATGATCGGCGTCGCTTTGACGATCGTATCTGAAAGCACCCCAATGTCTCCAAAGGAAGCCTTCGCAATGTGCTGATAGGAACGAATGGGGTCGCCGCCGGCAAATGAGATCAAGACCCCGCCCAATATCAGGGCGACGATCAGCGCCGCAAAAGTCACGGCGGCAGGATACCACGCAGGGGGTTCACTTAATCGCGGTTCGACGCGAATACGAAATGGTGATCGTTTTTTATTCAAAGCCGTTGACTCAGCCATTTGCGGCAACTCCTTCATTTTGGATTTGATCAAGCGGGGTGCCGGTCATCATCTGACCGATCGTGTCAACCAGCGCCTCATCATGCCCCTCACCCTTGACCATCACCTCCCCCATGATTTTTCCTTCGTAAATCACGTACACGCGGTCGCTCAAGGAAAGCAGTTCTTCCAACTCTTCAGAGACAAGCAGAACCGCCGCGCCTGCTTCGCGTTGAGCCAGCAGCAACCGGTGGACTCCCTCTATCGCGCCAACATCCAGCCCACGGGTAGGTTGAACCGCGACCATGAATGAGGGCAGGCCTGAAATTTCGCGCGCAAGAATCACGCGCTGCAGATTCCCGCCGGAGAGTAGTCGAACCGGGGTGGACACATTGGGGACAATAATGTCGTACGCCTGCTTGAGTTCGTTGGCAAGTTTTGTGGCGGCTTTCATATCCAGCAGGCCGTTTTTCAAGATGGGAGGCTTGCGATATTTTTTCATAATGACGTTATCTGTGATGCTCAAGTTGGGAGCGCTGCCCACGTGGGTGCGATCTTCGGGGACGTACGCCATGCCGTGTTGAATGCCGAATAACGTGCTGTGGTTGCTGACCTCATCTCCGGCAAGGATAACCTGTCCCTGTTTGCATTGACGCATACCGGAGATCACCTGCGAGAGTTCGCTCTGGCCGTTGCCAGCCACACCCGCCACGCCCACGATCTCGCCCGCATGAACATTAAGGGATAAGCCGCGCAGGGCCGGCAGTCCCTTATCGTTATCGGCATAAATATCGCGCACATCCAAAACAACATCACCGGGCTTGCCGGGCTTTTTATCGAGCGCAAAGATGACATCGCGCCCAACCATCAAACGCGCAAGTTCCTGGCGCGAAACGCCTTTCGACGCCACACCGGATGCGGTTGCCACTCCCTTTCGCAAAACGCTGACTCGGTCGGCAATGGCGCTGACTTCCTGCAATTTATGGCTGATGAAAATAACAGATTTTCCCTGCGCGATCATGGCACGCAGGGTTTCAAACAAACCTTCAATTTCCTGCGGCGCAAGGACTGCGGTCGGCTCATCCATAATGAGCACGTTCACGCCGCGATAAAGCATTTTAAGAATTTCAACTCTTTGTTGTTCCCCCACCGATAACTGCCAGATCTTCGCGCGCGGGTCCACCTTTAGGCCAAAGCGTTCGCCCAATTCCGCGATCTTTGAATCATATTCGGGCAGGCGCATGATAAAGCGCGGATCATCGAGACCAAGCAAAATATTTTCAGTAACCGTTTGTGACGGTACAAGCATGAAATGCTGATGTACCATGCCGATGCCGGCCTTGATCGCATCGCGCGGCGAGGAGAAAACCTTCGGCTTGCCATTGACCAGAATTGTTCCAGCCTCCTGACGGTATAACCCGGCGAGGATATTCATCAGCGTGCTTTTGCCTGCGCCATTCTCGCCAAGCAAACCGTGAATCTCTCCGCGCTTTAGTTCAAAATTAACATGATCATTTGCCAGTACGCCGGGAAAGCGTTTGACAATTCCGCGCATTTCAACAATAAGCGGTATTTCAGAGGTTGAGGAGGTTTGATTGGTCACCGGTTACTCCTGCGATATTGTGAATTCTATTGAAGAACGTCCCGCAGTTTTTCAAAGAACAAATAAGTTGCAAACCTGCGGGACGTTCCATGCTGATGTATTTACAAAATGGGTCAGAACTCAAGAGTTCTGACCCACCTTCAAGTTAAGGATTATTGGGGCAATTCAGCGGTAATGCCTTCAGCCCACCACTTCATACAAACTTCAATGGTGCAGGGCAGACCAAATTCGGGGAACGCATCGAGATCGACCTGTTCGAGGCTCTGACCTTCGGGAAGAACAACATTTCCCTGATTGTCATTGATCGGGCCAGTGAACACATCGAAGCGGGTGAATTCGCCGGCGAGCATTTTGGCGAGAATATCCTGAACTTCGGCGATGACCGCGGGGTCGAGATCGGCAACGCCGGGCTGCATTTCCTGACCTTCCATGAAACCAAAGAGGCCGAGGGCGCCGGTGTCAGCGTCAAAGTACTGCCAGCCAGGGACATAGGTGCCAGCGATCACCTGTTCGGTGATTTCGGAATACACAGGACCCCAGACCCAGTACGGAGCGGTCAGACAGGCATCCACTTTGCAGGAGCCGTACCAGTCATAGGTCACGCCCCACTTGCCTTTTTCCTGAGCCACGTCAGCAACGGCGGGAGTGTCAGCACCGGTGAACACAACTTGAGCACCGGCATCGAACAGGGAAGCAGCGGCTTCCTTCTCGATGATCGGGTCATGCCAGGTGTTGATCCAGCGGACATCCATCGTACATTCAGGGCAGGTCTTCTTCATACCCAACGCAATGGCGTTACCAAGGCGGATTTCTTCGGGGATCGGGAAGGTGGCCATGTAGCCGAGTTTCGGGTTGCCATCAGCCTTGGCGCGCGCACCAGCCAGCATACCGGCAAGGTACTTCATATTTTCCATGGCGCCCATCAGGTTGCCAAAGTTGGTCTGGTTGGAATTGATGCCGGTCAGGTGAATGAACATGACATCCGGGAATTCTTCAGCCACGGCAGCCATCGGGTCGCCGAAACCAAAGGAGGTGCCGAAGATCAAGTTGAATCCCTTGCGGGAAAGGGAGCGGAATACCTGCTCTGAGTCAGCGCCTTCGGGGACGTTTTCGATGTAGGCAATGTGAACGTTTGGCACGTTCTCTTCGATATAAACCAGGCCTTCGTAATGAGCCTGTGACCAGCCGCCGTCATCGTGCGGTCCAATCAAGACCATGGCGACATTGAACATGCCATCAACCACTTCGGGGATCTGGAAGCCGCTTGTATCGGCAGGGGCTTCAGTGGCTACGGGAGCTTCTGTGGCAACGGGTGCTTCAGTTACGACAGGCGCTTCGGTCATAACCGGCGCTTCGGTGGCAGGGGCGCCACAAGCAGAAAGGACGAGCATGAGTGCCAGCGCGAAAATCGCGAGGCGGGAAATATTCTTACGCATTCTTCTTCTCCTTATCAAATTTAGTTTTACGTACGAGACTTGCAAATTCAATTTCTGACGTCGACCTCC
Source organism: Chloroflexota bacterium (assembly GCA_016234495.1). Classification (GTDB taxonomy): domain Bacteria; phylum Chloroflexota; class Anaerolineae; order Anaerolineales; family Villigracilaceae; genus Villigracilis. Next base: position 269,626 of record JACRBI010000054.1, on the reverse strand, counting down.
TTTCAAGTTGTCTGGACAATTCTACCGAAAAGAGCTAACTTTGCATAGTCAGCGCTCATTATAAACTTTTAAGGCAGGCACTCAAATTTCTTTTGTACTTTTTCCAGCGTGACTTTCTGCTCCAATGTGCTGTTTGTCTCGCGCGCAATGCGGTTCCATAATTTACACAGAGGCGGGCGGACAAAATCCTTCGATACCTTATATGAAATCTGCGATAATTCTACCGCCTTTTCCCAGTCTCCTGAATGGGCAAAGCCTTCAATGAAAACGAAATATTCAATTGGATCGTTGGGATGGTCGGCTAAAGAAAGGGCTTCATCGCCAAGTTTCACTACTTCGTCCCAATCCCCTGCCTGACGCGCCAGTTCTGCTGTTGTAAAATAAAAACACCAACCATGACGCGGTTCGTCTGCATAAAACTGACTCGGCAGAACTGCCTCACGGTTAAACAGAATTACATTGTGGTTGGAATATTGCGCGTTATCACGTAATACTTCCGGCAGAAGGCGATTGCCCGAGTCAATTTCAGGGTCAAGCACACGTAGGCATCCGGGCGGATCATAATTAAATAAAACGATATTGGATGTATTTCCATAAAATGTTGGGCCAACGTAGTAATGTTCATGCGGTTGACCGGGTTCGAGATTGGGCAGTGTTTTTCCAACGCGGACGGAGGCAAAATACAGGATGGCTTTCATTTCACCGGGCGGGCTGTAGATCCAATTCAACGGGCCGGTCAATGAGTTGTCAGAATAATATGTAACAGGCAGGTCATTGGAGATCAGGATTGTGCCTTTTTCGAGGGCAGGCATACGCCATGTCATTTGCCAGAATAAATTTTGCTGCGCAGTCCAATCGCTGCGGAAGATTTCTTCAAGACGGAACTGGCGGCTGGCGGCAAAACCGATCAGCAGAGCCATCAGAATCATTTGTGTGCGCGCGCTTTTAATTAATGCGATCAAACAAGCAAGAGTCAAACTTGACCCCAGCATGAACGGCAGCATGAAGCGGTCCATCGAAAAGTTAAGCTGCGGCACGACACCAATCACCCAAACCGAGCCGCCGGATAATCCCCAAAACACAAGGCCAATCAGGCCGGCCTGGCTGGCAAAGTCACGATCATTTGATTCATCGTGAGCTGCGAACTTGAAGAGAAACAATCCGACTAACAAAATGACCGAGAATAACAGAAGCAGCATCAAAGTCAGCGTGAGCGGACCGAAGCCTGTTAATCCGATTGTGTAAAATGGGTAAAGCCAAACCTCAAACACTGTCCGCCAGAAGCTGATTAAAACATTTTTGACAAGCATCCACACGCCTGAAAAAAAATCAGCGCGGAGGGCATCCAGTAAAACATATCCGTAGCTGGCGTTTTGAAATGTAAAAAAGAACATGCGCCAGAAAGTGACGCCGAGAAAAATAAGCAGATAAGGAATAAAGTTTAGAATTGTTTTTTGAAGACGGGCTTTATTCGCTCCAGAGAACATCTGCCAGAACAGAAAGATGCGCGCAAATTCGAGGAAGTAAAAATATTCCATCGCCAACAAATTGACGGCGGCAAATAAATACGAAGCAATAAATAAAAGTATGCGATGTTTTTCAGAACGGATGGCGAGCAGGGAAAGATAAAGCGACAACAAATAGCAGGACAGCACGATATAAAAATGGGTGTACATCAAAGAAATAAAATGCTGACCCATGCCCGGGTAAACAAGAAAAAGCAGGCTGGCCCACAACGCAGGCCGCGGATGCTGCGGCCATAACACGCGCAAGACCAGCCAGAAAAGTAATGCCGTGACCCAGCGCAAAACCAATGCCAGTAATTGCCAAACCCAGGGATTTGGTCCAATTACTGGCATGGTAAGTTGATAGATCATGCCCCAAAAGGGACGGCTGGTGGAGAATGTTTTTGTCAGCATGTCCGGGCCGAGGCGGTAATAGATCCAGGCCCAGGGAAATTCATCCCAATAAAAACCGCGCTTCCAAAAGAACAAACCGTAGGAAATCACAGCAATTAAAAGCATGAACCACACGGCGCTGCGTGGAGTAAATTTTATTTCGGCCAGCCGTTCGATCCGTTGTTTCATCAGCGTTATGCTTCGATCCAGGTGCCTGTTTCGCCTTTTAGCGCGCGGCCAATATTTTCAGGGTTGGTGATGAGCGCCTGCTTGCCGCCATTTTCAAGATACCAGATCGCGGCCTGGATCTTCGGCGCCATCGAACCTTTGGCAAAATGAACGCCTTCAGCAAGGTAGGCTTTTGCTTCGACAAGTGTCATTTTTTCGAGCCATTTTTGATCGGGCTTGCCGAAATTAATAGCCACCTTTTCAACCGCAGTGGCGATTAGCAGCATGTCTGCCTTGATGGTCTGCGCCAGCAGCGACGAGGCAAAGTCCTTGTCGATCACTGCGGCAATGCCTTCAAGTTCGCCATTGCCACGGTCAATGACCGGGATACCGCCGCCGCCGACCGTGATGATGACATGTCCGGCATCGAGCAGGAGTTTGACCGAATCGAATTCGACGATCTCTTTTGGAAGCGGGGAAGCGACGACTCTTCTCCAGCCGCGGCCTGCATCTTCGACGACAGACCAGCCCATCTCCTTTTCACGCCGCTTGGCCTCGGCTTCATCCATGAATGAGCCGATCGGCTTGGACGGTTTTTGGAAAGCCGGGTCGCTTTTATCCACGCGCACCTGTGTCACAACGGTGCAGGATTTTTTGTTTATTTTGCGTTTGAGAAATTCATTGTGCAAGGCCTGCTGTAATTCATATCCGATCGCGCCCTGTGAATCAGCGCCGCATACATCGAGCGGAACTTCGTGCATTCCTTCCATCTTCGCGGCGATCTCAGAGCGGCGCAGGATGAAACCAACCTGCGGGCCGTTTCCGTGGCCGATGGCAAGGTCCCAGCCGGCCTCGATCATATCCACCAGATGGGTGGCGGTTTCGCGCAGCGCAGCCTGTTGATCCTCGACAGAAACGTGCTTGTCATCCTTGATGAGAGAATTGCCGCCAATGGCGACGACAGCTAATTTTGTCATATGGTCTCCTGTCTTTTAGTCTCCAGGTCGCTTAGTCTTGTGGTCGGGTAATCTATTGGTGTTTTGACCATTCTACTACCCGGCTATTCGACTAATTGACTATTCGGCCACCTACCCCATCGTCAGCGCCATCACTGCCTTTTGTGCGTGGAGGCGATTCTCGGCTTCGTCAAAGACCACGGACTGCGGGCCATCCAACACGCTGGAGGTGACTTCGATATCGCGGTCGGCAGGAAGCGGGTGCATGTAGATGGCATCCTTATGAGCAACCTTGAGCTTGGCATCGTCCATGATCCAGTTCTTGTACATGTCCTGAAGTTTCTTGCCTTCGACCTTGTCATTGGTGGTCAACAGCGGACCCCAGGATTTGGCATAGATGACATCGGCATCCTTGCAGGCTTCGGTCATGCCGTCTTTGGTGTCAATGATCTCGAAGTTGGTGCCGGCGATCTTTGCCTGCTCTTTGGCCTGCTCCACGATCTCGGGCATGAGCGGAAACTCAGGCGGATACGCCAGGGTCACATCCATGCCGAAGCGCGGCATCTGCAGAATCAGCGATTGCGGGACAGAGATCGGCTTGAGATAGGAAGCGGCATATGCCCACGAAACGACAATCTTCTTCTTGCGCAAATCCTTGCCCTTCTTTTCCATGATGGTCATCAGGTCAGCGAGACACTGGAAGGGATGGTAAATGTCGCATTGCATATTCAGCACCGGCGCACGGCTGGACTTGGCAACTGCGTTCAAATACTTGTTGCCATCACCATAGTCACAATGACGAATGGCAATGCCGTCGAAATAGCGACCAAAAATTTCGCCGATCTCCACGGGCGTATCGCCGTGTGATATTTGGGTGGTGTTGCTGTCGATGAAAGCGCCGTGCCCGCCCAACTGTGCCATGCCCGCTTCGAATGATCCGCGCGTGCGGGTGGAGGAGAAGAAGAACAACATCGCCAGCACCTTGTCGCGCAGGTATGGGTGCGGTTCGCCGAGGGCGCGCTTGCGCTTCAAGTCCCAAGCCACTTCCAATACTGTTTCAACTTCCTCTTTGGTGAAATCCAGATCGCCAATGAAATCACGTCCACGAAAATTTGTTTGCATAATTTAGTCTCCTTGTTAATTTGTCTTTTAGTCTTTTAGTCTTTTAGTCGGTTGGCCTGCCAGTCACTAGTCTACAAAGACCAGCGACTAGCAGACTACGAACTAACTCTCAACACTTCTGCGTTTACAAACCTGCCATCTGCCCAAAACAGCCTCGCGCCTTCACAATACCCCACCGGGTCTCCCCAGGTGGAAAAATCAAAATTGGGCAGGCAGCCAATGACGCCCAATTCAACAACGCCGCCGTGATTTATAACCAAAGCAGAGCCGTTCTCGGAAACATCATCCATCATGTCGACATAATATTGCGCTAACTTTCGCGCGTATCCGGCGGCGGGACCATCCTGCTTAACGATCTCGACATAATTCGCAAAAGGCTGAGGCCACGGGGCATTGCGCTCCACTTCACGCCCGTAGGTGCTCACGAGTTCGTTCTGCTCATCCACGGCAAAGCCCATGGCAATGGCGGTCTCAAAGGCGCGGTGATGCGTGGATGTGACAACCCGCTCGAACGGTCCCAAATGTTGACCGATGCGGCGCGCAAGCATCACACCTTTTTGGTTAAGGTGTTCGCTCAATGGGGATCGAATGGAATGTCGTCTTATTTCTAAAGTTTTCAAAAGAATGTGCAACCTCGAGCGGCGTTTTTTTTTTATTCGATGCCGTGCTGTTCCTGGATCTTGGTTGTATCGAGAGTCAACGCATCCAAAATCCCATGCAGGTCGCGCGCGGCTTCTGTCAGCCAGGTGACTGTGTTCTTAAATTCTTCCGCGCTGATGCCCTCGGGCAGGCAGGTGCAGATCTGATCGCTGGCCGTGTGCAGCAGGTGCGCCGATGATTCAACGGTGACAATCGGCCTCAACAACTCATGGCGAAGAATGATCAATTTCTGTTCAGCGCTGGAAGCGCCATATCGTTTGCGAAGATCATCGAAGATAGTCATTTCGTCTCCTTGGTTAGTCCAGTAGTCTGGTAGTCAAGCGGCCGCTTGGTCGGGTGGTTGATGGTCGAGTAGCCGTAAGATGGATGGCTACGTGACTATTCGACTATTCGACCACGTAACCAACTATTCCATCGCGCCCAACACCAGCGCCAGCAAAGTCATGCGCATCACCACGCCGTTGAAGGCTTCCTGCCAGTAACGCGACCAGCGTGTGATATCTACGTCGGTGGGAATCTCATCCATGCGCGGCAGCGAGTGCAGCAGGATCGCGTCTGGTTTGGCCTTCGTCTCCAGCAGCTCGCGCGTGATTTTGTAATTCGCAGGCGTCAGGTTAAGTTCGCCCGTTCTTTCATCGCGAGACTTGGTGTAATCTGGCTGCACGACCGGCTCGACCAAAATCACATCGGCTTCGGCAATGGCTTTCTCAACATGGTCGGCTTCCTTGAAGTTCACGCTGTATTGCTTTAGCTCGGTCTTGAATTCAGCGGTGAGCCCCATATCCGGCGGTGCAACAAACGTGATCGGGCAGTCAAATTGACTCAGGGCATATCCGAGGGAGTGCATTGTTCGCATGCGCATGTCGCCGACCGCCAGCCACTTCAATCCATCAATGCGGCCTTTCTCACGCAGCACGGTGTACAAGTCAGTGAGAATCTGCGTCGGGTGCTCGCCCCAGCCGTCGCCGCCGTTAATGATCGGCACGCTCGCCCATCTTGCGGCTTCGTGCGGCGCGCCCTGCTGAAAGTGGCGCATCACGATCACATCGCCATAAAACTCCAGCATCTTGACCGTATCCTTGATCGACTCCTGATAGAAGTCACCGGCGCGAGTCATCTTGGCGTCAGAGAATCCCGTGACGTGACCGCCGAGGCGGTGCATGGCGGATTCATGAGCCAGGCGAGTGCGCGTCGAGGGCTGATAAAAAGCAGTTACCAGCGTCTTCTCCTTGAGCATGTCCGTGTTCTTTCTTGCGCGCGCGATGGGCTCCATTTTTTGAGCCACATCGAACACGTGGAAGAACTCATTGCGCTCAAACTCCTTGAGCGAGAGGATGTCACGACCAGCGAAACTACGCATACGAACCTCCTATTCAATTGTGGGTTTGATTTTGACGGGTACCAGTTCTCCTTTGAATGCTCCGATTGAATCCTTCTTTGGCGCTTCCTACTTAACCTTGGCCTGATTCATGCACATGGCCTTGATCTACTTTTTGGTTTTCTCTGCCAGCATTTGCGGGAACAGCGCGTAAAATTCCGTCGCGGCCACAACCTCATCCAGCGGAATTTGCTCATAGCTGGTGTGAGCGTAGATTTCGTCGCCGGGGCCAAACCCAATGGACGGGATGCCAGCCTTGCCGGCCCAGTACGTTCCGTTCGTGGAGAAGCTCCACTTGCTGGCGACGCGCTTTTCATTCCACAACTGCTGAATGGTTTCCTGTCCGGCTTGCACGATGGGATGTGCTTCTTCCAACGCCCACGCGGGATAATATTTATCGACCGGGAACACAAAGCCGGTATAGGACGGCTCATCGTAGAACAATTCCTCGACTGTGATCTGGTCACGCAGATAACCGGGGATCAAATCCTTCACCTGCTGCACAGCTTGTTCCTTCGACTCGCCAAATGTCAGGCGGCGGTCAATGAAAACGGTGAAGCCATCCGGCACGGCGTTGATAGATGCGGTGCTGATGCGCGTGTCTGTGACCATGATCGTGCCCTTGCCGAGGAACGGGTCTGTGTGCAGGTGCGCGTCGAGATCACGGATGCCTGAAATGACCGAGAGCATCTTGTAGAGGGCGCTGTCACCAAGATGGTGCGAAGCCGCATGAGCAGACTTGCCTGTGGAACTGACCTTCAACTCCACGCGGCCCTTGTGTCCGCGATAGACCTGCATTTTGGTCGGCTCGCCGATGACCACAAAATCGGGTTTGATCTTTGGGTCAACTTCTACAAATGTGTTCGGCGCGATTCCGTCACACCATTCTTCCATGTTGCCGAAATACCAGGCGGTCGTATCCTCGAGAAAGCCGAGTTGTTTTGCAAACGATAAGCCGTAGATCATGCCGGGTGTTGAGCCTTTTTCGTCGCAGGTGCCGCGCGCAAAGAAGATGCCGTTCTCGACCTTGCCCTTGAACGGATCCCAGCCCCAACTGGCAGGGTCGCCGACACCGACAGTGTCAATATGCGAGTCATAGACGATGACGCGTTTGCCGGAGCCGATGCGCCCCATGATGTTGCCCATCTTGTCAAAGCGGACTTCTTCAAAGCCGAGCTTTGTCATTTCCGCGCCGATGCGCTCACCCACTTCCTTGAGCTGGCCGTCCATGCTGGGAATGGCAACAATGTCTCGCAGGAATTGAATAATATTCTCTCTATTATCCTGTACCATCTTCTTTATTTCGTTCACTTTGTTCATTAATACACCTCAATAATTTAATTGTTTTTTTCTGTACCGTACAAAATCCTTTTTGGACGCTCGCGAAGCGAAACGCTGACTTCCGCTGACAAAAAAGAAAAAATCTGCGTTTTCTGCGTTCATCTGCGTCCCAATTTTGAAATGTACGGTAAAGAATTATTTTTTAGCCACGCACATGCCTTGGCTATCTATCAACAAATCTCATTAACTCTGTGGCCAATCAACCGCCAACACGCCGTAAAACATGGAAGTGGAAATACCCGGGGATGAAATAACTCAGGGAATAATCCACGACCTTGCCGCCATTATCGAAAAGCTGTGAATAAAAATGCAGCAGCACATCTCCGCGCTGGATTTCAAGCGCTTTGGCCACTTCAGCAGTTGCGCCGATGGCGCTGACATTCGCGCGGGAAGATGCCAGAGAATCGCCGCGACCCAGCAAAAAGTCCAGAACCGAACCGTGGAAATTATCCGGCATATCGCTTGAATGAAGAATATCCTCCGGCAGAATATCCACAAGATAGGCAACTGGCCTGCCATCCGCGCGCACCACACGCCGCACACGAGTCAGCGGCGCATTGGCGGGGACATCCAGCGCGGCGGCAATTTCCTCGCTTGCAGCAACTGCCTCAATGCTGAGGTCGCTGACCGACACTTCAAGCCCGAGGCGTTTTGCCATTGTCTCGAGGCTTTCCAGTTTTTCGAGGCCGCTATCGAGCACCTGCACCTTGCCAACCACAAAAGTTCCCGAACCCTGCCGGCGGCGAATCAGTCCCTGCGTTTCGAAAGAACGCATCGCTTCGCGCAGGGTGGCGCGCGAAACTCCGAGTTCCTTCGCGAGATCAGGTTCAGACAGCAAGCGCTGACCTGCCGGCGTGCGCTCGATCAAGTTGGCGAGGTCAACTTGCAAACGTTGAAATGGAAAATTTGACATAAATCCTCAGTCATCCAACACAGGCACAAAATCAAAATTGGTTACATCCACCAGACCCTTATCCGAAATACGCAGTTCGGGGATCACCACCAGCCCAAGCAAACTCAATTGCATATTCGGGTTGTTCAGTTCACAGCCGCACAATTTGAAACCATCGAGTACTGTCGCGGCCTTCTTCGCCACGATACCTGCATGTTCATTCGACATCAAACCCGCGATCGGCAATTCCACCTGCCCGGCAACTTTTCCATCCAGCACCACGATCTGACCGCCGCCGCACTTCGCCAATTCATTCGCGGCCATCGCCATACTTTCATCATCCGTGCCCGCCACGATCATGTGATGGCTGTCATGCGCCACCGTCGAACCGACCGCGCACTTCCGCGTAAACTCAAATCCATTCACCAAACCCACAGTAACTTTACCCGTCCCGCGATGACGTTCCACCAGCGCGATCTTCGCAATGTCACGTTTCAAATCTGATTTGACTTCGCTGTCTTGTGCCGTGACTTTTAATCTGAGATGACGAGTCGGCGCCTGATTTTCGATCACGCCGATGACATGCGCGTCAACTTCGTCCCCGTTAGCTGCTCTTGTCCGAAGGGCAAAATCCTCAGCCTTGAGAGTCCGCTTCAAATGCACAGACTTCGTGACCCACTTGGGGTATTTCACCGCGGGCAAATTGACCTGCAACTGCCCGTCTTCGGCAATCACCCGTCCCTTTGCGACGACCATCTCGGCTTTGAAATTCATCAGGTCACTCACGAGCAGAACATCCGCCCAGCGGCCGGGCGCGATCATGCCCATTTCTTTGGTCAGGCCAAAATGTTCCGCGGCATTGATGGTCATCATTTGGATGGCCGTCATCGGGTTGAGACCCTCCGATATGGCGTGTCGCAGTACGCGATCCATGTGACCTTCGTTGGTCAACGTCTCGGCGTGAGAATCATCTGTGCAAAGGATGAAGCGGCGCGAATCCATTTTCTTTTCGGTGATGGCTTTAATCCCGATCGCGACATCGTGCCAGGCAGAGCCGTACCTCAGCATCACTTTCATCCCCTGCCGCGCGCGGGCAACTGCATCATCAAGGCGCGTGCCTTCGTGGTCATCCTCCGCGCCGCCTGCAACATACCCATGAAACGACAGACCAAGATCGGGCGAGGCATAATGTCCGCCGATGGTTTTACCTGCCGCATGAGTGGCGGACATTTCATCGAGCATTTTTTTGTCACCCTTGAACACGCCGGGAAAGTTCATCATCTCGCCGAGGCCGATGATGCCCTTCCACTGCATCGCTTCGGCTACTTCCCCTGGGCCGATGGATGCACCGGGTGTTTCAAAGCCCGGTGATGATGGCACACACGAAGGCATCTGCACCCAAACATGGATCGGCTGTTTTTGCGCTTCATCCACCATCAACTTGACACCTTTGAGGCCGAAGACATTCGCGATCTCATGCGGGTCAATGAACATGCCGGTCGTGCCGCGCACAGTCACAGCGCGGACAAACTCCGTGACCGTGACCATGCCAGATTCGACGTGCATGTGCGCATCGAGCAAACCGGGCACAAGGTAGCGGTCATTGGCTTCGATGATTTTTGTCCCTTTGCCAATTGCGTGGCTGGCATCTGAACCGACAAAAGCGATATGACCATTCACGATGGCAATATCAGTTTTTGGGATAATTTCGCCCGTTTGAACGCTGACCCATTTGCCGCCGCGAATCACGAGGTCGGCCGGGGCGCGTCCCATGGCAACGTCAACAAGAGAACGGGTTAGTTTGGTGGAGGGTGTCATTGATTTCTCTGTTTGTTTCTATTTGACATAATCAGAAATAATCCACGGATTTCACGGATAACACAGATTGGAAAAATTACAAGGGAAAATCTGCGGATAAACAAAACGGCAAACCATAATACTGATAATGTCTATTCTTAAGAGTTGGTGATCATCTCAACCAGAAATAGCCACAAGATGACCGAAACAGTCGGAGCAAGCAGCAGCCACGACCATGTCACACTTTCTTCTTTTACTGCCCAGGCAGAACCTGCCTGAAATATTGGCAGGAACAAGGCAAATCCGCTGAAGCGCGGCGTGCCATTCAGGTAATAACTAAACGGAGCGATGGCCAGCGCCCCAAGGAAGACCAGCCAGGGTCTTTCAAACATAATGCCGATCACCGACACAAGCAGGGATAGGGCAACGAACGGCCAGCCAAAAACGATTTGAACAAGCATGTCATTCATAATTTGAGGTTAGGAAAGCAAACGTTTCGCAGCCTGGTTATGTTTTTCGATCAACTTGCTCTGGTCAACCGTAACGAGCTGACCTTCTTTTACGATAATTTTTCCATTGACCACAGTATAGTCAACGTTGGCTGACTGGCCAAAGACGACAGCCGCAACGGGGTCATGCATCCCCGCGTAACCGAGTCGATTCAGATTCACGGCGAAGAAGTCAGCGCATTTGCCGACCTCCAAACTTCCGATATCTTTCCGTCCCAGAACAGCCGCTCCCCCGCACGTGCCGAGATGGAGCGCTTCGCGCGCGGTCATCAATTTGCGGTTGGGGTCATTTGAAAGCGAGAAGCCAGTCATGCCGTCTTTGACGCGCGAGACCAGCATCGCATTGCGGACTTCGGCCAGAAGATGCGAGCCGTCGTTGGAGGCAGAGCCGTCCACGCCGAGGCCGACATTGACGCCAGCCTTGAGATATTCCTTGACCGGGGCAATACCAGAGGCGAGCCGCATGTTGGATGTGGGGCAATGCGCCACGCCGCATTTGTGTTTGGCAAACAATTTGATTTCATCGTAGTTAACCCAGACTGCGTGCGCGAACCAAACATCATCACCGATCCAATCAACTTCTTCCATGTACCCAACGGGACGATGCCCGAATTTCTCAAGGCAGAATTCTTCTTCGTCTTCGGTCTCTGCGAGGTGCGTGTGCAAATGCACGCCGTATTGACGAGCAAGTTTTGCAGACTGTTTCATCAAGTCGCCGGTGACGCTGAACGGCGAGCACGGCGCGAGCACGATCTGAGTCATCGCGCCTGTTTTCGCGTCGTGATATTTTTCGATCAGGCGCTGTGAGTCTTTGAGGATGTTGTCTTCAGTGTCCACCACGCTATCGGGCGGGAGTCCGCCTTTGGATTGGCCGAGGCTCATCGAGCCGCGCGATGCTTGCAGGCGCAAACCAACTTCGGAAGCCGCAGCAATTTCATCGTCCAGTTTTGATCCGTTTGGAAAGAGGTAGAGATGATCCGATGCGGTGGTGCATCCCGAAAGTGCCAGTTCTGCCAGTGCGGTCTGAGTCGAAATAAAAATATCGTCAGGCGTGAGTCGCGCCCAAATGGGATATAAAGTTTTGAGCCAGTTGAAAAGATTTGCATCCTGCGCGGCTGGGACGGCGCGCGTGAGCGTTTGATAAAAATGATGGTGGGTGTTGACGAGACCCGGGAAAACGATATGGCCTTTGAGGTCGAGGACTTCATCGGCGGTGTCTGGAAGTTCGCGCATCGGGCCGACCTCTTGAATGAGTCCGCGCCGAATAAAAAGACCACCCTCGGGAATTTCCCGTTGATGGTCGTCCATGGTGACAATGTGTGCGTTTTTTACGAGGAGTGTTGTCATAGGGATTAGGAATTAGGTGACTAGGGATTAGGCGCTCGTCTAGTTGTCTGACAACTTCAAGTGTAGCAAAAAATGGGGAGGATGTCAAATAAGAGTCCGCAAGTTCAGGTTGAAGGTTTGGGCTTGGAAGCGACCACATTTATAAAACCATTCAACCTTGATATGCAATAAAAAGCCTTTCCAAAAATCTGGAAAGGCTTTTTGCAAAATTAAGTATCCCGATCAATGTTTGCCATTCGCATGGCATTGAGCGCAGTCCTCCGAGAAATTATTTACTTCCCTGTGCTTCTCGGCCAAGTTGGCGGGATCATGCTCATGGCACGCGTAACAGGTATAAGAGGATGTGGAGTTGGGATGGCAGGTTACGCATGAGAGAGTTCCGCTTTCGCCATGATTGAGCGGGAACTTATGACTGAAACTGGCAGGCTTCCAGGCATTGGTATTGTGGCAGGAACCGCAGTTGGTTCCATAGCTGCCAGAGTGGGCATCTCTTGAGGCGTGGCAGGAATAACAATCCTTGGGCGTGCCGGCATACACTCCATTGCCGTGGCATTTGCCGCAAGTTAGATTGGTATGTGCTCCACTTAACGGGAATGCCGTCTGGTTGTGGTTGAAGGTTACGCTGCCCCAGCTGCTCGGTTGGTGACACGATCCGCAATTCGTGCCGAACTGACCGTTGTGTTTGTCCTTCCCGGCATGGCAGGAATAGCAATCCTTTGGGGTGCCTTTATAGACTCCATTTTTGTGGCAGGATAAACAGGCGGCATTCGCGTGTCTGCCTTGCAGCGGGAAGGCTGTGTTGCTGTGATTAAATGTCACATCGCTCCACTTCGTCGGTGTGTGGCAAGATACGCAGGCTGTTCCGAACTGACCGTTGTGTTTGTCCTTTGCAGCATGGCAGGAATAGCAATCCTTCGGCGTGCCTTTGTAAACTCCGTTCACATGGCATGATTTACAGGCAACAGTAGTGTGCGAGCCAGTCAGCTGGAAAGCAGTGGTATTGTGGTCGAAAGTCACCTCAGACCACTTCGTCGGTTTGTGGCACGAACTGCAATTCGTTCCAAACTGCCCATTGTGCTTGTCCTTTGCCGCGTGACAGGAATAACAATCCTTTGGAGTGCCTTTGTAAACTCCGTTCACATGGCATGATTTGCAGGCAACGGCAATATGAGAACCCGTCAGCTGAAACGCCGATTTTGTATGGTCAAACGAAACATTCTTCCAATCGCTGGAATTATGACAAAGGGCACAATCCTTCCCATATTGCCCATTGTGATTATCCTTGGCTGCATGGCAGGAGTAACAGTCGGTTGGGACTCCCTTATACACCCCATCCACATGGCATGCTTTGCAGGCAACGCCGACATGCAAACCAGTCAACGGGAAAGAAGTGCCTACGTGATCAAAGGATACATCCGCCCACCCGCTCGCGTTGTGACACGCAGCGCAATCCGTGCCTAACTGTCCGTTATGATTATCCTTGGCTGCATGGCACGAATAACAATCCTGCGGGGTATTTTTATAATCACTATTCAAATGGCATTTTGCACATTCAACACTTACATGAAGACCATCCAGGTTGAAAACAGCGCGGCTATGATCAAATATCGACGGCTTCCAGCCATCAGGGGAATGGCATGAAGCGCAATCCATCCCCAAACTGCCGGCGTGCCAGTCGTCCACCTGATGGCAGGCGAAGCAATCCTGTTTCGTGGTCTGAAGAACTGAAATCGTATGTGAATCGATATGGCACTGCACACACTGGGCGGCAGCGTGTTTTCCAGCCAGTTTAAAAGCAAAAACATCATGGTTGAAATCTTCGCCAAACCTGTCAACCCCATCGTGACAATTCAAACAGGAATATCCAAACGCCATTGTATGCCCGACCATAAAAGTCATATCTGTCGGAGCGTGGCAATTTAGACATGTTACCGGATCAAATTGTGTGACATCCCTCCCGTGACAATCCAGGCACAAAAACGGATCATTCCCGGATTTGAGCTGGTGACCGTTTAATGAAAAACCAACCACCTCATGCGGAAACGTCCACTTCTCCAATACAGTTAGCAGCGCAGTAACCCCGTGATGTTCAGGGTGGCAATCACGGCATTTTGCGCCCTGGTTAACTTCCATCATCTTGCCATGAACCGTGACGGGGTTGGCCTTATCTGCTGCGGCATTGGTGTGGCAGGCTGAACAACGGTCATCCATTGTCGCAGACTCCCACGGAGCAGTATGGCAGGCATTGCAATCCCCTTTTATCTCTGCATGAGATGAGACCCCTCCGACCACATCGCCAGGCACCGCATTCAGCGCACCCGGGCTGTACATCGAACCGCCTCCCGCGAGCGCAGAACCCGCGATGAGAACTGCCGTAAAAAGAGCCGCAAATAAACCAGTGCCGCTGAGACATCCCAAACGGGTGGATTTCATTAATCGCCCGGCCTTTGTGGGAAGCAAGAAATCAGCGAGCGAAGAGTAATCTGAATCAAAACAAAAGCTGACAGATACAGCTTCAACTTGTTTGCGGGCAATAACCTGAAAATTTGACTTCCTAAATTCATTCCCATTCTCCCAAATGGTCTTGTTGCTAATAATTAGTTTTTGTATTAAAAGTCACCATACACACCCAACGGTGAGTTAAAAACACAAATACGCAGCCATCCTCCGCGTATCGCACATTTAACCAAATTCGCGTGCCATTCCGACATTGATTGTAAAGGATGCACCAGGTTAAAAGCCTTACAAAAAAGATACAATTAATCCCGCGCAATACTATTCCAAGTCGTCAATTCGGTTAAAAAGATACGGCGTTATTTATTGTTTTCGGTTCTACCGTTTTTACTGGGAATCTTTTTTTCAACCACAAAGGAGACACCACTTGCACCGCACTGCGTTCCCTGGCACCGCCCCCGCCACACTTGCTCCGCGCTGCCGCGCAGCATGCATTGCAGGTGAGGGGCACGAAGGAAAAAAGCCTAAAAATCTCCTTTGTGTTTCTTCGTGCCCCTTTGCTGTAAGGATTTTCCCGCCACATCGCCCCGATGCCTTTTCGGGAAAAACGGGAGAGCCTTGTTTTCAAAAACATAAAGCAGGAAGTTCCGGCGGGGATTAAATCAGGAAGTGGAATCCTTCGCGCTTTTTTGGCATGGGTTTTTGAACGGTTTGGCGGGTCGAAAAACTTATGTCAAAAGTCACTTGAAATTCCCCATTGTTCGTCCAATAATAATTTACGAACTACCCCAACCAATTCCAGCCGTCAGGAAGGTAAACGATGATAAATCGAAAGTATCAGGTTTTTATCAGCTCCACATTCAAAAACATGGAAAAGGCAAGAAAAGCTGCGATCGCCGGGGTTTCAGATTGCAACCACATCCCGATTGCCCTTGAAAACTTCGCCCCGCAGAATACCTCTGACCTTGAAGTGATCAAACGGGCGGTCCACGATTGCCCGATTTACATATTAATTTTGGGGCCGACATACGGAGCCATTCCCACTGGCAGGGAAAAAAGTTACACCCACATTGAGTATGAGCTGGCAAAAGCAGCAGGGCGGGAGGTATTGGTCTTCGCCCTTAATTGGGATGACATCATCACAGAGCGGCAGAAGCTTCACCCCGTGCAGGATCGGGAGGAAGAAAAGAATATGGAGAAGCTGACCGCCTTTTGGAATGAAGTTCAAAGCGGAACACAATTTTGCCGACAGTGGCGGATGGACGCCCCGGAGGAGATTCGGCGCTTTGTGCTGATGGCCCTTAAAGACCTGCCATTTCGAGAGAATCCTCCCCGCGGATTGGTGCCGGAAGCCGAGTTCCAGCAGGAATTGATCGACTCTTTGACCGAGAACGAATTCCTGCGGGACACTGTCAGCGCGATCCGGAGTTTCGACAAACTCTACAAACGGACAAGTACAAATATCGAGCCCAAGGTTCGCGCCGCCGAGTTCCTAGCTCAACGCTATCACGCGCGCATGGCATCTGAAAAGACAAAAGGCATTTTCTTTGAATCAGGCTCAAGCGTCGCGTTCATCGTCAAATCCCTGCCAGATTCGCTGTGGCGGAACATCACCTTCGGCAGGGAGGGCGAGCCCAATAAACAAATATCCACGAACAATGTATTGGTTTATTTGATGCTCTGGCTGAACAAAGGCGTGCCTTGCACTCAATTCCCGTGGGGCTTGCCCGAAAAAACTTATGGAGCTTCTTTTGGACCGGTAGGCGTTCTGGATTCTCGCGACCCGAACTACGAAGGAAAACCGCTTAATACCCGCGCGCGTGATGCCATCAAAAACCTTGGCGCGGCGCGGCTCGCGCTCAAACGGAAAAACACATCTTTGATCGTTGCCGCCGCCTCGGGGTTGCAGCTTTCAGATGGACACAAAATAATTGGCGACGAAGGATATTCAACCCCTGCATCTCTCAAATCCGCCGTGGAAAAATGCTACGGTCCGCATGTGGGCAGTTACAACAACAAAGTCTTCAAACGCTACTTGTACGAAACCAGACTCCCCGTCATGCTTGCCGTTGACGGCTCAAAAATTGACAGTCCGATCGACGTCAGAAAATGTCATTTTATTTTCGATGAGGAACTGCCGTGGCCCGAGGTCATTGCAAATTATCCGCTCGCGTTTTGCATGGGATGCCGCACTGAAGAACTTGACAGGCTCGAAGAAACATTCCGTGAAAAGATGCCCGGGTTTGAAGTCATCACAACCCAAAAAACACGAGCATACAGCGCATTGATCGCGCGCAACGACGCATTCAAAAAGGAGTTCCCTGAAGAGATTGGGCTTTCCTAATCATCAACGCTTGCAGGTTTCAAAACCCGGAGGATTTTATGACCATCATTGTTGCCGACACCACCTGTGGATTACCGCGCGAACTGCTCGCCCAGCGCGGAATTCCGCTGATTCCACAGATCGTCATTTTTGGAGAAACTCCATTCCATGATGACAAAGAACTGAACACCGCCGCCTTCTTGCAAAAATTAAAAGCCTCAGCCAAACTTCCGAAGACCTCCGCGCCAGAGCCGCCTTTGTATTTTCCCATTTTCAAACAGGCGCAGGAAAACCATGAAAGCGTGATCGTTGTCGCGCCGTCTGCCAAAGTAAGCGGGACTGTCCGTTCAGCAGAAACAGCCGCGCAGGAATTTCCAAATGCGGACATCCGCGTGATCGATTCACAAACCGCATCCTGCAACCTCGGGACGATGGTTCTGGTCGCCGACGACATGACCAAGGCTGGCAAATCCGCCGATGAGATTGTTGCGCGGCTGAATGACATGATTCCGCGCGGGCGGCTGTACTTCCTGGTGGACACGCTGGAATATCTCGCGAAGGGCGGGCGCATCGGCGGCGCGAAACGTCTGCTGGCTGAACTGCTTGAGATCAAGCCCATCCTGCAGCTGAAGAACGGACAGGTCGAATCCTTCGAACAGCAGCGCACAAAAAAACGCGCACTCAACCGTCTGGTAGAGGTCGTGGGCGAACAATGCAAAGGCGGCGACGATGCTCATTTGTGTGTGCTCCATGCCGAAGCGGAGAATGAAGCGCAAACCCTCGCGGCTGAATTGAAATCGCGGGTGAATGTCCCCCACATCCAAATCTACGAACTGCCACCTGCCATCATTGTCCACGCGGGGCCAAAAGCCATGGGCGTTGGATTCTTTGTGTGATGCAAAACCGCACGGTGGAAAACGCCACTTATTTTTGCTACAATGAAAATAAACAAAATGAGGTGAATGATGAATACGATTCACGCGCCTAAAAAAATTTTGAATTACGCGGGTATTTTCCTGGTCGTTGCCCTCGTTGTATCTCTTTTCCTTGGAAACTCTGCAATGTTTACAGGAGTTGGCTTGCTGCTGGTCGCGGGAGCAATGTTGTATCTGAAGCAAATGGAGAATGTTTCAGAGAGGACCGTCGCCCGGCGCATCAAGGCGGAGTACCCATCTGATATTCAACCGCAGGTTTTTCAAATCTACGAACACTTGAAAATAAAGGAGATAGAAGGCCTCTTCCTGAAAATCCTTGACGATTCGCATGGAGACGTAAACAAGGTCAAGGATTTAGCCGCTGTTGCGGAAAGTGTGGGCTGGAAGTCGTTTATCGAAAATCATTGGTAATTCAATCGGTGAAAAAATATCTGAGTAAAAACGGAGGTTTCGCATGTCAACTTTTGAACAGGAAGAAATCGCATTACTCAGGCTGCGCATCGTCAGGCTTGAAGCGCAGATGGATTTCCTTTACAAACATCTCGATGTGATCTTTACAGAGATTCCCCACGAGGCTGACGACCCGCAGGTCATCGAAGCGTTGAGGCGGAATAACATCATCGAAGCCATCAAGCGCTACCGTGAAATCACAAATACGGGATTGGCGGAAGCCAAGAATGCGGTGGAAGCGATTAAAAAGAGACGAGCACTTTAATTTTCCCCTTTCACGATAACTGAATATATTTGGAAAGCCAATAAGCCTTGTGAAAATTCCTTCTTTCACAAGGCTTATTGTATATTGACAAACGATATATCGCATGGTAATATATCGTTAAACGTTATAGAATAAACGACATAAGAGAGTAACTCATGGATACCCAAATCACAAAATACCTGCCGCTGACAGAATCTACAGCCTACATCCTGCTATCACTGGCAGAACCGTCTCACGGGTACGCCATCATGCAGAACGTGGAAACGATGAGTCAGGGAACAGTCAAGATCGGTCCCGGCACGCTTTATGGTGCATTTACCACTCTTGAAAGCGAGGGGCTTATCCTCAAAATCGGTGAAGCTGACCGCCGTAAAACATATGCGCTGACCGACAAAGGCAAAAGCGTGCTGAAAGAGCATATCCGTCGCAGCGAGATCATGGCAAAAAATGGAAAGATGACAAAAGACTGGTAAAGGTCTTCGGAGGAAAAATGACAACACTTAAACAATTCCACTGGTTCTGGGCTTGGGATGATGAAAAAGAGGAAGGCTGGTTGAGGGATATGGCCAGAAAAGGCTGGCACTTCACATCTGTAACATTCCCCGGCTATTACCACTTTGAGCAGGGCGAGCCCAAGGATTATGTTTTTCGCCTTGACTTCCTTCCCCAGCGCAAAGACATCAGCAGCTACCTTCAATTATTTGAAGATACGGGCTGGGATTATATGGGCGAGATGAACAGCTGGCAATACTTTCGCAAGGAAGCGGTCAACGGTGAAGCGCCGGAGATATTCACAGACGGTGAATCAAAATCGAAAAAATATCAGCGCATCCTGTTAATCCTCGTGGTGTTTATGCCCATCTTTGTGATAAATCTAAAAACCCTGAACACAGTATCGGGCAGATTCTTTGAAGTGGTAACATTCATCACGTTCTTAATATATCTCCTGTGTATCTATTCCATCATCAGGCTTGGGGCGCGAATTATCAAGTTGAAAAAAAAGCTGTAATTGAGAAAACGCTCCAATTTTCAGGTTTGAATTTGGGGCGTTTTACAATTTCGATATCATCAAAAGGGATTTGTGGTTTAATACCCAAATGTCTTCATCCCTCCTCCCCTTCTTTCAACCCAAAGGTGTCGTCGTTATCGGCGCATCCACATCGCCGGAAAAACTCGGCTACGGCGTGGCGCGGAATTTAATTCAAAGCGGATACCGTGGCGCGATTCATTTCGTCAGCCAAAAAAGCGGCGAGTTGTTCGACCGCCCGCTTTATACGAATCTCACCGATGTGCCCGATCCCGTTGACCTTGCGATTCTCATTGTGCCGACGCAAGTCACGCCACAGACGATTGAAGACTGCGGAAAACGCGGAATCAAAGCCGCGATCATTGTCTCGGCTGGGTTTCGTGAAGTAGGCGCAGATGGCGCTTCGCTCGAACAGCAATGCGCAAACATCGCGCGCAAACATGGCGTCCGTTTGCTTGGCCCGAACTGCATCGGCAAACTCGACACACACCTCCCGCTTGACACAACCTTTCTCCAGCCGCCCATGCCCGCGCAAGGCGGTATCGGTTTTATTTCCCATTCTGGCGCATTCGCCGCCGCCATCGTAGATTGGGCGCGCGGGCAGGGCTTCGGCTTTTCGCAAATCGTCAGCCTCGGCAATCAGGCGGACGTCAACGAGACGGATGTGCTGCCCGAAGTTGCAAACGACCCGCACACAAAGGTCATCGTGCTGTACATGGAAAGCGTTTCAGACGGCGCAAAATTCGTTCAGGCCGCAAGCGAAGTCACAAAACACAAACCTGTCATTGCACTGAAGGTCGGTCGCTTTGAAGCGGGACAAAAAGCCGCCGCCTCTCACACGGGGGCGCTGGCTGGCTCCGAAGCGGCATTCGACGCGGCTTTTATAAAGGCTGGCATCCTGCGCGCCGACACCGCCGAGCAGATGCTCGACTGGGCGCGGGCTTTGGAGAATTGTCCGTTACCACGCGGACGCGGCATGGCGATATTAACCAACGCCGGCGGACCCGGCGTGATCGCCGCCGATTCACTCGAAACGAACGGTCTGCTTCTGTCTCAATTGGCAGAGTCCACGCTGAAGAATTTATCTGCCAACCTGCCCCCCTCTGCCAGCGTCCACAACCCAGTGGACATGCTCGCCTCTGCATCGCCTGAAACATACGCGGCCTGCCTGAAAATTTTGCTTGAAGATGAAAACGTGGACGGCGTGATGGTCATCCTCCCGCCGCCGCCGATGTTCAAAACAGAAGAAGTGGCGAAAAAATTAATCGATGTGATTGGTAAATTTGACAAGCCTGTTGTGATTGCATTGATGGGCTCAACGCTCGTTGAAGAAGCACGCCAGGTATTTCAACTTACAAATGTTCCAACCTATCCGTTCCCTGAAAGAGCGGCATCGGCATTGGGTGCGCTTGCAAGACAAGCAGAGATTCTTAACCGTAGACCGCAGACCGCAGGCCATATCGTCCACCGTCCGCTGTCCACCGTCGAAGAATATGGTATCCAAACCATTCCCATCAAACTTGCGCGGGACGAAAACGAAGCAGTCATGCTTGCAACCGAACTCGGATTTCCTGTGGTGATGAAGATCGCGTCACCGGATATTTTGCACAAGTCCGATATTGGCGGCGTGATATTGAACGTCAAATCTGCGGAAGAAGCCCGAAGTGCCTACGCGCTCCTGATTCAACGCGCGCAGAAGGCTGTGCCCCACGCACGAATCGAAGGTGTGCATGTGCAGAGGCAAATCCCGGATGGGCAGGAAGTGATCATCGGCGCGGTGCGCGACCCTCTGTTTGGGCCGCTGATGATGTTTGGTTCGGGCGGCATCGAGGTGGAAGGACTCAAGGATGTGGCATTTGCCTTGGCACCGCTGAATCAGGCCGGGGCGCGGGAAATGATCCGCAATACGTGGGCTGGGAGAAAGCTCAAAGGCTTCCGAAGTATCAATCCCGTTGACGAAGAGTCTGTCATCGATGTTTTGGTCAAATTATCATATCTTGCGTTTGAACACCCCGAAGTGGAGGAGATCGAGATCAATCCTTTGCGCGTTTTAGAAAAAGGCGCGGTGGCTGTGGACGTTCGAGTAAAATTGCGCGCATGACTCAACTCGAACGCTTCATCTCCCAATTCAAAAACAAGTCAATCAGTGTTGCAGTTTATGATCTGCAAACGCAAAATGAGATTCTCATCAATGCCGATGAGGTCATGCACCCTGCCAGCACCATGAAAGTGTCTGTGATGATGGAGGTGTTCCGTCAGGCACATGCGGGGCTGCTTTCGATGGATGAACATTTGAAGGTCGTCAATACCTTCAAAAGCATCGTGGACGAAAGCGAATTCGCCCTCGATGTTGCCGACGATTCTGAGCCAACTTTATTTAAATGCATTGGTGAAACAGCAAGCATCCGTGAGTTGACGCGCCTGATGATCGTCCGCAGCAGCAATCTTGCATCCAATCTATTAATGGAAAGGGTTGGCACAGCGCGCGTGAATGCATGCATCAAAGAGCTTGGCATCAAAGATATGACAGTCATTCGCGGACTGGAAGACAAAAAAGCATATCAACTGAACATCAACAACTCGGCCAGCGCACGGAGTTCGACAACGATGATGCGCCTGATCGCGGAGGGGAAAGCCGTTTCAAAAGAAGCCTGTAATGAAATGATCCAAGTATTGCTTGGGCAGGAGTTCAACGAGAGTATCCCTGCGTTATTGCCCGCAGAGGTCAAGGTCGCGCACAAAACCGGCTGGACGGGTAATTTCTTTCACGACATTGGCATCGTCTTTCCGCCCGAACGCAAACCGTATGTCATTTCGATTTTTACGCACGGCTTTCCTGAAGATAATGAAAAAGAAGCGCATTCGTTCATGGCGCAGGTTTCAAGAATTATTTATGAGGAAATGCATGTGGAGACCGTGGACAATGGACTGTAGACCATATCGTCAATCGTCCACGGTCTATCGTCTTATTACGAAGGAATTTTATGATCACATTATCCAACCTCACCAACTACCCGATCAAAGCCTGCCGCGGGTTTGATGTTTTAGAATCACGCGTTGAACGCATGGGGCTTGCAAATGACCGCCGCATGATGCTCGTCACGCCCGATGGCAGCTTTCTGACTCAGCGTGAACATCCGCGACTTGCGCTGGTCACGCCGCAGTTAAAAAAAGATGCGGTCACACTCTCTGCTCCGAATTTTGATTCGATCCATTTCGGCATCCAAAAAAGCGGCGCGTCAATTCCCGTCAGTATCTGGTCGAGCAAAGATGTGCAAGCCATTGATCAGGGCGATGAAGTTGCGCAATGGTTTTCCGATTGGCTCGGGGCAGCCGTGCGCCTCGTTCATTTTGCCAATGGATACAAACGCAGGTTGAATCCCAATTACGCTGTCAGCGCAGATGACCAGACTGGGTTTGCAGATGGCTACCCGATTCTGATCATCGCTGAAGAATCGCTTCAGGACTTAAACTCGCGGCTGGATTCAGCTCTCCCGATGAATCGATTCCGCCCGAACATTGTCGTGCAAAACTGCGCTCCGTTCGCAGAAGACACCTGGAAGCGCATCCGCATCGGTGATGTGGAAATGGCGCTCGTCAAACCATGTCCGCGCTGTGTGGTGACAACGATTGACAAGGAAACGCTTGAGAAAAGCAAAGAGCCGCTCAAGACATTGGCCACTTATCGCAATCAGAAAGGCGGGGCGATGTTCGGCATGAATGTCATTCCACTGAACGAAGGTCAGATCAAAGTCGGCATGAAGGTAGAAGTAATAAGTTGACAGTCACTTTAAAAGTGACTGTCAACTAGGATAAACACATGGAGCGAACAATCATTGATATTCTCGGCTGGGCTGGCACGATTTTATATCTTGTCGCATACGGCTTGATCTCTGCAAAAAAAGTGGAAGGCGACTCGTGGTGGTATCAAGGCCTGAACATCATCGCAGGGACGTTCCTGATCGTCAATACTTTTTATTTGCGGGCATATCCGTCTGCGGGGTTGAATATCGCCTGGGTTGGAATCGCAGTTCTAACTTTGGGTCGTAAAGTTTGGACGAAGTAAAAACAGGCGGGGCGCTAAACAATCTCTTGCGAATACTTATCCGCAAACAACGCGGGTTGACCGCCTGTGTGCCAGAATAAGACTGTCTCTTCCTTCTTGAAGAATCCCTTGCGGATAAGGTCAATCAACCCGGCAGCAGCGCGGCCTGTGTAGACGGGGTCAAGCAGAAGTCCTTCGTTGCTGGCAAATAATTTAATCGCTTCGCGCTCCCCTGCCCCGAAGACTCCATAACCAGCCTGGCAATAATTTTCATTGGCAAGAACATCATCACCCGTGAACTGAATCCGCTCGCCGAGTTTTTCGCTGGCTTGTGAAGCAAGCGCGGAAACATGTGCTTTGAGTTCCATCTCTGGCTCGTCAATGCTGATTCCTAAAATTTTGCCTTTGAAGCCAAACAACCGCTGTCCGAGGACAAGCCCCGCGTGCGTGCCACCCGAAGATGTGCCGAAGACGATCCAGTCAATCTCCAAACCTCGGAGTTTTTTTAGTTGACTCATTAATTCTTCCATCGCAAACGTATAACCCATTGCCCCTGTGGGACTCGACCCGCCGTAAGGGACGAGATAAGGTTTCTTCCCCGCAGCGAGGGCATTGTCAAAGGTCTCCTGCAAAATCTGGTCGCGGTCTGCGCGGTCTGCCACGGTGATAATCTCCGCGCCGAAGAGCTGGTCAAGCAGAAAATTCGCAGAGGGCCGACTCGGCCTGTCGCCGGTCAGAACCAGTTTACAGTCAAAGCCGAAGCGGGCGGCGGCGGCAACTGTCTGCCGGCAGTGATTCGACTGAATCGCGCCGGCTGAGATCAGCATATCCGCGCCCTGTTCCTGCGCCTCCGCAACAAGGAATTCCAACTTGCGGGTTTTATTTCCGCCGAATGCGAGTCCCGTCTGGTCGTCGCGCTTGACGAAAATGCGCGGCCCGCCAAGGGCTTTGGTCAGCCGCGGAAGTTCTTCGATTGGGGTTGGCAGATGTGCGAAATTTATTCGGGAAATTTTTTTCATGTAACTCCTAGATTTATCCACGAAGGGCACGAATAAACACGAAAGTTAATACACAAATCGTTTCCATTCTAGTTTGGGTTGACTACCAAAATTAATTAACACTCCGACTTTGTAACCAGTGGCTTTCAAGTAATTGATAATTTGAGATTCCTCCCGACCTGTCAATTTGTCCAGCGCCTTGAACTCAACGATAATTTTCTCAAAGCAAATCATATCTGCAATATAATCCTTTTTCAAAGTATATTGTTTGTATTGAATTTGAAGAACCTGTTGCGCTACAAAAGGAATATTCTTCGAAGCAGATTCAATTTCCATAGCCTCCTGATAAACCGCTTCCAAAAAACCAGAACCCAAAACACGATGTACTTCAATAGCCGCGCCTACAATCGCAAACACCTCGTCTTTGTAAATCAACTCAGCCATCAATCCTCCAAAAAAAGATTAGTGCATCTTCGTGCTCTTCGTGGATATTACTCCAAAGTCTGTCTCGTTTTCTCTTTCCCCCTCGAGCGCATCACATCTAAAATACGCGGCATGACCTCGGCATACATCTTGTACCAAAATTTATTAGGCGCGTAATCATACGCTCCCAGCGTGCGGAGGACTTCTCCGCCCAGGCCTTCCTTGAAGCGATAAACACCCCACATCGTGTCGCTTTCATCAAAGGTTTCAGGCGCACCCCACAGATCATAAGCAGTACATCCATTCGACTTCGCGCGCTTCATGGCATCCCATTGCAAAAGATAGGTCGGCATTTTTTCGCGATGCAAATTGCGCGACATGCCATAGACATAATAGGCGCGGTCAGCAAACGTGAAAAGGAAAATTGCAGCGACGGGTTCGTTATTTACTTCGGCGATTAGCGGGACGGTTGACGGTTGACCATTGACCGTGGAGTGCATGAACAATTTCCAAACGGTCATGTAATAATTTTCGTCGCGGATCACGAAGCCATCCCGGACGGATGTTTCAGCGTACATTTTGTAGAGCATCGGCAGATCATCCACCGTGCCAGTGCGGACGGTCACGCCTTTTTTCTCTGCAAGGCGCACGTTGTAGCGCGTCTTCGGCTTCATGCGCGCAAGCATTTCCTCTTCGGTGGCGGATAAATCAACGAGGACTGTATTTTGGAATTGGATCTGATCCGATGAATAGCCCCAGCCCCTGCGCGTCAACTCTGACTTGAGAGCCTGCCCGCTGTTTTCTGGTACATCCCCTTCGCTGTCAGGGACTCCGCGCCCGAGCATGACGTCTGGGTCAATTTTCAGGAAGACCGCGCCCTGCTTCCGCGCAAAAGATTGCAAGTCATTAAGCACACGAGTCCGCAGCGGTTCGTTGTTCCAATCCATCAGCGGACCTTTCGGTGCGTAAAGAATGGACAGACGTGCGGCGAATCCACGGGAGAGGATTTGTTTTTTGAGGACAAGACAAGCGGCTTGAACAGGAAAGGTGAAAGAAGCAAGATTCGTTTTTTCTTCTTTCATCTTTCCATCTTTATCCCACACCAGGTAAATTGGCTGCCAGCCATACTTCGCCTTCACCTGTCCCCATTCATAGGTTTGGAGAAAGTGCGGGTTTGGAAGTTTTGAGATTATTTCATTCCAAATATTGTTCGTCACTATTCCCTATTCCCAATGTACTTTGTGTAAAGCCAATACAACAGAGGATTGTACACTCTGTCCAACGCTTGCGCGGCGCGTTTGACCTCACCGCCGAATCCACGCTTGAAGCGGTAGACTCCCCATAACCCATCGTGGCGGGATTCAAATTGGGCTTCGAGGGTTTCTTCGTTTTCATCAGGGACGCCCCACAGGTCGTATTCCTCGCAGCCGCGCGCCTTTGCCCAGCGGATAGCCTCCCACTGTAAAAGATAAGTCGGCATTCGGTTGCGTTCCTGGTCATTGGACGCGCCGTAGACATACCATGCGCGTTTCCCATTGGCGAAGACCATCAGCGAGGCGAGAGGTTTACCTTCATATTCAGCGACCAATAATTCACATGTTCCTTTGGGGTGGAATAACTCATACGCGCGTTGATAATATTTCCTCGAATGCACGCCGAAGTTATCACGTCCGCCTGTGACGGTCATCATTTCGTGGAAGGCAGAGATGTCATCCCATGCGCGGACGGTCACGCCTTTTTTCTCGGCGAGGCGAATGTTGTAGCGGCACTTGGGTTTCATGCGAGCGAGGATGATTTCTTCGCTGTCTTTAATGTCAACAACAATGGTGCGGGGAGGTTGAATGTTGTGAGGGGAAACACGGAAAGCAGAAGGCGGAAAGCGGAAGGCATCGTCCAAAGCATCAGGTTCGATTTTCAGGAAGACAGCGTGATTCTTTTTGCAAATGGAATCAACCTCCTTCCAGAATTGATCACTGTCCACTGTCCACTGTCCGCTGCCTACGGGCTTCGGCATGTAGCCGAGAGTCAAACCCAAAGGCAGGCGGCGGAAGAGGATTTGCGCACCAGCCTCACGGTCAAAAATGAAGCGCACTGGTTTCCAGCCAAAATCCTTTTTAAGCTCGCCCCACTCACCCATTTGAAGTAAATGCGCGTCGGGATGAAATTCCAGAAAATGATTCCAATCAGTGAGATTAACTTCAGGCATTATAAGTCGAAGGATAAAGGTTGAAGATCTGAAGGCTGCGCGTCGCTGATGTGAGAACCGGGAATCAATTCGTCGATGAGTTTGTTGAGGGAGCTGCGGTCTGCGGAGAGGCTGAGGGTTGATAACTGCTCAATGGCTTGAGGCAGGTTTCGGATGAAGGAAGATGCGTCCTGCTCAAGGCGGAAGATGTCGGGGTGGGATGTCTGCGCGAGCGGCGTGCCTTCATCCCAAAGTTCCTCGGCAAGTTTTTCACCGGGCTTAATGCCGGTGAATGTGATCTCGATATCTTTGCTGGGTTCAAGCCCCGAAAGTTTTATGAGGTCTTCGGCGAGGTCGAGGATGCGGACCGGCTTGCCCATGTTGAGCACAAATACCTCGCCGCCATTTTGCATGGACGATGCCTGCAATACAAGATAGACAGCCTCGGGGATGGTCATGAAGAAGCGTTCCATGTCGGGGTGCGTGATGGTGACGGGGCCGCCGTTTGCAATTTGATTCTTGAAGATCGGAATGATCGAGCCGCGCGAGCCAAGCACGTTGCCAAAGCGTACAACGGTAAACGCGCGCTTGTTCTTTTTGGCGGCGTCGAGGACAATTGCTTCAGCAAGGCGTTTGGTTGCGCCATAAATGCTCGAAGGGCGCACGGCTTTGTCGGTGGAGATCAGGACAAAGCGTTCGATGTTATGGTCAAGCGCGGCTTTTACAAGGTTGCGCGTGCCGAGCACATTATTGGAAACAGCCTCATAAGGATTGGCCTCCATCAATGAAACATGTTTGTGCGCGGCGGCATGAAAGACCATTTGCGGTCGTTGATTTTTGAAAACTGAATCGAGCCGCTGAGCATTGCGAATATCCGCAATGACCGGGGTGACTTTTAACGATGGATAATTGCTTTGAAGTTCAAGCAGGATTTGAAAGATGCTGTTCTCGCCGTGACCCAACAAGACCAATTCGGCCGGATCGCGACGCGCAATCTGACGGCTGAGCTCGCTTCCGATGGAGCCGCCCGCCCCTGTGACGAGTACGCGCCTGCCCTCGATGGCGAGTCCCACTTTTTCATCGTTTACCCGCACGGGCTCGCGGCGCAGCAGGTCGGTGATATCCACTTCGCGCAAACGGTTGACACTGACCTTGCCGCCGATCAATTCGTAGATGCCGGGCATGGTGCGCGAAGGGATTCCCTTTTGGCGGCAGGCATCGTTGACAAGGCGGATGATATTCCCGGGCGCTGAGGGAATGGCAATGATGACTTCGTCCACCTGCTGGCTGTCAAGGATATTGGAAAGCCTGCTAATTTTCCCGATGACGGACACGCCGTAAATTTGATGGTTCTGCTTGGCGGGGTCATCATCCAGAAAGCCGACGGGGACTAGATTCAACTGCGAAGTTTTTTGCAATTCACGCACAACCAGAGCGCCCGCATCTCCCGCGCCGATGATGATCACGCGCTTGGATTCGCGCTTTGCATCACGCGGTACATTGGATTGTTCGGCGAGGATACGCAAGGCGAAACGCGAGCCGCCGATGAGAACGATCGAGAGCAGCCAGTCTATGCCCAGCGCGGAGCGCGCAAAGCCCGGCAGCCATTCAAAATACAGGATCAAGGACATCACGCCTGAGGTCAGCACCGAAGCGGTCGTCACTGCCACCGTGATCAGGCGCAGTTCGCTTGTGCTGGCATAAATCCACAGGCGGCGATATAAACCAAAATAAAAATAAACGGGGATCTTGACGATCAATGACACGGCGCACATGGCCAGCGCGGCAGGGAAATAAAACGGAAGTTCGCTCGCATCGAGTCGCAGCGCAAAACTGCCCAGCACCGAAATGATGATGAGGGCGATGTCGCCAATTAAAACGAAGCGGTTGCGGACGTTGGGGCGGGAGGACATAGAAATTCAGAATGCTGAAGGCGGAAGGCGGAAGGCAGAATTGGTAATTGGCAAACTACGTATTACGCATTTCTTCCACGGCTTCAAAGAGACCATCAGCCAGGGTGATTTTAGGCTTGAACCCGAGAATGTCCATGATCTTTTTTGGTGTGCCAATGGAGCGGTAAATGTCACCGGCGCGCGGCTCAGCGTGGACATGTTTGGGAGCATTCGGGAAAATTTCGTAAAGGATGTCAAGCAGATCAAGCAGCCGTGTTTCGACACCGGTGCAGACATTGAAGATCTGTCCCGGCGCAGCGGGATGCTCAGAAGCTAGCAGGTTAGCCTGCACCACATCGCGCACGTTGATCAGATCGCGGGTCTGACCGCCATCACCGAAGATTGTGATCGGCTTGCCGTCCAACATGCGGCGGATGAAGATCGGCACGGCGGCAGCATACATCGAGTCGGGCCGCTGGCGCGGACCGTAGACATTAAAGTAGCGCAGCGCGGCAACTTCCAAGCCAAATTGATTGGTAAATAGTTCGGCATACATTTCGTCCACGCGTTTGGAGACTGCGTAAGGCGACAACTGCCGAAGCGGAGTCTCTTCTGAAAGCGGGTAGGCTTCCGAGTCCCCATAGACGGCTGCGCTGGAAGCGATCACGACCCGCTGCACGCCAGCCTTGCGCGCCGCTTCAAACAAGGCGGATGTGCCTGTGATATTGACGTCAAAACATTCCTGCGGCTTCTCCATCGATTCGGGGACGGAGACGAATGCCGCTTCGTGGAAGATGACATTAACGCCGCGCACAGCCTCGGTCACGTGTGATGCGTTTCGCAGGTCGCCTTCAATCAGGTCAACGTCAAGTCCTTTCAGGTTTTCGCGCTTCCCCGAGGAAAAATTGTCCAGGATGCGGACGTCAGCGCCTTGTTCAAGCAAAGCGCGCGCAATGTGTGAACCGATGAAGCCCGCGCCGCCGGTAATAAGATATTTCATTTATCTGCCCGTCCTTCGCAAAACAGTTCCGATCGTGCGCAGGACGATATTCATGTCCATGCCAAGCGTGCGGTGTTTGATGTAATACAGGTCGTATTCAAGCTTGACTATTGTTTCTTTCACGCTCGCAACATAGCCATAGTTGATCTGCGCCCAGCCTGTCAGACCGGGCTTCACCAGCAGGCGTGCGCGGTAAAACGGGATTTGTTTCTGGAATTCGGCTACAAGCTCAGGCCGCTCCGCTCGCGGACCGACCAGACTGATCTCGCCGGTGACAACGCTCCAAAATTGCGGCATTTCGTCGAGGCGTGTGCGCCTCAGGAAATTTCCTACGCGCGTCACTCTTGGGTCGTTTACCTCAGTTGCTTTAATTTCACCGTCTGCTTCTGCATTTGTGTACATGGAGCGATATTTATAAATACGAAATACGCGTCCGCCCTTGCCTGATCTCTCCTGGGTATAAAAAATCGGAAAGCCGGTTTCCAGCACGATGGCAATTGCAATAAAGGGAAAGGTGATCGCGTAAAATGTCGACCCGACCAGACCTCCCAAAATATCCATCAGGCGTTTCAGCAGGTCATAGACTCCGCTCACGCGCACCTGATCTACAAACGAGCGGATGACCCAGTCCGATTCAAGGTGCTCGACCGGCACACGCTGGGTCAATTCTTCATACATGATGGGCATACGGATTACGTCAACGCCCTGTTCCTGGGCATCGAGAATTGTCTGAAAGGTCTCACCTTTGATCACGCCATTTATTGCGACGACTATATCCGATACGCGGTAGCTTTCAATAAATTCAAGTAGTTTCTCGCTTGTCCCCAAAACTTTAAACCCATGATAGGGTTTGGCTTGTTTCCGCATGTCATCATCGACGAAGCCGATCAAATGAAATGGCGGCGGATTTAACTTCCGATATATTTCCAGTAACGAGTGACCAGCCTTGCCTGCGCCGACGATCAATACGCGGCGCATCAAACCTGATGAGGTGTAGAGTCGGATATAGATGCCGCGCCAGGCCAGGTTCAGGAGCGAAGCGAGGATAAGGAAGGCGCCGATCCCGATACGCGGCAAAGAATCTGGGTCTTGATTGATCGTAAACAGGAGGGAGTATCCGAGCAGGCCTGTGATCGGAGCGACTGCAATGCTGCGCAATGTCTTCTTCCAGGATGCGGCAATATGCGGCTCGTAAGAATCCACCATTAGTAAAAGCCACGCCAGAGGGAGCAGATAAAACCAATAGGGAACCTTCACATCGATCAGGCGCTCCGCCTTGGCAACGGACAACCCGCTCTTGATCAGCAAAAACAAAGAGTACTCATACCAGGTGTACAACGACAAAAGCATCGCGCCTGCCGAAGCAATCAGGTCGCCTATCAACAGAACCCCGCGCTGCTCGCTGGGTCTTAATCTTAGTCTGGGTCTTGTAATAACATCAGCCATGTTTACGAACCGAAAAGAGATTTGAAAGGAAACTCCATAAAAAACCTGCGCCCCAGGAAAAATGCATGGTCAGGATCGAAAACGGCAAACCGATAAAAAGATATCCTTTTCCTTTTTCAGCCGCCACCTTCAAGCCAGCCAGCCCGAGCGCAGAAAGATACATCAATAATTGCGCGGCAAGTATATAACGCGCAAGCACAACGAACAAGGATAACACAATAAGAACCATCAGGCTTAAAACAAACAACGGCGGCAAGGCCTGGCGCCAGCGCAAAGTATGCGGATAACGCTTGAGCATTTTCAACTTCCAATATCCATAACGCCAGTATTGAACCGCGAGTTTGCCGAATGTGCTGCGCGAAAAATAAACCGACCGAATGGCAGGATCAAGCCAGACCGTCCCGCCTGATTCGCGCACGCGCGTATTGAATTCATAATCTTCGTTGACCAAAAGCGATTCATCGAACGCGCCGATTCTTTCAATCAATGTTCGACGGAACGAACCAAACGGCACAGTATCCACCGCGCCAGCTTTTGCATTGAGTCGGTACATCGCGTCGCCTACGCCCAGCGGATGCGCCGCCGCAAACGAGATCGACTCTGCGGCCCACGTCTCTGCCCCCGCGCGAATCTCCCACACACCGCCCACGTTATCGCCTCGGTTGGATTCATGCGCGGAAACGCAGCGCTCCACATATTCTGGAATTGGCATGGAGTGCGCATCGAGCCGCACGATGATCTCGCCTCTGGACTCCCGAATAGCCTGATTCAGTCCCGAGGGAATTGTCCGCGCTGAATTATTAACCACACGCACATTCAAGTCAGTGTGTTCCTTTTGAAAATCGGCAATGACATCGCGCGTGCGGTCTGTGGACATGCCGTCGGAAATGATCAACTCCATCTGCGCGCGCGGATAGGTCTGCGCGAAAACAGAATCGAGCAAATGACGAATGGTCGTCTCTTCGTTATAACAAGGGACAATGATCGAAACAAATGGCGGCATGGGTTCTACAAAGTGACAGCCACCCACTATAAAAAGGCGGCTGTCGCTTAAGTTATTTTTTCAGCGGCAGGAAGACATCGAACGAAGTTCCCTCTCCCAGCCGACTGCGGACGCTTATTCTACCACCATGCGCCTGCACAATTTCATGCGCGATTGCCAGCCCAAGCCCCGCGCCGTGTTTCTCGCCGCCTTTTCGGGCAGGGTCGGCCTGATAAAAACGGTCGAAGATATGTGGCAATGATTCAGCGGGGATGCCTGCGCCCGTATCTAAAACTGAAATCAATATTTCATTAGTTGCCGCCGAAGCATGGAGCGTGATCAAGCCATCACGCGGAGTGAACTTCAAAGCATTATCCACTAAATTGGTAAAGACTTGCGCGAGTCGGTCGCCATCGGCGCTGATGGCTGGCAACTGCCCGGATGCATCCACTTTTATATTCACGCCAGCACGCTGCAACTGCGGCGTAAATTTTTCAGCAATGGCGTTCAACAACGCGGACATATTTACAGGCGACATTGTAATATCCGCCGTGCCAGCATCCAGCCGCGCCAGATCGAGCAAATCCAAGACCATGCGGTGCATCCGCGCCGACTCGTCGTAGATCACCTGCGCCGCCTGCTTTTGAGATTCGTCCGTATTGGCCGTGCCATCCAGTATCGCCTGCGCAAATCCCTGCACAGAGGTGAGCGGCGTCTTCAATTCATGCGAGACATTGGCGACGAAATCGCGCTGGGATTTTTGACTCGCTTGTGTGCGCTGAATCATGTCATTGAATGCGCGTGTCAACTCCTGGACTTCGTGCGGGCCTTGCGGTTCTACCGGCGTTATCTCCGCTGAGGGCATTTGGTGCGCAGTGGTCACAACCTTTTGCAAGGGGTCGGCGATCCAGCGCGCAAAAAAGAACGCGACCACCAGCGAGAGCAGCAAGGCGAAGACTCCGCTTTGAATGATCAGCGGTAGGAAATCATCGGTGAACACGTTGGTCAGTGAAATGCGCGGACGCGGCGCGGCAACCATGATGTAGGAATTGTCCGCGAGCTGTTCAATCAAATACAGCCACGCGGCCTTTTTATCGTCACGGATGATCGGCACGCTGCGGGGAAGCAACTTCTCCTTTGGGAATGAAAGCGCGGGTTCTCTTTTTGCATAAGTGTCCAATAGAATCTGGCGGTCTGCCGAGAACAAAAGAATGCGAACGTTGAATGTTTTCGAGGCGCGCTCTGCCACAAAAGAAATGGGCTGCCCGTCACGTTCCATGACAACGGCCTGAACCGCCTGCAAGCGTTCCAATGTTTGACGGTATAAAAACGGGTTGCGGATCAAATACACAAACAGAATGATCGCCACAACGCTCAACGCTGTGACGACCAGCAGGGCATAGCTTAACCAAAGGCGGGAGCGAAGAGAGGAGAACATGGGGAATTGGTTGGGTAGTCTGCTAGTCAGTTAGTCTGGTGGTCGAGTAACCAATAGACTGACTGACTATTCGACTATTTGACTAAAAGACTAACTTATACCCAACACCTGTCACAGTTTCGATTTTCACGGTTGAGCCATCGATCTTTTTACGCAGGTGCGCGATGTGGACATCCACTGTGCGGGTCTGACCATAAAAGTCAAAGCCCCAGGCGAGTTGCAGTAATTGTTCACGCGAGAAGACTCGGCCGGGCTGCTCTGCCAAAGTGAGAAGCAGATCAAATTCCTGGGCGCGCAGCTCAAGGGTCCGGTCTGCGATGCGCACTTCACGAGAGGAGGGAATGATTGTCAGGTCGCCGCGATGAATGGGAGACGAATCCGCTTGTTTTTTGTTATCGCTTCGCCGCAAAATAGCCTTTGTTCGCGCGATCAATTCACGCGGATTAAACGGTTTGGTCAGGTAGTCATCTGCGCCCAACTCGAGACCGAGAATTTTGTCGATATCTTCATCGCGCGCGGTGAGCATGATGATGGGCGTCAAGTCGCCGCCTGCGCGGAGTTTTCGGCAAACTTCAAAGCCGGCAAGTTTGGGAAGCATCACATCCAGCACGATCAGGGCTGGGTGATATTTTGCGACCGCTTCCAATGCGGCTTCACCATCCACAGCTTCCTGAATCCGAAAACCGTCGCGCTCAAAATACATGCGCGCCAGTTGAAGAATGGATGGTTCGTCGTCAACGAGCAGAATCAGTTCGGAGGACATGAGATTAAAAAGGAGTCAAACATCTCCCGACGTTTGACTCTGATATTTACGCAATCAACGCGACAGCTTCGATTTCAACGAGGCCGCCTTTGGGCAGCCCCGCCACAGCGACCGTACTGCGCGCGGGCGGATTCTCGCCAAAGGATTCGGCATAGATGGAATTCATCTTTGGAAAGTCATTCATGTCCTTGAGAAAGACTGTGGTTTTGACCACGTTCTCAAGGCTGGAGCCAGCGGCTTCGAGCACGTTCCGCAAATTGGTCAGCACCTGACGGGTCTGCTCTTCGACAGAACCTGCAACCAACTCACCCGTGGCGGGGTCGAGACCGATCTGACCTGCGGTGTAGATCAGCGAGTCGGTGCGGATGGCTTGCGAATATGGACCAATGGCTTTGGGAGCCTTGTCTGTTTGGATGACTTTCTTTTTCATGATTACCTCTTTTGGCGGGTTGGTTCGTGGATCAAAAATTTGACAGCAC
Source organism: Chloroflexota bacterium (assembly GCA_016234495.1). Lineage (GTDB taxonomy): Bacteria > Chloroflexota > Anaerolineae > Anaerolineales > Villigracilaceae > Villigracilis. The sequence goes on along the minus strand of JACRBI010000054.1, from coordinate 234,453 downwards.
ACGATAAGACCCATCCATTTTACCGCTTGTTGCCGAAAATGCTAAACTGTTGGACAGAACAGCGCGGGTCAATTGACCCGCGCTAAATTTTTGGATATATGGCCGTTCGAATTAATTCTTCGGTTTGCGGAGAGCTTTCAGCGCATCCCGCAGCGCCTTGCCTGTTCCGCCCATCGAAGATTTGACTTCCTTCAACTTTTCGCCCATCTCCTGCAACGTAGACTTGGCTTGCTCGGCGTCGGTCACTTTGCCCTTGGAGTCAAACCCTTCGTGCGAGTTGACAATTTCTTCCATGCCGTCATAGATCGGCTTGGTGCTTTTCAGTGCGGCTTCGAAGGCATCCAGCGCAGCTTGAGCGGCAGCCACATCCCTGCCATTGGATTTCGCCTCGTCAAGGCGTTCCTGAATTTTAGCGATCTGACCGTCAATGTCGTCAAAGCCTTTGCCGAGGCGATTGTAGATTTTCAACTGGCGCGCCCAGGCTTTCTCCAGTTTGGCATTGGACAACTCCCCTGTTGGGGCGGGAGTGGGATCGTCCGCGGCAAAGGCACTGGTCGCAGGGAATGCCGCGAAGACGAGGGCGGCGGTCATCACCGCCAAAATCATTTTCTTGAACATATTTTTCATCGTAAGCTCCTTTTTGATTGGTTACGATGTGATTTTAGATGTGGAGAGTTATGGGGGTATGGTGGGGATGTAAAATGGTTGTAAAAACTAAACTACAACCTCTTCACCGAAAGCATCGTCAAATCATCCCCCAGCGGAACTGATTCAATAAACTCATTCAAGCGTTCCTCCACCACCATCAGCACGTCATCAGCGGTGTGCTCTTGAATGGACGCGAGCGCATCCATCAAACGCGAATCGCCGAACAGATTTCCATCGGGCGAGAAGGCTTCGGTCAGACCGTCAGTGTAAAGCAGGAGGTTGTCCCCCGCTGCAAGCGAGATCGTGCGTTCCAGCATGGACGGTTGTTCCACCACGCCCAGCGCAACAGCGGTGCGAGTCAGTTTTTCGATGCCTGAATCCTTCACCCAGAACGGTGGGTTATGCCCCGCGTTGACGTAAGTAAAAGTCCCAAGTTTTGTATCCAGCACGCCATAGACCGCCGTCACGAACATGCCCTGCTGCGTATCTGGCAGAAGCTGGTCGTTCACGCGCCGCAAAACGTCAGCGGGAGAATCCATCTCGATCACAGCCGCCCGCACAAGGGTCCGTGTGAGCGCCATAAACAAAGCGGCAGGCATCCCTTTATCGGCCACATCCGCAATGAAGAGTCCATACTTCCCGTTCGGTAATTCGATCACATCGTAAAAGTCGCCGCCCACTTGACGAGCTGTCCGCCAGCGCGCCGCAAACTGCCACGCATCGTGAACCGGCAAAGACTGCGGAATGAACGTCTGCTGGATCGAGCGCGCAAGCTGCACTTCAGTTTCAAGTCTCTCGCGCACCACCATTTCCTGCTGCAACAAATCGTTCTGGATTGCAAGCGCGGCCTGCTGGGCGATGCCGTTGATGATCTCGATGCGGCGCGAGCGGAAGCGGCGTCCATTCTCTGCTTCTTCGATGAGCATGACGCCGAACATATCATTCTTGATCGAGAGCGGGACAGCCATCAGCAGACGACTGGCATTGACGACATCCGCATCGTTCTTAACTGTGGGCTGAATCTTCAACCATGACTTTGGCGCAGCCTTTGGTTTGAGCGGATGAATCAGCATTCGGTTTTGTTCGCAGACGGCGCTCAGCAACGGGAACTCACCCAGCCTGAATTCCGTTTCGGTCATGGCAAATTCTTCTTCATCGGAAAAGCCATACTCATGTGAAGCGGTAAAGACATTGCGTTCTGCATCAAAGCGATACAACGCAACCCGATGCACGCCGACAAGGATCGGCATGATGCGCGTGATCGAGCCGAGGATTTCCTCCACATCATTCAAGCTGACAACTGCCTGCGCGACCTGCAACAACGCCGCGGATGCATACGCCTGCTCCTGCGCCGAATCATATAAACGCGCATTCTCGATCGCGACCGCGGCATAACTTGCGAACGTGGTTGTGATGGCCTGCGCTTCGTGACCATACCGCCCCGAGGTGTGATGCGCGAGAGTCAACACACCCAGCGGACGGTCACCCACGCGCAGCGGCGCCGCAATGGATGAATAATTGCTTTCGTACCCGGCAGTCAACCCCGAAGGCCAGATCGGATCGTTGGGGCGGCGAATGACCGGTGCGTCAGCCAGCAGGGCATCAGCCATTGAATAGATCGAATCTGGGTTTGAGATGCACACGCTCTCAAGTTGACTCGCGTCCGCGCCATGCACCGCAGAAAGGCACAGGTCGCCGTCCTGCAAAAGCCAGACAGCTGAAATATCAATCGGTAGGTTGCGATCCAACTCAGAGAGGATTGTTTCGAGCACTTCATCCACGCCCACATTGTCAGAGACCAGACCCGCCACTTCGCGCAGACTGTCCGAGACCTGCCGCCGCCACTGCTCGGAGCGGTACAAATCTGCGTTGCGGATGGCAGCCGCCATTGTGTCTGCCACCGCTTCAAACATCAACTGGTCGTCTTCGGTGAACGCGTTTATTTTGTCCGATTGAATATCAAGCAAGCCGACCACTTTATCGTCAAACAAGAGCGGCACGCATAATTCAGAGCGGGTATTCTTCGGCGGCAATGGCGAAGGAACATAACGGTCGTCTGTGGTTACGTCGTTAACCAGAATCGTTTTCCCAAGGCGCGCGGTCCAGACCATAATTCCCTTTGGGTTGTCCAGAGTGATGGTAAAGCCTTCCAGTTTTTTACTGCGCCTGCCGCTGCCTGCTTCGTAGGCGATGATTCTTCTATTTGGGTGAACCGTAAACAACGACACGTGTGGATACCCAAATTTATCGTGGATGAGATTAGCCGCTTCACGCATGATCGTGGAAAGATTCAGTGTGGAAGTCACGCTCTTGCTGACTTCAGAAACCAAAGTCAACTGGTCGGCGCGGCGGCGCAGGCGGCTGTACAAACGAGCGCCATGCACCGCGCGCGAGATATTATCCGCCAGCGCGTGAAGGATCAACAAATCATTTGGATGAAAGGCGTGCAAGGCATTGCTTTGCACGTCCAGCACGCCCAGCACGCGGTCTTCTATTTTCAGCGGAATCACAACTTCGGATTTTGTCTCGGGCAGGCTGTCAATGAAGCGATAGCGGACATCGGCGTGGACGTCGTCACAGACGATCTGCTGTCCGTGCAATGCCGCTTCGCCGATCAAGCCCTGACCTGTTTCCACTTCCAGCGCAATGGAGGCTTTCTTTTTTCCCTTGCGCGGAGCGCTTGCACTCGAACGGAATCGAAGCGCGTTGGAAATTGGCTCCAGCGTAAAGATGGCGACATAATAATAATTAAAAGTCTGTTGGATTAGTTTGGTAACACGCGCCGCGAGTTCATCCACATCCAGCACATTCGCGATCTGGGTGCTCACTTCGCGGACGAGATTCAATTGTCTGAGTCGGAACTGCTCCACTTCGGCACGGTGTGAGGCGAACAGGCTCATCGCCACGATCTGTTCGATGCCCTGGAGCAGGGTCAATTCTTCGATGGAAAAAACAGGCCCGTTGGGGCGGGTGATCTGGAGCGCTCCCAGCGTAATCCCATGATCTTCGAGCGGGATGCCTGCCAAAGTCAGGCCTGATGCGTTTGCTTTTGTATAAAGTCTGCCTTCTTTAATGGCGCGCTTCATCCCATCCAAAGCCGGCTGGGGTGGAAAAACTCTTCCATCTTCCCAATCTGGCAGGCGGAAAAAATTCTCGTTTAGCCAAACATCCGCTGTGCCGTTGATGAGGCGGCTGGTCACGGCGATTATGCGGTCACGCTGCGCGCCAAGAGAATCCTCGTTGCGGAGTTGTTCGCCGAGGCTGGCAAGTTGATTCCAGTCCCATGATTCTGGATGTTCTGAGCGTGTTTTGACAGTCATGCGGTCTATCCCCTCCGCTTGGTCATTGTGAGCAAATTCCCTGTCGTTGAATTGGATTCATAGAAAACATCATCCATCAGTTTCCGCATGAGATAAACGCCAAGTCCCCCGATCTGGCGGTCGGATAGGTCTGCCTTTAAATTCGGTTTCTTCACTTTGGCGGGGTCAAACGATTTTCCCGTATCGTGCATGGTGATCACGATCGTGTCACCTTGCATGTCACAGGAAATATCAAGAGAGGCGTCAGTCACGCCTTCGTAGGCATGTTCAATAATATTGGAGGCGGCTTCGTCTGCGGCAAGCTGCAGGGAGTAGATAGCCTTATCGGTGAAGCCGCCCTCACGGGCAGTCTTTGCGACGAGATCACGAATCTCATCCAAAAAGTCAAACCTGGCTGGGAAAGTTATTTTCGGCATAAATAAACGCCGCCTCTATACCGCACTTGGTCAAAAACTGCGCTTTTTAGAAGGTGGAAAGCGCAATTTTTGACCGTGGGTATTATTTCAATTGGTTTGACGAGGCGTAATTTCTATCTTTTTCTGGTAAGAACGCCGCGCGGCTGGTTAGAAACTGCCGACTGCGGCGACGGTGTCATCGAAGGTCTTGAAGAGTTCAGTGAAGCCTGCCAGTTCAAGCGCCTCCCGAATCCGTTCGGGGACACTGACAAGCACCAATTCACCGCGATTATATTTTTTGCAATTTCTCTGGGTGGCAAGCAGGGCGCGAAAACCCGCGCTGGACATATATTCCAACTCACTCATGTCAATTACGATCTTGAAGCGGCTGTCATTATTGGCCTTCTCAAGCGATTTGGCAAAGTCGGGGGCAGTGGAACTATCTACGCGGCCTTTTACTTTGAACAGATCGCAATGTTTAAATTCCTGAGTTGTAATTTCCATGTTGCTCCTCCGTTAAGATGACTTTTTATTAATTGGGCAAATTATATCACCTCTCTTATGTGGAAATTTCATCTCCTGCACGCCGTCCGCATTAGCGGAGGACTCTGAATAGAACTTGCAACATTTGGGTAAACCAAATCGCTTACAATGTGGTTTATGACAGGAAAAAACATGAAAGGCGCGCCATTCCTGGTTATGCTGGTCGAAGATAACCCTGACCATGCTGAACTTGTAATCAGAACATTGGAAAGCCATCCCATCCCCAATCAAATCAAGCACTTCTCCGATGGTATTCACGTCCTGGATTATCTCTTCAGGCGTGGAGAATATGAAAAACCAGAAACCAGCCCGCGCCCGCAGTTGATCCTGCTTGATCTTCGCCTGCCGCGAGTGGATGGACTCGATGTCCTTTTCCAAATTAAAGAACATCCCGAGCTAAAAAACATTCCCGTCATCATCCTTTCCACATCAGAAACAAAAAAGGATGTTAAAAGCGCCTACGAAAACCATGCCAACAGCTTTCTCGTAAAACCCGCGGGGTTGGAAGAATTCAGCAAGCTCATGAACGACCTCGGCAATTTCTGGCTGGGTTGGAACACACTGCCGCCCGATAATAAAAGCCAAAGTTGACACCCCCCCACACATCGGGTATCCTTGCACGCGTCCGGGCAGGCCCGGCGCGGCGCAGCCTTTCGAACCCCGCCAGGATCGAAAGATAGCAACGGTAAGGAAGTGTCTGCGGGTGCCGCCGGTAGCCTGCCCGGATATTTTTACTCCACTTTGTGTTTATAATCTCCCCCATGACCACATCAACCTGGATCAAAATCATCATCGCGGCTGCCATCGGCACCGTCCTCGGTTTGGTCTATGGCTGGGTCATCGATCCCATCGAATACACCGACATCACCCCAAATATTTTGCGCGAAGATTACCGCGCCGATTATGTGCTTATGGCAGCAGAGGCATATCAAAGCGAACAAGATCCCGAAACAGCCGCGCGCCGTCTCGCCATCCTTGGCAGCGAAGCGCCCGCGCAAATCGTCACATCCACTTTGGCTTACGCAGAAAAAAACAAATTCACTGAAAGCGAGATCATTCTCTTAAAGGGATTGCTGACCGCAATGCAGACCTATCAACCGCAGGGAGTGGCTGCGCCATGAAGATTCTGCATCTCCTGCTGGCGCTTCTCATCGGACTTGGGCTTGGTCTGGCGTACTCCTGGTATATCTCCCCCGTAACATACGTGGACGCAAGCCCCGCAATCCTGCGCTCCGATTTCAAGGATCAATTTCGAGATGTAATTGCCGCGTCTTATGTATCCACTCATGACCTTGCCCGCGCCCGCGCCCGCCTGAGTTTGCTCGGCGATGCGGATGTCATTGCTGAATTAAGCGCGCAAGCCCAGCGCATGGTCGCGGCCGGCGAATCCTTCGAGAGAATTCAGCCGCTTGCACGACTCGCTGCTGATCTACAACAAGGATTTGTAAGCAGCCCAGCCACGAGCACAGAGTTCGCCGTCATATCAACTCCATTTGCGGCTGATACTCCAATCGTTGCATCACCCACCGCAGCGCCTGATGTGACTGAAACGCAGTCAACAGCTGAGACTGTTGTGCCCACGCTTGCAACTGCAACCACTTCCACTGTCACGCCAACAACTTCATTTGCGCAAACCGCGCTTATCCCGCTGGCAAGTTCTACTTTTGCACCGCGCCCAACTTTCACGCCCATTCCACCGCCCAGCGCGCCGTTCACATTGGCAAGTCAGGAATCAATATGCGAGCCTGGGTCACAAGCGGGGCTGATGCAATTCATCCTCATGGATCAACGACGCATTCAATTGGCTGGAATCGAGATCGTCATCACGTCGAATCAGGGTGAGGATCACTCCTTTACCGGATTCAAGCCCGAGCTTGGAAACGGATACGCTGACTTTGTCATGCAGGCAGAAACCGTTTACAGTGTCCGAGTGGTTGACGGCGGAATCCTCATCCCTGATATCATCGCGCCGATTTGCACTGACCCCAACAATGGGAAATATACGGGTGGAGTTTTGCTGGTCTTTCAACAAAAATAGCAGCTGTGTTTGTTCGCAACCAAACCCTGCCCCAATCGTTATATCTGGCATACAAAACAAGGAGCAGCTAATGAGCACAAATTATTCAGTTCAAAAACCCGGCTTGTTCACAGCCATAGCCGTAATGACCCTTACCAGCGGTATTGTCAATCTCTTCTGGGGATTTATCGCGTCTGCCACGGCGCTAGGGACAATCGTCGGAATCGTCTGCCTGCCGGTCACAATTCTGCCGACAATCCTCGGCATCTATGAGATCATCTTCGCGGCAAAACTTTTAAGCGCGCAGCCTGAGCCTGTCAAACCTTCCCAATCGCTTGCGGTGTTTCAGATCCTCACCTTTTTAATGGGCAATATCTTTTCAATGGTCGTTGGAATTCTGACGCTCATCTTCTACAACGACGTAAGTGTGAGGGAATATTTCAACCAAATTAATGGAGTCACCCCGACCGCATCAACACCTCCCACGCCAGTGGATCAACCTGAGGCGCTGCCTGCTCCGCTGGAACCAGCAAATCTGGAACCTGCCGAAGAGCCAGCGAAGCCGAAGCGTATCCGCAAGATTGCAGGTAAGTAACAAAAGAGCCGCCTTCCATCAGGCGGCTCTTTTGTTACCCTGGCTTGCAAGCGGCACAATGAGGGAAATTGCATATATAATTCCAGCGAAATCCCAACCATTCCATAAAGCGAGAATCCCTAGACACATGCAAAAAAAAATAACCGTTCTTTTTCTATTGTCAATCCTGGTCTTGCAGGCTTGTGATGCGTTGCCGCGCTTTAACGATAAGCGTCCCAATTTTCTTATCATCCTTACCGACGACCAGCGTTATGACACCATGCAATATATGCCAAAAACACAAAGTTTGATATTCGACCAGGGAGCCGCTTTCCCACATGCGTACGTCACAACACCACTATGCTGTCCAAGTCGATCCAGCATTCTGACAGGCAAGTATGCCCACAACCACGGTGTCTGGGCAAACGATGATTCCCTTATTGACCAAAAAACATTTATTGAATACATGCACGAAAACGGCTACACCACCGGATTGGTCGGAAAATACCTAAACACGTGGAATGGAAAGATGAGGCCAGAATTTGATTTTTGGGCATCCTACAAAAACGGCGAAACACGCTACGAAAATCCCCTGCTTAATGTCAACGGCGAATGGATACGGCATGAAGGCGAATATGTTACATACACACTCGGGAATTATGCAATTGAATTTTTGGAGCAATCAGCAGGGAAGAGAAAGCCATTTGTACTGCTGCTTGCCGTAAACGCGCCGCATAATCCATTTACCCCTGCGCCTGAAGATATGTCTTTGAATATTGATCTCCCTGCCCGTCTGCCAAATTTCAATGAAGAGGATGTATCGGACAAACCCGCCTGGATAGGATTAAAAGACCCCGCATTGGATGAAAGCGCGATAGAAAGCCTTGATGAAATCCGCCGCGGACAGATCCTTACCCTCATCTCGCTTGATAGAACCCTGGAAAAAGTTCTAACCAAACTCGATGAGACCGGCGAAATGGACAATACCATGATCATTTTTCTCTCAGATAATGGTCTGCAATGGGGCGAACACCGACTGACCACCAAGAACACTTTGTACGATGAAAGTGTTCGCGTCCCGTTTGCGATCCGATATCCCCCATTGATCGCAAAGCCGTTTGTGGAAAATAAAGTGGTCGCCAACATCGACATTGCGCCCACCCTGCTTCAGCTTGCTGAAATTCCAATTCCAGCCGATATGGATGGGTTGTCCCTGGTGAACCTGCTGACCGGTCAGGGGGAGTGGCGTGAAGGCGTACTGCTCGAAGGCTGGCCGCCGCGCGGAGAATATGCCGCGATTCACACGGAACGGTATGTGTACGCTGAAACGGTCATGGATTCGTTTGCGCCGACATCCGACCCTGAATTGGAATTATATGATCTCGAAAAAGATCCTTATCAAATGAACAGCATAGCCTACGAACCAGAGTGCCAGGAGTTGGTGGCACACCTCAAAAGCCTGCTTGAAAAGGAAAAAAACAAATAAGCATGTAATGTCGATTTGCTTATATTCGACCCTTGACTCTCACACTCCTCAACCGTAAAATCAAAATCAATTGAACGGTATGCAGGGAAGAGATCCCGCAAGGGCGGGACGCCGAAGGTGCAAATCTGGAACAGGCGAAACCAGACGAATCTCTCAGGCAAAAGGACCCTTCATCCGCATAGACTCTGGAAAATCCCAAAAGGGATACCGACGGTGTAACGTTAGTTGATCGTCAAATAGTCAAGCAGGCAGATAGTCGCGTGGTCAAAAACCAAACGACTGGGCGGCCAGCAGACTAGGCGGCAAATCGACTAAACCAATCTCTCAGGTTCCATTACAGAGGACGCGCAATTCTATAATTGCACGTCCTCTTTTGATTCGCCAAAATCCAAAAACAGGAGCCATAAAACAATGAACGTTCCGTCCAACCTCAAGTACACCAAATCCGATGAATGGTTTGACCCAGCCACTGGAGCCATGGGCATCACCGACTTTGCCCAAAGCCAGCTATCGGACATCGTCTTCGTTGAACTGCTCGTCGAAGAAGGCGAAGAAGTTGCAGTAGGTAGAGCAATCGCATCTGTTGAATCGGTAAAAGCCTCCGCGGAAATTTACGCCTCCGCCGCAGGGAAAGTCAGCGCCGTGAACAAGGGACTTTCCGACAAACCCGAAACCCTCAACTCCGACCCATTCGGCGAAGGCTGGATGATCAAGGTCGAAGGCGGCGCAACTGGCGATGTGATGGATGCTGCCGCTTACGAAGCGGATTGCGCAGGACGCGCTCATTAATCATAAGTAGGGGCGGGGTAATCCCGCCCCTACAATTAGAGGCAACATGACCTACATTCCCATCAGTCCCACTGAACGGGATGCGATGCTCGAGACAGTCGGCGTAAAAACGCTTGACGATCTCTTCGAGGCTGTACCGCAAAAACATCGCTTTCCCAAACTTGACCTGCCCCCCGCATTAACCGAAATGGAAGCCGCTTCACTATTAAGTGAAATGGCAAATACCAACGAAAATGTACGCGAACACATGATCTCCTTCCTCGGCGCAGGCGCGTACAATCACTACATCCCATCAGTCGTTGACCATATCCTGCGCCGCGGTGAATTCTACACAGCCTACACACCGTATCAGCCAGAAATTTCACAAGGTACATTGCAAGCCATCTTTGAATATCAATCGCTGATGACCAACCTGACCGGCATGGAAGTTTCCAACGCATCGCATTATGACGGTGCGACTGCCACAGCCGAAGCGGTCAACCTCGCCTTTGCACAATTCCGCGGCAAACGCAAGAAGGTTGTTTTGTCCCCCAGTTTGCATCCGCAGTACCGCGAAGTCATCCGTACCTACACTCAAGGTATGGGCGTGGAAGAGGTCGGGGATGACGTATCCATCGACCCCGAAGTCGGACCCGAAGCAATGATGTCGCTCGTCGATGAAAACACAATGCTCGTCGTCGTCCAATATCCCGATTTCTTCGGACGCATCCACGATTACACAAAACTCATCGAAGACGCGCACGCAAAAGGCTCGCTCGTTTGCATCGTTGCCAATCCAACCGCGCTGATCATGCTCAAGACTCCCGCCGAAATGGGCGCGGATATTGTCGTCGGCGAAGCTCAGCCTTTCGGCATCCCGCTTTGGTACGGCGGACCGTATCTCGGATTCTTCACCACGAAAAAATCCTACGTTCACAAAATGGCCGGGCGTCTCATCGGCGAAACCGTTGACAATCGCGGACAGCGCTCGTATGTGTTAACTCTCACCGCGCGCGAACAACACATCAAACGCGAACGCGCCACCTCCAACATCTGTTCCAATCAAGGTTTGCTCGCGCTCGCATCCGCTGTTTATATGTCAACGCTTGGCAAGACTGGCTTGAGCCAGGTCGCAAATCTTTGTTATCAAAAAGCGCATTACGCCGCCAGCGAACTCAGCAAGATCGACGGCTTTGGTCTTTGCTTCAGCGAGCCCTTCTTCCATGAATTTGTTTTGTGCTGTCCCAAACCTGCGGATGAGGTCAACGAATATTTGCTTGAACACGGCATCCTCGGCGGGTACGCCCTCGGCAAAGATTATCCCTCGCTCGAAAATCACATCCTCATGGCCTTCACCGAAATGAACAGCAAACAGGAAATTGACACACTCGTGGAAGTTTTAAAGGAGATGGAATAATGGCTGCGATTGTTGAACCCACCATCTTTGAACTTTCCTCCCCCGGGCGACTCGGCGTGACCATGCCCGCATCAGACGTCCCCGAAACTGTCCTGCCTCCCAATCATTTGCTGCGCTCTGACCTTCCCCTGCCCGAACTCGCCGAAGTGGATGTTGTCCGCCACTACACGCGGCTCAGCAAATTCAACTACAGCGTGGACGATGGCTTCTATCCTTTGGGTTCATGCACCATGAAGTACAACCCGAAGATCAACGAAGATACCTGCCGCCTGCCGGGCTTCCTTTACACACATCCATTACAGCCGATTGAAACCGTGCAAGGCAACCTCGTTTTGATGTACGAATTGCAGGAATGGCTGAAAGAGATCAGCGGATTCGCAGGTGTGACACTTCAACCTGCCGCCGGCGCACACGGAGAATTCACCGGGGTGCTGATGATGGCCGCCTATCACAAATCACGCGGCGACAGCAAACGCACCAAGATGCTCATCCCCGATGCCGCGCATGGCACGAACCCCGCATCCGCGGGCATGTTGGGCATGAGCGTGGTCACCATCCCATCGGATGAACGCGGCAATGTTGACCTCAAAGCCCTCGCCGCCGCCTGTGACGATACCGTCGTCGGCATGATGGTCACCAACCCGAACACTCTCGGCATGTTCGATGAACATATCGAAGACGTCATCAAGCTCGTCAAAGACTGCGGCGGCTTGATGTACGGTGACGGCGCGAACCTGAATGCCCTGCTTGGCATTGTCCGCCCGGGCGACCTCGGCTTTGACGTGATGCACTTCAACCTGCACAAGACCTTCTCCGTCCCGCACGGAGGCGGCGGGCCGGGTTCAGGTCCCGTTGGCGTGAGCGAACGCCTGCACGATTTCCTGCCCTCGCCGCTGGTCGGCATCGTTGAAGAAGCGGATGATGAAACTGCCCCGCTGTATGGCTTCGTCACACCCAAGCAAAGTATCGGACGCATGAAAGCCTTCCACGGTCATTTCGGCGGCGGACTTGTCCGCGCTTACACGTATATTTCCATGCACGGCCCGGACGGTTTGAAGGACGTTTCGCAATATGCAGTGTTGAACGCCAACTATTTGCAGGCAAAATTGCGCGGAACATATACCATCCCGTTTGACCGAATCTGTATGCACGAATTTGTTGCGGAAGGTCAGTTCGCAGGCAGTGACGTCCGCGCGCTGGATATTGCCAAGCGCCTGATGGACTACAAATTCCACCCGCCCACGAATTACTTCCCGCTCATCGTCCACGAAGCGCTGATGATCGAACCGACCGAGACCGAGAACAAGGATACGCTGGATCGTTTCGCCGACGCCTTGATCAAGATCGCGGAAGAAGCGAAGACAAACCCCGAATTGCTCCACAACGCGCCACACACCACTCCCTTTGGAAGAATGGATGAGGTCAAAGCGGCGAGAGAGTTAGTTCTGTGCTGCTGGTTGCCTGAGAATTACGAGTCAATGAAGTAATTCATTTAATAAAAACAGGGCTACTGTTGCAGTAGCCCTGTTTTTATTGTTTAAAATACAAATTTCCCCTACATTTTTAGGGTAAACATCCTCTATTGTTATTTCGAAAATTTTTATAAAATTTGGAAAGATTAATGGACTTTAATCTCAGAAAGCGCAATTCTTGCAAGGAGTATGCGATGCAACAAAAAAATTGGTTCTTATTCCGGTCGGTATTCGTTTTATTTCTAGGGGTTGTGCTTTTATTTTTTTCTTTAATACCTTCGGCTCAGGCGGCACCAGAATTAAAAATAAAATCTGCCAGCAACGTTTGTATCAATTGTCATAAAGATGAGGGCTTGGAAGTGGTGGTAGACGGCGAGTCGGTTTCTGCCACGATTGACCCAGCCAAATTTGAAAAATCAGTTCATGCGGTAGAAAAAGTAGAATGCGCAGACTGTCATGCTAATATCAAGAGCTACCCACATCCCAAAATCGAAGAAAAAAGTCTTCGCGCGCATTCCCAGTCATTAAATACCGCGTGCAAAGAATGTCACGAAGAACAATTTGAGAAAGCACAAGACAGTGCGCATCAAGCCGCTTTTCAAAACGGGGAGGAATCGGCAGCGATCTGCTCAGATTGCCATAATCCCCACACGTCAACCCGGTTTGAGAGGGATACGAAAGGCGAGATCACGTTTGTGGCTATCCAACGTTTAATTCAGGAAACCTGTTCTCAATGCCACGCCGAAATATATGGAAAGTATCAAGAAAGCGTTCACGGCAAGGCATTAAGCGAAGGGGGTAACGATGACGTGCCAACCTGCATCAACTGTCACGGCGTTCATAACGTTCAAGGAGGCACTACATCTTTTCACAACAGCACCCCAGCCTTATGTGGAAAATGCCACTCAAACGCAGAGATCATGGACAAGTACGATATTTCAACCCATGTTATAGATACTTATGTAGCAGATTTTCATGGCGCTACAGTTAAGATATTTGAAGAACAGTTTCCCGATCAACCCACAAACAAAGCGGTTTGTACTGACTGCCATGGCGTGCATGACATTACAAAAACGGATGACCCAAAAACTGGCGTTGCAATCCAGGCAAATCTGCTGGGCAAATGCCAGCGTTGCCACCCCGATGCCGGTCCTAATTTTTCTGCGGCGTGGATGAGTCATTACGAACCAAGCCCAGAACACTACCCCATTGTGTACTATGTCAACCTGTTCTATAAGTACTTTATTCCCACGGTACTTGGCGGCATGATATTGTTTGTTCTGAGCGATGTTTACAGATCCGTCGTTCCTGTAACCAAACGCGTCCCATCCATTGTTCCCAAGGAAGAAAATGACTATGAATAAACCCAACCAAACCTATTTGAGATTTCCACTCGCCCGCCGTATTGAACACTGGGTCATGATGCTCTGTTTCACCTTACTAGGCGTAACCGGGTTGCTCCAAAGGTTTCCAGACAACACAATTGCGCGAACGCTGCTAAGAGTACCAAATAGCATTGAAACCCTGCGAGAAATTCATCACTCTGCGGCGATTGTGATGATGTTCTGCGCCGCTTGGCATCTGCTTGTCATGGGCTATAACTTTTTTGTATTGAATGAGCCGCTCTCCATGCAGCCAAAGCTCCAAGATGCCAAAGACGGTATTCAAGCGTTTCTCTACAATATTAGAGTCGCAAAAACATACCCTAAGATGGGTCGGTATACATTTGAAGAAAAAATGGAATATTGGGCTTTTGTTTGGGGGGCGATCGTCATGGGCGTTACAGGTTTCATGATGTGGAACCCAATCACAGCCACTAACTTCCTGCCTGGTGAATTTGTCCCAGCGGCAAAAGCTGCGCACGGCGGCGAAGCTGTTCTCGCGGTGCTTGCGATCATGATATGGCACATGTATGGAGTGCATATCAAGCGTTTCAATAAAGCCATGTTTAATGGGCAAATATCTGAAGAAGCAATGCTGCACGAACATCCTCTCGAACTGGAAGAGATCAAATCTGGGAACACACATCAGGCTCCAAACGCGCAAACAATTCGCAAACGCCAAATGATCTACTACCCCATCGCGGGCGTGCTGGCGATCATGATGCTTGCGGGAATATACGGGTTTGTAAATTCAGAAGCAACCGCGCTGGAGACTGTCCAACCGCTGACAGAAACTCAAATTTATACGACGCCCACCCCTTAGCCCATAAAAAAAGCGAACTTGCGTAAAAAGCCAGCATCTCTCCTGAAGGATTGGGGTGCTGGTTTTTATGCGTTACCCGTAAGAATTTTTAGGGGAGATTTCCCCTAATTCCATACGGAGAAATCCCTCTAACTGTAAAAAAATATTCCACCTAAAATATTAACATGCACTTGAATCTCCAGGAATATTTGCCTGAATTCAAGAAATAATTTAAGGAGAATCGATATGAAAAAAGTCACTTTTGTTCTTTCCCTGATCGTTCTGGCTTCCATGCTGCTTTCAGCATGCGGCGCACCTGCCCCGGAACCCACCGAAGCGCCCGCAACGGAAGCGCCTGCTACAGAAGCCCCCGCGACCGAAGCCCCCGCCCCTGCTTGGGAAGCGCCCGAAGGCGCGTTGATTGCCGCTCCCGTTGACGCCGCTCCTACGCTCGATGGCGTAGCCGATGACGCAGCTTGGGCAAACGCGCAGTCGGTCACCGTTAAAGTCCAAAAAGGCTTTAATGAATTCACAACCGAAGCGGAACTTAAAGCCGTTTACACCGCTGACACCGTGTATTTTATGTTGACCTATGCCGACCCCACCGAATCTTGGTTTCGCTCCCCCTGGCAGAAACAGGAAGACGGCACATGGAAACAAATTAAGGACCCGAACGATAAAGGCGGCGACAATAACTCTGTCTATGAAGATAAGTTTGCCATGATTTGGAACATCAACAACAGCATTGCAGACTTCAACGAATTCGGCTGTCAGGTAGCTTGCCATGATGGCGAAAATCCTGATTTGAAACCTTACGGCAACAAATACACAGCGAACGAAGGCGAACTGGGCGACATTTGGCACTGGAAGTCCGTTCGCAATTTGAACCAGATTGACGACCAATATCTTGACTCAACCCGCTTCGACGCCGAAAAAGCGAAGGAAGCCGGACGCAAGAGCGACGCGAAAGACTCTGGCGGTTATGCTGACAACTTCGCCTCCATGCCCGATCCTGCTGACGCGACCAAGACCGTTGCCGACAAATCCAAGCCCGGCTTTACATCCCCCAATGTTGACCTGACGACTGGCGCTCCCGGTTACATCCTCGACAGCGAAAAGGTCGCGCTCGATCAAGCCGCGCTCGACGCCATGCCCGTAGGCTCTTACCTGCCCGGTATCATCAAGTCTGAGATCGTAGGCGACCGCGGTCAAATCTCCGCCGGATGGAAATGGGTTGACGGCAAATGGACAATTGAATTCAGCCGCGCGCTCGTAACCGGTTCGGAAACCGACGTGCAGTTCAGCGACCTTGCCGCCCAGTATTTCTTCGGGTTGGCAATCTTCGAGAACGCTCAAGTTCGCCATGCTTACCCGCTTGGAGTGAACAGCCTAGTCTTCATGCCGAAATAAATTATTTCTTCTCCCCCTTTGAAAAACCCCTCAAGGTCTAATCGCCTTGAGGGGTTCGATTTTTATTCCTTGCCGATCTTTTCAAACAAATGATGTTCGTATGCGTATGCGGCAAGTTCGACCCGGTTGTTTACCTGCAATTTCATGAACATGTTGGCTACATAATTCCCTACAGTTTTTTCGCTCAAATGTAACAGGGATGCAATTTCAGAATTGGTCTTCCCCTTTGCCAGATACAGCAAGACATCCATTTCGCGGTCAGTGAAATCTCGAAAAGCATCTTCTTGCGCCAGGCGATCCGTTTTGCGAACATGTGCCAGAAGCCGCGCAGTGGTAGAGGAATCAAGTAGCGACTCGCCGCGCGCTGTTGCACGAATTGCGCGAATCAACTCCTCATTTCCAACTTGTTTAAGGACGTATCCTGTTGCCCCGGCGTTGATGGCGCGAATGACCAGATCGTCATCCGCAAACGATGTCAACATCACAACTTTTATATGGGCAAAGCGAGATGTTATTTGGCGCGTAGCTTCAATGCCGCCTTCGCCCGGCAGGCGGATATCCATCAGCACCACATCCGGCTGGAACCTTTCAGATGCTTGTATTGCCGGCATCGAGGCGCTGGCTTCGCCGACCACTTCCATATCCGGTTGGTCATTTAACAAAGTCATCAAACCAAGTCGCACAATGTCGTGGTCATCTACAAGCAGAACCCGTATTTTTTTCATTTAGTCGCTCCAGGGGATTTCAAGCAGAATAACCAATCCGTGATCGTTTTTAAATTCAATTTTTCCACCTAGCAGGCGCGCGCGGTCGTTCATGTTTCTCAGCCCGTAACCATTTTTGAATTCGGGCGGCAATCCTGCGCCATCGTCTTTGATTGTGATATGTATTAATTCCCCGTCATTTTTTGCTATAACTTGCGCATTGCGCGCGCCGGAATGACGGATTGTATTTGCCAATGCCTCATTGATAATGGCAACAATATGATTCGCGCGGCGGGTGGATACGTTTTTTTCTTTAGGCAGTTCGTCGGTAATTAAAATATTTACAATTGTGCTGTAATTTGGGTTTTGCGGAATATGGCGTAGCAACTGCGATAGAGACGCATACTCAATTTGTGAATGCTCATGTAACTCAGCCAGGTTCCGCCGTAAATCAAGAATTGCGTCGCTAACAACCGTTACAGCGCGCGTCAACCGTTTGTCTAATTCCGTATCTGGTTTCGCCAATCGGGCAGCCGATTCAACCAGTAAACCCGCAGTGTACACTTTTTGGATCGCGCCATCATGCAAGTCACGCGCCAGGCGTTCCCGTTCCGCGTTAATAATTTGCTGTTGTTCGAGTTCCTCAATGCGTCGCTCTGCTTCCAGTCCAAAGATTTCCATCCCGCGCACCACTGTTATTGTGATGAGCATGGCGAATATAGAACGGAAAACCATCACTGGCGTTCCTGTAATTTCAATAAACGTTCTGGTATTAAGAAAATTACCCGGAAAAAAAGGTGTGGGCGGGGGGATAGTTCCACCAACTATTGTATATAGAAATAAAGAGACTCCGGCAATCTGAAAATTCTGAAGAATTTTTGGCGCATTTAAAGGGGCAATATGTTGCATGGCATGAACGCGCAAACCGTAGGCAGAAGCCAGCCCGCCGGGAATCAGAATAAAGTAACGTGCGAGCGCATTCCCAGTAAGGCGTACTTGATGCGAATCTGAAAAATTCGCTGGCAAGATAAAAAATACGACGGCAGACCACAATCCAAGAATTGCAAGCGGCTGCCAATGCATAAATTGAGAGCGTGGGAGGGGTGAAATCTGTTGCAACCCAAACTCCAGCAGGCAAACGAAGGAAATCGCCAGAAACACCAGATGCAGCCAGTACAGAAGCATGATTAGCTTCTCGCTTAAATAACTTGCCTGAATCGGTATGAACAAATCTCCCCATTCATACAACCCATGGATAATTCCAAACGCAGCCAACCATCGCAAACTATATGCGAGTTCCAGGCGTGATGTTTGCCGTGTTTGCAGGATGATGGCAAACCCCAGAGTAAAGAATGCCAATCCATAAATGAAAAAAACAATCTCGTTGTTTACCTTGTATATTTCAGTAATCGTAATCATATGTATTGCATTTTAACACATCAGATGTATGGCAATTCTTGCGTATTTATTTAGAGGCCGTCTACCATACTAATTCTTTCAAATTTATTTTCGTGTGATCCAGAGCATGTTTCCTATTATCTCGCCATGCCGATCAAGGAAACCAAGACCCAGCCTGAACTACTCCACAACCCGCCGCACAGCACGCCCTTCGGCAGGATGGTTGAGGTCAAAGCTGCAAGAGAGTTGTTCCTCTTCTGTTGGCTGCCAGAAGGGTTCGATAGTGAGAAGTAAATAGTAAGAAATAAAGCCCCGGAGAAGACGATCCCTCCGGGGCTTTTTGAATCTTTGCTAACTTCATGCTCATCGCAGGGTTATAATAAAAACCACTCATAAAGAGCATCCAGCCATGCTGGATGCTCTTTACAAACCAAATCGGAGGAGAGAGATGCTTAATAAGCTGTTATTTCACCATTTCCCAAATGTCAAAAGCTGGCTCACCCGCCTGCAATATGAAATGATATCAACGCTGGATAAGGACAGGAACGCCATCTTCATGAACTTTGGCTACACGTCCCACCACAAGGGACATGACCCTCTCCCCCTTTCTGTCGAGGATGAAATCCACCGCTATCCCCTGCAGCTCTACCACCATGTCGCAAAGTCCATCGACTGGTCAGGGCGTGATGCGCTTGAGGTCAGTTCGGGGCGCGGCGGCGGCGCAAACTTCATCATGCGCCACTTCAAGCCTAAATCCTACACCGGTGTAGACTTCTCCACCCGCGCCATTGAATTCTGCCGCAGCCACTACAAACTGGATGGACTCAAATTCCATCACGGCAATGCTGAGGCTTTGACTTTCCCGGACAACTCCTTCGACGTGGTCATGAATGTCGAGGCGTCGCTTTACTATCCAAACATCACAAAGTTCTTTGAGCATGTCAGGCGTGTGCTCAGGCAGGATGGCTATTTCCTTTACACAGACCTGCGCTATGAAGAAAAAGTTGAGATCTGGCACGCGCAGTTAAAGGCAATGGGATTAAAACTTATCAAGGAGGAGGATATCACGGACAATGTTTTAAAAGCTGTCGAACTTGATCGCGAGCGCAGAATCCAGCTTGTCGACAAATATGTACCGGTTGTTTTACGCAAGGCCTTTTATCACTTTGCCGGCATCAAAACAGATTCGCCGCAGGATACGCCTCATTTGGATAACAGGAAATACTGGTACTTTGTCCTGCAAAAAGCATAACAAAGCTCAAACAAAAAATGCGCCTGACAGCGCATTTTTTGTTTGAAACCCCCAGAACCCTTGACATTAACGTGGCGTGAGGGTTTATATTATCGCCATGTTCACTGTCAAACAGCTTTCCAAAATGGCAGGCGTCACACCGCGGACTCTGCATCATTATGACGACATCGGTCTCCTCAAGCCATCCCGCATTGGCGATAATGGCTATCGCTACTACGGGGAGGAGTCGCTGTTGAAGTTGCAGCAAATATTGTTTTACCGCGAGTTGGATTTTCCACTTGAGGAGATCAAGAAGCTCATGGGACGCCGTGACTTCGACCTGCTCACAGCGTTGGAATCCCACAAAGAATCGCTGGGCAGGCAAATGGAAAGGGTGAAGCGTTTACTCGTCACAGTGGAGCATACCATTCAACATGTCAAAGGAGAAAAACTTATGAGCCAGAAAGGTTTATTCGAAGGCTTTAGCGAAGAAGAGCAGGAGAAGTACGCGCAGGAAGCGGAGAAAATTTATGATCCTGAAACTGTGCGCGAATCAAATCGCAAATGGAAATCATATTCCGCGACAAAGAAGGAAGCCATCATGGCTGAAGGCAGGCAGGTGTATGAAGATATGATCGCAGTCATGCCAAAAGGCGCGGCGAGCGTTGAAGCTCAGGCAGCGGTGGAGCATTGGCGCAGGCACATGGATTACTTTTGGACGCCGAACCTTGAGCAGCTGCTCGGCATCGCAAACGGCTACAATGGCGATCCGCGCTTTAGGGAAAACTTCGACAAGATGCATCCGCAACTGGCGGAGTTCATGCTCGAAGCGGTAAAGGTGTATGTAAAAAACAAGGAAAAGTAAAATGAAAAAGCCAGTGATGAAAATCGCTGGCTTTTGCTTCTGATAAAGCATGTTCTTATTTCAAACGATAATAAACACTTCGCTGATAGCGCATGGGCTCAAATTGCGGGCAAAGCCCGGTCAGCGACTCGGTGCTGCCAATGATGAGCGCTCCGTCGGAAGCCAGGGAATTCCCAAGTTTTGCGAATAATTTTATTTTGTCGGCTTCGGTAAAGTAGATTGCCACGTTGCGGCAGAAGATGATATCAAAGCGGCCCAAGGCGGAAAAGTCATCCATCAAGTTTAATTTTTTGAAGGAGGCGACCCCTCTGAGTTCGTCTCTGATCTTCCAGCCTTTATCCACTGCGACAAAATGTCGTTGAAGCCTTTCGGGGGCGAGTCCGCGCTCAACTTCCATCCGCGAAAAAACCCCATAGGACGCCCGGGCAACCGCCTGGTCGGAAATATCCGTGCCCAAAAGTTGGATATTGTATTTGGCGGAGTTGCCAAGTGTTTCCTGCAAAATAATGGCTGTGGTGTAGACCTCCTGACCAGACGAGCAGGCTGCGCTCCAAATACGAAGCGTGAGCGGCGAACCGGCAGGGGCTGTTTTTTTCCGGCGGTCTATTAATTCGGGCAGAAGTTTAAATTGGAGCAGGTCGAAGGGCGCGCTGTCGCGGAAGAATGAGGTTTCTCCGGTGGTGACAGCATCCACGATCTTGCGCGGGATGTTTTTTGTCGGGTCGGACCGCGCCTTCAAATAGAACTCTGAAAAACTGGCGCACGAATTTTCCTGCAGCAGGGGCGCCAAACGGTTCTCCAAAAGATACCCTTTGGTTTCATCGAGATGCACTCCGCACAGCGAATAGATATACTGCGATAGTGCGCGCGCTTCTTCCGGTTGAATTTTGATCACAATGGTGCGCTCTTTACTGAACGGCTGATCTCTTCGGCGATATGGTCGAGCGGTGTGATTATATCAACAACCCCCGCCTTGACTGCTTCACCGGGCATACCGTAAACAACGCAGGAGGATTCGTCCTGGGCGATGATATGGCAGTTTTTACGCTTTAGCAATCGCAGCCCAAGCACGCCGTCACTGCCCATGCCGGTCATGATGACGGCGGTTGTGCTGCCAGTAAAGCCATTTGCAACAGAACGGAATAAATAGTCCACGGATGGGCGGCAGTTGTTCTCGAGGGGATCATCCGTGATGCTTAAGTTAATTTCTCCTTTTGGAGCCGGCGCAATTTTCATGTGCCTCCCGCCGGGCGCGATATAAACGGTCGCCGGGCGAATGGTCTCATTATCTTCGGCTTCCTTCACTGCCACCCTGCATTTTGCCGCCAAACTCGTCGCCATCGATTTGGTAAATAATGGCGGCATGTGCTGGACGACCAAAATGGGCACAGGAAAATTCGCAGGCAGGGCGGGCAGCATTTTTGCAAGAGCGTTCGGACCGCCGGTTGAAATTCCGATTAGGACAAGGTCAGCTTTCTTTGAGACAGGCACAGGCGCGTGTGCCGCGGGGGATGAAGGAATCGAAGGCCTGACAACCGCTGCCGCAGGCGCAGATGTTGACCTGAGAATTGATTGGATTTCCCAGCGGCGGCGAAAGGCGCTGACGATCGGAGCAAGCGAATTGCTGATGGCGGTCAGGTTGGTTTGCGGGTCGCCGCCGCTTGGTTTTGTGATGAAGTCAAATGCGCCGAGTTCCAATGCGCGAATGGTTAAGTCGCCGCCCTTTAATGTCAGGGCGCTGACAACCACCACGCCGCATTTCAGGCCGCGGCTCTTCAGAGCATCAAGCACTTCAAGACCGCTCATTTCGGGCATTTCAATATCAAGCGTGATCAGGTCCGGGGAGAGCGAAGCGACGCGCTCCAGGGCAATTTTCCCATTCGGGGCAGTGCCAACCACTTCCACGTCAGGTAGAAGCGCGAGGGCGTCTGAAATGATGCGCCGAAACAGGGAAGTGTCATCCACGACCAGGACTCGAAGTTTCATCCTACTCCGCGCTCAGAACTGAACCGATATCGAGGATGGCGATCGGGCGGGATTCTTCCTGACAGATTCCCTTGAGAAATTTTTGCTGGGTCAGGCTCATGTTCGCCGGCAGCGGGGCCAGATTATCCATGTCGGCTGGGATGACATCTGCGGCTTCATCCACCAGCAGGCCGATATTTTCTCCCTGAGATGAAACGATAAAAATCTCACGGGCGGTTTGATCGTCCAGTTGATCGATCTCCAGCCTGCGCTTCAGGTCTACCACAGTGACGATCTGCCCGCGCAGGTTGATGATGCCGGCAATATAATCACTGGCGTGATGCACGGGTGTCAGGCTGTTCAGTTGAACGACTTCCTGAACATTCATTGCATTGACGCCCATTAAAGTACCTCCGATAAAAAAAGTTGATACCAGAGTGGTTTCTTCTTGTTGCGGCATTGTCAGCCTCCTTCCACGATAAATGGGAACACGATCCAAATCTTCACGGGATTAAACCTTGAAGGCCTGAACCATGCTGCGCAGTTGTTCAGCCAGTTGCGATAATTCAGAGGCGCTTGCCTGCACCTGCTGGCTGCCATGTGCGATTTCATTTCCTGCCTTGTTGACGGCGGATATATCCTGCGCCACAGACTGGGTGACAGTTGAGGTTTGAGATACGCGCTCATTGGCATCATCCACTCCCCTTGTGGCCTGTGATATGTTCGCGGCAATGTCGCGGGTGACAACGGATTGCTCCTCGATGGCTGAGGCGATGGTGGTGACTATGTCGCTGATGTCATGGATGACCTTCATGATTTTTTCAATATCGTCCACCGTGTTGGCGGTTGAATTTTGAATGCCGGAGATTTTTGCCTTAATATCCTCGGTTGCCGTCGCAGTCTGTTTTGCCAGTTCCTTGATCTCTGTCGCGACCACTGCAAAGCCCTTGCCTGCCGCGCCAGCCCGGGCGGCTTCGATCGTCGCATTCAAAGCCAGCAGATTGGTCTGGTTCGAAATGGATGTGATCGTCTCGGTCACCTTGCCGATATCCTGCGCTGATTCGCCGAGCGCGCGCACTGCCGCTGAAATTTGATCTGCCTGAGATACGGCTTCGCTGGTAATATGGCGGGCTTTTTCAGAGTTACCCGCAATCTCGCCGATCGTGGAAGTCATTTCTTCCGTGGCTGTCGCAACGCTGCGCAGATTGGTGACGGCCTGCTCGATCCCAGCCGCAACCGACAAGGTGTTCGCGCTCAATTCTTCAGCGGCGGAGGCGACCCCGTTCGATCGGGCAGAGGCTTCGGAGGCGGAGGAGGTCATCTGAGATGAAATGGCAGATAATTCGGTGGAAGCGGATGCGATCGTCCCAACCCCGTCACGCACCTGTCCAATCGAGTTTTTCAAACTACCAAGAAGAACTGATAATGCCCTGCCGATGTCTCCCATTTCGTCCTTGCGCGCGACAAATTCCTTCGCTGGAATAATGGAGAAATCGCCTCTGGACATTTCTGTCAGGTAGGACAAGGAATTTTTAATTGGGTTGGTTATGCTGTTCGTGATGGCGGTTATCATAAAAATGGCTACTAAAAGCGCCGCCACAGCAAACGCTGAAAGGATGATGTTCATCCTTGTTGTCAGGTCCAGCGTAGACTTTTGCACTCCAACCATTTCATTTTCCACAGAAACGACCAGGTCATCAAATGCTTTTTCCATGGGGGGAACGCCATCCAAAGCCTCGGTCAGGTAAAGTTTCCTGGCTTCGATGCTTTTCCCCGACACCAGCAGGTCAAGCACTTTGTTATTGACCTCGCGGTTTGAAGCCAGCACATCATTCAGTGTCTTTAATAGCGCAACTTCTTCCTCAGTGTCTGTATTTTTTTGGAACCAGTCCAAGGCCTCAAGATAGGCTGCCCGGTGGGCCTTCAAATCCTCAAGCGCAACAGCTTGTCTGGCAGGGTCGGTTTCCAGCATCATAATAGCCATATGCTGATATACGCCCTGCAAATTCTCAGCCACAGTTTGAACATGATTGATTTGTTCGGTCTGAAAGAGTATGTCATCCAAGGCGGCATCAATTGAATTAATGCTCCAAATTCCGATGCCGGTCGCCGCGATCATCATCAGAATTACCGCCCCAAACCCCACCAAAAGCCTACGGCCTATTTTCAAATTATTCAGAATGTTCATTTTTACTCTCCTTGTCGCTCAATGCTCACGGACACCCAGGCGGGTCAGACTATCTTTTTCAATTGATCAAGGTCTGTGACAATATTCAGGGAAATGGATTTCAGTTGGTCAAAAACTGCCTGCGCCCGTCCCGCGCCCTGGCTTGTGTATGCCTCGACATATTCCTTCAACAACTCATGGAATTTTTTGTGCGGGGCTTCGACCGAAATAAATTCCCGCAGTTGACCGAATCGTCCTATACCAACCCCGTAATACCAGCGCCCAAGCGAGCAGCCCGTATGGGATGGGATGTCATTCACGCTGATCGCCGCGCCGCCCTGCTGCATGGTTTCCACTTTCTTCACCCAGTTCAGATGCGCCTGCTTGAAGGTGTCAATTTCAGCCAGCAAGTCATTCCTGTTGGTATCGTGCAGTCTAAACTGATTGCAAACTTCCTGGAGAGCCTGCGCCATGTTCACCAAGGAAGTGACCGAAGCGGTAATTTCACCGGCGGAAGTTGTCTTATCTTCAGCAACGCCGCTAAGTTCAGAGATCTCTTTGGCAATGCTGCCTGTGACGATCGCAGTCTCGGCCACCCGCGTGCTCGCATCCCGGACTCCATTGGAGGCATGTGAAATATTGCCAGCAATGTCTTGTGTAACCATGGTCTGCTCCCGAATGGCGGCGGCAATGCTCATGACGATGTCATTGACATCGCGGATCACACGCACGATCTTGTCGATATCCGCCACCGCCCCGGCAGTTGAGCCCTGAATGGTATTGATCTTTTCCTTGATGACCTGGGTCGCCTCGGCGGTCTGCTTGGCGAGTTCCTTGATTTCACTTGCGACCACCGCAAAGCCCTTACCTGCCGCTCCCGCCCGCGCCGCTTCGATGGTGGCGTTGAGCGCGAGCAGATTGGTCTGGGCTGAGATGCGCGTGATCGTTTCTGTTACCTTGCCGATCTCCTGCGCCGACTGCCCAAGCCCCTTCATCACCATGGAAAATTGGTCCACCTGGCGGGCAGCTTGATCTGTCGTGGCGTGTGCCTTCTCTGAATTCTTGGCAATTTCGCCGGCCGTGGCAGTCATTTCCTCCACAGCCACCGCAACCGCATGTAAGCTGGAATCAGCTTGTTCCATTCCGGCTGCCACCGAGGCTGTATTCGAGCTGAGTTCTTCGGCGGCGGCGGCAACGATGTTGGTTTTTGAACCAAGCTGCCCGGAAACATTGCTCAGGGAATTGGCATTATCAGCCACTTCCTGGAAGGAATCGCGCAGGCTGAGAATCATCTTGGAGAAGTAACTGCCCAGCACATCCTTTTCAGACTTGGGCGTCACATCCTCCCTCAAATCATTATGGGAAATATTCTCGAACACACGCGCCATGTTTTGCAGGTAGGCGATCATGCTTCGGAATGCTTCAGCAAGCTGCCCCATTTCATCGTTGGAATGATATTCCAGGTTTTTACTCACATCGCCCTGTGAAATCTGCCCGGCAATATCCTGCACGCCTTTCATAGCTTCGATTACCGAGAGGTAAAAACCAGCAAATAACCAAAGCGCCAGCAGCGCCGGAATACCTGACAATGCAAACGCTATGAGTCGTTGCGCAGTCAAAAGTTTGAGGCGCGCCGCGAGCAGATCATCGGCGGCATTGTTCAACTCGGCGACCAGCGCAAACTCTGCGTCAATGGCCTTGGTGGCGATGTCGAAATATTCCTTCGCTGTGATCGTGATATCAGCCGCATTCAAAACCTGCTCGCTCACCACAGTCTGAAACAAGCTCTGCTGAGCCTGCGCTTCTTCGGAAAATGCCTCAAGGCGGCTGCGCAAGTCGGGGTTGTATTTATAGGCCTGCTGCAGGTTTTCTTCCGCCGCGCCTGCGCTTGAATTGGCAAGCGCATTCAGCGACTCGATTTTGCCGCGCTCTTTATCGGTCACGTTCCCGTCAACCAGACTACCGGACCCGATCGCCCGCAGTTGACCCATATATTCAGTAGTCAGCGGGGAGGATTTTGTCGTTGCGGTCATAATATAGTAAACGTCAATGTTCGAATCGCGGGCCATATTGGACAACTCTGCAATGTAAACGCGGAAGGCGAGGATCTTGGCGATCAAAGCTGTGTGGCGCTCAACACTTTCAGCGGCTGGAATATCTTCCACCTCGCCTTGCAGCGCCAGCCATTCATCCTTAATCTCCTGCCAGCGCTCGCTGCTTTCAAACTCGGCGCCATGCAACTGCTCCGCCGCGTCTATGGCGGTGATATCTTCCGCAATGGCAGCCTGCTTCTGAAGCATAACCTCTTTGAATGTTGCGTCGCCGGAAAGAAAAGTATTGGTTGCGCCGCGATGTTGCTGCACATGCTGAAGCAGGCTCAGGGTGGGTCTCAGGTACTCAACGCCCTTTCGTTCCTGACGGGCAAAGTTGATGTCTGCGCCAAGCTGTGCAGCAAGCTGATAGGTCAGAATCGCGATCGGAACCAGGAAGACCCCCGTCACCAGCAGGAACTTTCTCGAGTAATTTAGCCGATTCATAAATGTTACGGCAACACTAAAAATCATTTTTTTCATGGATGATGTACCTCCAAAGTATTGTCTGATATCAAGCGGGTCAGACTATCTTTTTCAACTGATCAAGGTCTGTGACAATATTCAGGGAAATGGATTTCAGTTGGTCAAAAACCGCCTGCGCCCGTCCCGCGCCCTGGCTTGTGTATGCCTCGACATATTCCTTCAACAACTCATGGAATTTTTTGTGCGGGGCTTCGACCATGATGAATTCCCGGTGCTGGCCAAACCTTCCCATGCCTGCGCCGTAATACCAGCGCCCAAAGGAACAGCCTGTATGAGCTGGGATGTCATTCAGGTTGATCGCCGCGCCGCCCTGCTGCATGGTTTCCACTTTCTTCACCCAGTTCAGATGCGCCTGCTTGAAGGTGTCAATTTCAGCCAGCAGGTCATTCCTTGTGTTTTCATGCAGTTTGAATTGAGTACAAACCTCTTGCAGAGCCTGCGCCATCTCCGTCAGGGAAGCAACCGAGATGGAACCCTTCCCACCGTCAGCGCCGTTTGAAGCGGTTCCGCTTAGTTCAGACATCTCCTTGGCGATGCTGCCCGTCACGATCGCAGTCTCGGCCACCCGCGTGCTCGCATCCCGGACTCCATTGGAAGTATGCGCGATGTTGCCGGCAATATCCTGATTAACCGTGGATTGTTCCTGAATGGCGGCGGCAATGCTCATGACAATATCATTGACATCGCGAATCACCTGTACGATCTTGTCGATATCAGCCACTGCTTCGGCTGTTGAGCCCTGAATGGTATTGATCTTTTCCTTGATGACCTGGGTCGCTTCGGCGGTCTGCTTGGCGAGTTCCTTGATTTCACTTGCGACCACCGCAAAGCCCTTGCCTGCCGCTCCCGCCCGCGCCGCTTCAATGGTGGCGTTGAGCGCCAGCAGATTGGTCTGGGCCGAGATGCGCGTGATCGTTTCCGTCACCTTGCCGATCTCCTGCGCCGACTGCCCAAGCCCGTTCATGACCATGGAGAATTGGTCCACCTGCCTTGCAGCCCGTTCGGTCGTGGCGTGTGCCTTCTCTGAATTCTTGGCAATTTCGCCGGCCGTGGCAGTCATTTCCTCCACAGCCACCGCAACCGCGTGCAGGTTGGAGTTCGTCTGCTCCATCCCATCTGCCACAGAAGCCGTATTTGCGCTGAGTTCCTCCGCCGCAGTGGCAACGATATTTGTCTTTGATGAAAGCTGCTCCGAAAACGCGCTGATCGACTTCGCGCTATCCGTCACCAAAACAAGGACTCCGCGCAGGGTTTCTTTCAGCGGCTCGTAGTATTCCGACAGATCATGACTCGTATTGCTGATTGGGATCGAACCCAGATCCATGCTGATCGATTGCAGGTAGTCGTAGAAGAAAGAATCCGCCACCGCCTGCATGTCATAATTGAATACAGTGAAAATTGCCCGTTCAGCGCTGGCGCGAAAACCCGGACGGAAGAAATAGGATTTCATTAGATACTTGCGCGTCAGGTCCTGGTAGAGGCTGTAACTGCCGATATACCATTTGAGCGGCAGATTTATGACGTTATGAAGTTTCCCCACATAAAGGCGTTTTTCAAAGTAATCGGTTCCATACTGACCTGTGGCAGCTTCCTGAAAAATCTGACGGAAGTACCCTGCCTGTGATTTTTCCAACTGCTGGCGCAGCTGCGCCAGTGGAATGTTCTTTTTCCGGGCATATCCCTCAAAGAAAGCCACAGTGGGCGCAAACGTAAATTGATGATCGTAAAACTCTTTGGCGATCGTATCGGCCACACGCTCAGCCCAGCCTGCAAGCTGCCCCAAAATGCGGATATCTGCAGGCCCAAAGCGTATGAAATCCTTCCTCAGGTTTAGATTGGTGTCATTGATACGGTATTCTTTGGCAAGTTTTTGCATGGGGTATTCTCCTCGAATTGAAGTCTGGCGGGATCAGTCCCGGCCTTCATCTGAGCGAAGCAGGTTTTTTACGCCTGCCAATAATTTGTCACGGTCAAGTTTCACTTGATATTCCGTTACGCCAGCCGCCAAGCCACGCGCGGTATCTTCCTCGCCGGCTAATGAGGTCAGCGCAATGATCGGGAGTTTGTTGTAGCGCTGGTCGGCGCGGATCGCGCGAGTCAGCCCGAGGCCATCCAGACGCGGCATTTCAATATCTGTCAACACCAGCTTTATCTTGCTGGCATTTACTTCAAGCAATTCCCAGGCTTCCTGACCATCTACAGCAGAGATGACAAAATAGCCGTCACCTTCCAGGTAGCGCCGAACCTGCCCGCGGAAGAAATCTGAATCCTCAGCCAGGAGAATTACATCTCCGCCAGCGATCGACTTCTCGGTAGCCTGTTCCGCTTCCGCCACCCAGTCCGGGTGAGACGCCGCAACCATTTCAAATACATCAAGGATAAGAGTGGTATTACCATCCAATATGGCTGACCCATACACGCCTTTCTGGCGCAGGGTTTCGCGGTCTATCAAAGCTGTTGTCTCCAAAACATCGACGGGCATACCAGCCAGCAAGCCGACTTCATGGCCGTAGACATTAAAGATCACAACTCCTTTTTCCTGCGCAGTGTGGAGCTCGGCGACTTGCGCCGTATCTTTGAGCGTTACCAAAGGCAGCGAAACATTGCGGTATTGCATCGTCCGCCGTCCGCCGGCCCATTCGATCTGCCCGTCCTCCACCTGCAATACCCGCACAACCAGATCCATTGGAATTGCGCAAAACTCATCCGGCGCATTGCGGAACGTGAGCAGGGAATGCCTGTCGCTGGTTCCCTCGCGCACGGTTTCTGCGCTCAAGACCTGGGCGCGGCGGCTGCCAGCCATCGAGACCAGACCAGTCTTGGCAGCAATGCCGGAAGCGTCCAGAATCAACGCCACATTCCCATCCCCCAAAATGGTTGCGCCGGCATACTCGCGCAGCCCTTTGAAGTGACGTCCAAGCGGCTTGACCACAATTTCAACGGTATCGTGAAGTTCATCAACGACCAGCCCATATTGCAGCGCGCCGGTGGTGATGACCACAATGTTGAGGTTGCTTGATGCATGGTAGCGGCGCTCAATGGCTGAACGCTTGCGTTTGCCATTTGCATCCTCAGATTTCGCCGCAATGGGTTCTGCGCTGTCAAAGTCATAGTGCGGAGAGCGGCGGTCTGCGATTCTGGCACGCTGGTCGGGGGTAAGTTCGCCGGCCTGCGGGTCTTCGAGTTGTTTTTCGATACCCAGCACATCGCTCAACCGCACAAGGGGAATCAGCGCGCCTCTCAGCATCAGCACTTCCGAATTTCCAACCACTTCGATCCGCTTCTGAATCTGGTCGGCGGAGATGTGAATCAATTCACTGACATGCACCTGCGGTATGGCAAAGCGCTCTCCATTCACAGAAAGCAGCAATGAAGGAATGATCGCCAGCGTCAACGGCAGGCGGATGATGATATTCGTGCCCTTGCCGGGGACTGAGTCGATCTCGACCTTTCCGCCCAGTTTATCGAGATTGGTCTTGACCACATCCATGCCAACCCCGCGGCCTGAAACATCGCTGACCTTCTCAGCCGTAGACAAACCCGGCAGGAAGATCAACGCGGTCATTTCCTTGGCAGACATCCCCTTAAGTTGTTCCTGCGTGATCAATCCTTTCGCAAGCGCCGACGCGGCAACTTTTGCGGGATCAATCCCCTTGCCGTCATCGTGAATCTCCACCACCACCTGACCCGCCTCGTGAAAAGCTTTCAAGCTGATCGTTCCGAACGGAGGCTTGCCTGCGCGCGTCCGCACATCCGCGCTTTCAATTCCATGATCGACAGCGTTGCGAACCATGTGAGTCATCGGCTCGTTCAACCCCTCAATGATGGTCTTGTCCATCTCAACTTCGCGTCCTGAAATATCGAGACGAATCTCCTTGCCGAGCTCCTTCGAAAGGTCACGCACGACGCGCGGGAATTTATTGAAAATATTACTGACAGGCTGCATCCTCGTCAGCATGATATTTTCCTGAAGCTCGGAAGTCACCAGGTTGATGCGCTGCGCTCCGATCTGCATGATGTGCTCATCGCCGCTCGCCATCGCATCCAGCAATTGATTGCGGCTAAGCACAAGCTCACCCGCCAGATTCATCAAAGACTCCAGCACGCTCACATCCACACGCAAAGTGGATTCCATTCCAACTTGCGCCGGGGCAGTCTCTGAAACAGCCGCAGTCAACGAAGGCAAAGAATAGGATTGCGCCTGATTGACCTCTTCCAGCGCAACAGATTCGACAACCTCAGGCGGTCTTTCATAGCCGGCAATTGGTTCGGGCATCCGTGGAGATTCCTCTGCCGGCGGAGAGTAGAGCACATGCACCTGGCTGGCTGGCAGGTCAAAAATCACATCCGCCATCTGCGGGGCAAGTTCGGTGGAAAACAGCACAACGAAAGGCAGGCGGTCCGAAGGTTCATCGTCAAGCGTGCCAGCCCCATCCAACTCAAACATCGCGTCAATGATCGTACCGGAATTACTCAACAGGAACAACACATCCAGCGGGCGCTTGCCCTTCCGCTGAACATCGTCGATCATGTCATATTCGATCAGGTACAAATAATGCCTGCCGTCTTTTGCGTGATCCAGGTCAAACTCCGGGATATTAAGCACGGTTTTCACACCGGGCGCGGTAACCTTCACCGTCCGCAGCAGCGATTCTTTTTTGGCTGGCGCCAGATTCGCAGAAACCATCCCGGACAATGCAACCAGAATCTCGGTCGTATCTGCCAGATGGCTGGCCTGGTAATTGTTGAGCAGTTCACGCAGGCGGTCAAAAGCCATCAACAAAACGTTGACCACATCCGGCGCGGGCGTCATCTCGCCGGAACGGATCATGTCCAGCGCATTTTCTGTGCGATGAGCCAGTTCCTGTATCTTGTGCAGGTTAAAGAATCCTGCGCCGCCCTTGATCGAATGCGCCGCGCGAAAAACCTTGTTGACGAGGTTGTCATCAATGTTCGCTCCGGCAGATTCGATCTCAAGCAGGTCATTCTCAATATCTGCAAGGTGCTCGCGCGATTCAGCGAGGTACTCTTTAATAAATGCATCATCCATATCAAGCATGGGGCTCACATCTCCTTGCCGTCTACCCCAGCCTGGGGTCGCCGGTCACCGTAAAATGTTTATCCAGTCTGAATGCCTTCAACAGTTCCAGCAGTTCCTGTGACACATTCTTGACCGTAAGTTTTCCGTTCAAGCGTTGGAGTGAATTATGAGTCGCCACCAGCAGGCCAATCCCGCTTGAATCGATCACCCGCGTATTGACCATGTCTATGACGAGATCACGAACTCCCTCCGCGATCAAATTCTTCAAGTCGACGCGGATCAAGGGGGCGCTGGAAGCGGTGATATCCCCCTCAGGCTTATAGAATCGGATGATTGGGTCTTGTTCATTTTGGTTATTTGATTCTGTTTGCATGTGTACCTTCCTCTCTTAATTTTCGTCGGATGAGATTCCGTTTTTAAACAATCGGGTCAGGGTGACCTGATTGCCGCGCTCATTGAATTCGACCTGATCGGCGTAAAGCTGGTAGAGTTTTAGACCACGGCCGTTCTCCCTTTTGTCGTCAATGATTCTTTCTAGAGTAGCCTGCCAATCGAAACCGGCTCCAGCGTCTCTTACTTTAAAACGCAGAGCATCCATGTCGCACTGCAATTCGGCAAATACCTTTCTATCAGGATTCATTAAACTACCGTGGATAATGGCGTTGTTCAGCGCTTCACGCACCAGCAGTTCCAGCGCAAAAATATGCCCGGGCAAATTCAGTTCCATCATCCACGCGGAGATATCCGCGCAAATAAGGTCCACATTTTCCAGGCTGGCAAAGACGCTCCAGGTTTTGATTTGAATATGATTCATGCCTATACCTCCACCCCCAAAAGCAGAAGATCATCCCCGGGGTTCTCATCTGAACTACAGATGGATTGGACTGCCTCTTCCACCATAACTGACAGAGGCAGGCCGCGCCGCGTTACCAACGCTTCTTCCAGATGCTTCGATCCTTCCCTGCGCGAAACGTTTTTTCCATGATGGTTTTCGATCAATCCGTCGCTATAGAGGAAAAACCGGTCGCCTTTTGAAACTTTAACTTCCACGCTTTCGAAATAAGGGGTTTCGAATGCTCCGAGCAAATCACCTTTGGCAGGGATAAAACTTCCCGCACCTTTTGAATCCAGAAGCAAAATGGGCGGATGCCCGGCATCAACCACGGTCAGGCGCTCTGAGCGGCGGTTTAATCGCACACAGCAGGCGCTTAATAAGACACCTTCATTCAAGACCGGCAGAAGCACACTGTTGAGCAAAACCATGATTTCCAGCGGGGTATAGAGGGAGTTAAAGTTTTGGCGGAGCAACACCTTCAAAGCAGAGGTGACAAACGCCGCGCCAAGGTCGTGCCCGCTGATGTCTGCGCTGAAGAACCCGTCAATGCCGTCCCCGAGCGGGAGGACATCGTAAAAATCTCCGCCCGCGGCATGTAAGGGTCGATAATGGACTGCAAATTTTGCTTCGGGCATTTCCTCCGGGCGGATGAGGATCGCCTGCTGCGCATTCGTCAATTGAGATAACTGGTGCTTCTGCTGTTCGATCAGCGCTTTGAATGCCTGCCGAATACGCAAATGAATCCGCAGGCGCGCCAGCACTTCCTCGGTTTCAAATGGCTTGGTGATGTAATCCACGCCGCCGCCGGTCAAACCAGAAATGCGGCTGTTCTTGTCATTCTCGCTGGAAAGGAAAATTACCGGGATCGGGTTGGTGAGCGGATCCAGTTTTAATTTCGAGCAGGTTTCGAATCCGTTTTCGCCCGGCATAAGCACATCCAAAAGGATGATATCCGGGTGGCAATCCCTTGCTTTTTGAATGCCTTCCAAACCGTTCGAAGCCATGAGCGGGTGGTAGCCGTCTTTCTGCAGGATAGAAGACAACATCAGCCGGTCTATCGGCGAGTCGTCAATCACCAAAACTTGATGCGTATTTCTATCCATGCATGAACCTTAGATGCTGATCAAACCGAAGGATTGAATGAGATCAAGAAGTTTTTTCCGGTCAATCGGCTTGACCAGATAGGCGTCACAAAATTCATTGACAGCCGCAAGTTTATTATCCATGTCGCCTAGCGCTGTCGTCATGATGACCTTGGCGCCATCCCCGAGCATGATTTCCTTTCTTTCTTCAATGGCTCTGATCTCCTGAAGGACTGCGTGCCCGTTCATCTCGGGCATCATGATATCGAGGCAGACCAATTGATAGGGTTCGTCTGAATTAATTGCATTCGTAAAAACTGCGATTGCCTCCTCGCCATTAATTGCCACATGGCTTTCGCCATAAGGCGCTAGAAACTTTTGCATTAATAATCTTGTGGTGAAATCATCTTCTACAATCAAGCTCTTCATAAGTTAACTCCTTCAGGTGAATTGGCAAGCAGTGTTGTTTTTTTGATCGTTTCTTCGAACAAATCAAATTGCGCTTCGATCATTGGGATCATGTTGGTTAATCCATCCAGGTCTCCCCTGACAGCCATGATTTCAACTTCGTGCGCTATCTGACGCAAGGCTTCTGCCGCGAGGTTGGCAGATGCCCCCCGTATGGTGTGCGCCTGTATTCGGGCATTGGCTGAGCTTCCATGCGCGGCCTCGCGCTTGAGCTCGGCAATTTGATGGGGGATTTCTTCAAGAAAAGCGCCGACTATGGTCTTTGCCAGCTCCCTGTCACCCATCAATCTCTTCAACAGATCGGCTTCGTTAAAAATTTCAACTCTTTCAGTTTTGCTTTCGTCTTCATTAATGACCTGTGTCTCGGGTGGGGAGGATTTTTCCGTGAAGACTTGATGGTCGGGAGAAATTTCAACCCTGGAAGCTTCTGGCAACCCATGAAGCCAGTGAGCGATTTTTTCCGCCAGGGCAGCCGGCGCGATCGGCTTGGTGAGGTAATCATCCATGCCGGCAGCCAGACAGCGTTCGCGGTCGCCCTTCATTGCATGGGCAGTCATGGCGATGACCGGCACGCGGGGATTTAGCACGGCGGAGTCGGAGGCTCTGATTTTGGCTGTGGCTGTGAAGCCGTCCATTTCCGGCATCTGGCAATCCATCAAGACCAGGTCATAGGGTATCTTCTGTAAAATTTCCAGCGCCTCGATTCCATTGGCGACGGCGTCGGCGCTGTATCCAAGTTTTTTCAAAATCGAAAGCGCGACTTTCTGGTTTGTTTGATTATCTTCAACGAGCAGAAGATGCATATTTTTAGCCGGCAGATCTGGCTGAGTCAGGTTGCGGTATTCGTTTTCTGGCGGAAGCGTTACTTCATCAATCCCAAATTTCGGCAAAACAAGTTTTAATCCATCCTTGCTATTCGGTAATGTCGGCGAAGTTTGCCGGCCAAACACAGCCGTGAACCAGAAGGTTGAGCCTTGCCCTACCATACTCTCAACGCCAACACTGCCGTTCATCAGTTCAGCCAGTTGCTTCGATATTGCCAGTCCCAGTCCGGTTCCTCCATATCTACGCGTGGCAGAACTATCAACTTGTGTGAAGGGAGTAAAGAGGCTGGAAATCCGATTGGGAGGAATACCGATCCCGCTATCTTTGATCGAAAAACGCAGGGTGGTTTCCTTTTCAGTTTCGGCTTCCTTTTTGACCTGGACTGAAACAGTTCCTTGAGGAGTGAACTTGACTGCGTTTCCGATCAAGTTGACAATGATCTGACGCAGCCGCCCCGGGTCACCGCGCAGCAGACAAGCGACATCCGGCTCAATGGTAAGGGACAAGCGCAAACCTTTTTCCTGAACCTGCAATGAGAAGATCCCGACCGTGTCCTTCAGTACTTCCTTCAAATCGAAATCCAATAATTCAAGTTCCAGTTTGCGCGCTTCAACTTTGGAAAAATCCAAAATATCGTTAATCACCGAGAGGAGCGACTCTCCACTTGAGCGGATGATGCCGGCATAATCGCGTTGTTCAGTCGTCAGGTCGGTATCCAGCAATAAGCCGGTCATCCCGATCACGCCGTTCATGGGTGTGCGAATCTCATGGCTCATATTCGCGAGGAATTCACTTTTGGCGATATTTGCCATTTCGGCTTCTGCCGCAAAAGTATTGGCGCGGATGATCAATTCTTCAAGCTGGCGATTGATGTCAAGCAATTCATCTTCTGCCTGTTTTTTCTCGGTAATGTCGATGATCGAGACGATCACTTTGGAGAGGCTGCTTTCATATCCGGAAATGGCCGCCCAATTCAAGTTGACAGTGAGCATTCTCCCATCCAGAGCCTGCGCGACCATCTCCATTTCAAAACGCAGAGCCCCCGATGCGATCTGCACCAATTCATTGCGGAAATATTCGTTCGCTGTTTCTGGGAGGCTGGCAGATAGATTCGTGATCAGGTCTTCCTTGGTGAGGGCGCCATACAAGTTCAACGTTGCCTTGTTGACATCCAGCACTCTGACCAATGAAATACACTCTGCCACCACTTCGGGATGTTCACCAAGATAGGCATCGAAATCCGTCACCCCGCCTGCGCGCAAGTCATCGAGGCGTTGTTTTACCTCTGAAAAATCCTCTTCCCAGAGGGAGATCGGAGAATCATCAAACAAACTACGGAAGCGCGTTTCACTCTCGCGCACTTCCCCTTCCGCTTTTTTTAGCTCGGTAAGGTCTGTAATAACTGCGATCGAGCCGCCCGACACTCCATTGATTCCATTTTTGCGCGGTACGCTGGTGATCAGAGCATGGGCAAGGCTGCCATCTGCCCGCACCAGGCGTGATTCGTATGTGGATGACAACCCCGCCTGCCGCCGCATTTTCTGTTCAGTGAGAAGAAGTTGATCTTCAGGCACAGTAATGTCAGTTGGATATTTGCCGATCAAATCGGATGGCTCGTAACCGAACATGCGCGCATAAGCCGGGTTGACAAATTCAAACCGCCCATCTTCGTCTGTGACGGTTAATCCCTGCCCCATCACATTGACGATCTGGGTGGCAAAATCACGCTGCGAGCGGAGTTCCTGCTCCATTTGTTTGCGTTCGGTAATGTCGCGATTGCTTTCGCGGCGCCCCAGCCATTGCCCGTCCTCGCCATGCACCGAAATACAGGAATGACTCACCCAGCGGGTTTCGCCGGTTGGAGTGAAGATTCGGAAATCGATTTCCAGATCATCCTGAGAGGCTTCAACAAAGACGGTGTGAAGATGCTCGGCAAGGATTGGGCGGTCATCCGGGTGAGCGATCTGCATCAGCAGGTTTGAATCAGCTAAAAATTCGTTTGCTTTGTGACCGGTGATCCTTTCACAAGCCGGAGATACATAACGGTAGGAGCCGTCCGGGGCGCGCCAGCTTTCCCAGTCATAGGTAAAATCTGCCACGGTGCGATAGTTATCTTCGCTTTGCCGGAGTAATTCCTCCGCAAGTTTGCGCGCAGTGACGTCACGAAACGACCAGACCCTGCCTGTTTTTTTTCCTTCCCGCATCAATGGATGGGACAGTCGTTCAAACACCCGCCCATCCTTGAATATCAAGGTATCAAAACTTTCATCCAGCGAGCCATATAATTTCTGAATCTTTTCGACAAATTCCTTCGGATTAATCAACTGGTCTAGGATGTGCCCGACCAGAACTGTGTCATCCTTGCTGGCAATGACTGCCGGAGGAATCCTCCATAATTCTGCAAAGCGTTCATTTGAAAAGATAACCTTGTTCTCGTTGTTGACGGCCAGAAGCCCGTCAGCCGTGGACTGCATGACAGCTTGCAGCGACGACTGACTCTCGCGCAGCGATTCTTCCGTCCGCTTTCGCTCGGTAATATCATTGATATTGACATGGATGACCTTGCGTCCGTCAATGTGAATGAGACTCAATTTGATTTCCACATCTCGTAGTGATCCATCCGCAAGAATATGGCTGCCGGAAAAAATTGTCCCCACATTCTTTTCAACCGAGGACATTTCCTGCTGGATGCGTTCCCTGGGCGGGGTATTCAATTCAAAGAACGTCATGTTTAGTAATGTCTCGGGCGGATATTGATAAAAATTCAGCGCAGCTTGGTTGGCGTCAACAACGGTCCCGCTGGCCGGGTCGATCAACAGCATCACCCCGGGGTTTTCAGCGAACTGCCTCTGCCGCGCATCATCGCTTTCGACCCGCGCTTCTATTTCCTGTTTCAGTTCTATCTGCGCTTTCTGTGACCAGGCGCTATATGCAATAAAGCCCAGATATATCAACGATGTGAAGAATGTAACCAGAGTGGGTTCGCGTTGAGGGACAGATATTCTTGCGAGCCATTGTTCCTGCGAAACATCGAAGCCAAAAACAGCGAGCACGCGCCCGCTTTCCAAATCCTTTATCGGCACCAACACGGAAATTCTTTCGTCCAAACCATTATTGTAGTGATTTGTTGAAGTTGATTTCCCATCCGCAAATATTTGCCGCGCCGCGTCACTTCCAACTTCGTGATAAACCTGCCCAAACTGGTTGTGCAAGCTCGATTCCATTGAAGTTGAATCTAAAAGATAAATGACCTGGCTCCCCGACATGCCCAATATATAGAAATAATTGGAATAATTACTTGCCTTATCCAGCTCAATGAGATGATCTTTTATGGACAGATACGCGGGATTTTCGAGGTCTGCCTCTGACCCAGTTAATGTTTTCAGCTCTTCGGCAGTTGCTATCGTGGATGCAGTTTCAGCCATTTCAATATACTCATTGATTTCAGAGGCGTGAACCTTATCAACATTTGACCTGGCAAAATACCACCCTGTCGTACCGATCACCGCCAATCCAGCCAAAGCCAGCCAGAAATGATTAATAATCAATTTCCGCACGTTTGCCTTCACTGAGCTACGTTTCGTAGTCTGGCTAGATTGCATTAATGGTTTCAACCTCTTGACGGATGAAAAATAAGACCTTAATTTCAAGTCGAGGCAAAACGACGCACCTTGCGCAGCCTCTACAGCCTGACTTGATCAAAACTCATCCTATTTGAGAGGGATGTTATCAAAGCAGGGCGGCAAAATGAGTAAAGGCATGGTTAATAAAAAATAAAAATCATGTGAATTATTTGGGCGGCCAGTTTCAAGCTGCGCCGATGGAACTTTTCATGACAACCGGCGTCAGGTACTTTGAAATCAAAAATTCTGGAGATGACCATGAAAAAAACCTTTTTGCTATGTGCCGCCCTCTTCATCGTTGCCGGACTCATGCTGACTGCCTGCTCTGACAATTCAGCGGATGCCTTGACCGGAGATTGGAGACTCGTTTCATACGGGTCAACTTCCAACCCGACGCCTGCCGCTCCA
Source organism: Chloroflexota bacterium (assembly GCA_016234495.1). Lineage (GTDB taxonomy): Bacteria > Chloroflexota > Anaerolineae > Anaerolineales > Villigracilaceae > Villigracilis. The sequence continues at coordinate 195,031 of JACRBI010000054.1, read as the reverse complement.
GCCGTTGAGACATCTCTGACCTTTGGCAAAGACGGAACCGTTGGCGGCAGCGTGGGCTGCAACAGCTTTAGCGGTGACTACACTGCCGGCAATGACACGATCTCTTTTGGGATGCTCGCCTCGACCGAGATGGCTTGCGAGGAACCTCTCATGCAGCAGGAAAGCACCGTATTCCAATTGTTCACCAATTCAGCGGCCTTTAAAATTGAAGGCAACTTGCTGACCATCACCTCCTCAGATGGAGCGAATGCCGTAGTTTTGGCACGCAAGTAACAGGTCAAATACAACAAAAAACTGGCACAGCGTTGGCTGTGCCAGTTTTTTGTTCCCCGAAATCTTTTTCTAAAATTTAAGTCCCAAACTCTTCCTTGCGCAAGGCTGGGAAGAGCAGCACTTCACGGATGGAATGTTTATTCGTCAGCAGCATCGCGAGGCGATCGACGCCCATGCCGAAGCCGCCGTTGGGCGGCATTCCGTAGCGCATGGCGCGCAGATAATCTTCATCCATCGGGTGCTTTTCTTCTTCATCGTCAGCGTAATCACGGCCCATCTCAATGAAGCGCTGCTCCTGATCCAGCGGGTCATTCAATTCGGTAAAGGCGTTACACAATTCAAAACCTGCCACATAACCCTCGAACCGTTCAACTGTGAGCGGATCACCCGGCATGGATTTTGCCAGCGGCGAAATATCACGCGGATAGTTGTAGAGGAAGGTCGGCTGGATGAGTGTTGGCTCGAGAAATTCGCCCAGCAGGAAGTCGATCATCTTGCCGCGCGTGGATTTGGGGTCCGGCGACTTGTTGCCATGTTTGGCGCGAATGGCTTTGAGCAGGTCTTCGGCGGTCTTGTGCTCGGCAATATCAATGCCGCTGGCTTCAAGGATACCCTGCCGCATTTCCACGCGATTCCACGGGGGCTTGAATTCCAATTCGTGTTCGCCAAATTTTATTTTTGTAGACCCGGTCACTTTTTCAGCGGCGTAGGCGACCATTTGCTCGGTCAATTCCATTACCTGCAGGTAATCGGCATAAGCCCAGTAAAACTCCAATTGGGTAAATTCAGGGTTGTGCTTGAATGAGACGCCTTCATTGCGAAAGTCGCGCCCGATCTCATAGACTCGTTCCAGGTTTCCAACCAGCAAGCGCTTGAGGTACAACTCGAACGAGATGCGCAAATACATGTCCTGTTCAAGTTCGTTGTGATGGGTCACAAATGGACGGGCCGCCGCGCCGCCGTATAACGGTTGCAGAATCGGCGTTTCCACTTCGAGGAAATCGTGCTCGTCGAGGAAATTCCGCAGGGACTTAATTAATGCAGCGCGTTTGCGGAATGTTTCGCGCACATCCGGGTTGACCGCCAGGTCGGCATAACGCTGGCGCGCGCGAATTTCAGGTGACTCGAGCGCGGCGTAACGGACGACTGTGCCGTCTTCCTGGGTCACATCCTTGTCAGCGGGCAGAGGTGTCACAGATTTGGCGAGCAGCTTGAAGTCGAGAACATGAAGCGTGACCTCGCCGGTCTTCGTGCGGAACATGACTCCGGTCGCCTGGATAAAATCGCCAAGATCGAACATCTTGTTGAAGAAATCCAGCCGCTCTTTACCCAATTCATTGGCGCGAAAGAACAACTGAATCTTGCCGTCGCGGTCTTCGATGTGGGCAAAGGAGACCTTGCCCATGGCGCGGCTGGCGCGGATGCGTCCCGCAAGTGTGGCCTTCACTTCGGGCGTTGATTCGGGGGATGCGCCCGCCGCAACGGATTCAAATTCCGCGAGGATTTGCGCGCTGGTGTGAGTTCGCTCGGCGCGCGTGGGATATGGGTCAATCCCCTCGGCGCGGAGTTCTTCGATTTTCTGCAAACGGATTTTTTCGAGCGTGGTGTATTCAGACATGGCGGGAACTCTTCCTGTGATAATTTAAAAAAGCCCCGCGTTTTATGGACGCGGGGCAAAATGGTCGCGCCTGAAAATCTAGCCGACTTTGATGATCTTCACGTTGTAGGTGCCGCCGGGTGTTTCCACTTTTACGGTCTCACCCATCTTATGCCCCAAAATTGACTTGCCGATCGGCGACTCGTTTGAGATCTTGCCCTCGCGCGGGTTGGCTTCCGCCGCACCGACAATCACAAAGGACTCGGCTTCAAAGTTTCCTTCTTTGATGGTCACCTTTGAACCGATTTGAATCGCATCATGCTTTTTGGGTTTGCCATTTTCTTCAATAATATGGGCTGTGGCAAGCAAAAGGTCCAGCTCCTGAATGCGCCCCTCAACGAAAGCCTGTTCATTCTTGGCGGCTTCATATTCAGCATTCTCGATCAATTCCCCACCTTCCATGGCCTCGTGCAAACGCGCTGCCACTTCCTGTCGCTTGGTGGTACGTAAATGATCCAGTTCCTCTTGAAGCTTCTGAAAACCCTCTTTGGTAAGGAAATTGGTTGTCATGATATTTTCCTGCTAATAGAATTTTGCACCTCTGGTTCAGAGATGCAAGTGATTAAAAATTTTCCGGTGGTGTTGCCCGGAAAGTGGCGCTAATATAACACGTTTCAAAACGGGTTACAAGAGCCAAAAGTTCCGGCGAATTTGATGCAAAAACACCAGTCATACATGGGCAGATTTGAGAGAATTCTTCCCAAAGGCAGTCGTCCAGACAACTACACGGATCGTTTCCATAGCCGGTGCAGGTCGCTGCTGCGGACGGGTTGGTCAGCAACTCGAAGAAAAATCCATCTGTCGCCAAGGTGCGTTCATCAGGTCAAATCCTGTTATATTTAACAAGCAAGCCCCATCCCCTTAAGCCTGATACGTGACCAAAGTCAAAAGGAAAACAAATCATGCCCACTCCTCTCCCCCGCAGCAAAGTCAAAAAGCATCAAACCTGGAATGCTGAAAGTGTTTTTTCCTCGCCAAAGAAATTTGATGCAGAAATAAATTCCCTGCTCGATAGCCTTGCTCCGCTTAAAAAATATCAGGGTCATCTCGGCGACAGCCTTAATATATTTCTCGAAGCGATGGACGCCATCGAGATTATCTCTAAACGCGCCGCAAAAATACAAGTTTATGCCACCATGGCCAGTGCGGTGAATACCGCCGACCAAAAAGGCGCGGCCATGAACGGCAAAGCCATGAGCGCACTGGCACAGGTCGGCGCGGCGACCTCCTTTGTTGACCCTGAACTGCTTGCCATCGGTGAAGTCAAATTACATAATTGGCTCAAAGACGACCTGCGCATGAAATTGTACGAACAGTATTTCAACGATCTCTTCCGCAAACAGGCGCATGTCCGCAATGCTGAAGTGGAGGAAATACTGGGGATGCTGCGCGATCCATTCAGCAATACCCGCAACACAACCAACATGCTGGCAAATGCCGATTTCAAGTTCAAGCCTGCCCGAAACAGCAAAGGCAAAAAAGTTGACCTGACCCAAAGTACCTTTGACGCAATCCTCAACGGCTCAGACCGCAAGGCGCGTCAGAGCGCGTGGGAGAATTACAACGATCAATATCTCGAACACAAGAACACGCTTGCGAGCAATCTCACGACATCCATCAAACAGAACGTATTCAACATGCGCGTGCGGAAATTTAACTCATCGCTCGAATCTACACTCTTCAATGGGGATGTCCCCGTGGAAATGTTCCATAACCTGCTGAGCATCTTCCAAAAGAATCTACCCCTCTGGCACAAGTATTGGAAGATTCGCCGCAAGGCATTGGGAGTGAAAACACTTCACCCTTATGATGTCTGGGCGCCGCTCACAACCAAAAAACATCATGTCCCATTCAAAAAAGCCGTGGACTATATTTCCGACGGACTCGCGCCGATGGGCGATGAATACGTCAGCGTGATGCGCAAAGGATGCCTGAAAAACCGATGGGTGGATTGGGCGCCCAACGCAGGCAAACGCCAGGGCGCCTTCTCGACCCGCGTTCCGCAGGATACGCATCCCTTTATTTTGATGAGCTATACCGATGACATTGGAAGTATGAGCACGCTCTCGCATGAGTTGGGACATTCCATGCACGCCTATTACGCCAGCCGCGCCCAGCCAATGTTCTACTATTTGTATCCCTCCATCATCGCAGAGACCGCCTCGAACTTCAATCAGGCTATGACGCGCGCGCATTTGCTCAAGTCCAACCCCGATAAATATTTCCAGATTGCGCTTCTCGAAGAAGCCATGGACAACTTCCATCGCTACTTCTTCATCATGCCCACCCTTGCCCGCTTCGAACTCGAAACACATCAGCGCATTGAGAAGGGACAGCCCCTCACTGCCGACTCCATGATCGAATTGATGGCTGACCTATTCAGCGAAGGCTTCGGCGGCAACATGAACCTCGACCGTGAACGGGTCGGCATAACCTGGGGCACGTTCACCACCCATCTTTATATTGACTACTACTCCTTCCAATATGCGATTGGAATCTCTGCTGCCAACGCCATTACCAAACGGATTCTCTCAGGCACACCGAATGCCTCGGAAGACCACATCGAATTTCTCAAAGCGGGTTCATCCAAATCACCGATGGACGTCTTCAAAACCGCAGGCGTGGATATGACCAGCACCCAGCCCATCGAAGATGCATTTGAAGTTTTGGGCGATTACATTGATCGCCTTGGAATTTTGACGAGCAAATAGAATTGTAGGTCACGCTTAAGCGTGGCCTACAAAACTCTTGACAAATAGACGTTTATCTATATAATATCAAATAGAAAGTCATCAATATGAAATTCAACCCTGTCCTCTTTGCCAAAGCAATCTCCGACGAAACCCGCCAGAAGATTATGAACCTGTGTTGTTGCTCCTCCCTTTCGGTCAGCGAGATCGTCGAAAAACTGGATGTCTCTCAACCCACCGTTTCGCACCACCTCGCCATCTTGCGCGAGGCCGATCTGGTCACCGTCCGCGAGGAAGGCAAACAAACTTTTTACTCGCTCAATCAAGAAAACGTCGCCATCTGCTGCGGTCAGTTAATGATCAAGTTTGCACCGGAAAGCATCACCACTGAAAATCTTCTCAAAACCCTCAAGGCTTAATCGGGACGCGTCATCGGCCGAGACAGTGTCCCGTTTTTTTAGCTACATACATAGACAAACTTCTATATAAGGAGATGTAAAATGTCAACTTCAAATCCCATCCACGAAACTGTCCGCGAACATTACGCAGAGCGGATTAAAAGCAGCGCGTCTTGCTGCGGACCTGACAACTGCTGCGACACAAGCAACAGACTCTACCCGATAGACCTCCTCACCACCGTCCCCACTGACGTAGCCAGCACCAGCTACGGCTGCGGCGACCCGATCACACTCGCCTCGCTGAAACCTGGGCAAACCGTACTTGACCTCGGCTCAGGCGCAGGACTCGACTGTTTGTTGGCTGCCCAGAAAGTCGGTCCCGAAGGACGCGTGATCGGCGTGGACATGACTCCCGAAATGATCGAACGCGCACAAGCCAATGCGAAGCGGGTCAACGCCGCCAATGTCGAGTTCAGGCAGGGCTACCTCGAAGACCTCCCAGTTGACAGTAACACCGTAGATGTCATCATCTCGAACTGTGTCATCAACCTTTCACCCGACAAAGCCAAAGTATTCACTGAAGCCTTCCGCGTGCTGGCGCCCGGCGGTAAACTCGCCGTGTCGGATATTGTCACCGACGGTGTGCTCCCCGAGGCTGTTCGCAACAGCCTGAGCGCATGGGCTGGATGCGTGGCAGGCGCTGTCGAAGCGAAAGATTACATCGGCATGATGGAAACCGTTGGCTTCACAGATATTTCCATCACCCCGGTTTTCTTTGACAAGCAAACCGTAGACAGCGCATTGGATGAAATGAAACTGGACGTGAAAGACTACCCGCGCGAGGCTGTTTACAAGGCTGTTTACAGCGCCAAGATTACAGCCCATAAACCTATATAGATTCATGTTTAATATCAGCGACACATTGCAGGTCACGCTTGAAACGTGACCCTTTTTATTTTCCCTTGACAGTGCAATCTTTAGGAGGTAAAAACAAACCGACTAGTCGGTTTTTATTCCTATTCTCGAGGGTTCATGCAACAACGCAGCGAAGAAACACGTTCAAAGATAATATCTTCGGCGATCAAGTTGTTTTCCACCCGTGGATTCAATGCCGCGAGCGTGGACGATATTTGCAAAGATGCGGAAATCAGCAAGGGCGCGTTTTACCATCACTTTGAAAGCAAGCAGGCTTTATTCCTTGCCCTGTTGGATGGATGGCTGCAAACGATTGACAACGCCATCGAATTATCAAAAGACAAAACTGTCCCTGAAACATTCATTCAAATGACAGAAGCCTTTCCATATATTTTCGCAACCGCCGGGGAAGGCCTGCCAATGTTCCTTGAATTCTGGCTGCAAGCCAGCCGCGATGACAAGATCTGGCAGGCCAGCATTGCCCCCTATCGCCGCTACCACAAACACTTCACATCACTCATCAAAAAGGGTGTGGACGAAGGCTCCTTCGTGCAGGTTGACCCCGAATTGACCGCGCGCATGATCGTTTCAATGGCAATGGGACTCCTGCTTCAAAGCCTGCTTGACCCCGAAGGCGCAAAATGGGAAAAGACAGCCAGAGAGATCACAACCATGATGATGAATACATTACTTCGTAAAGAGGCTTAAGCTATGTGGCTGGTCACTGGCGCAACCGGGCATGTTGGAAATGTCCTTGTGCGAAAACTTTTGGAACGCGGCGAAAAAGTCCGGGCGTTGATTCTGCCCGGCGAATGCCGTGAATCCATTTCGGGATTAAATGTGGAAGCGTTCGAGGGCGACGTCCTCAACCTGGATTCGGTATTCCAATCCATGCGCGGCGTGAAAGGCATCTTCCATCTTGCGGGTGTCATCTCTATCATGCCGGGCGAAAATCCTTTTGTGCATAGAGTCAACGTAGACGGCACAAAAAATATTCTACGCGCCGCGATGGAATGCGGAAATAAAAAACTGATTTATACGTCATCCATTCATGCCATCCAACGCGTAACAGATGGAGTGATCGACGAGCGTGTACCCTACGACATGAACAATCCCTACGGCGCGTATGACCGGTCGAAAGCGGAGGCAACGCTGGAGGTGTTGAACGCGGCTCAGTCTGGACTGGATGCTGTAGTGGTCTGCCCCACCGGAGTGATCGGCCCTTATGATTTTCGCGGATCGATGATGGGCGCAGTGATCCATGATGCAGCGGCGTCCAAGCCAACGCTGTACGTGGACGGCGCGTACGATTTCGTGGATGTGCGCGATGTGGCTGATGGATTGATCTCCGCCGCTGAAAATGGAAAGCGGGGTGAAAGTTATATTTTATCGGGGCATAAAATCACGGTGCGTTATCTGCTTGAAACCGTGCGCGAAATTACAGGCAAAAGTTTCTTCCAAATGAAAATCCCTTTTGACCTCGCAAGGTTCGCGGCATTGTTCACGCCCATGTACTATCAACTTGCAAATACAACGCCGCGTTTTACTCCGTATTCATTGGAGGTGTTGAAGAGCAATTCGAATATCAGCCACGCAAAAGCGGCAAAAGAATTAGGCTATTCGCCGCGTTCATTGTATGAAAGCATAAAAGATACAGTGAAGTGGTTTTTGGAAAAGAGATAAATAATCGTCATTGCGAGGAGGGCGCGCGAAGCGTCCCGACAAAGCAATCTCCAATACAGTCTGAGATTGCTTCGGGCAGGAACAAGAGGCCCTCGCAACACTTGCACCAGCACACAAGTGCAGGTGTGACATATAAACCAAAAGGAGACAAATATGAAAATAGTAACCGACTGCGCGGCGGACATGTCTGCCGAAGAATTGGAACAGCTTGAGGTAACTGCGGCGCCGCTGTTCATTAACTTCCCTGAAGGCGAGATGAATGCCACCGATATTTCAGCGGATGATTTTTACAATCGACTTGAAGCCATGCGGCCCGCCATCCCCACCACGGCGCAGCCATCCGCCGGGATTTTCGCCGAACTATATCGCAAACTCTCGGAGAGCGATAAAAATATTTTTTCGATCCATATTTCCTCGGGTTTGAGCGGCACGATCAATTCAGCCCATGATGGCGGCGGACAGGTTGCGTCCACGGCAAATGTTGATTACTGGGACACATTGACACTTTCAGGCGGCGAACGCTTTCAGGTGATGGCGGCGGCATTGGCAATTAAAGCAGGCTGGGCAATGGGCGCCATTCAGGAACGCCTGAAAAAAATCCGCGAGAATACCGAGGTGATTTACACGCTCGACACTTTGGAATACCTTGCGCGCGGCGGCCGCATTGGACGGGTCAAGGCGCTTGCGGGAGCATTGCTCAACCTCAAGCCCGTCATCCGCGTGGACACGGACGGTAAATACAGCACCGTGGGCAACGGGCGAACATTGAACAAGTCCATGACCATGATCGTGGAAAATATCCGCGAGAAATATGGGAATAAACCGATTTGGGCGACGGTACTGCATGGCCGCTTCGCCGAAAAAGCGGATGCGCTTGCGGCAGAATTCAAAGAGAAATTAAATATCGCAAAACTTGAAGTGAGGCGGATTTCGCCCGTGCTTGGGGTGCATACCGGCCCGGGCATTGTCGGCGCATCCATTGTGCCGATGGATTTGATGAGCGACCTGATGCAATAAAACCCGGCAAGATTTTCAGAGTTGAGAATATAATCAGTCCCGAGGCGTTTTACCTCGGGATATTTTTTAACCAAGAGAAGCCATGCAAACTATCACCCCCACCATCACAACAAAAAACCTGACCCTGCGCCCCTTAACAATGGACGATCTCGAAGCCATGTTCCGCGTGTTCAGCGAACAGGGCATGCTGAAGTACTTTCCAAACCCCAATCCGCCCACGATAGATCGTGCTCAAAGAATGATTGAAACTCAAATTCAACAGTGGGAACAATATGGTTTGGGCTCATGGGGAGTTGTCCCGCATGGTGAAACGGAGTTGGCTGGCTGGAACGGACTTCAATATCTGCCGGAAACCAACGAAACCGAAGTCGGCTATATGTTGAGCAGAAAGTTTTGGGGCAGAGGATATTCAACAGAAGGAGCGCGCGCAGGACTGGAGTTTGGATTCAAAACTCTCAGGCTTGACCAGATCATTGGGCTGGTGCATCCTGAAAACATCGCTTCACAACGGGTATTGATTAAATGTGGAATGACCTTCACTTATCAAGCCAGTTATTTCGGCATGGACATGTTCCGTTACCAAATCACCCGCGCAGAATTTATTGCTCCTCCCTGACGCATCGTCACAATCAGGAAGATCGGGAGAGTGATCCACACCTGAGGTTGATTCGGCGTGATAGACATGCTCCCCGCCCCAGCCATTGTGGCCGCGATCAACTCCGACCCGCAGCCTGCTGACTGTCCGATGGGCATTTTCTTTCGCGAAGAGGTCTGTCCAGCCCCCCAGCACACACACAGAGGCGGGAATCGGCATACGGTATAATTGCGCTTATACGCACAAACGCCATTATTAATCACAGCAGGAACCCAATAAATTTGATTCCATAACGAAGGCAATAAATGAACGAAACGTTCATACGAAAGAAACAAGGAGATTGTATGGCAAATCATAATTTACCCGGCCCAAAAGCCAAGGCAATGATCGAGCGAGACCACAAGGTGATCTCGCCTTCTTATCCGCGTGGTTATCCGTTCGTCATGGATCACGGCAAAGGCAGTGAAGTGTGGGACGTGGACGGCAATCGATTTTTGGATTTCATGGGCGGAATTGCGGTGGTATCTACGGGATACTCACACCCGAAAGTTGTAAAGGCAATTCAGGAACAGGCTGAAAAGTTCATTCATATTTCATCGGATTTCTATCACGAGAACTGGGTCAAGCTCGCCGAAAAACTGGATGAGATTGCACCTTTCAAAGAGGATGCGCTTTCATTCATGACAAATTCAGGCACCGAAGCCGTGGAGACCGCCATTAAACTGGCGCGCTACCACACCAAACGAATGAATTTCATCGGCTTTACCGGCGCGTTCCACGGCCGCACAATGGGCGCAGTGACATTTACCGCCAGCAAGGCAAAATATCACGGCGGTTTTTATCCGTTGATGAATGGCGTAACCCATGCGCCATTTCCAAATCCATACCGCCCAATATTGGAACGCCGCAAAGGGGAAGATTATGGTGAAGCGACGGTGCGATACATCGAAGAGGAGATCCTCGGGCAGATCATGCCGCCCAAGGATGTGGCTGGTATTTTGGTTGAGTCAATTCAAGGCGAAGGCGGATATCTCGTCCCGCCGGATGGCTTCTTCCCTGCCCTGCGAAAATTGTGCGACAAGCATGGCATCCTGCTGATCGTGGATGAAGTGCAATCGGGCATGGGACGCACCGGGAAATGGTGGGCCATCGAACATTTTGGCGTGGAGCCGGATATGCTCACCTCCGCAAAAGGCATTGCATCCGGTATGCCGCTGGGCGCCTGCGTGGCGCGAAAGTCCGTGATGAACTGGGAGATCGGCACCCATGGCAACACCTACGGTGGAAATCCCATTTCATGCGTGGCTGCGCTGACAACAATGGAGTTGATCGAAAAAGAGTACATGGCGAACGCAGCAGAAGTCGGCGCCTATGCGATAGATGCGCTCGCAGAAATTCAAGCCCGCCACCCCAGCATTGGAGAAGTCCGCGGCAAGGGGATGATGATCGGCGTGGAGTTCGTGAAGGATCGCGAGACGAAGGAACCCGCCAAGGAACTCACCGATCGCATCGTGGACCTCGGGTTTGAGCGCGGCTTGCTGATGCTTTCCTGTGGAAAAAGCGTGATCAGAATCGCGCCTCCGCTTTCGATGAGCAAGAGCGAAATGGATGAAGGGTTGAGATTATTCGAAGACGCGTTAACTGCGGCTGAGAACGAAATGAAGTAAATCGCAAAAGCGAACAAAAAAGTCTCCAGGTTCATAAAGAGCCCGGAGACTTTTTTGTTCATTGTATTGTCAGCAGTTATCGTTCAGATGTGTTCGATTGTTTTTCCAATTCCACTTTCAACAAGACTGCGCGCACAGCCAATCGTTTGGAATAAGAGTCGGTCTTTTCATTGTAGGTCTTGCAAGTCAGCAGGGTCAGCCAGGATTCCTCTTCATGTTTGAGCACGGACGTGTTACTCGGCGAGATCTCACGATTCTCGCGCACTTCGAAGGTGTACGCCGAACCATAGGCATGGACAATGATTCTGTCACCCCACTTGAGTGTGCCCAGCGCCGCAAACGGGCCAGGCTTCCCATTGGACAGAGTAACATGGCTGGTCAATACGCTGTTCCCCGACCAGCCCGGGAATGCGGTGCCGTTCAACCAGCCGGCCTCCTGCCAGAGCCAGGTCACGTCCCACTCCTTGTCAACCAAAGGGACGCCAACAATCGGGATGTTGACACCCGTACGGGGAATCTCGAGCCACACATCCGTTGCTGAATATGATTTGGCCGCTGGCTGCCGTGGCAAAGCGGTGATCACATTGGGGGCAAAACCCGTATCCGGCAATGCTCTTGGTAAAGTCACATCGCGAGTCCAGACCACTTCATTGGAATTTATCAATGAAAGGCCAACCACAGTTTCATCCGTAAAATCTTCATCGCCATCCGTGTCGGTGCGCGACATGCTGGTGTTGCGAACCTCGTTGACAGTGTCAGCCACGGTGACTCGGAAAGTGATGATGACTTCGTTCGCGGCGGCGGCTTCGGTAAGGTTTCCATTATCGGGGCCAATCGAACCCTGCCATTGAATGCGGTTGTTGATCGGGTCGTAGGTACAGAATGAATTCGCAAGCGCCGTGTTCAAAGGCGCGCTCGCTGCAACATCATTCGAAGAAGATCCCTGCGGCGCACAGGCAACACTCCCAATCACATAGGTTGTCCCCGCTGGGATGTTATCGATGATCTGGGTATGGATGGCAGATGAGTTGCCGCTGTTGATCCAGACCAGGCGGAATTCCAACTGCGGCAGGCCGGCTTCACTGAAAGTCTTGATGCCGGAGGGCGGGTCGAACAGGCTACCGACGCTGGCGCTGGCTTGATCGTCTTCGTTTGGATCATGGTTGCCGGGTGTCGAGTCAACATCGGTCTGGTCAACTGCCACGATCTCGGCGGTGTTAGTGATGAGCCCAACCTGATCGACGCGGACATTCAGCAGCAGAGTGGCGCTGGTACTGGGGGTGAGTGATGCAATGCTCCAGTCGCCGGTGCCGCTGTTGTAGCTCCCAACGCTTGGGGTGGCTGAGATGAAGGTCAATCCGGCCGGCAACACATCGTCCACGACGATGTTGGTAGCTGTGGTCGTGAGGTGTTGGTTCATGATCGTGATCGTGAAGATCACTGTCTCTCCAAGAATCGGCGACGAGTTGTTGACTGACTTCGTCAACGCAAGGTCAGTTGCAACGATCGGGATAACCAAATTGTCAGTCGCGTTCGGAGATTCATTTGAAGAAGCTGTCACGTTATTGGTCAGGCTGCCGCTGCCAGCGGTCGGTGAACCGTTGGCGATCAATTCCGCCTGCGTGAAGGTATGCGTGGCAGTGCAGGTCATTGTCGCGGCGGGAGCCAGAGTCGTAGCCGGGCAGCTCATGTCATCATTGTCATTATCATCGGTCAGAGTAACACCGGTCAACGCCACATCGCCGGTGTTGGACACAAGATAACTGTAGGTCACCGTGCCCGGTGCGCTGAGGCTTGTGGTCGTCGAACTCTTTACCACCGTCATCGACGGATTGAGAACTCTCAGAATTGCGCTGGCGCTGTCGTTCGTAGGATCATAATCCGGCGGAGAGGATGCCGAGCGTGAAGCGGTATTGGTCAACGATGTTCCGGCTGTGCCTGCGTCAATGGTGGCCGTGATCGTCATGGTCGCAGAAGCGGTGTTGGGCAATGAACCGATCGTCCAAACACCGGTGGTTGAATTGTATGTTCCCTGCGTGGTGGTGGATGAAACATATGTCAGCCCGGCTGGCAGCAGGTCATCGAGCACGATCCCGGTCGCATCGCTCGGACCGTTGTTAGTAGCCTTAATCGTAAAGACAACGGTCGCGCCTTCCATCGCCTCGATTGGCAGGACGGATTTTTCCACGCCGACGTCAGCGCTGTTGACGGTGACCGGGTCGGAGTATGAATTGTTGGTGGGGTTGGTATCGTTGGCGTTCGACAGCGTGGCCGTATTAATCACACTTGGCGCGGCGCTGAGAGCCACATCCACAGTGAGGGTGATCGGCTGGAGGCTTGCGCCCACAGCCAGTCCCGCGCCGTTGGGATGCACGCACGTGACGAGTTGACCGGCGATCGAGCACGGATCCCAGCCGCTGCCGACAGGTGTGGTGGCCGAAACCGGAGTCAGCCCGGCGGGCAGAGTGTCTGTGACCGTGATTGAGCCTGCAACCGCGCCTGTCCCCACGTTGCTGACGTTAATAGTGAACGTGCCGCCGCTCGGGCCAATGTTGAACTGGCCGGTATGGCTTTTGACAATGCGTAAGTCTGCGGCGACCGAGGCGATCACATTCAGGGTCACTTCAACTGGGCCAACCGGAATGTAAGACCACAGGTCAAGTCCCTTGAAATTTCCAAAGCCCACACTGCTGCTGGCGGCGCTGTCGCCCCAGGCTCGTTGGTTGGTGGATGTGTCGAAGCCGTTAATTGCGTTATTAGTCGTTGGTGGATTGATGCCGTTGGGTGGTCCGGGCAGGGTTGCCCCCACCGTTCCGACGACTGTGCCGGTTGTGACCATGTATCCGCGGTCATCATAGAAGCCGGTGTGGCAATTAGGATTGAACGGACACACGCCGCCAATCGGATTTAACAAAGTAAGCGACGGCCCGCCATTCGGGCTGTTCTCAGCATCCAGCAACGGGAAATGATATTCGCCGGCGTGGAATGTGACGCGGTATTTATATCCGTTTCCAACCGGGAAAAAGGCGCCAGCATTATCCTTTCCATCCCAGTCAACAACATTCGTTCCGACAACCGCCTGACTGCGGATAACACGGTTTAGCGGATTGTCCGGCTGGAAGTCCACACCGTCACGGCTGATGACAATTTCGCTGATGCCGCCGACATTGCCAGTATAGGTAAATTGACCGCCGATGGGTTGATAACCTGTAATGCCGCCGGCCGACCCCAGATACGAGACATTTGTCAGCGTGGGCGGAACCGGCGCAGGCAGAATGCTGGCCGGCAAGTCGGATGTCAGCGGGTTGCTGAAAAAGATCATCGCTGAAGCAGGGGGAAGAGTTACGCCGGCCTGCGGGTTGTTCAGTTGATTATTGTCCGTGACTACATCGTGATACAGCGGAGTCTTGCCATCCGGGTCAAGGAAGCCGACGCGGTTGCCGTACAGGATGAAGCCGTTGGGATCAAGGCCGTTCAAATCCACCCGGTAGACATAACCATCATTCGTGGCAGCATACAAAGTCGAATACACCTGGCGGGTCGGGCCATTGCCACCGGTGATCTGTGCAAGGTAATCCACAAAAACACGTCCGGGCTTGTCGGTGCCGGTGGTCGCGCTGCCGGAGCGCACGGTAATATCCCAAACGGAAACGCCAGCCTGCTGAGTGGCGTCGATGACGGGAGCAGCTATCGTCCCGGCTGAACCGTCTGTTGCGCCGGAAGCCCCAAGCGGACCGTACATCGCCACCCAGTACGTTCCAGTTCCACCGGCAGGAACGGTATAAACACACGGAATATATCCTCCGTCAACGCCGCCGTTTCTCGTCGCCCCTTGAAGTTCCATACTGCGGGTTGTGGCAGAATCCACTCCCCGCAACACGCCCGAACCGCCGCCGTCGGTGCTGCAGACGAAGGTCGGAGTGATGGCGCTTAAAGAGGCAGGCGCTATCTGTGAATTGGAGACCTGCCCTTCTGTGTAGAGAACGATGTCACCCAGATTCAAACCCATCGCACTCGAACCCATCAAGATATACTCGCCCGGCTTGGCGTACACCCTGAAAAAAGTGCGGCGGTATAAACCCGCTGTTGTGTTGGTGCGCCACTCGGTCAAGGCACGCTTGCCCAAGCCGGATGCTACGAGTTCCTTGCTGCCTTCAGCACGGACAGGGCTGACATTAACGCTGAACACCATATTGAAAAGCAAAACTACAAATAGGAAAATAGAAAGCGCGCTTCTCATACCCCCGATAAACCCGGCATGTTTTGACATTTGGACCTCGCAGAATTACGGTTTTTTACTTTTGACCAATAAAGAAAATTACTTGTTATTTACTCGGCTATTAAAATAAGATTAAATTTCACCCATTTTAGGAGAATTGCAAGATTAAGTCAACAAAAATGCAAAGTTTTACCGCCATGAATATGAAAGTAGCCATCTGTTCCAAAGCTACAAAACCGCCTTTACTTTGACCTTCTGACCTCCTCCACCGCCTGCGGGTTTACCAGCGAAGACACATCCCCCAACTCCAGCCCCAAATACGCCGAGCGGATCACCCGCCGCATCACCTTGGCATTGCGCGTCTTCGGCAGGTCAGAAACAAACAGGATGGCCTTCGGCGCGAGCGGCTTGCCCATTTCAGCGATCACCATTTCAGTTAATTGCTGACGAAGTTCATCGGTCGGGCTTACCCCGGGCCTGGCCACTGCGAAAAGAATCATTTCACTCCCTTTGACATCGTGCGGAATCCCGATGGCCGCCGCCTCCACAATATCTTCATGCCTCACAAGAATCGACTCGACCTCGGCAGGCCCCAATCTTTTCCCAGCGATCTTGATCGTATCATCCGAGCGCCCGAGGATATACCAAAGCCCATCTGCATCAATCGCGGCGAAATCACCATGCACCCAAACATTTTCCCAACGCGACCAATACGCGTCGAGGTAACGCTGACGGTCATTCCAAAACCCGCGCGTCATGCCGATCCACGGCGCTTTGATGACCAACTCACCCACCGCATTGCGGACTGATTTTCCATCTTCGTCAAAGACATCTGCATCCATGCCGGGGCAGGCCGCCGAGAACGAGCATGGTTTCAACGGCATCAGCGGATTGCCCATCACAATTCCACCTGAAAGTTCCGTGCCGCCGGAATAATTAATGATCGGGAGTTTTCCCTCCCCCACCTTCTCAAACAACCATATCCACGGGTCAGGATTCCACGGCTCGCCGGTGGACGCAAAGCATTTCAGTGAAGAAAGATCGTGCTTCTTGAAATGTTCATCTCCCTGCGGAATCAGCGATCGGATCAATGTCGGCGAGACTCCCATTTGATTGATGCCATGTTTCTCGACCAAACTCCACAATCGGTCAGGCGCGGGGAAATCTGGCGCGCCGTCATAAATGAACATTGTCGCCCCAAGCAGGAGACTCCCAAAAACCTGCCACGGCCCCATCATCCAGCCCATGTCGGTCATCCAGTAAATGACATCGCCGGGGTGAACATCCGTCCCGAAAGCCATATCCTGCGCCGCCTTGACCGGGAATCCGCAATGGGTGTGGACTGCGCCTTTCGGCTTGCCTGTCGTCCCTGAAGTGTAGATGATCATCAGCGGGTCTTCAGCGGAAGTAATTTCTGTCGAAGCGGAATCAGGCTGAGGCGGGATAAGATCCGCCCACCAGTGATCGCGTCCTGTCTTCATGGAAACATCCTGCCCCGTGCGCTTCAAGACAATCATATGTTTCAATGAGGAGACTTGACTCGCCGCCTCGTCGGCAATGGACTTCATCTCAACAGCCTTGCCGCGCCGATACGCGCCGTCTGCGGCAAAGAGCGCCTTCGCGTTTGCATCCGCAAGGCGGGAAACAATCGCGCCTGCGCCATAGCCTGAGAATAATGGCAAAATGATTCCGCCGATCTTTGCAATGGCAAGCAAGGCGATCACGATCTCGGGTGTCATTGGCATAAAGATGCCAATCGCATCTCCTTTGCCAAGCCCAAGCGACCGCAGCGCATTCGCGGCTTTATTCACTTCTTTATATAATTCTGAATAGGTTAATGTTTTCGTTACCCCTTCTTCTCCCTCAAAAATGACAGCAGACGATTGACCATTGACCGTATTAGCAGCAACGGTCTGTCGTCTATTGTCCACGGTCCACTTGTCAACGCAATTATGGGCAATGTTCATCTTGCCGCCCACGCACCACTTTGGAAATTGAATCCCATCGGCGAGGTCAATGACTTTTGTGTACGGTTCGTAAAACTGGATGTCCAAAAATTTCAAAACCGCATCAGTGAACCACGCCACATCGCTGGTGGACTTTTGCATGAGGGCATCAAAACTTTCAAGACCATGCCGCCGCATGAAGGCGGTCAGGTTGGTATGCTCGACCTGCTCAAGTGTTGGCTTCCAAACGATGTTGCCGCCGAAAGTGAATTGTTCGGTCATGGGTGCGCTCCTCTGAATTTGGCTGTTTCGATTTTATCTCAAAGGCTATAATCGCGGGACTACGGAGAATCCATGACCAAATCCCCACCCATTCAATGCCCGGCCTGCGGCGCGCCAAACTCGCCCGCGGCGGGAAAAATTTACATGGCTTGCGAATATTGCGGCACGAACATCAATATCCCCAAAAAGCTGCGCACAAAAACGACTTCGACAAAAGGGAAGCCTCCCTCAAAAGCAAAGTCGGTTTCAATTCCAGAAAATGAAGCGGCGAAGTTTTTACGCAAGGCGCAGCCCATCGCCATCAACGCCTGGAATTTTTACGCGGTGTGGACATGGCTGATGCGCCTGCTGCCGGCCTGCCTGGTGGTTTTCATCGTTGGTATATTCATCTGCCTGGCTTTGGGCGCACTGCCGTTTGTTTTAAATTTAATCCGCTGAGTGACCGTTATTCCATCACTCCATACATTTGATCTGGATTCAAATATTGGGGGAAGCGATCTCTCAGCGAAGTCCGCGCTGCGTAGCACAAGTGACAGGCGTCGGCGTAGCGCGAAGCGTGCCCTTGCAGGAGGTTGTATTCCGTCACCAGTGCGGCAGGTCCGCCTTCGAGCAGAGGTCCGCAGATCGGGTGGGCATCCGCATTATATTTTTCGCAGATGTCTTTGAGCCGAGTCTCGAACACGTTGCCGAGCGTGATGCCCTGACAAATGTGGATGTTGCCCAGCGGGTCAAGATGGACGCGGCCCGGCTCACGCAGATCTTCATGCGGACAGGAATCGAATCTTTCCCAGGGATGGCTGGTCGCTTTTTCGGCGAGCATTTTCACCGCCCGACCACGATACATGACCGCCGCATTCCCCTCGACTTCGGGCGGGTCAATGCTGATCATGCCCGTCGGGAGGTGCAGCCACTTGGCGGCAACAAGCGCATTCTGCGGACGTTCACCCAGACATTCGCTACAATGGAAGAGGTCGCTGCTGACAGTGAAATCGGCGAGCAGCCCCGCAAACGGATGCAGCCATTCCTCGGCATCCGCGACAGAGTTTGCCCAGTAAGCGTTTGAAACTATGCCAACCTCAAAGCCCATGTCTGCGGCCTTGCGCACCGCCTTGACCAAAATGGCGTAATAAAGGAACGGCTCGCCGCCTTCATAGTAGATGGATGTGACGCCTGCCTCTTTTGCCTGTTCGAGGATTTGCTCGACCTGTTCATAGGTGAGCGTGCCGCTCTGCCAGGGACTGCCCCACACAAAACAGTGATCGCACTCGTAGGTGCATTGATACGTCAAAAGGATGTGCAAGCCTGATAGTTTCATGTCAACCTCCGTGATTGCATCATCAGTGTAGCGAAAATCGCCCTGCGAGTCATGGGTCAAATATCACATGAAAGGCTATAATAAAGGCACTTTCAGGAGGCTCCATGTCCAACGTTCATTCATCCAATCACCCATTGATCGCCCATAAACTTTCACGTTTGCGTGATAAAAACACCGAACCCAAGAAGTTCCGCGAACTCGTCCGAGAGATTGCGGGACTTTTGGCATATGAAGCCACCGCAGACCTGCAAACGACTGCGGTTGAGATCGTGACTCCGTTGACAAAAATGACCGCCCAGCAATTAAAGGAAAAGATCGGGCTTGTTCCGATTCTGCGGGCGGGGCTTGGCATGGTGGAAGGGATTTGGGAATTGATGCCATCTGCCGAAGTCTGGCATATCGGCTTGTACCGCGACGAGCACACCCTCCAGCCGGTGGAGTATTACAACAAACTCCCGGTTGACCCGCGAGTGTCTGTTTGTTTAATCCTCGACCCGATGCTCGCCACCGGCGGCTCAGCGACAGCCACAGCGGAAATTCTCAAACGCTGGGGTGTGAAGAAGATCAAATTCGTCGGGCTGATCGGCGCGCCCGAAGGCATCAAAGCCATGCAGGATGCGCACCCGGATATTGATATTTACCTCGCGGCGATTGACGATCACCTAAACGAACGCGCCTACATCGTGCCGGGGCTGGGAGATGCGGGAGACCGTCAGTTTGGGACGGGGTAGGGCAGTAACCAGTGAGTAGTGAGCAGTAGTCAGTGAGGCAAAATGGCATACGATATGAAATTTGCTGAACGTGTTCGCGCAGAATTATATGGTTTGCCCTTCGTTGAAAAGAAAATGTTCGGCGGACTTGGGTATTTGATCAACGGCAATATGATTTGCGGCTGGTACAAAGGTGACATGGTTGCGCGGATCGACCCTGCAAAACACGATGCGTTTCTCAAAAAGAATCACGTCAAGCCGTTTGCCTTGCGCGGCAAACCGATGAAAGGCTGGCTGTTGATTGAGCCTGATGGATTCAAAACCGCAAAACAACTCAGCGCGTGGGTGAAGATCGGCTTTGAATTTGCGTCGACCCTCCCGCCAAAATAATCGTTTTCTTCATCGTGCAGTGAAAGTTATGATCAAAGAAATGAGGATTTATTTATGGAAAACAAACCGGTCTACGATTTGAAATCTGTGAAATTGCCTTATCTTTCAGGCGGACTTTTGAAACTTTTTGCCGCGCTCGTGGAAGGGCCGCTCGGCGGGCTTTTGACGCCAAGCCTGTTCGAAAGCGCGGGCATCAACTGGATGCGCAAACAAGTCATTGACGAACCGCCAACCACCATGCCGATCCACTACGTCGACAGCCTTGCAGACCAAAGCCTGTCGGTGCCGGAGAAGGAATGGCCGCGGGCTTCTGCCATTTACCCCAGCGGATTCCAGTTCGCATCCGTATTCGATTACGCCAAAGCCTACCGCGACGGCAAGACCACACCCGAAGAAGTAGCCGTCAAATTGCTGGACGCCATAGATGCCAGCGATTCAACCGCCCAGCCATTAAGAGCAATGATCGCCGTTGACCGCGCAGATGTGATGAAGCAGGCGCGCGAAGCGACCGAGCGCATCAAGGCCGGGCATCCGCTCAGCATTTTTGACGGCGTGCCTGTGGCTGTCAAAGATGAAGTGGACATGCTTCCCTACCCAACCACGGTCGGCACGGCGTTCCTCGGCAAGTCACCCGCGAAAGAAGACGCGACCATCGTGGCACGGATGCGAGCGGCAGGCGCGCTGCTGATCGGCAAAGCCAACATGCACGAGATCGGAATCAACGTGACGGGCTTGAATCCGCATCACGGCGTGACGCGCAACCCATACAACCCGAATCATTTCACCGGCGGAAGTTCGAGCGGCTCGGCGACAGCCGTCGCGGCAGGACTTGTACCAGTCGCCATCTCAGCCGACGGCGGCGGCTCGATCCGCATCCCTGCGGCGTTCTGCGGAGTCTTCGGATTAAAGTCCACTTTTGGACGGGTCAGCGAACACGGCGCCGCGCCTCTATGCTGGAGCGTCGCTCATCTCGGGCCGATAGCTGGTACGGCCACCGATACAGCTTTAGCCTACGCTGTGATGGCCGGCCCCGACCTGCACGACCCAAACACATTGCATCAACCCCTGCCCTCGCTGGAAAACTGGGATCAACTTAATCTGAACGGATTGAAACTCGGCATCTACAAACAATGGTTCCAGCACGCAGACGCGGAAGTTGTGGCAGCCTGCGAATCCATGCTTAAACAATTCGAAGGCATGGGCGCGGAGATCGTCGAGATCAGCATCCCAGATCTGGAATTGAATCGCATCGCGCATTCGATCACCATTCTAGCTGAGATGGCGCAAGCCCTGAGTTACACCTACGCGGAACATCACAAGCAACACGGTCTGGATGTGCGTCTAAACCTTGCGCTGGCACGCGCCACCAGTTCACAGGATTATCTGCTCGCACAGCGCGCGCGCACCCGCATCATGGAGAATTTCAAGCGCGCCCTCGAGCAGGTGGACATGATCCTCACGCCGACAACCGCCATCGTCGCGCCGGCCATCCCGAAGGACGCCCTGCCCGATGGCAACTCTGACCTGAGCACAACCATCGAGATCATGCGCTTCGTGACAGCCGGCAATATGACCGGCCTGCCGGCCATCACCTTCCCTGCCGGTTACACCAAAGCCGGTCTGCCCATCGGTATGCAAGCCATGGGACGCGCATGGGAAGAGCACCAGTTGCTGCGGCTGGCCGTCAATGCCGAGAAGGTCGTGGAACGCAAAGCGCCGCAGGTGCATTATCGGTTTTTGGAGTAGCCGTCATGTCGTTGCGAGGGTGTTTTTCCCGAAGCAACCCCCAATTATGAGGGGCTGCTTCGGCTACGATCAAGAACGCCTCGCAGCGACATTTTTTTATAAATAGGAGAATCCCATGGCCGAACTAAAAACAAAAGTGAACAAGGCAAGCGTAACCGACTTCCTCAACGGCATAAAAGACGAGGAAAAACGCGCCGACAGTTTTGAGATCCTAAAATTAATGAGGCAGGTCACCAAGCAGGAGCCGAAGATGTGGGGGCCGAGCATTGTCGGGTTCGGGCACACGCACTACATCTATGAAAGCGGCCGCGAAGGCGACTCTTTTACGGTGGGCTTCTCGCCGCGTAAACAAAACCTGACCCTGTACGTGATGGGAAGTTTCAACCCGCACAAGGAACTGCTTGAAAAACTCGGCAGGCACAAGACCGGCGTCAGCTGTTTGTACATCAACAAGTTGAAAGACGTAGACCTCAAAGTCTTGAAGGAACTCCTCAAGCAGGCGTACAAGGCGGCAAAGAAGTAACCATGCCTCTCTCAAAAGATCCCGAGGGATTCGAGCGCAAGGTACTGCATCAATTTGCAGATTTCAGCGAAAAGCGCATTCTGGAAATCGGATGCGGCGAAGGCCGGCTGACCTGGAAATATGCAGGCGCATCTGCCCTGACCGTTGGCATTGACCCTGACCATGATGCCTTGCGTGTCGCCCGGGCAGACTCTCCCTACGACTTGCAAAAGCATGTCCACTTTGCAGAAGCAAGCGCGAGCCACATTCCATTTGCAAACGAGACATTCGACACTGCGATCCTCGCCTGGTCGTTGTGATGAATGGAACATGAGAGCATGGTCCATGCTCTGGATGAAATTCGCAGAACGCTCAAGCCAAACGGGATTCTGCTCGACCTGCGGCCTGTCGAAGAGAATTGGTCGGTGGAAGTAAATGCGTCAACTGGCTATCAGGTGGCGGGTCGGCTGACCGATCAACCCATTGGGCTGGCAGATGACGAGGCGGCGTTCAAAGCCATGCGGGAAGTCGAATCCCGCGGGTGGTACATCAAAGAAAAAGAAGAGTTATTCGCCTTCTTCTATTATTGGGACACGCCCTCGGAAATGAAGGCTTTCATGGAAGAACAATGGACGGATTTTGAAAAGATGGAAGAGAGTGTTTTCAACGCGGTCAAATCGGCTTGGGCGGTTGCAAACGCCGATGCGCGTGTGCGCGTGCGGGTGAAGATGCTGATCACAAAATGGATTTCAAGTAAAATCGATTTAGAGCATGTTTCTTAAGTCAAAAAACAAAAGATTTCACCACACACCTGCCCTGGCGGGCGGGGCCAGGGGAGAACACGGAGCGCACAGAGGTTTTAATAGGTTTCAAGAGCTTTTTCTCCGTGACCTCTGTGATCTCTGTGGTAAAAAAGTATTAAAGAACCAGTCTCTTTGAAAATTTCGCTGGAGGAACATGAAAACAAAAGTTTTACTTAACCCTTATTCAAATCGTTGGAATTCGCAGAAGCGCTGGCCCGAAGCGGAAGCCGCCTTGCGCGCTGCGGGAATCGAATTTGACCTGTCGATCTCAGAGCGCGCGGATCACCTCGTGGACCTGGCGGCTGATTCTGTCAAACAGGGGTTTACCACGCTGATCGTCGCCGGCGGCGACGGCTCGATTGGTGAAGTTGTGAACGGTGCCGCACAAGGCTGGGACGAAAAATCTCCGTTCCCGGTCACACTGGGGGTGATGCCTCTGGGCACGGCCAATGACCTTTGCGACAATATTGGAATTCCCGTTGACCTCGCTGCGGCGGCGCAATTGATCGCAACCGGCAAGGCGCGCGGCATGGATCTGGGAAAGTGCAATGAGCATTATTTCCTGAACAACTCGGCGGCCGGGCTGGAGCCGTATGTCACCACGAAGCAGGAAAAAATTTCCTGGCTTTCGGGAATTCCGCGTTATCTCGTGGCGGCGGTGCAAGCCATCATGGATGGGCCGACCTGGAACGCCAAATTGGAATGGGATGACGGCTCGTATGAGGGTCCGCTTAGTTTGGTTTCGGTTGGGAATGGGCGCCGCACGGGCGGTGTCTTTTACATGACGCCCCATGCCGATCCGTTTGACGGGAAGCTAACTTTTATCCATGGGTATCGAGGCACGCGCGCGAGCATGTTCCAGGCTTTACCAAGCGCCATGAAACCCGGCAAGGGCAGTCTGGTTGAACAGGACGGAATCCATGAATTTCATTGCACGCGCTTGAAAATCCATCTGGATAAACCGTCCCCTGCTCATACAGACGGTGAGATTTTCGATAACTGGGTAACCGATCTCGAATATAAAATTTTCCCGTCGGCTGTGCCAATGATTGCCCCGTAATAGGCGGAAGATGGGATTGGGTTGCAGGTTGAAAGGTAAAGGTTGAAAGCGGGAGCGATTCTAGTACTGATTACACTCAATGCTCTGCCCACCTGCCTACCTATTCACCAACCCCACATAAACCTCGACGATCCGCGCGGCGATTTTTTCCCAGGCGTAGTCCAATGAATAATCAGCAGCTTGCTGACCCATGCTCTCACGCAGATTCGCATCGCCCAACAGCGACGACAACTTCTCGCACAGTGCCTGCGGGTCGCTGTCAGGGACGGTGTAGCCCGTCACATCATTCTGGACAAGGTAGCCAAGTCCGCCCACTTCCGAGGCAATGACCGGGGTTCCGCAAGCCATCGCTTCAAGTGCCACCATCCCGAAGGATTCATACAACGACGGCATCACCACCACCTCTGCCGCGGAATAATAATACGGCAGGGTATCCTGTCCGCGCTTGCCGAGGAAGACCACCATGCCGCCCATGCACAACTCGTCGCATAATCTTTGCAGGCGGGACATTTCCTCGGTCATATCTTCGGGCACCACATCCGGCTCGCCTCCGATAATTGCCAGATGCACGGGGCGATGCACCTTTTGCAAATCCAGACAAGACATGGCTTGAATCAACGTATCCACGCCTTTAAGCGGCTCGATCCGCCCGACAAAAAGCACCATGCGATTCTCCGGTTTCAAGCCGAGGAACTGCTTGGCCTCATCTGCGGGGATGGGATAAAAGTGACTCGTATCCACGCCGGGGGGAATGATCGCTAATTTACGAGACTCTGCACGGTAGAGGAATCTCAACTGTGTCACCTCAGCTATCGTGGCGGCGACGATCCGATCTGCCCGACCGAGAACCTGTCTCTCACCGAGGAGTCGATCATCACCCGCGCGTTCACTCTCCGAACGTGCCACGCGGTTCTTCATCTCGCCCAAGGTGTGGAACATGTGAACGATGGGAGTCCCGCCCCAGGCATCGCTCAACGCCTCAGCAGCCAGCCCGGACATCCAGTAGTGACTGTGAATCACATCATAGGTAATCCCTTTTTCAACTGCGAACTGTTTGATGCCCTCTACAAACTCAGGGATGTAATTTGTCAGTTCGCTCTTTGCCTTGGGAGTTTCAGGCCCGGCCGGCACATGCACCACGCGATTGCCAAAACCCAACTCATGCACCACATGCGGAACATGTTCATCCTGCGAGCGCGTGAACACGTCCACGTGAATGCCCATGCGCCCTAACTCGCAGGTCAGGTCGCGGACGTAGACGTTCATTCCGCCGGTGTCTTTTCCGCCCAGCGTAGCGAGCGGACAGGTATGGTAGGAAAGCATTGCAACACGAAGCATGAGTAAATTTCCGATTGGTGGTCAAGTAACTTTAGAGGGCTTACCGAGACCACGATTTTTGATTTTAGATTGGCGCGAGCCCGCGGATGATGCTCAAAAAAAGCTCGGCCAGATACAAGACTACATGAAAAGCCGAAAACTTGCGGGTTTAGTTTTAATCCTTTATAATCCCGCCCGCTTATAAAAATCGCCACCTTAGCTCAGCTGGTAGAGCAGACGATTCGTAATCGTCAGGTCGTGGGTTCGTATCCCACAGGTGGCTCAAAAACTGACAGACTTACACGGTCTGTCAGTTTTATTTTAACACCCATCCATTGAGCCAGGAAATAGATTGTGGCTTGTTCGCATGGCGGTAGCAAAGTCAGGAAGAGCGCATTCTTTGTACACGGAACTCACGGAAAAGACGGATTTTTGTTTTGTTTTGTTTTGTTTTGTTTTGTTTTGTTTTGTTTTGTTTTTCTGCTCTTTCCGTGAAGTCCGTGCAATCCGTGTACTAAAATGGTTTTTGTCAAGCGACTTTGCTACAACCATGGGCTCAGTCGGCGACCCAACTTCCAACTAATCCTCTTGACAATTTAGTTACTTATATTATAATACTAATGTTATAATATAAGTATTATAAAAAGGAAACCAATGTCACTCAAACACGCCATCCTCGGCTTTCTCTCCTTCGACGCCTTCTCAGGCTACGATCTAAAAAAAGCCTTTGACAATTCGGTACAGCACTTCTGGCCTGCCAACCAGAGTCAAATTTACCGCACGCTGGCCGAACTCGATGAGCAAGGTTTTGTGGAAAAAGAGATCATCGAACGCGAAGAACGGCTCGATATGAAAATCTATCGCATCACCGAAGCAGGACGCGCCGAACTCCATCAGTGGCTGTCCACTCCCCTGCCTGAACATGACACCCGCGAGCCATTCCTCATCCAGGTCTATTTCGGCGGCGAACTCAGCGACGAGGAAATTCTCAATCTTTTACATCGCAAACTCAAGGAAATCGAAGAACGGCTGGCCGTGTATGAAGCCGTGTATCAAATGACCCAAAGCACGCCGAGCAAAGTCACCGATACGCGTGCCACCTTTTGTGCCATGCTCACACTGGAGCTGGGCTACATCAACTCTAAATCCGACGCCGGCTGGCTGCGCTCAGCCATTGAACGCGTTGAAACAAAAAACTACAACATTCAAATAGGAAATCAATCATGAACAAGATCATTCGCAACATCATTATCGTCGCGCTATTTACCGTCGGCGGAGGCTGGCTCGGCATCTGGCTCAACAACGTCACCGGCAACACCCAGCCGCCCATGCAAAGTTTGGGCGTGCTGATCTGGCTGGCAACTCCAGCCCTTTCTGGAATATTTTTACGTGCTTTTGGCGGGGATGGCTGGAAGGATTCTGGCTTTGGGTTGAATCTCCTCTCAGGCTGGAAGTGGTATCTGGTGGGAATTCTAGTCTATCCGCTCGCGGCCGTTCTGACATTTGGTCTGGCTGCGCTCCTCGGCATTGTCAGCGCTGACGGTTTCGCCGCACAGGGCTTCGGCGCGTATCTCTCCGCCGCTGGGGTTATGTTCGTCGGCTCGCTGATGAAGAACATCTTTGAAGAATTTGCCTGGCGCGGCTACCTCACCCCACGGCTCGACGCCGCCAAAGTCCACCCGATGTTGAATCATCTCATCGTCAGCATCTTGTGGATGACCTGGCATCTGCCGTACTATTATTACTACCTCGACCGCGCCACGCTGAACAGCGCCCTGACCACCAGCATCCCCGTCTTTATTATCACTGGTTACATTGTCATGTTCCCTACCGCCATTCTTTTCGGCGAATTACGGTTGATAAGCAAATCAGTCTGGCCGGTCTTCGTTCTGCATAACGTAATCAACGCGCTAAGTATGCCGCTGTTGATCAATGGCTTTATCAAAGTCAACGGGCTGCTGGGATTTGTCTTCACGCCCACAAACGAGGGAATCGTCACATCAATTTTGTTTGGCGCAGCAGGACTGTTGATCTATCAATATCGAATGAAGAAACAGGCAAGTTCGTAAAAGTAAAACTCCGAGGTTTTGAAAACCTCGGAGTTTTTTTATTCTATCCCGTCGAAAATGTGATCGAGCACATCCCCGCTCACGTCGAAGACAGATCCGTTTTCAGGGATGGCTTCCTTCGTCATCCATTCTGGCAGGCGGTCATCTTTGGCAGTGAATCCTGCTCGTTTATTAAACTCACGCTCCATTTTGATGGTTTGTTTGCCAAGTTCCTGCAAAATATTATCGGGCAGGTCATCCCAGCCATAACGCGCCGCGAGCAGACGCTTGACTACGCCATCGGGAGTGGCGGCATAACCAAAACCCGCAAAGATGCACGCGCCGATGGTGTCGTAGCCGGCCATGTTTAATTGAGCATTGAGCGAAATATCCCGTTGCTGAGTCGGGTCAAGGTGATTGACCTGCGCGCGGATGGTCAGACCGCAAGTGTGATCTGCGCCCTGCGGAGTTGTGGCATACGTCACACCCGTGCCTTTGATGGAGCGCGGCTCATAGGCAGACATGGCCTGTCCCTTCACGGCGGGCACGCGTTCAATGTTGTATTTTTTGCCAACGGTCACCGCGCCATCACCGAGGATGCGCCCAAGTTCCGTACCCGCACGAATTTCATCGATCAACTTCTGCGCGTCATCTTCACTGCCCCAGCGCATGAGTCCCGCCTCGGCGGCCACACCAAGCGACCCGCCGATCTCGATCGAGTCCAATCCCAGGTCGTTTACATGCCAGTTGAGTCGACCGATCGCATCCAGCGAATCAATATCAATGTTCGTTCCCATCAAACCAATCGTTTCATATTCCAGCGGCGAAACAATCACCTTGCCATCCTCCCCGCCAAAGACATTCGAGCACTTAATCGTACATCCCGCCATGCACGCATGAGCCGGGTCAGACGGCTTGCCGCGAGTCAATGTAAATTCGCGCAGGGTTTCGCCGCTAATCGCTTCCACGTTATCAAATGTTCCGCGTGAAAAATTATGCGCGGGCAATGCCGCAAATCGCTGAGTCATTTGCGCCATCGCGGCGGTACCATAATCTCGATACGTGACCGACTGCGGATGATTCATCACCGAGGCTGTGTAATCCTTCTGCGCGACTTTAAACGCTTCGGGACTCGCGATGGCTGGCTTCTGCCCACCGGCATGATCGAACACGATGGCCTTTAATCCCTTCGAGCCCATCACCGCGCCGAGGCCGCCGCGAGCCGCAATACGCGAGGGAATGCGATCCTTGTCGAGATTTTGAATCCCCGCGGACTTCATGCGCATCTCACCGCCGGGACCGATCAATGCGATGGCGACTTTGTCGCCGTATTTTTCAAGCAGTTTTGGCGCGGTTTCGTAGACACCCAAGCCAGTGATGTAGTCAGCCTTTTCCCATTTCGCGCCGTTCATGGACAGATGCAGAATCCAATACCCATCTTCCGTGGGCTGGTCTTCGATAATGAGCGCATGGATTCCCATGAAAGCCATGTGATAGCCTGTCCGCCCGCCGGCATTGGCTTCCTTGACGCCGCCCGTCAACGGGGACTTCCCGCCGATGGAGATTCTGTCGGTAGATGAAAGTCCGTGGCCGACAAGCAGGCCCGGCGCAAAGATAAGTTTATTCCCCGCGCCCAGCGGATCACACTTCGCATCCACTTCGTCAACCAGAATGCGCGCGAGCAGTCCGCGCCCGCCGAGGCGGGACCATGCCTGCGGGACAGGCTCCATGCTCAAGGATTGGTTGCGAACGTTGATACGCCAAATATTCATAGCCATTTCTCCGAATCAAATTTCAAAAAACAAAAACCGCCGCATCCACAAAGACTGCGGCGATCTGCTTACAAAAAGCCTTACTTGTCTTTGCCGCCGAGCAGACCACCAAGCAGACCAGCCGCGTCATCCAAGCCAATGCCGTCGCTCAAGTCCACGTTGCCTGCAAGGATCACTTCCAATGACCCAGCCATTTCAGGCGGCAACTTTTTCTTGAGCATGTCAAGAACTACAACAACGGACTGTTTGGCTTTTTCCTGGGGAATACCCACTTTTTTGGCAACCACATTTGAGATTTCAGTTACGATGTCGGACATTTTATTCTCCTTTATATTAGCTAAATCTTTAATCATGCTAACACAACTTAATTTGAAAGGCAAATTTACACAAACAGCGATTTCACCGCTTCCCTGAACACCTTCGTATGATAATCCACATCCGCTTGTGTAGTTTCAGGCGAGATCAAAGCCATATTATGAAATGGAGTCATCAGAATACCGCGATTAAGGGCAAAGAGATGCATGTAGCGGTCGAGTTCGGGGTCAATGGCAGCGTGAGCTTCTCCGCCATTTTTAGGCGGATTGGGACGGAACCAGTATTCAGAGCGGTTGCCCAACTGCTTGACGATCCACGGCAGGCTGAATTCTTTGATGACCGCCTCAACCCCCGCGGTGAATTGTTCCTGCAACGATATGGCTTTGACGTAAAACTGGTCAGTCAACACGTGTTGCAACGTGGCTTTCATCGCGGCAATCGAGAGGGCATTCCCCGCCAGCGTGCCGCCAATGCCGCCGACATCAGAATCTTCCACGGAAAGTTTCGCATTGAAGGCCTGTGACACTTCCTCGGTGAACCCATAGATCGCGGCGGGCACTCCTCCAGCGAGAGGCTTGCCAAGGGTTAAGAAATCAGGCTGAAGACCGTGCGAAGCGGTATATCCGCCAGTGCCAGCACAAATGGTGTGAGTCTCGTCAATGATGAGATAAGTCCCATACTTGCGAGTCAATTCACGCAAAGCCACATGGTAGCCGGGGTCGGGGTGAATGATGCCGATGTTGGTCATGGCAGGTTCGGCGAGGACTGCGGCCACATCCTGCGCAGAGAGCGCAGTTTCAAGCGCGGCGATGTCATTGAACTCAATCACCTTGGATGTTTCGCGCGGGTCAATTTGCGGACCCATGTTATTCGGGCGCGGCATCGGTGTGCCTTCTTCATCAAGGGTGATGAAGGTTTCGTCCACCGAGCCGTGATAGCAATAATTGAAAACCAAAATTTTTTTGCGCCCGGTGATGAGGCGCGCCATGCGCAGCGCAAAACGGTTCGCATCGGTGGCGGTGAGGGCGAACTGCCAATAGGGAAGTTTGAAACGCCGCTGGAGTTCCTCGCCGACCCAGATGACATCCTCATACGGCAGCATGAGGGTGATGCCTTTTTGGATTTGCTCGGTGATGGCTTTCACCGTGGCTTCGGGCGCGTGCCCTGTCATTGCGCCCGTGTCGCCGAGACAAAAATCGATGTAGTCGTTGCCGTCCACATCGGTGAAGTGAGCGCCTTTGGCTTCTTTGACAAAAACGGGGAACGAACCCGCCCAGCGGATCATCCACAACATCGGCACGCCGCCATGCAATGACTTGCGCGCGCGCTGGTACAGTTCGTAGGATTTGGGATGATTCTTATGGAAGAGCTGTTCCTCCAGCTCAAGCAGGGAATTTAGACGAGCCCGACCCAGTGTGAGAGGCGTGGACATTATTTATCTCCTAAAAATTATTTTATTTATGATTACAGTTACAAACGGTATTGCCAAAATGTTTGAACCGCTGTATATTAGTGCGCCGGACGGGGTTTGAGTTTTCACAAACCATTATTATTCTTTTTTCATACAGATACAGGAGGCGCATAACATGGACGACCCGATTCTCGCGAGTTTGCTCGACTCATACAATCAGAACGCTCGTTTTAAATTATTTCCTTATTTCACCGTCTGCTTCAAGGTTTTTCCATCGGCGTTGAAAATAGTTCTGCCCGTGGAAGGATCAAAGGAAACCATTGAATCAGTCCTGAAACATATTGATCTTGAAAAATATTCCTTCACGCCGGTCTTCAAATACTGGATCACCGACGATTCAAAGGATGCTGCGAGGGCAAACGATTACGCCAACGAATATGTATTCAAGAGCGAATCAGGGCAAATGCTGATCCACTTTCAATCGCAGTTCAAAGCCATTCAGATCCAGTTTCTGTACAACATGGAGTATCCCGAATCTGAGAAATGGATCCTTGAAACCAATCACAGACTGCGGTCAACTTATGGGTCTGAAAAAATGCCGAAGTTTAAGGTGCTGGTTGCGGGTGACGGCGGTTTTTACACCGAGGATGTGAACACTCACGACTTCAAATCCGTTGACATCAATGAGTTGTACAACGATGATTTTTCCGAGATTGACGCGGTCATCTCGCGCTCCATGGCGCGGAAGGAGGCGGGGATCGTCCTGCTGCACGGCGAGCCCGGCACCGGCAAGACCACCTACATCAAAAGCCTGATCTGCAGGTTCAAGGACAAGGACTTCATCTTTATTCAAAACGACTTTGTAAAAGAGCTGCTCAAGCCTTCCTTCGTCACGTTCCTGCTGCACAACAAGAATTCCGTGCTCGTCATTGAAGACGCAGAAAAAGTGATCGTCTCGCGTGATCATTCTTCAGATGCTTCGGTGGTTTCAACCATCCTTCAATTGACAGATGGTCTCTTCAGCGACTTCCTGAACATCAAGATCATCTGCACCTTCAACACAGATATTGACCGCATCGACAAGGCTCTGCTCAGAAAAGGCAGGATGATCGCAAAATATAAATTTGCACCGCTGTCAGCTGAAAAGACAGCCTCGCTTGCGAAGAAACTCGGGCATCACGACGTCAAGGGTTGTTTGACACTGGCTGACATCTTTAAATTCGACGACCCTGAATTCGGAAACCTATCCAAAAAGAATATCGGCTTCTTTCAGGTTTAGAGATCAGCCCAGTGTTTCCTTCAATCCATTGCCAAAAATATTCAACCCATCGTTGATCTGCTGGCTGGTCACATTCAACGGCGGAATCCAGCGTATGGTGTTATCGTAAGTTCCACACGAGAGCAGCAGCAAATCCTTCTCTGCCGACTTGGTGATGATTTCCTTAACCAGCGGTCTGGCTTTTGACTGGCTGCCATCCACGATAAATTCAGCGCCGACCATGAGTCCCTTGCCGCGCACATCGCCGATCTGCGGATACTCCTCCTGAAATTTGCGCAACCCCATCAATAGCTGGATGCCGCGTTCTGCGGCATTCTCCAGCATCTTCTCGTCTCTCATCGCGCGGATAGTTGCCACGCCTGCCGCACAAGCGACTGCATTTCCGCCGTATGTTCCGCCGATCGAGCCGACTTCCAGCTTCTTCATAATATCTGTGCGGCTGAAGACTGCGGACAAGGGCATGCCCGAAGCGATTCCCTTAGCGGCGGTGATGATATCGGGGATTACATCAAAATGTTCAAGTGCAAACCATTTACCCGTTCGTCCAAATCCAGATTGGACTTCATCGAAGATGAGCATGATGCCGTGCCTGTCACAGATCTCACGCAGACCTTTCATGAATGACGCGGGCGGGACGATGTAGCCGCCCTCCCCCATGACTGACTCTATCAAAATTGCAGCGGTATCTTTCGGAGCGGTCTGCGAGGCGAGCAAATATTCAAGTTTTTCCAAAGCATATTGACTCGCCTGTTCCTCGGTCATGCCCATGTTGAAGGCATACGGAAACGGCGACACATAAATCCCAGCAGGCAGCGGACCAAAACCCGTGCGATAGCCGATCTTGGATGTGGTCAAAGCCATGGTCTGCGCGGTGCGTCCGTGGAAGGAACCGTTGAAGACGATGATGTTTTGTTTACCTGTGGCAGCCTTCGCGATTTTAACCGCGTTCTCCAATGCTTCCGCGCCAGAGTTGGCGAAGTAGAAACTGTCCATCGCGGGCGGGACTATTTTGCGAAGTTCCTCGATCAGTTGCAGCATCGGTTTGTGGATGACGATGTTGGCCTGTGCATGCAGGAACATCCCAGCCTGTTCGCGAATCGCTTCGACAACTTTCGGGTGGCAGTGACCCGTGTTGGTGACGCCGATTCCGCTGGTGAAGTCCAGCAGTTTGCGGCCATCATCAGTGTAGATGTACGCCCCCTCAGCATGGTCAGCGACAAAGTTGAAAATGCGGCTCCAGGCAGGCGTCATATGGGAGGCGTTATTTTGAAATAATTGATTCATAATTTCCTTTTTTTACCACAGAGACCACAAAGAGCACGGAGTCTTTTTTAAAACCTCTGTGGACTCTGTGCTCTCTGTGGTGAGGGCTTTTTTCTTATCCTTACGCTGGCAAATACTCTGCCGCCCACTCGATGTCGTGCTTCTTCAGGGTCTCGCGGGTCGGCACGCCGTCATTCGTCCAGCCTGCCAGCTTGTAGTATGTGTCGATGGCAGAATCAACTTCCTCGTGAGTCAGAGCGAAGCCCGCGGTGGGGCCAGTTCCGCTCAACGCTTTGAAGAATTTCTTTGGCAGTTTATCCGCATTGCGTGTCAGTCCTTCGCGGGCATTAAAAGTGCGGAAGAGATCGAGCCGGCGGCGACCGACTGTCATTAATTCGTCGACGGTCAAGTCCCAGCCTGTGACTGATTTCATCATCTCGACGGTTTCGTTGGGGCCGTAGAGAGTCCAGGTGGGACCGTACACGAATTGACATAGTTCAGCCGAGTCCATCATCGAGTAAAAGACCTCGGACTCGTAAGCAAAGCGGATTTTTTCTTCGGTGAGGCTGTAGGCGGGCTGGGGCGAGCCAAGACCAATGACCTTCAAGCGGTCCAAGTTGAAATCGCCGATGCCTTCTTCATAATACGGATCGTGCTCGCTGGATTGATGATCCGCGCCGAATGGATTGACCGCGTAAATGAGCGCAAGACTGCGCTTGGCTTGCGGCATGTGCGCGGGAGATTCAGCGCCCTTGACCGTGATCAGAAATTCGTCGGAACCCTTGCCCCAAACTTTGGAGGCACGCTCTGAACCCATGCCGAGTGTCTTGCCGAATTCGCCTTCACCTTTCACAAGCATATTCAACGCCGCAAGCATGGCCTCGGCATTGCCAAATTTGAGCTCAAGTCCGCCAGCCTGTTCTTTGGTGATAACTCCCTTTTCGTAACATTCCATTGCAAAGGCGATCGTTGCGCCGGCCGCGATGGTATCCACCGCGTATTCGTTGCAGATTTGATTCGCGAGCGAAACGGCCGCGAGATCGTCAATGCCACAGTATGAACCAAATGTTCCGAGTGTTTCGTATTCAGGCCCGCCGTAGCGCGGATCGACTTTATATGCGCCGTCTTTTATTTCAACCACGCGCTTGCATTTGACCACACAGGCATAGCAGGTATCGCGTTCCTTCAAAATGGTCTCAGCCATTTTTTCGCCGCTGATCGGTTCGCAGGCTTCGAACTGACCTTCGTTATAGTTGCGGGTCGGCAATGTGCCGAGCGTGTTGTTGAACAGCACCACCACCGCTGTACCGAACTTGGCGAGGCCGTCCATGTCGCCATTTTCTGGCAGGATCTTCGGACCAGTGCGGTTTAATTCAACCAGCGCCTTCTGGTCGGCAAGTTGGATTTTTTTCGTGCCGCGCACAACTACAGCCTTCAAATTCTTCGAAGCCATCACCAGCCCCATGCCAGTGCGCCCGTTATGGCGGTTGGACATGGACACCAGTGACGAGAACAGCACTCCATTTTCCGCGCCAATGCCGTGCTGCAAAATCTCCGCCTTCGGGTCAACTTCCTTGTGAATGATGTCGTCCACTTCACCTGAAAGCTTGCCCATCAGATGCGCCGCATCGCGCAATTCATATTTACCTTCGATGATCGCCAGATAGACAGGCTTCTCGGATTTGCCCTTGACCACAATTCCGTCAAAGCCGGCGAACTTCAACTCAGCGGGGAAAAATCCGCCGCTCTGTGAGTCGCCAATCCCGCCGCTAATTGGGGATTTGGCATTCGCGTTCAAGCGGCTTTGGCCTGAAATCGCCGCGCCGGTTGTCACGCCTGTAAAGAGCGTCAACACATTTTCAGGGCTGAGCGCGTCCGCGCCTTTGGGCATGTCGCGCAAAATATAGTGCATCCCCATTGCGCTCCCGCCAAGATACTTGCGGTAGAAGGCATCATTCGGTTCCTCGACTGTGAGCGAACCTTTTGTGAGATCAACGTGCAGAATCTTTCCGTTGTAACCGTTTGGCATGGCGTCCTCCGTTGTTGAGTTATTTTTTTCGATTATACAGGCCGCATGGACTTATGACAACTTGGCATTTCCGAAAGTGACAGGGACGCCCACCCCCTCAAGCATTTTCCTACGCAACCCGCACCGACTCATTCCCAACTGGAAGTTGATTCTGTTTCGAAAGGCTTCCCCCCTTCATATTCCTTATTGACATATTCCCTCGCATCGGTAAAATAGAATCATAACAATCTCCATCACAAAACCTTATCATCAAGGAGAAATTTCAATGAACGCCAAAAGTAAGTACTCTTTTCGTTTTTTTGTTAATTGTTTCAGCTTATTGGTGCTGATTACGGGGGTCATTACTCCTCAACCCGTTTTAGCATCCCACACCCCAGACCCCGCCAGTGTGACAATTGCCGGTTCACTCCAAAGTGAAATCGGATGCGCGGGCGATTGGGACCCAGCCTGCGCCGCGAGTCACCTCACCTATGATTCCGCTGACGATGTCTGGCAGGGATCATGGACAGTCCCCGCCGGTGGTTATGAATTCAAAACCACCATCAACGATTCGTGGGCAGAGAACTATGGTCTGCACGCCGCACCCGGCGGGGCGAACATCCCGCTGAATTTGGGAGCCAGTTCAACGGTCAAGTTTTATTACGATCACAAATCCCATTGGGTGACGGACAACATCAATTCGGTCATCGCTGTCGCACCGGGCAGTTTCCAATCTGAATTGGGATGTCCCGGCGATTGGGATCCGAGCTGCCTGCGCTCATGGCTGCAGGATGTTGATGGCGACGGCCTCTACACCTTTGCGACCACCGCCATCCCTGCCGGCAGTTACGAAGGCAAGGTTGCGCTCAACGAAACCTGGGATGTGAATTACGGTCAGGGCGGCGCGCAGAATGGCGCGAACCTTGGGTTCACCGTTCCAGATGGCGGAGCAACTGTCACGTTTAGTTTCGATGCGGCGACCCATGTTCCAAGCATCAGCGTAGTGGGATTTGGTCCCAGCCAGGATAACAATGTCTTCTGGGACGGCCTGCGCCACGACTCGCGCGATTCCCTGTACCGCACTCCGGGCGGAGCAGTCACGGCTGGCACACCGGTGCTGATTCGCTTCCGCACCTTCCACAACGATGTGACCGCCGTTGCCATGCGCGTGTACGACATCAACGCGAACGGTCAGCGCATCGTGCCGATGAATCTCGTCGCAACAGATTCCTGCTATCAGGTCGGTCTCGAAGCGTCCACCTGTGATTATTGGCAGGCGACGCTCAACGAATCCACTCCCAACAATTTGTGGTACCGCTTCATCGTCACCGACGGCACGGACACCGATTTCTACGCCGACAACACAACTGCCCTCGATGGCGGTCTCGGTTCCACCAGCGACGAAGTCGTGGATCAAAGTTTTGCGCTCATGTTCTACGACCCGACCTTCACCTCACCCGCATGGTCGAAAGGCGCCAGCATCTATCAGATCTTCCCTGACCGCTTCTTCAATGGCCGCAACAACAATGACCCGAAGACCGGCGACATCCGCTACGACGACCCGGTGCTCAAACTCAAGTGGGGCACACTGCCCGAAGGCTACTGCCGCAACTACGCCGACGGCGCGACAAACTGTCCGTGGCGCTTTGACACCACTCCGCCCGATTGGAGCCTTACCAAGGAGCAGCCGCGCGG
This sequence comes from Chloroflexota bacterium, assembly GCA_016234495.1. Lineage (GTDB taxonomy): Bacteria > Chloroflexota > Anaerolineae > Anaerolineales > Villigracilaceae > Villigracilis. The sequence goes on along the minus strand of JACRBI010000054.1, from coordinate 158,055 downwards.
ACGCGATTATTTCGGCGGCGATCTCAAAGGCGTGGATGAAGGGCTGGATTATCTCAAGTCGCTCGGCATCACCACCATCTACTTCAACCCGATCTTTGACTCGGGTTCCAATCACGGCTACGACACGCAGAATTATTACAAGATCGATCCCTACTTCGGCACGCAAAAAGATTGGGACAGTCTCGTCAAGCACGCGCGCGAAAAACACATCAACATTGTTCTGGACGGTGTCTTCAATCACCTCTCATCGGATAGTGCCTTCTTTGACCGCTACCATCATTATTCAGCCGTCGGCGCCTGTGAGTCGCTGACCTCCCCGTATCGAAGCTGGTTCACCTTCCATGATGTCCCCGCAGGGACGGGAACCTGCGTCGGCAGCGCAGGCGCGAACTCGGCCACATACGACGGCTGGTTCGGATTCGACTCAATTCCCGTTGTCAACAAATCCCTGCCCGCAGTTCAGGCATACTTCATCACCGACAATCACAGCGTCACGAACTACTGGCTCGACAAAGGCGCGGCTGGCTGGCGTTTGGATGTGATGGGCGATTCCTCCTTCCCCGCTGGCTATTGGGAATCCTTCCGCACTGAAGTGAAGAGCAACGATCCCAAAGCGCTCATCATCAGTGAAACCTGGCAAAAAGACAGCACGCTCCTGCGCATGTTGCGCGGCGACCGCGCCGACACCACCATGAACTACCGCCTGCGCGATTCCGTTTTAGGATTACTCTCCCCGCAGGGATTCGACTCAAAAGGCTTTGGTGACAGCGGACGAATGATCCTGCCCTCAGAGTTTGCAGCGCGTCTCGACTCAATTCGAGAGGATTACCCCGACGCGGCATATTACTCGCTGATGAATCTCCTCGACAGCCACGACACCGAGCGCATCCGCTGGACTCTCACGCCCGGTCAGGAGACCACCGCCGACAAGGAACTCAATGCCGCGAATGTCGCCGAAGGGACTCAGCGTCAGAAGCTTGCCTCGTTGATCCAATTCACCGTGCCCGGCGCCCCCACCGTCTACTACGGCGATGAAGCCGGCCTAACCGGTGACGACGACCCCGACGACCGCCGCACCATGCCGTCGCTCGATAAGTCAAAGAAAACCAGTCTCTTCAAGCATTATCAAACGCTCAACAGACTTCGCAAGACTCAAGATGTGCTGGTCAATGGTGACTTCAACATCCTGCTTGCGGATGATGCTTCGCAGATCATCGCCTATGGCCGCAAGACAGATTCACAGGGCGCGGTGGTCATTGTCAATCGCGGAACTCAGGCGCAGGCTTTCAGCATCCCCGTCGCAGGCTACCTGCCGGACGGAGTCATCTTACAGCGTGCTTATGTTGTCGGTAACGGGAGCCAACAACAGGTCACGGTAACGAACGGCGCCATCGTTGGAAACATCGACCCATTAAGTGGCTTGATCCTCGTTACCGGGAAAATTGATCTTAAGCCGACATCCAACCCCAGCGGTTTACATGTCACCAATGAAGGCAATACGACGGCAAGCCTTGAATGGAATGCAGTGACTGGCGCGACCGGCTACAACATTTACCGCAGCCCGGTCAGCGGCGGCGGCTGGATCAAACTGAACGGCAATTCTTTGGTCACTCCGGACTTCGCAGATGCCGGCCTGCAAAATGCAAAGACCTATTATTACGTTGTCACCGCTCTGGATGACCACGGCAACGAAAGCGGATATTCCAATGAAGCCAGCGCCTTGCCGCACCTCGCGATCGGCTGGGCCAACCTGCAATGGCCGCCCTCGATGACGCACACCATCAGCACCACCGACCGCACCGACAACGTGTATGGTCAGGTCTGGATTGATAATGCAACCAATCAGCCCGGCCAAACCCCAAGCCTGCGCGCACAATTGGGCTTCGGGCCTTCGAACAGCGACCCGAACGGCAACGCGGCCTGGAGTTGGGTTGACGCATCCTTCAATGGGGACGCCGGCAATAATGATGAATTTGTCGCCAGCCTGCTTCCTGAATCGGTCGGCTCATTTGACTATGCCTACCGATACTCAACCACCAACGGCACAAGCTGGATCTACGCCGACCTGAATGGCATTGGCGATGGATACGATCCCGCCCAAGCTGGGAAGTTGACCGTGCTTTCGAGCGGCGACACCACCGCCCCGACAGTCCCGACCGGGCTGAATGTTCTCTCCGCTTCTCCCGCTGGCATTGAACTGGCATGGGACGCTATCCTCGGCGACGCTTCGCTGTATGGCTATGAAGTTATGCGCTCTGCCACGGCGGGTGGTCCGTACTCGATGATCGCGCGCGTGACGGGCAATTCCTACATGGATACAGTTGTCAGCGAAGGCGCGACTTATTACTATGTAGTCCGCTCGCTTGATCAGTCCTTCAACCGCTCTGGCAATTCAGGCGAAGTCGCCGGCACCGCCCAATTGCGGACAGTCACTTTGGTGTTCAATGTCACCGTCCCCGCCACGACGGATGCCACAGCCCGCAGTGTTTACATTGCCGGCTTCCTTGACCGCCTGGATGGCGGACTGCCGCAGTGGAATCCCGGCGGCGTTGTGCTGACCCGCGTGGATGCCACAACCTGGACGATCACCCTCACCGGCAAAGAATCCACAGCCATTGAGTATAAGTACGCCCTTGGCGCGTGGGATTTCGTGGAGAAAGATGGCGTCTGCGGCGAAATTGGCAACCGCGTATTGACGCTTAGCTACGGAGCCACAGGAATTCAAACCGTAAACGACACTGTGCTGAATTGGCGCAACGTCGCTCCGTGCGGTAATTAAATAACGTAAGGGCGGGGTCACCCCGCCCCTACAATAACAAACAAAAAACCTCCGAGTTTTAGAACTCGGAGGTTTTGCTTTACATTTCCTTCATCCCATACGGGAAGCCATAATCTTCCATTTTCTCCATGAACGGGTCGGGCGGGAAAGCCTCTGGCCCAAGAACGCCCACGCCTTTCCAAACGCCGTGTTCGAGCAAGTCCATGGCGATCACTGCGCTGAAAGCGGTCTGCGCCACCACTGCCTGACAGCCCCACGCGTCCATACAGGCTTTGTTGTCCGCCACCTGATAGAGATACACCTGGCGCGGCTTGCCATCTTTGGTGCCTTTGACCCACGTGCCGGCGCAAGTCTTGCCGGACATCTTGTCACCAAGATGAGCGGGGTCGGGCAGACATGCCGCCACAACATCACGCGGTGCGACTTGTACGCCCTTGACGTTTATCTTCTCTTTGTTATCGAGGCCGAGCATGTGCAGGGTCTTGAGCACACCGATGAACTGGTCACCGAGGCCATACTTGAACGTGGCGCGTTTGGTTTTGATCCAGCGCGGCATGAGCAATACTTCCTCGTGCTCCACGTTGACAATTTCCACAGGGCCGATCTCGGGGAAGTCAAAGACTTCGGGTTCAGAAAATGGCGCGGTGGTGAACCACTTTCCGTTTTCCCAAATCACAGGCGGATTGAGGCATTCTTCAATGGTCGTCCAGATCGAGAAGTTAGGCGCGAACTCATAGCCTTCAATGGCGATGTTCGCGCCGTCGCGGATGCCGAGTTCTTCGATCTCGTCGAAGAGATGTTCTGCGGCGTAACGGGCGAACACATCCGCCATGCCGGGCTCCACGCCGATACCGACCAGCGCGAGCAGTTTCTTCTTTTTCCAGTCTTTGGCTTTGGCAAATTGATAATCGCCGAGTTTGACTCCGCACTTGTTGAACGGGTCTTTGGCGTGCGGCGTGGACAGGGTCATGGCCATGTCCATATAGGTCACACCGGCGGCGAAGGCTGCATCGAAGATCGGCTCGTTGAAGATCGGGTCAACGGCATTCATGATCATATCCACTTTGTATTTCTTTGCGAGTTTTACGATCTCAGATTTCTTGCTGGCATCAATGAATTCGACCGGGAAGCGCTTGTTCTGTCCAAGCTTTTTCTGCACTTCCTTTGCGCGTTTGACGTTGTAATCGGCGAGCACCATCTGCTCCATCCACGCGCGCGGCTTTGCGATCGCCGCAATTGCTTCACCAACTCCGCCCACACCAACTAACAAGACTTTCATGACGATCCATTCTCCGTTTGGTTTTTTAACCCGCGACAATGCGAGTTAGATTCCTATTTTATACAACAGTAGGGGCGACCATTCATGTCCAAGAAGACAACTTGCTTCCAATGGGCGGGTTGCCCCTACTAAATTAATAACGGTCTGGTAAATTGCCCTGGCTATCTGAATTGAACGAAATCATAAGAGACATTAAATACGCCTTCACAAACGTATCCCCCACTTTTTTGAACCTACGAACTAACGCTATCATTTTTTCCTTTTGGTTGGCTCCGCGATCCTCATGCTTGGGACGCAGACAAAGTTTGTTGAAAGCCGCAGCAGGCCACAGGTCTGCTTGAAGCGAATTTCCTAAAAATAAATTTCCTTGACGATCTTCAAATGCATGAACGATTCCGTATCCCGCACGCCATCCACTGTCGAAAGTTTTTCAGTCATGAAGCTTAGCAGTTCTTCATGGTCACGGCAGAAGACTTCGATCATGATGTCATATCGGCCGCTCAAGATCACAAGGTAGACAACTTCCTTTAGCTCGGAAAGTTTTTCAGCCACCTGCATCAGCTTGCCGCCTTCGGTGCGGATGCCGATCATGGCCATTTTGCGCACGCCCATCATCAGCGGATTGGTGACCGCGACCACTTTGAGGTAGCCCAACTCGACGAGTCGGTTATAGCGTTGGCGGATCATGCCTGGCGACACTTTGAGCTGTTCAGCGATCTGGGCAAATGCCACCCGACCGTCTTTCTGTAAAGCTTCGATGACAAAAAGGTCTATCGAGTCGAGGTTTTCAGGCTGACTTATGCTGATTGCGCTTTCCATAGCCATATATTATGCCTATTTTGCATTATTGTCAAGAGTTTAATGACTATTTTGAACTACCTAGGGCTATTTGGTAATGTTTAGTTATATTTCCGCCCAAACAAAAACCCCGACAGGCTCTCACCTATCGGGGTAACTGCATTGTAAACTAACTGCGCGAGGTTATTGCCCGCCCTTTACCTCAACCCAGATATCATCGAACAGCGGAGTTGCATCGCCGACATCTTCGATGCCATGACCGTTCGCCACAGCCTCAGCGGGCGGGTTTGTGATCGGAGAATCGGCGTAGGCACTATAGACGTCAGGCTGGTTGGCTTTTGCATATTCCAGCGCGGCTTTGTTCGGGTTGGTGTATTGGAAATCGCGGATGGTCAGCCAGAAGACATCGCCCTGCATGGTGTAGTTCAACCAGGCATAGATCGCGTCGGAGTGTGACGCGCCGACGGGCATGGCCCAGTTATCCTGCCAGAGGATCGGGCCTTCGGATGGGTAGACGTATTGAATGTCGGGGTTTTCCTGGTTGGCGATGAAGGCTTCACCGGTCCAGGTCATGCCGAGGTCAACGTCACCGGCGATGAGGGCAGTCTTGGGGCTGTCGCTATCGAAGACTTTAATGTTCGGGACGAGTTCTGCCAGTTTCGCTTTCGCCTCTTCCAGTTGAGCGGGATCGACCGTGTTGACATCATAGCCGAGAGTCAGGAGTGTGAGTCCGATCACAGCGCGTGAGTCGTCGAGGAAGATCATGCGGCCAGCATATTCAGGCTTCCAGAGGTCAGCCCATGATGTCGGGACATTTTCAACGGTGGCGGTGTTGACCACGATCGCATCCGTGCCGCCGAGATATGGAAGGGTGTACTTGTTGCCGGGGTCGAAGGATTGGTCCATCCAGCCCGAATCAAAGTTGCCGATGTTGGGCAGTTTGGTGTGATCGAGTTCCTGCAAAAGTCCCTGGCGGATCATGAGACCGATGATGTAGTCGGTGGGCTGAACGAGGTCATACGCCGACCCGCCAGCGGATACCTTGGCATACATTTCTTCGTTGCTGGAATATTCATCGCGGTTCAACTTGATGTCATAGACCAATTCGAAACAATCGAGCATATCCTGCGGGAAGTACTCCGTCCACACAAAGATATTCAACTCTTTTGAAGTGACCTCCATGCGGGGGCTTGGCTCCGGGCAAACAAACCCTGTCGAGGTGACTTTGGGGCCGGTCTCTGGTTCGGCGGTGGCAGCGGCTCCACCCCCACCGCAGGCGGTCAACGCCATGCTCGCGATTACAAGTAACGCCAGCATTTTAAATAGATTGTTTTTGCTCATCTCTTCCTCCTTAGAAGATTTTGAAGTCTTTTGGCACGCGCCAGTTTCCAGCGCGGAACTCCCGATTTCAGGCGACATTCATTTATGAATGCTGCTTCGAATCGCGGCTTTGCAGAATCTGCAACAACAATACCGCGGTAAAAACGATCATAATCCAGACAGTTGAAAGCGCATTGACCTGCGGTGTGATGATGCGCCGCAGCAGCCCATAGACATAGATCGGCAGGGTCGTCGAGCCGGGGCCGTTGGTGAAGAATGTGATTACAAAGTCATCCAGCGACAGGGTAAACGCAAGCAGCGCGCCAGACATGATGCCGGGCACGATCATGGGGAATGTCACGCGGCGGAATGTCGTCCACTCGTTCGCGCCCAGGTCCATGGCGGCTTCCTCGTAAGATTTGTCAAATCCCTGCAAACGCGCCTGCACCACCAACGTCACGAACGGAACCATGAATGCAATGTGGCTCATGGTCACGGTTGCCATGCCAAGCGAGAGGCGTGCATCGCCGCTGAGATTTAACGTCTCATTTATCCAGCCAAAGAACTGGCTGAACAGGGTTAGAATGCCGATACCCATCACGATCTCGGGGATGACGATGGGAATATAAAGCGCAAGCTGCGAAAATGGTTTCATCTTGAAATTGTAGCGTTGAAGCGCAAGCGCGGCCATTGTTCCAATGGTTGTGGCAATGATCGTGGCGGTAAAGGCGATGGTCAGCGTATTCCCAGCCGCTTCTGCAACGTCGTCATTCTTTGCCAGATCGCAATACCAGTGAAACGGTCCGCACGGAGCGGATTTGACGAGGCTTCCTTCCATCACAACCCGCTCGCTGAAGGAGGGGATGAAGCCCTCAAAGGTCACATTGGCGCGTGAAGCATTAAAGGAATACAAGATCAGCCCGATGATCGGCGCATACAAAAAGGTGTACACCAAGATCGCGGCGGCAATTACAAAGGGAGAACGGCGAAATGGATTCATCCCGCGCCCTCCATTTCAAATAAGATTGTAGTGTGCGGGATTGTCATGCGACGACGATCTCCTCTCCGAAGCCGAATTTGCGGGTGTAGAAATAAGTCACGATCAAGGTCATGATCATCAGGATCAGCGACGCAGCCGAACCGAAGGTTGGGTCACGCGCATCCAAAAACTGGCGCTGAATCAGATTGCCGACCAGAATTACCTGCCGCCCGCCGAGAATATCCGAAACGATGAATGTTCCCATCACGGGGATGAAAACGAGGATTGTCCCCGCCACCACACCCGGCATGGACAGCGGCAACGTCACGCGCAGAAAAGTTTTTATCGAATTCGCGCCCAGATCGGCGGCGGCTTCATACAATGAGGTTTCTATCTTCTCAAGCGAAGTATAGATGGGCAAAATCATGAACGGCAAAAATTCATAGACCATGCCCACCAGCACCGCGCCCGGCGTATACAGCATCTCCAGCGGAGTGAAGGGAATATTCAGCGCATTCATGACCCAGCCAAGGATGATATTGATCGCGCCTTCCTTGCGCAACAGCATCATCCACGCATACACACGGATGACGAAGTTCGTCCACAAAGGGATCAACACCATAAACAGGTAAAGATTCCGCTTCTTTGGGTGCGCGCGCGCAATAAAATACGCGAGCGGATATGCAAGCGAGATCACCAGCACTGTTGTATTGAACGCCAGCGACAATGAACGACCGAGAATGTTCACATAGAGCGGGTCAAAACACGCTGCCTGCCCTTCAGGGCAATCGGTGCTGTAACCAAACAGACGGATGTAATTATCGAATGTGAATGTGTAGATCACATCGCCATCGGGGCTGCGCCTGCCAAAGCTCACGATCAAAGTGAGGATCAACGGAATAATCAGCAGCACAAAAAGCCAGACCGTTGTCGGCAATGCCAGCAAGGTGCCCTGCGCAGATTTGTTTTCGCGGAGTCGCTGAAGCATGGTCAGTCCTTTTTCAAAACAAGCGTATTCTCAGGCATGAGCATCAACCAGACTTCCTGCCCGACCGTGTAGAACGATTTCGGGTCGAGCCTCGAAATGCGGTTCTGTTCCCAGACCTTCAACTTCACCCCATGCGCGTCTACAAAAACTTTTGTATCCACACCAATGTAAACCGTATTGGTCACCGAAGCGCGGAACATGTTTTGCTGAACGGCCTCTCTATCGGCGATGTGAATTTTCTCCGGGCGGATGCAAATGGTGACTTCCTCGCCTTTGACAAGTCCCTCTGAAATGGGAGTGCCGGTTACCTCGGCATTTAATCCGGGGACAAAGACACTCGCCTCATTCCCTGAGATGGATTTGATCTTGCCTTCGAGGAAATTTGACTCCCCGATAAAGTCGGCCACGAATTTATTGGACGGGCGTTCATACACTTCCACCGGCGTGCCCAATTGCTGGATCTTGCCTTTGCTCATCACCGCAATACGATCAGACATGGTCAGCGCCTCTTCCTGATCGTGCGTGACATAAATAAATGTGATGCCCAACTGCTGCTGTAAAGCCTTCAACTCCAACTGCATTTCCTTGCGGAGTTTCAAGTCGAGTGCGCCGAGCGGCTCGTCGAGCAGGAGCACATCCGGCGTTTTGACCAATGCCCGCGCGAGAGCGACGCGCTGCTGCTGGCCGCCGGAAAGCTGCTTGGGCTTGCGGCGGTCCATCCCAGTAAGCTGGACCATCTCAAGGGCGCGTCCGACCCGCTTTTTAATTTCAGCCTCTTTCGCGCCTTCCATCTCCAAACCGAACGCCAGGTTTTGGAAAACAGTCATATGTTGAAAAAGGGCGTAACTTTGAAATACAGTATTGACCTTGCGCTGGAACGGCGGCGTATGCCCCATGGCCTTGCCTTCGATATAAACCTCGCCCTCGGTCGGCCACTCGAACCCAGCGACCATCCGCAGAGAGGTGGTTTTTCCGCAGCCTGAAGAACCAAGCATGGAAAAGAACTCGCCATTTTTGATCTGCATGGTGACATGATCCACGGCAGCCATTTCATTGCCTTCAGGCGTAATAAATCTTTTTACAACATCCCGCAATTCAACTGCAAATTCACTGGTCATCTATCTTCTCCAAAACGAAGTATTTGTCACACCTGCGCTTGCGTGCTGGTGCAAGTGTTGCGAGACGGTCTGCCTCCGTCGAAGCAATCTCTCATTAGGCGGTAAGACTGCTTCGCCCTACGGGCTCGCAGCGACATCTAAATTTCCTTCAACACATCACTCAGACGGTCAAGCAAGGTATCCATTTGTTCTTTTGAAATAATCAAGGGCGGCTCAATGCGGATGGTCTGCGCGCTGGTCAATGTGCCAGCCACAACGATGTTTCGTTTGAACAAACCGGCCGCGACCTTGTAACCGATCTCAGGCGCTTTAAAATGCATACCGATCAACAGACCTTTGCCGGTTATTTTCTCATAAATTTGCGGATATTGCGCGGCGAATTTTTCCAATTGTGAAATCAGGTACTCGCCTTTTTGCGCGGCCTTCTCCCACAACCTTTCACGCAGGGTGACATGGATGGCGGCAATCGCAGCGGAACATGCCAGCGCGCCACCGCCGGTTGTGGTGGTATGCATGAACGGATTCGGATACATCATCGGGCGGTAAATTTCCTCTGTGGTGGTCACCGCGCTGATCGGCATCACTCCTCCGCCAAGTGATTTCGCGACCGTCAAAATATCCGGCACGACATTCCAATGCTCGACGCCCCACAACTTGCCTGTGCGTCCCATGCCGGTTTGTACTTCATCAGCGATTAACAACACACCATGCTTTTTCGTTGCGGCGCGGATGCGCGGCCAGAAATCATCCGGCGGGACGATCGCGCCGGACTCGCCTTGAATCGGTTCGAACATGACAGCCGCCACTCCGATGCCGACCTTCTCGCAGATCTCCAGCTGCTTCTCGACCGCATCCGCATCGCCAAACGGGACGTGATAGACCTGCCCGGCATACATCTGCCCCATCGGGGCGCGGAAATCAGCTTTGCCCATCAGCGAGAGCGAGCCCATTGTTTTGCCATGAAACGCCCGCACACCGACAATGAACGCCGATTTACCGGTGTAGAGTTTGGCGATCTTCATCGCCGCTTCGTTGGCTTCTGTTCCACTGGCGGCAAACCAACTGTACTTCAAGTCACCGGGCGTGATGGATGCAAGCAGTTTCGCCAGCACGCCGCGCAGCGGATCGATCAACTCCTGCGAAGGCATCGGCGACCGGTTCAACTGCGCCTTGACCGTTTCAACCACATCAGGGTGACTCCAGCCCAAATCCATCATGCCAAAACCGCCGAGAAAATCCAAATACTCGCGGCCTAAAACATCTTTGAACACAGAACCTGAACCCGTCCACTCGACCGCGGCCCAGTCGCCGGATTCTGTCACTGACTTGCGATACTCCAGCCAGTTGCGGTTGTAATGCTCGGCAAAATTATTTTTCGATTCATCAATGATTCTGTGCGCTTCATCCACTGCTGGAAATTCAGTTTTGTGAATCAAATCAATCCAGCGGGATGAATAATCCAATGCGTCTTCGTAATCGTGGGTCATAAATAATTCCTTGCGTAGGGACACGATATATCGTGTCCCTACAAAAAATTTAGAACTTCCTCGTCCATTCCTTCGGCCATCTTTCGACCACAACTTTTTTCTGCGTGAAGAACTCGACCGCATCCATGCCCTGCCCGTGCATGTCGCCGAAGAACGAATCCTTCCAGCCGCTGAACGGGAAGAATGCCATCGGCGCGGCGACACCGATATTGATTCCAATGTTGCCCGCATCGGCTTCATAGCGGAAGCGGCGCGCGGCATTTCCACTGGTCGTGAACAGACTGGCTTGATTGCCGTACTGTCCGCTGTTTACCAACTGGATGGCTTCGTCGATGGAATTGACGTGCATCAGGCTTAATACTGGCCCGAAGATTTCCGTCCTCGCGATCTCGCTTCCAGCTTTAATATCAGAGAGGATCGTCGGTCTGACGAAGGATCCACGCTCGTAGCCCTTCACCACCGTCCCGCGCCCATCTACGGGGACGCCCGCGCCTTCCTTTGCACCAAGCGCGATCAACTGCTCCACGCGCTGCATCGAAGCCGTGTTGATAACCGGCCCCATCTGCACGCCAGAGTCGAGGCCGTAACCGACAACGCGTGAGGCAGCGGCATCGCAAATCAATTCGGTGAATTCGTTCTTTGACTCGGCAACTGTCACAGCGAGGGAAACTGCCAGACAGCGCTGACCAGCACATCCGAAGGCTGAGTCGGCGATGATCTTCGTCGCCATTTCCATATCCGCATCAGGCAAAATGATGACCGGGTTCTTCGCTCCGCCTTGTGCTTGAACCCGCTTGCCATGCAACGCTGCTGTCGAATATATATATTTCGCGACATTGGTCGAGCCGACGAAGGTGATGGCGCGGATGGCGGGATGTTCGAGAATGCCATCCACGGTTTCCTTCGCGCCGTTGACTATGTTGACCACGCCCTTCGGGAAACCAACCTGCTCGATGAGTTTGAAAATAAACTGCATGGTCATCGGCACTTTTTCCGATGGCTTCACGATGTAAGTGTTGCCCGCCGCGAGCGCATACGGCAGATACCAAAACGGAATCATGCCGGGGAAGTTGAACGGCGCGATGGTAGCGCACACGCCGACAGGCTGGCGAATCATGATCTCGTCAATGCCAGGGGCGATGTCTTCCACGAACTCACCTTTGCTCAAATGCGGCATCCCGCAGGCGACCTCGATGTTCTCATAAGCGCGAACCATCTCGGCTTTGGCTTCTTCAAAAGTCTTGCCTGCTTCGTTGGTGATGAGCTTTGCGATCTCATCTCCATTCTCGCGCATGAGATTGCGAAGTTTGAAGAGATACTGCACGCGGTCATTGACCGGTACGCGCCGCCACGAGACATAAGCCTCGCTCGCCGCTTTCGCCGCCGCTTCCACATCCGCTTTTGTGCCGAGCGGAGTCTTTGCAATCACTTCGCCCGTCGCAGGGTTGATGACATCGAAATATTCTTTGACTGTGGGTTTGATCCACTCACCGTTGATGTAGTTTAAGATTTCCATGATTTCTCCTGTAGGGGCGACCCAATGAGTCGCCCTTACTTAATATTTTTATCCGCAACTTTCAGCGCCTTCTCGACGATTGCCAGCCCCTCGTCGAGCTGCTCCTTCGTGATACATAACGGCGGCACGACAAAGACCATGCTGCCCATGTTGTTCGCCATGATGAAAGTGAACAGTCCGTTCTCGCGCAAGACCTTGCCAACTTCTCCCATCACTGAAGCGGGAAAACTCTCCTTCGTCTCGCGGTTTTGCACCAATTCAATAGTGGTAAACAGGCCGATGTAACGCACATCCCCCACGGAAGCATGTCGCTGTTTGATGTCTTCTAAACACTCGCCGAGGTAATTCCCCATCGTCTGGGCGTTCTCGATTAGGTTGTCTTCGTCGTACACTTCGATGGTGGCAAGCGCCGCAGCACAGGCCAGCGCATGGCCGTTGTAGGTCAAACCGGCATAAAGGTATTTATCATCGAAGAATTCGGCAATCTTATCGGTAACGATCACCGCTCCCAACGGGACGTACCCGCTGGTGATGCCTTTTGCGGTGGTGATGATGTCCGGGGTGACGCCCCAATTGTCCACGGCGAACCAGTTGCCGGTGCGCCCCCATCCGCTCATCACTTCGTCCGAAATGAGCAGGATGCCGTACTTATCGCAGATCTCGCGGACGCGCGGCCAGTAATCATCCGGCGGGACGATCAGCCCGTTCGAGCCGACCACGCCTTCCATGATGATGGCGGCGATCTTGTCGGGACCTTCATACTTGATCACTTCTTCGAGATGCGAAATACACTCGCGCTTGCAGGATTCCTTCTTCTGCCCAAACGGACAGCGGTAGCAAAACGGGTCAAGGAAGTGGACTCCGCCGGGCATGGCCGGCTCGACGGCATTGCGGCGATAGTCACCTGTCAAAGCCACTGCGCCGTGTGTCGCGCCGTGATAGGAGCGGTAACGCGCAAGGATTTTATGCCGCCCGGTGTAGAAACGCGCGATTTTGATCGCATTCTCGTTGGCTTCCGCGCCGCCAAGAGTGAAGAAGGTTTTCTGCAAATTACCGGGCGTGACATCTGCAAGCTTCTTGCCAAGCAGGGCGCGGACATCGGTAGTATTGCCCGGATGCACGAAGCACAATTTTTCGGCCTGGTCTTGAATGGCCTTGACCACCTTCGGGTGCTGGTGGCCGATGTTGGTATTCATCAATTGGGACGAAAAATCGATGTAGCGTTTTCCATCTGTATCCCAAAAATAAATGCCTTCCGCCTTTTCCACCGGAATGGGGCTGGCCTGTCCCTGCACTGACCATGAGAAAAAAGTATATTCCTTGCTGAGGTCCACGATTTCCTTGGATGTTAGTTTGGTCATGGGTTCTCCATTGGGTTAACAAGTTTACAAGTTTGAAGGTTGCAGGTTGAACATTTTAACATTCCAACCTTCAAACCTTTCAACGATTATTTCTTCCCTTCCTTCACGATCTCTGCGTAGACATTAAGAGTCTCGTCAATGTCAGCATCGGAATGTTCGTAGCACAGGAACCACGGCTCGCGCGCATCGCGGTCTGGCATGACTCCGCGCGCGATGGCTTTATCTGTTATTTCAATATACAGGTTGTGGTCGCTCTTCGCCCAATCACGCTGACAGGTGACAGAGTCAATATTTAGGGAGAAAGAAAACATGGCAGGGTAGCCTGTAAACACGGCGGGAATATCGTTCTCTTCGAAGATTTCCTTCAAGCCGTCCATCAGACGTTGTCCGCGCTTTTCGATTGTTTTCAAAATGGGCTTGGACTTGAGCAGACTCAGCGTGGCGTACGCGCCTGCAATGCCTGGCTTGTTATTTGTATAGGTCCCGCCTTGCGCCACGCCCTGCCCAATAATGGACATGATCTCGTGCTTGCCGCCGAAGGCTGCCACAGGGTAACCATTGCCCAAAGCTTTTGCATACGTCACCAAGTCAGGGTTGAGACCGTAATATTCCTGCGCGCCGCCGTTTGCGATTCTGAATCCTGTCTTCACTTCGTCCAGAATAAAGATACAGCCATGCTCTTCCGTCCGCTGGCGGATTAGCTGCAAAAATCCGTCCTGAGGATTGATCGCTGCACAATTCCCCTGGCATGGCTCGGTGATGACCGCGGCTATTTGCTCCCCGTAAGATTTCATCACGCGTTCGAATCCTTCCACATCGTTGAAAGGCAGCGTGATGATGAATTCGCGCATTGCCTTCGGGATGCCTGATGAAGCAGGGACAGGGATCGGGCTGCGGCGATTGCCGTACGCTTCGACAGGCGCATAAGTTGACCACAAGGCATGGTCATGCATACCGTGATAATTGCCTTCAAATTTCAGGATCAAATCACGCCCGGTATAAGCCCGCGCCACGCGGATGGCGTGCATGGTGGCTTCGGTGCCAGAGCAGGCCATGCGCACCATGTCTATTGCGGGAGACATTTCGACGATCATCTCTGCCACGGCAACCTCAAGTTCGCCGGTCATGGCGAACAATACTCCCCGCTGAATCTCTTCGATTACTTTCGAATCAACTTCCGGGTAGGCATGACCGAGAATGATCGGACCAAACGCCATGCGATAATCTATATATTTTTTTCCGTCCACATCCCATAAATATCCGCCCTTTGATTTTTCCACGTAAGGTGTGATCCCCTCGCCCCAAAAACGGAAGTTGGAGTTCACCCCCAACGGCATCACTTTCTGAGCACGCGTCTGTAATGAATGCGTTTTCGGACCGAACATAAAATCTCCTTTGATACAGGCTTTGTTGTTGTGAAAGGATCGGAGCTAAACTACTGCCTTGCCGTCGCCTATCTCTTTAGCGATCCGTTCCGGCACCCGCCATTGATACACATCTTTGATGACGATCGGCACAATGGAGGTGGTAGTCTTGCGTACCCCTGGGACTTTGCGAATGACCTCTGTTACGAAGTAATAGATTTCGGCTGTATCTTTTGCGGCGATCTGAATACTGATGTCATTCTGACCGATACCGCAAGCCACATAAGTGACATTCTCAAACGCGGCCATCTTTTTGGCAACCTCAAGAATAAGATCAGACTCAACCTCAAGCCAGACATCTGCTTTGACGGAGAGGCCAAGCGCTTCCGGGCTGACCACCGCGCTGATTTGGATAACCCCTTCATCGATCATGCGGTCAATACGGTAACGAATGGAGCGCTCAGAAATATCGCCCATGCGGCGAGACATCTCAGAGGCGGACATTCGGCCATCTTCAAGTAGTAAATTGACGATTTTTATATCCGTTCTGTCGAATTCATACATGTGTTATCCGTTTATTTTCCGAAAACTACATGCAAATATAACCGACGAACTATTCGCCGTCAAGGGAGCAGAAAAAAATTGGTGTTGGTCTAATTGAAGTGGTGATTCTTAGCGCGAATTTCGCGAAATGAGCAAATACCGCGAAAACCATAATAATATTTGCGTAATACGCTATATTTGCGTCTTTCGCGTTGAAAAGGTATTTTTTAAAATCCTTGAAAGCTGCATATCCTTTATCACTTCCTTCTTAACCATCGCCAAAAATGTTACTCACCTGCATGATTAATATAATTTTCCTGTCACCTATCCAATCATGCTTATTTCGAGTATTATGCTCGTCCTTAGGAGTTCTTTTTCAACTGACAAATTTTCAAAACGAGGCATCTTCATGCCACTCATTCAGATCACTGATGTTCAAGTTAATTCAAAAATAATTAAAGCGAAAGAATTGTCAATTCAATTACCGTCAACGCCCATTAAGTATTACCGTCACGGCTGGCAATCGTGGTCGCTGGCGGCATGGACGGACCCAAGCCCGCTGCCTGTGCAGATGCCCGCCATTTTTCATCCGTTGCAGGTGGATGCCCAACATGTTTACAAAAAATATCTGAACGGTTCATGGCTGGGCGCAGTGGAGTTCGCGGATGGAAATGTGCTTCTGCTCGGAGCGCTTGCCACAGACACGAATGTCTCCCTCGTCCAGGATCAATTGTCAGGGCGGAGTGAGGCGGATGAAATCGAATGGTTCATTGCCTTCGGTCAGGAAGATGATCTGTTCGAGGAATATGCAGCTCAATTGAAAATCCGCCTGGCGCCCGATGCTGAAATCAAAAAGAAAGATGCGCCGCGCGTTTGGTGTTCGTGGTACAGCCTGTATTATTCAATTGAAGAACAGAGCCTGTACAAAATTTTCAACGAACTCGGAGATCTGCCCTTTGATGTTTTGCAGGTGGACGACGGCTGGCAAATGGATGTTGGCGATTGGGAGCAAAACCGAAAATTCCCTGCGGGCATGAAGGCGCTGGCAGACAAGATCAAAGCTACCGGGCGGCAGGCAGGCTTGTGGCTCGCGCCGCTGATCGCGACCAAGTCGTCAAAACTTTTTCGAAATCATTCTGATTGGTTCTTGCGCGACGAAAGCGGACGATTCGTCTCTGCTGGATTTAATTGGGGCGAGCGGCTGTACGCTCTGGACACAACGCATCCTGACGCAGCCGCATGGTTGATCGGCCTCATGAAGCAGGTCCGCGCCTGGGGCTTTGACTACCTCAAACTTGACTTCCTCTACGCGGGCGCGCTGAAAGGCAGGCGGCACAAAGATATGCCGCGCGAGGCTGCGTATCGCGAGTGCCTGCGACTCTTACGCGAAGCCATGGGCACGGACGCATTTTTCCTGACCTGCGGCACGCCCATCCTGCCAGCCATCGGGTTATGTGACGCGATCCGCATCGGGCCGGATGTTTCCTTTTTTTGGGAAAAATATCGCGACGCGTACCTGCTTTACAACCCCACCATCCCGGGTACAAAGAACGCCATCCGCACGGTGCTGCACCGCTTTTGGTTGAAACCCCTGCTGCACATCGACCCGGATGTCAGCTATTTTGAGTCGAAGGAAAACCAATTGACTCAGGAGCAGAGAACGCTTCTGCAAGACCTGGCGCACATCTGCGAGTTCAAGGCAACTTCAGACCTGCCGCAATGGCTGTCTCACAGCGAGATGGATGAGTTACGTTCCTTTCTGGGTGTGAAATCGAAGATCGAACGAGCAGGGCGCTACATCTTCCACATTGACGACCGCATCGTGGATTTTGCTTCCGCGATTCCCCTGCCCAATGTCCCCAAAGGGTTGACAGCCTTATGGGGCAAATGCGTAGGCTGGCTGGGTGATCGTTACTTCATCCTGCGCTTGTATAAGATTCTTAACCTTGGGAAGTTCCTTAAGAGAAGATCGAGTTAAAAAATTTAAAACCCAAACTGAGACCCATGACACAACTTCAATTCACTGATATTCAGGGGACACCCAAAATCATCCGCGCGGCAGAGATCCAAATCGAACTGCCTTCAACTCCGTTGAAATATTACCGCCACGGCTGGCAGTCGTGGTCGCTGGCGGCGTGGACTGACGTCACACCCTTTCCCATGCAGAAACCCGTTTCCTTTCACCCCTACCAAACGGATGCCGTTTATGCGCGCGAACCCAATCCGCATGGATCGTGGCTGGGGGCAGTTGAATTTGAGGATGGAAACATCCTGCTGCTTGGCGCGCTTGCCACAGATACGCATGTGTTCCTTTTGCAGAACCAGCTCACAGGCCGGAGCGAAGCGGATGAGGTTGAGTGGTTCATTGCATACGGGAGTGAAAGCAAAGTCTTTGATGAATACGTCCAACAACTTGGCATCCGATTTGGCATGGCAGTTAAAGATCATGTGCCGCGTGTCTGGTGTTCGTGGTACAGCCTGTATTTGGAAATCAATGAAAAGATTCTTCATCAAGTTTTCGACGGACTCGGAGACTTGCCGTTCGATGTGTTGCAGGTGGATGATGGCTGGCAAAAAGATATAGGCGACTGGGAAGCCAACGAAAAGTTTCCGTCAGGGATGGCGGCGCTGGCGGAAAAAATTAAATCCACAGGACGGCGGGCGGGGTTATGGCTTGCGCCTTTGCTTGTGGCGAAATCTTCGCAGTTATTCCGCGAACATCACGATTGGCTTTTAAAAGATGAAAAAAGGAACTACATTTCACCAGGCTTTAATTACTGGGGACAGGATCTGTTCGCCCTCGACGTTTCGCATCCTGATGTAATCTTGTGGCTGGAGGCGCTGATGAAACAGGTGCGCAGCTGGGGGTTTGACTACTTTAAATTAGATTTCCTTTATGGCGGGGCCATGAAAGGAAGAAGGCACGTCAATATGCCTCGTGAAGCTGCCTACCGCCAATGCTTAATTTCCATGCGGAAAGCCATGGGAGAGGATGCATTCCTCCTTACATGCGGCACCCCGATCCTGCCGGCGCTTGGCGCGTGCGACGCCATCCGCATTGGACCGGATGTTTCCTACGAATGGGAAAACCGCCTCTATGAATACCTGCTCCAGAATTTTTCAACTCCAAGCATAAAAAATGCCATTCGAACAGTTGTAAATCGACTCTGGTTAAAGCCTTTGATTCACGTGGATCCGGATGTGGAGTATTTTGCGGCAAAAGAAAACACTTTGGAGGAAGAACACAAGGAGCAGCTACGGGACCTGGCGCTCTTATGCGATTTCAAAGCGACCTCCGACCTTCCACAGTGGCTGACCGTAGAGGAGCGCGAACTGCTGCGTTCGTTTTTAAACGCAGAACCAAAAGTATCTAAATTAAGCCGTTACAAATATGCGCTCGACAACCGAATTATTGATTTTTCATCAGCCATTGAATTTACAAAACAGCCAAAGGGATTTTACGCATTATTGGGGGAAATCATGGGCTGGGGAGGGAATCTTAAACCCGTTATACAGTTGATTCTAACTCTGGATACTGCCGCAAAGAAAAGACGGGCTTCAAGGATA
Source organism: Chloroflexota bacterium (assembly GCA_016234495.1). Classification (GTDB taxonomy): domain Bacteria; phylum Chloroflexota; class Anaerolineae; order Anaerolineales; family Villigracilaceae; genus Villigracilis. The sequence continues at coordinate 138,956 of JACRBI010000054.1, read as the reverse complement.
TAAAACTACAGCAGACGAATTTTGTTCTTTTTTCTCTTTGGTGACAAATGACAGGTGATTCCTCAGGTGGAAACTTGTAGAATTGTGATGGCTCTCCAAGACTTCCAAACAAGGAATGCTCACATGAATAAAAAATTTCCCGGCCTGTACTGCCTGCTGACTATGCTGTTGGCAGCCTGCGCCCAGGCCGAACCAACACTCCCCGCGCCGACGTTGCCGCCCCCCACAGAGACTCCGCTCCCTACTCAGACGCTGACTCCCACCCAAACTCCAACCCCAAGCGAAACTCCACTGCCAACTATCACGCCAGAGGGTGAAATTGGATCAACCTGGATTCGCCCCAAGGATGGGATGGCAATGGTCTATGTGCCGAAGGGAGCTTTCATCATGGGCAGCAGCAGCGGCGACCCGGACGAACAGCCAGCACATGAGGTCTACCTCGATGCTTATTGGATCGATCAAACTGAAGTAACTTATACGATGTTCGCCCGCTTCACCCCGGCCAGATCCGGACGTCAGGCAGCAGACGGAGTCTCTTGGGAACAGGCGGCTGAGTATTGTGCCTGGGTGGGGAGTCGCCTGCCGACAGAAGCGGAATGGGAGAAGGCAGCACGCGGCACCGATGAGCGAGTTTATCCCTGGGGCAACCAGCCCCCTACCGGCGACCTGGTGAATTTCGCCGACCGAAATTCCCGGTTGAATTGGGAAGATACGAATGTGGATGACCGGTATGGAGCTGTCGCTCCGGTGGGAAGTTACCCGGCCGGCGCCAGCATTTACAGCGCATTGGATATGGCCGGCAATGTCGCGGAATGGGTCAATGACTGGTACGATCAGGCCTATTACAGCGCCTCTCCGCTGACGAATCCCCGCGGGCCGGGAGTTGGTGACTTCCGCGTTTTACGGGGCGGTTCGTGGTTCAGTACTGCCGCCGGCGTCCGTACCACCGACCGAAGCTGGTATATCCCCGAAGCCGGCACGGACTATGGCGGTTTCCGCTGCGCACAAAGCACAGTCGCGCCATAAATTTCAGGTAATCCACGGTCAATCCAACATCAATCAAAAACGGCTCTGAAATTTCAGAGCCGTTTTTTCTTAACCAAACAATTCATCTGTCTTCGCCGCCATGATGAAATCATTGCGGTGCAAGCCTTGAATCACATGCGTCCACCATTGGACGGTAACCCCGCCCCACTCGGTGATAATGCGCGGGTGATGTCCCTGCTCTTCGGCGATGGCCGCAAGTTTGTTTGTGAATTCCATCGCTTCTGCAAAGTTCTTGAACTTGAAAGCTTTCTCGATGCGTTTAACTTTGTCCGCATCTACAACCTGCCAGCCGATGACATGGAACAGCAAATCTTCGACCTCATCGTTGGCCAAAGTCGGCTCGCCGCCGCGACAGGCTACACATTGTCCAGCCGCAAGGTTGATCACTTCAGCGCGTCCGCCAATTTGGGCAGGTCGGCAGGTGACGAGAGTAAAACCCGCAGAGTGCGCCTTCCCGCGGCGACTAATGCTTCGTAGTCACCCAATGCCTGCGCGCGGATGAGCGTGCCGAAAGTCATGCCTTGATTCGGGATGTCCATGTCGTTCTGTGCATCGTACACAACCTGAATGAACAAGCCTTTATTGGGGCCGCCCTTGTGGAACTGTCCCGTTGAATGTTGGAAGCGCGGGCCAAAGCCAGCAGACACGGCACATTTCGTTTTTGCGCGAATGGCAACCCGCAGCGCCTGCAAAGCATCGACCATTTCCTGATTACGCGGGATGTATGCATTGATGGTCACAAAATCCCCGGGCTTTGCATCTGCGAGGAATTTACTCAACGCAGGTTTCGCATCGCCGGCGTTCACCAAATCCACTTCGGCGAGTTTACCCGTCGCCTGAAAATCCTTTATCTTTGCAATGGTGCGAAGTTTGCTGTCCTGCACATCGGGCTGGTCAAAAGCATTGATACCCAGCACATGACACAAAACCGAAACAGCAATCTCCCAGCGGAAGAATTCCGCGCCAACGTCATAGAGATTAGTAATTGGTAATTGGATAACGGGGAAACCTGCGGCTTTGAGCGCGGTCACGTTGGAGTCAAATTCGCCAGTCTGACGGAGATACACAAACAGGCGGTCATCCCCGTACATCTCCGGCGCGGCGAGCGGCTCGAGCGGAACGGGAAGCATTCCCTTTTGGTGTTTGCCGCTGGACTCAGCAATGACCTGCTCGATCCAGCCTGCAAACGCGGAAACAGGCGCATCAGCCAAAACTGTGAGCTTGTCTCTGCCTGCGAGGACAGACTCAGCGAGCAGGGCGCCCAGCGCAAAGCCAGCGCTGCGGTTATCCCTTGAAGCCTTTTGAATTTTCTCAGCCGAACTCAACAGCTTTTCAATGTCCATGCCGAGCAATGCCGCAGGGACAAGACCAAAATCGGTCAACGCGGAAAATCGTCCGCCCACCATTGGGTCGGCGTTGAACACTTTTCGGAAGCCGCGCTCTTTGGCAAGTTTTTCCAGCGATGTACCCGCATCAGTGGTGACCATGAAGCGCGAACCATCGCCTTTGCTGAGTTCCCAAAAATAATCAAATGCCGCAAGCAACTCGGCAGTGCCGCCCGATTTACTGGCGAGGATGTATAAAGATTTTCCGGGCGGAAAATCTTTTGCGGCTTGGGCAACTTGCTGTGGGTCTGTGGAATCAAGAATCGCAAGGCTCATGCCCCCCTCTTTCTCTCCCCCCATTTTCCCTGAAAATGGGGGGAGGCGGAGGGGGGACGCAGCCAACAATGAACTCAAGACTTCAGCAGTCAATGACGAGCCACCCATGCCAATCACGAGGACGCGGTCAATGCCTTCGGCGTGGATTTGCTTCGCAAAGGAGGTATATCCGTCGAGCCGTGCGCGCGCATCTTCGATGGAATGCAGCCAGCCGAGTCGAATCTTGACTTCGGCCTGGCCTGCTTCATCGTCCGCCCAGAGCGCGGGGTCGTGCGACCAGATGCGGGCGGCGACTGAGTCCGCTTCCAGCGTGGCTAAACGTTTGGCAACAGAATCAGCCAGAGGGTTAATGGATGATACGGCGCTCTTCCTCCGATCCTCAACCACATCCAGCAAGACCTTGAACGCATCCGCAAAAGATTTGACGCCTTCGTCTTCCAATTCATCAGTGACCTGCTTCATGGATATGCCAGCGGATTCAAGTTCAGCGATTTGATTCTTCGCTTCATCCAATCCGCGCGTGATGGTGATGGATGCGTTGCCGTGATCGCGGAAGGCATCGAGCGTGGCGGGCGGCACGGTGTTAACTGTGTCGGGGCCGATGAGGTTATCAACGTAAACTGTGTCAGAGTATGCGGGATTCTTCGTACCCGTCGAAGCCCACAGCGGGCGCTGAACGCGCGCGCCAAAACGAGCCTTGAGGGTTGCGAAACGCGCGGAGGTAAAAATTTCTTCAAAGGCGGCGTATGCCAGTTTGGCATTCGCGATAGCCGCTTTGCCAAGCAGGTTTGAATCATTTGGAAGTTTCGGGTCAATTTTTGTGTCCACGCGCGAAACAAAAAACGACGCGACAGATGCGATCATGTTCACGGGAAGGTTCTGCGAGGCGCGGTCTTCCAAACCCGAAAGATATGCGTCCATCACTTCGGCATATCGCTCAAGCGAAAATATCAATGTGACATTGACATTGATTCCCGCAGCGATGGTCTGGCGAATGGCAGGGATGCCCGCTTTTGTGGCGGGAATCTTCACCATCAAATTCGGGCGGTTGACTCGCTCCCAAAGTTCTTTGGCTTGTTTGGCTGTGGCATCGGTTTCGTTTGCGAGATACGGGCTGACCTCGAGACTCACATAGCCGTCGCCGCCTTTGGTCTCGTCGTACAACGGGCGGAAGAGGTCGCAGGCTTCTTGAATATCCTCAATCGCCAACTGCCAGAAGATTTTTTCCGCGTCCCAGCCTGACCACGCCAGCGGAATCAACGCGGCGTCGTAGTCGTTGGTCTTTGCGATCGCGTTCTGAAAAATGGTCGGGTTGGAGGTCACACCGCGAATATCTCCGCGTTGAATCATGGCTTTGAGTTCGCCGTTTTCGATGAGCTTCCTTTGGATGTTGTCATACCAGAGGGATTGGCCGAGGGAGGTTAGTTTCTTAATAGATTCAGACATGATAAAGCGTTGCTCCTTGTAAAGTGCGTAATTGGTAATTGGTAATTGGTAATTGGTAATTACTGCTTACCAATTACTGACTTTCATCTTCCATCGCCTTGATCTTATTGACACGCCGCGCGAGTCTTTCGCCGCCAGCATCATCGCCGAGGTAACGCGCATTCAAAAATGCAGGCACGAGCACCTTCACCAACTCAGGTCCGATCACACGCCCGCCGAGGCAGAGCACATTCATCGCGTCGTGCATCACGCCCTGCGCGGCGGAATACGTGTCGTGGCAGACCGATGCGTAAATGCCTTTCATCTTGTTGGCTGCAATCGCCGCTCCAATGCCCGAGCCGCAGATCAAAATTCCGCGTTCGGCTTCACCGCTTTGAACCTTCTCACCGACCTTTTTTGTGAAGTCGGGAAAGTCCACTGCATCCGCGCTGAACGTACCCACGTCGATCACTTCATGCCCCGCGGCTTTCACAGATTCGATCACAACTTCTTTCAGCGGGAATCCGCCGTGGTCACAGCCAACTGCAATTTTCATAATAGTCCTCATGTCATTGCGAGGGCGCTAGCCCGAAGCAATCCCCCACACGACAGGAGATTGCTTCGTCGGGAAGAACGCCCTCCTCGCAACGACATCTATAATTCCTTCGCCTTCGCCACTACATTCTCGACCGTGAAGCCGAGCTTCTCAAAGATGACTTTCGCCGGGGCAGATGCGCCATAGCGTTCGATGCTGATGACGGACCTGGCGTATCTCTCCCAGCCGATGCCTGCTCCCGCTTCGACAGCGAGTCTCTTCTGGATGTTTTTCGGCAGCACAGTCTCGCGCCAGGCTTCATCCTGTTTCTCGAACAGTTCCCAGCTCGGGAAAGACACCACGCGCACGCCCCTGCCTTCGTCCGCGAGTTTTTGTGCGGCTTCAAAAATCAGACCAACCTCCGAGCCGGAAGCCATCAGAATCATTTCGGGGGTTCCGAAATCCTTCACAACGTAGGCGCCTTTTTCCACCTGTGGAGTTGCATCCAGGGTTGGAACGTTTTGGCGGGTGAGCGCCAGCACGGTCGGTCCGTTGCGGCGCTCGATGGCGACCTTCCATGCCTGGGCGGTTTCGTTCGCATCGGCGGGGCGAATCACCACCAGGTTGGGGATGATCCGCAAGGAGGTCAAATGCTCGATCGGCTGATGAGTGGGGCCGTCTTCGCCGAGGCCAATACTGTCATGTGTGAAAACAAAAATGGACGGGATGTGCGAGAGCGCAGCCACGCGAATTGACGGACGGACGTAATCTGCGAAGACGAGAAATGTCCCGCCGTAGGGAATCACGCCGCCGAAGACAGCCATGCCGTTGAGGGCTGCGCCCATTGCGTGTTCGCGCACGCCAAAATGGAAGTTGCGCCCGGCATAGGAATCTTTTTGGAAGGCGGGGCTTCCGTCAATTTTTGTGTTGTTCGATGGAGCCAAATCCGCGGAGCCGCCGATCAATTCAGGGAGTTTGGGTGCGATCGCATTGATGGTCTTGCCGGAGGCGGCGCGGGTTGCCATGCCTTTTACATCTGCGGGGAAGACGGGCAGGGCTGAAGCCCAATCCTTTGGCAGTTCGCCATTTAAGCGGCGAATCAATTCCATGCCCAATGTTGGGTGCAAATGTTTGTAACCGTCGAGGCGGGTTTCCCAATCAAATTCAAGTTCGTGTCCGCGATCTACTGCCTTGCGGTAAAAAGCCAGCACATCCTCAGGGATGTAAAAGCGGGGTTCCTTCGGCCAGCCGAGATTATCTTTTGCGGCGTTGAGTTCGTCATCGCCCAGCGGTTCGCCGTGCGCCTTGGATGTGCCCTGCCTGTTCGGAGCGCCGAACCCGATGATGGTGCGGCACATGATGATGGACGGGCGCGGGTCGGTTTTGGCTTCTTGAATTAATTTGTCAATCACTTCCACGTCGTTGCCGTCTTCCACAAGCAGAACCTGCCAGCCATAGGAACGGAATCGCGCGGCGCGGTCTTCGGTGAAGGCAAGGTCGGTCGAGCCGTCAATGGAAATGTGATTGTCATCGTAGAGGTAGATCAGCCGTCCGAGCGATAAATGCCCGGCCAACGATGCAGCTTCTGAAGTTAGACCTTCCATCAGGTCGCCGTCGGTGACGATGGCATAGATGAACGGGTCAATGATTTCGTGTCCGCGCTGGTTGAAGGTTGCCGCAAGATGCGAGGCCGCAATGGCCATGCCCACGCCTGTCGCGAATCCTTGACCGAGCGGGCCGGTGGTCATTTCGACACCGGGCGTTAATCCATATTCAGGATGACCGGGCGTAATGCTCCCCCACTGGCGGAAGTTCATCAGGTCTTGAAGCGAAACATCATAGCCTGTCAGATGCAGCAGGGAATACAGCAGCATCGAGCCATGTCCGCCGGAGAGGATGAAGCGGTCGCGTCCCGCCCACTTTGGGTTGCGGGGGTTGTGGCGCAGGTGGCGCGTCCAGATGGTATATGCCATTGCGGCGGTACCCATTGGCAGGCCGGGATGACCCGAGTTGGCTTTCTGCACGCCATCGGCTGATAAAAATCGAAGTGTATTTATTGCGCGGGTTTGAAGGTCAGTTGACATGGGAATCCTTTTTTTGAAAGAATGGTTCTATTTTACCAAAGGGTGTAATAAAAACTTCCGAAGTCATGCAGGCTTCGGAAGTTTGGCCGGCTAATATTTCTCTTTGAGTTCCTTCTCTGGCAGCACAATCATTCCCTCTTTTGCGTCGCCGATCATGGAGATATGCTCGGGCTTGTTCACCGCCAGCCAGGCAGTGTATGCCGCCGCGAGGGCATCGAGTTGCCCGGGGAAATATAGCAACTCCATCGGCCAGATACCTTTGGAAAGTTTGTAACGCGTGATCTCTTCAAAAAAATCCATGGGGTCTTTGATGCCGAGTCCGCGCTCATACAAAATCAATTGTCTTTGCAGGCGGCCTTCGAGTGATGGCTTCGCCAAAGGGATTTGCCCCGCCAGCACGGAAAAACACGCATGTGAATTTGTCTCCAAAATCTGGGGGACCAAATCGCTGCGGGGATATTTCTTGAAGCCCATCTTCCCCAGTTTGCGATATACCTCAAACCCGGCCTTCACCCATTCGAAGCATAAACCTTCGTTTGCGGGAGTGCCTGCGATATTGATTCCCCGTTCACGCAATTCATACTCTGCCACACGCATCTCCACACTGCGCAGTTGGTGCGGCTTGACCGCTTTCTTTTTCAGCGCCTCACGAACAAACCCACGGCTGATGCCTGCGGGCGCGTTCACCGCCGCCACCACTGACTTCTGCGCAGAGATGAACACAGTCAGGTCGTCCAATTCACCGTCAGCGAGCGCAATGAGATTCAAGTCATGATCCAATGCCGCATAGGTAAAGGAGTTGTTTCCAGAAGTGGGGTCAATGCCCACGAAGGTCTTGTCAGAATAAATCATGGGTAAGGTTTCCTGAATACGGGTAGACAGGTAAGTGGACAAAACCTATTTTACCCCCCAATTCATGTATACTCTGAAAGCCATGCAAAAAAATCAACGTATCATCCTTTATCTTCTCATCCTTATCGCCGGCGGAGCATGGACGTTTCTCTCGATGGATCGCAACGGCACATCCACGGCGGGGAACATCCCCGCGCCGCAAGCCGGCTTCGCCGCGCCAGATTTCACGCTCAAGACTCCGACAGGTGAAACATTCACGCTGTCTGAATTGCGTGGCAATGCGGTGCTTGTAAATCTTTGGGCCACGTGGTGCCCGCCCTGCCGCGCTGAAATGCCTTCCATCGAAAAGATGTATCAGGAATACAAAGATCAAGGCTTTATTGTTCTCGCAGTGGACATGACCCATCAAGATAATCCGCTTGCCATCGCTCCATTCATTCAGGAATACAGCCTAACTTTCCCGATCCTGCTCGAAGAAACGGGAGATGTCGCAGCCGCCTATCAACTGCGATCCCTGCCTTCATCTTATTTTATTAATCGCGATGGCATCATCAATGAAGTTGTCATTGGCGGCCCGATGTCTGAAGCCCTGCTGCGCACACGCATTGAAGAGATACTCAAATAACATGCTCACAACCTTCCGCAATCTATTCGCCCCTCCCCTCCACATAATCCTACTCTCCGCTGCCTTTATGATCGGCCTCAGTCTCGCCGAAAAACGCGCCGACTGTCATGGCATTAGCAAAAAAAATATCAACAATATGATCTTCTACGGTTTCATCTCATTCATCATCGGCGGGCGCATCTCATTCGCATTGCAAAACATGCCCGCCTTCCTCAAAAGTCCGCTCGACATCATCTCAAGAAATCCCGAAATCTTCGACCCGCTCGGCGCGGTGGCAGTCGCATTTATCGCCGCGATCGTTTATGGCCAGCGCAGCGGGCTAATATTCTGGAACACGCTCGATGCGCTGACGCCCTTCTTCGCGATCCTCGCCATCGGATTGGGATTAAGCCATCTCGCGGCTGGTACAGCCTTTGGAAAAGAGACTGGCCTTTCGTGGGGAATCAATTTGTGGAATGCGACGCGGCATCCGACTCAAATCTACGAGACGCTCGCATCGCTCTTAATCTTTGGCCTGCTCTGGTTCAAAAAGCAGACTCCACGCCCGGGCATTCTCTTCCTCACCTACGCCGCGTTCACAGCAGGTTCACAGTTATTGATTCAAGCCTTCCGCGGCGACAGTATATTGATCTTTAATGGCTTGCGGCAGGAACAGGTCATCGCCTGGGTCGCGCTGGCTGTCGCCTTTATTTTGTTTGAATCGCGCCTGAAGGAGAATCAATGATGGACAGGGTCATCATCCAAAACCTGCGCGCAAATGTCATCCTCGGCATCCATGATTGGGAGCGGGTCACCTTGCGCGAGATCATCATCAACGCGACGATGTTCACAGACACGCGCCCTGCCGCTTTGAGCGACAACATCTCCGATTGCGTCAGCTACAGCGACATGGCAAAAAAACTCCGCGCTCACGCAGAAAGCGCGGCGCGGATGACTGTCGAGGCGCTGGCCAATGACCTTGCAGAAATCTGCCTGCAAGAGCCGAGGGTGGTGAAGGTCATCTTGCGGGTGGATAAGCCCGGGGCGGTGCCGGAAGCTGATTCAGTGGCGGTGGAAGTCGAGCGCGAGAATCAAGCCCGGGGTTAAGGTCGAGGCGCGGTGTTTATCCGCTAATCTCCACTAATTTTCGCTAATCTTTTTTAATCCACTTAAACACGGAAGATGCAGAAATATAAGAAAAATCCTTTTAATAAAGCCGTGTTTCTCCGTGCGATCCGTCAAATCCGTGTCCAAAAAACGTTCAACCACTATAAGAAACGCTCCTTTATACAAGGAGCGTGAGCCATCTTATATCTGTAACGGCATTTCGCCGCGCGAGATGTTGGCCAGAAATTCCTGGCGCGTGGCGAGGTTGGCGCGGAATGCGCCGTGCATGGCCGAGGTGGTCATGCGCGCGTCGTGTTTTTTTACGCCGCGCATCATCGAGCACAGGTGCATGGCTTCAACGACAACCGCCACACCCTGCGGCTTGAGCAGGTCACGCAGAAAATCCGCGATCTGACGAGTCATGCGTTCCTGCACTTGCAGACGGCGGGCATACATATCCACGATGCGCGGAATCTTGGAGAGGCCAAGCACCTTGCCATCGGGGATGTAGGCAACGTGGGCGCGGCCAATGAATGGAAGCATGTGATGTTCGCACAGGCTGTAGAACTCGATGTCGCGCACGAGCACCATTTCATCGTATTGCACCTCGAACAGCGCGCCGTTGATCATGGCATTCGAATCCATTTTGTAACCGCCAAGCAGTTCGTGGTACATGCGCGCCACGCGCCGCGGCGTGAATTGCAGTCCTTCGCGTTGCGGGTCTTCGCCGACAGCATTTAAAATTTGAGCTATCGCGCTCTCGATCGAGGCGTCGTCCATGCTGCCGTTGGTCACATCTTTATCGCTGACATCATCAAATTCCATTTTTACTCCAGCAGAAAATTAAAATAAAAAAACTGGCCTGACAGCCGCAGCCGTCAGGCCAGTTTTCAGCACGGATTAACCAAGCTCAGGCTCGATCAATCCATAGCTTCCGTTGCGCCTGCGGTACAGCACGTTGATTTTACTCGTCTTGGCATTATAAAAGATAAAGAAGTTATCGTGGCCGAGGTTTCGCATTTGCACAACCGCCTCCTCTTCGTCCATTGGATAAAGCACGAATTTCTTTTTGCGCGCCACAAGCGCGGAGAGTTCGCCCGTCTCTTCGTCAAGGATCGGCTCGGCGGCGTCTGCGGCAGAGCGACCGTCGCCGCGCCCAAGCTGGTGCTTGCCTTTGTATCGTTCGATCTGCCTTTGCATGTTTTCATGTGCCAGATCAAACGCGGCCAGAGCTTCTTCTGCGCGTTCTTCGGTGCGAAGGGTGAAGCCCTTGCCATGCACGGTAATCTGCGCCACGTTGCGGTCAGTGGCGTTGCGCGCCGCCTTGTGATGCGACAACTCCACGCGCGCTTCATCAATTGACGGCAGGTAGTGATCAAAATTGCCTGCCTTCTTATTTACGTACTCATCGATCTTATCAGTCAATCGGATATTTCTTGTCTGAACTTCCACTTTGTTGGACATACGTCCTCCTTATTGGGATGAAAATCACGCACAAAAACGCTCACGCGTGCTGTAAGCCATGATGAGGCAGCGCGCGGGCGACTGTCAACGCATACACATCTTTTGCGCCAGAGGAATACAACGCCTCTGCGCTGGACGAAAGAGTTGATCCTGTTGTAGAAACATCATCCATCACTAAAATTATTTTATCGGTCACATCCACCCCGGCCTGAAACGCCGAGTGGACATTTTCCCGCCTTTCAGATTTCGTCAACCCAACCTGCGAACGGGTTTCCTTGCGCCGCACCAATCCTGCGGATGCGTATTTTAAATCCAATGCCAGAGCCAGGGGTTGTGCGATCATTGCAACCTGATTATAGCCCCGTTCCTTAAGTCTTTGTTTCCCGAGCGGGATGGGGATAATCATGTCAATGGGCCAGCGTAGTTCGCGCACGAACGACGCCATTTGCGCGGCAAGCGAATCACCCAGGGACATATCCTTCCGATACTTCAGTTGATGCAATGCGTTTCTCACAGGATTGTCAAAAACTGCCCAGGCTCTTAATGCGCGAAAATGCGGCTGATCCGCCTGACAGGTGTTGCAAACTCCTGCCCGTTCCAGCGGAAGGCCGCATACTTCGCATAAAATCCCATTTAATATTTTCACACGTCCCTGGCACTCTACACACCAGCGGGAGCCGTTCTTTCCACACCCGCCGCAGACAGGGGGGTAAAGCAGGTCAAGAGCGCTCCAAATCGAACGGTAGAGTGTATAGGGTGCGTTTTTCAAATCAGCACTTCCAAAAATAACGGAAGGTTAACTTCGTTGTCCTGCTAAAAGCCTCCTACGATCGGGCCAAACGCCTTTGCAATTTGGAATCCTGCCGGCGCCATCAGAATGATCATAATGGATGGGAATGTCAACAAAGCCATGGGAATGATCATCTTGACCGGGGCTTTGTGCGCGAGTTCCTCCGCAAACTGACGGCGTTTCATCCGCATCTGATCGGATTGAATTCGGAGCACTTTTGCCAGACTCACGCCCAGTATCTGGCTTTGGATCACTGCCGCCACGAAGCTTGTGAGTTCAGGCAAGCCAAGACGATCTGCCATATCACGCAAAGCTTCACGCTGCGGTTTGCCCAGCTGCACTTCACGGATGGCCCGCCCAAACATGATCGAAAGTTCATTCTCCCATTTTTCACTTACCTTGGCCATCGCGGCATCAAAACCCAGCCCCGCTTCCACGCAGATGGTGAGCAGGTCAAGCGCATCAGGCATGGCTTTGCGCACTTCAGTCTGGCGGCGATTGATGCGGCTCTGCAGCCACAATTGGGGGAAGAAAAATCCCAGGGCGGTGAATATGCCGACGACCAGAATGACCCTTCCAAGCGGCCATTTGCTGGTGGAGAGAAAAGAGATCAAAAGCAGAAGGCCGCCAAAAACCGCCGCTCCCACGAAGCGGGTCGCCAAAAATGTAGCGGCATCAATGCGGCCGGGATTCCCCGCCAGTTCCAACTTCAGGGTGGTTTCTTCCAAAAGTTTTTGGGGAGTAAATTTTGTGGATATTTCACCGATTCTTCTTACAACCGGGATGATGACACGTTCCATGAACGGCTGCTGCAATTCGATATCTTCAAGGGAAACTGATTCGCCTCGTTGTGTCGCCTCAGCCAGACGCGTCATGACCGGATCGATATCATCCTGCTGGTTTTGACGGGAATATCTCAGCCCCACAACGACTAGCGCAGTCGCGCCGCCTAAAATGATGATCCCTACGATAATTCCAACAATTGCCAAATTCATGCTACACCTCAATATCCGCGATACGCATCATGATAAAGTAGCTGGATCCGATCAAGCCGATGACGACACAAATAATGGCAGCGGTGCATAAAGGTCCGCCTTGTGTAATGGACATTAAATATTCCGGATTAAGGAACCATAGAACAATGGTAAGGCCAAAGGGTATCAAGGAAAGAATTGTGCCGGAGGTGCGGACTTGTGATGTCAGCACGCGCACCTCGCCTTTGATGCGGACACGTTCACGGATGGTAAAGGAAATATTATCCAAAATTTCCGAGAGGTTGCCACCCACCTCACGCTGAACGTTGATGGCTGTGATTACAAAGTCCAGGTCGGCGCTTGGAATACGGCGAAGAAGATTATCCAGGGCGGTTTCCATGGGAATGCCGATCTGCATTTCCTGCACGACACGCCGAAACTCATCATTGATCGGTGACGGCAATTCCTTGCTGATCGCCTCCATGGCCTGCATGGTGGAATAACCGGCGCGAAGACCGTTGACCATCAAGTTAAGCATGTCGGATAACTGGTCGTTGAATTTTTGAAGGCGCTGTCTTTGTTGTCGTTTTACATAAAACCCCGGGGCGAAAGCGCCTGCAACAGCTCCGATCAGAGCCGAGATCGGGTGTCTATTTCCCAGGAACCAGGCGAACAATCCGCCTATTAAAATGCTTACCGCGATCAAGACAAAATATTCAGCAACTTTGAATTTTAGATCCGCGCGGGCAAGGTCGCGGGCGACCCGGTCACCGATGGAGGTTTTTTCCACCCGCTTCGACACCCAATCGGTGATGACCGAACGTTGTGCGTCGCGGTCTGCATTTTTCCTATCGTCGTCGAGATACTGACTAAGGCGTTGTTCAACAATGGTGCGTTCGCTGTTTGAAGAAGCGACAACGCCGATTATTAGCAGAACAATTAAAATCAAGCCGCCAATGATAATGATCCAGGAAGTCATTGTAGTCCTTCTAGGTATTCCATCAGATTTAATTTCATTAAGCCATGCTCTCCAACAACCCAGGCAGGTAAAAGCCCGTTACAGTTAATTTTTTAATAACGATGACGTTCACCAATGCCGAAGATCGAGGGAGGCAAGTGGATGCCCGCGCCTTCGATCTTATCCATGAATTTGGGTCTCAAGCCTGTCGGGCGTGTGCGCCCCACGATCCGGCCATTTTCCATGCCAGTATGTTCAAAGACAAAAATATCCGTCATGGTTATGACATCCCCTTCCATGCCGCTGACTTCCGCAATGGTCGTGACCTTACGGGTGCCGTCACGCATACGCTCCTGCTGACAGATCACATCAACCGCGCCTGCGATTTGTTCGCGGATCGCGCGGACGGGTAGATCCATGCCTGCCATCAAACACATGGTTTCGATACGGGCAATGGCATCGCGCGGGCTATTCGCATGAGCCGTGGTCATTGAGCCGTCATGGCCTGTGTTCATGGCTTGTAACATATCCAGGGTTTCGCCGCCGCGGCACTCTCCGACGATGATTCGCTCAGGGCGCATACGAAGGGCATTGATAACCAGGTCGCGGATGGTGATTTCTCCCCGTCCTTCAATATTGGGCGGGCGCGATTCAAGCGTCACCACGTGTTCCTGACGCAGTTGTAATTCAGCTGCGTTTTCAATCGTTAAAATACGTTCATCGGCAGGGATAAAACTCGAAAGCACATTTAATAGAGTCGTCTTGCCGGAGCCTGTACCGCCGGAGATAATAATATTCAGGCGGGATTCAACACATGCTTTTAGAAACTGCATGGCCTCATTTGTAATGGAGCCGAATTGAATTAACTGATCGATGGTGATCGGATTCCTTGAAAACTTACGGATGGTCAACACCGGCCCAACCAGTGAGATCGGCGGGATCACGGCATTTACGCGGGAACCATCCTGCAAGCGGGCATCAACATACGGGCTGGACTCGTCAATGCGGCGCCCCAGCGGAGCAACGATGCGGTCAATGATGCGCATCACATGTTCATTGCTTTCAAAGGTAATTGGCACCCGATGGAGTTTGCCTTTTCGTTCAATATATATATTCTTTGGACCGTTCACCATGATTTCTGTAATCGTGTCGTCTTCAAGCAGCGCCTGCAGCGGTCCCAACCCGAGGATTTCAGCCGCTATTTGTTCAAATAATCGGGCGCGCTCAGGTCGTGAAAGGACGATGTTTTCTTCAGTAAGGATCTGCTCAAATAGCCCTTGAATCGTGCGCCGAACATCATCCGTTCTGGAAACATCCATCGACGGGTCAATTTCGGCCAGCAATTTATTTTGGACACGTGTTTTTAGGTCAAAATACGAACCTGCCTGCGGAGATGTAATTGGAGCGCTAACCCGACGGGCCTGCATTGACGAAAGACGGGACTCTCCCCCGCCGAGAGGCGGATTTTCGCCACCGGATTTTTGTGGCGCGGAAGGTGTTCCGCTGCCATCCTGCTGCCCACCCTGACCTTGCTCAATACGCCGAAGCAATGACATGGTAAAACTCCTTAACGTTTAACAGGCAATTCATTTTCAGATTCCAACAAAGCCAGCCGCGCGCGAACCGTCTCAGCCAGTGAAAAAATCCCTTTTCCCACAGGTTGAGATCTATTTTCCAGCATGAATGGGACTCCGCGGTTAACCGCGTTGATGGCAACCTTCTCGTCGAGCGGGATGGTCGTTGAGACTTCATGCTTGAGATTTTCACTGACCCGCTCCGGGGTAATGGAGAACCGCTTGTCATATCGGTTCATCACAAAGACGATACGATCCTTGTTAATTGCCATGGTCTTCAACAAATCAAGGAACAGGCGGGCATTCTTAATGGCGGGTATTTCCTGCGTGGTGACAAGCACCATCACATCGCTGACATCAATTGTGGAAAGGATCACGTCGGTCAGGATGGAGGATGTGTCCACGACAACGTAGGAATACATGCGCTGCAAAAACTCGAGCACTTTTGAAAACTGATCAGCCGACACCCTCTCAGCCATTTCAGGTCGTTGCGGCGCAGCGAGAATACGGACGCCTGAGGCTTCATGCTTGATCAATATCTCTTCGACAACGTCAGGCTCAAGGTCATCCACGCGCGGAGCGAGTTCGAGGATGGTGTTCTTCCCCTGTTCGTTGACAAATACAGCCACATCGCCAAATTGCAGGTTTGCATCAACAAGCACGGCGCGGGTGTCTTCATTATTTAAAGCGATTGCGAGATTGACCGCGATGGTCGTACATCCCGTGCCACCCTTCGGGCTATAGACTGTGATGATCTTGCCTTTGGACAACGGTGCGAATCCCGCCATCGAAACTGGAACACCAGCGGCGGAGGCAACGGCATTACGTTGTTGGGCGCCCTTCATGCGTTCAACACGCGCAACCTCGCCGGCACGGCGTATTGCTGAGATCAGTTCATCCCCCATCGGAGGTTTTTCCAAAAAGTCACGCGCGCCCGCAAGCATCGCGCGGCGCATATAACGCGGGTCGCCCTGCACAGACAAAATCACAATTTGAATATGGGGCGCTTTCTGGCGAATCTGCTCTGTCGCGGAAATCCCATCGATATCGGGCATGTTGATGTCCATCAGCACGACGTCGGGGTCCATTTCCTGGGCCAGTTGGATACCTTCCTTGCCTGAGCGCGCAGTACCGGTCACATCCACATCTGCTTCAAACTGCAACAGCTTGCGAATATTCTCCCGAGTCTCAGCAATATCGTCTACGATAAGGACCCGAATTTTGTCTGTGGGCATATATGTTTTAAATCCAATAATATTAAATATTTAAACTATCACGAAATAACATCCAAAGCCAATCCAGCTACGGGGCGACTGGCACTACATCATTCGGCAAAGAAGGCGCTTTCAAAGGATCAAACGTAAGGTCAAAGGCGGGCTGCATGGCATATGGAAGTTTCGCAGGGACGGGGATATTGTATTGGCTGAGCAGGAACTGCAAAGTTGAGGCTTCGGTCGCCTGGCGCGCCAAATCGGTTGGATTGCGGAGCGTCATGGTTATCTGGGCGTTTGTATAGATTAGATAGGACAATGTGATCGAATCCTGCGGCGAAACGATCAAGGTGATAATGTCCGGGGTTACGGGAGCTGCCTGCGGCGCATTCGGGTCGACAACTGGTGCGGCAGCGACGGCTGCGTCTGGGCTGAGAGGGAAGCTGCCCAATTTTAGGACAACCGCATCTTGAAGCAGCATTTGGCAAACCATCCTCGGGCGCTGTGCTTCAGAGGGAAGTAGGTAGAAAGGCTGCTGGAGGGATGGGTCGAGCTCCAACCGTCCCTGAGGAGAACCGGCAGCACCAGCACCAAGTGTCAGGACGGGCAAAGCCTCGGGGCTGAATCCTGTACCGGTTAATGTCGCTGTCAAGTTGGGAAGCGCTGTCTGGAATGCGGGATCCACATCCACAAAAAGGAAGCACGCATTCAGGTTGACATGTGCGCCGTCATTAATCGCATACCCAGAGACTGAGAGGCGGCTGATCGGCAGAGACATCGCGGTCATACCGGGCGGAATTAAGGAGGCCCATTGGGGACCGGAGATCGCCACAGCGGTCGAGGCGTCATTGACCATCGATTCTGTGATGACGACACCTTGGTCGAGCGGGAATTTGGCTACTTTGTTATTAATGAGCGCGCCTAATTCTTCCCGCGTGTACATGACCGAAACGGCTGTTTCCTGAGGAACGGTTATGGTTGTAAGCAATTCCTCTGTGATCTTACCGCCCTGCGGAATATTTTGAGCTGCAATATACACCTCAACATTCGTTGGCTGCTGCGTTACCGGGGGCGAGGCAACTAAAAATTGGCGGATAGCTACATAGCCCACCACCAATCCAATAATGATGATCAGAAGTACCAAAATCAGAGTTCGTCCGCGTCGCATAACTTTCTCCTCTCATCGTGATCGATATTTGAAAGATTTTATAACACAGTCATTATACAAGAAAAATGACAAAAGCATAATTAGCAGGCTTATGGTACATCTGGGGGTATATTAAACAAAATATACCACCGTTTTTGTGGAAATTTTCCGCCCTGAGGCTGTACAATCTTGATAGGCTTGAGTCTTTTGTGTAATTCCAATGGAAATTTATACTTTTGATGGGACAGTAAAGGCTATTCGGGTGCCGGACCCGGTCACGCTGTCGATTTCAAAACTGCCGCCCAGCATTTCTGCCCGTTCTCGAATCAACTTCAAGCCTAAATTCGTTGATTCCTTGAGCGTTTCGGGGTCGAATCCCTTGCCGTTATCATCCACATTCACCCGCACAAGATCATTTCCCATGTCAATCTGCACCTTGACGATCGTGGCTTGACTGTGGCGTGAGGCGTTTCCAAGCAGTTCTTGAACAGCTCGAAAAATCATAACCTCCAAGTATGGTTCCAGACGCCGTTCTGCGCCTGTAACCATCAAGCTGACCTCAAGGCCAGCCTGTTCTTTAAAGGCTTCGGCATATTTTCTCAGGGTCGGGATGAGCCCAAGGTCATCCAGCATCATCGGGCGTAATTCAAAAATGAAATTACGCACCTTCTGGAAGGTGGTCATTGCCGATGACTTTAGGTTTCCCAGTTCATCCTTGGCTTGAACAGGGTCAATATCCAACAGGCGCATGGCAATTTCGGTCTGTAAAATGAAGTTGGATAACGCCTGCGCGGGACCGTCGTGCATTTGACGGGAGAGGCGCTGCCGCTCCGCTTCCTGCGCGTTGACGATCATTTCGATTCCCGCCATTTGACCTTTGCCGGCAACTGCCGGAGCAGACGAATTCGAAACGTCTGCCGCGCCAGAACCAAGGTTTTCCAAAATCGATTGGTATTTCTCGAGGTGAGTTTTGTCGTTTTGAAGCTTCTCCAACTGCCCGCGCATGACGAACAATCTCTGCTGGACATCCAGCGCGGAATCATAAGCCATCTTAAGCTCACTGATCTCCACATCCTTTTTTTGTACCTGCTGAAGGTGCGAGGAGATGGCGGCATTTCTTTGCGTAATTTTCGTCAACTCACCCCGGCTTTGCTCGATCATTAAAGTCACTTCACGCAAGGCGCGCTGTGTTTCTTCCAGCTCATTTTGAAAATCCATTGTCTCGTTAGATTCCATAAGGTCACTCCGAATGCCGCATAGAGGTATCTTTCAGTGTCACCCATCCCCGCTTCAAGGCGTAAACAACCGCCTGTGTTCGATCTTCAACGCCAAACTTTCTTAACACCGCCGTTACATGGTTCTTGACGGTTTGATGGCTAATCCCAAGCATGGACGCGATTTCCTTGTTGCTCATCCCCCGCACGACACATTCAAGCACTTCCATTTCCCGGTCCGACAATGGATGAAAGGGCGTGCCAGGCTCGCTATAGGAGCGGCGCGCGCCTTCCATTCTATCTTCCACCCACAGTTCCAGTTCGCGGCGGCTGAACACATTTCCATCGAAAACATACCTGCCCTCCGCAACTTCACGGATGATACGGGAGAGGGTTTGCGGCTCAATGTTCTTGGAGCAGTAGCCATGCGCCCCGGCGAGCGCGGCATGAATGGCTTGTTCGACATCATCATACCCGGTCATTAAGATAATTCGCGTGGGCAATCTTTCCTGAGTGACGAGGTGCGTGATCTGCTGGCCGTTCATGCCCGGCAAATTGACATCCAAAACGGCGATGGTCGGTTTTTTAGTTCGGATCAATTCCAAAGCGTCATCCCCTGCGGCCGATTGGGCGACGATTCGCATATCTGGTTCCAGAGAAAGAGCATCCACCACACCCTGCCGAAACAACGGGTGGTCATCCACGATCAAAAGAGTTATCTGGTTCATCCCAATCCCATTCTTTTTCACAATCTGTTCTCCCATTTTAACCCATTAAGGACGTTTCCACCGATACACAACCATGCTCTTCTCGCCAAAGGCAGCGGTGATTGGGCTCTCTGCCGTGAAAACGGATTCGACATTCCCGGTCATGAGCGGATAAAAGTCCGGGAAGGCGATCAGATAATCAGCGCCGCGTTGATTAAGATAAATCGCGAGCTGTGGTTCGTCCCTGATAAACGGAATGACTTCAGGCGAGATCAGCCCGGCAAGGTCAATCAATTCGTGGTGATCGAAATAACCCAACGCGCCGATGTCATGCGCGGCGATCAACGCGTCTTGCGGGAGGTTGGCATCTGCCCATTTGGCAGTGACCACCATTTCGCTTTCGATAACAGCCACATCCTTCGCATAAGATTGTGCGCCGATAACAATAAAACCAAAGGTCAGCATGGCAGCGCTTGCACGCCAGATCGTCTGCGCAACCCAGTGATAACGGACAAACATTTTCCCGCCGTCAAATTCAGCGAAGGCCAGCAAGCCAAACAGAAATAAGATGGGCATGGCCGGCATGAGGTAACGTCCATGCTGATAGACGGGCAGGCGCGAAATGTAAATGTAAAGATAGCCTGCGCACCAAATCAACGCGGCCAGGCTGCCCCACATTTTTTGTTTGATGGATTTCACCAGCCAGGCGATCACTCCGGGCAGCAGCACAAGGCTCGGGCCAATCAGTAATTGCAAAGCCATTTGACCAAGCCGTTCGATGATCGGCACTGTCTGCCAGACTGCATACTCAGCTTGCTTTGCATAAAACGTGTTCGGCATGGGAGCATCGCCAATGGCAAGATTAAATAGCAGGTAAAAAACAAAGATGGATCCAAAGCCGATGATGTAACGAGTCGCTGCTTTAAACTTTGAGCGGGTATCTTTTTCAGCAAGCAGGATCGTCATCAGGACGGGGCCGAGCAGAGTCAAACCGTCGGGGCGCACCCAGACCGATAGACCGGTCAACAGGCCAAGGGGAAGATATCGATGCGTGTTCGTCATCAACAAAATAAGAACAGCCGTGACGATCATTCCGTGCAGCAAAGTTTCCATGCCAGACATCGCCGCCCACGCAAGATGCCATTCAAAGGCGATGAAAATTCCGACCCACGGAAAACGCGGATGATAAGTTTCGACTATTTTGCGGACAGCCCACTCGCACAAAACTGCCAATGCAAAGAGAGTCAGCGCTCCGAGAAAATACGTCCAAACATAGGGCGAAAGTTGAATCAAAAATCCAAGCGCAAGCAATGCCGACCAAAGCGGTGAAGTTGAGCCTGCCGATGCAACGCCGGGGCGGAACGCCCACTCCCCTCGCAGCGCAAGGTTGCGCGCATAAGTTTGGTGAATCCACGAGTCGTCGAGCGGGAAACCGATCGCGTATGTGAATTGACTCGCGAGCAAATAAATGACCGCGCTCAACGCGACCGCGCCGGCGATGATAACAATCTCGCGTTTATTTAATTTCAAGTTTAAAGAGTCGCGCGCCATCGAGTTCACCCAGATAAATAAAGTTTTTATGACCCTCAGGTTCGTTCATCAAACTTTGCAAAGGCTTCAACGCCGCCTCAGGTTCAAGAATTAAATAATCGGCATCGAACTGCTCTGCAACCTGAATTATTGTTTGCTCACTGCCATACGGAATGGTGATCGCAGAACGACCTGTTTGCAAATAATATCCGGGCGCATTGCGGACGATGACAATATCGTTTTTCTCGATTCCATTTTCCACAAGGAATTGCTCCACTGCGGGGTAATCGGCATCGGTCTCGCCCCAGCCTAAAGTGAAGATGCGGAGATAGACAACATAGAATGTGAGGATCATCGCCACCATGACAAGCGCGCTTCGGAATACAACCCGGTTCTGGTCCTTGCCAATGTTGCGTCTTCTCAGGGACAGTAGAATCTCCTCAAGACCCAACGGCGCGAGAGTCCACCACATGGGCTGGAGCGCCGCGCCTGCGTGAAAGAACGCTCCGCGCGCTCCTGCAAATGGAAAGAGAAAGGTCATGACGAAAAAAAGAATCAGCCATGCCAACCCTGCAAGTTTGACCCGCTCGTCTTTGCGGTAATAAATGATGCCGGCAATGATGAACGGAAATAATATGATGGCGCCATGCGCGGCGAATCCGCTTTGCAGATTCATGTTCAATGCCCACAGCCTGTCGGCGAGTATGTTGTCCCAGCCATAGGCGAGGAATGATTCTCTGGTTAGCAAAGTCGCCGGATAGGTGAAAGTCTGGTCGTAGTTTTGCAGCCAGAGAGCGCGGCTTCCACCGGGCGCCATGAGCGTGCCGTAAACATTCAAGTTCCGCGCATACCACGGTGACATGACGAGGAGGAAGCCGAGGAAAGCAAGGGAGATGGAATAAGGAAAGCGGAACGCAGAAGGCGGGGTGCGTGTTGCAAGTTGCAGGTTACGCGCCGCAAATAAAAACGTGAGCGCGAGCCAGAGCAAACCGTCACTGCGGGAAAGGGTCATCAGGCCGGAGAGCAGGCCAAGGATCAGCCAGTTCCGTGCGCGGGTTGGATCGTTCATCAGTTTCGTGACGGCGAAGAAATACAATCCGCCAAAGAGCATGAAAAGCCCAAAATTGTCCGTGACACCGACGAAGGGCGCGCTGTAAACGGAAAAGATGGCAAGGAGTCCTGAGGTGACGGCGAGGTCGCGCCGCTGTGAAAATGTGTAAGCCAGTGCAGCAATGAGAGGCGGGACGAGCGCCGCGATCAAAAAGAAAACGAGTCTCGCCGAAGCATAGGTGGTTTGACCTGTGAGCCACATCCCCAGCGCGGCGACGATGGAAGCGAGAGGCATCCAATAACTATGAGATGGATGCGGGAGCGAGGTTGAGCCGTCGAGGTAATTCCATAAATAGGGTTCAGTGAATCCCTTGCTGGTGGCCAGTTGAATTCCGCCCGCGAAGTAATAATCCGAATCAAGGTAGCCCGGCATCGGTTGGAATTGAGCAAAGATGACAGGGAGTGCAAGCCCGAGAAGGAAGAGGATGAAATAAGCGCGAAAGGACATCGTGGAGATTGGTAATTAGAGATTAGGGCGGGGAACGAGGTCGGTCCAGATGCGGGGCGGACGGATCGCCCACCAGCGAATCCAGTATAAGCTAATGATGGTGAAAAACGGCAGGAATAGGAATGTGATCTCTTGTGCGATTGCTCCAAAACGGTTGAAAGCGAAAGAGTAAATTGCCCAGGGAACGAAAAGCGCAATCAGCAAGAGCAAATACGCCAGGCCAGCGCCAAACCTTTGCCAGCGCTGATAGATGATGGCAAAGACCAATGCCAGCGGAATGACAAGCACGGCGAGATGTTCCATTTCAGTGCGGAAGCCAAGCAAAGGGGCAGCCGCCAGCGAAAGGCAGGCCGCCCAATAAAAGCGGCGCGGCTCGCCGCTGCGCGCCAGATTCCATTCATACCCGAGGGCAATGACGAGCGTGACAATCAACACCCATGCGGCAGTATTTCCGTGAGAAGGCCAAAGCCGGGCAAACGCGACAAAGACGTTAAACCCAAAGTCGGCGCGCAGGTTGTTGGCGACGGCGCGCAGGAAAGGGAGAATCCAGCCCGGGTAGCCGAGGAACGAAATGATCAGGAGAACAGCACCCGACATGAAGAAGCCGGAAAAAACGCGGGTACGTTTTTCATAATATAAACGAAGGCAGACAAGAAACAAGAACGGCGTACCGACTTCCCAAAAGTAAACGGATACCGCCAGGAGTGCGCCGGTGAGTTCGTCCATGTCGGTGCGGAGCAGGAGCAAAATTTCAGCGTAGATAAATCCCAGCAACAGGACGGGGCTGGCTTCAAGGATGGCTTGATAGGAATAAAAATTAAATCCTGCAAAAACCACAAATAGAACTGCAAAGACTGGCGGCATTTCCCAATCGGTGAGGCGCAGGCTTTGGACGGCGAGTCCGAGCAATGCCAGTTCGAGGATCAAGGTATATATCGCCCGGGCAATTTGCGGGTCGGAGAGAAGCGAAAAAGGAAAATAGAGCAGGAGAATCTGAAGGGGCGTATCCAGAATATAAGGCTCGTCCCCTGCCTTCGCCGCGCCGTCATAAACCAATTGTTGAACAAGCGCAGGGACCCGCCCGCTGTATGGGTCAATTCGATCAACAATGAATCCGCGGCTTGCAACCCAGTGGACATAAAAATCGCCGCCGCCTTTGAGCGTGAGGTTGAAGTAGACAAGCCCCGTTGAAATTGCAAGGAACAAAATCACAACCAGTGTGATGAATAAATAATCACGAGTCGTTAATGATCTTGGCGGGGGTTGAAAGGATGCTCTCAAGTTATTGAATTACGAATCGAAAAATGGGACGAGTTGGTGAATTGCGGGCGGCTTCATGAAAGCCGGCCTGCTCAAATGCAGACGCCGCGCCGGTAAAAATGAATGGCGCGGGTTGATCTGTTTTCGCGTCAACGGGATACCCCTCGACAATTTGCCCGCCTTGTTTTTTCACGTGCTCAACTGCGGCTTTGAGCAGTTCAACCGTGATGCCCTTGCGCCGGTGTTTTTTCTCAACGAAGAAACAAGTGATCGACCAAACCTGCTGATCATCCACCGGCTTGAGCGTGCGCGAATGTGTCAGCCTTGGATATGAGCCGCGCGGTTCGACGGCGATCCAGCCGACGGGGTAGCCTTCGGAATAAGCCAGCAGGCCGGGCACGGTCTTTGAATCGACGATTGATTTTTGCATCTGCCGCGCGGGATCGCCGGTGTTTTCGCTGAAGTCCTTTCCGCGCAACTTCCAATACATGCACCAGCATCCGCCGCAAGCTCCACGCTCGCCGAAAAGCATTTCAAAGTCGCGCCACAATTTTTGTGTGAGCGGATGAAAAGACAAATCCAATTCTTCGATCAGGTTTCGTTCTTCCATAAAAAATTATCTTCCCTCAACCAAGTGTTCGTGATCCATTGTACCTGAACTCCATTCCTTGAACTGCGAGAGCACAACGGCGATAAAAATTAAAACGCAGCCTGCAATTTGAATCAAGGCAAGCCTCTCGTTCAAAATCAGCCAGCCCGAGATCACCGCGAAAACGGATTCGAGACTCAGAATCAACGCGGCGTCGGCGGGAGGCGTGTGTCGCTGCGCCCAGACTTGAAGCGTGTAACACAAGCCCAGCGAGAAGAAAGCAGTGTAGGCAATTGCGAAGGCGAGCGGCCAGTTGAAGGTCATCATCGGCTCGGCGAGGAAGCCGACTCCCAAATTGAGGATCGCGCACACGAGCAGTTGCCCCACTGAAAAAGACAACGCTTCGAATTTGGATGCGAATTTGCCCAGCACAATGACATGGAATGTCCAGAATAATGCGCCGATCAGTTCAAGCGCGTCTCCGGGCCTGACCTCGAACCTGCCGCCTGTTGACAGAAGGAACGCTCCCGCCCCGGCCAAGCCCACCGCGGCAATGGACATCCAATGCGGTTTCTCGCGCCAGAGGAAAAACAAGGCAACCGGCACCAGCACAACGTACAAACTGGTAATGAAACCGGCGTTGCCGGCCGTGGTGTAAACCATGCCGGCCTGCTGCAAGGCACTGCCGAGGAAAAGCAGAAAGCCGGCAACGAACATCCACTTGAATTGCTCGCGCGGCAAGTAGGTCAGGTTTGCAACCTGACCTGTCGGGCTGGAAGCCCGACCCGCATTAAGAGCAAGCGGCAGCACAACAAGCGCAGCCAATAAATATCGCGCACCGTTGAACAGGTACACGCTCCCCATCTGGCCGGCGACACGCTGGGCGACGAAGGCCGAGCCCCAGATAACGGAAACGATTAAGAGGGTTAGGTCTGCTTTGAGGCGCATATTGCGATACAATTTATCCTGTTCCGAAAAATTTGCCTAATGATAACAGCAATAAATAGACATTATCCCAAAATTAAATTTGGACGCACGTAGTTCTTGCAAAAGGAGAAATAAAAAATGGCCGACAAACTTCAAGTCTCCGCGCCAACCGATAAGACCCCGGCGCAAACCCAGCCGCCTGCTCCACAGGTTAAATATCCGCGATTGCAGCCGCGCCAATATGCATCCATCCCATCCGAGGAATTCATCGCCGAACGGGTTAACGATGCGATTGCGTGGTACGACAAAAGCGCGGACAAGAACAAGAAGCTGTACCTGCGGACTCGCGCCGCGACAGTCATCGGCGGCGCGCTGGTGCCGGTGCTGGTCAACATTCAATTGCCGTATGTTGACATCGTCACAACCCTGATCAGCTTAATGGTCGTCCTGCTGGTTTCACTCGAAAGCGTGTACCACTTCCGCGAGCAATGGACAAACTACCGCGGCACGGAGCAAAACCTGCGGCATGAGTATTTCCTGTTCACATCCAAAGGCGGAATCTACGCCAACAAAGACAAAGGTGACGCCTACCAGCATTTCGTTGAGCGCACCGAGGAATTGATCAGCTCGGAAAACGCGTCCACGCTCAAGACCATGACCTCCCTATCAGAAGCCAAGCCCGATCTGAAAACCAGAGCTTTGGGAAAAAAATAAACCAGCGTGACCACAAACATTTTTCTCAGCATCGGCAGAACAGCGACAATTGAACAAGCCCGCTTCGTCGCGGCAGTGGAAGGCCTGCTCAAGGAATATGACCTGCGCCCGCGCACGGTCGGGCGGACTGACTTCACGACCGGCAAACCGCTCAAGAAAATTCTGAACGTGATGAAGAACTGCTCGGGCACAATCGTGATTGCTTTCGAGCGCTTCCACTACGAAGGGGGAGTTGAGCTGCGCGGCGGGACGGAGGAATCCACGCTGACAGATGTGAGTCTGCCCACAGTGTGGAATCAAGTTGAAGCGGGGATGGCGTACGCGCTGGGGCATCCCCTGCTGGCCATCGCCGAGTCACATCTGCGGACCGAAGGTCTATTGGAAGATGGCTATGACTGGTTTATCAGCCACGTGGAACTGACTCCCGCCAGCCTGAACTCGGCAGAATTTATCCCCACGTTTGAAAGGTGGGTTGGAAATGTGGAGAGATTTGGAAAAGATAAATAGGCATCTTCCAATATTCCGAAGATATTGGCGCAATTGCCCTGATGAATTCCACCTTGTTGTCTGCCTTTATTAATTGTATGATTGCAGAAACCATCCACACCAGTAGACTCGGAAAATATTATGGCAAAAATCATGATCGTTGACGATGACTTAAAGGTTACAACCCTGCTGAAAAGATTCCTTTCCGCGATAGGTCACGAAGTAACCGCGATCAACCAGAGCTCGAAAGCAATTCAAACTGCAAATTCAACCCAGCCCGAACTTTTTATTATTGACATCATGATGCCGCAGCCTGACGGCTATAAACTATGCGGATTATTGCGCGCGATTCCCGCGTTCTCCCGCACGCCGATCCTGATCATCTCTGCGGTGGAGCAAAGCAACAGCAAGGCAACCTCCTTTGGAGCAAATGACTACCTCACAAAACCTTTCGATCTCGATGAACTTGCGATTCGCATCAACATTTTAATTGGCGGCGCAAAAATAGCACGGAAAAGCCTCGACCCGTCACAATAACGATTTCCATTCTGCCAAACCAGAATCAAAGAGCCCCGCCATAAAGACGGGGCTCTTCACTTCAATTCTTATGGAATTACCAGCACCTGTCCCACTTTTACATTATTGATATTCTTTATATCATTCGCAGACGCAATGGCCGCCACCGTCGTCCCATATTTGACAGCAACAGCCGTCAGCGTATCGCCGGGTTGGATGGTATATGTCCGTTGCGATGATGCCGAACCGGGGCTTTCCTGCGGGATCGCCACCGCGGCAGGCACATTCAATGTATCGCCAGCCTTGAGCAGCTGCGGATTCGCCGAAACAAGCTCGCGGACAGTCACACCGTATTTGTTTGCAACTGACTCGAATGAATCTCCCGCTGCTACTTTATGCGTCCGGGGCTTCTCCACAACAATTTTTACACCTGCAAACTGATACAAATCTTCAAGACTGCCGTTAAACAAGTTCATGTCCACCGAGGCGTTGATGCCGTTGACCACGCCCTTATCCGAATACTGCCAGATCGTCCATGCGAACCAGCCGCGCGGCAGGTACGGCTTCATGCCGTCTGTATATTGATTCGGATATTGCGCCAGCCATAGCGGATAATCCTTGGCCCACGAGGGAGGTCCCCCGCCAGCCACGATCAAATAATCTTGAAGGAAATATTGTCCCGAGTAGATGATGGGCTTTTTCCCAAAAGCAGACTCGACGCGGTCCAGCCATATCTTTACGGCAGGGACGATCTTTTCTTTTGTGACCCCGTCATTGGTTTCAAGGTCAAGGACTGGCGGAAGTTCGCCGTCATCTTTTACAGTACGGACATATTCAATAAAATAATCAGCCTGTTTTTTGGCGTCCACGTTACAGCGGAAGAAATGATACGCGCCGCGCAAAAGGCCAGCCGACTTTGCGCCGAACCAATTATCGTCAAAGGTGGGGTCTTTATATGAGATGCCTTCCGTGGCTTTGGCAATCACAAATCTCTGCCCCGTCGCGCGCACCTTCGGCCAGTCGATGCCTGCATCCCAATACGAAACATCAATGCCCGGAACTGTTGTCATGCATTCCTCCATTAATTAAGGTTGGATACGATAAACAAAGGTTAGCATAACTCCGAATCAAAAGCAAATAATTAATAAAACTGTAAACAACGCGGGTTAATTTTTCACTATCCCTGCATCATTGATTATGGTATAAGAATTTCAGCCCTGCTGTGTTCGTGATATTGCCTTCACGTTTTGAGCCAATACATATTAAAAGGGTTCTTAACTTAATAGAAATAACGCGATAGGCCTGAGCCAAGGCGGCGTTTCTAGGTAGGGACCCACCTGCACTTGCAGGTTCAAAACCTGGCAGTACACGGCATAAGCGGGGTTCTCCTTGTCAAGCAAAATTAGAAATTTCTCACTTGACGAGCCTCAATGGTGCGTATACAATACGCCCCATTGAAAAACAATTGAATACGGAGATACAAGCGGCTGGGTCTTCGATGTTACTGCGAGCGTACTTTGTAAAACAGTCCCCATCTTAAACAGGAGATTGCTTCGGGCAAAAACGCCCTCGCAATGACATAAAGATCACGAG
The DNA here is from genome assembly GCA_016234495.1 of Chloroflexota bacterium. Lineage (GTDB taxonomy): Bacteria > Chloroflexota > Anaerolineae > Anaerolineales > Villigracilaceae > Villigracilis. Next base: position 110,429 of record JACRBI010000054.1, on the reverse strand, counting down.
GTGAAGGTTCTCCCGTGCGAACGGGACGCTAATTGCCCAATCATCATCAGGGCAAGAAAATCGGATAGATCAGCGGATGCCTTCGAAGCCAGAGCACTGGCTTCCTTCTCCCTTCCAAAGCAAGCGTTTTGAGGAATGGCTTTTGCCATTGTCCCCACTGAAAACCAGACAGTGATGTTTGGGACAAAGTGAACGCAGTGAAAATAAGCAGAAAGTATTGCTTATGCTTTAATGGAAGGGCGTTTCTTTTTAATACCAGTGTGTATTAAAACAGGTATGCCCAGGCATACCTGTTTTTTTTATTCCATAGGCAAACCTGCAAGGTCTTTTGGATGAGCGCACTTATCATCAACCACTTCTGGAGACCTGTCAGGTATTTAAAAACAGATGAAAATAAAGAGCAAGAAACGGGTCGCCTCTCATCAACAGAACCAATACAATCTCCAGCATCAAAAGGAGATTAATATGGAATCAACAACTGCACCTTCACAACATTATCAACTCGTCGAACAAGCCATTCAATACATCGAAGCCAACGTCAACCGCCAGCCTGAACTCGGCGAGATCGCATCAGCCGTCGGCTTGAGCGAATACCACTTCCAGCGAATGTTCACCCGCTGGGCAGGCATCAGCCCGAAGCGCTTCATGCAATTCCTGACCAAGGAACATGCCAAAGACCTGCTCGCCCGCTCTGAAAATTTGATCGAAACCACTCATCAAGTCGGGCTTTCAAGTTTGGGCCGCCTGCACGACCTGTTTATCAACACCGAGGCCGTTACACCCGGCGAGTACAAATCACATGGCGCGGGGCTCACCATTCAATATGGCCTGCATCAAACGCCATTTGGAAAATGCCTGATCGCTACAACTGAACGAGGCATCTGTCATTTGGGATTTGTGCAAACCAGCGAGGGCAGCGCGATCGACAACCTGGTGGCGGACTGGGATCAGGCGAAAATGATCGAGGATTACAAATCCACTGCCCCGCTCATTGCCCGCATCTTTTCGGCGCAGCCCCCTGCGGGTGACCGTGGAACTGATTCGGCTTTCGAGCAGGCTGATCAGCGTTTGAGGCTGCACCTGCGCGGCACCAACTTTCAGATCAAGGTCTGGGAAGCGCTGATCAACATCCCGCTTGGTTCGGTGACCACCTACGAACACATCGCCGCGCATATCGGAAACCCAAACGCATTGCGCGCAGTCGGCACCGCCGTTGGGCATAACCCGATCGCCGTGTTGATTCCCTGTCACCGGGTCATTCGCAAGAACGGCGAGTTTGGGAATTATCGGTACGGGTCTGCGAGGAAGAAAGCGTTATTGTTACATGAAATGAGACCTGACATGTCTCCACAGGAAATTGGTTAGGAATCTTTACATTCTCGCACAGAGGTTGTGATAAACAAGAACTGTGATGAGACATGTCAGGCCTAATCACAAAAGGAAAAAATGAAAACAAAAATCTGGCTGGCATTGGTAGCGTTATACATCGTTTGGGGCTCGACTTATTTTGGAATCAAAGTCGCGATCGAGACCATCCCCCCGTTCTTTCATGCAGGGGTGCGTTTCCTCGTCTCAGGGTTGATCCTCGTCATCTGGCAGCGCGCCGCAGGCTACGATATGCCCACCCGCAAACAGTGGATATCTACAGCCATCATCGGCATTTTGCTCCTGCTCGGCGGTAACGGACTGGTTTCGTGGGCAGAGCAATTCATCCCTTCGGGTATCGCAGCGTTGATCATCGGTTCGATGCCCTTGTTTTTGGTGGTGGCAGAGGCGATCCGCCCGCACGGTGTAAAACCCAACTGGCAATCCATCGTCGGGTTGGTGATCGGCTTTATCGGCATTTATGTCCTCATCAATCCAGCGGAAGCAGTTGCAGGCGCGGGATTAAATATTTACGGCGTCGCTGCATTGCTTTCAGCCTGCCTGCTTTGGGCGACAGGCTCTGTGTACAGCAAGTCGGCCGACCTGCCAAAGTCGTCGTTGATGACGACCGGCGCAGAGATGTTGATGGGCAGCATCGGGCTGTTCATCGTCTCGCTGGTCACCGGCGAGTTGAATGGCTGGAATCCAGCCGAGGTTTCAACGCGGTCCCTGATCGGTTTGGGATATCTGATCACCATCGGTTCGATTGTTGGATTTGGCTCATACATCTGGCTGTTGCAAAATGCTCCTATTTCGCTGGTGGCAACCTATGCGTATGTCAACCCGATCGTGGCAATTCTGCTTGGTGCCTGGCTGGGCAATGAAGTTTTGGAATCGCGCATCTGGCTGGCGACTGCGATCATTATCGGGTCGGTGATGTTTATTAATAGCAGGAGCAGGCCAAAGGTCAGTAGTGAGGCGAAGGAGGTTTATAGTGGAGAGTGACCAGTGAGAAGTCGTCAGTTATCAGTTGTCAATTCAAAATCAAAAAAGGAGAAGTGAAAAATGGATGCAAAAGATTTGGTCAAAAAAGTAAAAGAAGATAACGTCAAATTCATCTCATTGCAATTCACCGATGTGATGGGCGCGGTCAAGAGCGTGGACATGCCCGTGCGCCATCTCGAGGATGTGTTGAAAGACGGCGCGTGGTTTGACGGCTCATCGGTGGAGGGTTTTGCGCGCATTCAGGAAAGCGATATGCGCTTGAAGATCGACCCCGATACTTATGCGGTTTTGCCGTGGTCAGCGGCTGACTCAAAACGGGCGCGCGTGTTCTGCGATATTTACACGCCCGGCGGCGAGCCGTTTGAAGGCGATCCGCGCGGCGCGTTGAAGCGCATCCTCAAGAAAATTGCCGACCGCGGCTGGATGCTCAACATCGGCCCCGAGCCTGAGTTCTTTTTGTTCAAGGGCGAGAACGGTCATGGCGTTCACCCCGTCCCCCACGATACGGGCGGTTACTTTGATTTCTCATCCTTCGACGAAGCCGTCGTGGTGCGCACCGCGTTGATGGAAGCGCTCGACGCGATGGGTCTGGATGTGGAAGTGGGTCACCATGAAGTTGCGCTCGGCCAGCACGAAATTGATTTCCGCTTTGCCGATGCTTTGAAGGCGGCCGATAATGTGCTGACCTTGAAATACACCGTAAAGGCGATTGCCGCCCAGCATGGACTAGTCGCATCTTTCATGCCGAAGCCTGTGTACGGCATTAATGGCTCTGGTATGCACTGCCACCAGTCTCTCTTCGACATAAAGACCGGCAACAATCTGTTCTTCGACAAGAATGACACCGCCCATCTTTCTCCGCTGGCATATTCGTTCATCGCCGGTCAACTGGAACATGCCCGCGCGTTGGCGGGTGTGGTCGCTCCGACTGTGAATTCGTACAAGCGTTTGGTACCCGGTTATGAAGCGCCGGTCTACATCGGCTGGGCGCAGCAGAATCGCTCGGCATTGGTACGCATTCCGCGCTACACCGAAGGACGCGACAAGGCTGTCCGCGCTGAGTTGCGTTTCCCTGACCCATCCTGCAATCCGTATCTGGCTTTCACGGTAATGCTGGCCGCCGCCCTCGATGGCATTGACAGGAATCTCGCCGCGCCCAAGCCGCTCAACAACATCAACCTGTATCACCTCGACAAGGAGGAACGCACCAAGTTGGGCGTGACCGAACTGCCCGGCTCACTGGCCGAATCGCTTGCCGAGTTGGAGAAGAACGAAGTCTTGAAGTCTGCGCTTGGACCGTATCTCTTCGAAGCCTACATGCGCGCCAAGCTGGAAGAGTGGGATGAGTTCCGCCTGCGTGTGACGGATTACGAAATCACCAAGTATTTGGAAACCGCATAATAGCAGTTAGCTGTTGGCGAGTAAGCATTAAAAAATCCCCGCGGGCTGATGCCTGCGGGGATTTTTTGTTTTGTGTTTTGGAATTTGACTACATTACGTGATGTGCAAAATTGACTTTTCGACCTTGTTCCCAACTTTCAACACGCGCCGCCAACTGCTGATGTCATTGAGGGAGATCCAGCGGCGCTCTTCGGTGCGGTAGAACCAATCTTTGTCCTGTTGATAATAAGTGAGTACATCGGTCGACTCCCAGATGTTGAGAATTTCGTTGCCGTGCGCATGCGTATCGTCAAAGTCGGTTGTGGCGCGCTGACCCATTTCGCTGTACAGTTCATTGAGTTCAAGCAAAAGCGAATTGATCTCTGGCGCAAGGTGGCTGACCTTGAGGCCGATACGCTTGGCTTCTTCAAACAAAATGGGGTAGCCATGCGAGGGATATTTTGCATTCAACGCGCTTGCGATCTTGTCTTGCGTTTGCTCATCCTTGATGTGATACGCAAGCAATTCCTTGCTGAGCATGATCGAAAGCGACTCGGCTCTATCCACTGCGCCGATCACGAGCGGATGAACATGCCTGAACAATTCCTGATACGGGTTCTCTTTCGCATCACCGTTCTGCGCCTGCCACAAGCGGACAACGCGAGTCAACTCATCGAGGCTGACACTGACACGGTCATTGTCACGGTCTATCGGCGACAGGGAATGTGTCAGCGAGGTATCGACCGGCGTGAGAAATGCCATCGGTCCCATTTGGATCTCGTTCGCGCCGAGGGTGATCATGGTCGCGGCGGAGGCACATTCCAATGGAATGACTGCGATGACTTCCTTGCAATATTGGCGCAACAGGTTCACAAGGCGCAGGGAGGCCTGTCCATTTCCGCCGCTGGATTTGATGAAGAGGTAGATTTTTTCCTGATAGCCAATCTTTTCAAGCAATTCATACAAGGCAAGCACATCGTCATGGCAGACATTTCCGCGCTGGTTATTGAAATAAGTGACAAGTGTGCCGCCCAGTATTTTATTGACCTGCCTGATTATTGCTTGCGTTTTATCAAACAAGATCGGGGGTTCTTTTTCTTTTTTTGCTGTTTTCAATGCTGGCATGTTTTTTCTCCTGTGAGACGATGCATGTTTCTGGAAATCATTTCTGATGAACTACAAAAAACACAAACCTACCGCCGCGACCATAACCAGCCTGCGACATAGCCGAGCAATTCCCCAAGCAGGACAAACATGATCAGTCCGGAAAGCCCGTTGGTTGAAAGCCAGTTCATGATTCCGAACAGCCCAAATGACAGATAGTTGTAGGCGGCGAGTCCGCCCAGCGCAATTCCCAATGCCCAGCGGGAAGCGGAGCGGCGGCCTGCGATGCGGCTTCCCACCGCGAATCCGATAAGAGTGGAAAGTGCGATAAAGAGCATCGCCACCAGCCACGCGGGAAAACGCGGATACCCTTCGACAGAGATGTACCCCTCCACGATTTCAACGACAGGCGTTTCAGTCGCCGCCGGCTCAATGGATTGGGTCAACTCGGGAACGACCACCGTCACAGCCACAGCGCCGGATTGCGAAACATCCAATTGCAACACCAATGAGTTTACAGCGGGGTCGCTTGCCGCACGAATCTCAAGCAGACCGGGCTTGTCCAATCCAAATGCGGCACGCGCCACGCCCTGCGTCGTCACGGCATCCACCTGCTGGATGCCGCTGCCTTCTCCGGTCAACGTCATGGAAAATTGAACGGGCGTGCCGTCTGGAACGGGGTGATCATTGTTATCCATGATCACGCCTGTGCGGATGGCAATCGTGTCGCCGATCTGGAACAATGGAATCGGAGTCGGCTCGGGTGTGGAAACTGAATCGGGGTTTTCAGGAGCAACTTCAAGGTCAAGATAGAGCGGGATGATTTGAGTCGGGTTGGGAGTCAGTACCGAGATCAATTCATATCCGATCCCGGAAATGCTGACAGGTGAAGCCCCGATCGGGGTCAATTCCTGAAAGAGCAGCCGCGCAGCCACATCCACAAATTGCGGCTGTTTGCTGTAAAGTGCAAAATATGCGCTGAGCTTTGAAATGGTGGTCGTGTCAAAATAATATGGCGCGCCAAAAGAAAACAGGACGACGTGTTTCTCACGCAGAAGGTCGGGCCGCTCGCGCAAAAAACGGCTGATGAGCGCGGGTTGGTCCTGCGAAGAATCGGCCAGCGAAATGACAACCCAATCGGCGCGGCTGAGATCGTCTTCGATCAACGGGATTTCAATTTGATCGAGCATGGTTTCCAAATTTTGCAGGGAATAGGATGCGAGGCGGAAGTTGGTTGTCAGGTTGCCGGATTGCGGGCCGTAGAGATGAAGGACTGCCTGCTGCAGCGCATCTATCGCCAGCGGCGGCTGGTCGGCGCACTCGGAGCATTGTTTTGCGCTGGTGGTGTCTGTGATGAAAACCAGGTGCTCATCCGCCTGGGGCGGCAGGGGTAAAACAGAAGCAAGGTCTTGCGGGTCAGGGCTGATGAGGGTCGCAGAGTTCCGCGCCACATCGAAGGTGACATCGGTTGCGGAACCAATTTCTGCCAATCGGTCCGGCGGCGTAAGGACATTGGCGATGTCATATTTTCCATATAAGCCATACTTCACCTTGAGAATCCGCGCCACAGACGAATCAACCCGCTGGGCGAAGGCAGGGTCTTCACGATATTTTTGGGCAAAGAAATCTATCACGCGAATCGTGCTTGTGAATGTGTCAGTCGATTCACTGGAGGTGATGTTGCCCAGATACAACATGTCATTCCCGGCGAGAAAGGCATCCCGCGCAGCAGTCCGCGCAATAAATTGCCCGCCGCCGGATGCATAAAAGTCACTGACCGCGCGCGTGCCGAGGTCGTCGCTGATGATCAGACCGTCTTCAGAATACCATGTCGCAAATTCAGGCAATGCCAAGATTTGCTTTAATGCCGTTGGGTCAAAACTGATCGGGCGCGTGGTGGCGCGGATGTTTCCCTGAAATCCCTGGTAGCGAATGTGGGAAACGAGCAGACCGTCCACTGTGGCTTCAGGCGAAGGCGCATTCCCTGAAACTGTGAAGAAGGGAGCGAGCTCGATCTGCTTTAGCTGGTCAATGGATTTGCGGACTGTCGAAACTTCCTCTTCGGGCAAACGGTCAGAGCCGCCCACGCCTGGGAAATGCTTGGCAACGACCAGCAATTTATTATCGCTGCCGTTATGCAAACCGCTGACGTACGCGCTGCCCAATTCGCCCACCCAAAACGGGTCGCCGCCAAAGACGCGCGTTCCCAGGTCACCTCCTGAAACGACCGGCACCTCCAGCACATCCAGCGAAGGACCGAAGAATAAATTGAATCCAAGCGCAGCAAGTTCGTTCCCGCGCACTTCGCCCACTTTTTCAGAAAGAGCTTTATTCCACGAAGCGCCAATCGCCATTTCACTCGGCAGCGGAGTCAGCCCGCCCAGAATCTGGTCGGTGGGATATGCGTCGCCTTCCTGCGAAACGCCGACCATCAGCGGCACATACGCAGAATCAACAGTATCACCGGTGGCAAGGTCAACCACCACAGGGTTTACCGAAGCATCCCACTCCAGTTGTTGAAGCCCTGCGATCAACGTATGAACTTGAGTTAAAGTATCTGGCGCTTGGGCGAAATTATCATTTTGCCCAAGCAGCACCACGCCGCCGATGTGATGGCGGACGATCAATTCATAGATTTCGGAATTTTGAGAAAAATCAGAGCCTTTAAATGTAACCAGAAACAATTGCCCCACGCGTTCTTCCGGGCTCATGGAATTCAAGACAACCGCGATGTCGCGCGGCAGCACAGGAGCCTGCGCCTGCACGCCCAGCGGAGACGTCACAAACACTGCAAAAAAAACAACTAAAAGAAAACCTCGGATCAATCGCATTGGAAACCCTACAGGCCTTTGCCCCGATGGTAACAACAAAGATAAAACGGACGCCGCTCAAGGAACGGCGCCGCGTGGATGTGCTTCGCATCAAGCCCCGCCCTTGCCTGCTTCCGGCATTCGGATGAATTCGCCTTCACCCGCTCCTCCCCAACGCGCGGACAGCCGCTTGCGGGTCATCCGTGAAGATGCCGTCCACGCCCCACTCTTTGAGTTTATCGATCTCCTCGGGCGTATTCGCCGTCCAGACATGCACACGGCGCTTGAGTCGGTGCGCGCGCTGCACCTGCTCCCTGCTGGCATTGGAAATATGCGGATGCAAAGCCTGATACTCGCCGAACATGAATCCAAATGAGCGCGCCCACAACCCGACCAGCCCGGGCATGGCAAGCAGTCCGCGCGGAACTTCGGGCAGGGTTCGCATTGCAATCTTCAAATTGGACGGAAAGAAGGATGAAAAGATGATCTGTTTTTGGTTATTGTGTCTTTTGATCAACTCGCAGACTTTTACAACCAGCCCGTCCTGCGGCGTGGAGTAATTGGTCAATTCGATGTTGATCAATTTTTCATTGCCCACTGTTTCAAAGACTTCTTCAAGCAAAGGCACTTGTGTGCCGCGAAACTTTTCGTTGAACCACAAGCCGGCGTCGAGCTTTCGAATCGCTTCGAGCGAGAGTGAAGCCACGCGGCCTTTGCCGTCTGTGGTGCGCTCAACTGTCGGGTCGTGGATCACGATCACATGGCCATCGGCTGTGAGTTTCGCGTCAAGCTCGACTCCGTCCGCGCCTTTTTGCAGGGCTTGTTGAAACGACGGAAGGGTGTTCTCCGGCGCGTGGGCGAGGTCGCCGCGATGCGCGAGGATGATGGGAGTGGGGAAGGATGAAATCATGGTGGTGAAGTGTCGAGGTGTCAGGTGTCAAGGTGTCACATTTGATACTTCGACACATTTGACACTTTAATTAAATATCCACAAAATAGGCTTTGCAGGCGTGGTCGATCATCTCGCGGGTCATAGATGGGGCAACAGAAAGGTAGGCGGAAATATCGAGGATCTGGTCGCACAGGTCGCGCGGATGCGAGGCGCGCAGTTTGCGGTTGCGCTTGAGATACCACTCCTGCAAAAGATACGCCAGCCCCTGGTCGTTATATTCAACTCGTTTATCCTGAGCGACGCGCTTGAAAATCTCGCGGTACTCTTCAAAGGAGGGATCGCCGATTTCGATCTTGTGGCGCAGACGGCGCAGGAAAGCTTCGTCAACGAGGTCTTTCGGCGGCAGGTTGGTGGAGAAAACAATCAGCACATCAAACGGCACTTCAACTTTGCGGCCGGTGTGCAGGCGCAGATAATCAACACGGTTTTCAAGCGGCACGATCCAGCGGTTGAGCAAGTCACGCGGACGCACCTGCTGGCGTCCAAAGTCGTCGATCAATAAAATGCCGCCATTGGCTTTAACCTGAAACGGCGCTTCATAAAATTTGGTGGTATCGTCGAAGACAAGGTCAAGCCCTTCGAGGGTCAGTTCGCCGCCGACGACGATGAACGGTCTGCGGATCTTTACCCAGCGGGGATCGCGGCGGGTGTTCGTGCGCAGGTTGCCGGTGCCGGTGCTGGTCGTGCCGACTGGTTCATGTTCCGATGCGAGGCTGTGACTGACCGCATCGTACACTTTAATAACCTGTCCATCCAGATACAGGGCGTAGGGAATGTACATATTCTGGCTGAGGACGAGGTTGCCAAACGCGCGCGCGATGCTGGTCTTGCCGTTGCCGGGCGGGCCATACATAAAAATGGATGAACCTGAGTTGAGCGCGGGGCCGAGTCTTTGGAATGTCGATTCAGAGATGATCAATTGGGAAAGTATCTGGCGCATGGAGCGCGAGGTCACGGTCAGGCGTCCGCTTTTCTGACGGCGGATGGCTTCGTTATAAACTTCAAATGGAACGGGAGCGGGACCGGCGTATTGACTGCGATCCATCGCTTCACGGGCGCGGAGGATGCCCTGACCTGTGATGCCATAAGTATAGGATCCTTCTCCCAAACCGCCCTGCGTGGATTTTACTTCGATGAACTTTTCCTGCTTCAAGGTGGTCAGCAACTGGTCGGTCACGCCGGCAAGCGGCAGGGTAATCTCTTCGGAAATCTTTAAGCCGGTCAGGTAGCCGCGCAAATACAGGACTTTAAGAATCAGGTCTTGCAGCCAGAGCGGCGAAAGACCTGTATCTTCAAGGTTGTTGATCTGCGGCGGTGAAAATCCGCCAACTGGCGCAGAGTGTTGTGCTGGTTGTCTCAACATGATGGCATCATCCAAGTGCAGGTGGAATTTTTTTCGTGCAAATCTGATTATACTTCTTTTCGTTTATAATCCCGCTCTATGAAACTTTCAGTGATCATCCCTGTTTATAACGAAGTGGAAAGCATTCAAGTCATCTTGAAGCGCGTGCAAGACACCAAACTTGTCCATGAAATTGTGGTCGTGGACGACGGCTCAAAGGACGGCACACGCGATGTGCTTGCCGCGTTAGACGGTAAAAATAGTGTGCGGGTCATCCTGCATGAACGCAACAAAGGCAAGGGCGCGGCGGTGCGGACTGGAATGTCGGCGGCGCTGGGCGATGTGCTCCTGATTCAAGATGCCGATCTTGAATATGATCCGCGCGATTACCCGCAGCTGCTCCAACCCATCGAAGAAGGTCTGGCGGATGTGGTGTACGGCTCCCGTTTTCTGGGGCGCGCGCACCGCGTCACCATGTTCTGGCATCTGGTTGCCAACAAGATGCTGACTCTCATGACCAACATTCTCTACAACACCATCCTGACGGATATGGAAACCGGCTACAAGGTCTTCCGGCGCGAGATTCTCAACGGCATGACCCTGCGCGCCAACAGCTTTGACTTCGAGCCTGAGTTTACCGCCAAGATACTCAAGCGCAACTTCCGCATTTTCGAAGTGCCGATCACCTTCAACCCGCGTGATTACGATCAGGGCAAGAAGATCAAACTACACGACGCCTTCGAAGCGGTCTGGACTTTGCTCAAGTATCGGTTCGTGGAATAGGAAGGGTTTGAGTTTTTTGCCTTTCAATCAGAGATCACGCACCCCATGAACGATCAAAACATTATGATTCAGCTTAAGCGATTTTTGCTCGTTGAGCAATGTCCTGCATCCTGGAAAGGTCTGGATTTATATCTGTTTCGAGACGATGACGTAGTATTCTATGTTGGTCAATCTTTTCTTGCATTTGCCCGAGTCTGGGAACATTTGATCAACGGCTTTAAAGGCCACTCCATTATTGGGCGCTTTGTTTGGTGTAATTGGCCAAAATCGATGAATTTCACAATCGAATTGTCGAGTTCACAATCCGGGCAATTCGATGCTGTGAGCAATGAATTAAATGCCTCTGAACGGTTACTTATCCAGCGATGGTCGCCATGCTTCAATATATCGCAGAACAGTCAGCCAACGCCTTTGCCTAATTCTTATTTGCCGCCCAATGCCCCATTCAGGCGCAGGCGAGGCTTAAACATGCTAATTCACGAAGCCGAGCGGGCCGTGAAAGCGGACGACACGAAACGTTGGCTGGAAAATTTGGAATAGCGCCCAAATAAAGCAGAGACGATAATCTGCCAAGGCAATCTGTTACGCATCCTCTTCAAGCGGATGCTCCACTTCCCCATCCAAAAAAGCCTGCGGATTTTCCTTAAAGACCCTCAGGCAGGCGCGCGTGCAAAAATAAAGACGTTCATCCTTGAAGTCCACGCTGGGATATTTATCGGGCTCTGTCAAAATTCCACCGCAGACAGATTTGATCACTGGTTGTTTTTCGCTCTGTTCCATTTCAATTCTCATATAAATAACGTCAATAATGGCTAGGGGATTTTCACCGCAGAGTCGCGGAGTTCACGGAGTTTTTAACTGGTTTTCTCGGCGTTCTCTGCGACTCTGCGGCTAGAAATAGCGATTCTAGATCAGTTTGAGCTTATCCATTATTCACGTTAAATAAGATGAGCCATGCAATGCTCGCATGGCTCATCCATGATTCGATCAACTTACGGCTTCAAATAAACCGCGTACTCCAGGACATAATCACCGGGCTCGTAATCTGAAGTTCCGTCGTTGATGGCGGCTGTGAAAGTTGCCGTTGTGCTCAGGTGATGTTCGCCAGCCGGCCATTTGCTGAGGGCGGTGTAATACAGCCTGCATTGCTGGCCTCCGCTTTCAAGGTCTTCCTTCCTGAATTTTTCGAGCGGAATTTCCTCCCCGCCCAGCACAAACTTCAGTTCAATGTTCTTAAAATTCTGGTTGAGGATTTCAGTGGATGTGGCGCACCATGCATACAGCCAGACCAATGTATCGGTCTTGGTGAGCGGGATGGTAAAGGTCAACGTGCCGGGAGCGCCATAGTCGGCGGAGTCATACTTCTCGCGGGCTAAATCTTCCAGGAAACTCTTCCCAGATGTCAGTGCGGAAGATGCGGCGGCGGCGCTCGCCATTTCCGGCGGCCCGGAAGGAGTCACGCCTGCGCCCTGCGGTTCGCTGATCACTTTCTCAGCCGCGGCCAGTACCACATCCTCGCCATTCGCTGATTTTTGAAGCGTCTCAAAAGTTACCGGCACACGCACATCTGGCACAACGCCGCTGCCTTCAAGGTGGATATTTCCGTCAACGCCGACCGCGCGGCCAATGGTTAATTGGACGGTGATATCTTCGGGCATCGAAAAGTCTTCGACGCTTCCACCTGCGCCCTCGCTTGGATACTGTCCGACGACAGTTGCGCGGTCGTTGATGGTCATGTTATACGAGAAGAATTCACAGGCACTGGCGCAGTTCGGGCCGACCATCACCACGACCGGGCCGCCGTATTGAAGTTCGACGCGCGGGGGAATCATGATATTTTCATCGCCCGGGTCCATGTAAAACTCACCAGTGGCTTTATTGTAATGAGCAGAATTACCAACGACGATCTCTTTGTCGAAGAAGTAGGCGGCCATCTGGTCTGCCAGCCAGCCGCTGCCGCCGCCATTATTCCGCAGGTCAAGGATGACGCCGGGCACCTGATTATCGTTGAAATATTTTATGGCGCGTTCCCAAACTTGAATGGAAAGCACGTCATTATCGAGGAAGCTGGAAATCTTGATGTAACCGTAGCCGCTGGGCAATAAATCAAACTCAACGGGAAGCGCTTCCGCGTCCGTGCCTGCGCGGAAAGAGGAGAAATTAAAGCTGTCGAATTCGTTGACGACCTCAAGCTTTGCAGTTTTCTCAGCGCCTTCGAGATTCTTGAACTTGACTTCCACTTCACCCTTGTCCATCGTGAAGCGGGTCGCGTACCGCAATTGCTGCAAGCGTTTAATCTGCGGGTTGCTGAACGGTGATGACCACGGGGTGACCTTGTCCACCACGTCTGCGGTCGAGACTCCGTCCAATGAAATGATCTCTGCGCCCCAGGTCATGCCAGCTTCTGCGGCGGGGCCGCCGTCCAAAACAAAGTTGGCGATAATCTTGCCGTCATCGGTTTCGCGCATGGCAAAGCCAAGTCCGCCGGCGGTTTCCACCGAAAAATCTTCGTCGAGCAAGTCGGTGCCAAAGCCCACGTGGGTATCAGGGATGGACCACAGATAGTCGCGCAAGGCGAGCGCGTACGCGTGTTTGTCTTTGTTCTTTTCGGCCTCTTCAAAGCGCGGGCGGAATTCCTCGGCTTTGGCATCCCAGTCAATTTTCTTTAATTCAGTGAAGGCATATTCATTCTTGAATTTTTCAGCCATACCGTCAAAGGCTTCGGTGTAGGACAGCCCGGAGAAATCGACATGCGCGGCGCTCTCCGGCTCGTAGAGTTCAATCGTCGGCTCCTCGGAGCGGTCAATGCTAAAGGGAGATTGATCCAGGTCGATCACCGACCAGCCCGCGGGTAAGTCCATGATCGGGTCGTCATCGGTGAAAAGTTTTTTGTCGTCGCCGAATCCCGATGGGAATTGCTGGCTGCCATCCTCTGCGTACACCAGATATTTTCCGCCGGTCACCTCAAGATAGAATTCAGGATCGTCCGTGACTTTTGTGGAAGCATACGCGCCAGACCAGCCGCCGCCGCCCTGATCACGGCGCTCCAAAAACGGATCGCCCCAGGTGTTCGTCCAATATGCGACTGCGAATATCATCACGCCGTTCTCTTCAACGCCGTCGTGATCCACGTCATGCAATGTGCCGTTCGGCTTTGATGGCAGCGACATGCTGTACGTGAATGGCGAAGTGTAAAAATCTGAAGTGATCTCGCCGATCACCTGCGATTCAACGGGGATTAAAAATTTGCGGTCGCGGGTCACGAACCCGCCCTGATCTTCAAGGATGATGACGGGCTGCGCCACGCCTTCGGTGAAAAAGAAGTTGGTGTATGTCACAGTGCCGGTGACCGTCTTCGGGCCGCCGCCTTCAACCACGGCAACCGTCGCCTCGGTCGGTATCGGAGTGGCCGTCGTTGTGTCAAGTTTTGGCGCGCAAGCCAAAATGGCAATGCACAACACGAGTATGGATGCCGCAATTTGAAATGATCGAGTTTTCATGGTCACCTCTTTCAAAATTTTTAGCGATTATAATGCACACAATGGACATAAAACTTGAACTGCAAAAAGAATTTGAAAAAGCCCAACAGGCGCGTATCGCCAAAAACGAAGGGCAGGCGCGGGTCTGCGCGCGGCGTGCGGCTGGCATCGCGATACGGGAATATTTTGCCCGCAGCGGGACCAAGGTCCCAAGCATGAGCGCGGTCGATCTGCTGAACCTGCTCAAGGAAGAAGCGCATCTTCCCGCCGACTTGAAGCTGATCGCTGACCATTTGACAGTGCGCGTCACTGAAGAATTCACCCTCCCGATCGATGCAGATCTGATCGCCGAGGCGCGGGTTTTGTGCAACGAGTTAATTAAAAAAATAGACCCCGAAGGTTTAGAAAACCTTTAGGGTCTACTTCTCAATTTTTCTAGGTCAGGCTTCTGCGCCCGGTAAAATAATAAAGCGCGCGCGCGACCGTAATCAACAGCATCATCCCTGAAAGCACACCGCCAAAGACAAGGAACAGCTTGCGCCAATCACCGAGGCGCAAAGCGATTTTGCTGCGCGCCGGCATTTGAATGCGCGCTTTCAGGCGCTGGGCAATCTCCTTCGAAGGCGTAACCGGCGTCAGTGTCACAGCCAGATGCGACTCGAGGATTTCCAATTCTTCCACGGGGGGAGCTGTCTTCCTGCGTTTTGTCATTCTCACCTAATCTGCGGGATATAAAACCAATCCGACTGTGCCGGGTCCAAAGTTGATGGCAAGCGATATCGAGAGGTCGGTCAATTCCACGCTTTTTACGTTGAAATGTTTTTTGGCTTCTTCCATCAAAGCCTTGCCGGATTCGATATCACGGGCATGGACGATGCCGAGATGCACGGGCTTGTCACCCACCAATTCCTGCCCCAAAGCAATGGCACGCGCGAGCGCGGCCTTGCGCGTGCGGACCTTGTCCACTGTTTCGACGAGGCCATCCTTCAGCAGGGCGATCGGCTTGAGGTTCAGGACAGACGCGAGTGAAGCAGAAAGCGCGCCCACGCGTCCGCTGCGGCGGGCATATTCCAGCGTGTCGAGAGTCAAAATGATGAAGACCTTGCTGCGGAGAGTCTCCAAGTGGCTGATGATCTCTTGCACGCTTTTGCCGGCGCGTTCCATTTCACGCGCAGCGCGGCACATGAAAGCCGTGCCCATCGAGCCGCCGAGTGAATCAAAGGTGACGACGTTGTACGTCCCTTTCAATTCCTCAGCCGCCGCAACTGCTGAAGCATAGGTGCCGGAGAGTTTGCTGGTGATGTGGATCGAGAGAATGGTGTCGCCCGGTTGAAAATTCTTCTTGTAAAATTCCACGAATTGATGCGGGGAAGGCTGGGAGGTTTTCGGGAATGGGTTTGATTTGTCGTCAACCAGTTTGTAAAACCCATCAAAATCCAGGTCAACATATTGAATATAGGTCTTTTCACCGAAGTGAACGTTAATGGGGATTACATTGATATCAAATTCCTGTCCCCACCCCGCTGGAACATCTACCGCGCCGTCAGTTACAATTCTCATCATGATCTATTCTCCTTCAAGATTAAGATTTTGATCTTCCAACTGATCCCGCAAAGCCAGAAGAGTACGATGGTAAAGACTCTTTACGGCTCCCTCACTTCTTCCCATGATGGCGCCGATCTCCGCATTGGACATATCTTCGACAAACTTTAATATCAACAGGTTTTGTCGTTCGGCTGGCAGTTTTCGGATCATCTTTAAGAGCGAATCCTGCTCTTGTGACCGAACCAGATTCTTCTCAGGGTGATCGCCCTTGGTCGGCAGAATCGGCAGGTCATCCAGCGGAATTTCCTGTTTGCGGCTGCGGTCACGATGCCAGTTCGCAACAAGGTTATGCGCGATTCGATACAACCAGGCAGAGAAAGGCACGCCGCGATCTGTATATTTTTGAATGTGATTCATCGCCCGCTGAAACACCCGCGCAGTGAGATCCTCCGCATCGTGGGTATTCCCTGTTCGATAATACACATAATTGAAGATGCGTTCCACATAGCGCTCGTAGAGTTGACCAAAAGCATCGCGGTCACCCTTTGAAGCGAGTACTAGAATTTCCTCTTCGTTGTATTCCAGTTCCGGCACGTTTAAAACCTTACCGGCGGGTTTTGAAATATAACCCCGCCGGATTTGAGAAGTTGCACTGAGTATAACACGCAGCATTTCAGATTCATTTCAAGCATATTGCGGATGAAAACCGCGCCTCGCGCTTAACCGGAAGTTGATTCGCCCCGATAAGTATTTTCGCCCTTTGAGCTGATCGTCCCCGCTAATCACGCTGATGAAGATTGAAAAGTAAATAGACCTCTTGCAAAAGTGCGCTAGAGAGCGCACAATACGCGCAGGTGTAGGAGACGTTCTCTAACGTCGCCTGACTTATGCAAGAGGTCAAATAATGTAACCGTGCGTAGTCGGCGTCCTCTCACGCCGACAGGCGCGTAAGAGAACGCGCCCTGCGCAAATACATTACGGGAATATTTTCTTAAAAAACATAAGCGTGACCTACAATGTGACCAAAAATAAAACATTTGTGCTACAATCAGCGCACCCCAAGGAGAACCATGTATGTCAGCTAATGTCATTCGCGTCGTCGGCGCACGTGTTCACAACTTAAAAAACATTACCGTGGAAATTCCACGCGACAAGTTCGTGGTCATCACCGGACTTTCGGGTTCGGGCAAATCGTCGCTGGCATTTGACACCATCTTCGCTGAGGGACAAAGACGCTACGTCGAGTCGCTCTCGGCGTATGCGCGGCAGTTCATCGGTCAAATGGACAAGCCCGATGTCGATTACATCGACGGCCTCTCCCCCGCCGTCTCCATTGACCAGAAATCCACCAGCCACAATCCGCGCTCGACGGTCGGCACTGTGACCGAAATTTACGACTACATGCGTCTGCTCTTCGCGCGCGCGGGCATTCCGCACTGCCCCATCTGCGGACGGGAAGTGGTCAAACAATCGGCGCAGGAGATCGTGGACAACATCGCCAAACTACCCGACGGCACGCGCATCCTGATCCTCGCCCCGCTCGTCCGCGCCCGCAAAGGGACATACACCGCCGTCTTTGAGGAAATCCGCAAGGCTGGTTTCACCCGCGCCCGCGTGGATGGGACCGTCCATTCATTGGATGATGAAATCGAACTTGACCGCTACAAACAGCACACCATCGAAGCCGTGGTTGACCGTCTCGTCATTTCACACAGCAGCGACAAGGATGAAAAGAGAGCCGCGCTTACACGTTTGACTGATTCGGTCGAAACCGCGCTCAAGTTTGGGGAAGGGTATGTTACTGTAAATACCCCACCCACCCAGCCCTCCCCCAAATTGGGGGAGGGTAAGGGAGGGGGTAACGACATTCAATTCTCCGAGCACCTCGCCTGCCCGGAACACGGCGTCAGCATCAGTGAAATCGAGCCGCGCACCTTCTCGTTCAACACACCGCAGGGCGCCTGCCCGGAATGTCAGGGACTCGGCTCGAAGCTGGAGATCGATCCGCAGCGCATCATCCCCGACGACAGCGTCTCCTTAAACGACGGCGCAATCGTCAGCATGGAGTGGAGCGGCCCCAAAGTGGAAGGCGGCTACTACTGGCAGAGTCTCATCAACGCTTCGAAGGCATTCAAAATAGATTTGGACAAGCCCGTAAAAGAATTATCCAAAGAAGCGCTGAAGGTCGTCTTGTATGGCACAGGCGACAGACAAATTGCGATGACATATCAAAGCGCAAACGGAAACGAATTCAAATTCACACGCGCCTTCGAAGGCGTGATCACCAACATGGAGCGCCGCTACCGCGAAACAAATTCGGAATACATCCGCGAGAAGATCAGCGAATTTATGTCCGACCGCCCCTGCCCGGCCTGCGGCGGCAAGAGGCTGAACCCCGCCGCGCTGGCAGTCACTGTCGACGATGTAAATATCGTCGAGGCAAATTCATGGCCTGTATTGAAAACGCTTGAATGGGTCAAAAATATTTCTGGCAAAAATTCTCCACTGACATCAAAACAAAAAGCAATTGCAGAACGCGTCATCAAGGAAATTCATGAACGGCTTAATTTCCTCGTCAATGTCGGGTTGGACTACCTGACTTTGAATCGCTCCGCTGTGACTTTATCCGGCGGCGAGGCGCAGCGCATCCGACTCGCGACCCAGGTTGGGTCCCGTTTAGTGGGCGTGCTCTACGTTTTGGATGAGCCGTCCATCGGCCTGCATCCGCGCGACAACTCGCGCCTGCTTGAAACACTCAAAGGGCTGCGCGACCTCGGCAATACGGTTCTGGTGGTGGAGCATGACGACGAAACCATCCGTGAAGCAGACTGGATCATTGACCTCGGCCCGGCTGCCGGCGAGCATGGCGGCGAAGTCATCGCAGAAGGCACGCCAAAACAGATTTTGGCGCACCCAAAGTCACTGACAGGACTCTACCTCTCGGGGCGCAAGCAGGTCGCAGTTCCGAAGAAGAGACGCGAAGGCAGCGGCAAGGCGCTGAAAATTGTCAACGCCACAGCAAACAACTTGAAGGGCATCGATGTCTCGATCCCGCTCGGGAAGATGGTCTGCATTACCGGCGTTTCAGGCTCGGGCAAGTCCACCTTGATGAGCGACATCATGTACAACGCCCTGGCCGCAAAGTTGATGTTTGCGCGCACAAGTCCCGGCGAGCATGAGCGCATCGAGGGCATTGAGCACCTCGACAAGATCATCAACATTGACCAGTCGCCGATCGGGCGCACGCCGCGCTCGAACCCAGGGACATATACCGGGCTGTTCGATGAGATTCGCAAACTTTACGCGGAACTGCCTGAAAGCAAAGTGCGCGGATATAAGCCCGGGCGGTTTTCGTTCAACGTGCATGGCGGACGCTGCGAGGCTTGTCAGGGGCAGGGCGAATTGCGAATCGAAATGCAGTTTCTGCCCGATGTATATGTCCCCTGCGATGTGTGCCACGGCAAGAGATTTAACCGCGAGACGCTGCAAGTCATGTTCCGCGACCAATACAGCATCGCAGATATTCTCGATATGACCGTTGACCACGCGCTGACTGAGTTCGTGAATTATCCGCCGATGCAAAATAAGTTGAAGTTATTGCAGGAAGTAGGTCTGGGATATGTGCGCGTCGGTCAGCCCGCCACCACGCTTTCAGGCGGAGAGGCTCAGCGCGTAAAACTTTCAAAGGAGTTATCACGCCGCGCAACAGGTCGCACGCTTTATGTTTTGGATGAACCCTCTGTCGGGTTGCATGCCGCGGATGTCCACAAGTTAATCGAAGTGCTGCAAAGACTGGTGGACGCCGGCAACTCGGTGGTCATCATCGAGCATAACCTCGACATCATCAAGATCGCGGACTGGCTGATCGATCTCGGTCCCGAAGGCGGCGACCGCGGCGGAGAGTTGATCGCGGAGGGCACGCCTGAACAGGTGATGAAGGTCAAAGAGTCTTATACCGGGAAGTATCTGAAAGCACATATGAAGTAGGGCAGTCAGGTAGACAGGTAGACAAAAGCCAAAAAACTTGTCTACCTGTTTTGTTGTATACGTGTTTCTTTTTTTCAGGTAGAATTCTTTTCACTCTACAAAAGCAATATCGAAAGCGTTTTTGAAAAGCGCTTTATTCACAAGGAAACATCGAATGAACAATAGACCTCCAATTTCATCATCATCCAATGTCATCAATGCCTACCGCAAACGCAGAAAACCAGGTCGGCCAAACATCATAGTCATCGCCGCTGGTTTGTTCGTCCTCGCTGGCGTGATTCTGCTTGTCACCTGGCTGGCTGGACCGAGCAAGCCCATCAGCACATTCTTTGCCACCGAGACTCCCACCCCGACCCTGACCTTCACGCCAACCAACACATCCACGCCGACAGAGACCCCGTCACCAACCCTGACATTTACCATTACACCCACACCCACCTTCTCGACGAACTTTAATTACACCGTCCAACAGGGCGACTATCTTGCTTTGATCGTTGAGAAATATAATCTCGGCGATGACGGCGTTGCGTGGATATTGCTCCTCAACCCATTCGGCGGAACAGACACGCAGGGGTATCCGATCGGCGTGGATCCGGCCACACAAAACATCGTCCCCGGGCAGGTGTTGCTGCTCCCCGCTCCCGGCGCCCCCCTGCCGACTTCCACCCCCATCCCAGCGGATCTGCCGCGCGGCACCAAGATTTCGTACAACGTCCGTGCCGGTGATACTCTGGCGGGCATTGCCGCAATTTTCAACAGCACCGAAGCCGCCATTATCGAAGAAAATAGTATAGAAGATGCAAATGCCATCCAGGTTGGGCAATTGCTCGTCATCCCCGTCAACATGGTCACACCTACGGCCACCCGTCCACCCACAAGCACACCGAGCACCCCCGGCGCTGGCACCGCCCCACCGACAGCGTCCGTTACACCGGTCAACTAATCCTGCTTTTACAACCCGTCCCGCACTTTCTTTGCGGGACGGGTTTTGTATTGCCATTTTGGAATGGCTCGTAAATTTACTGGACAAATCATCCCCTCTCATGTAAAATAACGCGCTGTCATTAAGAAAAGTAGTATATTTTTGGAGGAAGACCTTGGCTAACATTAAGTCACAAATCAAACGCAATCGTCAGAATGAGAAGCGTCGCGTTCACAATCGCAACTTCCGCGGTGCGGCACGTACCGCCGTCACCATTGCCCGCGGTGCTTTGGCAGAGAACGAACCCAATACAAAAGAAGCTGTCTTGAAAGCGATCAGCACTTTGGATAGAGCCGCCCAAAAAGGTGTGATCCACCCAAACAACGCATCCCGCCGCAAAGGACGTTTAATGAAACGCCTCGCCGCTTTTATTGCCGCCCCCCCCGTGGAAGAAGCCGCTCCCAAGAAGAAGAAAACTGCCTCAAAGAAGTAATTTGTCTTCTTCACCTATTAGTCATTAAACGGGAACGCCCTTACCGGCGCTCCCGTTTTCCTTAAATGTCCACGATCATCTTCATCAACGGCACATCCTCCTCAGGTAAGACCACCCTGCTCAAGGCTTTGCAAAATCAATTGCACGAGCCGTATCTGGATATGGGAATTGACCGCTTCATCTGGATGCTGCCCAAGCGATATTTTGATCGTCCGCTTTGGGATGACGTGCTCGGCAACGCGCATCATTCAGGACCTGTGGGGCTGACTCTGTTTTCAGGTATGCACCACGCTGTCGCCGCTGCCGCTTCGCGCGGAAACAACATCCTAGCCGACCATGTCTTCGTGGAAAAAGCCTGGGTGGACGAATGTGCAAATCTGTTTGCAGCCATGAACGCCTACCTCATCGGCATCCGTTGTCCGCTGGAAGTATTGGAGCAGCGCGAACGTGACCGAAAAGACCGCACGCTTGGGCAGGCGCGCGCGCAATTTGACATCATTCATAAATACACAACCTACGACCTCGAAGTAGACACTTCCCTACTTACACCTGAACAATGCGCCAAACACGTCATTGAACGGCTGAAGACCCCACCAATCGCATTCAAGCAATTAAAATCCAAATGATATAATCCGAAAATCATCCATAGGATCACATCACTTATGTTTAATATAGAACAGCAAATCATCGAAGGAAAAATAAAAGGGTTTTGTGCCGCAAATGATATTCCGCTGGCAGAGCTTAAGTGGCAGCCCATTCCCTTTTCGGGCGAATGGGGTTTTGCCACATCATTTTTCCAGACCGCCGCAAACGAAGCGCGCGCGGGCAAGGGCGGAAAACCCGTCCCGCAGAGAGCGCAGGAGATGGCTGAGCAGGTCAAAGGTCAGTTGGGAAGCGTGCCGGGCATCAGTCACATTGAAGCGGTCAAAGGCTATCTGAACATCTATTTCGAAACATCCGAATATGCCCAGCGCGTGGTGGATGAGGTGCTTTCTTCAGGCGCGGACTTTGGGCGGGGCACGAAAAAGAATGAACGCGTCATGGTGGAGTACGCCCAGCCGAATACGCATCATTCATTTCATATTGGACATGCGCGCAATACAATTTTAGGCGAAGTGCTTGCGCGGCTGGTGGAGTTCGCAGGTTTTGAAACGATCCGCGCATCCTACCCCGGTGACCTGGGACTGGGCGTCATCACCGTGATGTGGATTTATGAAAAGTTTTATAAAGGGCAGGAACCTGTGGGCGTGCATGAGCGCGGTCAATGGCTGGCGAAACTTTATGTGGAAGCCACTTCCCTGCTTGAGAAAAAGGAAAATGAAACGCCTGAACAGACCGCCCAGCGCGAAGTATATGAAGCCGAACGGCGCGAGATGTATCGCAAATGGGATGCAGGCGATGAGCATGTTCGCGAATTATGGCGCGTGACGCGCGAGTGGAGTCTGGAAGAACTGCGCGAAGTGCTGAAAATGCTCGATGTAAAAATGGATGTTTGGTTCTACGAAAGCGATGTCGATGAGCCATCCAAAGTGATCGTCGATGAATTGATCGCCAGAGATATTGCAACCGATGAACGTCCGCAAGGCGGAGCGGTGATCGTGAAAATTGACGAGAAGCTTGGGCTGACAAAAGAAAAATATCGCACCAATGTTCTTTTACGTTCAGATGGCACAACGCTGTATCTTACAAAAGATCTTGCATTGGCCAAAATGAAGTTTGAGCAATATCAGGTTGACCGTTCCATCTACGTTGTGGATGTGCGCCAATCATTGCACTTGCAACAGGCCTTTGCCATTTTGAAGTTGTGGGGTTTCCCGCAGGCCGAGAAATGCCATCATCTGGGATATGGCTTTGTGAGCCTGCCCGAGGGAGCCATGTCATCGCGGCGCGGACATGTGGTCTTATTCAAGGACGTGGCAGATGAAGCGGTCAGGCGTGTACTGGCGGTTGAATCTGAAAAGAGCGGCGATGTTCCTGTCAGTGAGCGGGAGAAGATCGCGACTCAAATTGGTTTAGGCGCGTTGGTCTATTCCATGCTTTCGGTGGATAACAACAAGGATATTGTTTTCGACATCAACGAGGCTTTATCTTTTGACGGCAGGACGGGGCCGTATATTCAGAATGCTTATGTGCGGGCGAATTCAATTTTGAAGAAGTCAAAAGTTGAAGAGCCTGCCCTGAGCTTGTCGAAGGGTCAAAAGTCGGGCGACCTTCGACCTTCGACCTTCGACTACGAATTAACAAAGCATGAGATCGAATTGATCGAACTCATCTCGCGCTTCCCGCAGACGGTGGAGCAGGCGGCGAATGAGTACCGTCCACTGGTGATGGCGGCCTACGCGTACGATCTGGCGAACGCATTTCACTCGTTCTATCATGCGGTGAATGTCTTGCAGACAGACGATGCAAAAATACGAAACGCGCGTTTGCAATTGGTGATGGCGGCAAAGCAAACCATCGAAAATGCGCTCCGCTTACTGGATATTCAAGCGCCAGAGGTCATGTAAAAAACAGGCTAAACGTTCCATGTGCGTTTAGCCTGTTTTCTTTATAATCGTGCATTAGCCGTGCTGGGTAAAAACGACAGGTTTCAAAACCAAAACGGAAACCTGCGGACACTGTCCTCAGCCCGACTTCTTAATAGGAGAATAATCATGCCTATCAAAACCATCATCATGGGAGCCGCCGGGCGCGACTTCCACAACTTCAACACCTTCTTCCGCGGGAACAAGGATTATGAAGTGGTCGCATTTACCGCGACTCAAATTCCCGACATAGAAGGGCGCGTCTACCCGGCAGAACTGGCAGGCGATTTGTATCCGAAGGGCATCCCGATCCGTGCTGAGGAGGAACTGCTTGACCTGATCAAGAAGCACGGCGCGGAGCAGGTTGTCTTTTCGTACAGCGATGTGCCGCATGAATATGTCATGCACAAAGCCAGCATGGTCAATGCCGCAGGCGCGGACTTCCGCATTATGGGCACGAAGTACACGCAAGTGAAAGCGAACAAACCTGTCGTGTCGATCAGCGCCGTTCGGACGGGATCAGGCAAAAGTCAAACAACGAGGCGCGTGTCTTTGATCCTGCAGGAAATGGGCTACAAAGTCGCCGCAATTCGCCACCCCATGCCTTATGGAAATCTCGTCGCGCAGGAAGTCCAGCGCTACGCAGATTATGACGACCTCGATGAATACGATTGCACAATCGAAGAGCGCGAGGAATACGAACCGCACATCGACAACGGTGTCATCATTTATGCGGGTGTCGATTATGAAAAGATCATTCGCAAGGCTGAAGCGGAAGCGGATATTATTTTGTGGGATGGCGGCAATAATGATTTCCCGTTCTATGTGCCTGACCTGCAAATTGTGGTCGCTGACCCGCACCGACCCGGGCACGAATCAACTTATTATCCCGGCGAAACAAATGTCCGCATGGCGGATGTGTTCGTCCTCAACAAAGTGGATACCGCCGATGCAGAGAATGTCATCAAACTGCGCGAGTCACTTCGCAAGCTGAATCCTGATGCTGTTCAAATTGAAGCGGCCTCTCCCCTTTTTGTGGATGACCCTGATGCGATTCAGGGCAAACGTGTTTTGGTGGTGGAAGACGGCCCGACTCTGACTCACGGTGAGATGGCCTACGGCGCTGGTTATATCGCCGCACGAAGATTCGGCGCGAAGGAAATTGTTGACCCGCGCCAATTTGCAGTGAAGTCAATTGCCGCAACTTATGTCAAGTACCCGAAGACCGGCCCCATCCTCCCTGCGATGGGATACGGCGACGCGCAAACCAAAGACCTCGAAGAAACCATCAACAGGTCGGACGTAGACCTGGTCATCATTGGTACGCCGATTGACCTGAGCCGCGTGATGAAGATTACGAAGCCAAGTCAGCGCGTGAGATATGAATTGCAGGAAATTGGTCAGCCCACGTTGAAAGATGTTTTGATGAAAAAGTTTGGGATGAAGAAGTAAAGAAATATCGGGGCGGCCTTTCACAGCCGCCCCGATATTTTATAAAACTTGCAACCGACAAAGTTGTAAGTAATTTCTCTGCCGATACGGGGGCTGTATAATGAACGTCAGTTTTTGGGAGAGAATTCACAATGACAGCAATTCGACACATCAATTCACTTTTGCAGGGCTGTCTGGCTGTGTGTATGGTTTTCGGCCTTGTCGGTGCAGGCTGCACCCCATCGCCAACGCAAACTCCGCTCGCAGGCGAGATCATCTTATATAACTGGGTGGATTACATGCCGCAGTCTGTGCTGGATGCGTTCACCGCCGAATACGGAGTGAAAGTCAAATACACGACATACGAGACAATGGATGAGGCTGTTCAAAATATAGGGGACGGCCTGGCCTTCGACGTGGCGGTAGTTGAACATGATCTGATACTGGAACTTTCCGCAAGTGGCCTGCTGGCAGAACTGGATTATCGCAACATTCCCAACTTCAAAAATATATCCGCAGACTTTCGTGACCTGAGTTTTGACCCTGACGACAAACATTCAGTACCCTATAGTTGGGGCACCACAGGCCTGCTGGTCCGCACTGATCTGGTGGCCGACCCTCCAACCCACTGGGTTGACTTGTGGGAGAACAAATACCCGGGCAAGATCGCAGTCCGTCCTGAGCCGGTTGAACTCATCAGCGTGGCTCTCAAAGCTCTGGGCTATCGCCTTAATTCAGAAAATCCGGAAGAGTTGGAAGCCGCTTTGCAACACTTGCTGGCGCTCAAACCTTCCCTCATATTTGTGGCAAGTGACACCACCGCAGTAGACGCCCTCCTGAACGGCGAGGTTTCCATCTTGTTGGCTTGGCCGGGCGATGCGCTTTATGCCCAGGGACAATCTGCAGCAACTCAATATATCATGCCAGAAGAAGGAACGATGTTGTGGGGTGATCGGTTTGTGGTTTCAAGGAATAGTCAAAACAAATACACTGCCGAGGTTTTCCTAAACTTTTTATTGCGCCCGGAAATTGCCGGACAAATCGTCAACGAAAATCAATACGCCATTGCCAATGATCAGGCCATCCCGTATATTGATCCGGCCATCCTTGGCAATCCCATCCTGTATCCGGTTGACCTCGAGATTAATAATTTCGATTGGTACCTGCCTCTCAGCCCGGCGGGACAAAAATTATATGCTGATATTTGGGCTCGCTTCATCACAGATGAGCGGTAGGAGATAAAAATGATCTTACCTGGCATTTCAATTCCACCAAAGAAATCTACCCGATGGTTGTTGGCTGCATTGATTCCCGTATTGCTGGCGGCTTGCGGCATTCAAGCTGTACCACACTCCACCCCCATTCCGCAGCCGTTGGCGGGTGAAATCACTTTTTATGATTGGGAGGAAGACATGCCCCAGTCGGTGCTGGATGCGTTCACTGAGGAATACGGAGTGAAGGTAAATTACCTGGTTTACGAATCCCAAGAAGAAGCCATCGAAAATATGAAAGAGGGAAAAGTTTATGATGTGGTAGTGATGGAAAGCCGCTTTATCCCGCTTTTGGTGAAGGAAAACCTGCTGGCTGAATTCGATCAAAGAAACCTGCCTAATACGAAAAACCTGTTCGCAAATTTTCGCGAACTTGCGTACGACCCCGGCAACCGTTACAGCATCCCCTACAATTGGGGCACTACCGGGCTGGTCGTGCGAAGCGACCTCGTGGCCGAACCGGTCACCCGTTGGGCCGACCTGTGGGAACCTCGTTATTACGGGCGCATCGGCTTGTGGATGGGTCAGCGCCGCGAGGTGATCAGTCTGACCTTGAAGTCGTTGGGGTATTCAGCCAATTCTGAAAACCCCGCAGAGCTTGAGTCAGCCCTTGAGCGGCTGCTTGAGGTCAAACCACATATCCTCGTCCTTGAAGATTTCAGTCTGGTTAATTCTGCAGATATCCTGGCGAATGGCCAGGCGCTGATCACGATGGGGTATGCCAGTGACTATTTGTATGGGCATGAGCAAAACCCCGCCATCACTTATGTTCTGCCGGCCGAAGGCGCCCTGTTATGGAATGATACATTCATCATCCCATCGAACAGCCCAAACAAGTCCACTGCCGAGTTGTTTCTAAACTTCCTTATGCGCGCAGAGGTCAATGCCAGAATTGTCAACGAAAACCTGTATGCCTCGCCGAATGAGGCTGCATATCCTTTTGTCGAAGTGGATATTTTGAACAACCCGGTGATCTTCCCCCCGAACAAAGACCTGGCCAACGCCGAGTTGGTACTGCCCCTGTCGCCACAGGGACAACAGCTTTACGATGAGATTTGGGAGCGCCTTATTAACGCTCGTTAAAAACCCTATGCGACGGAACTTTAATCTGATCCAACAAAACAGCCTCGGCGGAAAGGTAATGTCCCTTCTGGGATATGTTTTACTATTCACGCTCATCATATTTTCGCTGAGTGTTATTTATTTTGTAAATCAGACGGAAAGTGAAGCCTGGCAGGGGCGTCAGTCGGAAGCCGCCCAAAACGCCGCAGGGTCGGTAAGCGCATTTATTCAACGCGTACGCGATGCAATGCTGATCGTTGGTGTTGTCGAACCCGGTCATCTCGTCACTGATTCAGATGAATTGCACTCCTTGCTTGAAGAAAACACCGCATTGCTGGAAATCGTCCGTACCGATCAGGAAGGGCATGTTTACGCAAGCGCATTTCGAGATAAAAGCGTGCTCGCCAATCTCATCACCATTCCGCAATCGCAGTGGTTCCTGAAAGCCCGGCAGGGAGAAACCTTTCTTGGCGATGTGCAGATATCGGCAAAGAATCTGCCCTACCTGATCATGGCCGTGCCCAGCGCAGACGGGGGCGTGGTGGCTGCGCGAGTGGAGATGAGCGTCCTGTGGGATGTGGTTAAAAACATCCGCTTTGGAAGATCCGGCGAAGTAGTTGTCATAAATCATGACGGAGATATCATCGCGCACACCAATCCTGAATATGCAACCTCCCGTCAAACCATCTTTGGACGCCCTGAATTTTTGGAAATACTTAATACGCCCAATCATGAATGGCATGGTTCGTACGAAAACTTTAATAACGAGCAAATGGTAGCCGCCACCGCCACTATCCCCGGCACAAGCTGGATCATGATCATGGAATTGCCCAACTCTGAGGCTTTTGCCAACAGCCGCGCCGCAGTAACTGCCCTGGGGGTCGAAGCGTTCTTCCTCTTATTCGCAGCCAGTTGGATAGCGGCGCGATATGTGCGCTTCCAAATCGTCAAACCAATGGAGCAGTTGCATGATGGGGCAGACCGAATCGGGCGGGGCGATTTAAAACACCGCATCAACCCAGCCAGCATGGATGAACTCGGACGGCTGGCAGCCGCCTTCAATTCCATGGCTGCCGACCTCGAAAAGCAGCAGGGGAACCTGCAAAAGGCAATTGCCTACGAATATGAATCCCAGCGCGCGCGGGAACTCGATATTTTGCTAAAAGCATCCGAAGCCACCTCATCTTCTCTGGATTTTGATACAGTGATGCATACTCTGGCGGCGCAGTTGCTTGCGATCTGCGGGTTTGAAAGCTGCTTCATATCAGAATGGGATAAAGATGCCAATACTATTGTAGGGCGGCTCGATCATTCCAAGACCTTTTGGCGGGAGGATAAAAGGGATATATACCCGATGAGCGACTATCCCCGTTCCAACCAGGTGCTCCTGACCGGCGTCCCGATCATTTTGCAGGGTGACTTCGAAGCCGAGGAACGGCAATGGATGGACGAGTTAAAGAGGACTGCGGTCATGATACTCGCCCTTTATTCCTTCGAGAGTGTCATCGGGCTGGTTGAAATAGCCACAACCAAGAAGAACGTTTTATTCGAGCAGCAATCCCTTTCCGCCTGCCAGAAAATTTTAGCAGACGCAGCACAATCCATCGTTGAGCCCTTATCGGCCAATGAACCGAAAAAATTATTTGAAATCGAAGCTGCATTACTTCAAGCCAGCGGAGGGGAGGTCTGTTCTTTTTCAGAGTGGGACGAGCCAAACAACAGAATCTTTAATCTCGCAGTGTCTTCCAATATTACCTGGGAGCAGGGTCAAGGCACGCGTTTCAATCCAGATCTTGAATCCTGGCGGCTGGCGCTTGATCAGGGAAAAACTGTCACCTTCGTCCGCTCAGAGGATACGACAGCAAAAGCGGTCGTTTTCGACGGGGCTGACATCATGGACGTGGAATCACTGGTGATCTTTCCCCTGCAAAAAGGAAACGAACGCATCGGCGTGATTGAACTCTATGATTTCAATCACAGGATAAAAATTTCACCGGAACAGGTCACCCTGTTGCGCACTCTTGCAGACAAGGCCGGTTACTCAATTGAAAACGCGCGCCTGCTTCAACTCACGCAGAAGAAACTCGACGAACAGGTAGTATTACTGCACGAGAAGGAAGTGCTGCTCAAGGAAATCCACCACCGCGTCAAAAACAACCTGCAAATTATCTCCAGCCTGCTTAACCTGCAGGCCAGCCAGGTCACAGATCCGCAAATGCTGGAAGCCTTGCGAGACAGCCGCATGCGCGTGCGCTCGATGGCGCTTATCCATGAAAAACTATATCAGACCCAAAGTCTGGCCAGGATCAATTTTGGTGAATACGTCAAAAGCCTGGCATCTGACCTGCTGCGTTCTTATCAAAGCACCTTCAAGGGAATACAATTAAATATCCAGGCAGATGAAGTTTTACTGGGAATCGACCAGGCCATTCCATGCGGCTTGATCCTGAACGAACTGATAACCAACGCCTTGAAATACGCCTTCCCAACCGGCAGAAGCGGAACTATTTGGATCGAATTACGCACCACCCCTGCACATTTACTCAGCTTGCGAGTGGCGGATGACGGAGTGGGACTCCCTGCAGATTTGGACATCCTCAAAAATAAATCGCTTGGTCTGCAGCTGGTCAACAGTCTGGTGAACCAGTTGGATGGAAGCCTCACGGTGGAAGGATCACATGGAGCAGTATTCAAAGTTTCATTTAAGCATTGATTTGGGAGCCTACCGATGTCAAAAGCCAGCATACTAATTGTCGAAGATGAAGGCATTGTTGCCGTCGATATTCTATACATCCTGAAATATCTTGGGTATATCATCGCAGGTCACTCAGAACGTGCAGAAGATGCCATCAAAAAAGCCGGGGAACTGCACCCAGACCTTGTTCTTATGGATATCGGCCTCAAAGGTGATATGGATGGCATCGAAGCCGCCATCCAAATTCGGGCGCGGTATGATTTGCCTGTAATTTTTCTAACCGCTTTTTCCAATCAATCCACCATTGAACGCGCGCGCGAAGCAGAACCCTACGGATACCTCCTAAAACCCTTTGACGAACAGGAACTGGTCCAGGCCATAGAAACAGCGCTTTCCAGACACAGTATGGAAGGAAAAAATGACAAAAAATCTAGCCACCCGACAGTTTTAAAATAGGACGCAGATGAACGCTCACTTGCCCCACCTGCACTGCACGCTGCGCGGCAGCGCGGTGCAAGTGTGGCGGGCAGCGCCAGGGTCAGCGTCAAAAAAACAAAGCGTCAGGTGGTTAGAAAAAAATAAACGAATAGAATTCGTCATGGTATTTGTTGTAAATCCGTTCTCCCTTATAATCGGTTGAAGTTTATCAGTCTCCCGAGGGTTACACCGTCACCCGCAAGCCCGGGCGCAGCATTTCAAATCCAGCATAACAACAGTTTGGGAGAATAGTTCATGTCGAAGTCCAGCGTATTGATTGTTGAAGATGAGCAAATCGTCTCAATGGATATTAAAAACAATCTGGAACATTTAGGATATATCATCGCGGGTCAGGCTGACCGTGGAGAGGATGCCGTTAAAAAAGCAGGGGAGTTACGCCCCGACCTGATTCTAATGGATATCAGCCTCAAGGGTGAAATGGACGGCATCGAAGCGGCCTCGCAAATTCGGACACAATTCGACCTGCCCATAATTTTTCTAACAGCCTTTGCCAATCAATCCACCCTCGAGCGCGCCCGCCAGGCTGAGCCATACGGATACATCCTCAAGCCTTTCGAGACCCACGAACTGGTCATAGCCATTGAAATGGCTGTCTACAAACACAGCATGGAAAGAAAGCTCCGCGAGAGTGAGGAGCGATACGAACTCGCCGCACGCGGCGCGAATGACGGCCTGTGGGATTGGAATTTAAAAAAGAACGAAATCCATTACTCCCTGCGTTGGAAGGCAATGCTCGGTTTCAAGGAAGAGGAAATCGGCAATAACCCGGATGAATGGTTAAAACGCATCCATCGCGAAGATCGCAAACGTGTCCAGGAAAATATCATTTCCCACATTAATGGAAACACCCCTCACTTTGAAAATGAATACCGCATCAAACATGCCAACGGCAGCGATGTTTGGGTGCTTTGCCGCGGGTTGGCTGTGCGGGACGCGGGTGGAAACGCCTACCGCATGGCAGGGTCGCAGACCGACATCACCACGCGTAAAATGGCAGAGGATCGATTAGCCTACGACTCTCTCCACGACGTGCTGACCAAGCTGCCCAATCGAGCGTTATTTATGGACCGATTGGAGCATCGGCTCGAAAATGCAAAACGGCATCCCAAACAATTGTTTGCGATCCTGTTCGTCGATCTTGATCGATTCAAAGTGGTCAACGACAGTCTCGGCCATGCAGTTGGCGACCAGCTCATTGTCGCCACATCCCAGCGTCTGCAGCAGTGTGTGCGTCCCGGAGACACCGTCTCCCGTCTCGGCGGAGACGAATTTGCAATCCTCCTGAACGAAGTCAGCGACACAGCAGATGCAACCCGGGTGGCAGATAGAATCCTTGCGCGGCTCGTCTCGACCTCCATGCTGGACTCTGTAAAACGCTCCACGACCGCCAGCATCGGAATCGCCCTATTCGATGTCAATAGCACAAAACCGGATGATTACCTCCGCAACGCAGACACCGCCATGTATCGAGCCAAGGCGCTGGGCGGAAACCGTCATCAGATATTTGACTCAACCATGCACGCCAACGCCGTCGCCTTGCTTGAAATGGAAGGTGAATTGAGACATGCCGTGGAGCACCAGGAATGGCTGGTTGAATACCAGCCCATCGTCTCGCTGGCTGACAATAAAATACTCGGTGTCGAAGCATTGATCCGCTGGATGCATCCCAAGCGGGGGTTGATCCCCCCGTTGAAATTCATTAATGTTGCCGAAGAAAGCGGGTTGATCCATCCAATTGGCGAGTACGTCCTTCGCGCTGCCTGCACCCAAGCCGTGAAATGGAGAAAAACCGGCTATCCTGATTTATGGGTGTCGGTGAACATCTCAGGCCGCCAATTTCAAGACCAGAAACTGGTGAAGACCATCAAACAGATATTGGCTGAAACCGGCCTCGCCCCCGACGGTCTGCTGCTAGAAATCACCGAATCAGTGGCCATGAAGGATTTTAATTACAGCGTCAAAATCCTCAAAGAGTTGAATGCCCTCGGGATTCATGTAGCGCTTGATGATTTCGGGAACGGTTATTCCTCGCTCGGATATTTAAAGAGTTTCCCGCTCAAGGTTCTGAAAATCGATAAATCCTTTATTCAGGATATTGCCGTAAACAAGAACAGCGATGCGATCACAACTGCCATCATCGCCATCGGACGCACACTTAATCTGGAGGTTGTGGCAGAAGGCGTTGAGACAATAAATCAACTGGAATTTTTAAAGGCAAGGAATTGTGACAGGATTCAGGGCTTCCTTCACAGCCATCCCATGAATGGCAATGATGTCTTCAAATCGGTCAAAGAGATGTAGGTTCAAACAACGGGGTTTCAGGTTTTACGAAAACCTTAGGGCAGGATCCCAACTTGAAAATTAAAAGTGGAATGAGCATGACACAAGCTCATTCCACTTTTAATTTTCGCAAACTTACCGATCACCGATCGAAGTGCAAGATGGCAAGATTGCCATCAAAGGAGTGGGCCAGTTGCTCAGGAATATGACCCAGCGTATCTGCTACGCGTTTGCGGGAACCAAAGCCAGGCAGGACAATAAAACTGCTGACGGATTCGTGTTCCAGATTCTCGCGCTTTAACTGATCCTTTAACTCGTCAAGTTTGACGGGGTGGTCTGATTGAATTGCAGCAAGCAGCGCCTCGGTAATTTGCAGGTATCCGCCATCTGCAATGAGGTGCAAGGGGACGTTCAGCGATTTGGAGAGAGTTATGTTCGCTTCGATCATGCGCCGAAGAACTATGGGTGGAACAGTTTTAGGCGGGATGATGAAAACAATACGCTGCATACTATTCAGCGGAAGCGAAAGTTTACCGACCAGCACAGGCGTATCCGAACCCCAGATAACTTCATCCAATATTGTGCCAAGCACACTCTCGCGGATTGTGCGTTTGCCGCGCCAGCCCATAAGGATGAGTGAGGCATTCCTTTCATGTGCGGTTTGTAAAATACCCTGCGCGTGGGAAGATGCAAGTCGGGGAATTAGCTCAATTTCAGTTTCGGGATCATTCAACAAATCAGGGACTCGTCCCAGCAGATCCTTGTGAAGGGTGAAGTTCGTATCTCTATCTTTTTCGATATTGGCATCGCGTGCCACGCTGACAGCGAGCACTTTTCCCTTTGAAGCGCGCGCCAAGAGCGATGCAAGAGTGATCAGTCCTTCAGATTGTTTCGAATCTGCGACAGGGACAAGGATGCGCCCAAAGAGAGGCAGAATCTCCTCGTCTGGCTCGGCAGTTTTCAGGTCAGGAGCGAAGCGCTGGACGAGTAGAGGGGATGTGATTGAAGTGAGGAGAATCATCAAGATGGCGGCATTGAACAGGGTGGAGTCAAAAAGTCCAGTTTCCAAACCGATTACCAAAGTTGGAATCGTAACCGCAGCCTGCGCATGAGATAAACCAAAGACGGTCCAGAACTCTGGTTTTGTATATTTGTAGATTCGCGCGATGAGCCATGCGGCAATGAACTTGGAAACATAGGCGACGATGGTCACGCCGACCGCGACGATGATGGTCTGTGGACTTTTGAGAAAGGTGAGCGGGTCAGTGATCAGGCCGCTATACAGGATAAAGACGGGGATGAAAAACGATTCGCCGATGAAGAGCACGTGACCTGTCACAGGGCTGTGACGAGGAAGCGTGGCATTGATCGCCAGCCCTGCGAGGAATGCGCCGACAACTTCATGCACGCCGATCAACTCTGCAACGAAGGCGGAAACAAAGAGGGTGACGATCACAAATTGAAATTCAACGGCGCGACCCGATATGCGTTGAAATACGAATTTTCCGAGGCGGGGCAAACCAAAAACAATCGCAAGTGCAAAGATGGTTAATAGGATGATGAGCTGAACAAAGTAGGCGGCGGAAATTCCGCCCGTCCTTGCGCCAAGCACCACTGCAAGGACAACGAATGCGCCAATGTCCGTGAGGACAGTTGCGCCGGTGGTAACTGCGATGGCTTCATTCCGCGTCACGCCAAATTTCGTCAGAATGGGAAATGCGATGAGCGTATGTGAAGCAAATGCCGAGCCGAGCAGGATCATTCCTAAAAAGTCGAGGCTGAGGATGTACCCAAGCCCCATACCCATCAATTGTGGAAAAAGAAAGGTGATTACCCCAAACACCACCGCCCGCCCGCGCACGCGCAGGAATTGATTAATATCCACTTCGAGCCCTGCGCTAAACATGAGGTAGACAAGGCCAATCGTTGCGAGGAATTCAATGCGGTCGCCCGCTTCCATGAGGCCAAATCCATGCGGTCCGATGAGCATGCCCCCAATAATGATACCTATGATGCCAGGCAATCGCACCCGTTCTGAGAGCAGCGGTGTGATGAGGATGATTGCCATTGCAAGCAGGAAGAAACCGACAGGTTTGTTGAAAAGTTCGAGAAGCATGTGGGAAACCTTTTTAAGGATGAAGAAAGTCAAAGGCGATCGTGAACTTTTGACCTTCGACTTTTATTTCAAGGCTGATTTTAATTCTGTTATGTGTTCAGGCGTTGTCCCACAGCAGCCGCCGATGATTTTTGCAGGCCAGTGAGAGGCATGTTCACAATAGGCTTTAGGGTTTTCAGAATCTGTATTCACCCACCCAACTGCGTCATCGGCATAACCGATGTTGCCGTAAGCGATCAATGGAAATTGGTGTCCGCTCGTTCTTGCGTCCAGACACGCAACTTGTAATTCAAAAAGCGGCTTTGCTAAATTGGGAGTCGGCCCGCAATTGACTCCGATGGCGGAAATGCCAAGCGGAAGCAGCACGCCAGCCGCGTCGGTCAGACTTTCACCGGAGAGGATTCTGCCTTCGCGGTCACAGACAAAACTGACAACTACCGGCGTTCCAGTTGCAGTGGCTAGCCTGGCAATGATCACAGCTTCGCGGATCGAATTAATGGTTTCGACGAGGATCAAATCCACACCGCATTCGATCAGGTCAACGATACGGTCGGAGTGTTCATCGAGAAGTTCATCATCAGACGGGACAAGGTCAGGGCGGTAACAATCTTCAAGGGTGGAGATCGAGCCTGCCACGAAGCGCGGCTTATCTGATGGCACATTTGCAATTGCGGCACGGGCAATTTCTACTGCGCGATGCGTAAGTTCGCGGGCGCGGCCTGCGTTGCCGCTGGGAGCCAGCGCGCGGCGATGCGTGCGGAAGGTGTTCGTGGTGATAATGTCTGCGCCTGCGCGGAGATAATCTTCGTGAATTTGCTGAAGGATTTTTGCATCGCGGTCATTCATCAAAGCATTGGCCGACCAGAGCGGCAGGCCGGTATCCACGCCACGGCGGTTGAGTTCGGTGCCGGTTGCTCCGTCGAGGATGAGTTTTTCGGGTTGGGCGAGAGCAGTTAAGAAGGTCATCAGTTTCAGTCTCCAGTTTACAGGGAGTAAAAAGTGAAATATTAAATCAGCACAACTTCAACCATCTCGCCTGCGCTTAAGCCTGTGGCATCGGGATGGATGCGCAAAAGCCCATCGGCAGAGGCAAGGGTGAAGATGAGGTTGGATTTGCCGAAGATCGGGTCAGCCAGAAAACTGACCACTGACGACTGACCACTGACCACTAGCTTCACCGGCCACCAATCCTCCCTGCCTGCCTGCGAAGGCAAGTTCACTGTGAGTTTTGCTTGCACAGTGGCTTTGGGTTTCGGCAATGCGCCCAAATTTTTTTCGATGACCGGCGCAACGAACAAATACCCATTGACCAGCGCGCTAACCGGGTTACCCGGCAGGCCGATCACTGCCTTGCCGTTGCACACTCCCAAGATCGTCGGTTTGCCGGGCCGCGTGTTGATGCCATGCACCAGCACGCCGGGCTCGCCCAAAGTGCGGATGACTTCGGCGGTCATGTCCCTCGTCGATGCGGATGAGCCTGCGGTGATGATGAGCATGTCACATTCGGATAGCGCCTTCGCCGCCGCTTCTTTTAATACCTGAAAGTTGTCACTAAAAATCCCATAGCGGATCGCCTCCCCGCCAGATTTCTCAACCAGCGCACCAAGGGTGTATGAATTAATATCGCGTACCTGCCCCGGGCGCGGAGTTTGGCTTGGGTCAATGACTTCGTCGCCGGTTGAGATCAAGCCAACGCGCGGCTTTTTGGCAACATGGATGGATGTGAATCCCAGCGCCATTAATCCGCCGATTTCTGCGGGACGAATCAAAGCCCCTTTAGGGAGAACCAACTGTCCCTGAGAAACATCTTCGCCAATGCGGATGAGATTCTCGCCATCGGCGACGGATTTAAAGATTTCAATTTCAGGGCGGGGTGACCCCGCCCCTACGATATGTTGTGTGTATTCGATCATCACAACCGCGTCTGCGCCGTCTGGGAGCATTCCGCCGGTGTGGATCAAGGCGCATTGACCGGAACCAATTTCAAACGACGGCGTGTCGCCCATTGGCACTTCGCCGATCAAGGTGAGATATGCGGGGAGTGAGTCGGTCGCACCAAAGGTATCTCGTGCGCGGACGGCGTATCCGTCTACGGTGGTGCGGGGGAAGTCGGGTAATGGGTGCGGCGCGAATGTGTCAGACGCGGTGAAGCGGCCGAAAGCGTGAATCATGTCTATTGTTTCAGAGTCAATTATCGGCGAAGGAAGATGCGAAAGCAGGAGAGTCCGAGCTTCGTCGGGGGGGAGGAGAGTCAAAAATTCAGGCATGAGTCTGGGTTGAAGGTTTCAAGTTGAAGGTTGAAGGTTAGCGGATCCAAAAGGTGAGAGTCAGAAAATAAGTTGTGAGGCCGAAGACGGCGAGCGCGGTGACGTTGAGCAGAGTCCAGTTTGGTTTACCGCCGAGTGAGATGTGGCGCAGGAGAAGAATCTGCAAAATGGCAAATGGAAGTGTGAGGAAGGCAGGCCAGAGAATGGAGAAGCCGAGAATAGGCGCGATGGCAAAGATGACATAAGCCAGCACGATCAGGCTGTGATGGAGAGGCACGGCGCGTTCCCAAGTGAGCAGGCGCAGGAGTGTGGCGCGTTGATATTTTTGGTCGGAGGGAAAAGATATGAAATTGAGGATGAGAAAATATGCAAGGCCGAGCGCGGTCAGTGGAAGGATGATGACGATGAGCAGGCGATGATTCTCTTTCGCTTGCAGAAGAAATCCGATGGATGGAATGACATAGGCGATGTGCGCGGCGAGAGTCAGTTCGCCGAAGCCGCGGTCAAGCAGGCGGAAGGGTGGGAGGGCATAAAAAAGAATAAGGATGAAGGATGAAATGAGAAAGATGAAAGAGGAAAGAACAAGAGCTTGATTGATGTAAAGAAGATAGGCGATGAAGGCGGTGACTGTCAGCGCGGCAATCGAAACATATAAGGCACTATTGCGGAGAGTCTCTTTTTGTTTGGGAGTTTCGTTTTCAACGAGCGGTTCGTTGTGCGGGCGAAAAACTTCAGCCAGTAGAAACATGCTCAGTTGTGCGAGCAGAATCCCTGCCAAGCCAAGCGAGAATACCCCGGCGTTGAGGGGTCTTCCGAGGTAGGCAGGGACGCTGGCGCCGAGGGTATATGTCAGCGCGGTGAGCAACAAGTGAAGGGGACGAGTGAGTTTGATCAATTTTGGATCTACGATTTTGGATTTGCGAATTGCGAGAGGTACTCTTCCAATCTCGCCACAGCTTGCGGAAGATTCTTTCTGCCGAGGCCCAATCGAAAATGATTGTTGGATTCATCATACATGGTGCCAGGCAAAAGCAAAACGCCGGCCTGTTTAACAAGTTTATCGCAGAAGTCTTCGATGTCACCTTGAAGCAATTTTGGAAATCCCATCGAACCTGCCTGCGGACGAGTCCAGGTGAAAAGGGACGGGTAATGAGTGAAAAGATCGTCAATGACGGTCAGGTTATGTTTGATGATATTGAGATTCCGCTCGGCCAGTCTTGTGCGGTGGCGCATGGCTACTTCCGCGAGAAATTCGCTTGGCGCGGAGTTGCAGATGGTAGTGTAATCTTTGAGCGCGGCCATGTTTTCGTAGACTTTTTTATTCTTCGTGGCGATCCAGCCGATTCTTAAGCCAGCCAGTCCGTACGTTTTGGAAGTCACGCCCAGCGAGACAGCGTGCTCGCCATAGTCACAGCCAGCGGGCAGACGATTGGCAGGGTCATATTCTGATTCGCGGTAGACCTCGTCTGAAAATAGAAGCAGGTTATTTTCTTGAGTGAATTTGTTCAGGGCATCAAAATCCGCGCGGGACATGAGATAGCCTGTCGGGTTGTGCGGTGTGTTGATGACAATGACCTTCGTACTCGGTCGGAGGAGTCCGCGCAGTTCGTCAAGGTCGAGCGCCCAGGAATTTTCCTCGCGCGCCAGCCACGGGCTGACGTCACAGCCGATTCCACGCGCCACTTCTGCAAGGGATTGGTAGCCGGGTGAATGCACGATAACATGATCACCGGCAGTCAGCATGGCGTGCATGAAAAGGTAGATCGCCTCCCCCGCCCCGCTATGGACAAGGATGTCTTCGGGCTGAATGGAAGTGTAGAGATTACAAACCTCTTTGCGCAAAGCCGGGCTTCCCTGTGATTCGGTATAGCCCAGCCAGGTCTGCTGGAACCTCTCCGCTGCTCCATCTTCGAATGCGAGCAAATCCGCAATGGACATGGCTTCGCAGTCTGATGAGCAGAGCAGGAATTCAGTGTTGAATTCGTATTTGGCAAAGTAGCGTTCAAGTTTGAATGGAGGGAGATGCATAGGAAAAGGGTGAATTATGAATTATGAAGGATGAATTATGTTTTCGCTTTTACTAAATTTCTTTTCGTTACAAAGAACACGATGAAAAATCTCTCAACCTTGTGTTCCTTAAGTGACCCTTCGTGGTTATGAAAGAACTTTCTTCAGATCACGGTAATGGATCTGGTTGTGCAGGTACAGCATCTTGACCATCTCGCGGAGGGTGGTCATTTGAAGAAACGGATGGCGGCCTTGAATTTCCAGTTCCGATTCCCGCAAGCCTGAAACCCACGCGACAGAATTTTCGCGCACAGATTTATATTGTTCCAGCAATTCAGCTGGAGTGAATTCCTTTGTCTTTTGCTGCTGCGCATCGTTATAACGGTCAATGGAAAAATCATCAGCCACGCCAGCACCGCCCTGACGAATTTGCTCGAACAGTTTGACCAATCCGCGCTCGGAGGTGACAAAGTGCGCCAGCACATTGCGGATCGTCCAGGTTGTGCCTTCCGTGTAGACTTCAACGTTCCATTGGTCGTCGGTCAAAGCAGAAAAGATGCCAACAAATTTTTGGCCTTCGGATTTTAATTTCTCTGCAAGTTCAGCGGGTTCGGACATGGTTGGCTCCTTGTTATTTGACGATAGACAACGGACAATGGACGATAAACATGGTCAATGGTCTACGGTCTATCTTATGGCTTTGCATAATTAATGGATTTCTTTCCTGTTGTAGGATAGTAATAATTTTTCATCGTTGATATCTGCTCGATCAGACGTTTGCTGTCGGTGAAATCTTTTCTCACAAAATAATAATGCGTGTCGTACGGGCTGTCGCCAAAGACTGCGGCGAGCACGTAATCATTCGCCTCAGCATACTCTTTCAACTTGATGGTCATGCCGAACCATTTTTGCGCGAGGTTGGCTTCGGTCAATTTGGGCGGCACGAGCGGCGAGTAATAATCATGGAACATGATGATCTCGGGCTTGTACTTGTCCAAATATTCCGCGGTCAATTCGTTGTGCGCGATGAACTGGTCGTTCAAGCCCCACACATCAAGCGCATCCCAGCCCGAATAATACGGGAGCAAACCCGCCTCAGTCGTCGCGATCACATAGCCTTTGCCGCGATATTCCGCCAGAAGTTTGCCCATCTCATAACGGCCGTCACGTTCATAAGCAGTCGTGCAAGTCTGTTGATAGGATGTCAGAAAGCAATTCTGAAACCACGAATAATAGACGAGACTCATCGACAAAAATATTAACGCGATGAAATGCGCGCTTCTTTCCCTAACTGACAGTTGGTCCGGCCACGAGAATTTGAATCCACCCGCAAGCCGAGTCCACGACATGAGCGCAATGGGGACGAGTGCGTATTGAAAGCGCGCGCCGTAGTTCATCTCGTCCGAGATCAGAATGAAGGCAGATGCGAAGCCAATGATGGGAACGAGATATGCAAGAGTCAGCCTTGTGGTTTCGCGCGAACGAAAGCCAAGAATGAATGCAATGACCATCGGCAGGCACAGGCGCAAAGTGTTCAGCAAGGAACCATTGAACGAGTCCCAGTGCAGGGCGCTGCCGCCTTTTTTGTAAAACGGATTGGGCAGTGGATAACCGAAGTAATTCCAACGCCAGATGAAATATGCGCCACCAAGCACAAGAAAAACCGCCGCAAATATAACGATGAGTGAAATA
Organism: Chloroflexota bacterium; assembly: GCA_016234495.1. GTDB lineage: Bacteria > Chloroflexota > Anaerolineae > Anaerolineales > Villigracilaceae > Villigracilis. Next base: position 69,418 of record JACRBI010000054.1, on the reverse strand, counting down.
GACTTGTTAAGTCCACGCATGATGATGACCGCAAGTAACATCAACGCAGCAAGGATGACGCCTTCAGGGCGAATGAGTCCGGTGACAAGTCCGCTGAGGGCAAAGGCGAGGGAAAGCCAAAAGGGAGAGTCCTCTTTTTGAATCAGGAGCAGGCCTAAAGTCCAGGTGGATGCGGCGGCAAGGGCAAAGAAAGGCGTCCCGAAGTAGGCAGCTACGTAGGAGAGTCCAGTGCCAAAGGCGAGGTACAGTCCGCTTAAAAAAGAAAATAAAACGCTGGCATTGTTGACTCGTCGGTTTGTCCAGTAGACAATGAGGATGGTCAGAAGATGCGCAATAAAGCCAAGGCCGCGAACAGACTGGCCGACGGTGAGTCCAAGTTTAATAAGCGTGGCAGAAGCAACCATGAAAAGAAAATCTGTAGCGCCGTCTACGGGATGTTCGCCGATGTTCCAGACGATGCCGTGACCACCTGCCAGGTGCTGGGCGTAGCGCATGAGCATGGCGGCATCTTCAAAGGGCGGGATGGAAAAATCCACGAATTGCACAGCATAGAGAAGGGCAATGGCGATGAGAAGGATGGCAATCAAGAGGTCGAGTTTTTTTGGGGAGGGCATGTAGGTAATTGGTAATTAGGGATTAGGTAATTAGGGAGTAACCACCATCAACAACGATGGTCTGGCCGGTGATGTATTGATTGTTGACGAGAAATTCAAGGGCAGACGTGATCTCATCAGGCGCGGCGGGACGTTTGAGCGGCAGCCGGCTGACAAGTTTATCCCATTCTTCGGGAGTGACAACATCAGATTGTAGGACCAGCCCGGGGGCGATGGCGTTGACGCGGATGTCTGGAGCGAGGGAACGGGCGAGAAGTTTGGTAAGTGATTCCAATCCCGCTTTGCTGACTGTGTAGGATGGGTAGCGAGTCCATGATTTTTGCGCGGCGATGTCTGAGATGTTGACGATCAGTCCGCCTGCGGCCATGCGTTTGGCGGCTCCCTGCGCGAGGAGAAAAGGCGCCCGGAGGTTGAGGTCGAGGGCGGAGTCCCAATCTTTGAGTTCAAGTTCACGCGGATTGGCGACGGGCATGATGGCGGCGGAGTTGATGAGAAGGGAAAAGGAATTAGGAATTAGGAATGAGGAATTAGGAATGAGGAGGGTGTCGAGTGCGGCGAAGAGGGATTGGATCTGGTCGGGCTGGGTCAGGTCGGCTTGGGCGAGGTGGACTTTGACGCCGAGGGATTCTATTTCTTTCTTCGTTTGTTGGGCTTGTTCTTCGGCGGAGTTGTAATGCAGAAGAAGGTCATAGCCCATGCGCGCAAGAGTCAACGCGAAGGCTTTTCCGAGTCTGTGCGCGCCGCCGGTGACGAGGGCGAGTGGTTTGGTCATGCAGAGATTATACCCATCGCGGTCGCAAATTGCGCCCTTTTAACAACTTGCGGTCGATTAAGGTAGTGGATCTCAATTGCTTTTGCTGAAATAAGAAAATGGTTGTATTATGTGTTGAATGAAGTTTAGATGTTTTGAGTTCAAATTAAAGGAGAAATTTGCCCCATGAGTCCAGCCCGCATGTCACAAGTAGAGTCAGGAATCAGAGTTGTTCTTGAGTTCAATGAGGCGTTCAATCGGCATGACGTAGCGGGGATGATGCGGCTTATGAGCGATGATTGCGTCTTTGAGAATACGTCGCCTGCGCCTGATGGCACTGTCTATTCCGGGAAGGAAGCAGTGACGCAATTTTGGCGGGACTTCTTCGGCGAGTCGCAACATGCCAAAATCGAGATCGAGGAAATCTTTGGCTTTGGAAGGCGCTGCATCATGCGCTGGAAATACAACTGGGTGGATGAATCTGGCAAAAAGGGGCACGTCCGCGGAGTTGATGTTTTTCAGGTGGAGAACGATTTGATTTGCGAGAAATTTTCCTACGTCAAAGGGTAGGGTAAAAAAAAGCGCGCGGGAAATTTTCCCGCGCGCCTGGCTGTAAGTTTAAGTTTTATCCCTTGAAGAAGTTGGAAATAAAGAACCAGATATTTGCCGGGCGTTCGGCAAGGCGGCGCATGAAATACGGATACCAGTGCGTGCCGAAGGGAACGTACACGCGCACAGGATAGCCCTCTTTTACAAGCTGTTCCTGCAAGTCACGGCGGATGCCGTAGAGCATTTGAAATTCCAAGCCATCTTTGGGAAGCCCCACTTTGTCAGCGTATTGTCTGGCAAAGGCAATGCGTTTTTCGTCCTGCGATGCAATGGCAGGGATGGGCGGGAAGCGGCAGTCGGCTGATAGTTTCGTCTGGTTGGCAAGCGATGCGTCTATCATGATCTTGGTCAGCAGGTCATAATTCGCATCCACGTCCGCTTTTTTGGGGAAGGCTTTTTCGGGCGGTTCCTTGTAGGCGCCTTTTACCAAACGGATGGGAGTTTTATCCTGCACCAAACGGTGTGTATCCGCTTCGGCGCGGTAGAGATAGGATTGCACAGCCGTGCCGACGTTTGTGTAGCCCTTCTCGCGCATCAGATAATACAGGTTGATGGTCTTGTCGGTATAAGGGGTGTCTTCAATATCCACGCGAACGAAGGTGTTGTTCTTCTTTGCCCGGGCGAGAATCCGCTCGAGGTTTTGCGCACACAGCCCTTCGTCCAGGCCCAGACCGATCTGCGTCAGCTTGATGGAGACATTTGCCCGGGCAGAGGAATCCGCTCCGAGGGCGTCGAGGGTCGCGAAAATGTCGTCGGTTGCCTGTTGGGCTTCTTCGGGTGTGTTGGTGTGCTCGCCGAGATGGTCGAGTGTGGCGTTGATCCCCTTTGCGTTCAGTTCGCGGACGACGCGCATGGCATCGTCGAGTTTTGTGCCTGCAATAAAACGCGAGGCGGTGCGCCAGGCGAAACCCCAGCCTGTTACAAGGTTTTGAGCCCAGGCGGCTTTGGACAAGTAAATGAGAAAAGAGCGAAGCATATCAGTCCTTTGTTCTCTGAGTTTATTCCTGAGTGTGTTTAACTGATTCGGGTAATCGCTGCCAAATATAGTTCAGCGCTTGCTCTCCGTCCACGAGGCGGTAAACGACAACCGCCACTGTGCCTTTGGGCGAATGCAGGTCGTAGCGTTCTGTTATCGTGCCTTGAACATTGGTTATTACTTTCTCGATCTTTGTAAATTCACCCCATGTAATAAACTTGCCGCCGCGCGTGATCAAACCTTTCTCGTCCAGCAGTATGGGCCAGTTGCGTTCTTTTAATTTGATGGCAATTGGCGCAACCCCGAGTGTGAATACACCGAGCATCAGCGATAGGCATCCGGATAATGGAATTATTTTGACTTCCATGTTTTTCTCCTTTTGCGGGCGGTCTATCACGTCATAGCACAGTTCGTGACGGCACGGAGTATAGCACAAGCCCCAAATTGGGTGTGTTATACTTTTTCCGTGATTTTTGTCATTACTTTGGAGGCCGAGTGAGAAATCGTAATACCAACACCATCCTTCGGGGTGTTTCCATCCTTTTTTTGACCGGCGCGCTCGTTCTCAGCATCGTTTCCCTGATCAGATACAGTCGTCAACGCAATAACTATCCCGCCAGCATGACCATTGCCGGCGTGTCCGTCGGCGGGTTAACCCCGCAAGAAGCGTCTCAAAGACTGCTCGAGGTGTACACCTCCCCCATTGAAGTGCTTTATAACGGCGCGGTCATCCACATTGACCCGGGCGTGGTCGGCTTTCAGCCAGATATCGAAACCATGCTGGCAGCGGCAGACCTCAGCCGCACCGGCCGATCTTTCTGGGGCGGATTTTGGGACTACTTATGGAATCGAGCATCCAACGAAACCGTGATTCCGTTAAGCGCCAACCATTCAGATGAACGCCTGCGCGAATACTTGCAGAATGAGATCGCGTCACGCTATGACCTGCCCCCCGGCCCCGCACAGCCGGTTCCAGGCGGGACTTCATTCCTGCCCGGCACACCCGGTCAGACTCTTGACCTTGACCGCGCCGTGCAACTCATCGGCGACGCCCTGCGATCGCCGACCAACCGCTCAGTGGCGCTGACCTTCACACGCAGTTCCGCCGCCCGCCCGACGATCGAAACGCTCACTATCCTGCTCAAACAACTTGTAACTGTATCCAATTTTGATGGGTTGATCGGCTTCTACATGATGGACTTGCAATCGGGTCAGGAAATCCACTTCATCATGGACAACAAACAGGAAATTCCCGCCGAACCGGATATCGCCTTTACCGCCTCCAGCACCATCAAGGTTCCGATCGTTACTTCTTATTTGATCAACCGCGGAAGCGCCCTCGACGCAGAAACCAGCAACATAATTTCGCGCGTGCTGGGAAAATCAGACAACTCTGCCACCGACCTTGTTCTGGCGGCGATCGAAAAAAATACCGGGCCGCTGACCGTCACCCAAAACATGGAAACGCTCGGCTTCGCCAGCACGTACATTGGCGGATTCTTTTACATCGGCGCACCCAACCTATTGCCAGGCAGAACTACTCCGGGCAATCAGCGCATTGACGCGTTCACCGACCCCGACCCGTATTCCCAGACCACCCCCTCAGAAATGGGCGCCCTGCTCGCCGATTTATACAACTGCGCAAATAACAGCGGCGGCGCGTTGATCGCAGCCTTCCCGGATAAAGTCAACCCAGACACCTGTCAATTGCTGATTGATTTCATGGCCCAGGATAAACTCGGCTCGTTGATTCAGGGCGGCGTGCCGGATGGCACGCTCGTTCCGCACAAGCATGGCTACGTGCCAGCCTCCGATGGAGTCGTCCACGATACAAGCGACGCCGGCATCGTTTACTCGCCCGGCGGGAATTTCGTCCTGTCCATTTATTCTTATCACCCGGTCAACAACATCTGGGACAATATCAATCCGCTCTTTGTCGACCTGACCGAAGCTGTTTATAACTACTTCAACATCACGGTTCAATAAATCCACAGACCCGTTTTCATAAAAACGGGTCTTTTTTTCTCACATCGTATATAATTCGGCCTATGAGCGCATCGCTGGGACTTTACCGCTTGCAACAAGTGGACCGAAAAATGGATCGTTCGCGCGCGCAGTTGGATAATATCCGCGCCACACTTGAAAACGACGTTGAATTAAAGCAGGCGCTCAATCGCGTTGAAGCCGCCCAGACCGAAAACTTCCATTCCGATCACCAACTCAAAAATGCAGCCGCGGAAGCCGAGGCTCTAAAAATAAAAATACAACAGGCCGAGTCGAGTCTTTATGGCGGCAGGGTTCAAAACCCAAAAGAGCTTCAAGACCTGCAAAAGGATATTGCTTCGCTCAAAAAGCATCTCTCCACTTTGGAGGAACGCGAACTCGATGCAATGATCAAAGCTGAAAAATCAGAGAATGACCTGCAAAGCGCAAAAACCGATCTGGAATTAATTCAGGCGCGCCTCGGTAACGAGCATAAAAATTTACTCGCCGACCAATCGAGGATCGCGCTCGAACTCGAAAGGTTTGCCGAAGAACGTGAAGCCGCGCTCGGTCCCATCGAAGGCAGCCTGCTGCAAACATACGAGAATCTGCGCCAGCAAAAAAGGGGTACAGCCATAGCAGAGATCGTTGACGGCGCCTGCGCCTCCTGCGGCACAACATTGAATCCTGCCACACAGCAAAATGCGCGCTCGCCCAAACAGTTGACAAACTGTCCATCCTGCGGGCGAATCTTGTTTGCAAACTAAACCAACATGTTCAGATTTGCAATTGATCCCTTCTCATTCTTCATTGGTTTTGCAGTTGCATCCATCTTCTGGTGGCTGGTTGCCCGTGCCCGCCCGCTATGGGACGAATTACGCGCCAGCCTGAAGGAACAACGCGAGGTTGCGCACACTCGCAAGACAACCGCCGTTGAAGAAAATCACCGCCGCATCACTTTGCGCCGCGCACAGGGAATGCACCTCGCCGCGCCGCTCTTCGCGCTGGACGAGATCATTCAGGAACCTTTGCTCGTTGCGCCGCCGAGTATCGTCATGCCCGGCGAACCGCCGTTGTTTGAAGATGTCATTTCACAGACACTGCCCTACCTGCCCGCCTGGCCTGAAATTGCCGCCGCATATCACGCGCCGACCCTGACCCTCGCGCAGGCATTATCGGGCAATGTAAATATCGTGGTCATTGGGCAGCCCGGCGTCGGCAAGACAATCTCCCTCGCGCACATCGCCTCTCTCGCCGCGAATCGAAGCGATAAATTGGGCAGGCTGCAAAACGCAGTCCCGTTCCTCGTCCATGTCGCAGACTTGAAACTGCCTGTTATCGAATCCAAAAACATACTCGGCCCGCTGATCGATGCCACAGCCGAATCCGCTCCATTATTTGATGTGGGCCGCCTGCCGTCTTTTTTTGAAAATACATTTGACAGCGGCGACGCCCTTCTTCTTTTGGACGGCTACGACGAACTCACGCCGGATAGCCAGCAGGTTGTCACAGAATATTTAAAGACACTCATTTATAACTTTCCCAAAACGCACATCATCACAACCGGCGCACCGGAATATTTGGACGGGCTGATCGGCCTTGGGTTTGCGCCGCTGGCATTGATGACCTGGTCTGTGTCGCAGAGCAATGAATTTATCGAACGCTGGGGCGAACTCTGGTCAAAAACGGTGGCGATGGAATCCTGGGCGCAGGCTGGCCCTGCTCTGGTAGACCCGATCTTGCTTAACGTCTGGCTGAGTGCTGACAATGGAAATTTATCACCCCTTGAGTTGACTCTCAAAGCCTGGGGCGCGTACGCTGGCGACAGCCTTGGGCCGCATGTGCTGGATTCGATCGCGACGCACATCCGCCGTATTTCGCCATCCAACACGCCCATCGCCGCGCTGGAAACACTCGCCATGCAAGTGCTGCTCAGCGCGCAGCCGCACTTTGATCCGCGCAAGGCGCGCGAGTGGGTCAAATCATTTGAAGTCAGCGAAGACACACTGGCAGCAGAAGAAGGCTTGGCAGAAGAACCAGCCGAAGAAGCGCCGCCCAAAAAAGGGGAGAAAAACGAAAAACGAGTCGCTGCGCCAAAATCCGGTTTGCTTGGAAAGATGGCTGCCAGCGGCTTGCTGATCAACTGTCCCAATAACAAAATGCGTTTTGCGCATCCCGTCTTTGCAGGTTATCTGGCAGGTCAGGCGCTGAACGAATACAAAGCCGAGGAAACACTTCTCGATCACAAAGACTGGTCGGGCAAGTATCTTGCCATGCATTATTTTGCCGCGCGCGGCGATGCCAGTAAACTCGTCCAATCCCTTTTGGAGTTTTCACGAATGCCGATGCACCGTCCGCTTTTTGTTGCGGCACGCTGGCTGCGTGATGCGCCGAAGAATGCGCCCTGGCGCGGAAAATTATTCAGCACCCTGGCCGCCATCCTGCAAACGGAAGGCATCCCAATCAGTCTGCGCGGACAGGCAATGGCCGCTTTCGTTGCCAGCAACGACCCGGGCGTGGCTGCGCTTTTCCGCCAGTTTGAGACTACGATGTCTTTTGAGTTGATCCATCTGGCTGTGCTGGGGAGCGGCGCGATCCGTGACACGAAGGCCGTCAAAGTAATTGAGCATGTTATGAATGCCCCAAGCCTGTCGGTGCGGCGTGCCGCATGTATGGCTTTGGTTGCGATCGGCACGAATGAGGCGCTCGAAATTGTGGCACATTCCTTGCTCCACGGTGATGAAGATGTGCGCCGCGCCGCAGGAGAAGCGCTTGCAAACGATACCGCTGAAGGTCACGCCATGCTGAAAGATGGACTCACACTCAGCGACATCCTCCTGCGCCGCGCCGTGGTGTACGGGCTGGGACGCATCCACGAAAAATGGGCAGTCGAAGCCCTGCAAAAAATTCAAATTGACGACGACCAATGGATCGTCCGCAATGCCGCATCCGAGGTGCTGGATGCGTCGGCCCACATTGAAGCCCGCGCGCCGCGCAAACTTAGAGCGCCGTCTGAGTCGCCGTGGCTGCTGGAGTTCGCAAGCAAGCAGGGAGTGGGTATTCCGCCCGGCGCGCCTGCAACAGAAATGCTCCTGCTTGCCCTAAAATGTGACGACCCCGATACGCGGCTGGCGGCATTACCCTATTTGAAGTTCACACCCAACGAAGGCGTGGTCACTCAACTTTACGGCGCAATGTACAGGGACGACCCCGAACTGCGCGAAGCGGCATATAACACTCTTTGGGAGATCGGCGCCTCAGGCGTAAAACTCCCACATCCCAGTCAATACGGATTCGGTTAACCATGCTAATTACAAACGCAAATATCATCACCTGGGAATCCACAAATCGGATTCTGCAAAACCACGCGATCTACATCGTCGGTGACCGCATCAAAGAGATCGGCACCACCAAATCACTGACCGCGAAATATCCAAAAGCAAAAACGCTCGACGCGCGCGGACAGTACGTGATGCCCGGCAGCATTTGCGCGCACACGCATTTTTATGGCGCATTCGCGCGCGGCATGGCGATCCCCGGGCCGGCACCCAAAGACTTCCCTGAGATTCTGCAAAAGTTGTGGTGGCCGCTTGATCGTTCGCTGGATGCGGAAGCGGTCCGTTTTTCGGCGCTGGTCTGTCTGGTGGATGCGATCAAGCACGGCACGACGACTCTCATCGATCATCACGCTTCTCCAAATTGCATTGACGGTTCACTTGACCTGATCGCCGATGCGGTGGATAAAAGCGGATTGCGCGGCGTCCTATGTTATGAAGTGACTGACCGTGACGGAATGGATAAAGCCAACGCGGGCATCAACGAAAATATGCGATTCATTAAACGGCTGGCCACTGACCCGCATCCGCACCTCGCTGCGACCTTTGGGCTGCACGCCAGTCTGACGCTTTCCGGCGTCACCTTGCAGGCTTGCCGCGCCGCCGCGCCGGAAGGGACAGGCTTCCACATCCACACTGCCGAGCATGAATCAGATGAATATGACAGCCTGAGCAAAAGCCAGATGCGCGTCATTGACCGCCTGCTCAAGCATGGAATTCTCGGCCCGAACACGATTACAGCGCATGGCATCCATTTTGATGCGCGTGAGATGGAAATTCTAAAAGAGACAGGCACATGGCTCACCCATCAGCCGCGCTCGAACATGAACAACGGCGTGGGCGTGGCTCCTGTCGAATCGATGATGCGCTTGGGAGTTAAAGTCTGTCTGGGAAATGACGGTTTCTCCAATGCCATGTGGGAAGAGTGGAAAACTGTGTATCTCTTGCACAAAGCTCATCACCGTGACCCGCGCCGCATGGGTGGCTACGATGTTCAACAAATGGCGATCTACAACAATGCCGCGCTGGCAAACATGTTCTTCCCTGCCGCGCCTATTGGGCAGATCACACCCGGCGCGTTCGCCGACCTGATGTTCGTAGATTATCATCCGTTCACGCCGCTGACCGCCGGCAACCTGCCGTGGCATATCGTCTTTGGTTTTAATCAGAGCATGGTCACGACCACCATCGCGGCTGGCAAAATCCTGATGAAAGACCGCGAACTTTTGACGCTCAACGAAGAAGAGATCGCCGCCCGCGCCCGGGAAATCGCTCCACGTATTTGGAAACGATATGAGGAAGAAGTCTCCAAAGTGTCTTGAAAAGTGTCGTAGTGTCAAAAGTGTCATCTGTAGCATGGAGGGTTTATGGCGTTAATCAAAAAGTTTGAAGATATTATTGCGTGGCAGGAAGCACGTAATTTGGTAAAGATAGTTTACAAATTAACCAGCACGGGTGAATTCAGTAAAGACTTCGGCTTACGAGATCAAATCCGCAGGGCGTCTGTTTCCGCCATGACAAATATTGCAGAAGGTTTTGATTGTGAATCTAATATAGAATTTGCCCGTTTTTTAGTCATCGCGCGCCGTTCGGCTGTTGAAGTTCAATCACTCCTCTATGCTGCGTTTGATATTGGTTACATTGACGAGAATACACGGAAAACACATTACGACCAGGCATACAAAACCAAAGGCTTAATCAACGCCCTCAAACGTTCGCTGAGACTCCAGCCGAAATAACACGACACCCTGACACTTCGACACATTCGACACTTAAAATCACCAACATTATTTTTCACGGAGACCGCATGTCAAATTCAAATCTTTTATTATCCATCGCCGTACTCGGCGGGACAGGCAAGGAAGGCAAGGGACTGGCGTACCGCTGGGCGCGCGCAGGCTATCATGTCCGCATTGGCTCACGCACGGCAGAGAAGGCTGTCGCCGCGGCGAGTGAGATCAGGCAAATGCTCGGGGATGGAATCTCCGTCGAAGGGATGAGCAACCTCGAAGCGGCGCGTGATTCGAATATCGCCGTGCTGACCGTCCCATACTCCGCGCATCGCGATACGCTGGAAACAATCAAAGCGGAACTCAAGGGAAAAATCCTTGTGGACGTGACCGTGCCGCTTGTGCCGCCGAAAGTTGCCACGGTGCAAATGCCCGCCGCAGGTTCCGCCGCGCAGGAGGCAAAGCAAATACTAGGCGACGATGTACAGGTGTGCGCCGCCTTCCAAAATATTTCGCATGAACACCTGCTCGACAACGCCGACGTGGAATGTGACGTGCTCGTCACCGGCACCAGCAAGGAAGCGCGCGCCGAAACCATTAAACTGGTCGAAGCCGCCGGCCTGCGAGGCTGGGACGCCGGCCCAATCGAAAACTCGGTCGTCGTTGAAGGGCTGACCAGCGTGCTGATCGGCATCAATAAAAAATACGGCTCCACTCATGCAGGCATCAAGATCACTGGCGCAAAACAATCCACAGATTGAAAGGGTTCGCAGATTATAAAGAACTGCCGCGAATTACACGAATTTTCGCTAAATTTTTAAAAAATTCGAACAAATTCGCGAAACACCGCACTGGCGCGCGGCGCAAGTGTTCGCAGCTAAAATATTTTGACCTGTGTAAGCCCAATAGATAAATCCTTGCAACCTCTTAGATTAACCCCCCTCGAAAACATCCCACTCATCCGCCAAGGCGACAACCTGGCGGATATTCTCGTTAAGTCGTTGAACGAATCAAACCTTGAATTGCAAAACGATGACATCCTTGTTCTCGCGCAGAAGATCGTCAGCAAAAGTGAAGGACGAATCGTAAACCTTGCGACCGTGACACCATCTTCGCAGGCTGTTGAACTCGCCCAAAAAGCGGATAAAGACGCGCGGGTTGTGGAACTCATGTTACAGGAAAGTAATGAAGTTTTACGCGTGCGTGTCGGAACGATCATCGTTGAACACAAACTCGGTTTTGTGTGTGCCAACGCCGGCATTGACCACTCAAACGTTGCTCCCCCTCTCCCTGAGGGAGAGGTGCCAGGGGTGAGGGCTGAAGAATACGTTTTACTTCTCCCCAAAGATCCCGATCTATCTGCTCGAAACATTCGCGAAAAAATTAAACAAGACACAGGCAAAAATGTCGGCGTGATGATCATCGACTCGCATGGCCGCGCCTGGCGCAACGGCACGGTCGGAATTTGCATTGGACTCAGCGGACTCCCCGCGTTGATTGACGAACGCGGCTGGAAAGACCTGTTTGGTTATACACTCAAAGTTACCGTCGTTGCAGTGGCAGATGAACTCGCCGCCGCCGCATCTCTCGTCATGGGGCAGGCCGCCGAGGGAATCCCCGCCGTGCATGTGCGCGGCTTCCCTTATCCGCTGGGCGAAGGCTCGCTCAAAGAACTCATCCGCCCGAAAGAACAGGATATGTTCCGCTAAAACACTAACAGGAATCTTATCCGCGTTTGATACACTGGGATTCGACGCGAAAACAAAATGCCAGCAAAAGAAGATTTGCATCGCTTCATGAAGACTCGCCGCTCGATCCGCCGCTTCAAAGCGGACCCGATACCTGATTCGGTGATCGAGGAGATTCTCACCACTGCCACATTCGCCCCATCCGCGCACAACCGCCAGCCATGGAGATTTGCTGTCCTGACAGAGTTATCTGCCAAAACCCTCCTCGCAGAATCAATGGCAAAAAATTTCCAGCAGGAACTTGAAAACGAGCATATTTCGCCCGAGGAAATTTCCAGCCGTGTAACCCGCTCCAAAGACAGAATCCTCTCTGCGCCGCTGGTCGTCATCCTCAGCGTAGACATGAGCGAGATGGACAAATACCCCGACCGCCGCAGAAAAAAAGCCGAGTTCATCATGGCAACTCAATCTGCCGCCAATGCGGGGATGCAGCTGCTTCTGGCTGCGCACGCCGAAGGGCTGGGCGGAGTCTGGGTCTGCAGTCCACTGTTCGCACAGGAAACCGTACAGGAAGTTTTGAACCTGCCAAAATCATGGGAGCCGCAGGCCATGTTCCTGCTTGGCTATCCCGCTGAAAATCCACAGGTAAGAGAAAGAAAACCAATGAGTGAAGTGCTTTTGACGGTGGACAGTAGACCATAGACTGTATTTTCAAAACAAGGAATTGAAATGTCTTTCAAATTCGAAAACCTCGATGTCTGGAAATTATCTCTGGAATACAGTGATGCAATCTATGAATTAGCAGAAAAACTCCCTGAGAGCGAGCGGTTCAATCTAAAATCACAAATCACTCGCGCAGCTACATCTGTCTCGCTAAATATTGCGGAAGGGTCAACAGGGCAGAGCGATCCTGAACAAAATCGCTTTTTGGGATTGGCACTTCGATCTTTGATTGAGACGGTTGCATGTCAAAGACTTATCACGCGCCGAAAATATGTCACCGATGAAGCATATCTGAATCAATTTGACGCAAAAGCGCAGGAGCTTGCTAAACGCAGTAGCGCTTTTAGAAAATCATTGGTTCCCTCAAACAAAAATATCCGCGAAGATCACACCCCATATGAAACCAACGAATTCTAAAGACGCATCCCACGGTCAGCCGTCCATCGTCCACCGTCGAATCGTCGCCCTTGCAGGCGGAGTCGGCGGCGCGAAACTGGCGCACGGACTTGCCCAAATTCTCCCTCCCGAAGATTTAACTGTCATCGTCAACACCGGCGATGATTTTGAGCATTTGGGGATGTACATCTGCCCCGACCTTGACACGGTCTGTTACACGCTGGCGGGGCTGGCCAACCCCGAAACAGGCTGGGGGCGCGTCAACGAAAGCTGGAATACCCTTGCGAATATCGAAAAACTTGGCGGACCAAACTGGTTCAGTCTCGGCGATCAGGACATTGCCACGCACCTTGAAAGAACAAGAAGGATGAAAGAAGGACAATCGCTGACTCAAGTCACAAGGGATTTTTGCAAAGCATGGGGAGTCAAGCACACAGTTCTGCCAATGTCCGATTCACCTGTGCGGACATTGGTGGAGACCGACGAAGGCGAGTTGGCCTTTCAGGAATATTTCGTCCACAGACACTGCGAGCCGCAGGTGAAAGGCTTTCGGTTCGACGGAGTCCAAGTCGCTGAACCAGCTCCGGGTGTGCGCGAAGCGATTGATTCAGCCGAGGCAATACTCATTTGCCCGTCGAATCCCTGGGTGAGCGTGGATCCGATTCTGCGGGTCATCCAAAAAATAAACAAGCCGGTGGTCGCAGTCTCGCCCATCATTGGCGGGCAGACCGTAAAAGGACCTGCTGCAAAGATGTACAGAGAACTTGGCATTGAACCCTCGGCGCTGGCCGTCGCGAATCATTACCGTACCTTATTGAGCGGATTTGTGTTGGATACGGTGGACTCTTCTTTATCAGATAAAATTGAAACGAAGACGCTGGTCACGAATACACTTATGAATACTTTTGATGACCGCGCCTTGTTGGCGGCGAATGTGTTAAACTTTGCCGGGAGTTTATAAATATGACACTTTGGGCAATTGTCCCTGTAAAACCTTTGCGGCGCGGAAAGTCACGTTTGTCTGGAGCGCTTACCGAGAATGAACGGACTGCATTAAATCAGGAATTGTTGGAACGCACGCTCAAAACGCTTTCGACTTTGAAAGAACTGGATCAGGTGCTGGTGGTGAGCCGCGATCCGCAGGCGCTGACGATTGCCCGCAATCACGGGGCAAAGACCGTGCAGGAAGATGGTCAGCCTCATTTGAATACTGCGCTGACGCGCGCGTCGGTTATGGCCAAAGTTCATGCGACACATGGCGTTTTGGTTCTGCCCGCCGACCTGCCATTGCTGGAACGCGAGGATGTGCTGGCGTTGATCGATCGCGCGGTGAAGCCGCCGGTGGTTGTCATTGCGCCGGACCGCCATCGCAAAGGGACAAATGCCTTGTTGATGTGCCCCGCGGGGCTGATCGAGTATGACTTCGGCGAGGATTCATTTCAGCGGCATTGTGAGCGCGCAAAAAAAGCCGGCGCCCAGTTGGAGATTATTGAATTACCGTCTTTGGGATTGGACCTCGATCTTCCAGAGGACCTGGAAATGGTACGCAAATTGGAAGGTTTAAAGACGTAAACCATTTAGCCACAGAGCACACGGAGTTTTATCTCTGAGGACTCTGTGGCAAATTTTATTTCAAGGAGAACCTCATGACCGAACGTGTTGCCCTTTACCTGCAAGATTCGCACGACCTGCGCGATGGACTGGATTACGTCAAATACGCAGAGGAGAAAGGCTTTGAAGCCGTGTGGCAGGCTGAGAGTCGCCTGGTGCGCGATGCGATCGTCCCGATGGCCGCCTACGCCGCCGTGACGAATAAACTCAAGGTCGGTTCCGGCGTGATCAACAACTGGACTCGCAACATAGGTCTGCTGGCCGCCACCTTCCTCACACTCGATGACCTTGCTCCGAATCGCGTCATCTGCGGCATCGGCGCCTGGTGGGATCCGCTGGCCAAGAACGTCGGCATTGAGCGCAGAAAGCCCCTGCTCGCCATGCGCGAGACTGTCGAAGTTTTGCGCCGTCTGCTGAATCTGGAACGGGTCACTTTTCACGGTGAATTTCATCATGTGGACAATATTGAATTGGACGTAGTCCATGGCCGCCGTGAGCCGCGCAACATCCCGATCATGATCGGCGCGACAGGCGACCTGATGATGGAAATGACCGGCGAAATCTCAGACGGCTGTGTGATGAATTACTGCGTTGCGCCTGAATACAACGACAAGGCGCTTGAATTACTCGAAAAAGGCGCAAAGAAATCCGGCCGCACGCTGGCTGACATTGACCGTCCGCAGTTGATCGTGTGTTCAGTGGATGAAGACCACGACAAGGCAATTGAGTACACCAAAGAATTGCTCTGCCAGTACCTTGCGCAGCAGCCGCACATCGCCAAGGCCTCGAATGTTTCGGCAGAAGTCATCAATAACATCCAAGCCACGTTGGGCTGGCCTGCCACCAAAGAACAGATTAATAAGGCCAAGCACTTTGTCCCCGATGAATTGGTTCACAAGATCACCGCCTCAGGCACGCCCGCAGAAGCGCGCGCCAAGGTGGCAGAATATACCAAACGCGGATGCACCTGCCCCATCCTTTACCCTGTCGGCGGGAATTTCAAATTGCTGATCGATACGTTTGCACAGAGTTAATCTCACAAAAACAGCAGGGGCGACCCTTCATGGTAAGACAGGAAACTTTTCTGTCTGGGCGGGTCGCCCCTACTGTCATTTTTTATATATGAGCCGCGTCACCTTGACGCGGCTTTTTGGTTGTGCTATTCTTTTCAGCCGACTAGACTGACCAGTCGGTTTATTCACCATGACAGAAGCCCCTGCCAACCCCTCCCACGAAACTCGCGCCCGCATCCTCGAAGCGGCAGTGACCGTCTTCGCCAGCAAAGGCTACCATGACACCAAGGTTGATGACATCGTGGCCGAGTCGAACACATCCAAAGGCTCGTTCTATTTCTACTTCCCCAGCAAACAGGATATTTTCCTCGCCTTGGTGGACACCTTCGCCGACCTGCTAGAAGGCAGATTAAAAGACCGCCTCGCCACTTCGACCTCGGGCATGGCACGCCTCGACCTGGCTTTGCGCGTCTGTTTGGAGACTTTCGGCCAATACCGCGGACTGGCGAAGATCGCGCTCGTGCAAGCCACAGGGCTGGGACTCGCCTTCGAGGAGAAACGCCGCGCCGTCAATGACAGGTTTATCGCCATCATCAAAAACAATCTCGATCAAGCCGTCTCCGACGGAAGCATCCCCCCATTGGATACAGAGATCGCCGCTTGCGCATGGATGGGCGCGTTGAACGAGGTCATCCTGCGCTGGGTGTACACCGGCGAGCCTGACCCTGTCCGCTCGCTGCCTGCCTTGCGGAAATTATTGTTGCAAAGTGTTGGCAGAACCTAACGTACCATTTGTTTTGTGCCGGAGATTTTTCTTGAATCGCATCGTCAATTACACTATTCCATACAAATCAACCTCGCTGACAGATTTCCTGCGCTTCGGCGCCGGCAGTGAGCGTTTTTATTTCGAGAGCATGCAGTCGCCGGTAGCCATTGCCGGGCTTGGAATTACCGCGCAGGTTTCCACTGACAGCGGAAATCGTTTTGCAGAACTTGGTCAATCTGCACTGGAATTATTTCAGCAAATTATATGCATCAACGAATCGGACTCGTTGCCGCGCCCAATTCTGCTCGGCGGCGGATCATTCTTCAACTCGACCGAACGCGGCGACTGGGACTCGTTCCCGTCTGCGGCGCTGATCCTGCCGCGTTACGCGCTGATCCGCGTCGGCGCTGATTATTTCATTTCCGTGAATCAATTGTCGGGTGACGCGAAGCGTGAAGCGGTTCGTCTCGAAGCGGAATCATTCATCGCCAAATTTGAGTCCGCGATTCTTCAATCCCCATCCATGCCCGATGAAATCATCGCGCAGGAAACATCCCGCGCCGACTGGCAAACTGCAATCGAACGCTCGGTGGGAATGATCCGACAGGGCGGGTTGAAAAAAATCGTGCTCGCGCGTCCGATGTACGCGACAGGTAACCGCGCATTTGACGTTCCTGCCATGCTTGAAAATCTCGGCGCATCATGCCCGGCATGTTTTCGATTCATGTTTGAATTTTCGTCCGCAACAATTTTTGCAGGCGCGACACCTGAGCGATTGGTGTCAGTCAACGGCGCGAAATTTAAAACCGCCGCAATCGCAGGCTCCATTCGGCGCGGAGAATTTCCGGCCGAAGATGAAATGCTTGGCAAACAACTTTTGAATTCTGCCAAAGACCAAAGCGAACATATTTTTGTCGTCGAGCAGATACGCGAAAAGATGCTGCCGCTGACCGAATCGCTGGAGATTGATTCCGCGCCAAAACTTTTGCGTCTGCCGAACATTCAACATCTTCGCACAAAAATCACAGGCGCATTGAAACCAGACCATAACATTCTCAACATCGTTGCCGCGCTTCATCCGACTCCCGCTGTCGGCGGCACGCCAACTGAAGAAGCGCTGCAAGTCATCCGTGAGCTTGAAAGATTCGAGCGCGGCTGGTACGCGGCTCCCATCGGCTGGGTGGACTCAAACGGAGACGGCGATTTCGTGGTTGCGATTCGTTCGGGATTATTCCGCGAAAACAGCGCCACACTTTTCGGCGGCGCGGGCATTGTCGCAAATTCCGATCCGCAAAAAGAGTGGGACGAAACGGGTTTGAAGATTCGCTTTTTATTAAATGCGGCACGCAGCGAGGCGGAATGCGCATGAACACCGCCAACCGCAACACGACCTGGTCGGGTATCTTCGTCAACGAGTTAAAAAAACTTGGGCTGGATTCGGTTTGCATCGCGCCGGGTTCGCGCTCCACGCCGCTGGCAATTGCATTCGCCGAAAGCGGCATCAAAGTTTATGTCCACAACGACGAACGTTCTGCATCCTATTTTGCACTCGGACTTGCGCGCGCGAGTCAAAAGCCTGTCGCGCTTCTTTGCACTTCCGGCACCGCCGCCGCAAATTTTTTCCCCGCCATCATTGAGTCGAATTACAGCGAAGTGCCGCTGATCGTGCTCACCGCCGACCGTCCCGCGGAGATGCGCGAGAGCGGCGCGAACCAAACCATTGACCAGCTCAAACTTTTCGGCGACCACGTCCGCTGGTTTGCCGATGTCCCCGCGCCCGAAGCGAATTTCTCCAAACATCTTTTTCGATATTTGCAAACGCTCGCCGCGCGCGCCTTCGAGACATCGCAATCGCCTTTGCCCGGCGCGGTGCATTTGAATTTCCAATTTCGGAAACCGCTTGAACCGATTGACGTTCCCGATGATCTTCCTTTGTGGATGAATGACGCGCTCCTTTCCGCGCTGACAACTGCTCCCGCGCAAGTGACATTTTCTCATCCCCAACTTTTCCCCGCCCCCGCGCAGATAGATTTCCTCGCCGACAAAATTTCCTCCGCCCCGCGCGGACTCATCGTCTGCGGTCCGCGCTGCCCCGCCGGGGATTTCCCCGCGCGGTTGACCGAACTCGCAACAAGACTCGGCTATCCCATTTTCACAGACTCACTCTCTGGCTTGCGCTTCGGCGAACATGTCAACGAAAACATTCTCGGCGGATACGATACATTCCTGCCAACCAACCTGCACCCGCAATTGATTCTGCGCTTCGGCGATGTTCCCACCAGCAACACATTATGCGATTATCTCGATAGCCTCGAAGATGTCCCGCAAATCCATATCTCCGATGTTCCGCGCTGGCGCGATGACCGCTTCCGCGTGACACATTCCATGTGGTGCGATCCGCTTTTGTTGTGTGAGGAGTTGCTCGGTAGGTCAGGTTTTCAACCTGACATCTTGTGGCTACCCGCATGGGTGGAGCTCGAACGCGCTGTCTGGGACGAAGTCCATACTCTTCGGTCAGAACCAGACTTCGAGGGTGGAATCCTGACCGATGTGTCGAGTCAACTCCCGGCAGGCGGCGGACTCTTCGTCGCCAATAGTTTGCCTGTCCGCCACCTTGACCAATTCGCTCAGCCGAGTCAAAAGCCTGTGCAAGTCTTTGCCAACCGCGGCGCGAGCGGAATTGACGGCACACTTTCCAGCGCGCTTGGCGCGGCAGCATATCTGCCGGGGCTGGTCTTCGTCAGCGGCGACACAACTTTTTATCACGACATGAACGGACTGCTTGCGATTCAACGCTGCGGAATCCGCGTCACGATCATTATCATCAACAACGGCGGCGGCGGGATTTTCGAGCGCCTGCCCATCTCGAAGTTCGAGCCGCCGTTCACGGAATTATTCACCGCCCCGCATGGATTGACCTTCGAACACGCCGCAAAACTCTATGGCATCGATTATGTCCGTGTGGAACGCCTCGCGCTGAAATCCACGCTCGAAAATTCACTCGCGTCAGAAAAATCCACCATCATCGAAATTCCCAGCGACGCGAAGAAGTTTGAGGCGCTGAGAAAAGAATTAAATCGGCACGTAAAAGAGAAAACCACTTAACCACGGAGAACACAGAGATCACGGAGGAATTCTTAAAGGATTTCTCTGTGCGCGAAGCGTCCGTGCGCTCTGTGGTGAAAACTAAAAGAGGAATCATGAACTGGATCAAAGCCAAAGAATACCAAGACATCACCTACGAAAAAGCGGACGGCATCGCGCGGATTGCGTTCAACCGTCCCGAAGTCCGCAACGCCTTCCGCCCCGACACGATCAAGGAAATGATCGAAGCCTTCGAGAACGCGTGGGAAGACACTCGCATCGGCGCGGTTCTGCTCACAGGCAACGGCCCGGCAAAAGATGGAAAATATTCCTTCTGCTCTGGCGGCGACCAGAAAGTGCGCGGCAACGCGGGCTATGTGGGCAGTGACGGCGTGCCGCGCTTGAACGTGCTCAAATTGCAAAAGATCATTCGCAGTATGCCGAAGCCGGTCATCGCACTTGTGGCAGGATACGCCATCGGCGGCGGACATGTTCTGCACGTCATCGCGGATCTAACCATCGCCGCTGACAATGCCATTTTCGGGCAGACAGGTCCGAAGGTCGGTTCGTTCGATGCGGGTTTTGGATCATCCTATTTGGCGCGGGTTGTCGGTCAGAAAAAGGCGCGCGAGATTTGGTATCTCTGCCGCCAGTACAACGCGCAGGAGGCGCTCGACATGGGATTGGTCAACAAGGTCGTTCCCGTTGAACAACTCGAAGCCGAGGGTATTCAGTGGGCGCAGGAAATTCTTGCGATGAGTCCGCTCGCGATTCGCAATCTCAAGTCTGCGTTCAACGCCGAACTCGACGGGCAGGCCGGTTTGCAGGAACTCGCGGGCAATGCCACCATGCTTTTCTACATGTCCGAAGAAGGACAGGAAGGCCGCAACGCCTACAACGAAAAGCGCAAGCCAAACTTCCGCAAGTATCCGTGGCTGCCGTAAGTCACCATGTCATTGCGAGCCGCGTTCTTTGCGGCGAAGCAATCTCCACGTAGCAAGAAGATTGCTTCGGCTACGCCTCGCAATGACATAGAAAGGAATCAAATGGACTGGCTTACGAAACGCGCCGCACAAAAAATTCTCGCGCTTGAATTTAAAAATCAAACGTGGACATACTCCGCCCTCAACGCCTGGGCAGAGTCTATCGCCGTTGAACTTGAAGCGCAAAACATTTCGCACGGTGCGCGCGTCGGTATTCACCTCAGCAACCAACCATTTTATGTTGCGCTCATCCACGCACTGGCAAAGATCGGCGCGGTCGCCGTTCCGCTCAACACGCGCCTTACCGAGTCCGAACTCCGCTGGCAGGTGGAGCAAAGTCAATGCGATTTATTGATTTGCGAATCGGAACATCTCAAACACCCAAAGCGGATTCTGCTCTCCGAATTTTTATCTTCGCCTCAGCATTTTTCCTCCTCGATTCATTCCACGCCTGAGCCTGATTCCGTTCAAGGGATATTTTTCACCTCTGGAACAACTGGCTTTCCCAAAGGCGCACTGCTGACCTTCGACAATCACTATGCCAGCGCATTGGCTTCCGCTGAAAGATTGCCCGTTCAAGCAAGTGACCGCTGGCTGTTGACCATGCCGCTCTATCACATCGGCGGAATGTCCATCGTCTTCCGCGCCGCGATATATGGAATTGAAATCGTCCTCCACTCCGGCTTTGACGTGGATGCCGTCCACCATGCGCTGACAGAAGAAAACATCACCCACGTTTCGCTTGTCCCAACCATGTTGCACCGCCTGCTGGAAAAATATCCACACTTCAAGCCGTCACCGTCTCTGCGGGTGATTCTCCTTGGCGGAGCGGGCGCACCAGAAAGTTTGCTCAAGGCCGCATTGGATTTGAACTTACCGATTGCGCTCACCTACGGCTTGACCGAAGCGACCTCGCAGGTCGCCACCTCCACCCCCGAGCAGACTCGCGCAAAGCCCGGCAGTGTCGGCAAACCGATGAGCGGAACAACCGTCACAATTGTGGATGAAAATAATCAACCCGTGCCTGCCAATCAGGTTGGCGAAATTGTCGTCAGTGGAAAGACAGTCATGCAAGGATATTTGGGTAGGTCACGCTTGAAGCGTGACCTACATACTGGCGATGTCGGCTATCTTGATTCAGACGGCGACTTGTGGGTGCTCACCCGCCGCACAGATTTAATCGTCAGCGGCGGGGAGAATATTTACCCCGAAGAAGTGGAGCGCGCATTGACGAGTCACCCCGTCGTCAGCGAAGCCTGTGTCGTCGGATTGCCCGACCCAGCCTGGGGGCAGTCGGTTGCGGCGGCTGTCGTCGTCCGCGAATCCGTCAGCGAAGAAAATCTCATCCACTTTTTACGCGGAAAAATCGCAGGTTATAAAATCCCGAAGCAAATCATCTTCGTCGAGTCGCTGCCACATACGGCTTCGGGAAAATTGAAGCGCGCTGAAATTAAAGACCTGACAGGATTTAGAATCCTGTCAGGTCTAAACACAAAACTATGACAAACATCATTTCACTTCCCAACAACCTCACCATCGGCAGCGATGACATTCTGCTCATGACTGGACCGTGCTCGGTCGAAAGTTACGAGCAGACATACGCCGTTGCAAAATCCATGCGCGCGCTTGGTTTGCGAATCTTGCGCGGCGGAGCATTCAAGCCGCGCACCTCGCCAGATGCCTTTCAAGGACTCGGACTCGACGGTTTGAAAATTCTTCGCGCAATTGCGGATGAGTTTGGGATGCTCGTCATCTCCGAAGCGCTGGGTGTGGAGCAATTGCCGATGGTCGTTGAATACAGCGACATCATTCAAATTGGAAGCCGCAACATGCAGCACTTTCCGCTGTTGTGGGCGGCAGGCGAACAGCCGAAACCGATTCTGCTCAAGCGCGGATTCATGTCCACAATTGCGGAGTGGCTGGCGGCGGCGGAACACATCGCCTCGCGCGGAAATGAACAAATCATTTTATGCGAGCGCGGCATCCGCAGTTTTGATTCGTCCACGCGCAACGTATTGGATGTGAGCGCCATCGCGCAAGTCAAAACATCCACGCAGTTTCCGATCATCGCCGACCCAAGCCATGCCACAGGCCGCGCAGATTTGGTCCCGGCCGCATCACGCGCCGCCCTCGCAGCCGGCGCGGACGGTTTGATCGTGGAAGTTCACCCGAATCCCACAGAAGCGCTATCCGATGGCGAGCAATCGCTTCCGCTTGAATCGTTGCCCACTTTCATTGAAGACATGCGCCGCATCGCCTCTGCGATGGGACGCAAATTAATCTAATGTTTCTCGGCAATTCGGAAAGCCCTCCGCTCGTTTTTCTGCATGGTTTTCTCGGAAGCGAGAAAAGCTGGCACGACATAAATGTCGCGCTACAGGAACAATATTTTTGTATCCTGCCCGACTTAATTGGTCATGGCAAAAACACGAACCTTGAAATTAATTCCCCGCTCAACTTTGATGTTTTGACCGACTGGCTTTTGCAATTGCTCGATAAAATCCCCGCGCCGAAAATTCATCTTATTGGATACTCGCTTGGCGGACGAGTTGCTTTGCATTTTGCGGTTCATCATCCCGAAAGAATTCACTCCCTCATTCTCGAATCCGCCAGCCCTGGCATCATGGACGAAACCGAACGCGCTAAAAGGCTAGTGGAAGACTCCGCCCGCGCTGAATCTATTTTGAGGGATGGTATGTCCGCTTTTGTGGAAAACTGGTATCGAATGCCGCTCTTCGCCAGCTTGAATTCCCACCCTGAAAAATTATCCACGATCAAAGAATCAGCCAAACAAAATGACCCGCGCTGGATGGCAAAAGTCATCCGCGACCTCAGCCCCGGCGCGCAGACTCCGCTTTGGGACTCGTTGTCCAAACTTTCATTTCCCGTCTTGTTGATCTCAGGCGCGAAAGATGAAAAGTACCTTCAGGTGATTCACAAAATGTCCGAGCGGATTCCGTCGGCACAAAAAAACATTGTGCCCGAAGCGGGGCACAATGTCCATGCGGAGCAACCTGAAAAATATATTTCGCTGCTGAAAAATTTTTTAGCATAGGTGACAGTAACTTTGTAAGGACTGTCACCTCGTTTTATGAAAGCAATATCCCCAAAAAGAACAAAAGACTATAAGCCAACGCGGTTTGACCTGTCCCCGCGAGCGCGGCATTGAGCGGACGGCCTGTCTGAGCCAACACCGTGCGCGTGGATTTAAATGCAAGCGGCAGCGAAACCCATGTCAGCATTGTCATTGCGGGAATCAGATTCATCACAAGCAAAACGGGCAACAACAGATACGCAATCGCGATAAGCAAAACATATTCAATTTTTGTGGCCTGCGAGCCGATTCGCACCGCCAGCGTGTGCTTGCCTGCGGCGCGGTCATTTTCGAGGTCGCGCAAATTATTGACAACCAAAATCGCAGTGATGATTAATCCAATCGGCACAGACATCCACCACGCGGCGGCGCTGACAGAACCGACTTGCACATAATACGTCCCTGCCACTGCGGCGAGGCCGAAGAAGATGAACACGAATAAATCGCCAAGTCCATAATAGCCAAGCGGGAATGGCCCGCCGGTATATGCTATCGCTGAGACAATGGCTGCAACGCCGATCCAGATCACGGTCCAGCCGCGAAGCGCTGCAAGGTAAAGTCCGCAAAAAGCCGCCAGCCCGAAGATAATCCACATACCGCGTTTGACCTGCGCGGGCGTGAGTAGTCCAGCCTGAGTCACGCGCAGCGGGCCTTGCCGCTCCGCCGTATCCGCGCCGCGCTCGAAATCAAAAACATCATTCGCCACGTTGCTGCCGATTTGCAAAAGCAGTGCCACCAGCAAAGCAGCCAGCGCAGGCAGAAGTTGAAATGAGCCGTCGCGCCACGCAAGCGCGCTGCCCATCACAACACCGGAAGCAGCGGCCGGCAATGTGCGCGGACGAATCGCAAGCCACCAGATTTGAAGTAAATTCATCGAAATCTCCTGTAACTGAAATGTCATTGCGAGCGGTCTTCGCGAAGCAATCTCTGGTACAACAGGAGATTGCTTCGTCGCAAAGAGCGCTCCTCGCAATGACATTCGGCGAGTATATCATGCGTTTACAAGTGCCCGTATGGGTATAATATGCCGAACTTAAGGAGAACCTCATGACCCAACTTACAGGCAACGAACGCGCGGCGTACGTTCAAAATATGTTTACCCGTATCGCAAAACGCTATGACTTGATGAATCGACTCATGACTGGCGGGCAGGATATTCGCTGGCGCAAGATGGTCATCAAACTTGCGCGGATGGATAACTCCGCGTCACTGCTGGACCTGGGAACTGGTACCGGCGACCTGGCACGCGAAGCCGCGACGCAGTTCCCGCGGGCGAAGGTCATCGCATCTGACTTTACCCACGAGATGATGCGCGTTGGACAAAGGATCAGCGCTTTGAATTTTTCCACTGCCGACGCGCTGAGGCTGCCCTTTAACGATTCATCCTTCGACGCGGTCATCTCTGGTTTTCTCATGCGCAATGTGATCGATCTGCAAAAAGCCATCGAGGAACAGTTCCGCGTGCTCAAGCCCGGCGGACGTATGATCGTGCTCGACACCACCCGCCCGAAGAAAAATATTTTGTCGCCGTTCATCTGGATTCACATGCACTTCATCATCCCCACGCTTGGCGGCCTGTTGACCGGGGTCAGCGAGGCGTACCGCTATTTGCCTGAAACCACCGAAGGATTTGTCACTGCCGAGGAGATGGCGTCACGCATGATGGCGGCTGGATTCAAGAAGGTGGATTTCAAACGCCTGATGTTTGGCACGATCGCGATTCACTGGGGAGAGAAGTGACATGTCACACCTGCACTTGCGTGCGGCGCAAGTGTTGCGAGGAAAGCGTTCTCAAATTAGCCTGGCTATTTTGTAAAATTGCGACAAGGCCTTAACGCGAATTTGGCGAATGAAGCAAATAGCGCGAATTTTTTATAGTTTTCGCGAAATTCGTTCAATTAGCGTAATTAGCGTTAAAGATTTTTCGACTTTGAAAAAGCCGTAGCAATCCCCACTTAACAGGAGGTTGCTTCGCGAGAGGGCGGCTCGCAACGACATCACTTGTAGACTTCTGGATTTACACAATTCGGCAGGCGTTCCCCTTTCAAGCCTGCGATTAAATTCTCCGCCGCGAGCAGGGACATCATATCTCGTGTGTGCTGGCTGGCGCTGCCAAGATGCGGGACGATGAGGCAGTTTTCCAATTCAAGCAATGGATTGTCCGTTGGCAATGGCTCAGGGTCGGTGACATCCAACGCGGCGGCAAAAATCTTCTTGGCTTTCAGCGCGTCATATAAAGCGGCTTGATCCACCACCCCACCGCGCGAGGTGTTGACCAAAATTGAATTGGACTTCATCTGCGCCAGAAATTCCGCATTGACCATGCGCCTTGTCTTTTCAGTCAACGGCACATGGATCGAGACAAAATCCGATTCGCGCAAAAGAGTCTCGAGATCAGCGGGCTGTGCATCGAAAGCAGGTTGAGCGGTTGGGTCGTAATAGATCACGCGCATGTCAAAGCCCTGGGCACGTTTCGCCACGGCCTGACCAATTCTCCCGAAACCAACAATTCCCAGAGTCGCGCCGACAAAGTCCGCGCCGAGTAGGAGTTTTGGATTCCAAGTCTCCCACTTTCCGTCGCGGACGTACTTTTCGCCTTCGACCACGCGCCGCGCGGATGCGAACAGCAAGGCAAAAGCCATGTCGGCTGTGGCATCTGTCAGCACGCCGGGCGTGTTGCCGATGGGAATTCCACGCGCGGTGGCAGCGGCCACGTCAATGTGATCCACGCCAACGGACATGCTGCTGATGACTTTTAATTGCGGCCCGGCTGCATCCATCAATTCGGCGTCAATTTTTTCGGTGAGCAGGCAGAGCAACCCATCCACGCCGCGGACTCGTTGAAGAAGTTCTTCACGCGAAGGCGGCATGTCGGCAGACCAGATGTCACAGGTTGGGTAATGCTCCTTGACCAGAACCAGCCCCCGGTCTGGGATGATGCGGGTGATGAATATTTTCATGGCCGGAGTATAATCCCGCGCATGTCCAAAATCAAACAACCCAACTCACGTCACTGTTTTATCTGCGGATTGGAAAATCCAGTCGGCTTGCATTTGCATGTTTATGAAACCGAGCCGGGCGTTGTCGAAACTGCGTACACTGCGCCCGATCATTTTCAGGGATACCCCGGCGTTTTGCACGGCGGGATTGTCGCGGCGATTCTCGATGAAGTGAGCGGACGCGCGTTCATGGGCAGCGCCGAGACGCCGCGTTTTATGTTCACTGGAAAACTCGAAGTGAAGTATCGCAAGAATGTTCCGATCGGACAGCCGCTGAAGATCATCGGCAGGGCGGGC
The DNA here is from genome assembly GCA_016234495.1 of Chloroflexota bacterium. GTDB lineage: Bacteria > Chloroflexota > Anaerolineae > Anaerolineales > Villigracilaceae > Villigracilis. The sequence goes on along the minus strand of JACRBI010000054.1, from coordinate 42,766 downwards.
AAGGATCGCAAAAAATTCGTCGAGTGTTGGGCTGGGATCTTCGACGCTGAAAGCGGCGAACTGCTGGCCGAGGCAAATGCGATTCACATCAACGTGCCGCCAGACAAATTGGATACGTCGAGGTTGGATGAATTGGGGTGGAAAGTTTATCCGGATTAAAAAGTAGGGGCGACCTGTTTGGATTTGGCAGCACCTTAATTAACCAAGGCGGGTCGCCCCTACAAAAAATTCCCTGTTACTTTTTGAACGCCTCCTGTAACTTATTAACGACAGGAGGTCTATGATCACAATCATGACTGAACAAACACAAAGCACGCCCGCCGACGAGATAAGTCTTGCGCAAGAAGCCGCAGTGAGCGCGGATGCTTTCGCGGAGTTGTATCGCCGGCACGTGACGCGCGTCTATCGCTACCATGCGGCGCATACCGGCAACGTGAAAGATGCCGAGGATTTAACTTCGCAAACTTTCATGGCCGCGCTGGAGGGTATCCGCTCGTATCGCGGAGATGCTCCCTTCGCGGCGTGGTTGATGGGAATCGCCTCAAAGAAACGATTCCTCTTCTTTAGGAGACGCAGGCCGGAGGTCCCGATTGAGGCGGCGCTTCACATTCCAAGCCCAAGCCTGCCGACTGATAAAGCGGCGATGTCTCGTCTGCGAATCGAATCCATATCCCGCGCGTTGAAACAGATCAGCGCCGAAAGAGCCGAAGCATTGATCCTGCGTTTTTTCGGCGAGTTGAGCATGGCCGAGATCGGCAGTGTGCTGAACAAAAGCGAAGCCGCCGTGAAAATGTTAATCGGGCGCGGCTTGCAGGATCTGCGCGAACGAACCTCTCTGGCATTGGAGGTGGAATAATGAATCACGAAGATAAAAAAATAATTGAGATGCTTGAAAACACAGCACAGGGAATAAAGCCGAATATCATGTTTGAGCATGAACTCGAAACAAAGTTAACCGCCGCGCATAAACCAAAACGAAATTTATTTGGGTCGTTACGCCAGAATATTTTTCCAACGCTGGGCTGGGCGGCTGCGATCGTGGCATTGGTGTTGGCCTTGAATTTTGCGACCCGCTCACTTTTATCAGGCACTCCCGCCGCAGGCGACGGATTTATTTGCCCGGTGACTGAACCCAATGGAAGTTTGCCGCCCGGCGAAACCGTTCCCTCCCCGGAATATTTGGGCAACGGCGAATTGTGGACTGTGCTCTGGCCTGACGGCAAGGTGATGATGGAGCCGCACAATCTGGAGGCCGATGGCTCGCTCAGCATGAAGTGGGGCTGGGTGCGGGCTGTGACTGGCGCGCTGACGATTGAAGGTCATCGGCTGGACACAGACGCGTCTGTGGATGCGGAACCGCTTCGCGCCGACATTCCGGATGGGTACGGCGATACTGGTTTCCAGGTCTCCGCTTTGATATTCCCCACCACCGGCTGTTGGGAAGTGACCGGGCGAGTCGGAGAATCGTCGCTGACCTTCGTGACGGAGGTTATGTTCAACGGCGCAACACCAACACCAATTGCGATACAGGAAATTTCAACGCCCATCCCATCAACTCCCGTCGCAACTGACGGAGGCTATGACTGGCGCGGAACTAAATTAACCCTCTCACAGCCATTGCCCGAGTCGCCTGCGGAAGCGAATGTGTATTCGCTGAAAATAAGTCAGCCCGCGACGATGGATGAAGCGCGCGCTTTGGCGCAGCAATTCGGGATGAATGGCGAAGTGAGCGAAACCCCGGGTCAAATCTCCGGCAACTTCGATTATCTGCTCATTGACGGCAAACAAAAGTTGACAGTCCGCTCGGATCATTATTTCACGTACTACTCGGATTTTGAAAACTTCACTTTAGGAAAACTTCCCGGAGGGCAAGCTCTCGCCTTCATCGATAACTTCCTCAGGCAACACGGTTTCAACTTTGGCTACAACGTTGAAATGGCAATTGAAAATGAAGGCCGTCAATATGGCATCCTGCCGCTCACGTCAGATGGGTATCAAATGACCTTTGATTTCATGATGCCCATTCGTTTTGATGTCACACTTGATGACCAGAGCAACATCATATTTTCAGGCTATTCAATAAACCCTGAATCGGTTGGCAGGCTCGGCATCCTCACCGCAGAAGAAGCCTTCCAAAAAGTGCTTGACCCCAATCCACAGCCCGGCCTGATGGAAATTTTCCATGGCACAAACGGCGGTGGAGGCGGGGGTGGGGCTTTTTACAAACTCAACCTGAGCGGAACACCTGTGCCGTCACCGACCCCTCCCCCCACCCTCACTCCCTCACCGTTGAACACTGCCCGCATCGAAGGCTTGCGCGGCATGTTAAGCGTCGTGATCCACAAGCAGGTGGGCGGGACACAAGTAACAGAATACAGCATAACAGGCACAGATCAAAGCGGACAATACTATTCCCTGCTTCTGATAGGCACAAGTATGCAAGGTCTGGAAAAATTTCACGGACGGCCCATCATCGTTTGGGGATCAGAAAACGCCGGACAATTCAGTATCAATGTTGAGCGCTATGAAATCCCATTCCCAGACCTTCAATTCCAGATCATAAGAGGCAGGCAGGAACTGACGAATCTTGACGGTCAATCTGCAATCATCTTTACAACTGAAGATGGCGCGTCCTACGTCCAACTCGCGCCAGCCGGCAACCCAACCGACGCGATCATCGGCATTCAGGGCGATCTGATCGAATTGGAAGTTTTAATCGTCCCCGATGAAACTTTCGGCGGTCTGCCCGTCCTCAGAATTTCCGCGGGTTCTATCATCGCAGAAGGGTCGCCCGGGTTAACCGTCACAGCAGACCAGCCTTATGTTTATGACGATACCGAAAGCGCCGCACCGCAAGATTACATCCCACCGACAGCAACCATCGAAAAAGTGGAACTGGCTTACTACATCAGAAACCCAATCTACTCAATGACCGATCCAACCGCCGGCGCAGACGCGCAATATCTCCAGCCGGTGTGGCGCTTCTACGGTCACTACAGCAACGGCGACGAATTCGAAATCCTCATCCAGGCGCTGAAAGACGAGTTCCTATTGCCAGAACTCGCCCCCTACACCCTGCCGGGTTAACCAAAAATATCGTCATCGCAAGATGGCGATATTTTTTTAACGTATAATATGGGCGAATTTCACGGAGGCACACATGATCACGACTTATCACCGCCCGCAGACTCTTGACGAAGCCCTAAATCTTTTGACTCAACCGAACACCGTCCCGCTCGGAGGAGGAACGCTTCTCTCCCAGCCGACAGTTGATTCTGTCCAAGCGGTTGATCTTCAAGCTTTGGGTTTGGACTTCCTAACAAAAAAAGGCAATGACCTCGAAATCGGAGCGACTGCCACACTCCAGTCATTGCTCGAAAACGAGGCTTGCCCCGCAGCATTGAAAGCCGCCATCAAACTCGAAGCGCCGATCAACATCCGCAATTCAGCCACTGTCGCCGGAACGCTCGTCGCAAGTGACGGACGTTCTCCATTCGCAACGGCCTTGCTGGCAATGGATGCAAAGTTGACCATAGACCATGGACCGAAAACCGTGGACGGTCAATCGTCCATCGTCTATGGTCTTGGTGATTTTCTCCCCCTCCGCCCACACGGACTGATCACCGCGGTCACCGTCCCCCTCAACACCAAACTCGCATTTGAATTTGTCTCCCGCACCCCCGCCGACAAACCCATCGTCTGCGCCGCGCTCGCCCAGTGGAACTCCGGCCGCACGCGGCTGGCGCTTGGCGGCTATGGCAAGAGTCCCATGCTGGCAATGGACGGCACCGAAGCAGACGGCATCGAATCTGCTGCGCGCAATGCCTTCCACGAAGCGACAGATGAATGGGCTTCCGCCGCCTATCGTATGGATGTGGCATCCACGCTGGCAAAAAGATGCCTCGGAACAATTTAGCCCTGCATTTGACTCAACTACGGTTTGCTGCGTAGTTGAGTTTTTAATTTTTATTGTTACCTGGCCGGAGGCGCAATGGATTCTCTCAAAGCCAAGGGAAATGACAGTTCGGGCGAACCAGCCCAAAGTCAGGCGCGACCGAATTTTATCCGCTGGCTTGATGCGCTTTTGGACAGAATATATCGAAATCGCCGGCACACACTTCCGCCGCAAGGCATCACAGAAAAAATTTGGGGAATGCCGCAAAATTCTGAAAACAGACAGGACGGGGAATCTTATTTCCTGCATTATTTCCAAAGCCAGGGATATGGGCCGACGCCGAATGAGTGCGTCACTACTTCCGTGTTGATGTGCATGAACCTGCTCAAGGACCTGGCCACGCAGGGCCGCGCATTGGAGCCTGACCGCAACATCCAAAGTTATGTCCGTGAGCTTGACTTGCTTGGAGTTTGGGGCTGGAAGTATCGCTTCTCGACCAGCAGCCCGCTGCCTGGCATGATGACTCCCTGGCAGGCGATTCTGGCTTTGAAGGATTTTACAAAGAGCCTGACCCGTAAATACGGCAGGTCGTTCAAGGTGAAGATGCAGGCGCGCCGCAAACCGTCTGACTTGATCGAAAATTTACAGGCCGGCAGGCTCATCCTCATTCACGGCGCATGGCAAATGACAATTGACCGCCAAAATAAGAACCTTGAATACAATCCGCTGCTTGCTTTGCTCGGGGGAATGCCGCATACCATGGTGCTGATCGGCTATGACGGCGCTGAGTCACAATGGCTGCTGCTCAACCCGGCCGACCCGTGGCCTGCGGACAAACTCAAGCCGGTCACCCCGAAATTTTTTAAAATGACAACCGACCAATTGATGGATTTCTGGGGCAGGAAATTCCTGTTCTACCCGCCGCGATTTTCCATCACGGTCATTTCGCCGGATGGGTAAAGGTATAATTCGCCTTGTGATGCTCCCCCTCAACCAAATCCTGCAAGGCGACTGCATTGAGATTCTCAAGTCACTCCCCGAGAATTCGGTGGATTTGGTATTCGCCGACCCTCCCTATAACCTCCAACTGCAAAATGACCTGTACCGCCCCGACTTAAGCAAAGTGGACGCGGTCAATAACAAGTGGGACAAGTTCAGCAGTTTTGCAGAGTACGACTCCTTCACCAGCGAGTGGTTATCCGCGATTCGGCGCGTGCTGAAACAGACTGGCACGATCTGGGTCATTGGCTCGTATCACAACATCTACCGTGTCGGCGCGATCATGCAGGATTTGGGATTCTGGATTTTGAACGATATCATCTGGCTGAAGACAAACCCCATGCCGAATTTCCGTGGCGTGCGGTTCACCAACGCGCACGAAACGATGATCTGGGCGCAAAAAAATAAAGGCGCGAAATACACCTTCAATCACCATTCGATGAAAGCCTTGAACGATGACCTGCAAATGCGGTCAGACTGGGCTTTGCCGCTGGCGACTGGAAAAGAGCGCATCAAATCCAACGGGACAAAGGCTCACCCAACCCAGAAACCAGAGTCGCTGTTGTATCGCGTGCTAATGTCCAGCAGTAATGTCGGGGACGTAATCCTTGACCCATTTTTTGGAAGCGGGACTACCGGCGCAGTGGCGAAGAAACTGGGGCGACATTACATCGGCATTGAGCGTGATAAAAAATATATCAAGGTTGCGCAGAAGCGAATTGACGAGGTTAAAATTGCACCGGACGGATCTCTGACAGTCGAGAAGCCCAAACCAGCGCGGATTCCCTTCGGGAGCCTGCTCGAAAACGGACTGCTCAAGCCCGGTCAAAACCTGTATTTTGCAAAAGACCGCACGCCTGCGCGCATCCTTGCTAATGGACATCTCAAATGCAGGGAACTTGTCGGCTCGATCCACGCGGTGGCACGGGAATTGTCAAATGGCGCACCGGCTAACGGCTGGGATTCATGGCTGTATAAAGAGAACGGCAAGTTGAAAGTGATCGATGAATTGAGAGAAGGAATTAGAAGGTTGAAAGATTAATGAACACCCCAACACTTGAAGACCAACTGGTATCCGAACTTTGGGCGAGGGATGTGCGGTTTATATTGGGTTCCAAGCCCGCTCGCCCTCCGAAACTTTCTCCCGCCAGATTAATTGCCGCCCTCGCGGAAAGCCAGGAAGCGCGTTTGCAGTTAAGCCTTATTCCGCTTTTTCTTTGTCACCCCGAATTTTCCGTCCATGCAAATTCGGTTGAAAAAACAATAGATACGGCATCTCGATTGATATTAAAATGCTTTTACAGCGCGGCAGTTTGGCTTGAACAAAAATACCTTTCACAAAACAAATTGCCGGATTTGTTTTCAAAGGAACTGGGGCTATTCCCCACAACAAATCCTGAAGAAAACCTCCGCGCATTGGCAAAACGCCAGCAAGAGTTGAGCGGATCGCATATCAATTGGCTTGGCACATATCAACACGCCGCAGATATTTGGCTAAAAGAACTGGAATTGGGGCAGGTGTAATCATGGATAATGGCGAGCTTCAATCCATCTTAACGGCGCTTGGTAAACAGGTTCCGCCTGCTTCCCGATTATTTCTCCTTGGAGGAAGCGCGCTTACGCTTCTCGGAAGCCCGCGCCCATCACGTGATATAGACTTCGTCGGAGATGATATCCATCCAATCGAATTACATCGCATCATTATGAGCAAAGCCAGGGAAATGAAACTACAGGTTGATATTGTTCCCATAGATCGCTTTATTCCCCTGCCAGAAGGGAACGCTGATCGCAACATATATATTGGTCAATTCGAGAATTTAGAAATCCATGTTATTGACCCATACAGCATTGCACTCAGCAAAGTAGATCGCGGTTTGTTCACCGATTTCGATGACATTATTTTTCTAATCAAGAACGGTCATATAACGCTTGAAGAACTGGAACACATCACGCAAAAAGCCGTTTCGCAAGCAAGCAAGTTCGATCTCCACCCGGACATTCTCATTCACCTGCAAGAGTTAAAATCACGGTTGAAATAACCTAGGAGTCTCCATGAACATCACACTACACATCAACGGCATAGACCACAACATTGACCTCGCCCCCGCCACCACCCTGCTCGCCGCTTTGCGCGGGATGGGCTTCCACGGAGTCAAGTTCGGCGATGAGGGCGGCTTGAGCGGCGCAGACACAGTTTTATTAAATGGAAAACCTGTCAACGCAGGTTCAATGCTTGCCGCGCAGGCGGAAGGTCACAAGGTCGCCACCATCGAAGCGCTCGGTGAGCACCCCGAACAAGGTTGGAAATTAACCGACGGCCTGCATCCCCTGCAAAAGGCGTTCGTTGAAACGGGCGCGATCCAATGCGGCTATTGCACGCCCGCGCAAATCCTCGCCGCGAAATCACTGCTTGAAAAAAATCCCAACCCAAACGAGGCCGAAGTCCGCGAGGCAATTTCCGGTGTGCTCTGCCGCTGTACAGGCTATCTCAAACCTGTGCAGGCCGTGTTAAAGGCCGCCGCGGAATTAAGGGGCGATGCGCCGCTCGAACTGGGTTCCATTAATTGGGACTTCGGCACACCCAAAGATGACTCGCCGCAAAATGACGCCCCCGCTTCAAACCTGACGGGTGTGCAGGTTCGGCCAAAAGTAGTTTTATCTCCCGAATCAAAAACCTACCAGACCGTCGGCAAGCCAGAGATCAAAGTGGATGCGGTCAAACTCGTGCAAGGCAAACCCGCCTTCGCCGCAGATTTCGAAAAGCGCGGAATGCTCCATGCCAAGGTTTTACATTCACCGCACGCGCACGCATTAATTAAAAATATAGATACCAGCAAAGCCAAAGCGCTCGACGGCGTTGCCGCAGTCCTCACGTGGCAGGATCTGCCGCGGGTGGTGTATTCCACCGCAGGGCAGTCTGACCCGATTCCCGGGCCGTTGGATGCTTTCTCTCTGGATAAAAAAGTCCGCTTTGTTGGTGACCGCGTGGCATTCGTCGCAGCAGAAACTGCCGAGATCGCGGAAAAAGCTCTCGCGTTGATCGAGGTCGAGTACGAGGTGCTGACTCCGATCCTTGACGCAAGACAGGCCATGGGGAGTCCGATCCGAATCCACGACGAGCCGGAATATGTCAACTTCGCAGATTCAAATCCAGAGAAGAATCTCGCGGCTCACATCCGCATTGACATCGGCGATATCGAAAAAGGATTCGCTGAAGCCGATGAAATTTTCGAAGCGGAATATGAAGTGCCGAAAGTTCAGCAGGCGCACATCGAGCCGCATGTGGTGGTGACGTATTGGGATGAAGATGACCGTCTTGTGATTCGCACATCCACGCAGGTGCCGTTCCACGTGCGCAGAATGATGGCGCCGGTGCTGGGCTTGCCCGTGAAGAGAATCCGCGTGATCAAGCCGCGCATCGGCGGCGGATTCGGCGGCAAACAGGAAGTGCTGATGGAAGACGTGGCCGCGCATTTGACCATCGCAACAAAGCGGCCGGTGATGTACGAGTACACCCGCGAGGAGGAATTTATAGCGGCGCGTTCGCGTCACCCGATGCGCGTGCGGATGAAGACCGGCGTGAAGAAAGACGGCACGATCACAGCCAACTCGATGTATGCGTTGTCGGATACCGGCGCGTATGGCTGTCACGCGCTGACAGTGACCGGCAACACGGGTCACAAGTCGATGGCATTGTACGTCGGTGACGGCGAGTATCGCAAAGCGCCAAACATCCGCTTTTATGCCGACGTGGTTTACACCAACACGCCGCCTGCCGGAGCGTTTCGCGGCTATGGCGTACCGCAGGGCTACTGGCCGCTTGACCGTCACATGGAAAAGATCGCGCGCGCGATGGGCTTTGACCCGATCGACTTCCGCTTGAAGAATGCGATTCACCCCGGAGAGTATCATCCGTTTTCAACCGCATGGAATGAAGGGCGCGAGCCGCGCCCGGAGATCATCCACACGGTTGGGTTGGAACAATGCGTGGCGCAAGGCCGCGCCGCGATCAATTGGGATGATAAATATGGGAATGAGGAATGGAGAAGCGGACGATTGACCGAAGGCCATAGACCGTCCACCGTCAATCGTCTATCGTCCGTCCGCAAAGGTATCGGCGTTGCGATGGTCATGCAAGGCACAGCCATCCCCTACCTTGACATGGGCGGCGCGTCCATCAAGATGAACGATGACGGCTCGTTCAATTTGCTCGTCGGCGCAACAGACCTGGGCACCGGCTCGGATACTGTCCTCGCGCAAATGGCAGCGGAAGTTTTAGGCGTTCCCGTCGAAGACATGATCTGCTATTCATCCGACACGGATTTCACTCCGTTCGACAAAGGCGCGTATGCTTCTTCAACAACTTATGTTTCAGGAACTGCCGCCACGAACGCCGCGAAGATCGTGGCGGAGAGAATCAAAATTCGGGCGGCCAGAATGTTCAAGGATGCAGGGCTGGATGTTGAGCCTTCCAACTTGCAACTTTCCAACCGAACGGCAATAGCCCCCAACGGTCAGACCATTCCATTCAGCGAGATCGCGCTCGACAGCCTGCACAGAAATAATCAGGAGCAGATCATGGGCGTGGCCAGTTATGTCTCGCCGGTCTCGCCGCCGCCATTCGCGGCGCAGTTCGCCGAAGTCACCGTCGATGTGGAAACTGGCGCGGTCACAGTGGACAGGCTGGTGATGGCGGTCGACTCGGGCATCATCATCAACCCGCAGACGGCGTCAGGTCAGATCGAAGGCGGTCTTACTCAGGCGCTCGGCTACGCCGTCACCGAGGAAATGCGCTACGATGAAAAAGGCAATGCCATCGAACGCGACTTCGACCGCTATCACCTCTTCCGCGCTGACGAGATGCCAGAACTGGAAACAATTTTCGTTGAGACGTTCGAGCCGAGTCATCCGTTTGGAGTCAAAGCCGTCGCGGAGATTCCAATGGACGGTGTCGCGCCAGCTGTCGGCAACGCCATCCTCGATGCCATCGGCGCAAATGTGGATGAAATTCCCGTCACGCCTGAAAGAGTTTGGAAGGCTTTAAAATCAAAATAACCAGCGGATAAACCTATGCCCGATCAAATTTACGTCATTGGACACGTCAACCCCGATACTGATTCCATCGCATCTGCCATGGGATACGCCTGGCTGCTGCGCGAACGCGACGGCGTCAACACCGTTGCCGCGCGCGCAGGCGCTCTCAACGCGCAAACATCCTGGGTGCTGAAAACGCTCGGCCTCGACGCGCCCTTCCTGCTTACAGATGCATCACCGCGGTTTGAATCTGTCATGCGCCGACTCGACACCACCCGCCCCGATTCGCAGCTCGGCGCGGCATGGACTCTCGCCAGCAAGACGGGCGGCGTTGCGCCCGTCGTCAGCGAGGACGGCAAACCCTACGGCATCATCAACGGCATGAGCCTGTTCAAATATTTCACCGACACGCTCGGTCCACGCCCCGGCGATACAACCGTGCGCGAGATGATGTCTGCGCCCTGCCGCGACGCCGCCAACACCAACGTGCCGAAGTATGCCGTCAACGCCCACATCCGCGATTCGCTCAACAAGATTCTGCGCGACGAACACGACGATTACTGGGTCGTAGATGAACATGGAGTTTACGTCGGCATCGCCAGTCAGCGCGAAGTGCTCAACCCGCCGCGCCTCAAGATCATCCTCGTAGATCACAACGAACCGCGTCAGGCGATTGCCGCGCTTGAAGAAGCCGAACTGCTCGAGATTTTAGATCATCACCGCCTCGGAAATCCATACACCCACCAACCGATCCGCTTCACCGTGGATACAGTCGGATCAACGTCGACGCTGGTAACGGAACTAACCGCCGAAGCTGGATTCTCCATGCCGCCCCCGCTGGCAGGCACGCTTCTGGCCGGGCTGTTGGCTGATACGCTCATCCTGACATCTCCCACCACTACGCCGCGTGACAAAGCCGCCGCCGAAAAATTATCCCGCTGGGCGTTTGCCGGCGGAAGTCCGCTCAAAGGCGAGACGCTCGAATCCTACGGCAAAGCCGTGCTCAGCGCCGGCGCAGGACTCTCCAACCGCGAGCCGAAGGATGTCGTCAGCACAGACATCAAACCCTTCGAAGGCGGCGGATTCAAATTCGCAGTGGCGCAAGCCGAAGTGACCGACATCCTGCAGCTCACCGAGCATCTTGAGCCGCTTCAAACCGCGCTCAATGAACTGCGCGACAAACGCGGGCTGGACTTCGCCATGCTGCTGGTCACCGATGTCGTGCGCGGCACAAGCCGCCTGCTGGTCACATCCAACGCCCCGTCCGTTTTGGATGACCTCCCCTACCCGCCGCTCGCAGACGGCACACGCGAAGCGCAAGGTGTCGTCTCGCGGAAGAAACAGTTATTGCCTGCCATTTTGGGTTTGCTGGAAAGGTAAACCAGGCAGGCTAAAATACCGCAGTCAAAGAATCAAGTTTCTGTTTAATCTGCGCCAATAGCATTGGCAATTGCTCCCGTCCGCAGAGCGGGAAGTTCCCGTTCGTTATTTTGAATAAATAGACCTCTTGCAAAAGTCAGCTTGAGGTGAGTTCAAGGTTGTAAATAGTAGCGATCAGGTTAAAGCGCAAAGCAAACCTCTTTCTTCGATTGCGATACCTTTCACTCAAGATGCGAAATACTTTCAACTTACGAAATATATGCTCAATCACAATCCGCTTCCGCGCCAAGTTTCGATTACTCTGTATTTCTCGCTTCGTCAGAGCATGGTATTTGGATTTCTTGAAGGGTGTCTGGCTGTTCTGGTGAAGTTCCGTCAATCCTTGATAGCCAGCATCTGCCAGAATACGAAGATTTTCAGAGAATTCACAGGCATCCTCTTTGAACAGTTGAAAGTCATGTTTGCTTCCATAACTAAAGGCAGTGGTGATGATTTGGGCACTCTTTCGATCTGCCATTACCTGCGCTTTTTGGGTGTGACGCTTCTTTTTGCCACTGTAATGCCGTTTTTGGCTTTTTTGGGGCGCTCTATGGGTTGTTCACTGACATCTACCAGCACCACCTCGAACACCATATCGCTAGCTTGGAGTGCCTTCTTGCCAGGCAAACGAAACTTTTTTGAACGGACTAAGGCATTTTCTACTTTCTGGATGGTGCGGCAAACTGTTGCTTCACTGACACCATAGGATTGTGCAATATGAAATTCCGTTCGATATTCTCGCCAGTACATCAAGGTCATCAACAGTTGATCGGCTCGGCTTAGTTTCGGTGGTCTCCCGAAGTCTCGCAACCCTTTTTCGATGACTGCGAGCATCTGATCGAAGGTTTCGCGCTGGACGCCCGTGAGTCGTTTGAAGTCGCTATCTTTTAGATGTTCAATTGTCTCGTAGTTCATGTGCCTATTATGACACACTTATGCAAGAGGTCTAATCTCTTTCTTGGGAAAATGATTTCAAATTCATCATCAGGACAAAACAATGCACGATACTGAAATGTTTCTGGATGAGATCAAAATAAAAATATACAAGCCGGCGCTTTATATTGGAGTCCTTACCTGTTTGGGGGTCTGGGTCGGCGACAACCTGACGAACAACTCGAATATTATTTCCAATATATTTCTCCCGTTTTTTATTTTATTCTTCTCAGTTTTTATTTTTGCCCTCAAGAAAGGCGGGAAGAAATATTTCGAGCTGTTTGAAATCCTGTCCATTTGTCTTGTAAGTTTATACATGGTCTCCATCTACGCCAACGAGATCGTGATCGGCATCCCAACGGGAATCCTAAACATAAACAAATACTATCTTTGGATGGCGACCCTGTATGTGACGCCGTTCGTGATGCTCAAACCGCGCCATGCGCTGATTATTTCAGCCAGCGTGTTACTGATCATTTCCGCGCTTGGAGTCACATTTCTGGTCCTTTCGCCAAAAGATGAGAATCTTGTCCACAATGCAGACACCATCATCCAGACCTTTTTGTCCAATGTTTTTTATATCAGTTTGTTTTCAACGATCCTGCACTTGAAGAACAAAATGCAGGAAGTCGAGATCCGCTCGAACATCATGCACTCCATCGCCCATACCGACATGCTGACCGGGATCAACAACCGCCGAATGCTCAACGAATTAATGGACACACTCATCCATCAGCAAAAACCCTTCTCGATCGTTTTGACCGACATCGACAATTTCAAAAAAATCAACGACACGCAGGGGCATATCGCCGGCGATCAGGTATTGGCAAGTTTCGGTCAGGAGCTTCAAAAAAACGTCCGCGAAAACGACATTGTGGGACGCTGGGGAGGGGATGAATTCATTGTCATTTGCCCATCCCTGAGCGAAGGTCAAACCCACCAGCTCATCTTGCGGCTCAAGAATAAATTCACTGAAATAGACTGTGCGTCCTTTAGTTTCGGCATTGCGGTTTTTAAGCATGGTGATACTCCCGAGCTGTTGATCAAAAGAGCAGACAGCAGCCTGTATGAGCAAAAGAAGCAAACACAGGGCTGGGCGGTCATAACTTCGCAATGAAGAATTTATTACGGTACAATGGATATATGAAAAGTACGCAAAAAACCATTTCAAATCAAGTCAAGGCAGTCAGCCATGAGTAGTCAGGACGCCGTTTATTTACATCACATCTTCGCGGCCATCGAGCAGATCGACCGCTACACACGAGGCATGTCTGAGAACGAGTTCCTCTCGCGCGTCATGGTGCAGGATGCGGTCGTGCGTCAGATCGAAGTCATCGGGCAGGCGGCCAATTGCATATCAGCCGAATATCAGGGTGAACACCCCAGCCTGCCCTGGTCCAAGATGACTGGCATCTGCAAAAAGATCATCCCCGAAAATTTCAGCGTCAACCTCTCAAATGTCTGGAATACCGTTCAGGACGATCTTCCGCTGCACAAACACGCCATCAAGAAATTGTTGTAAAGAACCCTGCACACATCTGGATTTTTCTGCGCCATGAATACCATTTCCATTTACCAGTCCCTTGCAGAAATCGAAAAGAATAATGGGTCTGCCGCGCTATGCACAGTGACGAGCAGCGAAGGCTCCACGCCGCGGCATGTGGGCAGCAAAATGCTGGTCTACCCCGACGGAAAATTCATCGGCACGGTCGGCGGCGGCGACCTTGAACATCGCGTGCTCGACGAAGCATGGATGGCGATCACTGACGGTCAGCCGCGCAGACTGCATTACAACATGGCCGATCCCTCGCGCGGAGATGTTGGCGTGTGCGGCGGTCAGGTGGAGGTATTTGTGGAACCAATTCTTCCCGCTCCCCTTTTGGTTGTCATCGGCGCGGGACACGTGGGCAAAGCCGTTGTCCATTTGGCGAAGTGGCTTGGATTCCGCGTAGCGGTCAATGATGACCGGGCTGAATTTTGCACGCCCGAAGCCACCCCCGAAGCAGACGCATATTATCCGGTGACGATGGACAAACTCCCTGAATATATAAAAATTGACAGACGCACGGTTCTGATCTTAACCACGAGAGGATCATCCGTCGATGCGGCCGGACTCGCCCCGCTGCTGGATTCCGCTGCCGCGTACATCGGCGTGATTGGTTCGCGCCGCAGATGGGCAACCACGGTCAAAGCGTTGAAAGAGAAAGGCATCAGCGAGGAACAGATCGCCCGAGTCCACTCGCCGATGGGATTGGAATTGCAAGCCGAGACTCCCGAAGAAATTGCCGTCAGCATCATGGCTGAGGTGATGATGATAAAAGATAAGGGGACGGGGAAGTCAATGAAGATAGAGAAGTGAGCAGTTATCAGTGATTGGTGATTGGCGGAATAATCGTCGGCAAGAAAATGCCCCAGAAAACAGAAGCAAGCTCAAGGTTAAGCGGGAAGCGTCTGACAGTCGAAGCAGAAACGATTCGGGTTGGAATTCGTAAAGAAATAAGGCTATAATCTGACAAGCTTATAAAAAAGGAGAGAAAACATGGCTAGAATTTTTGATGTCATTGAATATGCAAATGAAATGAACGATGAGATCGTGCATCGCTTCCCTGAGTCTGGGATCGGTGACTACCGCATCGGTTCGCAGGTGATCGTGCGCGAAAGCCAGAGCGCGGTATTCTTCCGCGACGGCAATGCGCTGGATGTTTTCAAGGCGGGGCGGCATACAATCGCGACGGCGAACATTCCGAAGTTGATTGATTTCATCGGCAAGGCTTTCAACGACCGCACGCCCTTCCCCGCTGAAGTTTATTTTGTTTCGATGAAGGAATTTGCAACCAAGAAGTGGGGCACGCCGCAGCCGATCATCGTCCGCAACCCAAACATGGGATTGGGTGTGGCGCTGTTGCAAGGTTTTGGCACGTATTCGTTCCAGGTGAAAGACCCGCAGCAGTTCGTGACGCAGATCGTCGGCACGACCGGCACCTACCGCACCTCTGAAATCGAAGAACGCCTGCGCACCATGCTCCTCTCCAAATTGCAGGACGTGCTCGGCGAGACCGGCGCGAAGCATTCTGTTCCTGAAATGATCGGTCTGACCGAGGAAATCGGCGCGTCAGTCCGCGTGAAAGCCAAGGAAGATTTCGAAGCCATCGGTCTCGTTTTGAAGACCTTCTATGTCGGCAACTTGAAGCCTTCGGATAAATCGGCTCAGGAACTGCGCGACATGGGCATGCTCGACATGCAAACCTACACCCAATTGCAGGCCGCGGATGCGATGCGCGATGCCGCTCAAAACGAAGGCGGCGGCGCCGGGCTGACGGCTGGAATCGGCGCAGGCATGGGCATCGGCAATATCATGGGGCAGGCTCTGCAAGGCGGCTACCAAAGCGGAAGCGCCGGGGGTGGCGGCGCGTCTGCAATGGCAGATATTATGACCCCCGCCGAAGCCGCGAAAGTTATGAAAGTCACCGAAGATGACATTATGGCTGCCATTGCAGACGGAACTTTGAAAGCAAAGAAAGTCGGCAAGGCGTACCGCATCAGCAAGGACAACCTCGAAGCGTTTATGAATAGTTAGCGTTTAGCTGTTGGCAATTAGCTTTTAGTAAAAGAGACTTTCCGAGTGGAGAGTCTCTTTTGTTTTCAAGTTTGAAGGTTCACAGGTTTGAATCTTCAACCTGTCAACTTTCCAACCTTCAAACTTGTAACCGACCTTACTCCAACTCGCTGATCACATCCGCAATGCTGTTCAAAATATCGCCCGCCAGGACAGACGCGGTTGTGCCGAGGTCTTCGGCGGCAATCAGGCCTGCTTCGGCGTGGATATATGCGCCAGCGACGGCGGCATCATAGGCATCCAGGCCTTGCGCGCGCAAACCGACAATTAAACCTGCCAGCACATCGCCTGTGCCAGCGCGAGCCAATGCAGGCGACGCAACAGGGATGACTGTCATCTGCCCATTCGGCGCGGCAATCACCGTGAACGCGCCTTTCAACACCACCACATGCCCCCACTCACCTGCAAATTTCGCGGCAACGGTTTCGCGGTCGTTTTGTATTTCATCTTTCGATAAACCCGTCAGCACTGACATTTCGCCGGGGTGCGGAGTCAGCACACTGAGCGGCGGAAGTTTTTTGTGCCAGTCAGAAATTTTCGCGAGCAGTTTCAACCCGTCCGCATCCACGACCGTGGGCGGCAAATCAGCGGATGTCTGATCTTGGGCATTGGATTCCACTGCGAGCAATCCTGCCAAAAAATCTTTTGTCTGCGCTGCGAGTCCGAATCCCGGCCCGACGAGCAAAGCTGATGCGCTTTCAAGTGACTTGGTCAGCGCCGACGCATTGCCTGCGATACAGCCCAACTCGTGCGGAAGCAAAATCCACGTGGCTTCGGGCAGTTGACCTGCCAGCGCGCCATGCAGCGGACTCGGCACAGCCATCGTCACCAAGCCTGCGCCAGAGCGGTACGCCGCCATGCCAGCCAGATACGCCGCGCCGCTGTAGTTGACGGAACCGGCAACTATCAGCGCAGTACCAAACGTCCCTTTGTGTGAATCGAGCGCGCGCTCGGGAAGGAGTCCCGCCACCAATTCAGAGTCCGCCACTTCGGTTTTCAAACCATAAAAGGATGCGAGATCATCAGGCAGGCCAATATCCACAACGGCCAGATCGCCGAGGAATTCAAAGGCGGGCAGTTTCAACATTCCGCGCTTGACCGCCGCCATCGTGACCGTCAGATCAGCGGGCAGACACTCGAGCGCGGCCTCGCCGGTGTCGCAGTCAATGCCGGAAGGACAATCCACCGCGACGATGTAAGGCTGCTCTTCCATATCATCCATGATGAAAAGCGACTGCTCCAGCACAGCCGAAATCTCAGCCTTGAGAGGAAGTTTGATGCCCGTACCGAGCAGCCCATCGAGCAAAACGTCAGTCGATTCAAAGCACATGCCCAGCGCGGAAAAGTCCTTGTCATCATCCGCGAAGGTCACTTCCCCGCCCGCTTCGATCAGACGCATCACCAATTCATCTTTCTTCTTGCGCTTGACCACATAAGCACGCGCGTGCCAGCCATCTTCCACGAGATGAGTCAACGCGACAAGCGTATCGCCGCCATTGTTGCCGGGGCCGACAAGCCCCAGCGCTTCCTCCCAATCATCGTCGAATGAAATTTCATTGACAACTTCCGCCAGACCGCGGCCTGCGTTTTCCATCATCTCGGCGTAAGACAGGCCGTTTGCGTCCGCTTCTTTTTCAATCTCACGCATCTGCGCGATAGTTACGAGTTTCATTTTTGCTCCATGAGTTGATTACTAATTTTGCCGTAAACAAATTCAGCCCCCTCCGTCCTTCGGACACCTCCCCCAAATCCGACAACTAAAATTGTAGTTAACATAAAAAGTTTTCATGTCGGATTTGGGGGAGGCAGGAGGGGGTTGCTTCTTTTTCAATATCGCGCATCTGCGCGACGGTTACGAGTTTCATTTTTGCTCCATGACATTTGTTAGTTGTGAAAAATCTAAAAGAGTTGTATTATAGACAAAAGTGTGGGAAATTCAGAATTAACCTCCACACAAAAATACATTTGAAATATAAACACAAAAAAATACCTAAACAAGGCAAAAGTCAATGAAAGCAAAGCACATATTCTACATCTCCTTATTTCTCATCTTATTATCCACACCGCTCCTCGCTGTTTCAATCAAATACAAGTCATTAATGGGGTTTGACCCAATTACCTTTTCTAATAAATATATAGATTTCTTGTTCCAATTAATATCAATTTTTACCAGCTTTATTTTATTAAATCTATTTTGGGAATCTCAGCAAAGGAAAAGGCAAACCTCATTAATTCAGAATAGACTTTACGTTAGCCTGACAAGGCTTAGAAGATTAACAAAGGACACAAAGGATTTCTTAAATCTAAGAATTTCTGACACCGAGGAAAGAATTGTTCAGCAACGAGAAGAAATGATAATACAAAAATTTAATCAACTAAACACATTCAGAGAAGGTATTTCTGCGCTTACTTTAGAAGGAGAAATAGATGAAACTCGCAACTTGTCAGCCGCAGCAGATATTTTCTGGGCTACGTTAACGCCAATAATAAACGATTTATCAAAACGAGAAAAAATTTACCCCGACACAGACGAAATCAATCAAAAACTTGATGAATTATTAGAAGGCATTACAACTATTCTACATTCAATTAGGCAATGATTAAGTACAAATTCTCAGGAGGCAAACATGAAAAGAATAGGCGACTTATTGCTACAAAAGAATAAAACCACAACTGGCGAGCATAGGTACATAAAAGCTGCTGAAAATCTAGCGAATAAAGTCCTTTTTCCTGAAGTAGACAAAGATGAGGATAAATATATACATGGAAAACCTCAAATCGAGTCTCCAAAAATTCCTGGATTCCCCCAAGATATTACATATATTAGCGAATACGAAGCAATGTTACTCGGAAAACTACTTAATCCAAGCAATCCGGTTCTTTGCATTGAAGGCCCCGCAGGATCAGGCAAAACCACAACCCTGAATTATCTTCTTTCTGTAATCAGAAAAATACATGAGACATCTTTTGAAAATAATGTCGGATTACTTAGTGCAAACATTGACTTCAGAAGGCATAGCCATGGCGAACTAGGAACAATTAAATTATCATTAGACAATTCACAAAAAGTTATCGACAACTTAATTAACGAAATTTGCATGGAGTTATATTCACGATGTAAAGAGTTTATCAAGGACAAAGAGGAATATGGCGTTTTTTGGAACGAAATAATCAAGAAATATAAAGGTCACGAAAATTCTGATATTGCCCATGTTGCTCGTCGTTTACTAGACGAAGCCCCTGAGTTGTACGACACTTGCTCAATGCCATTTTCTAACGAGGAGCTTAATAAACGAAAAGCGATTATGGATGGTTTGAAGCCTAAAAGCTCATTTTGGCACTTAAGTTATTTGATTCTTTTATGGAGATATTGGATTGAAACTCGATACAAAGGGCATAGAGGAAAGGCCTTTGTAATCTTGGACAATCTTGACAGTCTAAGCCCTCATCTACAAAGGCAAATTCTTGATTTCGTCATGAAAGCTGCTAATTACGAAGGTCCCATATTTGTATTAGCACTTCGCCCAGAAACTAGAATGAGGCAAGGTTTAGCGGATACCTTATTGGATGTTATCATTCAAGATGGCCCAACACCAATGGATGTTGTTTGTGAAAGGGTCAAGCACTTTTTGTCGACATCCAATAAATTTTTTATTCCGACTCTGGGTTTAACCGAAGATCAGTTTAAACTTATTCATAATTTTCTAACGAGAATACATTCACAACTTGCTTCTGGGGATGGGATATTTAAGGATTTTATTAATTACGCTGCTGGTAGAAATATCAGATTAGGCTTGATAATAGCTCAAGGTTTGTTTTTAACAACTATCGCAGATATGACCGCAGAGGAGCTTAGTCAACATTTCTTAATTCGGTCCTGTATTAGACAGGGAGAACAACAATTTAGTGGCAGCGTGAAATCTCCGGTTGAGAACATATTTCATACCAACGGAATAACTGATGACGCTCGCCTGCTAGTAAAATTTAGAATATTAAAGTTTCTTGAACACAATGATGGAGAATGTGCACTTAGCATCCTCAGGAGCACATTTGTGCTATTTGGTTATCAAGAAAATTATATAAAGTCCGCCTTGAATGATTTATTAAGAAATGAATGCCAAATTATCAGATCTGATGGATATGATGTTTTTCGTGATGACTGGGGAGACGAACAAGAAACACTTTATCTAACAGCCAAGGGCAAAGGATATGCAGAAAATATCATCTTCGATACTAATTATATCCAAGAAGTAATGCTAGATTGTAGAATTGACGAGAACAAGTGGCCTGTTCAAGCACCCTTTGACTATTTATCAGAAAAATTGACGGTGCTAAGGCTTTTCCTCAGAGACTTACACCGCATCGACTCTGAAGAAGTAGAATCTTTTGTAAAACGCCTAAGAATAGGGAAATATCACGAATTATTTGGAACAAGGTTATTAACACTTACCGCAATTCAAAAGGTTTATCAATCTGTCGGAAAAATAATCTACGCAACAGTAAACAAGCACCCATACCAACGAGATAATTATAGAGAAATTCTTGATGAGTTCACATCGCTGTTAAGACAGGCCGAACATTCGAATAAAAGGATTATTGGCATAGAACCCGAACCTATAGATGCTTTTGAAATTAGATAAGTTCTTGGCAAGCCAAATGGTTTCAGGTCACAACTCTCCCGCCACATCGTCCAACCCCAACTCGATCAACTTCTCTTTTGACGGTTTCCCGCTTTCCTTATCCCAGCCCCGCGCTTCGTAATATGCTTCGAGCATGGCAGGCAGGTCAGGGACAAATCCTTCCGCGCCGCCTTCTTTGTATGGCTCAAGCAGGGCCTTGGGTAATTTATCGTTTGCGCGGGTTAATCCCAGTCGGTTATTGATGGCGCGTTTGAGGTTCCACGCCCGTTCACCGCAGAGCATCATATCGTCGAGAGTCCACTCGTAACCGCAGGCCGCGTTGATCAGATTCACCTGTTCATTCGGGTCAATCGTCGCAAAGATGCACATCACGATCGCGTTGGAAACTGTGCGCCAATTTTGATGCTTCGCGACGTTCGCGGCTTTTTCAGCTTGCGCGTGACGGTCAAAGTATGTGATGCCGATTCGTTCTTCGATATGACCCAACTCCACCATGAAATAATCCGATTGGTTATGACACGCCCCGCGCGGACTGGTTGCATACGAAAGCGCCATGCCTGAAACCCCGCGCGGATCGTGATAAGCGACTTCGAGTCCATTCACCTGCACGGCTTCATCTTCCGCGCCAAATACTGCGCCGAATTGACGTGAACCGCGCGAAAGCAATTCACCGATTCCCTCGCCGCGCGCGATCATGCGAATCAACTGCCGCACCGCCAAAAAATTGCCCCACGTAAGTTCAAGCCCGCCAGTATCCTGCTTCGTTAATTTGCCCAGCTCGAAAAGATGAAATGCGAGTCCGATCGTATTGGCCGTGCTGATCGTATCCATGCCGTAGCGGTCGCACAATTCGCCCAGGCGGGTAATTTCGGACAAATCGTCAATCAACAAATTTGGGCCAAACCCCACGATCGTTTCCCATTCAGGTCCCTTGCGTTCGCGAAGCGCGCCATCTTCCAACTTCACCACCCGCCCACACGCGATCACACATCCCTGACAGGCGTGATACCCAACCAAAATAGACTCGGCCATTTTTGCGCCAGAGACATTATCCACATTTGGGAAAGAACCCTGGTGATAATATTTCGACGGCATCGAGCCCATGTACTCAAAAAAATTAGCCGTCCCGCCTGTGCCTAACTCGTGAAAAAATTTGGTTTCGTTACTCTGCTTAAGCGTGCGATTGGCTTCAGAACGCAGAACTGAATAACGTTCCAAATTCGCGACTTCAATTTTCTTTTGTCCATGCACTGCGATGGCTTTGAGATTCTTCGCGCCCATCACCGCGCCCAGTCCGGTGCGCCCGGCCATACGTCCGTGATCGCAGCAAATGGACGCGTACAAAACACCGCGCTCACCTGCCTCGCCGATCACTGCGACTCTTGCCCCTTTGACTCCGACTTCCTCTTTGATGAATTCCTGCGTCTGGTAAACATCTTTGCCCCAAACATGCGCGGCATTTCTGACCTCAAGCCTGCCTTCTTCAATCCAGAGATAGACGGGGCTTTGAGATTTTCCCGTGATCCACAAGCCGTCGTAGCCAGCCTTGCGGAGCTCCGGCCCCCAGAATCCGCCAATGTTGGATTCAGCCCATAAGCCAGTCGCCGGGCTTTTGCCGCAGATCACAAAACGCCCGGTCGTCGGACCAGACGTCCCTGTGAGCGGACCGTTGATAAACAACAGCGGAGACTCAGCCGAAAGCGGGTCAAGCTCCTGCGTGAGATATGGATACAAAATCCGCGCCGCGAGCGACGCCCCGCCGAGGAAGTCACGCTCCCATTCTTTGGGGACGATGAATTCTTCGGTTGTGCCAGTTGTGAGGTTTATTTTGAGGATGGGTTGCATAATCTAATTTATGTCATTGCGAGGCGGTGCTCTTCCGCCGAAGCAATCCCCTTCTTAGTTGGAGATTGCTTCGGGCTGTCGCCTTCGCAACGACATGAATATTTACATTATTTCTTCCGTCGCTTCGCCGGCCACGCGCACAAAATCAAGCACGGTTGGCACGTTGCGCATCATGTACCCCATATTGCCCTGCACCTTGAGCTTCATGGTCATCATGGCTGTCATGGGATTCATCTTGCCGGAAAGGATGGCAGTGATGTTGTTGTATGTGGCGCTCAACGTGAATGTGGGTTTTGGGTAGGCGGATGAATCAGGGTTGTATTCCACTTTTCGGCACTTCCCATGCCACAGGTCAAGATAGAACGTGAGTTCCTCCTTCAGGCTGCCCTCCGCTTCAATCCGAAAGAACAAGTCACCCTCCCAGTTCTTCGCGATTTCGCCATATTTTTCATCAGCGTTCAGTTTTGTTTCAAGCCCCTTTAACCATTCTTCGCTCGGAAAAACAGCAGTCATATCACAACCTCCACAACAGGGATGCCGATATTGTACCATTATGGAATTATGTACAAAAATCCTTGCACAAATGAATAAAATAGTCTATCCTTAACCATGCAGGAAATTTCATCCTGCGGCAATTTAATAGATTGCCAAAAAATTTTTATGTCTCTTGGAGGAGATAATGAAAAAACTTTTGACACTGGCCAGCCTGCTCGTTACGGCCTCCCTCGTCCTTGCCGCTTGTGGGGGCGGTGGAGCATCAACCGCTTCTGACCTGCTCGGCGCGATCAATGAACGCGGCTATATCCTCGTCTCCACAGACCCGAATTACGCGCCGCAGTCGTTCCTCAACACTGAAGGCAAACGCCCTGCTGATACCAAGTGCCCCACTGACGCATTGACCACCGCTGAAATGCAAGGTTTCGATGTGGATGTCGCCAAGGCAATTGGCGACGCGCTAAAAGTGGAAACCTGTTTTGCAACCCCCGATTGGGACACAATCACCGCTGGCGCATGGGCTGATAAATGGGACGTGAGCGTTGGTTCCATGACTATCACACCGGAACGCCAGCAGGTTTTGGATTTCAGCGTTCCTTATTATGGAACTCCCGCAGTTGTTGCAGTCAACAAAGATGCCGGTTTCGCATCGCTTGACGATCTGGCTGGTAAAGCCATCTGCGCGGGCGCTTCGACAACCTACGAAACCTGGCTCACTGGCGGTGATCTTGGCCCGAGCATCGAAATCTTTGCTACGGCCCCTGCTGGCGCAACAGCCGTTCCACTTCCCACCGATCAGGAATGCGCACAGTCACTTGCTGCCGGCCGTGAAGACTTCGCAGGCTATGTGACCGCCATTACCGTTGTCAACGAAAACATTGCCGCGGGGCTTCCTGTGGTTCAGCTTGGCGACCCGGTCTTCACCGAAATCCTCGCCGCTGCCTTTGACCGCTCCTCGAGCCTCGACACCACCTCCCTGCGTGCCGAAGTGGATAAACTGTTCACCGCCATGCACAGTGATGGCAGATTGTCCGCGCTATCAGATCAGTGGTTCTCCCTGGATTTGACCCAAGTAACAAAATAACAAGCGGGATTGTTTTTTCAAGGGAAGCGGCTTAATGCCGCTTCCCTTTTACATTTTGCCTAAGGATGGTTTCGATGAATCTTTTCAAAAAAGGCACAGACGAACAAAAATCACAGGCCGATCTGCTCTTTGAAGCGCAACAACGAAAACAGAATCTATTTCGCACGCAGGTGGCTCTTTCCTGGGTTTTCCTGTTATTATTTTTACTCTTTTTATTCAGCGGGCTTGAAATCAAATCAGGGGAAGGAGTTACCAGCCTCTCCGCCTGGAGTTTTCATATAATTACTCAAAACAACAGACAGGTGCGCGAGAAAATCGAAAAACCCCTGGCTTCATTTCCCTTTGGCCTTCCAAATGAAGGGCTGGATCTAAAAACAATTGTCGTAGATGGCGAGTTCATTAAAGAAAATATTGATTTTGTGGCAGAAGGTATCATCCAGACCATCCGAATTTCCATTCTATCCATTCTGCTTGCCATGCTTCTTGCGCTGTTTGCCGCGCTTGGGCGTTTATCATCCAATCCATTCATTTATGCGTTGA
The DNA here is from genome assembly GCA_016234495.1 of Chloroflexota bacterium. Classification (GTDB taxonomy): domain Bacteria; phylum Chloroflexota; class Anaerolineae; order Anaerolineales; family Villigracilaceae; genus Villigracilis. The sequence goes on along the minus strand of JACRBI010000054.1, from coordinate 18,266 downwards.
GCACTTTCTACGTGTCGCTTATTCGCGGCACGCCGCTTTACCTTCAGATATTTTTCTTCTTCCTGGCGCTCCCCCAGCTTAACATCGTTCTTACAGGACTTTGGGCCGGGGTGCTGGCGCTTGGCCTCAACTACGGCGCTTACATGAGCGAAACTTTTCGCGCAGGCCTTGCCTCTGTGGGAAAAGGTCAACGTGAAGCCGCCATTGCCCTCGGTATGACTCCCGCGCAGACCATGCGCCGCATCGTCCTGCCGCAGGCGCTCCGCTTCGCAATCCCCCCGATGGGCAATGATTTCATCGCCATGACGAAAGACTCAGCCCTCGTCTCTGCCACCGGCTTTGTGCATGAATTGATGTGGCGCGCTCAAAAAGTAGGCCGCGCCGAATTCCGTAACATGGAAGCATTGGTGATGGCCGCAATCTTTTACTGGATTATGACGCTCCTCCTGACATCCCTGCAGAGCCGACTTGAAACCCGCCTATCCAAAGGAGACCGCTAACATGGTCCCGATCGTAAAAATATCCAACCTCGACAAATTTTTTGGCCGCCTGCACGTGCTGAAAAACATCAGCCTTGAAGTTGAACAGCGGCAGGTTGTCTGCCTGATCGGGCGCAGTGGTTCCGGCAAAAGCACTCTCCTGCGCTGCATCAATTTCCTCGAAGAACCCTCGCATGGCACCATCGAAGTTGACGGCATCAAGGTTGACGGCGGCGAAAAAGGCGCGTATCACCGCCAACTCGTCCATGATGTGCGGCTAAAGACCGGCATGGTATTTCAGGAATTCAATCTCTTCCCGCACAAGTCTGTGCTTGAAAATGTGATTGAAGGCCCGGTCATCGTCAAAGGCATGGACAAGAAAAAGGCAATTGAACTCGGCGAAGAAAACCTGGACCGTGTCGGCTTGCTCTTTAAAAAAGACGAATATCCCAACCGCCTCTCCGGCGGACAAAAACAACGCGTCGCTATTGCGCGCGCGCTGACCATGGAACCGAGAGTCATGCTCTTTGACGAACCCACATCCGCGCTCGACCCCGAACTCATCGGCGAAGTGTTGAACGTGATGAAAAAGGTCGCCACAGAAGGCATGACCATGATCGTCGTCACTCACGAAATGGGATTCGCCCGTGAAGTGGCAGACCGCGTATTGGTAATGGGAGATGGCGAACTCATCGAAGATGCCAAACCTGCCGACCTGTTCAACAATCCGCAAGACCCGCGCACAAAAGCATTGATCGACCGCTATCGCACCGGAGAACAATAAATGACGATTGCAATTACACGCGATGTCAGCCCGCGCTTTAACGAATGTGAGATCACCCACATCGAGCGCACGCCGATCGACGTTGAAATTGCGCGCGCGCAGCATCGCGCATACGTCCACGCGCTGGCGTCGCTTGGATGTCAGGTCGTGGAATTGCCCGCCGAAGCGGATCTACCCGACTCAGTTTTCGTGGAAGACATCGCCTTTATTCTGGATGAAGTGGCGGTCATCACGCGGCCCGGAGCTGATTCTCGCAAACCGGAGACAGACTCCATCACCCGGGCAGTATCCCCCCACCGTCCGCTGGTACATGTCACTGCTCCCGCCACAGTGGATGGCGGCGATGTGTTGGTGCTCGGAAAAACCATTTATGTCGGCCTGTCCTCGCGCAGCAACCCAACCGCCATTGAGCAGCTGCAAAACTTGTTGAGCGTTTACGGCTACAAAGTCATCGACGCAGAAATGACCGACTGCCTGCACCTCAAAACGGCCGTCACCAAAGTAGATGATAAGACCTTGCTCATTAATAAGAATTGGGTTTCGCCGGAGTATTTCAAAGGCTATGACCTGATCGAAGTCCACCCGTCTGAGCCATTCGCCGCGAACTGTTTGCCGGTGAACGGCCAGATCATTTACCCCACGTCATTTCCAAACACCTGCGCAAAACTGGAAGCCCGCGGGTACAAGATCAAACATGTCACAGTGGACGAACTCGCGAAAGCCGAGGGCGCCGTCACCTGTTGCAGTTTGATAATAAAGTGAAGGGAGCATTTCGGAAAGTAATTTAATTAACCATACTTTACGATATTGAACAATTTAAATTTTGGAGCTTTATGAATATAAAATTATCAAAACCTTCATCAAACCTGGACATAATTGCAATAATACTATTTGGCATTTTTGCATTTTTATTAATAACAAATCGAGCCATGTTGCTTGAAGACAATCATGACGAACATCAGTTTCTGGCTAGCGGATATTTACTGGCGACAAAAGGATTACTACCATATCGTGATTATGCTTACTTTCATATGCCGAATTTGATATTTGCATATGCATTAATTGAAAGACTTACAACTTTTCGCCTTCTTGGGGCAAGGCTTTTCTCTGCGCTATTTGGGACGTTATCAGTCTTGACTCTTTCTTTGAGTTCGTACTTTCTGTTAAAAAGAGAGAAACTACGCATCCGGGTAGGCGTTGCCTTGCTTGCAGGGTTGGTTTTATTAGCAAACCCAATATTTGCTGCCACAAGTGGGATTGCATTCAATCATGACCTGCCAGTTTTTCTTTCTTTAATAGGAGCTATTATTTTCTATCAGAGCAAAGATCAAAACAGACCCTTTTTAGCTGTTGGGGTTAGCGGATTAATTTTCGGCTTTGCCATAGGTACGCGATTAACCTTTGCCACATTTATCCCTGCCCTAATTTGGGCATGTGTAATTCATCCTTACGCAAAAAGCAAGTTTGATTACTGGAAATTAATATTCGCGCTGGCAGTTGGGGGAACCGTTTCAATGCTTCCATCAATTGTATTATTTGCAATGGCACCGCGAAATTTTATTTTTGGAAACTTCATTTATGCCAGTCTAAACACACTGTATCGCATTGAAACCGGCTATGATGACAGAATGTCATTTCTTCTTAAACTAAACTATTTGATAAACGACATCTTCACGAACAACAGCAACCTGCTTATTTTTGTTGCACTAATTATCATAATCCTAATACCAGCCTGGGTACAATATCGAGAAAAAAAATCTTGGCAGTTCAAATCTGCTTTTTGGGCTTTTTTGATTATTTTTGGGTCAATAGGATCGTTTCTGCCTACCCCAGCTTTTCACCAATACTTCTACGCCCCTATTCCTATTACTCTCTTGGGAACCATATTTAATTTGATTCAATTTAATAATTTCCCAAGAATTGAAAAAAATACTTTCCTTCAGTTCATTTTAACAATTATTATTATTTCCACTCTCTTCGGGCTAAAAGATACAGGAATAATAGCTAATACTTTTCAAGCACACAAAATGTGGTTCCCATTTATTGTCCATTGGAGGGCTGAAAAATTAGAGTTTAATACCTCCGCAGAAAGGCCGATCTTAACCCTAAATCCGTTTTACGTTATCGAAGCAGGGAGGGATATTTACCCGGAACTGGCGACTGGACCATTCGCGTATAGGGTTGCGCATCTTGTTAATCAAACTGAGCGACTAAAATACAAACTCATCGACTCTTCTGATCTAGTCAATCTCCTAAGCCAAAATCCGCCTGCAGGAATTCTTATAGGGCGAGATCCAGAGCTTGAATCCGAAATGGAAGATTATGCAATCAATCATTTTTACAGGGAAGTCAATTTTGCTGGACCCTTCAGATTATGGGTTACACCGTAATTACTTCTCTAAACAGTCTGTGTTTTAAACTTAATAAAAAATCCCCGAAAAATATCGGGGATTTTCATTGCTTGTGCGCTAGAGAGGACTTGAACCTCCACGCCTTGCGGCACACGCACCTCAAACGTGCCTGTCTGCCTATTCCAGCACTAGCGCAAGCAGGGCGTATTATAATCGGCTTGCTTTTCTTGTCAAGCACATAATCACAGGAGAGAAATCATGGTTCGAATCGTTGTAGATGCAATGGGAAGCGACAATTTTCCGGCCCCGGATGTGGAGGGAGCAGTGCAGGCCGCGCGCGAATACGGCGTGGAGATCATCCTCGTCGGCGATGAAAAGATCATCAAGCCGTCGCTCGACAAACAAAACACGGCTGGATTAAAGATCCGTATCGTAGACGCGCCCGAGATGCTGTCTATGGACGACAAGGGCGAGAAGCTCGTCTTGAAGGCGCGCAGCAAGGATGCAAGGAATTCCATGGCTGTCGGCATTGACATGGTCAAGAGCGGCGAAGCGGATGCTTTCGTCACGGCTGGCAACACCGGCGCAGGCATGGTCACCGCCCTGTTCCGTTTGGGACGTATCCGCGGCGTAGACCGCCCCGCACTGGCTCCGATCTTCCCCACTGCCACCGGGACATGCGTGGTGCTCGACATCGGCGCGAACCCGGACTGCAAGCCTGAGAACCTTTACCAATTCGGAATCCTCGGGAGCATCTATGCCGAGAAGGTGCGCGGAGTGAAAAACCCCAAAGTTGGTCTGGTCTCCAACGGGGAAGAGGAAGGTAAGGGCAATGAACTGGTGAAAGGCGCAACGCCCTTGTTCAAGTCGTCGAAGTTGAACTACTTCGGGAACGTGGAAGGCAAGGAAGTCATCGGCGGTAAAGTGGACGTGGCCGTCACAGACGGCTTTACCGGCAACGTGATGTTAAAATCGTCCGAAGCCGTGGCCAAGTTGATCACAGACAAGATCCGCGAGATCATCAAGAACGGCGGAATCCTGACCAAGATCGGCGGCCTGCTGGTGAAGCCTGCGCTGGGCGAGATCAAGAAGCTGCTCAACCCAAGCGAGCAGGGAGCGGCTCCGCTGTTGGGCATAAACGGACTGGTCTTTATCGGTCACGGCCGCTCCGACACAATGGCCATCAAGAACGCCGTCCGCGTGGCAAAACATGCCGTGGACGTAAAAGTGCTGGACGCAATGAAATCAGCGATCGAAGAGAGTTTGCGGAGTGCCGGATAAACACCTAAATTGGGTTACGCAGTTCAAAAACTTTAGCCACGGATTGCACGAATTTTCGCTAATTTTTTAAACAATTCGTGTGAATTGGCGAAATTCGCGGCCTGCTCTTGGGGTTTTGCGTAAGTCCTGCTAAACTAAAATTGTGGATTCTTTCATGATTAATTCAACGAGTTTAGTAACTTATAAAACAAACGGTGAAATAAAATGAAAATCATAAAGAACGAAAAGCTAATTACACGGAACGGCAAGATCGGTCAATGGACAAGCATTGGGGCGTTGGGAGTTCTTGCGCTGGGCATGTACATCTCATTTGCAAAGCCCGACCTCTTTTCATACTCGGTTATTTGTCTGCTGATCGGGTTCATCATGACCCAGGTCGGCATGTACATGGGTAACCGCTGGGGGCGCTCACCCCGCCCCGATGAAAAAATTGACGCCGGCCTCAAAGGCCTGCACAGCGACTTCACCATGTATCATTATTCCGCGCCTGTATCGCATTTACTGGTCGGTCCATCTGGCGCGTGGGTATTGCTCGCCTATCACCAGCGCGGAAAGGTGGAATTCGTGAAGAACCGCTGGAAGATGAGCGGCGGCGGATTCATGCAAGCCTACATGCGCATCTTCGGGCAGGAAAGCATTGGCCGCCCCGAGTTGGATGCTGAAAACGAAGTCATTACGCTCAAAAAATTCTTCGCCAAAAAACTGGATGAAGGATTCATCCCTGAGGTAAAACCCATTCTGCTTTTCACCAGCGACGATGTTGAATTGGACGCCGGCGACTCTCCCATCCCTGCCATGAAGCTGAAACAACTCAAAGAGTTCATGCGGCAGGGCGTGAAGAATCGCGCGCTCACCAGCGACCAGATCGCAAAGATCACAAGTTTGTTTGAGCAGGAATAATCGGTAGGTCACGCTTGAAGCGTGACCTACACTTTTGATATGGTACACTTGTTCTATCTTTGAAATCAACAAAAATAAAAACCTAAATTTAGCAATTACGAGATACCCCGTAATATGAAACCCATCGTATCCATTGATATAGAAACCACCGGGCTCGATGAAAACCGCGAAGCCATCATTGAAATCGCCGCTGTTAAATTTCACGGTCGCCGAGTGGAAGATGAATTTTCGACGCTCATCAATCCGGGCAAAGCGATCCCTGATTTCATTACTGGGTTAACCGGCATTGACAATGCCATGGTGCGGCAGGCTCCGCGATTGCGCGACATCATGCAGGAGCTTTCCGATTTCGTCGGTGATGCGCCGATTCTTGGACACAATGTCAAATTCGATATCGGCTTCCTGCGCAAGGCGGGACTTTTCCAATATCACCAAACAATTGACACCTACGAACTCGCATCCGTGCTGATGCCGACCGCCAGCCGCTATAACCTCGGTTCGCTCGGCCAGCAATTGAACATTCCCCTGCCAGCCACCCATCGCGCTCTCGACGATGCACGCGTCACACAAGCCGCTTACGTGCGCCTGCTCGATATGGCAAAGGAACTTCCACTTGAAACTTTGCAGGAGATCGTCGAGCTTGGTAATTTTGTAGATTGGGATGCAGGCTGGGCATTTGAACAGGCACTTCAAGCGCGTGCCAAAGAAGGGATCAAATCCAAATCGACTGCAAGCGCTTCAATTCCAAAGCCGAGGTTTGATTCAGCGAAAAAAGATTTTTCTCCCATCGAGAAGAACGAAGAGCCAACTCCGCTTGACCCGGAAGAAGCCGCATCAGTTTTGGAGTACGGCGGACCGTTTGCGCAATACTTTGAAACGTACGAGCATCGCCCCGAACAAGTGGACATGCTCAAAGCGGTGACCAATGCCCTTTCAAACGGGAACCACTTACTGGTCGAAGCGGGAACCGGTGTTGGCAAATCGTTCGCCTATCTTGTGCCGGCGGCCATGTTCGCAGTCCAGAACAATACGCGTGTGGTCGTATCCACCAACACCATCAACCTGCAAGATCAGCTCATTAAAAAAGATATCCCCGATCTGCAAGCCGCTTTGAATTTGGATGTGCGCGCCGCTGTGTTGAAAGGCCGCTCGAATTATCTTTGCCCGCGCAGGTTCAAGTTCATGCGCGAACACAAACCCAAAGATGCCAACGAAATGCGCGTGCTAGCCAAACTGCTCGTTTGGAAACTCGGCAATGACAGCGGTGACAGGAATGAATTAAATCTGACAGGCCCTATCGAACGCGAAGTGTGGAACAGGCTTTCAGCCGAAGACGATGCCTGCACAACCGAGACCTGCCTCGGGCGCATGAGCGGCGCGTGTCCGTTTCATCGCGCAAAGCAGGCCGCGCTCAATTCGCATTTGCTGATCGTCAATCACGCGCTGCTGCTGTCGGATGTTTCCACGGGCAGCAAGGTTCTGCCCGAATATGATTACGTGATCGTCGATGAAGCGCACCACATGGAAAACGCCGTGACCAGCGCGCTTTCGTTCCGCATGACTCAAAATGATCTGGAGCGGATGCTGAAGGAATTGGGCGGATCGTCTGCGGGCTTGCTCGGCAGACTGCTGACCGAGACTCACGACGCGCTTCGCCCCTCCGACTTTGGGCTACTCCAGCAAAAATCAAAACGCGCCACCGACCAGGCATTCCGCCTCGAGCAAATATCCCGTGAATTTTTCAACGTCCTCGGTGACTTCATTGCCCGTCAACGCGAGGGGCAGCCGCCAAGCAATTATTCATGGCAGATGCGGGTTGTGTCTGCCACGCGCACCATGCCCGGCTGGGATGATGTGGAGATCATGTGGGGTCAGATCAGCGAGACGATAGGCTTGCTTCTGAAAACACTCGATGAAATATACAAAGCGCTGGGCGACGTGTACGCGGAAGGCCATGAAAACGTGCAGGATGTGATGGGAACACTGAGCAATTTAATGCGCCGAATGAACGAAGCGGAAGCCGCCTCTTCAGGCATGATTCACAAACCATCTGATGAACTGATCTATTGGGTGGAGGTAAACCCGCGCGGCGAGAGACTTTCATTGAACGCCGCCCCGCTGCGGGTGGGGCCGTTGATGCAGGAACATTTATGGCATAAGAAAGCCGCAGTCATCATGGCCTCTGCCACGCTGACCACACATGGCGAGTTTCGCTATCTCCGCAACACACTCTCTGCGGATGAAGTGGATACGCTTGCGCTCGGCTCGCCATTCGATTATGAATCAAGCACATTGCTCTATGTTGCCAATGACATCCCAGAGCCGAACGCGCAGGGCTATCAGCAGGCGCTGGACCGCGCCATCATCTCCACTGCCAAAGCCACCGGCGGACGAATGCTGGTGTTGTTCACATCTTATGCCGCGCTCAAGAAAACGGCGCAAGCCATCACCGGGCCGCTGGGGCGCGAGGACATTTTCGTCTTTGAGCAGGGCGAAGGCGCATCACCAAATGCCTTACTTGAATCATTCAAGTCCACAGAGCGGGCGGTGTTGCTTGGTACCCGTTCCTTCTGGGAAGGCGTGGATGTGCCGGGTGATTCACTCTCCGTTGTTGTTATCACCAAGCTGCCGTTTGGAGTCCCCTCCGACCCGATCATTTCGGCGCGTTCCGAACTGTATGAAGATTCCTTCAATGAATATTATCTGCCCGAATCCATTTTGAAATTCCGCCAGGGATTCGGACGTTTGATCCGCTCCGCATCTGACCGTGGGGTTGTCGCCATCCTCGACAGGCGAGTCTTGACCAAGCAGTACGGCAGGCTGTTTCTGGAATCACTTCCGCAATGCACGGCGCGTCAGGGAGCGACAACGGGACTGGCAAAAATGGCGGGAGACTGGCTGGGCGTTTAGTAAGGGCGAGGTAACCTCGCCCCTACCAAAAATCACAATTTCGGCAAAACAATGGATTGCTGTTTCTGGTACTTCCCCTTTTTATCGGCATAAGAGACATCACACTCTTCGTCCGCCTCAAAGAACAAGACCTGCGCCAGTCCTTCATTGGCATAAATTTTCGCTGGCAGCGGAGTGGTATTGGAAATCTCAAGCGTCACAAACCCTTCCCACTCAGGCTCAAACGGCGTCACATTCACGATGATGCCGCACCGCGCATAAGTGGATTTCCCCAGACAGACCGTCAACACCTTGCGCGGAATACGAAAATATTCAATTGTGCGCGCCAGGGCAAATGAATTCGGCGGAACCACACACACATCCCCGACAAAATCCACCATGGATTTGACGTCAAAATTCTTGGGGTCAACGACTGCTGAGAACACATTGGTAAAAATCTTGAACTCGTTCGCAACACGCACGTCATAGCCATACGACGAAACGCCGTAGGAGATCACCCCGTTACGGACCTGATTCTCAACAAAAGGTTCGATCATTTTATGTTCGTGCGCCATCCTGCGGATCCAGTTATCGGGCTTTAATCCCATGTTGCTCTCCTTGGTCAAATTGATTTTAAAACTGCCTGATTTTATAACAAAAATGTAAACCTACAATCCCCAAATTCTGGTATATTAGCGCCCGCAAGTCCTGTGGACTTAACATCAATATACCAAGAGGAAAAACAAAAATGAAAAAGTTCTTTGGCAACGAAATATTCCTGGGCGCGCTTATCGCAGTCTTGAGCGTATTCACCGCCTTTGTCAGCTACAAAGGCGCAATGGCTGATTCAGAACAGAACAAATATGAAATTCTCGGAATGCAGGCGCTCAACGACGGCAATGCCGAATACCTGCGCACCAATCAAGACATCACCCAGGATTACAATTACTTCGACAATTGGTACCTCAATGTGGACGAACGCCCTGAAATCGCCGAGTACTATCAGTCTAGTTTTTCCGATGCGCTCACGGCGGCGATTGAACGTGACCCCGAAACTGTTTGGGATGAGCAATACTACACCGACATGTACGCCGAATCCGATCAATTCTTCGCCGACTCAGACACCAACTTTGAAATCGGTTCGCAATACGATGAATACGGCGACCAGCTTCAACTGATCCTGACCTTCCTCGCAATCGGTTTGGCTTTCGCAGCCTGGGCATCGCTGAACAAGGAGGAAAGCAACTTGAGATTCTTCTTCTCACTGTTCTCTGTTGTGATCTTTGTAATTGGTCTGGCCATATTTTTCTCCGTGCCCGCTGTTGCAGTCTAAAACATAATTCACCAATGACCCGTCTTTATCGGCGGGTCATTTTTTTATTAATAAAACCGTTAAAGTTTTTTGACACAGGTATAATTTCAATATGGCTAACATTTCATATCAGCAATCCGTCAACGAATGGCGCAGGGAACGCGACGAATCCATCCGCAGGGAAAATGGCTGGCTCGCGCTCGCTGGTCTATGCTGGCTGAAGCTTGGGAAGAACCTGCTCGGCTCAGATCCAAAATCCGAGGTTGTTCTGCCTCAGCGCCTGCCTGCCAGCCTCGGCTATCTCGAATACAACGGCAGCTCAGTTTCCCTGTTTGCGAATCCTGATCAAAAAATAAATGTGGATGGCACAGAAACCGATTTTGCCGTCCTTCAACCTGACACCAGTTTAATAAAGCTGGAGGATGTCCAGTTCGTTGTCATTCAACGCGGAAATAAATTTGGCGTGCGCATTTGGGACAACCAGCGCGAAGAGCGACGATCTTTCCCCGCCCGCACCTGGTTCGACATCGACGAAAATTTTCTCATCCCGGCAACCTATTCCCCATACGAAACTCCCAAAAAAGCAGACTTTCCAAACGTCGCCGGCGAAACAGCGGAATTCCCCGTGGATGGGTTTCTTTCATTTACATTCAATAACAAACATTATCAACTCGACGTCAACAAGGAAAGTGACGGTACTTTCTTCATCCGCTTTTGGGACCCCACCAGCAAAAAAGAGTCCTACCCCACCGGGCGTTATCTCATCACAGATGCGGAAGCGGACGGAAAATTATTCATTGATTTCAACAAAGCCTACAATCCGCCGTGTTCCTTCACCGACTACGCAACCTGCATCTTCGCCCCTGAACAAAATCATCTTGATTTTCGAGTGACTGCTGGTGAAAAGTACACAAGACATTAAATAGCAAAACCGCCGAATGAACGGCGGTTTTTTTGTTTAAGGGCTCTCTGGTATTTGGCGGGGTTTTCAATATTCCCACCACAGAGATCACAGAGAAAAACTATTAAAATTCTCCGTGCTCTTTGTGCGCTCTGTGGTAAAACAGGTTTTGCCCCGCTTAATTCCAAAGAGCCTGTTTGAGTTCAAAGGGGCAATATTACGAAAACATCTGAACTAAAACTTGCGGCACCCAGAACTTGCCAAATCCCATCAACCCAAGCATGATCGACGCGGACAGAATCAGCACCCCGACTGCAATCAAGACGCGGTCTCTCGTTGTATAAGTCAGCACATCCAACCACGTGCGCGGACCAACGCCGAAAGCGCGCAAATCCATCGCGTCGATGATATCCTCGCTGCTGATGATCGCATGAATGGTGACCGGCACAACGATCGGTCCCAGCTTCCGCACCTGCTGGACAATGCCGCCGCTGATCTTTTCGAGTTCGTAACCCCTCGCCCGCTGCGCATCCATCGTCAGTTGGAAGTCCCTGCCAAAGGTTGGGATGAAGCGCATGGTCAAATCCATGGCGTAGGCAAATTTATCGGGTAGTCCAAGTCCCTTGAACGTGATCCCATACAGCGCGGGGTTGAGCGAATATGGAATCAGAACCGTCATCACTGCCATGCTTGAAACGCGCACAAATTGACTCACCGCATAAAACGCGCGTTCAACCGTGACTTTCAAAACAGGCGTCCAACCGAGAATTGAAAAAGATGCCCGATATTCGCGGATCAGGTGTTCCTGCTCGTAAACCTCGGAACCGCCGCGGCCGGTAAGAAAGGTGAGAATTCCAAAGAAAAACACCAGCCCAATGATAAATAAAAACGCGCGGCGGACTTCATGCCATTTGACACCTGAAGTTACAAGGGAAAACACCGCAATAAAAAAGAAAAACAGCAAAAAACGCACATCCCAAAATGTGAGGGTCGAAAAAAGAAAGCACAAAAAGAAGATGACCCATGCGCGCGGATCAAAACTTTGGATGAAGGAATTTTCGCGTTTACGATAACGCCAGGCGACTAACATAAGATTTAGTATGAATTATGAAATCGAGTAATCAGAAGTCAGTAATCAGTGACCAAAATTGGTCACTGATTACTGTTTACTGACAACTAATTATCTACCAGACTGTCTGCGGGTGGAGGCGTACGCGACAACGAGCATCGGAACGAGAACGGCAGCGAAGATCAGGTTGGGACCAGCCGCGGGCAGGAATTGACCGACGATGGTGGCCGGCAGGCTCAAGCCGTTGATGACAATATCCGAAAGCGAGGCGAAGAGCAGGCCAAGGATATTGCCCAACATGCCCCAGGTGACTGCGGTTGCCACATCTTCATTTTTGAAGAAATAGCGCACGCCGAACATCAGGGCAAAGCCAACGAGGATGGAAATACCGGCAAAGAGCGAGATCTGAGCGTCGCCGAAGATGCCGTTATCCACATCGAAGTACAGCATATTGGGGATGCTGCGATTCATGAAGAACAACAGAGCGGTAATGACAGCCAATGCGCCGCTGATATAAAACACGGTGTCCATGCTCTTCTTCTTATCTGAGAACAGCATCCACATGCCGGAGATGAAACCGATCAAGCCATTGCCAATGCTCCACTGTGGAGACAGGCCAAAGCCGGTTAGCGCGTCGCCAAACATGTTGCCGACTGCGCCGGTGAAAAAGCCGACGATGGGGCCGAAAGCGAAACCAAAGAACATGGGAATCGCGATCGCAGGGCGGAGCGCAACCTGGCTTGCGGAAGGTACAACGAAAACCGTGCCGTTGAACACAAAGGAAAACACGGCATACAACGCCGCGCCAATCGCCATCCATACTACCTCGCGGGTGCCGACTTCCCAGGCTTTATTGGTTTGCGTGGCAAAGTACACACCAAACGCGATGGCGATGCCGATCACAACGAACACAAAGCGCGAAACGACGCTGGCTTGATCGACAGAGAAATTAAACATGGCGCCTTCAGCGGGCTCCTTTGCACCGAGCACAAACATGATCACGCCGAACAAGGCAAGCACAACAACTAATGAAATTAATACATTGGTGAATTTCTTATCCATTTCACTCTCTCCTTTTTTATTTTACGAAGTAGGTCATGCTGCAAGCATGACCTCGCTCAAACCAGTCACGCTTGAAGCGTGACCTACTGCCACCTAAACATGCGCCAACGCCTCGGCTCGCATGAAACGGCCGGTTGCGCTGAGTCGCTTGAGGTTGAGAGCCAGCAGCGAGGTCGGTATGATGCGGTTGGCTCTGAGTCGGTCAAAGTCGCGGAGCACATCCTGCGGCTTTCCATCCGCAATGAGTCTGCCATCCGAGATGATCAAAACACGATTGGCGTATATTGCCGCGAGGTCAACATCGTGTGTGATAAACATGATGGCTTCGAAGCCGGGCATTTGCAAAATCGAATCCATGAAGTTCATGTAATTCTGATAATCCTGTCCGGCGGTCGGCTCATCCATCACAAGGATGCGCGAACGCATTGCAAGAATGGCCGCAATGCTCACGCGCTTTTGCTGGCCGAATGAAAGCGCCAGCGGCGGGTCATTTTCTTTTTCAGAAAGGTTCACGATTCTTAGCGCCTCTTTCACCTCCAGTTCAATTTGATCCTTCGTGTGTTTCATATTCGTCGGGCCAAATGCCAACTCTTCACGAACGGTCGGCGCAAACAACATGTGGCTCGGACTTTGAAACACATATCCCAACATGCCCGCGATCTCCGCAACACTCGCTTCATTCGTATCACGGCCGCCGACAAAAACCCTGCCAGATTTCGGCTTCAACAAACCGATGGCATGTTTTACAAAAGTGGTCTTGCCCGCGCCGTTAGGACCCAGCACCGCAATTACATCACCGCGGTTGATTTGAAGATTGATCCCATGCAGAATCTCAACTTTGGATTCATACCCGAATGCGACATCTTCAAACCTGACAAGCGCATCTTGTTTTAACTGCAAGCTGTTCACTCCGGGAAGGGCATGAATCTCTGCTGGAGCAGGGTCCCGCTTCGCGCGCTCGACGATGTCTTCCGCGGGCAATTTCACCTCGCGATAGTTCACCACTTTAGATAACCCCGATACATCGCCGAGGTAACGTATCTCGCCTTCACTCATGAACATCACCCGCTCAGGCTTGATTCGCAAGACATCCTCCACGCGATGCTCCACCATCAAAATGGACAAGCCCTGATTCGCCAGTAAACGCACCGCATCCAGCGTATCCTGTGCAGAGGCCGGGTCGAGGCTGGCAAGCGGCTCATCGAGCAGGATGATCGAGGGGCGCATGGCGAGAATCCCCGCCAGCGCCACTTTTTGTTTTTCGCCGCCCGAAAGATGAAACGTCTCGCGGTTACGCAGATGCGGAATTTTCAAAAAGTTCAAGGCTTCATCCACGCGCGAATAAATTTCAGCGCGCGGCATTCCAAGATTCTCCAGCCCGAACGCGACCTCATTGACCACCTTCGTGCCAAGGATTTGACGTTCAGGGTCTTGCAGAACCGTCCCGATTTTTTGCGAGATCTGTGAAAGCTTCCAGTCTTTGACTTCCTCGCCAAAGACCAGCACCTGTCCACTCATGTCCCCTTTATACGAGCGCGGAATTAACCCATTGATGCAGCGGATAAGCGTGGTCTTGCCGCATCCGCTGGCGCCGGCAATTAAAAGAACTTCACCGGGCGTGGCGGTGAATGAAAGGTTATGGATCGCCGCGCCGGGACGGTCACGGTAACGGAATGATAGGTTTTCAACAACGAGCGGTAGTGGAGTGGATGTCATATCGTCGATATTATCTATTCGTAAACGAAGGCTGTCAAGTAAGATATTCAAATAACAAAAAACTGCCCGTTCGCGCCGGGCAGTTTTTCAAACATCCTATTTTTTCAGCACCACATACAGGGCGTGAAGCACACCGGGCACATCGAACATCATGGTCAAAATAATATTGAGCCAAAAAGTCCCGTCAAACTTGCGGTTCTTCATGTACACAGCAAGCGGTGGAACGAGTAAAGCCGCAATCACCTGCAAAAATTTGTTATCCATTGAACACTCTCCTTTGGGGTTGGGTTTACCTGCAAGCCGATTATACACACATCATTGCCAATGCCGCGAATATTTACGCGCCGACAAGGTTAATCAGCGCTTCGTAATTTGCGGGAATAATTTTCGGGGACGTGAAAGATTCAGTGATGATCGACGGATCCTTCAACCCGTGACCTGTGCAAACCACGACAATCCTTTTTCCGCGCGCATCAAACGACCCGCGAGTTGATTCGGCGATCAAGCCGGCCAACCCCGCCGCTGAAGCAGGCTCCACCCAAACGCCCTCGCCCGCGAGAATTTTCTGCGCTGATAATATCTCCGCATCTGATACAGCGATGATTCTGCCATTGGATTGTTGTGCCGCTTCGAGCGCCTGCTCGCCGCGCGCGGGTTTGCCAATGCGAATGGCTGTGGCTATTGTTTCAGGTTTATCAACGGGATGCCCCAGCACCAGCGGAGCGGCCCCCGCGGCCTGCACACCCAGCACGCGCGGCAGTCCCTTTTGATATTGTCTGAATCCCGCCCAATATGAAGTAATATTTCCCGCATTGCCAACAGGCAGGCAAAGCCACTCGGGGGCATGTCCCAGCGTATCGCAAATTTCAAAGGCGGCGGTCTTCTGCCCTTCAACACGATACGGGTTGATCGAATTGACCAACGCAATCGGCGTCTTTTGCGTGATCTCCACCACCAGAGAAAGCGCATCATCAAACGAACCCTGGATTTGAATCACCTCCGCGCCGTAGGCGATTGCGCCAGCGAGCTTCCCCGCAGCCACCTTCCCTTCGGGAATCAGCACAATGGAGCGCAAGCCTGCCCGCGCCGCGTACGCCGCCGCTGAAGCGGCTGTGTTACCTGTCGAGGCGCAAATCACAGTCTGCGCGCCGCGCCCAATGGCTTCGCTGATGGCGGCTGTCATGCCGCGGTCTTTGAACGAGCCGGTGGGATTCAATCCCTCAAATTTGATGAATAACTCACAGCCAAAATCCCTGCTCAAACGCGGCATGGGAATCAGCGGTGTGTCTCCTTCGAGCAGGGAAATATTTTTGGTGTGAGCAGGCAGGTCAAGCAAATGCCCATAGCGATGGATCAAGCCTTGATAGGTCATATCAGCTCCTGTGCATGTCATTGTGAGAGCGCTCTTGGTTTTCGCCCGAAGCAATTCTCCGCTTGGCAGAAGATTGCTTCGGCAGAATTACGCTGCCTCGCAATGACATTAGATTTCGGCGATTATAATGTGCCTCATGATAAAAATCCGAGTCCCCGCCACATCTGCAAATCTAGGCCCAGGCTTTGATTGTCTGGGTCTTGCGTTGGATATCTGGAACGAAATCAGCTTTGAGCCAGCGGAAAAAATCACCTACCGCGTGACAGGCGAAGGCGCGGAGAAGTTGAACAAAGGCTCGAGGAATTTATTGACAAAGGCTTTCGCGCTTGTGCATGATGTGTGCGGGCAGGGGGTTCAGGGAGCGGAGATTTGCGCGCACAACGAGATCCTCATGAGCAGCGGGCTTGGCTCGAGCGCGGCGGCAATTGTAGCTGGCTTGTTCGGCGCGAATGAAATACTTGGCAAACCGTTGAATGAAAACGAATTATTGAAACTTGCAAATGGAATGGAAGGCCACCCCGATAATGTTGCGCCTGCATTATTTGGCGGGCTGGTCGTTTCGGTGATGGCGGGTGAAGAAATCATTTCGCGCCGCTATGAAATTCCAGAATTTACGATTGTGATCGTCAAACCAGATGCAGACTGGCCGACCCGCGTGGCGCGCGCAGTCCTGCCAAAATCCGTCTCCCGCGCAGATGCGATCTATAACATTGGGCGCACATCTCTGGTTGTCGATGCGCTGCGGAGCGGCGATCTTGAACTCCTGCAAAAAGTAATGGACGACCGCATTCATCAACCTTATCGCTTGAGACATATTTCTGGCGGAATGTCGGCATATAAAACAGCCAAACGATTCGGCGCTGCCGCGCTCTCCGGTGCAGGACCGTCCATCATTGCCTTTGTCCCACCCGAAAAAGCGGAACAAACGAAAGCCGAGGTCGTGTGGGCGTTTGAAGAACGGGGAATCATCGCGCGCGGGATCATCACCAAGCCAAGCATGACGGGCGCACATCGGGTTTCGTAAATATAAAAAAACAGGCTTTGTTGTCTATGAAGACTTCAAAGCCTGTTTTTTATTACTTCTTTTTCGTTGCGCTTTTCCTACCGGGTTTTGGTTTTTGTTTTCTGGCGGCACTGGCTTTTACAGAAGTTGAGACAGCGACAGCGGCGGGTGTAAGTTGGACAACCTCTTTCGTCTCTTTATATGCATCGCGCAAATTGACAGGCTTGACATGGCTGTCACGGATGCGCAGGTTGATCATTTCTACAAAAACCGAGAAGCCCATCGCAAAGTAAACATATCCCTTTGGAATATGCTGATGCAATCCCTCCACAACCAGGGTAAAGCCGATCAGGAGCAGGAAACTGAGCGCGAGAATTTTTATGGTCGGATGTTTTTCAACAAACTCGCCAAGTGGACCCGAGGTAAAGACCATCACGCCCGCCGCCACAATGACCGCAATGATCATGATCATTAATTCGTCCACCATCCCAACGGCGGTAATGACCGAATCCAGCGAGAAGACAATATCCAGCAGCATGATCTGGATGATAACGCTCATAAAGGTTGCGCTCACCTTCGCGGAAGCATGACCTTCCTTGCCTTCCAGCTTTTCATGTATTTCGTTCGTGCTTTTCCAAAGCAGGAAGATGCCGCCCGTCAGCAGGATCAGGTCACGGCCTGAAATGCCTATATTGAAATATGGCAATGTGAACAGGGCTTCTTCAAGGCTGATGACCCACGAAAGGGAAAGCAATAACAATATGCGGGTGATGACCGCCAGCATGATGCCTGTGCTGCGGGCGCGTTTCTGGTCATGTTGCGGTAATTTGCCTGCAAGGATGGAAATAAAGATCACGTTGTCCACACCCAGCACCAACTCCAGCACGATGAGGGTAAGAAGCGCGATCCATGATTCGGGTTGAGCAATCCAGCTAAAATCCACTTTGATACTCCTGAAAAAAGAATGGTCTTATTTTAATGGCAATTACGATAATTGGCATATACCTATGGCTTTCTCAAAGTAGCTTGAGTATTTTATAAATATGTGGCAGAGCCTTAACGCGAATTGCGCTAATTGAGCGAATTTTGCGAAAATTTAAAGAAATTCGCGTTATTCGCTTCATTCGCCAAATTCGCGTTAAAGATT
>JACRBI010000052.1 GCA_016234495.1 Chloroflexota bacterium | reverse complement strand
CGGCGCAAGCACGGGGATGGCGGCGCGCCCCGCCAGTTGCGCGATGTACACCGAGCCTACTGCC
The DNA here is from genome assembly GCA_016234495.1 of Chloroflexota bacterium. Classification (GTDB taxonomy): domain Bacteria; phylum Chloroflexota; class Anaerolineae; order Anaerolineales; family Villigracilaceae; genus Villigracilis. Next base: position 87,499 of record JACRBI010000052.1, on the reverse strand, counting down.
GCCGCGTGATAACTCGTGCCGCATCCGATCAAATATAGATGACGCGCGTTCTTCATCTTTTCGACCAACGGCTGCACATCGGGGCTGCCATCCAATAAGTGGATTAACTCTCTGGCGACTTGTGCCTGCTCGTGGATCTCTTTCAACATAAAATGCGGATACCCGCCCTTCTGCACCGCATCCATCGACTCCGTAACTGTTTCTGACATTCGTTGAATTATTTTTCCATCTTTGACAGAGCGCACTTCCACGCGGTCTGCCCACAGTGTCACGATCTCCCCATCCTGCGGGCGGATGACTTCGCGCGTGAGCGGCAATATCGAAGGCAGGTCAGACGAAAGACAAGTGAACCCATCGCCGATTCCGATCACCATGCCCGAACCTTTTTTGAACGCGTATAACTTATCATCATTCGCGCGCCCGATCACAAAAGCATAATCGCCTTGCAGATCGCCATACGCGAGTCGAATTGCGTCAATGAACTCATATCCGCGCTTTATATATCTTTCCACCGCATGGACACAAGTCTCGCCATCATTCTGCGAGCGGACAGTCATGCCCTCCGCCATAAATTCCAAACGCAACTCAACATTATTTACAACATTGCCATTGTGCGCGCCGACCATATCCCCGTTTGAATCCAAATGTGGCTGTGAGTTGATTTGCGAAGGTTCACCAAATGTTGCCCAACGCAACTGTGTAATGCCGCGCTGTCCGCGCATTTCCGCAATGTTATATTTCGCCGCGACAGAATCCACCTTGCCAGTATCTTTGCGTAAATCAATCTTTCCATTGTTAATTGTCGCCGCCCCGACCGAGTCGTAACCGCGGTAGGTGAGCCTCTCCGCTGCCGCGATCAAAATTGGTCCGAGCGCTTCTTCTTTGTTTGTCACGTAACCGAAAATTCCACACATGTATTATTCTCCTACGGATTTAATCCAATTTCAAATTTCCATTCTCATCGAGTGGATAGTTTATCTTAATCCCGCCTGAACAAAGAAGTGTCTTGTATCCTATTTAAACCATGAGACCCCGTAAACACGAGGTCTCTGCTTGCTGTTTATGAATTTTCTATTCTTCTAAATATGTATTGCCTGTCCGCTCGCACCGTGCGCCGCTTCCATGATGGCTTCTGAAAGCGTCGGGTGCGCGTGGACGTTGCGCGCGATCTCGTGCGGGGTGAGTTCCATCATGCGCGCGAGAGTTAACTCGGGCAGCAGCTCCGTCACCTCGGGGCCGATCATGGATGCGCCGAGCAGTTCGCCGTATTTTTCGTCCACGACGATTTTCACGAAGCCGCCATAATCGCCCATGCCGAGCGCCTTGCCGTTTGCCTGAAACGGGAAACGCCCGATCTTCACGGCATGTCCGCGTTCTTTGGCTTGCGCTTCCGTCATGCCAAATGACGCGATCTGCGGCTGGCAATACGTGGCACGCGGCATCATCTCGTAATCGAGGGTCACAGATTCATGACCGGCGATATGCTCAGCCGCGACAATGCCCATTGCCGAGCCGACATGCGCCAGCATCAGTTTGCCTGTCACATCGCCGATGGCCCAAATGCCGGGCACGCTCGTCTGCATCTTTTCATTGACCTCGACAAAGCCGCGCTCATTGATTCTGACCCCGACTTCTTCGAGTCCGAGTCCTTTGGAATTTGGACGGAACCCGATCGCGACCAAAGCCTGATCCGCTTCGAGGAGGGTTTCCTTCCCCTCAGCAGAGACCTTCACCTTCACGCCGGCGCCCGTCGCTTCGACCGATTCGACTTTATGCCCGGCTAAAGTTTTGATTCCGCGCTTCTTGAATTCCTTTTCAAGTTCCTTTGAAATTTCTTCATCTTCCAGCGGAACGATGCGCGGCAGCATCTCGACGATGGTCACGTCCACGCCGTAGGAACTCCAGACAGTGGCAAACTCCACGCCGATGGCGCCTGAGCCGATGATGACCACTGACTTGGGAAGTGTGGTTTGCAGGATTGCTTCGTTGTACGTGACGACTTTTTGCCCGTCGATTTTCCACGCGCCGGGGACTGCCGCCGATGCGCCTGTGGCGACGATGACGTTCTTGGCCGACAACTCCGTCAGCGTGCCGTCTTTGCCGGTAACGGTGACAGTTGTCGGCTGGGTCAGATGCGCTTCTCCCATGAAGACGGCGATGTTGTTCTTCTTCATCAAAAAGCCAATGCCTTTGACAAGACGATCCGAGTTTTGGCGCGAGCGTTTGACTGCCACGCTGTAATCCAGTTTTAAATTGTCGAACGAGAAGCCAAAATCTTTGGCGCGTTCGCGCAGGGTGTGGGCGACTTCCGCATTCTTGAGCAGCGACTTCGACGGGATACAGCCGACGTTGAGACACACACCCCCAAGCCATTGCTTGTCTACGATTGCGACTTTCTGTTTGAGTTGCGCCGCGCGAATCGCAGCAACATAGCCCGCAGGCCCGGCACCAATAACAACTACATCAAAATTTTCAGGCATGAGAAACTCCGAGGATAGAGAAAAGAAATAGAGGATGGATGAAGCGTGCCAATTTTACTACAAGCAAAATTGAAAAAATACAAAGTTACCCCGTCCCTACTCGGTGGTTGGTTGTTTTTCTTTGGCAATATTACGATAAATTAGCTTTCAAAAACTCAAACGTCCGCTCCCATGCCAGCTGCGCGGATGCGGAGTCATGTTCGGGGCGGTCAGACTCCATGAACCAGTGACCAACTCCCGGGTAGAAATGAAGCGTGACGTCCACCCCCGCCGACTTCATATTTGCTTCCATTTCGCGCACACCTTCGATCGGCTCCCATTCGTCCACTTCGCAAAAATGACCGAGCACCTTCGATTTGATTTTTTTAAATTCGGTCGGGTACGCGCCGTAAAACAGAACTACCGCTGAAATTTTTTCTGGGTCATGATTTGCCGCGACGAGAGACCATGCCGCGCCGAATGAAAAGCCCATCACGCCGATCTTGTTCTTTGTGATGTTGTGCAGGTGATCTTTTGCGGCCATTACGATATCCCCTATGGCCTGACTGTCACTGCCCTGCGCCAGCATTTTTGCTTCATCAATTGTTCTTGCAACCTGCCCGTCGAACATATCAGGCGCGAGCACGGTAAATCCCTGTTCGGCGAGTTGGTCACAGACTTGCTTGAAAAACGGTTTCAGCCCCCACCATGCGTGCAGCAGCAAAACGCCGGGTCCGCCGCCTGAAGCAAGATACGCATTAACCGATTTCTCGTTTACATCCAGCATGATCTCGGATTTTTGAATGGACATGTGATTCTCCTTTTTTGGAATTACAACCAACGCCTCACCCTTGACCTGTAGTCTGCATACTGATCTTTGAATTTTTTCTCCATTTGAGTTTCTTCGTGTTTAATGACCAGGTTATTCGTCAGTGTGATCAGCGGCCAGGCAAGGACGATGCCCCAGTAATTTCCCATGTTCATTGGAAGACCAATCAATATGAACACGAAGCCGAGGTAGATTGGATTGCGTGTGTAGCGATATATCCCGGAGGTAACAAAACTTTTGGCTGGCTTTTTTGGGTCAGTTGTGGCGCGGTGACGCCTGAATTCAATCAGCGCCAGAACGCCCAAAATGAAGCCAAGCATGGCAAGCCCAAACCCGGCCAAACGGACGAATAACGGCGCGGAGAGCGACAATGGAGCCCGCCACCCCAGCAGGATGGCCAGCGTAACATGGATAATCGTCAAAATTGGGGCAGGGATCTTTATTCCTGCGCGTTCATTGGGTTCAGTCATTTTTCCTCGATTTCATTATTTACCAAATTTACCAAGTTGCTATCATGCCAGGAAATCCAAAATCCTTGCCGCGAATTTCGCTAATTTGCACGGATTTTTTTCGAATTCGCGAAAATCCGTGTAATTCGCGGCAAAAAAGAGATCTTCCAACTTGAGTTGTTTATGTGGCACAAAAATATGGGAAATGTTTTCCCTGATTATGCCCAATTTTCCAAAGTTTCTTTTACCTTCATCAAAAACCAATCTGCGGATGCGCCGTCCAAAATGCGATGGTCAAAGACGAAAGAGAGATACACCATCGGGCGGATGGCGATGGCGTCATCACCTGTCCCGCTGCCGGCGGGGACGACAATTACTCGCTTCTGCATCGCACCGACGCCGAGAATTCCGCACTGCGGTTGGTTGATGACCGGGAACGCGAACAGCGATCCGCTGATGCCGTGATTGGTGAGCGTGAACGTGCCGCCTTTGACATCGTCGGGTCGGAGTTTTTTCGTCCGCGCGCGGTTGGCCAGATCGTTGACCGTCCGTGCCATAGCCAGCAGGGACAAATTATCCGCGCCTTTGATGACCGGCACGATCAGCCCTTCCTCGCCGAGTGAGGTCGCCATGCCAAGATTGATGGCTTTGTGAATTAGCACGCCTTCATCCGTCCATGAAGAATTGACGGTCGGGTAGGCTTTCAGTCCCGCCACGATGGCTGTCATGAAGTAGGCCGTGAATGTGAGATTGACGCCGTCCTTTTCGAACGCGGATTTGTTCGTGGCGCGATGCTTGACCACCCGCGACATGTCTGCTTCCATGACGGTCAGCACATGCGGCGAGGTGCGCTTCGACTCAACTATATGCGCGGCGATGGATTTGCGGATGGGGGAGTGTTTGATTAAAGTGTCAAGTGTCGAAGTGTCAGGTGTCAGGTTTGCAGGCGCTGTCCTGAGTTTATCGAAGGATTGCAAGTTGGAAGGTTTTGCCGATGTAACGATTTCCCGCGAAGCGTCCCGATTCCCGACGAACGCTAAAACATCATTCTTCGTGATTCGTCCGTTCAGCCCGCTGCCGGTCACTTGAGATAAACTGACTCCATGCTCAGCGGCAATCTTTGCAACAACGGGGGAGATGAAACCTAAATCGGTCGAAGGTTGAAGGTTGAAGGTCGCAGTTCGAAGGTTTTCAGTTGCCTTCGACACTTTCGAAACTTCGACACTTTTGACACTTTCATCCCCATCCACATTTTCGCCCGCGGCCCCAATCACCGCCAGCAATTCCCCGACCTTCGCGGGCGCTCCCTCAGCGGCGACGATTTTCAAAACCGTGCCGGACGCAGGCGCGGGGATTTCTGTATCCACTTTATCAGTGTTGACTTCAAGCAAAGGCTCCATCTCATTGACAGAGTCGCCTTCCTGTTTAAGCCATTTCGTAACAGTGACTTCATCCACACCTTCGCCGAGACGTGGGACTAAAACTTTTGTCGCCATAAATTTCTCCTTCAAATTCTCACCGCAGAGGCGCGGAGAGCGCAGAGTTTTTATTCTTTGAACCCCAGAACAAGGCGCTTTATACCCTTTACAACAATTGGGACATTAAAATTAATAATCAAACCAACTTTCCATCACCCAAGTCGCATATATGTAAGAGCTTGGGCTTCATGGATCGGTAAAAGACTTTCAATAGCTTTCAACTCTACAGCAACTTCATTTTTTACGAGCAAATCAATTCGATAACCACAATCTAATATCGTGCCTTTATAAACTACAGGAAGTGAAACTTGTCTTTGGAATGGAATATTTCGCAAGTTGAGTTCATGACATAAACATTCTTCATAAGCCGATTCAAGAAGCCCTGGTCCTAAATGCTTATGGACTTCAATTGCCGCGCCAATGATTGCTTCTGTTGTCAGGTTTACGCCTTGAATAACCTGCATATTTTTTCCATTCATACAAATCTCCTTTTACTTTTCTCTGCGAACTCTGCGCCTCTGCGATTAAAGAATCTTTGGATATGCCTCAGGATCAACTTCATTCATCATCTCGTACACAGCATCAAAAATGGATTCCGCATTGGGTTTCGACCAGTAATCGCCGTCGCTGCCATACGCGGGACGATGCGCCTTGCCTGATAGGGTCTTCGCAGGAGAATCCAAATGGAAATAGCCACCTTGCTTTTCGATGACTTCCTGCATCATGTAAGCGGATGTTCCTCCCGGTACATCTTCATCCACGAAAAGAACTCGCGAAGTCTTTTTGATCGACTCAACGATCCTGCCGTGAATATCAAAAGGCAGAAGCGACTGCACATCCATCACTTCGATCTCGATGCCAACCTTTGATAGTTTCTCCGCTGCGTCGAGAACAATTCTACAGCACGCGCCATAGGTGACAACGGTCACATCCTTCCCTGCACGGATCGTTTCAGGCACGCCCAGAGGCAAAGCCATTTCGCTGATGTTATCGGGCAGGCGTTCTTTCACACGATAGCCATTCAACACTTCCACCACAATCGCAGGTTCATCCGATTTCAACAGCGTGTTGTAAAAGCCAGCCGCATGAGTCATGTCACGCGGAACCAGCACATACATACCGCGCACCAAATTGATAATTCCAGCCATCGGCGAACCCGAATGCCAGATGCCTTCCAACCGATGTCCGCGCGTGCGCACGATGACCGGCGCTTTTTGTCCGCCGGCGGTGCGCCAGAGCAGGGTCGCCAGATCGTCCGACATGATTTGCAATGCATACAAAACATAATCCAAATATTGAATCTCAGCGATCGGGCGCAGTCCGCGCATGGCCATGCCAATCGCCTGCCCCAAAATCGTCGCCTCGCGGATGCCCGTATCGGTCACACGCAGCGCGCCATATTTTTCCTGCATCCCCTTGAAGCCCTGATTCACATCGCCCAATTTTCCAACATCTTCGCCGAACGCAATTACACGCGGGTCACGCGCCAAAATGGAATCAAACGCGGCGTTCATCACTTCAAATCCCATCACGGTCGGCGCGCTCTTCGAATAAACGGGCGCAACTTCCTTCACCTTCAGCGCCGTGCCGCTGTATAAATTCGCGCCGTATTTTTCAACATTGAGCGCATCCTGTTCGTTCTTCCATTGGATTAAAACTTGTTTGGATGGATGCGCTTCGTCGCGCAGGATTCTCAACGCTTCATGTGCGGCGCTGTGGACGTCTCGCCTCGTGAACGACGGGAGGCCTGCCAGCCGATCTTTGAGTTGTCTCAACTCTGACAGGTGACTCGCCGACCCCGCAATCTCTTCGAGCATATCTGTCACTTGAGAGCGTTCTTCTTTTATCGGAGTAAAGTATGCGTCCCACGCGGCCTTGCGGAATCCTTCCACAGCGGCGGTATCTTCTTTTTCGAAGGCAGCCAGCTCACGGTCAGATGCGATGCGGTTGTCCATCATCCATTGACGCATCCGAGTTACGCAGTCAAATTCAGTTTCCCATTTCAATCGCTCGGCAGATTTGTATCGTTCGTGACTGCCCGATGTGGAATGTCCCTGCGGCTGAGTCACGTCGATGACATGCACCAAGGCGGGGATGTGATATTCGCGCGCGATCTCGGCGGCGGATAAATATGTTTCGACCAGCGCGGGGTAATCCCAGGCGCGGACGGTGTAATGGTCGTAGCCGCGCTCGATGGTTTCAGGTGGCGCGTTGAGGTCGCGCTCGAAGCCCTTGAGCAGGGAGCCGATATTTTCCTTGACCATCTGGAATTGATTGGGGACGGAGATGCCGTAGCCGTCGTCGTAGATGCTGATGATGGCGGGCGCTTTGAGCACGCCGATGGCGTTGACGCTTTCCCAGAACATGCCTTCGGAGGTGGAGGCGTTGCCGATGGTCGCGAATGTGATCTCGTTGCCGTTGCGCGAAAAACTGGTCGGGTCAATTTCCTTTAATTTGCGATAAACGACCGAGGCGTACGCAAGCCCAACCGCGCGCGGCATTTGCGCGGCTGTCGGGGAGACATCTGCCGCGACGTTGTACATCTCGGTTTGATTCTTCCACGTTCCGTTGGCATTGATGTAGCGCGAGACGAAGTGCCCGACCATCGATCGCCCCCCGGTGGCGGGTTCGTGTTCCAGATCGGTATGGGAATAAAGCTGTGCAAAGAATTCCTGAATGCCCGTCACGCCAAGCATGAACATCCAGGTCTGGTCGCGGTAATAGCCGGAACGCCAGTCACCTTTTTGGAAGGCGCGCGCAATGGCGAGGTTGGCGAGTTCCTTGCCGTCGCCAAAGATTCCGAATTTGGCCTTGCCGCTTAAGACTTCACGGCGGCCAATGAGACTTGCCTGCCTGCTTTTATATATCAGGCGATAATCTTTTATTATTTCTTCAGTTGAAAAGGGAAGTAAAACAGCGCCCTTCTTTTTGGGCATGTATCTCTCTCCTGAATTGGATGTGTTAAGGGGGATTATAAACGGGAAAAGATGAGGGATGAAGGATGAATGTAAAGATGAAAAAGGCGGACATTTCTGCCCGCCCACTGATTACTGATAACTATTCACTGGCTATTTCATTCTCTCCGCCACGATCTCTGCCACATCCTTCACCTGAATATTTCCGCCGTCGGCTTTGGAGGCGTCGTTCATCATCGTCAGGCAGAACGGACAGCCCACCGCAACCGTATCCGCGCCAGCCGCTTTGGCTTCAGCGAAGCGCGTTTCATTGACACGCGCAGAACCCGCTTCCTCTTCCTTCCACATTTGAGCGCCGCCCGCCCCGCAACAGAATGACTTGGCTCCATTACGCGGCATTTCAATGGTCAGCGCACCAGCAGATTTCAAAGCATCACGAGGCGCGTCCACTTCCTTGTTGTGCCGCCCCAAATAGCACGGGTCATGGAATGTTACTGAAAACTGATCACTGCTCACTTCCAAACTGATCTTTCCCGCGCCAACCAACTCATTGATCAACTGCGTGTGATGGATGACCTGATAATTTCCGCCGAAGGCCGGGTATTCATTCTTGATCGTATGCAGACAATGCGGACAGGTTGTCACAATTCGTTTTGGCGCAACGTCATTCAAGATTTCCACATTCTGCGAAGCCAGTCCAAAGAAAATATCTTCACGCCCCGCGCGTCGCGCTGAGTCACCGGTGCAGGATTCGTTCTTGCCAAGCACGGCGTAATTGACCCCTGCCGCGTTCAAAATTTTTGCAAAAGCTTGCGCTGTCTTTTGCGCGCGAGCATCCGTCGCGGGTGCGCAGCCGACCCACCATAAAATTTCAGGCTCGGCGTTTTGCTCAATTGTCGGCACAGACATTCCTTCCGCCCATTTCATTCTGTCCGCCTGAGAAACATTCCACGGGTTCTGGTTGCGCTCCATGCCTTTGAACGCGGTCTCCAATTGTTTGGGGAACACACTTTCCATCATCGAAAGATTTCTGCGGATGTCCAATATGTCGCGCATTGGCTCATTGCCCACGGGGCAAATGTCCACGCACGCGCCGCAAGATGTGCAAGCCCACACGGCTTCTTCAGAGATCAACTCGGTCATTGCAACATCCGTCGTGCCGCCGCCGTTGAAATGATAACGCTTGTTAATTTCCAACGCAGCAGGCGAAAGCAATTTGCCCGTATTGTACGCCGGGCAAACTTCCTGACAGCGGAAGCACATGATGCAGGCGTAGCTGTCCATGATCTGCTCCCAGCCGAGGTCTTTCATTTTTGCCGCGCCAAATTGCTCAATATTTTGATCGTCAAGATTGATGTAACTTAATTGTCCGATGGATCTTCTTTCAGGCTTCAATGCAAAATTCAACGGAGCAAAGAATAAATGGATATGTTTTGAATACGGGAAGTAGGGAAGGAACGCAACGACTGCGCCAATGGACAGCCAGAATGCCAAATGCTCGCCGATGATCAAAGTCTGCGGATCAACACCTGACCATAAGCCTGCCACCGATGAAATGGTTGGTTGCCATCTGTCAGTGTGACCGGCCAGCGCTATCCCAAACGATTCTCCCAATAAGCGCATCGAGTTATGGACGAAGATGAACGTCGCAACGATGGCTGAGTCGCGTGTGATGCCGATCCGCGCTTTCGGGTTGAGCAGAGTCGTCTCGCGCGTGGACAGAGTCGCAGGTCGAAGAATGAAGCGGCGGATTGCCATCGCCACAATGCCGACGATGATGATGACATTCGCAAAATCCGCGAGCAGGCGGTACAAGTCACCAAACAGGCCAGTATGCTCCAGAAGTTTGAACCCTGTATAGGCGTAGATCAGATCCGCGAGATTGATCAAAAGAAAAGAAAGGAATCCCCATCCGATCAGCCCGTGTAAAATACTCGGCCATAATCTGAAACGAAAAACGGGCTGGAACAATCCCACTTTGACGATGAGTTCTCCGACCCGTTTGATTGCCAGCGACCCATCTATTTTTCCCTGACCGTTGCCGATGCGCTGCATGATGAGCGCAACACCGCGATACGTGAAGTAGAGTGAGGCGAGTGTCGCAATGACGAAGAGTACCTTTTCGATGAGTGAAAGCATGAGGGCCTCCTGAAATCAATATGTCATTGCGAGCGGAGCGAAGCAATCTACATTCGCAAACATTCTGTTACCAAAGTGGAGATTGCTTCGTCGCTGTGCTCCTCGTAACGACATCAAGTGCCTAGTTTAGCACAATTCAAATGATTGTAGAAAAATTCACCAATTTGATAAAAAACTGCCCGCGAGGAAACTCGCGGGCAGTTGGTTTGTGAGTTTGGGTTTACTTGACGACAGGCAGTTCGGCGGCGATCCAGCCGTTCATGCCGCCGTTTAAGTTGCGGATGCTGGTGTAGCCGAGGAATTGCAGGTACATTTGCGCCATGGCGCCGCGGTGCCCGGACTTGCAGGTGACAACGATGGGCGCAGCCTTGTCGGCGGGAAGTTTGGCCAGGTTGGCGGCCAGGTCGTTGATCGAAACCAGCACAGCGCCGTCGATGTGGCCGTCAGCGTCCCATTCTTCCTGGGTGCGAACGTCGAGGATGAAGGGAATTGTCCCGGCAACGAGCTCGGTGTTGAAATCGGGGGATTTTACGGCGCCAAAACCTTCAGGCAGGGCGCTCAGGTAAGCGTCGAGAGCAGCCAGTTTGTCGGCATCCACTTCGGGAGCGGTGCCAGCCGTCGGGGCGGCGGGAGCGGTCTTCTCGACCGGGAATTCAGCCTTGATCCAGCCGTTCATTCCGCCGTTGAGGTTGACGACGTCCGTATATCCCAGCAGGCGCAGCGACATCATGCCGAGTGAGCCGCGATGACCGGATGCGCAGGTGATGATGATTTTCTGATCCTTGCCCGGCAGTTTGTCGAGGTTCTTCAGCAGTTCGCGGATCGGGATGTTGATCGCGCCGGCGATGTAGCCATTGGCTTCGAGTTCGGAGGCTTCGCGCACGTCCACAATGAAGGGCGGGGTTTCGACCAGCAGTTCGTTGAGCTTGTCTGATTTGATGCTGTAGAAACCGGCATCGGCGGGCAGGCTGGTGATGAAGGCTGCCATCTCGGCGACCAAGCCTTTTACGGGCAGGCCAGCCGACTTCCAGCCGTTCAAGCCGCCATTCAGGTTGATGACGTTTGTGTAGCCCATCAGGCGCAGGGCCATCATGGTGATTCCGCCGCGGTGGCCGGATGCGCACAGCACGATGATGCGCGCGTCTTTATCCGCGGGAATCTGGTCGAGGTTTGCAAACAGGTCGCTGAACGGAATGTTTACAGAGCCTTCGATGTATCCATCCTTGTCCCATTCGGCTTTGCTGCGCACGTCAATGATCGCGGGCAGGGTGCCGCTGGCAAGTTCTTCAGAGAGTTTGTCAGATTTTACAGCGTTGAATCCCTCGGGCAGGGTCGAGAGGAAATCATTGAGCATGTCGAATAGTGCCTGGTCGGCGATGATGGCTGTGCCGACGACGGCCGGGGCTGCGGGCATGGAGCCGGTCACAACTGGCAGTTCGGCTTTCTTCCACGCATTCAAACCGCCGTTCAGGTTGCGGACGTTTGTGTAGCCCAGCAGTTTAAGGGATGCCATCACCATGCCGCCGCGGTGACCGGAGGCGCAAGTGACTACGATGGGTTCGTCGAGGCCGGGCAGTTTGTCGAGGTTGTTGAGCACTTCGCGCACCGGGATGTTGACCGAGCCTTCGATGTAGCCATCCTTCTCAACTTCGGCGGTTTCGCGCACGTCGAGCAGGAAGGGCGCCTTGTCTGCGAGTTCTTCATTCAACGCGGCAGACTTGACCGAACCATAGCCCTTGTCTGCGGGGAGACTGGCGATGAGGTCGGTGAACAGGGCCTGGGCATCGGGGGCGATAACAGGCGGTTCAGTGGCTATGACTGGTGGTTCGGTCTGCACAACTGGCGGTTCAGTGGCGACAGCGGGCGTTCCGCAGGCTCCCAGTAAAATGCTGAGTGCCAGCAATAGAACGATGGGCAAATACAGTTTCTTGGTCATTTCTCGATCTCCTTGTTATTTGGGTGTTGATTCTTCGACGGGAGCAGGAATTCTCTCAACGATCACATTTTGATTGGCTTCCAACTCCTCGGGATTAACTTTGTCTGCGGTCAGGAACAAGCTTGCATTGCCATGACAAGCATTGCACGAGGCGGCCTGCGGGGTGTTCCTTTGGATGTTGTGCGGGGTGGCATAGACCCAGGTGGAGGCTGCGTTGAAATTCGGGAGCAGGTCCTCGCCGTAGAAAGAGAAACTATCCTCGGCGACCGGCACATGCCGCAGCGGCACAAACTTGTAGGGACGGGTGTAACTGATCAACGGATTCTTTCCGATCAGGAAGGTGAAGTAAGTTGCCTCGGTTTCGAAATACGGCTTGCCTGTCTTTTCGCTGATCGCCACATGGCATCCGTCGCAGCTGGTGTACGTGATCGAATGGCAGATCTGACAGGATAAATCCGCGCCGTGGACGGTGTGCATTTCAATGTTGTCCTTGCCGACCGTGGTGTTGGGGTGGCATGACTCGCAAGTGGGGGACTGCACGCCATCGTAGCGATGATCGGCCGGCTTCATCGTCATGGCTTCCGGGCTGGTATGACATTGCGTGCATTCAGCCGGCTGACCGTGAAGTTCATGTCCGCTGTGGCAATCCACGCAGTTCATGCGCCCGTCGCGGAAGTGAACGTCGCCGGGGAAGCCCTCATTTTTGCCGAGGAATTCATTGCCCACGCGGCTGCCGTGGCAGGCCGTGCAGGAGCGCGTCATTGGCGGGGTGCGGGCGAACACGTGTCCTTCGAAAAAGCCGCCACCCACGCTGGCAGGCTGCGACACATGGCAGTCGCCGCAGGAGGTGTGACAGCGTGAGCAATGATTATTGAAAGCCTGCTCAAGCGGCGGGTGATTCTCCGGCGCGGAACGCGCATCCAGGGCTGTCCAATATCCCTGCAAATCGGAATGCAGGCTGCTGGAGAAAACTCCGGCCACATCCGGGTGACATTCGCCGCAGGCGTTGGGGTCTCCCTCGCTCGGACGGGCGGTCATATCCTTATGGGCTGTTTCCTTATCTGACGATTGGCTTCCCTGATGACAAGCCGTGCATTCAATGTGACCATGCACCGTCTCGGGGAACTTCTTGAGGTCAACGAGCACTTTCTCCCATGGCTCCAACGGAGCCACCTCGCCCCCTCAGCCAACGCCTTTTGACTCGCTTTCGGCTGCTTCCACCACCGGCTTGGCGGTTTCGATCAGGCGATCCTTATCCGAGTGGCAGTTCAGGCATTCATTCGGTCCGGCGCCTTCGCCAGTTCCCATTTCGGGCTGGAGTACGGCCGGAATGGAAAGTTTTACGTCCGCCAGTTGGGCAGTGGTTTGATTGGCGGAGGCATCCACAGGGCTGGCCGGGGCACAGCTTGAAAATAACAGGGCGGTGGTGATGAATAAACTTATCTGTCGAAATAGCCTCATGGTTTTCATAATCCTCTTCTTGTACAACTTTTCACAAATTATATAAGCAATATACACTACAATCAAGTGATATTGATAATGTTTACTTATAGTTTTTGCTTATCAGGTACAATAAGATTAAACTATTATGAAACACCATTAAACTCTTTGTAGACTTATGTGTTTTGTGTTAATATTCACAAGAAAGGTATAACCATGTTAGATGTCCATCAACTCAACGTTTTTGTAGTCGCGGCAGAGGCGCTAAATTTCACTCAGGCCGCCCAGCAGCTGCATATGACCCAGCCCAGCGTCAGCCAGCACATTCAGGGGTTGGAACGCCATTTCGACACGCAGTTATTTTTCCGAAATGGCCGAAACCTGGAACTGACCGATGCCGGCATGGCTTTGCTGCCACTGGCAAGAGAGGCTGTCATGCTGTCCATGCGGATTGACGAAACAATGGCTTCACTAAAAGGAGGGATTTTCGGACACCTGATCGTTGGGTGCAGCACCACGCCCGGAAAATACATCCTCCCGCACTTGTTGACCAGCTTTCATCACAGGCATCCCCAGGTGCGGGTCACCTGTCAGGTCACGCCCCAGACCGACGCCCTGCAAAATCTGGTGGATGGGGAAGTCCACTTTGCGCTCTTCAGCATGGACTACGCCAACTACCCGGATATCGAAGCTGTTTCGTTCATCTGTGACCCGATCGTCCTCATCACCCCGTTGGGTCACCCATGGGCGCAGCGCGAGGAGATAGAAGCAGAAGAATTGCTCGATGCAGACTTCATCATGCGCGAATCCTCTTCCGGCACATTCCACGCCGTCACCGAGGCGCTCAAACAGCACAAGGTTTCGATCTCAGACCTGCGTATCCTCATCACTCTCGGAAATTCTGAAGCGATTGCTCTTTCTGTCCAGGAAGGGCTCGGAGTTGGATTTGTTTCGCAAATGGTCGTTGACCGAATCTGCCCCGGCAAAGTTGCCCGCATCCGTGTGCGCGATTTGAACATCTGCCGCAATATTTACATCGGCCACAACAGCCGCCGCCCCGAGTCAAAATCACAAGCCGCCTTTTGGACGTTCCTGACTTCAGAGATGGCCAACCCGCTGACAGTCAGTTCATAAATAATTTTTACATCCTGTTCTTCGAGGTTCGCAAAATGAACATGCGACTCAATCGTAATAAGATTTTTCTCACCGCATTGCTGATCGGACTGTTAAGCATGATCCTGCTCGTCGGCACTGCATCGGCTCAAACCGACCTCCGGCCTGCCGCGCAGACAACCGGCATTTCCCAACCCGTAGCAGAGTCCACTCCGCCGCCGACAGCCGCTCCACCCGAAAAGGCCTGCGTCGAATGCCACCCGGATAAACATGATGCCTGGCTGGAAAGTCCGCATGCCCACTCCTTCGACGACTCTGTTTTTCAGGAAGGCTGGGCTAACATGGAATATGCTGACGAGTGCCTCCTGTGCCACAAGGCAACGTACGACCCGAACACTGAACAATACATTGCCGAAGGCGTTTCGTGCGAGGCCTGTCACGGGCAGGGCAGCGCGGAGCATCCCCCCGCGGAAATTCCAGTGCGCTCAGATGAGGAATACTGCGGGACATGTCACCCGACCACTCTGGGTGAAGTTCGTTTATCCGGGCATACCACGCCCAACGAAGTCCGCTGTGTGAACTGCCACGACCCGCACAGCCAGAAGGTGTTGTTCGATAACCCGGATGACATGTGCAAAAGTTGTCACAGCGCGGAAGACTTGGGGGAGATGGAAGAGTCTCTCGGCAAAATGCACCTCCAGGAAAACATCCCCTGCGTCTCCTGCCACACCCTGGATGTGCCGCACACATTCCTGTTCAATTATCAGCACGAAGATACCAGCACCTTCTTCAAGGGCTTCGACTGCACCTCCGAGGTTTCGGCCAGTGTGGGTGAACGGACGGGCACCAGCCATGAAGCGCTGGGTAGTTTTGTCAAAGACCAGATGAACTGGCCGGTCGTCCATCGCGTTTCGCGCCTCGAAACTGCGCCGCAATGCACCGACTGTCACATCATGGACGAGAAACTGCGCGCCGATTTTGTGGCTCTCGGCTACACTGCCGAAGAACTGGATACCATTGCGTGGGAGAACGAAGATTTCCCAGCGTTGACTGAAACTGACTTGAACAAACTGGTCGCCGCTCCCAAACGTAGTTGGAGTTGGGCTTACTGGCTGGTGGGTGTCGCTGCGATCATCGGCGTCTTCGAATTCACCACTGCGCGCAAGATGGAAGGCAGCTCAAAGGGAGAAAAACTTTGGGGTGTACTCTCCAGCCTCCGCGCAAGGTTGACCCGTTCCAAATCCACAAAGCAGAATGACCCGCAGGGGAAGGAATAACGTCATGCAAAATAAATCCAATCTCTCCCGCCGCGAATTCTTGAAGATTGCCGGGGCCGGTCTCGGCAGCCTGGCTTTGACAGCCAATGCTTGTGTTTCAGCAGGCGCTTCATCCAATGAAGAACTTCCGCTCGAAGAACATTGGGCGCTGCTTTACGACGCAACGCAATGCAGCGGCTGCCGCGAATGTGAACGCGCCTGCAAAGCCTACAACAAGCTCCCCGAAGAAAATGTGGACGACCTGAGCGGGAACACCTTCACGTTGATCAAATTGTACCAATCTGAGGATGGCGCGCAAAAGTCTTTCCGCAAATATCAATGTATGCACTGCGTAGACCCGGCCTGCGCGGCCTCGTGCCCGGTTGGCGCGCTGCACAAAATAGAAAACGGCCCGGTGGTTTACGACGCGTACAAGTGCATCGGCTGCCGCTATTGTATGCAAGCCTGCGCCTTCGGCGTCCCGCGCTATGATTGGTCGCTGGCGTATCCTTTCATTCGCAAATGTGAGATGTGTTACCACCGCGAGGCTGGCCCGGCCTGCGCCGATATTTGCCCCAAACAGGCTTTGCTTTTTGGCAGGCGCGGCGATCTGCTGGAAATTGCCAAGATGCGAATTTCCGTCAACCCCGGCAAATATTTCGAAGACCGGGTCTATGGCGAATTCGAGGGCGGCGGGACTTCGGTGCTGATTCTTTCTGGTGTCCCGTTTGAAGCGATTGGCCTGCCGGGTCTCGATCCCCAGCCGCTGCCGGATCGCACTCAATGGGCGTTGAACATTGTGCCGGCCATATTCTTCGGGGTGGGCGGGGCGATGTCTGCCGTTTATCAGCGCACCAAAAATAAGACATCCACTCCGGAAGAGGAGGTGAAGTCATGACGAGCATCACCCTTCCCGTTGTCAAGAAACAGGTTTCCATTGGCACGCTCATCCTGGTGTTTCTTGCCGCGCTGGGCGCCTTCGCGGCCATGTTCCGCTGGGTGGATGGATTTAGCCATGTGTCCAATTTGAGCGACTCGCGCCCGTGGGGAATCTGGATCAGTTTTGATCTGCTCGTGGGCGTGCCGATCTCGGCTGGCGCTTTCGTTCTCGCGGCGACCGTTCACATTTTCCACATCGAGAAGTATCGCCCCATACTGCGCCCGGCCCTGCTGACCGGTTTCCTCGGCTACCTGATGGTGATCCTCGCCTTGCTGGTGGATTTAGGACAACCGCAGCGCATCTGGCACATGCTCGTTTACTGGAACCTCCATTCCCCGCTGTTTGAGGTTGGCATGTGCGTGATGACCTACACTGCGGTTTTGTTTCTGGAATTCAGCCCGCCCTTGCTCGAGAAGCTCGGCTGGACAAGCCTGCTGCAGTTCGTAAAGAAAATTTCCATCCCGGTGGTGATTCTCGGCGTGACCCTCTCGACCATGCACCAATCCTCTTTGGGGTCGCTGTTTCTGATTGTGCCCTTCAAGATGCATCCGCTTTGGTACACATCCCTGCTTCCGTTGATCTTCCTTGTCTCGGCCATTGCCGTCGGTTTTGGTATGGTGATCTTCGAATGCGCAATTTCACATCAGGTCTTTGGCGGACAGGTCCGCAACGAAATTTTTCAGGGACTCGCCCGCGGCATGTTGATTACGCTGGGATTGCTCCTGCTCATCAAAGTGGGCGACCTCGCCTATGCCGGTGAATTGGGGCTGATCTTCAGCGGCACATTCCAGGGCAACATGTTTATTCTGGAAAACCTGATTGGGATCATCCTGCCGATTGCAATCCTGCTCGTCCCGAAATTCCGCAAGAGTTCCCCGTGGATCTTCCGCGCCGGCCTGCTGACCCTGCTTGGGCTGATTCTGTACCGGCTGAATATCGGCTTGGTCAGCATGGCGGGCGAACCGTACGTTCCGCATGTTCTGGAACTGGCCGTGACGATTGGTCTCTTCTCGGCTGGCATTATGGCTTTTGGATTTGCGATGAAGAACCTGCCGCTGGAAGAAGATCCCTGCACCCACGTGCATTAAGGTTATTTTTTCTACCCAGATCGAATCAAAAAGCGGACGCGCCTGCGTCCGCTTTCATTTGCTGATGTCGTTCACATAGTCCAGCGCGCCGGCACATGCGCCGCTGATAAATGGCGAAGTGTTGTCCCACGTGAGAATCGTGTTGCCTTCGCCAAGCGAGCGGGTGATGACCTCTGCCAGGCACCCTCCGCCGGCGTTGTAATTGACGAGGGAGAACTTCCACAGGTCTTCATAGGAGGCTACATCGCCTGGCGATTTGCCGGTGTAATTTGTGATGACCTGTCCCGCCTGCTTGCAGCTTCCGATCATGCTGTGCGCAAAAACGCCGACTGAAAAATCTGCGCGCGCCAGGTCGATCCCAAGCGGACAATCTTTGCAGGTTGCGTTAACGCTTGTCACCAGCGCGAGGCGCAGCGCCTGTCTTTCTTCCGGGGTCAGGTGCATGTAGCCTTTGCCGCAAGTTTCGCCCGGCAATGCCAGCACACAAAACTGATTATAAAAAGATGGATTCCAGAACAGGGTGGTATCTGCGCCGTTCTCTGTCAGTTGACCCAGACCCGTATCACCCGGAGCCTGACCACTGCCCGGCCAAAACTGGCTTTCTCTTGCGAATAGATTTTTAAGTAATCGCGCGGGTACGCTTGTTTCGCGGGCGGTGGTTAAGATCAATTCATCAAATTGATTTTGCCAGTTGGTCACTGCTTCGCGCGCCATTTCCAGCCCGCATTGATTCACCATGCCGTCCGGAGAAATTCCGCCATCGGTGCAGGAACTTGCATCCACCGCGCCTTGCAGGATTAAATTTTTCGCGAGGTAGGTGTAGGGAATGTCGCTGCTGAGTTCTTCGCTTTGTTTGGGCGTGGTCAGCCAGGCGGGAGGTCCGCCAACCGGCGGGAACACATTCCATGAGTCGGAGCACATGGCTACAGCCTGTCCAACCCATTGCGAAGATAGAACATCCACATACCAATAGGCCTGGTCGGGATCATTCTCGCTTGCTTTTTGCACACGGACTTGCGCACTGTAAATCAGGCTGCTATCGCCATAAGATGAATAAGCCCAGAACTCCACCCTTACGCCTTTTACATCCGTTTCAGGGATGTGGAATTTGCATACATCGGTCTGGTCGCAGTCGAAAGGCTGACCATTATATGTCCCTTCGATTCGGATGATTCGCTCATTCTGAACAGGTTCGTAACCGGCGATCACGAGCGTCGGTGTGGTTTCGCATATATTGGTGGACGTGCTCAGCACCGGCTGGCAGTCTTCCAGCGAAATCCATGCAGCCGGGGGTGGGAGCTGCATCGGAATCTCTTTTTGGGCAGCCCAACTATTTACGGGGAAAGTGTAGTACCCATCGCACAAACTTGAATCTCTGTAAATGCACGGCGGCTGGGAGACCCACTTATTGTAGACCGCCAGTTCGCAATCCCGATATACTTCCTCCGGGTTGGGGGGACCTTCGTGATCTGTCTTCACAGAACAGACAACATTCGATCCCTTCCAGGTGGCAAAATACCATTCGAAGGCGGTGTAGTCCACGGTGATGACTGTAAAACGGTCTGGGCCAGGCGGAGGGTTGGCGGCAAGGGCACGCGTAAAAGCTGTGCCGGTTAAGGCAATCAGAATGGATAAGAGGCCGAGCAGCCAGCGGCGAGTCATACGATCAAAAAGTCCGCCTACATTATAAGCGGACTTTCTGATAACAGCAATTCTCAACTTTAAATGGATTGAATTTGTCATATTTCCTGCTCCCAAAACAGAAGGAGCAGGATTTTCTTATGAAACTTTTGTTTGGAGTGGAAAATCTCCCGATTTTGCTTCGAGGTCTGAACGCGAAGCGTTCAAACCATGCCAAGCGAAAGTCCAGTTCTTATTTCTTTTTAGGGCTGGATGCTTTTTTAGCTTCCTCCGCTTGTAAAGATTCCAGTGTTTCGGCATCCCGCTTGAGATTGGCATTCCGAAGATACATGCTAAAAACGTAAATGCCCATCACAACAAAGGAAAAAACATAGCCTGCGATCATGTAGCCGGAAGTGTCGGGGGTGGTTTCAAGTAACATATTTATCTCCTAATAATCATTACATTGAAACTTTGAGTTTCAACTGTTCAACTTTTTCTTCGAGACTGCCGAGGCGGATGCGGTGCCAGATCAAATCAATGAAGATGACTGTGAAGGCGAACAGCCCAAAGAAGAAGGCGATCTTCATATCGCCGGTCATGCTCATTTTTTCCTGATTGGCATTTGCCGACCCGATGACGATCGGATGGATGGTGCGGAAGAGACGGATGACCATGAAGGTGATCGGCGCGCTGATACCGCCCAATAATGTGTAGACAGCGCCGAAGCGCGCGCGCTTTTCGGGGTCTTCAATTCCCTTGCGGAGCATGAAGTAGGCGATGTAGATCAGCTCTGTAATGGCGGCGGTCGTCAGGCGCGGATCCCACGTCCACCAGGTGTTCCAGGCGGGGCGCGCCCAGATCGAGCCAAGCACGATGGTAATGAAGAAGAAGACAGTGCTTACTTCCACCGCAGCGACTTCGAAGCGATCCCAGCGCGAATCTTTTGTAATGAGATATGCGACGCCGGCCACTGCCGCAATCACGAATCCGAGCAATCCCACCCAGGCTGTGCCGATGTGGAAATAGAAAACACGCTGAACTTGTCCCATCACTGCTTCGGTGGGGGCGAACACGAGCGCAAGATACGTGGCGATGCCGAGGACAATAATGGAGGCTGCATCGAGAATGGTTAATAGAACGGGTTTATTTTGCATGGTAACTCCTGTAAATATAGCGATTAGCGGTTAGCAATTTCAACTGCGTATTACTTCTTACTCTCTCCTAGATCACTCCTCCACTACAAAGTCAAACACCATGAATGCGATGGCGATAAAGATGACATCGTAAACGATGAGAAGATTTAGCGGCGTGAGCACTTCGGAAAATTCTGCGCCGGTCAGCAAGCCGTTGCAGGCTTTGACCGATGCCAACAGAACGGGCATTGCCACTGGGAATAACAAAATGGGCAGCAATACTTCGCGCGTGCGCGTCTGCGCCGACATGGTCGAGAGCAGCGTGCCAACGGCCGCATACCCGATGGACCCGAGCAGGATCACCCCGAGCAGGTCAAGCCGAAACAGGTTTACGTTATACAACATGCTGTAAACGGGCAGGACAATTACTTCCACAATGAGCATGAAGATAAGATTGCTGATAGCCTTGCCAAAATAAATGACGGAGCGGTCTACCGGTGCGAGTAACAGGCCGTCCATGCAGCCGCGGTCTTTTTCCACGGACATGGATCGGTTAAGCCCGAGCGTGCCCGCAAATGCGAAGGTCGTCCACAATACGCCGGAAGTAACCGACTCGCGCACTTTGATATCCAATTCCAACGCGAAGTTGAAGATAATGATGACCAAAAGCGAGAAGACAAGCATGGCGGAGATCAATTCAAATGAACGAAACTCAGCCGAGAGGTCTTTTTGCACAATGGCCAAAGTAGCTTTTACAAAAGATGGACGATGGACGATGGACGATGGGCGGTTCATCGTCTGCGGTCTACTGTCTATGGTCGCTGTTTTTTTATCCATCATCAATCCGCCAGTGCCTGTTTGTAAAACGCAAGCAGGTTTGTCTGTTTTAATTCTTTTTGCGTTGCAGAGGCTGTGATCACGCCGCGCGAGAGAATGTCAAAGCGGGTGGCCAGGTCTTCGGCGCGGGCCAGATCGTGCGAGGTCATGACCACGGTGCGGCCTTCAGCGGCAACGGAGCGCAGCACCTCATCCAGCATTTCGGAGGCATCCTGATCCAGACCGGTATAAGGCTCATCGAACAGCATCACTTCCGGGTCGTGGATGACCGCGCGCCCAATGGCGAGTCGCTGCTGCATTCCGCGTGAAAAGGTGCGGACTAAATCCTTGCGGCGATTTTCCAGCCCGACCATTTCCAATACTTCGCTGATGCGGGCTTCCATATTTCCTATGCCGTACATGCGGGCATAGAAGCGCAGGTTTTCTTCGGCTGTCAGGTCTGGATATAGCAAAGGCATGTGGGAGACAACGCCCAATTTGGCGCGGACTTGCGCGGCGTCAGCGGGGAGGTGGTGGCCTGCAATCTTCACATCGCCCAGCGACGGGCGCGAGAGCGTGGCAAGAATGCGCAGGAATGTCGTTTTGCCGGCGCCATTGGGGCCGAGCAATGCCACAAACTCACCGGGCTCAACTGAAAAATTCAGTCCGCGCAGGATTGTTTTTAGCCCAAAGCGTTTGACGAGTTTTTTGACTTCGATCATTAATGATTCCATACGTCGTTGCGAGGAGCGTGATCTTCGCGGCGAGGCAATGACATGATTATGACCTTCTCTTCAACGCGCTCTTTAACTCGTCACGCCGCTTTTGATAGGCTTCATCAGACAGTTTGCCGCTGCGGTGCAGATCGTCCAGCGCGATGATGGCATCCATGAGCGACTCGGGATCATCAAATTCATTCTCTTCGTCGTCGGTTTCGTCCACTTTCTTTGGTTCGCGCAGGAACAACCAAACACCTGCCAGAACGAGGACCAGCCCAAGCGCGCCGACGCCGATCAGGAGCGTCTTGTTCTGCAAAACATCCGGATTCACTTCCACCGAGATCGGCTTGCCGGTCACAGTGAACTTGACGCTTTCATCCTTTTCCAGGCTGCCTGCTGAGTACACGTGATAGTTCACGCCATTCTGCTGTTGAACTCCTTCATCTGTTAATCCATCACCTGTTGCTTCCATGCCTTCGGGCAGGAACAGGCTGACATTGTCAATGGGCAGCAGCGCGGCTTGCGAGATTTCCATTTTTTCAGTTTTGACGAGTGAGGAGAACGCGATCAGGCCGTAGGTGGATGTGCTGGGCGGCATGGCAAAGCCGTCTGCTGTTTGAACGAACGCCGCCGTATCCTGCGTGGCTTGAAAACCAAGCGGCTCCGCACCTTCTGCGAAGGCAATGAATGGAATATCCTGCGCCCCTGTCATCTGCACTGTCACGGTCTTGTCGGTGATGTTCGCAATCGAATACACCGAGAACATCTGCGCCGAACCTTCAACAGCAAAGTCAAAGTAGATTTGCAGGGATGTGATCTGCAAGGTCGAATAATCGGATGTGCCTTCGAAGATGGTGATCGGCGGAATGACCAGATCCGTTTCGCCGGCCTTCACAATCGTAAAACCAGATTGATAAATTGAGCCGTTCACATCCACATCTGCAATGTAAATGCGGTTTTCAGGCACTGGAACATTATTGAAAACAAAAGTCCCATCGGCATTGACCGGCCCTTCAAACGTCTCAAGCTCTTTCGGCCCGGTGCTTGGGTCGCTGCCGTGTTCCATGGCGCGCAGAGTCACTTTCATATCGGCTGGCAGCGGCTTGCCCGTCTGGTTATCCAGCGAACCGCTGACACTGCCCATGCCTTCTGCCAATGTCGCTTCGACTGGGGTTTCCGTCGCTGCGGCAGGTGTGCCGTCAACAGGTGTGACAGCGGCTTCAGTACCCGCTTCTGGCGTGACTGCGGCCTGCGTGCCATCAACTGGCGTGGTCTCAGCGGACGGGGTTGTCGCCGCCTCAGTGCTGACGGGTGTCTCGGTGGCGGCAACAGCTACCGGCGCGGGCGGAGCCGCGAAGGTCAAAGTCCGCAGATAAGCGGCAGCGGCGGCGGCTTCTTCATCGGTAAAGGATTTTCCAAAAGCGGGGATATCACCCTGACCGTTTTTCATCAACTGGATCAGGTCATTCTCGGAAAGCGCCGACATCATCTCGAGGCTGCTGAAAGTTTTCGCGCAATCGGCGCAGCTATCTTCAATGAGTGTTTTGCCTTGCGCGATTTGATCGGGGCTGGTGTGCAGGGTTAATGCATAGGCAACCACGTCCCAACGTTCCTGATCGTTCAAACTTGCGAACGGCGGCATGAAGCGCTCGAGGTTGCCTTGCGTTACCTGAATGTACCAGTCGGAGGGCAATGCCTTTTGCGCGGTGGCGGGCAAGCCGATTGCGGCAACCGAAACCGGCAGCTGTAAACCTTGCGGACCGTCGCCCAAGCCAGTGACGCCGTGGCAGGGTTCGCATTTTTCAACATAGATCGCCGCGCCGTTTTCAACGTCCGGTGTGTTTGGCGGGAACAATGGTCCCATGGTTGGCGCAGGGGCGGGCGGCACATAATTCGGCGGGGGAGTGACATCCTCGGCGAGGGTGAAGTTGCACGCGGCGAGAAAAATTGCGATTGCGGTAATTAAAACGATATGGCGTAGTTTCATTAAATTCCTCAAAGATTATTTTTAGCGTTTGGCTGTTGGCGTTTAGCGATTGGCTAACTGCTAATCGCCAATCGCTAACTGGCTAATTACAAAGCTTTCCCACAGGACGGGCAGAATTTATCAGTGACGAGCACCGGCTTGCCGCATTTCGGGCAAAAACCAGCGGACTTGCTCTTGTGCTCTTTGCGGCGCGCGGCGATCATTGATTCGAGATCGTCATCGTCGAGCGGCTTAACCGTGGCGGATGAATCGGCGCGGACTGCGGCAGCAGCCTGTTCGATCCGTGATTCCACGTTGCTGTCAGAAGCCGCTCCCGAAGTCAGCTCATCCAGTTTGCGCAGGATGTCCGCGCCTTTTTGCAGGAGCAGCGCGCGCTGGGCAGGATAATCCTCGGCGGGGATCTTGCCGAGGTTGTGGTCAAAATCCAATTCTTGCAGCGAGTTGATCACCCGGTCGCGTTCCGCTTTCAAGGCGGAGACTTCCAGCGTTTCGCTCGCGCGTCCACGGCGGGCGCGGGCAGTGAATGGCACATATAAATAAATGCCGATGAGTACGGCAACAGCGAGAATAAGAAAGATTGAACCTAATTCCATGTTTGATTTTCCCTACCGAACACTTTCAATGACAGAGATGATCTCATCCACAGACGTAAAGGGTCCGATCTTTATATTTTGCAGGACACCTTCGCGGTCAATGATATAAGTTTCAGGCACGCCCATCTGGCGGTTTAAGATGCTCGAAATGTTCGATTTCAAGTCAGGCGCATTTGGAAAACTGATGTTGAACTTTGTCAGGTATTCATTTGCGCCGGCCGGCGTATCCACGTAATCAACGCCAATGAAGACCACGTCATCGCTGTCTTTGTAAAACTGCCAGGCTTCCTCAAGGTCGGGCGCTTCCTGTTCGCAGGGTTTGCACCACGAAGCCCAGATGTTGATCAGCACAATCTTGCCTTGCAGGTCGGAAAGTTTCATTTCTTTTTGACCGTTGTATTCATAGCCTTCATAAAAAACAAGGTCGAAGTCCGGGACGCGGTCTCCAACGACTGCCATCGGGTTTTGCGCGCGTCTCAAGCCAAATGCCACCAGCCCGAGCAAGCCCACCACAAAGACCCAGACGGCAACTTGCACCCAAATGGATAAGCCGCGTTTTGTATTTGTTGTTTCTTCAGTCATAACATTCTCCAAAAATCCCTCACCCCAACCCCCCTCCCATTTTGGGAGAGGGGCAAGGGGAGAGGGGTTTATTTCTGTTTCTTCAACTCTTCCTCAAGACGCGCCACATAATCATCTGATGGGGATGACGAGCCGCTTCCATCTTCGACCGCAGCTGCTTCTGTTGCTTTGGGCGTTGTCCACTCTTTGAGCGAGCGGAAGAGGATGATCGCGCCTGCGAGGATGATCAGCGGCGGGATGATGTAAATGATCCAGTTGAATTTCGTGCTGACCGGCGGTGCCGATAGAACCCGGTCACCGAATTGATCGACAAAATATTGCAGGATCTCATCTTCGGTTTTTCCTTCCGCCAGCATCCCGCGGATCTGTTCGCGCCAGTCACGGCAGGCGTCCGTCGGGCAGACATCGAGCGGCGTGTTCTGGCAGACGGGGCAATACAGTTGATGTGCGACTGCGTTCACTTCGTCATCAGTGGGGAGTTCACCCTGCGCGAACGCCGCACCGGTGAACATCACGCCAAGAATAAGTATAAAAGTGAGAGTGTAAAAAATCTTTTTCATGAACGACTCCGGGGCTTATTAATCCGCTGCGCTGGCTTGACTTGCCTGCCGTGTAACACCGCGGCGCGAGGTTTCCTCGGTTGCGTCGCGGTCGGGCCAGGCGGCGAAGATCACGCCGAGCAGAAAGAGCAGGCTGCCGATCCAAAGCCAGTTGACCAGCGGGTTGACAAAAATCTTGAAGGTCGCGCCCATGTTGGATACCGGCTGCCAGTCTACAAGGAGGATATACAAATCATCCCTGAGGGTTGAACGGTTGCCCGGGATGGTCATGTTTTGTTGTGAGTCAAAGTAGAAATCAATGCGCGGATTAAGTTCGCCGAGATAGATGCCATTTTCATAAACATCGAGTGAGGCGCGGGTGAAGTTCACACCCTTGCCCTGATCATCCCACGAAGCGAGTTCACGATATTTTATGGTGTACCCTGAAATATCCAGCGCTTCGCCCTGAGCCAGCGAACCCTGGGTGGAGGTCTGGAAGATTTCAATTCCGAGAATGCCGATGGCCATCAACATCATGCTGATGTGGATGATGTATC
Source organism: Chloroflexota bacterium (assembly GCA_016234495.1). Classification (GTDB taxonomy): domain Bacteria; phylum Chloroflexota; class Anaerolineae; order Anaerolineales; family Villigracilaceae; genus Villigracilis. The sequence continues at coordinate 60,908 of JACRBI010000052.1, read as the reverse complement.
CGCCATAGCGTCGGCGGTTGCGTCCCATCAGGCGCGAGAGGGAAGTGAAGAAGTTTTCTTTTTGCGATCGTTGTCTTGCCCGCGTGCCGCGCCAAAATTCCTGGAAGGTGACGAGCAGTACCAGCGCGATCAGGAAGAAGCCTATCAGCGCGATAAAATTCTTTGTGTAGGTGGCAAACAGGACAACGGTCACGACCAGCGCGGCGAGCGCCGATTTCCACATCGCGCGGCCAAGCGTCTTCAAGGTGGAATGTCCCCACGCAGAAAGCGGAGCGACTCCCATCAGGAACATCAACGCGGCAAAGATCGGGGCGGTGGCGCGTTCATAAAACGGCGGGCCGACGGTCACTTTTTGGCCGGTGAATAATTCAGAGATGAGCGGGAAGATCACGCCCCAGAAGCAGATCACCAGCACGCTCATGAACAGCAGGTTGTTGAGCAGGAATAAAGCCTCGCGCGAAAGCATGGATTTCATTTCCGTCTCGCCGCGCAGGTCAGGCCAGCGGTAGATGACCAGAGCAATGGACGCGATCAATGTGGCGGAGACGAAGGTCATAAAGAGCGGACCGATCGGGCTGTTTGCGAAAGCATGGACAGATGACAACACGCCCGAGCGTGTGAGAAATGTACCAAAGATGACGAGCGCGTACGTCAGGATGACGAGGATCATGTTCCAGTGTTTGAGCAGACCGCGTTTTTCCTGGATCATGACGGAATGTAAGAATGCTGTGCCGGTCAGCCAAGGCATGAAGGCCGCGATCTCAACCGGGTCCCAGCCCCAGTAACCACCCCAGCCGAGCACATCGTACGCCCAACGTCCGCCGAGCACGAGGCCGAAGGAGAGGAAGAGCCAGGCCCACAAAGACCAGCGGCGCGTCAGGCGGATCCAGCGGTCGTCGGTGCGGCCTGTGATGAGCGCCGCCATGGCGAAGGCGTAGGGGATAACGTAAGAGACAAAGCCAAGATACAGCATGGGCGGATGAATGACCATGCCCGGGTGGCGCAAGAGCGGATTCAATCCATTTCCATCCTGCGGTGTAAAGACAGTCGCATTGGCGGGTGCAAACATGTGCGGTTCGACATTTCCATTTACAAGCCAGAAGCGTGTGAATGGATTCTCGTAGAAGATCACCATGCCAAGGAAGAACACGAGCGTGACCGAGCTGATCATGATGACCCACGGCAGGAATTCAATATCGCGGTCCCATTTGCGGAGGGTGACTGCGGAAGCGAAAGCCGCGAGCAGCCAGGACCAGAACAGGAGCGAGCCGGCCTGTCCGCCCCACCAGGCGGTCACTTTGAGGTAGGTGGGCATACTGATGCTGGTTACTTCGTAGACGAAGGAAACTTCAAAATGATTATTCACCAGTAAATAAATTAATGCCGCCGCAGAGAGCGTGATCAGCGGGAACGTCAACAGCATGGCGCGCCGCGCGCTTTCCACAAGGGAGGCGGATTTTCGCGGAGCGGCCGCGCCGTAAACTGCCGCGACTATGCTGTACACCGCAACGATAAAACTTACCAGCGCAATTCCATATCCAAATTCTGCGATCATAAGATGTCCTTCTTTTTTTATTAGCCCTAAGATTATTTCTCGAATGGTTTGAGAAACAAAACCTGACAGGTTCATCCCGTCAGGTTCTGTTTCCTAATTATTTGCTTCTGCTTGGTCGGGTACTGCTTCCTGATATTTGGTTGGACATTTGAGCAGGAGCTCGTCAGCGTAGAAAATCCCATCGCTGCCAAGCGTGCCGGTCATGATGGCTTGCGCTTCGCCGCGCAGCAGGTCAGGTTTTGGCCCGATGTACAGCACCGGCACACGCTGACGGCTGGGGTCGGCGACTGCGTCAGCCAGCACTTTTGCCAGACCGCCCTGCGCTTCGATCTCGTTATTGTCGCCGGAGACATGCGCCACGTCAAAGGTGAGTTCGAGCGTGGCGGGATCGTATTTAACCGTATCGCCGATCACCGCGCCGGAAAGGCGCGCGCTTTGACCGACAGCCACATCCCCTTTGGCAATCATTTCATCAACGGTCATGAAATATTCGGCGCTTGCCTGTGTGGACGAAACGATGAGATAAACCACCGCCGCCAGTATCAGCAACCCGCCGAGAATGAATTTGTTTCGTTGCATTGTTCCTCCAAATAAAATTTCTTTGACTTTCAGAGCCGATAAATGACTCTACTGTAAAAGCCTCTTTTACCGCGAAGCATACGAAGAAGGTCTTAAGATTTTGAAGAATCCAGCCAGAAATTAAAAACCTTCGTTAATTTACTTGAGTTTAGGGTTCCAAACCATTGCCGCGAATTTCGCTAATTCGCGCGGATTTTTTATGGAAAAATTAGCGAAAATCCGCGCAATTCGTAGCAAAATAAAACACTCTTTCGAACTCGCTACATGAACTCTAAAATCGAATAATTTAAATTCTTCTTCGCGATCTTCGCTTCTTCGCGGTGAAGATTCCTTCTTGCGCTGGAATCATAAATGAGCTTAAAAACCTAGGTTCATTTTACATGCTGACATTAAATCACGCTGAGATTTGGGGGTGGATGAATGTTACGGAAACATCCCAATTTTGTCATAATCAATATATGCTGATTTTCGTTTGGTGATATAGTGGGCGGGCATCCTCAAAGGAGTTAATTCATATGCGAGTAAAGATAATCATGCTGGTGCTATTAATCGGGTTATTCCTTTTGCCCGGGCAAACCATTTTTGCCTCCCCGCGTTCAATTTCTGTTCAAGTGATTCCACTGTCTACTGAACCTGCTCCAACCCCCGTAATTGACAACGCTGACCAACCGTCAGGTCCGCCTCTCTCGCTGACCTTATCCCTGCTCGGCTTTGGCTGCCTGCTCCTTTTGATTTTCGGCGTTTTTATTTTGGGCTTTGTCGTCCGCTTGGGGAATTATAAAGAATTGAAAAAAGATAATACTGACGATAAATTGTAGAAGGAATTAATCTACGGCCTTGCTTCGACGAGGAACTCCAGCGCATCAATTTCCGACCCGAGGCTTGATACAAAAAAACTGAAAGAGAGATTCCCCCCAGGCTGAATCGCTCCGCCCTCCCAGCGCCGGATGCCAACCACGCGGCCATCTTTGTCGAAAGCCACAGCCACGACCCAGACAATTGTTGCGGCTTTTGATTCGACCGGCAGGAGAATCTGTCCGCTGAGTTGGGCGCTGCGGCCATTGATCTGCGCCACCGCATTTTGAATCGTCGCCGGCAAATAGCGCTCATTGTTTGGCGGCAGTTGGTTGGCGCTCAATACTTGAACTTGAATATTCACGTCTGCGGGAAATTCGCCGGCGAAGAAAACGTAAACCGGCAGCGACGAATTTGGCGGAATGATATCCAATGGCATGAACGCGGTTTGACTCGTGAGCGCGTTATTGCCTTCGTCCAGCAGCGTGATCTGCGCGGAGACATTCTCAAGAAATTCAGTCGTGTCATTTTGGATGAGCGCGAAACACCACAGGCCGCCGTCTGCTGAAGGGTGGCAGACTGTCTGGGTGACAGGAGCAGGCGCGGGCGTCGGAGTCGACCCGTCTGCTTTCGCGGCGGAACTGTCTGGGATGAGAAGAGTTGATCCGATGGTCATGCTGTTCGGAGAGACATCAGGATTCGCCGCCCTTAATTCATCCTGCGAGATTTTAAATTGCTCGGCGAGTTTGCTGATCGTATCGCCTGATTTGATGGTGTAAATAAATGGGGTTGAAGTTGGAATCGGTGTCACGTCAATGACGATCACGTTCGGCGCGGCTGTCAGGCTCGGCGTGCTGGTAAGGTAAGGGCGAAGCGAAACGTCTGTGGGTTGGGCGTTGGGGGAGGCACATGCGGAGATCAGCAAGATCAGGAGAAGCAGGTTTTTTCGCATGGGATGATTATAATGGAGAGAGTACCGCAAGATAAATCTTGCCATACAAAAAAATTGGAGGCACAATGAAATATCGTTTTCTCGGCAGGACGGGGATTCAGGTCAGTGAACTTTCGTTTGGCTCGTGGGTGACGTTCAGTAATCAGGCTGATGTAAAAGCTGCGGCTGAGATGATGGCCGCGGCTTATGATTCAGGCGTGAATTTTTTTGATAATGCTGAAGTGTACGCGGGCGGAAAATCGGAAACCGTGATGGGCGCGGCTCTCAAACAGTTGAACTGGCGCAGGGGCAGTTATCTGGTTTCCACAAAAATTTATTGGGGACTGCATGACGGTGTGAATGAAAAGAATACGCTCAATCGCAAACGGCTCATCGAAGGCATTAACGGCTCGCTTGAAAGATTGCAGTTGGATTATGTGGATCTGATCTACTGTCACCGCCCCGACTCGACCACTCCCGTTGAAGAAACCGTCTGGGCGATGCACAATATTATTGAGTGGGGCAAAGCCATGTATTGGGGCACATCGGAGTGGGCGGCTTCTGAAATCATCGAAGCGATTCAAATTGCTGAACGCCATCATTTGCACAAGCCGGTGGTGGAACAGCCGCAATACAATTTGTTCGAGCAGGGACGGATGCAGGGCGATTATGTCCGCTTTTACAAGGAATATGGCTACGGCTCGACGATTTGGAGTCCGCTGGCTTCGGGGTTGTTGACGGGCAAATACAACAACGGCATTCCCAGCGATAGCCGCGGGGCGCTCAAAGGTTACGAGTGGCTGCAAAACCGTTTGAAGGATCAGGCGCGGATCGAAAAAGTGAAGGCGCTTGAGCCCATTGCAAACGAACTCGGCTGCACCCTTTCACAATTGGCGCTGGCTTGGTGTTTGAAGAATCCGTTTGTGAGCACGGTCATCACCGGCGCGAGCCGCGTGTCACAGGTGCATGAAAATATGAAAGCGGCCGATGTGGTGGATAAAATTACACCTGAGATGCTTGAAAAGATCGATGCGATTTTTGGGGTCAAGAAGGAAGAAGACGATTAAATAAAAAGACCTCCGAGGCGCCAAAAAACGGCGAAACCTCGGAGGTCTGCGCCTTTTCTTACACCTGCGTAAAATAATTTTTCTCCAGCTCTTGCCAGGTTTCCTTGTGTAACTTCATATACTTCGTCAACAGCGGATGAACACGCGCCATTTCCTCGTACATTTTCTGCGCGACTCGTCGGATCGAAAAATGCGCGTTGGCCGCGCTCCGCAGTTGACAGAACGCAAACGCCTCACGCAAATTGAATTGCGCCAGCACGCGGCGGTTGAATCCATTGGGAACAATATATTGCGCGACATCGGGGTTGAACGCATATAACTTTTCGTACATCTGAATTGCGGATTGCATCGCCGCTTCATACTTTAACCCGAAGCCTGCTTCTGTTACGAGCAGCGGAATCGCGTACCCCAGCCGCGTCGAAAGTCTCTGCGGTGTCTGCGTCATCATGCGGTGACGTTTGAACTCGGCGTACGCGCCCTGATCCATGACGAGGTCAAAGGTGTAGGTGGAATATTCCATCTCGCGTAGAGGCACGTCGTATCTGCCAAGTTTGTCAAGCAGGGTCGCGGCTAAATTCTCCCGGTCGTTTTGGTTTAATGAATTTACATATGCCAGCGCATCCGCGTATGCCATTTCATCGAAGCGATAGATTGCCGCCGCAAGGATTTTGTTTTCGCCGTCTTTGTTGTAATCAATCAACTCGCACCAATCATTTTTCACCACTGAGCTCACAGAGTCCACAGAGATTCTTTTTTGTTTTTCTCCGTGATCTTCGTGCTCTCTGTGGTTAAGCTCTTGAGTTGTTTTCACAAAATACGGCACAGCATCTGCGTACTTGACCAGCGTCGGCGTTTCGGCTTTTGCTACTTCCTTCATCTTTTCACCGATCTGGCGCACTTCAGCCAATGGATGCGACAGCATCTTGCGGATGACCATCTCGATTACGCGCGCGTTGGCTGTCATGCCGACGTTGGCATTGGCGGCGGCGGGCAGGATGAAGCGGCATCTGTCCACGTATTGCGAGCGGATGCGGCGGTCGTAGGCTTCGTCAGTTTCATTCTCGCGGCGCGGACTCCTGCCGAGGATGAGATTCTTCAACGGGTCGAGCGACTCAGCATAGGTCGAGAAAAGGAAGCGCACAGTCGAGATGAACTCATCGCGCAGGGGATGTCCGTCCAGTTCGGGCGGAATCGTGAAATCGTCCGCTCCCCATTTTTGATAGCGCGTGGATTTTTCGGTGTAGGATGCGAGGCGGCTGCTTTCGATGGTTTCGATGGCGATGCGCGAAACATTTTCAAAGGCATAATGCAGGACGGCATGTTCGGCAACAGAGGCGTGACCATAGCCCACAACCCATTTCTCGTGGAACTGGGCCGACTTCTCGTCGCTTAACTCCGCCGCGATCTCGCGGAATGATTCCGGCGCGCGTGATGTTTTTGCGAACGCAACCGCAATGGTCTCAGGGCTGAGTGCGCGCGGGGATAATAAATATATTTCTCGTTCGGGCATAAAATCTCCTTGAGTTATTAGAGCAAGTTTTACCACAGAGATCACAAAGGGCACGGAGAACTTTATTTTAAAAACTCTGTGGACTCCGTGATCTCTGTGGCGAATGCTTTTCTGCTGGATAACATCATCATGTAACAAAAAAGCGACCAGCAGATTTTGCTGATCGCTGGGTATTTTATCCCATTGGGTGCTGCATGGGCGCGCCGCCCAAAAGATGCAAGTGGATGTGGAAGACGGTTTGACCGGCGTTGGCGTTGGTGTTGATGATCAGGCGGTAGCCGCCCTCGGCGATTCCCTCCTGCGCGGCGATCTGTTTTGCTGTTGTGAAAAGGTGACCGATCAATGGCTCGTCCCCGCTTGCAAGCATGTTGACCGAGTCGATGTGCCTGTTCGGTACGAGCAGGATGTGTGTCGGCGCGGCGGGGTGCAGGTCGCGGAAGGCGGTCACCTGTTCATCGCGAAATACGATTGTGCCTGGGATGTCGCCTTTGATGATCTTGCAGAAAATACAATCAGACATGGCTGAAATCTCCTTTATGGGTTTGGAATCGGCCCGTGTGTGGATTTGCAAATCAGATCGTAGTAATTAATTTCAACGGCTTTGTTGGCTTCCTGATAGGCAGCAGATTCGTCACCGGATACGCGGACTGCGTCAATCGCGTTGAGCGCCTCGTCCGCCGGGTAACGGGGCAGAGTCATCAACGGGTCGTTGATCGGCCCTTCGGGGATATACGACGGGCGCTCCGAGTCTAATTGATCTGCAAGCGGAACCCAGTTGTACATCACGGGTCCGCGCATGTTGGATGTGAACCCAAGCTGGTAGCCCAATTGACGCGCCGCCTGAACCGGACGCAGTCCAAACCCGCCGTTGGGCCAGATGAAGGCATAGGGAGTCTTGCCGTAATGCTCGGCAAATGCGCTCAGCGAGCCGTCTAATTCGCGGGTGATGACTGCCTTGGAAGAATCGTCAGATAAGATGGTGTCGCTTATCACGCCTGCTGCCTGATGATCCACCCAGCCTTCTTTTTCCAGTTCAATATTTTCGTTCCAGAGAGCTTCGGATGCGCCGGGCTCGCTTACCCAGCCGTTGACCACCGGCCAATCCAATACTTCCCAATATTCGCGGAAGGTCTTGTCAAAGTTGCGCGCTTCATAACTCCCATCCTGAATCAGCAACACCGAGCGCGGAGGGATCTTGATATTGCGCTCCATAAATGCAAGGAATTTTTTTGTACTGATCGCTTGAAAACCCTGGGTTTGAAGTTCGAGCATGATCTTGTGGAAATCAAGCGGATTGGAAATCTCCTTGAACATGATGACCATGACCACCGTGCCGGGCTTTGCGTTCGCAGGATTCCATTTGTTGCGCAAATACTGGCAGGTATCTTCAATGTAACTATGCGGCACATCCAGCGCGTTTAGAAATTGAGATTGATATGCGGCGGGAAGCGCCGGCACAGCGGGCGTGTCAACGGTGATTGATGGTGTGGTGCTGGCTGCATTCTGCTGCAGGGAAGTTGTGGTAAATGGTTCGCAGGAGATAAGAATAAAGATGATCGTCAGGATGCTTGTAACGCGAAATGCGATATGGGTTATTGGAGTTTCTTGCTTTATCATGACATTGATTGTAAACGATATTTGTAGCGGGAAATTTACGGCATGCCTGGAATTGCGCCAAGAGCGGGCGAACAGACAATATCATAATATTCCAGTTCGGTGGCTTTGTTTAGCTCGGCATACGCGGCGGCATCCTTGCCCATAACGCGGATCGTATCCAGCTGCGCCAGCACCTGCGACGGCCAGTAGCGCGGCAAAGTTAAACGCGGATCATTGACCGGCCCTTCGGGGATGAAGAAGGGGCGGCCCGGATCTGACTCATCTGAGAGTGGAATCCAGTTAAACATGATCGGTCCACGCGGATTGATGGTGAAGCCCACGCGATAGCCGACTTCCCTCGCAACTTGCGCCCCGCGCGGTGTGAATCCTCCGCCGGGCCAAATGTATGCGACCGGCGTCTTTTCAAAATACTTTTGCAGATTATCAATCGAGCCTTGCAGTTCACTGCGGATGAATTCGTCGGTTGAATCCGGGCCGATGTTGGTGTTGTGTATCACGCCATGCGCCTGATAATCCACCCAGCCTTCTTTGGAGAGATTCACGTTTTCTTGCAGGAATTGGTCGTCGCCGCCAAAGGCGCTGATCCAGCCGTTGATGACCGGCCAGCCCCATTGTTCATAATATGGGCGGAAATGTTCGTAGGCTTCGGCGCGGTGTCGGTCATCGTAGGTCAACACCACAGAGCGTTTAGGGATGAGCGCATTTGAATCCAGAAAATCGGCAAGCTGTGTGGCGTTGATCGCTTCAAAGCCAAGCTCCTTCAGGCTGCCCATTAATTTGTCGAAGTCCTTGACGGTGATGTCGTTGGCGTCAGCGGAACTCGAATCTTTGAGGATGCCGTGGAACATGATCACCAGCACAATTGTGCCGGGCGCGGCATTGTTCGGGTCCCATTTGGCTTTGAGATGTTGACAAGCATCCTGAATGTAGGCATGTGGCGTGTCAAGCGGATGTAGGACATTTGTTGAAAAAGCAGGTGGCAGCGCCGGCGGCGTGCGCGGAATTGTAGCGGTGGGGATGGGTGTTTCGGTGGGGACGGGTGTTTGAGTTGGCTGGCTGATCTCGGCAAAAGCAGTTTGGATCGCGGCGGTCATTGCCATTTGCGGATCTGCGGTCGCGAAGCGTGCTGCGGGTTGGCAGGATGCCGATAGCAAAGCGAGCAGGCTAAGGGTAAGGATGATTCGGGTTTTTATCATGCGCCGAATTCTACCAATAAAGTAAGGACACGGCATGCCGTGTCCTTACTAGTTATTCGTCGCTTCTGCCTGAAATAAAATCTTCCACTTTTTCGCGGCAGATGTCATCGCGGAATTGTTGCGGCGGCGTCTTGAAAAAATAAGATGACGGACCGACGATCGGTCCAGCGAGTTCGCGGTCGAGTGCGATTTTGGCGCAGCGCACGGCATCGATCATCACGCCGGCCGAGTTGGGGCTGTCCCACACTTCGAGTTTCAATTCCATGTTGAGAGGAACGTTGCCGAAGGTGGTGCCTTCCATGCGGATGTAACACCACTTGCGGTCGGTCAGCCACGGCACGTGATCGCTCGGCCCAACGTGGACGTTGGACGGGTCAATCTCATAGGGAATCATGCTGGTGACGGCATTGGTCTTGGAAATCTTTTTGCTTTCCAAACGTTCGCGTTCGAGCATGTTGAGGAAGTCGGTATTGCCGCCAAAGTTGAGCTGGTAGGTGCGGTCGATCTTCACGCCTCTATCTACGAACAGGCTGGTCAGCACACGATGAACAATGGTCGCCCCGACCTGACTCTTGATGTCGTCGCCGAGGATGGGCAGGCCTGCGTCGCGGAAACGCTTGCCCCAATATTCAGAGGATGCGATGAAGACGGGGATCGCATTTACAAAAGCGCAGCCCGCTTCGAGCGCCTGCTCGACATACCATTTGGTCGCCATTTCAGAACCGACGGGCAGGAAGTTGATGATGACGTCTGTCTTTGTTTCTTTTAGCAGTCTCACAATATCTGCGGTGGGGCCGGGCGCCTTGGTGATGATCGCGCTTAAATATTTTCCGAGGCCGTCATGGGTCATGCCGCGCACGACAGGCGCATTGAGGTGAGGGACATCCGCAAATTTGTAGGTGTTATTTGGCTCGGCGAAGATGGCTTCGGAAAGGTCTTTGCCGACCTTGTTGACATTCACGTCAATGCCGATGGTGAACTCAACATCGCCGACATGATAATCGCCAAGCTGGGTGTGCATGATGCCCGGGATAGTCTCATCCTGTTTTGCGTTTTTGTAAAACTGCACACCCTGCACCAGCGACGACGCGCAATTCCCCACGCCAATAATGGCGACTCGTACTTTTTTATTTGCCATGAAAATGCTCTCCTTGAAATTTAATTGCAATTTCCTTGTATGTTCAGCCCAATTTTCATTTCAGATATACCTGTGATGTATAATCTTACTATAGGTTAAAAATGGCTGTGGATCAATCCAAACTCCTTGCACGCCTTCTTGAAGTAACGCGTAATCTCAGCACAATGGTGGACCTTGAAACTTATATGAGGTCGATTCTTTCTGCCGCCGCCGAATTGACGGAAAGCGAGTCCGCTTCGTTAATGGAATACGATGATGTAGCGCGGGAACTTTACTTTAAATTTGTACCCTGGTTTCACCGCGACGCGATCACGCTTGCCAAAGTCCCATTGAATGAAAGCGCCGCTGGCTGGGTGTTCCTGCATGTCAAGCCGCTAGCGATCGATGATGTCAAGAACGATAACCGTCATTATAGCAAAATTGACGAGATGGCCGGCTCGGTCACCCGCTCGCTGCTGGGAGTTCCGCTTTTATTACACGGGAGACCGGTCGGCGTGTTTGAAGTGTTCAATAAAGCCGACGGTCATTACACCGACGAAGATGTCACCGTCATCGAGACTCTGGCTTCGCTGGCAACGACCGCCATGCAAAATGATTTACTGGAAGGCAGCGTGGTTTCTTCCCAAAATGAGTCGCGTGACCTTGAACGGCTGAAGAATGAATTTATCGCGATCACATCGCACGAGCTTCGCACGCCCCTCGGCTTGATCCTCGGTCATGCGACGTTTCTGCGCGAACTCGTCGGCAATGACCATGCCGAGCAGGTCGACTCCATCATCCGCAACGCCGCCAAGCTGAAAGAGATCATTGAAAGCCTCGCGAGTGTTGATAATTACCAGACGGGCGGCGCGCGCATCCGTCAGCGCAAAGTTTCCATCGCGCGCATCATCGAGGATGTCTCTGCCTCCTTCCGTGATATTGCCTTTCAAAAAGGCGTGGCCTTGAAAGTGGAAATAAACCGCGGCGATGACCTTTTTGTAGATGCCGATGGCAGCAAGACAGCCATCGTATTAAGCAACCTGGTGAAGAACGCCCTCACGTTTACAAACGAAGGCGGGCATGTCATCATTCGCGGCGAACAGCAGCCGGATTACGTTCAAGTGGCGGTCGAAGATAATGGCGTGGGCATCCCCGCCAAGGACCTGCCCTACGTCTTTGAACGCTTCTATCAGGTTGAATCACATCTCACGCGCAGGCACGGCGGCATGGGGCTTGGTCTCTCCGTCGCCAAGGTCATGGTTGAATTGCATGACGGACGCATCTGGGTTGACAGCAAGGAAGGCATTGGCAGCACCTTCACTTTTGTTTTGCCGGTCGAGCAGAAAAAACTCGAAGAAGATTCTGTCCACCCGTTCGCATGATAAAAGGAGAATCAAAAATCCCGTCAACCGGTTGACGGGATTTTTGATTCTTTGATACACTCACGCCCATTAAACACCCGCCTTTTATAGTAAGGGCGACCCTTCATTCATGGTCAGATATTTTAATTGCCGCCGGGTGGGTCGCCCCTAACGGTAAATAAAAACGAAAGAGTTTTCATGCAAAGCATCAACACACAATTTGATTTAATCCGCCAGTCTGCCACCGTTGCCATGGCCGACCGCATCCTCGCCCTCAAAGCCGGCGGCCGCAGCATCATCGGCTTGCAGGTCGGCGACCCTGACTTTGGAACACATCCCTCCATCGTTGAGGCTGCCCTGAAAGCCATGCAAAGCGGGCTGACTCATTACGGCCCCTCGCGCGGCTACCCCGACCTGCGAACCGCCGTTGCAAACAAACTGATTCGCGACGAAGGCATCTCCTACAATCCCGACACCGAAATTCTCATCACGCATGGCGGCATCCACGCCTATTACCTCGCCATGCAGTCCATTTTGAATCCGGGCGACGATGTGCTCATCCCCGATCCGTCGTGGGCGACTCATTCCAATATGGCAACCATGCTGCGCGGAAATGTGATCCGCGTCCCTGCCCCCGCCGACAACGGATTCGTCCCACATTTTGATTCGTGGCTGAAAGCGCTCACTCCCAAAACCCGCGTCATCGTCTTGAATTATCCATCCAATCCAACAGGCGCATATCCCACACGCGAGTATTTGAAAAAACTTCAAGACTTTGCCGCCAAACATGATTTATGGATTGTCAGCGATGAAGTCTATGGAAGTTTATTTTATGAAGAGAAACCAACATCCGCTGCGGCGATCGAAGGCGCAAAAGAAAGAACTTTACTGGTAAATAGTTTATCCAAATCCTACGCCATGACGGGCTGGCGGGTGGGCTTTCTTGCTGCGTCCGCCCGCATCATCGAGAACGCCTTGAAAGCCGGGCAAAACTCCATCACCTGCGTTGCTCCTTTCATTCAGAAGGCCGCCGCTTTCGCATTGACCGACCCCGCCATGCAGGAAGTCACCGTGAACATGCGGGCGGGATATGCGCGCCGCCGCGAATTGGTCTTGCGCCTGTCACACGAACTCGAAAGCGACAAGGTAAAAGTGATTCCCCCGCAGGGAGCGTTTTATTTTTTCCTTGACCTGCGCGCATTGAAGATGTCATCTGTTGAGATGTGCGAAAAGATTTTGGAGGATGCGGGTGTGGGGCTGGTGCCCGGTTCTGCATTTGGCTCGCAGGGTGAGGGATTCATCCGCATGACCATTGCCGCTTCAGATGAAGATGTGGAGGCGGGTTTCCGCAAGATCGTAGAGTGGGCTGAAAAGCAGTAACCGACCACAGACAATGGACGGTAGACGGTGGAATACGGTCAACGGTCTGTGGTCTATCGTCATGAGCCAGTTGACTTTCGACCATTGACCTTTGACTTTCGGCAAAAAGGAGTTTTTATGAAAGTATCTTTTCAGGGCGAACCCGGCGCGTACAGCGAACAGGCGGTATTTAATTATTTTGGAAACGTGGAAACCGTCCCGTGTGAGTCGTTCGACGTGATGTTTGATTCAGTTGTCAGCGGTGGAAGCGATGCGGCGCTGGCTCCCATTGAAAATTCGCTGGCGGGCAGCATCCACCAAAATTATGATCTGCTTCTGCGGCACGACCTGCACATCGTGGGCGAATATTTATTGCGCGTGCGCCACTGCCTGATCGTCAACCCCGGTGTGAAAATGGAAAACATAAAAAAGGCCATCAGTCATCCGCAGGCGCTGGGGCAGTGCGCGGGATATTTGCGCTCGCACGGCATCAAAGCGGAGCAGGTCTACGACACGGCGGGCAGCGTGAAGATGCTCAAAGAATCAGGCGTGCTGGATGTGGCGGCCATTGCGTCAAAGCGGGCGGCGGAATTATACGGGATGCAAATTCTGGAAGAAGGCATCGAGGATAACCCGGAAAACTATACGCGCTTCCTGGCTGTCAGACGAGAAGCAGCTGTCCCTGAGTCTGAGGCGAAGACCTCCATCGTGTTCACGTTGAAAAATGTCCCCGGCTCGTTATTCAAAGCCATGTCCGTTTTTGCGCTGCGGGATATCGACCTGACGAAAATCGAGTCGCGTCCTTTGCAGGGCAAGCCGTGGGAATATCTTTTCTATATTGATTTCATCGGCGCGGCGCATGAGGAAACCACCAAGCGCGCGCTCGACCACTTGAGCGAATACGCGATGACTTTGCGGGTGCTGGGTTCGTACCCGAGATTTAAAGGGTAGCCAAAACCTCCGTCTTCATATGGCGGAGGTTTTGTTTTTAATTGCCTCTTGTAAAAACAGAAAGTATGTTCTAAAATATGAGTGGTTTTGTCCGCTTTGATGCGGTTTACAGGTAAAAGGAGAACCCATGCGAAAACTGATTGTGGCTCAATTCATCACACTCGACGGCGTGATACAAGCGCCCGGCGGCGCGGACGAAGATGTCGATTTTGGTTTTGCCCACGGCGGCTGGACCATTCCATATTGGCACGATGATATCGGCCAACATTTTTTCCAGTCGTTTAGCGAAGCCGACACCCTGCTGCTTGGGCGGAAAACATGGCAAATCCACGGCGGCGCGTTCGAGCCGATGGTGAACGATCCGTTTGGCGATGCGATGAATGCCATTCGTAAAGTTGTCGTATCCACTTCGTTGAAATCTGCGGCAGCCTGGCGGAACTCGACCCTCATCAGCGGGGATGTGGTGGGGGAAATTCGCAGGCTCAAGGAACAGCCCGGCAAGAATATTTTGCTGGATGGAAGCAGTGTGCTTGTTCACGCGCTGATAGCGAATGATCTGGTGGATGAGTATGTTCTGCATGTGTATCCGCTGGTGTTGGGCGGCGGCAAAAGGTTGTTCGCGGATGGGATGCGCGTCAATTTGAAGTTGATCGAGTCTGCGGCTCTTCCTACGGGTGTGCTGTATCAGCGCTACGAGCCTGTTCGTTAGTCTGGGAGTTTTTATGGCGAAGACCAATTTCCAATCCATTGATGAGTATATTGCGGCTTGCCCGCCTGAGACGCACGAAAGGCTTCGGCAAATCTGCGCGGCGGTGAAGAAGATAGCGCCTGAAGCGAAGGAAAAGATCAGTTATCAGATTGCCTGTTTCGAGTTGAACGGCAGGAATCTGATCCATTTTGCGGGGTGGAAAAAGCACATATCGCTGTACCCGATCCCGGCTGGGAGTGAAGCGTTCGAGGAGGAAATATCCAAATATGCCGACGGCAAAGGCACGGTCAAACTTCCGCTCGATGAACCGCTGCCAATGAAGCTGGTCGAGAGGGTTATCAAAGCGCATATTGCGGAGAATAAAAAGAAGACCGCAGACCGTGGACGATAGACCGTGCAGTACAGTCGACGGTCTGCCGTCTGTGATCATAATTTGAAGAGGAGAATCAAAATGAAAAAAATCACCCCGTTTTTATGGTTCGATACGCAAGCCGAAGAGGCGATGAATTTTTATGTGTCACTGTTTAAAAACTCAAAGGTGCTTGGAGTTTCGCGCGGACCAGATGGCAGGGCTTTCTCGGTTTCTTTTGAGTTGGATGGACAGGAATTTTTAGGCTTGAACGCGGGTCCGCATTTCAAGTTCAACGAGGCGGTTTCGATGTTCGTCAACTGCGAAGATCAGGCCGAAGTGGATTATTTCTGGAACGCGTTGATTGCAAATGGGGGAGGAGAATCCATGTGCGGCTGGCTGAAGGACAAGTATGGCTTGTCGTGGCAGATCGTCCCGAAGCAGTTAGGCGAGCTGATGGGCGACCCCGACCCGGAGAAGTCGAGCCGCGTAATGCACGCCATGCTCAAAATGAAAAAGATCATTGTTGCCGACCTGCAAAAGGCGTATGATGGAGAGTAATGTCTGACGGTAGACTATGGACGATTGACTATGGACTGTTGTCGGTGGTCAATCGTCAAAATTTGAAGGAGACAACATGAGCGTAAAGAAAGAAACCGAGAAGTCCAAAGGCTTGACGGATGTAGAAAAAGCCGCGATGAAAGCACGCTTACAAGAGTTAAAAGCGGAAACGCGTGCAAGCAAGAACCGAGAGGAAGGTGAAAAAGCCGTGCTTGCCGCAATCGCTCAGATGAAAGATCCAAATGATCGTTCCATCTGTAAACGCATTCATGAGATAGTCACCAACGCCGCGCCCGACCTCATGCCAAAAACCTGGTACGGGATGCCCGCTTATGCGGACAAGGATGGCAAGGTCATTTGTTTCTTCCAGGCCGCGAGCAAGTTCAACACGAGATACGCGACCTTTGGCTTCCAGCACGATGCGAACCTTGATGAAGGCAATATGTGGGCGGCCAGTTTTGCCTTGATCAAGTTGACCGCCGCCGAGGAGGCGAAGATCATTGCGCTCGTGAAGAAAGCAGTAAGCTGAGAACTGACCCCACCTTCACTGGTTGGAATTAACATTTTGGCTTTCCCGTTTCTGGCGGGATGATCGCGTGTTGATAAGAACTTAAACATCCACGCTGAAGATTTATTCCCCCGTCTTCTTTTTGGATTCTTCACGCAGGGCGAGCATGACCGCGCTCAGGTCGAGGCCGCGTTTACAGGCGCCGCGCGATGCCTGTAGTGCAGAATCAGACCAGAGGGTGCGGCATTGAAGCGCTTCTTCGTCGTTCAGCAGGATGAGTTGAATCAGACTGGACAGCGGAATATCCATATCTGTCAGAGTGCCGATATCGCAATCGTTACATGCCTGGCAGGCGTAGATATCCTGACCGGTTATCTTCTTGACGGTGCTGCGCAGGGTCATACTTAAAATTCATCCATCTTCGGGCGGAGGTGCATCATCATGAGGACAATATCGCAAAAGTCGCCGTCGGGGAACATGAAATAATCGTTTAATACGCACATGGGTTTGAACCCCAACTGCTCGAAGGCTTTAACGAATTTTGTGAAGTCAGTGATGATCTCGGCGGTCAAAATGCTCAAGCCTTGCTTGCGCGCCAGGTCGGTCATTGCGCGGATCATCTTCATGCCCAGCCCGCGCTTGCGGAAGTCTTTGGCCAGGAAGAGACGCACCTCCCCGACATGGCGTTTGGGGCCGTCGAAGAAATGCAGGGATGCGCTTCCAACCACGCGGTCTTTTGCAAGGGCCAGCAGCGGCAGGACTTTTCCATAATCCAGATTGTCGCACCATTCCTGAATCAATTGGTGATCTTTGACATGATCGCGGAAGTAACGCAGGTCTTCATCGCTTACGGATGAATAATATTCGACGAGGCGCTGTCTGTCTTCAGGAACCATTGGGCGCAGGAGGATGTACGCTCCATCTTTGAGCGTGACCATTTCACGAAATGTTTTTATTTGTTCAGGAAACATGTTCCCTCCGGGGGAAAGTTTGGGTGTTAATCGCAGGGGCGACCCTTCAATGTTTATCAGGATGTTTTGCTCCTGTTGGGCGGGTCGCCCTTACGGGAAGATTGTTTATGCGGGAACCATATCGCCTTGCGGTTCAGGCCTGGCGAATCCTTTTGGCAGCATATCGGCTTCGGTGACGATGCGCGGGACGATGTCTTCCCAGCCGACGGGCATGATGTGGAGTCCGTGGATGCCTTGATTCTCGTAGGCTTTGATCTTGCGCGCGAGTTCAAGCGCGATTTGCACACCTTCCTCCTGCGCGTTGCCGGCCTTGTCGGCGGCTTCCATGCGGTCGAGGATGGGCTGCGGCACGACCACGCCGGGGACCTGGGTCATGAACTTGGTCATCTTGAAACTCTTGAGCGGGGTGATGCCGATCATGATGTAGACCTTGTCGAGGATGCTGCGTTTGGCGAGTTCATTGAGCCAGACTTCCATGCGGTCAATGTCGTAGACGAGATTGGTCTGGAAGAATTGCGCGCCTGCGTTGACCTTCTTCTGCTCGCGCAATGCCTGGAATTTCGGCTCGGACGCGAAGGGTGAGCCTGCTGCGCCGAGGAAAAATTTCGGCGGGAATTTGATTTCGCGCCCATCGAGGTAGTGGCCTTCATCGCGCATTCGGCGCAGGATCCAGATCATTTGAATGGCGTCCATGTCGTTGATGTCCATGCGGCCGCGCGGCTGGGGCGCGAGCACGGGGCTGTCGCCGGTGACGCACAAAACATTCCGCACGCCCATGGCGGTTGCGCCGAGGATTTCGCCCTGCAGGCTGGCGCGTGTTCTGTCGCGCGCGGCGATCTGCATGACGGGTTCAGCGCCATTCTCGATTGCGAATTTACTGCATGCCCATGAGGTCATGCGCGGAGTTGCGGAGGCGTTGTCGGTGAAGTTGATGGCGGTCACATATGGTTTGACGAGTTTGATGTTCTCGATCAATTTTTTTGTGGACATGCCAAGCGGAGGGGCGATCTCGCACGCGACGACGAATTCTCCAGATTTGAATCCTCTCTCCAGATCAGAGACAGGCTCGGCGTAGGCTGGAGCGTGGTATTTGTCGTCACCTTTCCACCATTCAGGTTCGCGCACGCCGCGAAAGACCATATCCCAGGTTTCGTATCGTTCTTTGGCAGGCTTGAAGAGCAAGCCGCCCACAACCTTGCCTGTGCCGATCTTTTTGACCTGACGGAAAACATCCTTCCACGTTTCGGTGCCGACCTTTTCCCAGTCCAGCGGGGGGAGGACTTCCAGTAAATTTTCCTCGCGTCCCATTGCAAATGAGCGCTCGTAAATTTTGTACCAGATGCACGGGCGGGTTTTATCCACGTAGCAATGTTCGGGTGTGGAGCCGCCGCAAGGGCCGTTGCGCAGTCCCTTCGGGCATTCCATGGGACAGATGAACGCTGTCTCTTGTAACATGCAGTTGCCGCACATGCGGCAGCCAAAGAGGGGGCCTTTGATGGCATACTCCACATTTTCAAGAAGTAGATCGCCAAACGATTCTTTTTTAAACGGCGAGTAGGCTGGCTGCCAGCGGCGTCCGGGGGTGAAGATGGGCATGGGAACTCCTTCGGAGGAGATTGGTAATTAGTAATTGGTGATTGAAGGAAAATTACTAATCACTAATCTCTAATCACTAATCACTAATTATTCAGATACGCATCCGCGTAAATGACCTTGTTCAATAAAATCTGCGTGGTTTTCCAAATGGCAGATTGATCGGGGTCTTTCAAGTCAAAGTCTTCGATTTGCGGTTCTTCGCTGTTTGCGGTTCGTTCCGCGATCTTGTTATAGATTCTTGCGAGCGGCGTGGACATGTCTTTCGACTCGATCCATTTGATGACATCGTTCTGCTCTTTGTCGAACGGATTGGCGATCATCATTTGCAAGCCGACACCCATCAACATGGAAAGATACACACGATTGATCAGCGGACGATTTTCATTCGGCACAGCGTTGGACACATTGCTCAAGCCAACCGAAATTTGCGGCGCGGGGTCCCACGCATATTGCAACATGCGGACGGTCTCGATCAGGTGCGGGCAATATTGCTGGCATCCGCTGGTGGTCAACACGAGCGGGTCAATGATGAGGTCGCTCATGTTGAAGCCGATTTCCATCATGTGCGGGATGAGAGTCTCCACCGCGATGTTGACACGCGCATCCGCTTCGACGGGGATGCCGCTCGTGCCCATCGTCAGCGCGATGACCTTGGCGTTGTATTTCTTCGCCAGCGCGGGGATTTTTTCCAGCCGCTCAGGCTCCGCCGATGTTGAATTCAAGATCGCCTGATTCTTCTTGATGGTCTTGAGCGCGGCCTCCATTCCGTCCACGTTGGTGGTGTCAATCGAAAGCGGCACATCCACCACCGTTTCAACTGTTTCAACGATCCAAGGGAAGACCTCCGCCCAATCCTTTTTGCGCGGACCGAGATTGATGTCCACTGCTTTCGCGCCGGCCTCCACCTGCCTTACCGCCAGATCCATGAAGAATTCACGGTCGCGATTGGTCAATGCCTCCTTAACCTTCTCCGAAATGATGTGAATATTTTCGCCAATGATGTACATAACAACCTCCGTTTTCAAGTTTGCACGTTGAAAAGTTGGAACGTTCCAACCTTTTAACGTTCCAACGCTGCCGCCACACT
Source organism: Chloroflexota bacterium (assembly GCA_016234495.1). Lineage (GTDB taxonomy): Bacteria > Chloroflexota > Anaerolineae > Anaerolineales > Villigracilaceae > Villigracilis. The sequence goes on along the minus strand of JACRBI010000052.1, from coordinate 41,089 downwards.
CGGAAACTTATTCATATCCGTATGCGGCAAAAATAATGCGGACGTGAACGCGTCGTAAAAACTATTGTCCGCAGAAAGTTCAATATACGTCATGCGTTTCGCAATCTCGGTAATGCGGTCGCGCATACGCCAGTCGAGCAGCGCGGCATACGCGCCTTTCACCGAAGTGTTGCCAAGAAATTCAAATCGGCTCCATTCCATGTCGGGCAGCAAACCGATCTGCACAGCCTTTTCCACGTTGATATATTTTCCAAACGACCCGCCCACCAAAACGCGATCTGCCATTTCCAGCGGGACTCCGACCGTATCTGCCAGAATGCTAAACCCGGCGTAGATGGCGGCTTTGGCGCGCAAGAGGTTGTCGATGTCGACGCGCGTGAGGACAATATCTTCGCCCGATTCGGATTCCGCGCCCCAGGCAAGGACATACTCCCCGCCATGCGCCCCCTCCCTGACCCGCGAATTGCCAGCCATCAAATTAACATTCCCAGCCTTATCAATGACTCCCGTCAGAAACGCCTCTGCAAGCAGGGAGATTAATCCCGAGCCGCAGATTCCCTTCGGCTTGCCCCCGCCAATCACGCGGTAAGTCGGTTCAAAAGTCTCGCCATTGATCCACACTTCTTCGATTGCGCCTTGTGTTGCGCGCATCCCATTGACGACTCCCGCGCCTTCAAACGCAGGGCCAGCCGAACACGCGCAAGTGACCAGCCAGTCGCGGTTGCCCAAAACCATCTCGCCATTCGTGCCAACGTCAATGAACAGCGAGACATGCTCCGCGTGTTCCAACCCTGAAGAAAGCACGCCCGCTGTAATATCCGCGCCGACGTAGCTTGCCACACCGGGCAGGCAATCCACCGCGCCTCCGTGATGGATGTTGATTCCAACTTCCTTTGCCAGCATAACAGGCGGATGGTTGACGGCGGTGATGAACGGCGAAAGCCGAATACTCCCCGCAGGAATCCCAAGCAGAAGATGCATCATCGTGCTGTTGCCTGAGATGGTTGCCTTCATCACATCTTCCGGTTTGGCATTGACCCGCTTGCAGGCGGTCTCGACCAACTCGTTGATCGTATCCAGCACGAGCTGACGCATTTCCTGTTCGCCGCCTGCCTTGCCCGAATAGATGATTCTCGAAATGACATCTTCGCCGCGCGCGATCTGCCCGTTATATTCCGCGACCTGCGCCCGGACATGCCCGCTGACCAGATCCACCAGCCAGAGCGAGACGGTTGTTGTGCCAATGTCGATGGCGCAGCCCCAAAGCGGAGAGTAATCGTCCACGCGGCCGGGGAATACTTCGATCAGGCGCACTGGTTTTTCGGGGAATTCCATGTCCCTGTCAACGACAAGCGTCACCTGCCACTCGCCATCGCGCAATGTTTTTCCCAAAGTTTGCAGGAAGTGCAGCGAGCAGGTAACTTCGGGGATGTTCGCTTGAGTCCGCAGAGCAGTTTGCAGGCGCGCCCAATCGTCGGTTTGATCCTCCATTGTCGGCGGAGTCAGTTCGAGATAGACACGGTGAATGCTTTGATGCTGGTCAAAGTCATAATCCGCAGGGATGGTGACTTCCGCAACGACACGGTCGGTCGTGAGCCGCCGTTCGATCTTTTCCTGCGGCGGGACATTGATGAGGACATCGCCTTCCACAACGGTCTGACAGGCGAGCGCATATCCCTGCTCAACATCGGCGGGTGATAATCTCAGCGTGCTTCGCCGCCGAACATTTCCATCCGTCACCAGCACCGCGCAACGGCCACAGCGTCCCTGCCCGCCGCACGGCTGACCGATCTCAACACCCGCGAGATGCGCGGCATCAGACAGCATTGTCCCGGTTGGAACCGAGACGCTGGATTGTTTTTCTTCGTGTGTGAAGGAGACGGTGTGTTGCATGTTCGGGGTTGTAGAGGCGGGGTTACCCCGCCCCTGCTCAATTCAAGGCCTGCTTCATAAACGCCGGAATATCCACCGCCTCGCGCGGACCAACGCGGATTTCCCAGCCAGCGAGTTCTTCTTCGAGTTCGCCGGAAAGGACAGCCACATGACCCGGCAAAACGATTCGCTTCTTGTTGACCTTGCTGGCAACGTCAAAACCTTTGATGGCTTTGGCAATTCGTTCCGCATCGAATTTGCCCGCCGCCCACGCAGTCAACACAGACATGCCTTCCGCGTCGGTGACGACGAGCCAGGCGGGTAAGCCCGAGCCTTCCACTTCGTTGGCAACCGAGAAGTAGGTGATGCTGAAGTTGGTCGTGACCAAGACCGGGCTGTCGGCATTGGGCGAGTTGATCTCGTAAATGCCGGGCTGAACCTGAATTGGTTTTTGCGGATCGGTGTAAATGTTTTCGCGCAAGACCAGCAGCGCGTAAGCAAGTTCGGGCGTGAAGGTATCCAGCACAACGAAGCCCGCATATTTTGCGATGGCCTGCGCCGCATAGACGGCTTCTTTTTCCGGCCCGTTTTGTCCCGCGAAGAAAATCGTCGGGTAGCCCACTGCGCGTTGATTTGCTTTGATGGCAAGTCTGCGTGCCTGTGTTGAACGCGTCAACCACTCACCGAGATTCTTTCCGCCAAGATCAAGCACCATATCTTCCACACCTTTGGCTTGAACTTTTTGCGTCAGGTCGGCGAATGCATCGAACGAGTCTGCTTTGAGGACGAGCGCGGATTTGTGTTTCTTTGCAAGATCAGCCAACGGTTCATAGCTGGAGGATTCTGCGGCGTAGATCAATGCCGATTCGCCAGCGAGCAGACTCAGGGCGGAGTCCAGAAGCGGCGCGTCATCTGCGATCAAAATTAACGGACGTTTGGTCGTGTCCCGAACGGCTTTTACCGCCCTGACAAAATCCCCGCCATCCGCTTCGACGGCGAATCCGTCAATCGTGAAATCCATGCCGACGTAATTGACCTTGTACGCATCCGCCTTTGCAACTTTCGCGGCTAGCTCGGGGTCAGATGCTTTGACGCGCACGAACAAGCCGGGCTTGTTGTAAAAAGTTTTTTCGTGGCGGAACATCACGACTTCGTTGCCCGCTTTAACTTCGCTGCCAGCCTTGAGCGTGATGAGTCGAATCGGCGGCGCGGCAGACTCGGCGAGCTGTTTTTTGGATGCGTCGCTGACGTACGGGCACGAACCGAGTTCAACCTGCTTGGCGGCCAGTTTCATCGCGAAGGCGAGGCAGGTGGGAAAACCGCATTCCTTGCAGTTGGTCTGCGGGAGGAGTTTGTAGATTTGAATACCGCTTAATGCCATGGTTATCTCCTTGGGTTGAAAGGTTGGCAGGTTTGAAAGTTTGAACGTTCAAACCCGTGAACCTGCAAACTTTCAAACTGCGATTAGTTCTTCAATCGTTTCCTTGACTCGTTTCACCGATTCAGGATGCCGCAGCACGATAATGTCCGCGCCTGATTCAACCAGCGCGACAGCCGTCAGCGTTTCCCAATGAATGGCGCGGAATTTCCAATCGCCCCACGCTTCGGGCACGCCATCGCCGACCTTGGATTCCTTTGCCTTCCAGGCTTCGAAGCCGGGCGTGACGATCATCGGAAGTTGAGTCATCGAGTCGCCCTGCAATGCGGCGAGTCGCAATCGTTCCATCACTGAATAACCATATTCAATTCCATAGCCAAGCGCGCCGGTTGTCGGGTCCATCATGATGCGGTCGGCGGGCAGGCCCATGTCGGTGATCAAAATATTAAGCTGCTTGGCAAGGTTCACATCCATCGGCGTGCGGGCTTGAATGACATGTCCATTCGCCATCGCGGTCGCGACAATGGTGCGGTAATTTTTGTCCTCGCAAATGCCAAGCATGAGCTTTTCGCCTTTGGTCGCTTCGGCGATTGGCACGAGCAGGTCGTTATCTTTTTCAGCCTGTCCCGGTCCCCAGACGATGAGCGGGAGTCCCGTCGCGGCTAAAACGGATTTGACGATTCGCACCGCATCTTCGGGAGAATCTGCCAGCGTCAACGCGAGGACGATGATGTCTGCTCCTGCTTCTTCGGCTTTCTTCGCCCATTGAGCGGGATCGTTCATCGCGTCACCCCAGACTTCGCCCAGCAGCGGCGACCAGTCATCAGGCCTGTGCGATTTGATCTCAATGGCGATGACCGGCTTGTTGGGAGTCGGCGCTTCAAAATGCAGGTACGGCAGGGTCGTCTCTCCGCCGACAGTGACAGACTTTGCGCGTGTGCCGCCCTCCGCGCTCGTCGCGCCAAGTGTGACTTTCTTGATGCTTCCCGGCCATTTATCTTTTGGAATTTCGATGGGCATTGGTGCCTCCTTGAGTCATTATGTCATTGCGAGGCGGTGGGCTTCCGCCGAAGCAATCTCCAACTAAAAGAGGATTACTTCGCGAAGTGCGCTCGCAATGACATTAGATTAATCCAGCTCTTTTCCTCGCTTCGTCTCTTCTTTCAATAAATTGCTCGATCGGCGTTTTACGTTCTGCCGCGAGACCTAAATCCTTCAAGTCTTTTTCATCTCTCGCGGCCATGTGTCTTAAGATATGACGATAGGAAATAAAAGCCGCAGGATAGATAATGCCTGCGGAGTTATGCAGCATGTATGCGATTCGAATCCCCTTGTCCTTCATCATTTGCGCGGCGAGGGCGAGGGGAATGTCTGTTGGCAGTTCGGGCACGCCTTCGCTCATGATGTCTTCCGCGATAAGCGTTTCATATCCTTCGCGCGCGTATGCCCAGACCAATTCATCCACGCTGACCACGCCGATGCCATGACCTTCCGCATCCAGCACGCACATTGCTTCGACGTTCTTCTCCAGCAGGAAGCGGGCAATATCCACGATCGGAGAGTCCCATTTGCAGGTTGGCACACCGACGGTCATCAGGTCACGGACGAGGAGGGATTTCATTGGGTTTGAAAGTTGGCAAGTTGAAAAGTTTACAGGTTTAACTTTCAAACCTTACAACCTTCAAACTTGCCAACCTGGTTTAGAACATCGGCTCCATCGCCATGGCAGGATGGTTGTGCGCTTCGAGCCACGCAAGCAGCTCATCAACCGTGGTCGCACTGCGATCATCGGCGATCTTTTCCATAAAGTCCGGGTCGCCTTCGCGGATGCAAACTGCCTTGAATTCGTCTGCCATGCTGTTCTTCAGCACAGACGACATCCACACGATGCGCTTGAAACCGCCGTCCGATGAAATGAACTTGGGACTGATGAGATAGAACTTGCCCACGCCCATCACGCCCGGGGTTTGCATCCCGCCGCCCGCAATGCCCGCAAGGGTGGAGAAGGTCATGCCGGCGGGAGTCATTGCCGTATCTTCGCGGCTGAGCACCATCACACCGTTGGCTTCGGGGATGAGCATCACGATGCATTCAAAACATCCGCAGGCGGTCATTGGGTTTTCCATGATGGAATACATCGACACTTCCTGCACCACACCATGCGAACCCAGCGCCGCGTAATCATTGGTGCCCTGCCAATAGCCTTTTCTGTCATCAATCAGTTTGCCTAATTTGATCGGTTGGTTGGGTCCCGTTGGATTAATGCTGAACGAGGCCTTGCAGTCCAGCCAGTTGTATGCGCCGCACAAGCCGAGGCGTTCAGGCGAAACCACGCAGACATGATTCGGCGCGAACGATTGACAGAGCGTGCAAGAGTAGAACTCATCCACTTTGTCATCGGTCAGGTCCGCGAGGCGTTTGTTGCGGAAGTCATACGCGGCGCGCGCCTTCTCCAGCCATTCAGCGTGGAGCGCGGGATCGGTGACAATGGTGACTTGAACTTTATCCACGATCGCGCCGAAGTCTTCATGGAATCTGGCATGCAGGATTTTGCCAAACGATTCAAGGCTGAACCCTTTGTCTGCCGCAGCATTCGAGATGCGGATCCACGCGATATCACGCTGACCGACATGTTGAATTCCGCTCGCACCGTTCACAAAATAGTGGACTTGCCTCTCCAGCACAGGCTCAAAATCCTGCTGCATTTGCCGCCCCGCAACCTTGATGACGATGCCCATGTCCATGTAACCTTGAGCGGCAACCTGCGAGAAATCAGGTCCGATGACTTCGATCTTGCCGTCGGTGACATCATCTAATTTCGCCATGTGCAGATATTCATAACAGCGGGCGTGTTTGCCGCCGAATTCCACGCGCAGATCCGCCTTGCGGACAACCTCGCCTTCAAAGGCTGAACCGTACGGCACGGGCACATCCACGTTGGATACTTTCACTTTCACGCCGCGAATTTCGATGCACTTCTGCACGAGTCTTTCCGCTTTTTCAAGATCGTCCTTGCCGTCAATTGCATCGAACGGCATCGAGACAACGTGCTCGTAGGTCGTGATGCCTGTTGGCAAAATTTCAGGGATGACCGTATCCGCGATGACGGGGAAGCCAAAGTTGATCGCGCCAGCGGCGGCGGCATATTTCAAATCGTCCACTTCGCCGAGCGCAAGCACGAACGCGAAGACGCGCTCCTTGTTGTAGAGCAAAATCTCGCGCGACATGCCGGGTTTCATCCCGCCGAAGGTCAACGCGGAACGGGTGGCAAACCCCAGCGCGTAGATCGCCGAGATGGTGTCAGTTCCAAATGGGACGGTGAAAGTGTTGTAGCCAAGTTCCACGCCTTCTTCCTGCAATTGGTGGATGATGCTGCGTCCATTCACATTGCCGGAGAGGAAGGTCAAAATGTTGCGGCGCTGCAACTCGCGCACGATCTTGACTGCGGTCGCATTGTTCTTGGCGCAGCCGACAATTGCGGCGAAGCCGGGCATACGTCCGTCAACGAGTTGAATGCCCCACGAGCGGAGTTGAATGTCGTCAATCGGTCCATTGAGATGACCATGCCCGTTTGCGCCGCCGTAGCTTGTACCTCCAGAGAGGATAAAGTCGTCGGAAACAGATTCAGGCTGAAGTCCATAAATGAAGCGGATGGCTTCGATCGTCTCTGCCGCGAGCAGGGTCGCCATGCCTGAGTCCAACGTCTCGCCCAGATAGGGAGTCCAATGCTTGCCAGCCGGGACGGGATGTAAAAGTCCGCGCGTGTAATCCATGACAGCCTTCAAGTCGCCGATCTTTTCGATGGACTTGCCCGTCATGCCGAGAATGGTGGGGAGGTAGTAGGCTGTGTTTGGGAAGGATACGGGCGTGTCTGCGCCTTTTTCAGCCAATGCCTTGTTGAGCATCACATCGGCTTCGGTGACGAGCGCATTTGCGCCGCGAATTGCTCTGGTTGCGATATATTTTGACATAGTTAGTCTCTCTCCTAGTCTCCTTGTCTTCTGGTCTCCTAGTCGCAGTCCTCTCGTCAATGACTAGAAGACTAGCGGACTAGTGGACTAGCAGACTATTCGACTACTCCGTAAATCGCTTCGCGTCTCTGCGCAATTGGCATCGCTTCGAGCGCATTCATCTTTGCGTCGCCAGATTTGCCAAATTTATCAGGGTCATATTCAGGCAGGCCAAGCGCGGCGCGTTTCTTGTCAATGTGCGCGAGCGTGGCTTCGATCATCTTTTGCGGATCGGGAATAAACTCCAGCTTGCCGCCGTATAGTTTTTCCCAGCCTTCGCTGATGTAGTGCAGCACTTCGTCGCTGTCATCGACTCGTTCCATGCCGCTCACAGGTGATGCGCCGCCGAAGATGACATATCCGCCCGAAGCAACCACGTACGCCGCGATCGCCAGCGCTTTTTCGCTCATCCATTCGGGAGCAAGACCGACCGCCGGAACCTGGTCAATATCATCGCCGAGTCCGCCGTCTTCCACCATTTGAGTCAACACGGTCAGGATGCGGGTATTGTCAACGCACGAACCCATGTGCAGGACTGGCGGGATTCCCACCGTTTCGCAGATTTCGCGCAAGCCGTTTCCGACTTCGCTCAGGCCTGCTTCGCCCAACATGAGACCGAGTTTGGCTGACGAGATCGCGCCGCAGCCGGTCTGCACCACCAGCACATCCTGTTTGAGCAATTCCTTCACGACCACGTTATGCAAATAATCCTGCGACGAGCGCGGATTGTTGCATCCGACAATCGCCGCCACGCCGCGAATGCGCCCGGTCATGATGGCGTCGTTCAACGGGCGGAAGGATGCGCGGTACGAGCCTCCGAGCATGTAGTTGATATATTCGTGCGAGAAGCCGGGGATCAAATCTTCTTTGATTTGCGGAATGCGTGTTTTGTTGTTGTCGCGGTTCTTGAAATTATCAATTGCAACTTTGAGAATATTCCTTGCAACGGTTAGCGCGTGATGTTCGTCAAATTCAATATGTGTCGCGCCCTTGATCTTGACCTTTGGTGAAGTGGTGATGATCTTGGTGTGGAAGTTCTGCGCCAAACCGACCAGCGCCTGCATGATGCACTGCACATCCACGACCATCGCTTCGACTGCGCCCGTCATGATCGAGAGTTCCTGATGCAGGAAGTTGCCCGCCGCAGGGATGCCCTGCCGCATCAGGATTTCGTTTGCGGTACAGCAGATTCCCGAAAGTTGAATCCCATTCGCGCCGGCCGCCTTTGCATAATCAATGATCTCCGGGTCTTGTGACGCTGCGACCAGCATTTCACTCATCGAAGGTTCGTGACCATGCACCACCACGTTGACCATGTCTTCTTTAATAACGCCGAGATTCGCCTGACCTAAAATCGGCGCAGGTATGCCGAACAAAATATCCGAGATGTCAGTTGCGATCATCGAGCCGCCCCAGCCGTCGGCCAGCGCGGTGCGAATCGCATGATTCAAAATGTGAGCGGGGTCCTGGTCGTCGCCGATGTGTGTGCGGTGCAGCGCCTCGACCACTTCACGATCCACGCCGCGCGGCCAGACGTTTTGTTCGCGCCAGAGCTGCTGTCTCTTTTTGGGCGCGCGGATGGCAGGGACGATCTCGCCGCGCTGCTGACCGAATTGCGAAATATACAGATCAGCCAGATCATTCGCAATTTCTTCGGGTTTGCGGCCATCCACCTTGATGTTGTAATAGCCAGCCACCATCCGCAGTTTTGCCACATCGCGGATCATGTAGCCTTCGGCTTTTCCTTCGGCAGCCGCCTTCAACAGGAACGCCATGTCCCGCCCGTGGTCGGAGTGAGCCGCACCGCCTGCCGCAATTGCGCGCGTCAGGTTGCGGGCTTGAATCGTGTCGATGGTCGCGCCGCATACGCCGGTGTCGCCGCTCTTGGTCAAACGGCAGGGACCCATGCCGCATTGCTTGCAGCACATCCCAGCGCCACCGATATTGCACGGAACCATGGCGTCTGCGCGGGTAAAAGCTGTGCCAATTCCCAACTCATCCGCGCGGATCAACATCTGCTGTGCGGCTGGGTCAGTTGAATAATCTTTAATCTCTCGTTTCTTTGGCATGATTCACCTCCAGTTACTCGTCAATCATTTTGACAGGACCCATGCCCGGGCAGGGCCAGAGCGGGCGTCCGCTATAGTCCACGCGCTGGGCAAAGGAAACAGTCTCTTTGACAGTTTCATAAACGGCGGTATGCCGGAAGAAATGATCTCCGCCAATCTTCTCAGCCGCGACGCCTGTCTCGGTCAGCATCGGAACTTCGCCGAGATAACCCGCCGCTTCCAAACATGCGCTGATCTGCTCGGCTTTGATTTTCTCCGGATCGTACTGGACTTCGATAACTTGAAAGGCGCTGCTCGCATACACATCACTGACCCCCGTCAACTCAAGCAATATCCGCCTCACCTCGGAAACATGATGGTCTCCGTAAAGCGCAGGCGCTTCGAACGATTTGGCCTCCATACAAACACCTCCTCAAACAGGATGATGACTTGCGCGAAGACACCGCTAAAGATATGAACTCTTACTCATATCATTCTAGCATTTTGCCTGTACAACTTCCTTGTGCCTATTGTCACTTGAAATATGGATAAAAGTTATTAGTGTCATCCAAATTCAGGATGAATAGCCCGCTTTCTTTTATAGAATGCGTTGTAATATGAAGTTATGAAACTTGCGATCACTGGCAAAGGCGGCGTGGGGAAGACTACACTGACAGCGCTTCTTGCGCAGGCATATGCGGATCAGGGCCGTGACGTTTTAGCTGTGGACGCCGACCCAAGCCCCTGCCTCGCTGGAGCATTAGGCTTCCCCGAAGAACTGCGTGCCCAACTCCATCCCATCGCCGAGATGGACTCGCTCATCGAAGAACGCACAGGTGCAAAGCCCGGCACCGTCGGCGGCTTCTTCACCATCAACCCGCGTGTTGATGACATCCCCGAACGATTTAGCATTCTCCACCGCGGTGTGCGCCTGCTCGAAATGGGCAGCGTGGAACTTGGCGGCTCCGGCTGCATCTGCCCCGAAGCCGCGATGCTCAAAACCTTGTTCACGCATCTGCTCTTCCGCAAAGACAATGTGCTTCTCCTCGACATGTACGCCGGCGTCGAACATCTTGGCCGCGCCACAGTTGACTTCGTGGATGCAATGCTCATTGTCGTCGAACCCACCCGCCGCAGTCTCGGTACCGCCGCGCAGATCAAAAAACTCGCCAATGACATCGGACTCAAACGTTTATATCTTGTCGGCAACAAGGTCCGCAACGAGGATGAAGCAAAATTTCTGGAAACAGAAACTCCCGGCTTGCCCGTCCTCGGCTTCCTCGCTGCTGATATGAAAGTGCAGGAAGCCGACAGACTCAACATCCCCGTGTATGACCATGTGCCGGCGCTCAAAGATGCGGCTGAAAAGATTCTCAAGAGATTAGATATTAGAGATTAGGAGATCACATGACCACAACGATTGCGTTAGCCGGAAAAGGCGGAGTTGGCAAAACCACCATCGCAGGCATGGTCATCAAATACCTTGCCCAGAATCAACCAGGCAGCATTCTCGCCATTGACGCCGACCCCGCCTCGAACCTCAACATGGTGCTTGGCCTCGACCTCGAATGGACGGTTGGCGAAATCCGCGAAGGGATGTTGGAGCAGGTCAAGTCGTCATTGACCAACGGCGGCGCGGCCATGGGCACCATGCCCGGCGGCGCGAGCAAGCGTGAATATCTCGATTATCACATCCGCACATCTTTGGCTGAAGGCTCGCGCTTTGACCTGATCGCAATGGGACGCGGCGAAGGCCAGGGATGCTATTGCGCGGTCAATCATAATTTGCGCGAAGTGATTGACGATATGAGCAAACATTATGCTTATGTCGTCATTGATAATGAAGCAGGCATGGAACACCTCTCCCGCCGCACCACTCGTGATGTGCAGCACCTGCTCATTGTCAGCGACCCGACCCAGCGCGGGCTGGTCACTGCCCAACGCATCGCCGACATGCGCAAGGAACTTGACATCAGCATCGAGAATGCCTATGTCGTAGTCAACAGGCTGCGGGGCGATATGCCCGCCGAGTTGAGATCCTTCGTCGAAAAAATGGATCTGCCCCTGCTTGGCACTGTCCCCGCAGATGACATCCTCTCTGAGTTTGAATTTTCAGGCAAGCCGTTGATTGACCTCGGCGACGAATCCCCCGTCTATCAATCCATCTCACAGATGATGAAACAGATTTTAAAATAACCTATACGATTGGTAGCGTCAATATAAAATTGCCCTGCGAAAATCATTGACTCATTTCACATTTCGAGTAGAATACCGCCCAACATGTCCAGCTTTTTTGCACTCCCGCGTACACGTCGTCCGAAGCCCACTTCTCAGAGAAGGTCGGGAGTTTTTTGTTTTGACGGCGGAACGAACGCAGATGTGAATTAGCAAATAGTCACAGGTCAACCCAAACAGCCCTCCTTCTCGGAGGGCTGTTTTTATTTCTTTTTTAGGTCAACTTACCGCAAAGTGCGCGAAGTGCGCGAAGAGAAAAAAAGATTTTTTCTTGGCGCCCTTGGCGGGCTTCGCGGTTCAAAAAAATCAAGGAGTAAAAATGAGTCTAAAGTCAAAACCGCAAGTAAAGAAAGTTGTCCTCGCCTATTCGGGCGGGCTGGATACGTCCGTGATCGTGCCGTGGCTGAAGGAAAACTACGGCTGTGAAGTGGTGTGTTTCTGCGCGGACGTGGGTCAGGGTGACGAAGATTTGGCGGGGCTTGAACAGAAGGCAATCAAGAGCGGCGCGAGCCAGTTCATCATCCACGACATGAAGGAGGAATTCGCCGCTGATTATCTTTTTCCCATGTTGAAGATGGGCGCGGTGTACGAGCATAAATATTTGCTCGGCACCTCCGTGGCTCGCCCGCTAATCGCAAAACATCTCGTGGATGTGGCTCACGAGACAGGTGCAGATGCGATTGCACACGGCGCGACAGGCAAGGGCAATGATCAGGTTCGTTTTGAGTTGACTGTCATGGCGCTCGACCCGCGACTCAAGATCATCGCTCCGTGGCGCGAGTGGGACATTCGCTCGCGCGAAGATGCAATCGCTTATGCCGCGAAGCACAACGTCCCTGTGACCGCCACCATCAAATCCATTTACAGCCGCGACTCAAACCTCTGGCATCTTTCGCACGAAGGCGGTTTGCTCGAAGACCCGTGGAACGAACCCGAAGAGATCATGTACCAGATGTCCACTTCACCGGAAAATGCGCCCGATGAAGGTGAATACGTTGAGATCGAATTCGAGAGCGGCAATCCGATTGCGGTTAACGGTGAAAAACTTTCGCCCGCTAAAATTGTCGAAACGCTCAACGCCATCGGCGGCGCGCACGGAATTGGCCGCGTTGACCTTGTGGAGAATCGACTCGTCGGCATGAAATCGCATGGCGTGTACGAAACTCCGGGCGGCGCGATTCTTTTGTATGCCCACCGCGAACTTGAGTCGCTCATCCTCGACCGCGAAACCCTGCACTACAAACAGGTCGTCGCTGTCAAATATGCCGAACTCACGTACAACGGACTGTGGTTCACGCCGCTGCGCGAAGCGTTGGATGCCTTCGTCAACTCCACGCAAGGCCCCGTCACTGGCACGGTGCGACTCAAACTTTACAAGGGCAACATCATCAGCGCGGGGCGCAAATCTCCGTTCAGTTTATATCGCGAAGATTTCGCCACCTTTGGTCAGGAAGATGTTTACGACCAGAGTCACGCCGAAGGGTTCATTCGCCTGTTTGGTCTTAGCATGAAAGTCCGCGCGATGAACGGTCTGCCTGTTTCAGGTCTCGATATGCCGAAGCCCGATTATTCGAAGTTCAAAAGGGATTAGGAATTAGGTAATTAGGAAAACCGATTCCTAATCCCTAAGTACCTAATCAACGAGGTAACTATGACCCTTTGGGGCGGACGCTTTTCACAAAAACTAGATGACCTCGCATGGGCGCTCAACTCGTCCCTGCCTGTCGATCAGCGCATGGCAATTCAGGATGTGGATGGTTCTATCGCTTGGGCAGATGCGATTCACAAGTCGGGCATTCTTTCGGATGAGGAGCACGCATCGATCGCCCTCGGGCTGGATACTGTCAAAGGAGAATTCGCTTCGGGTGAGTTCATCTTCGCTCCCGCTGACGAAGACATCCACACTGCCGTTGAAAGAAGACTCGGCGAATTGATCGGACCCGCCGCTGGCAAACTGCACACGGGACGCAGCCGCAACGACCAAGTCGCCACTGATTTCAGAATGTGGATGTTGCAGACAATTCCACAATTAAATTCCGCAATCCTCAACCTGCAAACTACTCTTGTCGAGCAAGCCGAACTTGCAGGCGCAACCATCATGCCGGGCTACACCCATCTGCAACGCGCCCAGCCGATTCTGCTTTCGCATTGGTGGCTGAGTCACTTTCATCCGCTGGGACGTGACCGCGCACGCCTCACAGATTTAATTCCGCGCCTTTCGGTTTTGCCTCTTGGTTCTGGCGCGCTCGCAGGCACACCCATCCCCGTTGACCGCGCCGCGTTGGCAAAGTCGCTTGGCTTTGCCGAGCCTTCGCAAAACAGCCTCGACTCCGTATCCGACCGAGATTTTGCCGCCGAATATTTATTCTGCGCCACGATGATTGGAATTCACTTAAGCAAACTCGCCGAGCAGATTGTTTTGTACACCAGCGCCGAGTTTGGATTCTTCGAGTTGTCGGATGCGTTTTCAACTGGCTCAAGCCTCATGCCGCAGAAGAAAAACCCCGATGTGTTTGAACTCACGCGCGGAAAATCTGGCACGCTGATTGGCATGTTAACGGGTCTGCTTGCCACGCTCAAAGGGTTGCCGTCCACCTACGACAAGGATTTACAGGAAGACAAGCAACCCGTTTTCGCGGCGACGGATACTTTGCTTGCCATTCTGCCTGTCATTGCTGGCGCACTGCGGACGATCACTGCCAGGCCTGAGCGAATGCGTGGCGCGATTGATTCCACGATGATGGCGACCGACCTGGCAGATTATCTCGTGGTGAAAGGCGTGCCGTTTAGAGAAGCGCACTCGCTGGCAGGAAAAGCCGTCCGCGAGGCGGGGGAGAGAAATGTATCGTTGGAGAAAATGCCGCTCGAAGCGTATCAGGCTCTCGGTCCGTTTGAAGCGGATGTTTATCAGGTCTTTGATCCGCTGGAATCGATCAATAAAAGAAATACGGTTGGAGGCACGAGTCTTCAATCGGTAAAAAATCAAATACAAAAAATCAAAGGAGAATAAATCATGTCTACTGTAACCTGCCCTGAATGTGAAGCCCAAGTTGAATTGGCGGCTGGAACCGAAGTTGGCGAAATCATTGTCTGCTCGGATTGCGGCGTGGATCTCGAAGTGACGTCTGTTGACCCTGCGGCAATTCAACTCGCGCCGATGGAACAGGAAGATTGGGGTGAATAACCGACGATGGACGATAGACCGTGGACAGTGGAACGGTCTATCGTCCACGGTCTACGGTCATCCAATGGAGAATTTATGCAAAGAAGACTCAAGATAGGCGTCCTTTATTCCCGCGTGCGCGTCGAAGAGAAATGGATTTTCGGCGCGATGGAAAAACGCGGCATTGACTATGACCGACTCGATGACCGCGCGATCCATTTTGATTTGGATAAACCCGAAAGTTGGAAGCAATATGATGCGGTGCTGGAGCGCAGCATCAGTTACAACAGCGGATTGTATGCCTTGCGCTTGTTGAATGCCTTCGGTGTGCCGACGGTGAACACTGCTTCGGTGGCGGAGATTTGCGGCGACAAGTTGATGACCAGCGCGGCCCTTGCGCGTGACGGAGTTCCGCAGCCGCACAATGCGACGGCGTTTACGCCCGAAGCCGCACTCGAAGCGATTGAAGCGTTTGGGTATCCCGTTGTGTTGAAGCCTGTCGTCGGTTCGTGGGGACGACTGCTGGCGAAAGTCAATGACCGTGATGCGGCGGAAGCGGTGCTTGAACATAAATCCACTCTGGGATCGGTGCAGCATTCCGTGTTTTATATTCAGGAATACATCGAGAAGCCCGGGCGTGACATCCGCGCGATTATGATCGGAGACCGCGTCTTGACGGCGATGTATCGCAACTCGGAGCATTGGATCACGAACACGGCGCGCGGCGGAAGCGGTGAGTTGTGTCCCATCACGCCAGAGATCGAGGATATTTGTTTGCGCGCATCGAAGGCGGTTGGCGGCGGCTTGCTCGGTGTGGATTTGGTGGAGCATCCACAAAAGGGACTCGTCGTCAACGAGATCAATCACACGATGGAATTCCACACGATGCAGCCGTTGAGCGGCATTGATATTGCGGGGGAGATTGTGGAATATGTGGTGAAGACGGCGAAAGAAAAAAATTAACCACGAAGGACACAAAGAGCACAAAGGGAAAACCAAGTTTTTTGTTCTTCCTTAGTGACCTTCGTGCCCTTTGTGGTTAAATATTTAGGAGTAATGATTGATGACAACAGTATCCATCATCGGCGGTTCGGGATATGGCGGCGGGGAATTATTGCGCCTTCTGCTTGGGCATCCCAATGTGGAGATCAAGCAGGTGACGTCACGCTCGCATTTGGGCGAATATGTGTATCAAGTCCACCCGAATCTTCGCAAGCGGACTCAACTCAAGTTTAGCGATCCTGCCGCGCTGGAGCCTGTGGATGTTCTCTTCCTCGCGCAGCCGCACGGACAGGCGCAACATAACATCGAGCAGTATGCAAAACTTGCGCCGCGCATCATTGACCTTGCGGCGGACTTCCGTTTAAGAGACTCTGCCTTCTACGAAAAATGGTACGGTGAAAAACACGCCGCGCCTGAGTGGTTGAATAAGTTTGTGTACGGCTTGCCTGAACTTCATCGCGAAGAAATCTCCAAAGCCAGTTACATCAGCGGGGTGGGATGCAATGCCACAGCGAGCAACCTCGCATTATTGCCGCTCGTTAAAGCGGATTTGTTGGACTTATCTTCTCCAATCTTTATTGAAATCAAAGTTGGCTCCTCCGAAGGCGGCGCGGAAGGAAATTCTGGTTCGCTTCATGCGGAACGGGCGAACGTGATACGGACGTTCTCTGCGTTTGGTCATCGTCACACGGCGGAAGTGATTCAAGAGATGGGCGTTAAAGATGTTTCGCTGACCATGACCGCTGTGGATTTGGTGCGCGGCGTTTTGGCGACGGCTCACGCCAAAGTGAAATCTGGCGTGGCGACAAAAGATTTGTGGAAGGCGTATCGTGCCGTGGCGAATGAAAATCTCTTCGTGCGCGTGGTGAAGGAACAGCGGGGGATTTACCGCGTCCCTGAACCGAAGATTCTCGCTGGCTCAAACTACGCCGACCTCGGCTTTGAACTGGATGAGAGCAACGGTCATATCGTGGCAATGTGCGCGATTGATAATCTCATGAAGGGCGCGTCTGGGACGGCGGTTCAGTGTCTCAATTTGATGATGGGTTGGGATGAGACGACGGGGCTGGAGTTTATGGGTCTTCATCCAATTTAAGGATGAAGACAGAAGGATGAAGGATGAAAACTGAATGCAAAAATTCATCCTTCATATTTCATCCTTCATCCTTTCAAAATTAGGAACAGGAATTATGTTAACTGATACTTCTATTACAGTGGTTAAACTTGGTGGTACGGAAGGCGTGGATTTTTCTGCGATCTGTGCCGACGCCGTGGAATTATTGAAACAGGGCAAACGCCTTGTCTTTGTGCATGGCGGGTCGGCTGAAGCGAACGCGCTTGGTGAAGGGTTGGGCGCTCCGCCGAAGATGATCACTTCGCCTTCGGGTTATACCTCGCGCTACACCGACCGCAAGACGCTGGAAATCTTTTTGATGGCGGTGAATGGCAAGGTCAATTCGTTGTTGACGGAACAGTTGCAAATGCTGGGAGTCAACGCGTTTGGGCTATGCGGACTTGACGGCAAGTTAATCCAAGCCATACGCAAAGAGTCTGTGCAGAGCATTGAAAACGGCAAGCGCAAAATTATCCGCGATGATTACACGGGAAAGATCGAGAGGGTTAATGGTGAATTGTTAATGGTGTTGCTGAACATGGGTTACCTGCCAGTGATTGCGCCTGTGGCGGTCAGCGAAAAAGGCGAGGCGTTGAATGTGGATGCTGACCGCGCGGCGGCGATGGTGGCGTCTGCGCTCAAGGCGGAGACTCTGCTGTTGCTCACGGCGGTGCCGGGGCTGATGAAAAATTTCCCAGACGAGACCACGCTCATTCGGCTGCTGCCGCAGAGTCAACTGCCGGCGGCGAGTGAAGCGGCGCAGGGTCGCATGAAGAAAAAAGTTTTAGGCGCAGAGGAAGCGCTCAAAAGCGGCGTGAGTCGCGTCATTATCGCTGATGGAAGAATTCAAAATCCCATATCGAATGCGTTGGCAGGAAACGGAACGGTGATTCAATGAAAGCAAACGAAATAATCGAAATCGAAAACAAACACACCTCTGGCGTGTATGCCAAACAAACCCTGACCATCGTTCGCGGACAAGGCGCTTCGTTGTTCGATATTGACGGCGTGGAATATTTGGATTGCTCGTCGGGGCACGGCGTTGCCAATCTCGGTCATGCGCACCCAAAAATTGCGGAGGCGCTCTACAAGCAGGCGAATACGCTGGTGACTTTGTTCGAGACCTTCCCGAACGATCAACGCGCGATGTTGATGCAAAAAATTACGTCGCTGATGGATGGCTTGGATCGAGTCTTCTTTTGCAACTCGGGCACTGAAGCGGTGGAGGCGGCGTTCAAGTTCGCTCGAATTTCCACTAGACGAAAAAATTTCATCGCCGCGATGCGCGCATTTCATGGAAGAACATTCGGCTCGCTCTCGGCGACATTCAATAAAAAATATCGTGAAGGATTTGAGCCGCTTCTGCCCGGCGTTTCGCATGTTTCATACAACAACATCGAAGCGTTGGATAAAGCCGTGAACGAAGAAACCGCCGCAGTGATTCTCGAAGTGGTGCAAGGAGAAGGCGGAGTGTATCCCGCTACGCTCGAATACATTCAAGCCGCCCGAAATATTTGCGATGAGCGCGGCGCATTGTTGATCGTGGATGAAATTCAAACGGGATTTGGACGCACGGGCAAGATGTTCGCGGTTCAACACTTTGACGTTGTGCCTGATCTGTTGACCTGTGCCAAGTCGCTGGCTGGAGGAGTGCCGATGGGCGCGGTGTTGATCGGACCCAACGTGAAGAACCTGACGCCCGGCGTGCATGGCTCCACCTTTGGCGGGAATCCGCTTTCGTGCGCGGCGGCGAATGCGGCGCTGGATGTGATGCGCGACGAAGACCTGCCTGCTCAAGCCGCGGCGAAGGGCGCATATTTGATGGAGAAATTGCGCGCAATTCAATCTCCGAACATCCGCGAAGTGCGCGGACTTGGCTTGATGATCGGTATTGAAATGAAGCAGAAGGTCGCGCCATATCTCAAGACGTTGCAGGAGAAAAAGATCATCGCCTTGAATGCAGGTATGACCGTGATTCGTTTATTGCCGCCGCTGGTGATCACGTACGAACAAATAGACCTTCTGGTTGATGTTTTGGCAGAAGCCTTAACACAAGAGATAAATGGTTAATGGAAAATGGATTTAAACCATTCTCCATCAACCATTTTCCAGAATCAGGAATCACAATGAGCGAAACACTAATCGGACTTGTCTCCCAATATAGCCCCTCCGGACAGGAGCGCGGCGCGGTGGAATGGCTCGTGGCGCGGATGAAGTCACTGGGTTATGACGATGCGTTCATTGACGAAGCGGGGAATGCTGTCGGCGTGATGGGGAAGGGGGCGCGGCAGGTGGTGTTGCTCGGTCACATTGATACGGTGGCGGGGGAGATTCTCGTGCGCGTGGATGATGGCGTTTTGTACGGGCGCGGCTCTGCCGATGCGAAAGGTCCGCTGGCGTGCTTTGTAGATGCGGTGGCAAAGGTTGGCGCGAAAGATGATTGGCAGTTCGTTGTGATCGGCGCGGTGGAGGAGGAGCGCGATTCCGAAGGCGCGAGATTTGTGGCGACCCAATACAAGCCTGATTTTGCGATCATCGGCGAACCGAATCAATGGGATCGAGTCGCGCTGGGATATAAAGGAAGCGCGTGGGCAAATGTGACGGTCAAGCGCGGACAAGTCCATTCGGCGAGCGGAGAAGTGACCGCGGCGGAAGCGGCGGTGGATGCGTGGCTGAAAGTCAAAGCCTACGTGGATTCATTCAACGCTGAAAAGCAAAAGGTGTTTGATAAATTATTACTCACCTTGCGCGGCATGGATTCAGACTCGAATGATTTTGATCAATGGGCGCGATTAAAGGTGGGAGTCCGATTGCCTGTGTCCGTTTCGCCCAGTGATTGGTACGAGATTCTAAACATGGTCACTCACGAGCCGCAAACGCAGGTCGAGCCAATTGGTTTCGCCATCCCTGCGTGGGATTGCGGGAAAAATACTCCGCTGGTGCGTGCTTTCTTAAGCGGAATCCGCTCACAGGGCGGGGAGCCGCGTTTCGTCTATAAAACAGGAACCGCTGACCTAAACATCGTCGCCCCGGTGTGGAAATGTCCCGCTCTTGTTTATGGTCCCGGTGATTCTGCGCTGGACCATACGCCAAACGAGCACATCAATTTGGAGGATTATCAAAAAGCGGTGGGTGTGTTGTGCGCGGCACTGATCAAATTAACCGCGTAGGGGTGACCCTTCATTATTTTGGGATTTCATTCGGGTCGTACGGTGTGACTTGATAGACGTAATAATTCAACCAGTTTGCATACAATAAATTAGCATGTCCGCGCCAACGAACATTTGGAGGTTGGGTTGGGTCATTCTTTGGATAATAATTTTGCGGGACGTGGATGGGCAGTCCCTTGTTCACATCGCGGTCATATTCGCCTTTGAGGGTGAGCGGATCATATTCCGAGTGGCCGGTGATGAAGAGATGCCGCCCATCCTTCGTGCCGACGATGTACACGCCAGCTTCATCTGACTCGGCGAGGATTTGCAGGTCGTGAATCTTTTCAATGTCGGCGCGGCGGATCTCGGTGTGACGGGAGTGCGGGGCGAGGAAAATGTCGTCGAAACCGCGCAGCAGGCTTTCGGTCGAGGAAAGGATGCGGTGCTCGTAGACACCGAACATCTTATTTGGGAGGTCATATTTGGGGACGCCGTATTTGTGAAATAGCGCGGCTTGCGCTCCCCAGCAAATATAAAAATTGGATTCAACATTCGTCTCAGCCCAATCGAGAATCTGAGTCAGTTCATTCCAGTAATCCACTTCCTCGAAGGGCATCTGCTCGACAGGCGCGCCGGTGACGATGAGGCCGTCGAATTTTTCATGCTTTACATCTTCAAATGTGACGTAGTGTTCCAGCAAATGATCGGCGTCGGTGTTTTTGGATTCGTATGTGGCCGTGTGAAGGAGTGTCACTTCAACTTGAAGCGCGGAGTTGGATAGCAGGCGCAGGATCTGCGTCTCGGTGGCGATCTTGGTGGGCATGAGATTCAGAATCGCAACACGCAGGGCGCGGATGTCTTGATGGATGGCGCGGTCTTCATCCATGACGAAGATGTTCTCGTTTTCGAGAACAGTACGGGCGGGAAGGGTGGAGGGTATTTTTACAGGCATGATTTTATGGCGTTGTAGTAGGGGCGAAGCATTGCTTCGCCCCTACATAATAATTACGCGTTGAGCGCCTGATCCAAATCCCAGAGAATATCATCAATATCCTCGAGACCGATGGAGAGACGCACGAAGTCCGGGCTGACGCCGGCGGTGACCTGCTGTTCTTCGGTCAACTGGCTGTGCGTGGTGGAACCCGGGTGAATGGCAAGGCTGCGCGAGTCGCCGACATTAGCAACGTGGCTGAACAGTTGCAGACTCTCGATGAACTTCCTGCCTGCTTCCAGCCCGCCTTTGACCCCGAAGCCCATCATCGCGCCGACGCCCTTTGGAAGATATTTCTTCGCGCGGTCGTAATCGGGGTGACTCTTGAGCCCGGGATACTTGACCCAGTTGACCTTCGGGTGCTTCTCCAAAAATTCAGCCACGGCTTGCGCGTTCTGCGTGTGACGATCCATGCGCAGGTTGAGCGTTTCGATGCCGAGCAAGGTCTGCCATGAATTGAACGGTGACTGGCACGCGCCGATATCACGCAGCACATGCACACGAGCTTTGATCGCGAAGGGGGGAAGTCCCGCCGCAGCAATGGAGGAGTACACCAGCCCGTGATAAGACGGGTCGGGGGTGTTGAAGTTGGGGAACTTCGCGCTCGTCCAATCGTAGTTGCCGCCGTCCACGATGATGCCGCCGATGGAAGTCCCATTGCCGGTGATGAACTTGGTTGTGGAATGCGTGATCACATTTGCGCCCCATTCAAACGGACGGAACAAGTACGGCGTGGCGAAGGTGTTATCAATGAACAATACGAGATTATGCTTTTTCGCGATCGCCGCAACTTCCTCAAACGGGAAGACGGAAATATCGGGGTTGCCCAATGTCTCACCGTAAATGATTTTTGTGTTCGGCTGGATCGCCGCTTCAAAATTCTTCGGGTCGGAGGGGTCAACAAAGGTCACGTCGATTCCCAACTTGGGCAGGCTGTACTTGAACTGGCTGTATGTCCCGCCGTACAAACGGGAGGATGTCACGATATGGTCGCCCGCGTTGCACAGCGTAAAGATCGCCTGCGCCTGCGCGGCATGACCCGAACTCGAAGCGAGGGCTGCGACTCCGCCTTCGAGCGAAGCAATGCGCTGTTCGAGCACATCGGTGGTCGGGTTCATCAAACGCGTGTAAATATTTCCCAACTCTTTGAGTGCGAACAGATTCGCGGCGTGTTCGGTGTTCTTGAATTGATAGCTCGTTGTCTGATACAACGGCACGGCGCGGCTCCCTGTAGTGGGGTCGGGGGAATAGCCCGCGTGAAGCTGGCGGGTGGCAAAGCCTAACTTGCGATCATTTGTGGACATTTTATTTTCTCCTCTTGAATAATGTTTATCCGCCCTTCAGAAGAGATATTGTTATTACCCCCTTTAGGGGGAAAAAATACCTCTTCTGAAAGTACAAGAAGAGGTATACGTCTACACCATCCTCTCATCTTCCAGATATGAATGACTTGCGCCATTCCTATTTGCCGAATTTGGCACCTGAACTTTCGTTTGGTTGCCGAAGCGTCAAAGGGTCGGTCCCTCAGCTTCTCTGGATAAGAGCGAATATTTAATTTTGCGGTTTATATCATATGGTTCATGATTGTGTCAAGTGTGAAATTGTAGGTCACGCTTGTAGCGTGACGTCACGTTGAAAACGTGACCTACAAGAGACCTTCATTCACCAACAACTCCGCATTGTAAATGGACGCTCCCGCTGCGCCGCGGATCGTGTTGTGGGATAGGACTACGAATTTCAAATCAAGGATGGGATCGCGCCTCACGCGGCCAACCACCGTCGTCATGCCTTTCCCTGTTAATCGATCGAGTCTTGGCTGGGGACGATCCGCTTCATCTCTGACCTCGATGACTGGTTTGGGCGTCGAAGGCAATTCCCTCGCTGACGGTTTTGCGGCATAGTCGCGTAACGCTTGAATCGCAACCTCTGGCTCGACGGGTTTATCCAATGCCACGCTCGCACACACGGTATGACCATCTATCACAGCCACGCGATTGGTGTGCGCGCTGAATTGAATATCAGCCATGTCAATTTTATTCTCGTTGAATTTGCCGAGCATCTTGCGCGGCTCCCATTCCACTTTTTCTTCTTCGCCGCCATTGCCCACGTTGGGAATGATGTTATCCATGATGTCGAGCGACGGCACGCCAGGGTAGCCAGCTCCCGAAAGCGCTTGCAACGAAACCATGAAAACTTTTTTCACACCAAAGGATTCGTCCAATGCCTTGAGTGCAATTGTTAAACCTGTGCTGGTACAGTTCGGGTTGGTGACGATGCACCCGCTCCAGCCATGATTCTTACGCTGCTGCTTGACGAGTTGAATATGCTCCGCGTTGATCTCGGGCAGCAGCAGCGGCACATCTTCGCCGCGCCGATACGATGACGCATTCGAGCAGACCGCCGCTCCAGCTTTGGCAAACTGCGGTTCGAGTTCGTTTGCGATTTCTGTGTGCAATGCCGAGAAAACAATCTTCGCCTGCACCGCGTCAACACTGGCGGGGACGATGACCATGTCACGCGCATAGGCGGGCATCGGGTCGTCCAACACCCAGCGCGCGGCTTTGGCGTATGGCTGCCCAACCGAACGGTCAGACGCCGCGAGCGCGACCACCTTGAACCACGGATGATTATCCAGCAACGAAATAAATCGCTGGCCGACAGAACCTGTCGCGCCGAGAACTGCAACGGGGATTTGATTCATGATGACTCCTTCAATGTTTGAATGTTGAAACGTTTGAAAGTTAGCAGGTTTTTAACTTTCAAACTTGTAAACTTTTTAACCTGCAACAATAAGTTCATGCAACGCCTTGACCGCATTCTCCGTATCCGCCGCTTCGACGACGAGCGAGATGGACACTTCCGAAGAACCTTGCGCGATGGCAAGCACGTTGACTCCGTCATTGCCGAGTTTGCTGAACACGCGGCCCGAAACGCCGGGCGTATGCCGCATCCCTGCACCGACGACGGTGATGATCGAAATGTCCTCGGTGGACCAGACGCGGTCAATATCCTGATCGGTGATTTCAGCGGCGAAGGCCTTTTCAAGCGCGGATAAAACTGTCGGCGCAAGTTCGGATGGTACAGCAAAACAAATGGACTGTTCCGATGAGGCCTGCGTGATGAGCGGAACGCTTGTGCCCGTGGATGCCACTGCTCCGAAGGCACGCGCCGCGACGCCGGGCACACCCAGCATACCGCGCCCTTCGATGGTAATCAACCTCTGCCTGCGGATGGCGGTCACAGCCTTGATGACTTTTCCATCCACTTTGCCGTTGCTTTTGACATTGGCAATCAAGCGCGTGCCGGGGTGACTGGGGTTGAACGTGTTGCAAATCCGCAGGCCAATGCCCGCATCTAGCACAGGGCGGATGGTCTTGGGATGCAAAACCTTCGCGCCATAATAAGCGAGTTCCGCGATTTCGCTGTAATTGATCTCAGGCAGGGTGACCGCTTCCGGCACAATGCGCGGGTCGGTGGTCATCACGCCGTCCACATCTGTCCAGATCCAGACATCATCCGCGGGGAGAACTGCGCCGATGATGGCGGCGGAATAATCGCTGCCGCCGCGTCCCAAAGTTGTAATTGTGCCTTCAGGCGTTGCGCCGATAAAGCCCGTTGTAATTGGGATGACGCCCGCATTCATTAATGGATTCAAAATTTCCCGCGTCTTTTCGGTCGTGACCTTGAAATCGGGGTGCGCGTTCTGGTAATGTGCATTGGTGATGACGAACTCGGTCGAGTCGATGGCTTTGGCCTGGATGCCTGCCGCATTCGCGACTGCGCCCAGCAAGCGGACGCTCATTCTTTCGCCGAGAGAGGCCACTGCGTCCATCGCGCGCGGGCTGGCTTCGCCGAGTACGGCAATGGCTTTGCACAAATCCACGAGTGAGAGGATGAGCGCGTTGATTTCGGATTTTGTCTGCTCGCGAAGTTTTTCATCTTTGATGAGCGCATCGGCGGCGGCGAAGTGTTTTTCTCTCAGCGCTGACTCTGCTGCTGGAAGTGTATCCACTTTCCCTTGCGAAGCGGATGCGGCAGAGTCTAATAGCAGGTTCGTCACTCCAGACATGGCCGATGTCACGACGACGACTCTGTCCCAATCCTTCTTTGCATCGCGAATGATCTCTGTGGCGCTGACGAGCGCAGCCACCGAGCCGACGGATGTCCCTCCAAATTTCATGACGAGTGTTTTTGACATGGCATTCTCCTTTTCTCCCCTCCCCAAGATCAAATCTTGGAGAGGGGTTGGGGGTGGGGTAACAAAAACGCCCCACATTTCTGTGAGGCGTTGTGTGTTTCGAGATAACCTGTATTTCGGCTACTTCTGACCAAGCACAAAGGCCTCACGGAATTTACCGGAGGTAGTGGTCATGGTCATCATAGTGCCGAAACAGTAGTTGTGCATATTGGGCGCTATTCTATGCGAGGGGTGAGGATTGGTCAAGAGGGAGTTTGTTGATCACAATCGAAGTTAGGTATTCAGCGATTCGCCGCGCCGCCAAGCGCGGATCAAGAAGAAGTTTAGAATGACGGCTACGATGATCATGGATGGGATGAGGATGACTGGCGCGAGCCATCGCTCAACATTTTTGTCTATTTGTGCGGTCTCGGGGTTGTCGGGATCGAAACGCACTTCCACGCGATCTCCCACGCTGTATTTCGGCGGATTGGACGAAATGCCGCCTTTGAATGAATAGGTTTGGCCGTTAACTTGAAATTCGACAATGGGTGTGTAGGTTGTGGTCCCGTCGGAGGTTGAGGGTTTCATTTCGACGACAATGCCGTCGGTAATTACTCCCTTTGTTTCCAATTGCACTGCCACATATAACATGTAGACTCCCCATAAACAAAAACCTGTAAAAAGCAGGTTGAAGAAGATTAACATGCAGCCAGTCTGCAATCGATTAATGCCTGTCGCCAGCTTTTCGACTTTATCAAGATTTGACATATTTTCACCTTTAAGATTTTTGATTTTTTTTATCATTTGATTATTTTGCTGAACGCATTAACAAGCGGGGATGCCGTTTTGACTGACAGGCAACCTCCCTTTTAATAATCAAACTGACTGATGTCCGGGGTTTCGTTGGAGAGGAAATATGTCTGCGCGGGTAGGAGCAGATGCTTGCGCTTCCATGTGTCGTAGGCGGTGGTGCATGATGAACGCGGCAGGCGTTTGATCAATGCTGAGTCATATAAAAGGATCGAGCGGTTGGTGATGCTTTCGATCACTGTCCAATGGTCGTGATAACCTTGCAAGCCGAGGATGACCGCGCGGCCGGGTGTACCGTCTAAAAAATATTGAATGGATTTCCAGAATTTCGTCAGGTCGGGGTTGGGGATGCCGCGCCAGGGGATTTCGACATTCGAGATGCGTTTCTTGCCGACTACCTTATTCAAGATCACCAGCATTTCGGTGTGGATGATTCCGCCGATCAGAAACTTGGTCAACAACCCGCGGCGGGAGAGGTAATGGATCAGGTCATCAAATAATTGCTGGGTATCTTCATCGGATGAATGGTTGATGATCCGCTCGGCGTTGATGATGCTGTACAAGCCGCAGAGTGAATCGAGTCCGCCTTGCTGGTAGGGGGGCATTCCAGATGAAAATTGATAATACTTGCGCATGTGACCTTTGTAAGAAAAGTTAATCCTTCTTCCCAAAATATCCAAACGCGATCAGCACCGCAGAAACCAAAGACGTTGCGATTCCTGTTTGCAAAAGGGCTTCCGTATCTTTAAGTTCCAGTAATTTTTCCAGAAACTTTACAGCCATTACCAGCACGATCATACTGCTCAGCTTGGCTTTGAGTTCGTACAAGTTGTGCGCAAGCATCCAATCTGGGAGTACCAGTGTGCCAATGAATAATTCATATAAGCTCGCAGCGAAGATCAAAATGGCTGTCGCGATCAGGAAACTGTCCACGATCTCGATCAGGTTTATCGTGATGCCCGCATTTTTTCCCGCGGATTGAATCACGAGCAGGGCTGTGTTGATGGTTTTCAGCGTCCCCCACGCAAAAGCAGCGAGCGCAGCGATCAAGAGGGAGATCACTCCTATGATGGCAAGATAACGCGATTTTTCAAGAATGGTTTTCAATTCATGCTCTCCTGTTGAAAAAAATAACCCCATTATGCAAGATGTTGCAGGCTCACCAAACGAGCTTGCAACATCTTTTGTTATTTCAAACTCTGGTTCTTCATTCGCCATTCATCTGGCGGTAAAGGGTACGCAGGTTTCGCCGGTGAAGTGTCTCAGCCAGGCCGCCAAGATAAACGCGGCTCTTTCCGCATGACTCGATGGTGATCTCATCCAGATATTCATCCACGTTTTTGCGCTTGCCCGCAGATTTGACCGCCTTCTTGATGTTGTTCAGGTAATTCAAATTCTCTTTTACAGCCGCGTCGATCTCACCGCGCAGGATGATGTCGCCGTGGCCCTGAATGATGTTTTCCAATCCCATTTTCCCGATCTTCTTGATCGAGGCGATCAACTCATCCACGTCTCCATCCACGATGTAGGGCAGGGGCATGAACGCGTCGCTGGCAAACAGCACGCGGTCTTCCTCTACCAGCACAGAGATACTGTCTTCGCTGTGGCCGAATGACTGGGCGAAGACCAGATTCTTCTTCCCGACGCGCATGGTCAACTCCCCGGAGGCAAATGTCAGGTGGGGAGGAACGATCTTTACCTGTCGCAATCCCGGGTTCTGCTTTCTGGCTCCCTCCAGCGATGGCGCGCCATGTTCTATCAACAGTTCGCGGCATTTGGCATGACCGATCACGGTCGCGCCGGGGAAAAAACAATTTCCCCAGGTATGGTCGGCGTGATAGTGCGTGTTGATGACGTAACGTACCTGCACGCCCAATTCGTGCTCAATGAATTCGCGCATCCCGAGCGTTTCTTCAGGCAGTGCCAGCGTATCGATCACCACTGCCCACTGCGGGCCGACGATAACGCCAGCCGTCACCTGCGCGTAGACTTCACTTTGGAACCAAAAAACATTTTCAGACACTCGCTCACGATGCATTTTTACAACCTTATTTATATGGAATTATGTTGAATATTAATAGCACACTCCCGCCTTAATTACAAGTTGACTATACAAATGCTACATCATTGCTCTGATATTTTGGATGAGCGTTTGGATGACGAGGTCACAGCCCGGCCAGACTGCGTCCACGCCCGCCTCCTTCGCCCTGAGAACTGATTCAGCGACTTGGGCAGAATCTCCCCGGTACAGAGTCCCCAGCGGATCAAGGTTGCCAAACAGCAGGGTATCCTTCAAAGCCAGCCGCGCCGCCGCCAGGTCAACCGTCTGGTCGAGCGAGATCGCGTCCGCGCCGGTTTGCGCCAGCAGATGCAGCGACCTGGTCACATTGCCGCACACAGACAGGACACGCGGCTTCGGCAGTTTTTCAATCAACAACTTTTCTGCGGGCAAAACGAACTGCTCATATTTGGACGGCCCGATAAATGCCGGCGACCCGCCCATATCGTGGATGGTGATAAAGTCTGCGCCTGCATTTCGATAAGCCGCGCCGACTTGCGCGAGCAAAGACGAAAGATGAAAGAGCGCGTCGGTTACAGCTTGCGGTTCCCTGCTCATTTCGATGAATAAATTTTTTACATCGGCGACCAGCAGCAAGAGAGTGTACGGACCGGGGATCATTCCGCCGATGACGGCGTCCTTGCCCACATCTTTCTTCAGTAATTTGATCGCGTCACAAACCAACTGAATTCTGCCCTTGTTCAAAAACTCAGTGATCTCCGTGGTTAAATCTTTTACTGATTTAAAAAGCCCCGCCTGCCTCACCTGCGGAAATTCAAACTCCCGATCTTCGCGGAAGTTGATCTCCGCGCCCAGCGCCTCGGCTTCGACATACATGTCCAGCGGCAAAACTGCTGAAGGCAGCCCGCTTAACTTGAATGTGCTTGCCGCCGCCCTTGCCATCTTATTTGCATCTTTATGCGTCTCGTGAAAGATCAATCCTTCATGTTGCAACCCCTGCGCCGTGACATGAATCAACCCGCTGAACGCGGGCTGGCTGTTGATCTTTTTTCCAGATAATAATTCTAAAATTTTTTCGCGCATGATTTAATCGTGTAGGGGCGGGGTCTCCCCGCCCCTACTACGGCATAATTAATTCTTCACTGCCTTCGCAATCGCTGCGATATGTTCCGGTGTATTTCCGCAGCAGCCGCCGACGACCTTCGCCCCCAATGCGACATATTTCTTCGCGTAATTTCCCATATCCTCGGGACCCATGTCGTACACGCCCTGCTCGGTTTCAATATCCATGTGCGGGACGCCGGCATTCGGCTTGACCCACAGCGGGAAGTTCGGCACCGTCGCCGCATATTCCTTGATCACGGATTCCATGTTTTCCAGAGTTGTACCGCAATTTGCACCGACCATCACCGCTCCCATTTCGGTGTAGCGCTTCATCACATCCTTTGGCTTGACTCCCATCATGGTGCGTGTGCCTCGGTCATAGCTGAACGAAACAACAATTGGCAGGTCGGTCACCGAACGCGCGCCTTCAAATGCAGCGTTGGTTTCTTCGAATGCAAACATGGTCTCGATCAATAAAAAGTCCACGCCACCTTCGGTTAATGCTTTTGCCTGTTCCGCAAATGTGGCCTTCACGTCCTCCGGCTCCAGCGGACCGTACGGCTTAAGTATCGCGCCGACGGGCCCCATCGAGCCGGCGACCAGCCCTCCGTTAAGTGCGGCCGCCTTGCGGGCAATCTCTGCTGCGCGAATGTTCACTTCAGGTGTCCGATCCTGATATTTTGAATCCTTCATCCTCATGCGCGTCCCGCCGAAGGTGCAGGTCAAAATAATATCCGACCCTGCCTGGGCGAAAGAACTTGCCAGTTTCAAAAGCGTATCGGGATCATCAATGATCAAATCTTCCGGCGGCTTGCCAGGCTTGAGCCCCATCTTTTGCAAATTCGAACCCGTTGCCCCGTCCGCAACGAGGATTTCCCCGCCGTTCAATCTTTCCAAAAATTTATTCATAATTTTCTCCTGTTGGGGCACAGCGAACAATTCATGGATTATGATAATTGCTCGTCATGCTGTGCCCCTACAAATTTATTTCATAAAATTCTTCGCCATTGGGTCCGCGACGCGGTTTGGAATCAAATGCGCGATATGCGGGAACGGCTCGCTCATGTGCGGGAAGCTCGTCGCCAGCATGAACTGGTTTTGGAACTCAGGATCGGTCGGCAATTCAAATCTTTCAACCTTGCGCGTCACCGATTCAATTTCCCTGCGCTTCTCCACGTTCAACAAAGCAATCCGCGCTCCATCACCTGCTGCATTTCCAACTGCGTACACATTTTCCAAAATACAATCGGGAATCAACCCGATCAGCATGGCCTTTTCCTTGTCAATATAACTGCCAAAGCCGCCGGCCAAAATGATTTTATCAGGAGATTCCAAACCAGAGCGTTTGAGCAAAGTCCGCGCCGCTGTGAAGAGCGCAGCCTTCGCAAGTTGAATTTGTCTCACATCCTGTTGAGTCATGGGGATGTCTCGCCCGATGGATGTTTCCTCCGCCCACGCAATGACATACTCCCAGCCGCTTTCTCCCTTTCGAATGCGATTCGACTCTAGCCCGGTCTTGAACTTGCCCCGAGAGTCCACGATCCCAGCCCGGAATAATTCTGCCACCGCGTCAATGATCGCAGAGCCGCAGATGCCCTTTGCCTTGCCTTCGTTCCAATTTCCCTCACCGACGATCTTGTACTTCGGCTCGAGAGTCTGCTCATTAATATGGACTCTTTCAATTGCGCCCGGCGCGGCGCGCATCCCATATTCCACGTGGGCGCCTTCGAGCGCAGGACCCGTCGGTGTGGACGTGCAGACCAGCCGCTTGCTATTTCCAAGCACCAGTTCCGCATTCGTGCCGACATCAATCAGCAGCCAGTTTTCATCCTGCTTGTGAGGCTCCTCTGCCAGAAGCATCGCGCTGGTATCCGCGCCGACGAACGAGGCGATGGTCGGCAGGACATGGATATTGCCGGCGGAATTAATATGCAATCCCAACTCGCGCGCCTTCACATCCACCGAACTATGGATCGCCGGCACGAACGGAGCCAGTCCCAAATCTTTTGGATTCAGATTCAATAGCAGATGGTGCATGGTCGAATTGCCGACCAAAACCATCTCCAAAATTTCGCTGGTTTTAATTTTTGCCGTGTGCGTAGCTTGCTTGAGCAATTTGTTAAGTGTAGAAATAATTGCCTTGTGCAATTTCTCCAACCCGTCCGGGTGTTCAATCGTGTATTGAATGCGGGACATCACATCTTCGCCGTACACGATCTGGGGATTCATTTCCGACTCGGCGGCAAGCACTTCGCCCGTTCGTAGGTTGCACAGATATAAAGCAACCGTTGTCGAGCCGATGTCAACCGCCGCGCCGTAACTGTCTTCGTGATAGCCCGCCTGCACCTGCACCACTTCTTTGTCCTGCCACACGGAAACGGTCACATTCCACTTCGCTTCGCGCAGTGTGGATGACAACGTCCGCAGGCATTGATAGTCGATACTCAGCTCATGCCAGCGCGGAAGTTTTTCCTCCGTGCCGCGCACCAAAGCCATCGAAGTTTCCAAGCCTTTGGCGAGACGCTCCCAATCTGCGATGGGGCGTTCCAGCGTGGGCGGACTCATCGAAACGAGATATTTCCGAATGCTCGGCTTGACTTCGATCTCGCGCTGGGTCGCACTCTTGCGGACGATCTGTTTGTTGCCGCGGCTTTCTTCAGGGACGTTGATCAATACGTCGCCGCGAATCTTGCACTGGCAGGAAAGGCGCACCTGCCCCACTTCCCAGCCTTTGTCTTTTAATAGTTTGGGTCTGCGGGCAAAATAGGCTGCTTCTTCATTCGTCACAGGCGAGACGTGCTCGCGCCTTGAATCAATATTGTATTTTTCAAAGCGCCCCTCTTCGATTAAAACCATGCACTTGCCGCAGGTGGCATTCTCGGCGCAAATCGACTCGATCTCCACGCCCAGATCACGCGCGGCAGAACGAATGGAAGTGCCTTCCTCCACTTGTCCGCGCGAGCCGGATGGCTGCAAAATTATGTTGTGTTTTTTTGTCATAAGGTTGACGATAGGCGATTGACCACGGTCTACGGTCTATCGTTCATGGTCGTTATTGCGAAACGCTATCCCGACGGGGTATTTCAATTCTTGCAAACTCGGCTTCCAGTTCAGTCAGAAGCGCGTCTGCTAATTCTTCCGCCGTGCCGCTGCGTTCGATCCACGGACCGCGCTTATATTCCCTGGCGTACTCTGTGGTGGAGGTTGCTCCAACTGCCATTGCGTAGGCGTCAATTGCGTTTTGAACTTTTTGCGAGAGTTGTTTCTTGATCGTGCGTCCATCCCCTTCAACAGTAAACGATTGCGGGATGTGTTTCCAATACATGATGCGGTATTTAGCCAT
Source organism: Chloroflexota bacterium (assembly GCA_016234495.1). Lineage (GTDB taxonomy): Bacteria > Chloroflexota > Anaerolineae > Anaerolineales > Villigracilaceae > Villigracilis. Next base: position 8,667 of record JACRBI010000052.1, on the reverse strand, counting down.
GCCAATTCCTTTTATGATTCTATATAATTCGCGGGAAGATTTTACGGGAGTATTCGCAGTCGGTCAATATAAAAATTCAATTTCCAATTGCGCTGCCCGCCAGCCAGCCCGTTGTCCATGAAGATTGAAAATTAAATCCGCCGGTGATCCCGTCAATATCCAGCACCTCGCCGGCAAAAAATAAATTTTCAACCACACGGCTTCGCATGGTTTTGAAATCCACTTCATCGAGGCACACACCCCCGCAGGTGACAAACTCCTCCTTGAATTGCCCCCTGCCGCTGATTTCAAATTGACCCGCAGTCAATTCCTCCGCCAGTTTTCGCATTTCCGCTTTTGAAATATCGCCCCAGTTTTTATCGCCGATGAATTGGGTCAATTGTTTCCACAGCCTGACCGGAATTTGCGAGACAGCCGGGTGTGCAGTAATTTTTTTACGCGCATTCTCGCGCCAGTCTTTGTTGCGCTGTAAAACTTCCAGCGCAGAATCGAAGTTATAGTCGCCGAGCCAGTTGACAGTTAAGCGCGAGCGGTATTTTTTATCGAATAAAATCCGCGCGCCCCAGGCCGATAGTTTCAACACTGCCGGGCCGCTTAATCCCCAATGCGTGATGAGCAGCGGTCCGCGCTGTGTCAGCGAATCCATTTTAAGTGTGACGTATTCAATTGCAACCCCCGCCAGTCCTTCGATCCTCTTATCGTTCACGTTGAACGTGAACAACGACGGCACAGGCTCTTCGATGGTGTGCCCAAGCGACTGGACGATTTCGCGCGTTTTTGAATCGCTGCCCGTGGCGAGCAATAATTTTTTTGTTTGCAGATGAAAGACTTTCGCTTCACTTCTGACCTCGAGCCTGAATCCGTTTTCTGAGAGCGACTCAACCTTTTGCAGGCTCGTCCCCGTTTGCACGGGTACGCCAGCCCTCTTCGCGCTCTCACGCAGGCACTCCGCAATTGTCGTTGACGAATCTGTGACCGGGAACATGCGCCCATCCGATTCTGTTTTTAACCTTACGCCGTGTTTCTCGAACCATTCGATTGTGTCCGCTGGTTGAAAGCGGGTGAATGCGCCGCGCAATGCCGCCCCTCCGCGCGGATAAAATGCGATCAACTGCGCGGGATCAAAACACGCGTGCGTCACATTGCATCGTCCCCCGCCGGAGATGAGCACCTTGCCCAGAGTCTGCTGCGCCTTTTCGATGATCAGCACATTCAGATCAGGGTTTAGTTCAGCGCAGCGGATGCCTGCAAAAAATCCCGCAGGCCCTCCGCCAACAATGATGACATCCCAGTTTGTTTGCGTTAATTTAGACATGTTTGTCAGTATACACCAATGAAAGTTTATATTTGACTCATCCTTTCAACCCTGCTATTATCTTTTTATGCGCAAGGAAATTCTTACAGATATCTGGCAAATTCTTCGCGACTTTCCACGCTGGCTTCGCCCCGGGCTTGGGATCAAACGCTGGTTTGTATTCGTCATGATCGGCATTACATTATTGGGACTGGGTTTTGCAGTTATCCTGATTGACCTGTATCGAACCGACTCGTCCAACCCGATTCTGCTCACGCTTCTTTCGTATGCCTCCCTGCGATTTATTCCGCGCGTCTGGCGCGCGATCATTTTTGGCGGATTGGGCATCGGCATCGTCGGTTATGGGATTTTTCAACTCAACCGTTCACTGCTGCGACCGTTCATCCGTCCCGGCGAAAATGTATTTGACCAGCTGACAGATTTCCGCCGCCGCGAACGCGGACCGCGCATCGTCGCCATTGGTGGTGGTCATGGACTCGCTACTCTTCTGCGCGGTCTTAAGTCGCATACAGGCAACCTGACAGCGGTCGTCACCGTTGCAGATGACGGCGGTTCGTCCGGGCGTTTGCGTGAGAGTCATGGCATTCTTCCGCCGGGCGATATTCGCAACTGTCTCGCGGCATTATCCAATGATGAAGCCATGCTGACCCAGCTTTTTCAATATCGGTTTAGCGGCTCGTCTGATCTTGAAGGCCACTCCTTTGGTAATCTTTTCATCACAGCCATGGCGGATATTACCGGCAGTTTTGAGGACGCAGTCGTTGAATCAGGCCGCGTGCTTTCAGTGAACGGACGCGTCCTTCCATCCACCCTGCACGATGTTAAGTTGGTTGCCAGCATGGAACTGCCGCACTCGCTGAACGAAGTCCGCGTGGAAGGGGAGAGCAAGATTCCCACAATGGCTGGGCGCGTTCGCCGCGTGTGGCTGGAACCGGATAATGCCTCCGCTTTTCCGCCTGTCATTAAGGCAATTCTGAACGCAGATGTGATCGTGGCCGGGCCGGGCAGTTTATACACAAGCATCCTGCCAAACCTGCTCGTGCATGACCTGCTTTCCGCGATGCAGATCAGCCGCGCCATCAAGATATATGTCTGCAACATCGCCACACAACCCGGCGAAACAGATTCGTTCACCTGCTATGACCATGTCCGCGCATTGGAAGGCCACATCGGCGAGGACTTGTTTGACGTCATCCTGTGCAATGACAATTACCGCGGTGAGATCGGTACATCCCAGTGGGTGCGCGCGGATGATAAAACTCTTTCAGACTCACGCACGTACTGCGCCGACCTCGTGGATGATGGGCATCCCTGGCGGCACGATTCGCTCAAGCTTGCGCAGGTGATCATGGATATATTCAGCGAACGCACCGGCCCATTGAGCGAGCGCGGGGTATAATTTCAAAAATTTCGTGTTAGAATACTGTTTGTGTGAAAATTCACAAATACAATTAAATTTCATTTAAGGAGAATTCAAATGACAGTAAAAGTTGGTATTAACGGTTTTGGCCGTATTGGACGCCTTGCCTTCCGCACCCTTAAGGCTCGTTACCCGCAGATCGAAGTCGCAGCAGTCAATGACTTGTTCGACCCCGCAACAAATGCTCATTTGCTCAAGCACGATTCAACCTACGGGAATTTCGATAGCAGCGTTGAAGTCAAAGATGGCAATTTGATCGTGGACGGCAAAACGGTCAAGGTCACGGCAGAGAAAGACCCGGGCGCCATCAAGTGGGCTGAAATGGGTGTGGACATCGTCATCGAATCCACCGGTTTCTTCACCGATGCCACCAAGGCCAAAGCTCACATCGAATCAGGCGGCGCGAAGAAAGTTATCATTTCAGCCCCCGCTAAAAATGAAGACATCACCATTGTGTTGGGCGTGAATGAAGGCAATTACGATCCAAAGAAACACAACATTGTTTCCAACGCATCCTGCACCACCAATGGACTCGCTCCCGTTGCCAAAGTGCTCAACGATAAATTCGGCATTGACCGGGGTTTGCTCACCACAGTCCATGCATACACCAACTCACAAAAACTTCAAGATGTCGGCGCGAAAGACCTGCGTGATGCCCGCGCCGCCGCGCAGAACATCGTCCCATCTTCAACGGGCGCGGCAAAAGCCGTGGGACTCGTCATCCCTGAACTCAAGGGCAAATTTGGCGGCATGGCTTTCCGCATTCCCACACCCACAGTTTCAGTCGTTGACTTTACCGCCATCTTAAACAAAGAAGCCACCATCGAAGAAATCCGCGCGGCCATGCTTGAATATGCCAACGGCTCGATGAAGGGTATTCTCGATGTCACCGATGAACCGCTCGTCTCCACCGACTTGCGCGGCACAAATTTCTCCAGTGTTTTCAGCGCAATCGATACCCTTGTCCTCGGCAACCTCATCAAGGTCGTTGCCTGGTACGATAACGAATGGGGCTACGCCTGCCGCACGGCTGACCTCGTTGCCTTGATGGCAAAATCCCTTTAATAAATAAGTAGAGGCACGGCATGCCGTGCCCCTACTTTTGCAAATCCCATGAACAAAAAAACTGTAAAAGATATAGACCTCAAAAACAAGCGCGTGCTCATGCGCGTGGATTTCAACGTGCCGATGGCAGACGGCAAAGTGACGGATGACAAGCGCATCAAAGCCGCACTGCCGACGATTAAATACGTTCTCGAACAGGGCGCATCAATAATCTTGATGAGTCATTTGGGGCGACCAAAATCCGCATCAGACTTAACCTTCAGCCTGCGTGCTGCTTCGGAGACATTGTCTGCGCTGTTGGCGACTCCCGTAAAGATGGCGCCCGATTGCGTTGGGTCCGAAGTCGAAAAAATGGCAAAGGAATTAAAAGCGGGCGATGTGCTGATGCTGGAAAACACCCGTTTCCACGCTGGCGAAGAAAAGAACGATCTTGACCTTGCCAAGCAAATGGCGGCTCTCGGTGATGTGTACGTCAATGACGCGTTTGGTTCCGCGCATCGCGCTCATTCTTCCACCGAAGGGATTGCGCGCTTCCTGCCCGCTGTCTCTGGTTTCTTGATGGAACAGGAACTTGAATACCTTGGGCGCGCGGTTGCCAATCCGGTGCATCCGTACATTGCCATTCTCGGCGGCGCAAAAATCAGCGACAAGATTTTGGTTGTTGAAACCCTGCTCTCTAAATGTGACAAGTTGATCATCGGCGGGGGAATGGCGAACACCTTCCTCGCTGCGCAGGGACTGAACATGCAAGACAGCCTCGTCGAAGCCGAGTCGTTGGAACTGGCAAAGTCCATCATGTCAAAATCAAAAGGCAAATTAATCCTGCCTGTGGATGCGGTTATCGCCGATAAATTTGAAGCCGAAGCCAACACTCAAATTGTGGACGTGGATAAGATCCCCGCGGGCTGGCGCATGTTGGATGTAGGGCCGAAGACTCTGGAACTGTATAAAACTTCATTGGACGGAGTCAAGCTTGTCGTTTGGAACGGACCCGTGGGCGTCTTCGAGATGCCGAAATTCGCCGAAGGCACATTCGCTCTGGCGCGCATGTTGGCTGAATCAGGCGCGGTCACGGTCATCGGCGGCGGGGACTCTGCCAGCGCTGTCAAAAAAGCTGGCGTTGCCAAACAAATGACGCACGTTTCGACAGGCGGCGGTGCTTCGCTTGAATTCCTTGAGGGAAAAGAACTGCCCGGCGTGGCGGCTCTGCTGGATAAATAACCAACAGCGCGGATGAAGATCCGCGCTGTTATTTTTATTTCAATTGTCGTGCATTTTACAGCGCGATAACCTAAACCAATAACACTCGGCTATAATCGGGAAAAATTGCAGGCGCAAGCGAGCGGAGAATCACGAATGTCTTTCAACATCGGCGAAAATATTGGTCCGTACCGGATCATTGAGCAATTGGGACAGGGAGGCATGGCGACGGTCTTTAAGGCTTACCATGCCGCGCTTGATCGTTATGTGGCGCTGAAGGTTTTGCATCAGGCATTCAATCAAGACCAGGCATTCACCGCCCGATTTCAACGCGAGGCGCGTGTGGTGGCAAAGTTGGAACACCCCAACATTGTCCCTATTTATGATTATTCCGAGCACGAGGCGCGGCCTTATCTTGTGATGAAGTACATTGAAGGGGATACGCTCAAGGCGCGCTTAAATCAAGGCCCGTTGAACTCGAAGGAAATTGAAGATGTATTAACATCGATCGGCTCTGCGCTGGCGTACGCGCACCGTCAGGGAATTTTACATCGCGACATCAAGCCGTCCAATGTGATGATCGCGGCAGACGGCGTGATGTACCTCGCGGATTTTGGACTGGCGCGCATCGCGCAGGCGGGCGAATCCACCATGTCGTCGGATTCGATCATGGGCACGCCGCAATATATCTCGCCCGAGCAGGCGATGGGGAAGAAGGACCTTGACGCGGGCACAGATATTTATTCCTTCGGCGTCATGCTGTATGAAATGGTTGTGGGACAGGTTCCCTTCAGCGCTGATACGCCCTTCTCCATAATTCACGATCATATTTATACGCCGCTGCCTTTGCCGGCGAAGGTCAACCCGAAAGTGCCGGAGCATGTCCAGCGCGTTTTGTTGAAGGCGCTGGCAAAAGACCGTCTTGACCGCTATGAATCAGTCGAAGATATGATGAAGGCTTTCAAAGACGCATGGATGGAAGCCGGGGTGCCGATGCGCGGCACATCCATTACCATGCCGCCGGGCAGTTATAGAACGGAGCCTCTCAGCGCAAAAACCCAAAGGACAGAGCCTGCCAATGGAACCGTACCAGTCGTCCCTGCGCCAGCAGCGAAGCGCGTCTCGTGGAAGTGGGTCGGCGCCGGTTTAATCGTCGTGCTGATCGGCTGCATATTCCTTGCTGCGCTGCGAAGCATCTCAAATGCCAACCCGCCAGTGGAGCCGACTGCCGCCGCAAGTGTCATTGCTGTAACGAACATTCCCCCGTCAACTTTGCGGCCAACTTTATCTCCATCAAATAATGCTTCGCCGGAGGTTGTCGCTGCGCAAGAGGCGGTTGACAAGAATCCCGGCGACCCCTTTGCGCACATGCAGCTCGCGATTGCGCTCTGGGATGCAAAGGAATTTCGCCGCGCGATGGATGAGCTGGCGCAGGCTGCGAATTTAGCCGGCCCGAATAACAAGGATTTTTACCTGAAGACCGCCGATGAATTTAAAAAGCGCGAAGCCTGGGTGCCGGCTGCCGGCATGTATCTGCGTCTGGCGCAAAGCTATCGCGTTCAGGAAATGCCAAAGGAAGTTGAAATTGCTTTTCATGAAGCCATCTATAAAGCCAGCGAGCAAAAGGACATGCCGCTCTTTGTGTTCTTTGAACGCATTGATAATGTTGACCTGACTCTTGGGTATGTGGCGCGCGGCCGCTATGCTTTATTTAACGGCGAACTGGCCGATGCAAAATTGCAATTGGCGAATGCCGAAAAATTAAAACCCGACATGTACGAAGTGATCTTTCTAAAGGCAGAGATCGAATGGAAAACGGGCGATCAGGGCAAGGCAAAAATTGTTTTGGTTTCCCTTTCTTCCGACCTCGGCGCACCGGAGTGGCTGCGCTTCATGGCGGAAAATTTACTAAAATCAACACCATAGGATTCTTTCATGCGAAAACCACTTGTTGCCGGAAATTGGAAAATGAACAAGACCATCGCTGAAACACGCGATCTGGTCTTTAAGATGAGCTTGAAACTGCGCGAGATTCAAGACGTGGAAAAAGTAATCTGTCCGCCATTCATGTCGCTGATGGCCGCCTCCGCTTTGCTCGAAGGTTCGGGCATTGGGCTTGGCGCGCAAAATATGCATTGGGAAGAAAAAGGCGCATTCACGGGCGAGGTCTCGCCTGCGATGGTGAAAGAATTATGCGGCTACGTCATCCTCGGTCACTCGGAACGGCGCGCATATTTCAACGAAACCGACGATGTTGTGAATCGGAAATTGATCTCAGCCCAAACATTTGACCTGACCCCGATCGTTTGCGTTGGCGAGACTTTGGAACAGTACGAATCAAAACTTACCCGTGAAGTTGTCTCCCGTCAAACGAGCCAGAGTCTCAGGGACGTCTCTCCTGCTTTCGCGCCGCGCATCGTCGTCGCCTACGAACCTGTTTGGGCGATAGGAACAGGCAAGGCATCCAACGGCCCGGAAGCGAATGCAGTCGTGAAGGATGTCATTCGTCCGGCGCTGGCAGAGTTGTTTGGCGAAGACACCGCGCAAGCCGTCCGCGTTTTGTATGGCGGCTCGGTCACATCGGCAAACGCTGCCGAATTCTTTGGCCAGCCTGATATTGACGGCGCGCTCGTTGGGGGAGCCAGCCTGAAAATAGACGAGTTTTCAGCCATCACAAAAGCTGCTGCTTTGTAGACGATAGCCGGTAGACCATAGACTGTCCACCGTCAATTGTCCATCGTCCGATCCCATGCCCTTCTCAGGTTTTATCTGGTTTCTATTAATGCTCGTGCCGCTGGTATTTCTCCAGCGGCTTTTGCATCGCGAGATACAGGCAGTCTTGTTGATCGTCACCCGCAACCCGTGGTTATCGATCGTCCTGTTCTCGGCATTGTTTTTCCCCGGAGTACTCCTGCATGAGCTGAGTCATTTTTTGCTGGCAAAACTGCTGCGGGTGCGCACAGGGAAGTTTTCGCTGATCCCCAAAACCTTGTCCAATGGGCGTTTGCAAATGGGCTATGTCGAAATCGAACGGACAGATATATTCCGCGATTCGCTGATTGGCGCTGCGCCGTTGATCGCCGGCAGCCTGTGTGTGGCATATGTGGGGATTGATAAACTACGCCTGGACCTGCTTTGGGATGTGCTGCGAAACGGTCAGATCAATTTATTTTTCATGGGGCTGGGACTGCTTCCAACCGTAAACCTGTTTCCTCTTTGGTTTTATCTTGCCTTTGCGGTATCCAGCACCATGATGCCCTCTGAATCCGACCGCCATGCCTGGCTTCCGCTGGGGGTGTGGGTGGCGACCCTGCTTGGGCTGGCGCTCTTCGCCGGCGCAGGCACATGGATGCTGACGAATCTTGCGCCGCTGATAAACGACTTCCTGAGTGTTGTGGCAACCCTGTTCAGCTTAAGCCTAGTCTTGCAGGTCGTGCTTTTATTGCCAATCATGCTTGCTCACCGCATCATTTCCAGGGTGACCGGTGTGGATGTACGGTAAGAAAGCAATCAGCAGCCATGATGACAAGGCGTTCTCAAAGTAGATTGACAAGTTTATAAAACGGCGGCAAAGCCTTAACGCGAATTTGGCGAATGAAGCAAATTGCGCGAATTTTTTTGAAATTTTCGCGAAATTCGCTCAATTAGCGTAATTCGCGTTAAAGTT
>JACRBI010000050.1 GCA_016234495.1 Chloroflexota bacterium | reverse complement strand
TAATGGGTTTGCGTAAATGATGCCAGCCATCTATCACCGCAGAGGCGCGGAGTTCGCAGAGATTTTCAAGGGGATTTCTCCGCGTTCTCTGCGTCTCGGCGGTAAAAAAATATTCGATTTCATTTAGTCAAGCCCACTACCGAAAAAACATCTTTGTACACGGACGCTTCGCGCACAGACTACGCGGATCGGCACGGAAATTTAAAGAATCCGTGCGTTCCGTGTAATCCGTGTACCAAATCTATTTACCCTGAATCATTGCCCGCTTTGCCAACTCTTCCCGATCCAAAATGCGGATGTGCTGTTTATCCATTTCGATCAGCCCGGCCTTCGTCAGCTCACGGATGACGCGACTCAAAACATCAGGGACAGTTCCGAGGTGCGATGCCAACTCCGTCTGGTTTGTCCAGCGCTGGCGTTCGATCACATTCCCTTCGGCCTGATCGAGCAAAAGTTTGGCAAACCTCGCCTCGACAGTTTTCAAAGACAGATCCGCCGCAAGCGTAACCAGCCCGATGATTTTATCGGCCATGTTCTCGATGATTTGCAGCGCCGTTTGCGGATGCGCCAGCACGATCTGCTCCAGCGCATGGCGTGGAATTAACCAGATGCCAGATTCCTCCAGCGCAACCGCGGTGACAGGGTTTGCGCGTTTCGCCAGCACGCCAATCTCGTTGAAAATATCCCCCGCGCTGATAAACTTCAAGACCTGCTCGCGTCCATCAGGGGAAGATTTCAAGACTTTCAGCGAGCCGTATTGCAGGTAATACAAATTAGCTTCGGTATCCCCTTCCCAAAACACAACCGCGTCGGGTGCAAAAATCTTCCACGTGGAATTCTCCGCCAGCGCAGACAGAGTCGCATGGTCGAGTCCGCGCAGGAATTCAAAGTTTTGCAGGCGTTTGAAGAGGATGTCATTTTGCATGTCTCCGAGTTTAACATGAAAGTGTCCCCATTGTTCACGCTGGATCAGTTGAATGTCAAAGACGGATTTATAATTCGCCCATTCGATTAACTTACACAAAGCTTTTTGGACGCAGAAAAATGCTGATTTTCGCTGATTCGAAAAGAAAAATCTGCGTTTTCCCCTGGCACTGCCCGCCAGTGCAAGTGAGCGTGAATCAGCGTCCCAATTTTGAAAGTGCAAGGCAATCAGTTCGCCCATCTTATCGTAAAGGAATCTCCATGCCAAAAACAAAATTTCTACCCTTCCTTGAAGCCCTGTTCGCGGTCATCGTCTGGGGCGCGTCGTTCATTGCCACAAAAATTGCAGTGGGGCAAATCTCCCCCATCGCCGTAGTCTGGCTGAGATTCGCAATGGGCATTCCCATTTTGTTGGTTGCAGTGGTCATGCGAAAACAATTTGCATTTCCCAAAGGCAGTGAGTGGCTGTATTTCACATTGCTTGGATTTTTAGGAATCTCCTTTCACCAGTGGCTGCAATCCAACGGACTGCAAACAGCGCAAGCCACCACCACCGCGTGGATCGTTTCCACCTCGCCCGCATTCATCGCCATTCTCGGCTGGATGATCCTGAAAGAAAAGCTCAACCTCACGCAATCGTTTGGCATTGTGCTGGCCATGATCGGCGTGCTGGCTGTTGTCAGCAAAGGCGACCTCTCGACCATTGCGGTCGGAAAATTCGGCACATACGGCGATTTCCTCATCCTCATCAGTTCGGTCAACTGGGCGGTATTCTCCATCCTTTCGCGCCGCGGATTAAAGAATCACCCGTCCACGCGCATGACCTTTTGGGTGATGACCATCGGCTGGCTGATCACGTCCGTCGCATTTTTCGCAAACAAAAGCTATATTGAAATTCCACTGCTTGATTTCCGCGGCTGGGCGGCAATGATCTTTCTCGGCATCTTAACTACAGGCCTGGCATACATCGCCTGGTTCGACGCCCTCAGTCAACTGCCTGCCGCCCAAACAGGCGCGTTTCTTTTTGTCGAGCCGCTGACGAGCATGGTGGTCGCTTCGATCATTTTAAATGAGCAGATCACGCTCGTATCCGTTTTGGGCGGCGTGGTCATTCTGTTTGGTATTTGGATGGTGAATAGACAAGGATAAATGATGAAGGATGAATGAAAGCGCAACGAAAAATGCGAAAGTTGATACGGCAGAAAACGGTTGGAGATTGGGAATACAGAAAGGGGATTCTCTCAGCTATCGGGATGCCCAGCTCGATGACTATTCTCAACTCTCGCGGCATAAGTTTCCGCATCGGAGTCTAAGCCTCAGCCTGCGTGCAAAAACTTCAAGCAGTTCCCCCGCCGGGACATGGGGCTTCGGCCTGTGGAATGACCCGTTCGGCATGTCGCTTGGGTTTGGCGGGAGTCCGTTTCGGCTGCCGGCACTGCCAAATGCAGTCTGGTTCTTTTATGCCTCGCCGCAGAATTATCTTTCTTTCACCGATGGCAAACCCGCGCAAGGTTTTCTGGCGCAGACATTTCGCTCGCCAAAGTTTCATCCGCTGTTGATTCCCGCGGGGTTGATTCTCCCCTTCTCGCCCAGGCTATCAAGAAAATTATTGAGCAGGGTTATCGCCGAAGATTCATCCGCTCTCAGAGTGGATGTCACTCAATGGCACAGTTACAGGCTCGAGTGGAGTCAGCGATCCGTCCTTTGGTATGTGGATGATACGCCAGTGTTTGAGTCGCCGGTGAGTCCGAGTCCGCCATTGGGAGTCATCATCTGGATCGATAATCAATTCGCAGCGTTCACACCGGAGGGGAAAATATCTTTTGGAGTTTTGGCAGGGGGAGAGGAATGGCTGGAAATCGAAGATTTGGAAATTAAAGAAGAAGAACCCTAAAGGTCTTGAAGACCTTTAGGGTTCTTTATAAGATTTATTATGCGGCTGGCTTGGCTTTCGCCTTCGCCATTTGCATTTGGATGACTGCGTAAACAAGGCCGACGCCGAGGGCGATTGCGCCGAGCAGGTTGATGTTGAGCGGCAGGGATGCTGCAAACTTGCGCGCGACTGTGTCAAGCAAAATACCAAGGATGACCAGTCCGCCGAACATGCGGTTGTGATAGAAACAGAAACCCGAGAACCAGGTCGGCCAGAAAGCTTCAAAACCTTTGGGAGCAGAATCGGGGCGCGGCTTCGAGAGCACCGCAACGGCGTACATGGCGCGCTGTGCGGCGAAGATCACCAACAGCATCAGCGTGGAAAAATAACCGGTAATGACGAGATAAATAATCACGCCGTACGCAACCAGGATGGAGGCGATGTTGGTGTAGCGCGCGAAGGTTTGCCCGACGCGCACTGGGAAAGTGCCGACGCCTTTTTTCTTGTCGTCTTCCATTTTATCAATGTGCTTGCCGATGTTGATGCTGGCAACGCTCAAGCCAAAGGGAACGCCCGCCAGCGCGACCTTGAACACATTGGAAATTTCGCCGCCTGCGCCGAGCGCGAGGACAACGTACACAGCCCCGATCATGATCGGCCCCCAGATCAAAAAGATGGACAATTCGCCGACGCCCCAATATTTGAACGGCCACGTGTAAAAAAGCAGGACCAGCGCGCCGAATGCAAATACGCCGATGATGTACGGATTGAAGTTTGTGTAAAACAAGGCAAAGATGCCCGAAAGCGTAGCCAGCACACCGCTGGCTGCGAACCACTTGATCTGATTTTCCTTCGTCCAGAAGTTCTGCACAAGCGGATGCACACCGTATTGCGTGCGGAAGTAGTTGTCCTTATCCACGCCGCGCGAGAAATCGGTGTAATCGTTGAGCAGGTTGTTCGTGCCGTGAGCGATGAACAGGCCGAGCGTCACAATGATCCACGGCAGCCATGAAAAATAATCATCGCGCCAGGCGAGGAAGCCCGCAATAATGCAGGAATAGATCGTGACCGTGGTCACCGCGGAACGGGTGGCGATCAGCCATTTGGAAATCACGTCGAGCGCGTCCCACTCTTTTTTGTCGTCCATCTTGATGAGTTCCCATGAAGCCTTGCGCCACATGGCAAAATTGATGTGCATACTCTCTCTCCTTGAGTAGTTTTGGAATCTGGCTGGGTTTTACCACGAAAAAGTGCCGCGGTGTTTATGTGTCAATGTGTCGTGTTATTCCAGTCAGACCCTTTTGAAAATAAACATTTTGAACGGCGGGATTATACAGTGGTTTTGTGAAATAGGGTACTTTTGTCTGATTAAGGATTCTCTACACTCAAGAGGCTCTGCTTTAGCGGTAAAAAACACCCTTCAGCCTGGCATATTTGCAGGATGACGGCGAGCAGGATTTCTATTGAAACGCCTTGCTATAAACCGCCAAAATCCCATCCCAAAGGTCGTTCGCCGCATGGTCAATTGTCTGAAATTCAGGATGCGCCTCAAACCAAGCCAGCGCGCTGCGCAGCCCCTCCGCCCAGGTTACTTCACATTTAAATTCGGGCACAAACTTTTTGATCTTGCTGTTATCGAAAACAACACTGTTAGATTTGTCGCCGATCAGGCTGCCGATCGCGCCTTCGTCAAATCTCGCAATGAAATCGCTGGGGATGTGAACCACGTTCGGGGACTGACCGAGGGACTGATACGCTTCGAGGTAGATTTGATTCCAACTTTGAGCCTGGTCTGACGTAATGTGGAAGTCTTCGCCGATGGCGTTCTTCTGCCCCAATAAACCGACCAGCCCTTTGGCAAAATCTGCGTTCCAGGTCAGGACCCAAAGCGAAGTCCCATCACCGGGGATGATGATTTGTTGACCGCGCTTGATGCGGTCTATCAGAGTCCATGGGTGAAGCCAACTGCCATACATAAACGGGATTTGAGAAGGACCATATGTATGCGACGGGCGGATGATGGTCACTGGAAATCCATCGTTGTGGTGCGACTCCATCAATAGATTTTCACATGCAATCTTGTTGCGGGAATATTCCCAAAATGGATTCTCCAGCGGGGTCCGCTCAGTGATGAGGTAATTCTGCGGAGGTTTCTGGTAGGCGCTGGCCGATGAGACGAATACGAATTGTTCTGTCCTGCCGTGAAAAAGGGAAATATCACGCTCAATGTCTTGGGTGGAATATGCAATGAAGTCCACCACTGCATCGAAGCGGTGACCAGCCAACAGCGCGGAGAGATGCGCCCCGTCAGCGTGGATATCTGCCTGAAGAATTTTCGCCTGCCCGGGCGCCAGATACTTCGTCGACGCAGACCTATTCAAAAGAAACAGTTCGTGGCCGCGTTCAATGGCCAGGTCGCTGCACGCGGAGGAAATCAAACCTGTGCCGCCGATGAAGAGCAGTTTCATTTAGCCCTCCCCCATTTCTGGGATGGGTTGCGCGGCGACACGGTTGGCGAGAAAATTTTCAACGATAAAAAATATCAACGCCACCCAGACAATTCCAAAGCCGATCAATTGATTTTGGTTAAAGGGTTCTTTGTAGAGAAATACACCGAGCAAAAATTGAATCGTAGGCGCGATGTACTGAAGCAGACCCACCGCCCACAGTGGAATTGACCGCGCCGCAGAAGCGAACATCAGGAGCGGAACGGTGGTGACAAGTCCCGCGCCGATCATGAGCAAGTCTGATGTGATGCCCGTATGAAGAAAAGCTGCGGTGCTGTTAACTTCCATTACGATCAGGTAAATGAGGGCTGGGATAAAAAGGATGGCTGTTTCGATGGTCAACCCGTAAAGGGAGCCGAGCGGCGATAGTTTTTTGACAAGGCCGTACAAGCCAAATGAAAACGCGAGTGAAAGGGCGATATAAGGCAGGCGACCGTAGACGAATGTCAGATAGGTCACTCCGATCGCGGCCAGGATGACAGGAATCCATTGAGCGTAGCGCAGGCGTTCCTTGAGGAAGATCACCCCCATCAACACACTTAAAAGCGGATTGATGAAATAGCCGAGGCTGGTTTCAACGATGTAATCTGCGTTGACCGCCCAGACGTAAATCAGCCAGTTCACGCCGATCAGGAGCGCGGCGATGGTATATATCCGCAGGACTTTTGGATTGAGGGTCGTGCGAAACTCACCCCATTGTTTGGTGACGGCAATGACAACCAACAGTAAAAGGCAGGACCAGATGATGCGATGCCCGATCAATTGAATGGCGGGGACATGATGGAGGAATTTCCAGTAAATGGGAAAGAAACCCCAGGCAATGTATGCGCCGATTCCGTACAAAATTCCTTTGTTCAATTTTGCTCCTTTGGTAATATACCATGTAGTTTAACCCTAAAAGTCTGCGGCGTTTCGATTGAGGGTGCTATTTTGAGAGGCAGGTACTTAAACAAATATCCCGAAGGTTTTTGCATTCAACCTTCGGGACTGTACTTATTGCCTGAATGTCAGGGCATGGACCCGGGTGCTTTGACCGGAACTTCGACGGTCATCTTGCCTGCTTTTTCAAACTCGAGGGTGATGGTGATCGTTGTGCCGTCCACCAGAGGTTGGGAGAGTTCCATCAGCATGATGTGGTAACCGCCCGGCTTGAGTTCCACGGTGGAACCGGATGGAAGGTCAATGCCGGGGATTTCACCCATGGACATAACGTCGTTTGCCATTGTCGTTTCCATTACCTGCACCATCATGGCTGCGTCGCAGGCGGCTTGGACGAGGGTGTCTGCTTCGCTGCCGGTATTGGTGATGGTCATGTAAGCGGCGGAAGTTCCGCCGGCATCTGCTGCATGAGCATAGGGGGATGAAATTTCAATGCCTCCTCCTGAGTCAGTTGGCGCGGCGGTTCCGCAGGCGGACAGCGAAAAGGCCAGCGTCAATGCAATCATCAATATTCGTTTCATTCGATACTCCTGTTAGTGAATTGTGGAAATTTTTTTGCAGTAAAAAAACAGCGAAAATCTTCAGGCATGTGGCCGCTGTCTCTTTTGCTGCGTTATTCCGGGGAAACCCAGCCTGCGCTTAGGCTGATACTGGTTCGGGGTGATAACCGATCTCGTTCGCTGCCTGAATGATCTGCTCGACGGTCAGTTTTGTTTCGTCGAATTCCACTTCCATACTCAGTTTTTTATAGCTGGCTGATATGCTTCTCACGCCGGGTATTTCATCCTCCAGGCCTTCGAGGTGCATGGCGCAGTTGGGACAGGTCATATCGGGGACATTGAATAATTTCTTCATTTTCACATCCGTTTTATTGGTTTGTTTCTGTTGGGTCGAGGTCAAAAACGAGCTGACTGGGGTACATTCCCATCGAGCAGGTGTAGCGAATAATAGCACCTTTTTCCTGAGGCGGGATGTCAAGCTGGGTCCGGCCCGTGACTGGAAGAATTTGCTGATAATCAAGGTCAGGGACTACAACGGAGCGGGCGCAGGATTTTGTGTTGCGGGTCACCCATTCAATCGTCACATCCTGATTGGCAGGTAAATGCAGAACTTGCGGGGAATATCCGTACTCGGTTACCTCAACAGACAGGCCTGTCTGCGCAGGAAGTGCGTAAGCCTGCAATATACTGATTGTTCTGGAAAAAGAGAACGGAGATCCTGAAAGGTTAAGCCCCGTATCCACCTGTACCAAGCCCATGATAAGCATGGTGACAGCGACGATTCGCGTAAAATATTTTTCAATGGCAGATCCAAGTTTGGTGGCGAAGTAGGCAACCGAGAAGAACAATGGCGATGTTCCGAGGATGAATGAGAACATGAGCGTTGCGCCTTGAAGCGGAGAGCCTGTACCAAGCGCGGTTGCCATCATGGCTTGCGTTACCCCACAGGGCAGGAAAATTGTCAGTGTGCCGAGCAGGATGGGGGTAAAGAATGAAGCGCCGTTTTTCGATTTCCGTCTGATATAACGAGTCAGCGATGACGGGGGCTCGATCACGAAATATCTGAAGATGGGGTGAACGTTGAACATGCGCAGCCCGTTGCCGATCATGAAAATTCCAATGGCAAAATACAGGATCGCGCGCATCAAGGGTGTGAGTTGAAGCACCGACCCAACTGCGCCTAATAAATATCCGAGGATGGTATACGCGATTAACTTTGCCAATAGAAAAAACAGAATCGGCTGTGCAATGTGCGGTTTAAATTTTTGAGTTGAACCAGCGCCGTTGTATCGCTGCATATCTTGCTCGATCTGATGTGCGAGCGTGCTGGTCAGCAGGCCGCCTTGAACTGCCAGGCATCCCAACCCGCCGGTGGTCAATCCTGTAATGAATGCGACAATTAAATCCATTTATATTCCTCACGATGTAGTTTTATTTTGATCTTCCCGCCTCAATCAGTGGTTGTTGACGCGGCTTATTGTGCTTGAGAAAAAATAATAAATTACAATAATTTTATCACAGTCTATTATCAAGGCCGGAGCGTAAGGGTGCCATTCTTTTTGATAAACAAAAAAACCACTTGCCAGATGAAATAAAAAATGATAAACTCTGCCAAATATTATCAGTTTTTATCAGGAGGTATTACAGAAGGACACACTCAATTATCCAACATTAGTTAATTCGCTGCGCAAAATATTTCAATAACAAAATTGGAGGCAAAAATGAAATCGTACTTATTACGGGGGCTGGTATTTGGTGTGTTGGTAATTTCCATGCTTGGCGGGTGCGCCCCAGCGGCTGCCCCAACGATCACAGTTGAAAATGGCTGGGGTCGGCCCTCGATGGACATGCCCACGGCTGGCGGAATTTTCATGATGATTAAGAACAGCGGAGATGCGGGCGATAAATTGCTCTCCGGCTCAAGCCCGGCCTGCGGATCCATTGAACTGCATGAAACAGTTATGAAAAGTGACGGCACGATGGGTATGAACTTGATGGATAAGCCCCTTGACGTCGCCGCAGGCGGCGAGGTGGAATTGAAGCCCGGTGGATTGCATGTCATGTGCATCATGAAAAAAGATGATATGTTCAAACCCGGCGCCACGATTGACTTAACTCTGGTCTTCGAAAAATCCGGTGAGATCACAATCCCTGTTGAAATACGGATGGAATAAAGAACCCCGATCAAGACAAAATCCGCCTGAGCATATAGCCCAGGCGGATTTATTTTAGAGCGGGAAACTTCAGATCAAATTTGAATTAAGGTCATCATTTTATTAAGACTCTTTTGCGCATTTGGAAAATCCATGACCTCGCCTCCAAATCCCTGCGTGAAGCGGGTTGCGTCCTCGCGATTTGAAAAACTAAGAATGGACGGGCTGCAACAAAGGGTCACGACGCTATTCACGACATACCATGCCTGACTGACATTCAGCATCTTGCCATAAACAAAGTCAATCGTCATGGCTGTGTTGATATTTGAGTTATTTGCGAGAGCCATCATTCCACAGTGAGAGCAGCAAGCGGATAGTTTCTTCCCATCCTTTTGCTCAATAATGAATGTAGTCCTTGCATTCGTTTCTCCCCTACACTGAACACAACGATCGGAGGTGGCCTCGATTTTACTAATGCCGCCGGGGACTTTGGCTACAAGTCCCATTTGGGATAGCTCTTGAATTTCGCGATAAGCAGTGGCCTGGGAAATTCCGATTGTTTTGCGGAGTTCTTCAATGGAAAGGTCTTTCTTTTCCTGGACGAGTTTCAAGATCTCTTTTTGGCGTGGGGAAATATTTTTCATGGTTGACTCCATAAACGAGGTATGATAAAGTTGGATAATAGTTATCAAATTTTATCACAATTTATCAACTAACATTAATTTCAAAATATATAAAACTGAATTCCTTATTAATTGTATCAGCAGATTTGAAGAAACGTTATCATTTCTTATACATCAAACATATAAGAGCGGAGGTTTACCATGATGCAAAATAACTTAGATAAAAATAACGACCTGCCTCAACGTATTTTGGTAGTAAACAGAGGTTCCCTGCTTGATGAAGGTGTGGCTCGATTAATCAGTTCAAAACCGAATCTGGATGTCTCAACCATTGACTTCAAAAACGAAGAAGCGTTGGTAAATGAAATTGTTACCAGGCATCCTGAAGTAGTGGTCATGGGACAAAGCGGAGGGGTGGGATTTGAAAAACTTTACAAAATGTTAACCAGCTTCTCAACCCTGGAAAAGCTGCGCATGATTATCTTTCATTCAAATGACAACGCAGTGGATGTTTTCTCGCAGGAACACTTAAATTCAATTCCTAGCGATGATTTTATCCAAATTGTTCAGGGAGCATGAAAGCCTAATTTTTAGACATTTTCATAGGGTGCAATCAAAGTCATAAAGCACCCTCTTTTTTTTATTATTGATTTTAGATATAGATTATAGCTTTAGTGGCATATGGGCAAGAATTATATATCAGGCATAACGAAGGGGATTGGAGCCTCCATTTGGAGGCAATCAAGTGTGCTCGACTGGTGAGGTTGTTCTCCTCACATCACTCACCAGACTATATCCCGTGGCGTGCCTCTCATCCACCCGCCATGGGATAATTTTTATGGTTATGTCCACCCTCAATTTTTAGTCAGTTTAAAATCAACCCAAAGGAGAAACATGGCATTTTCTTATTGAGCACGAGAGTATTGTCAAACCCATCATCAACTTTAAGGAGATCATCATGCGCTTCATCAAGATGTTTCAATTCAAGATTTTTGCAATTACTTTAATAATCATAATGGCGACCGCATCCTGCGGCGCGGCAGACCCCGCGCTTAAAGGCGATGCCACTTCGCCTTCCACAACTGCCGCTGAAATTAACCTGACCGATCATAACGGACAGCCTTTTCAATTGAGCAGCCATCACGGAAAAGTAGCGCTGGTTTTCTTCGGTTTCTCAAATTGCGTTGACGAATGCCCGGCGACTCTGGCATTGATCCGTCAGGCGCTTGAAACGGCGGGCAAATCTTCGGATGATGTCCTCGTTGTCATGGTCAGCACCGACCCCGTCAATGACACTCCGGAATCGATGAAGGAATTTATGCAGAGATTCGACCCTGCCTTCCTTGGCTTGCTTGGAACGCCTGAAGAATTAGCGAAGGTCTGGCAGGATTACGGGGTGGTAGTTGAGGACGGCGGAGAGACACACTCGAGCCTCACCTACGTCGTGGACGGGGCAGGCAACTTGCGCGAAACGTTTTCGCCCGAAGCCACATCTGATGACATCTCTGCTGATTTAATCACGCTGTTGTCAGAAAAATAAAATCCATTCGCTTGAATTAATAATAAAACGGGTCAGGCAACATGCCTGACCCGTTTTATTTTAAGTTTCTTCTTTTATTTCACATCCAGCACGAACGCCGTCTGGTATATTCTGCGTCCGCCATAGGTAAACTCAAACCAGACCTTGTATTTACCCGCTTTGGGAAACTCAATCGCATACTGAAGGTTTTCGCGGTCGACCAGTTCCGGGCGCAGGAATTCAGTCATCTTTTCATTGACCGCATACAGGTTAATGTAAAAGCCGGACATGACCCCCACGTCCTGCGTGCGTTGCTGCCCCTGCGCATCCAGCACTTCAAAGGCGATTTTCTGCGGCTGGCCGGCCTTCAACTCTCCGTCATATTTCAAGTTAATGGTCAGGTCGCTGCTTTGTTTGGAAAGATTCGTGTCAGCGACAAGAACTGCGGGATTGGTCCTGGCCGAACCGACATCAACCGTCACAGGCAAAGTCACCTGACTGCCCCCCCGCGGCTGAAATTCCAAAAAGAGCACATATTGACCGTCAGATGGGAACATCACCTCAGGTTGAATTTTAATAAACTGGGCGATTATTTCTTCATTGCTCGGCAGCGGAGTTGCTTGCGGCGCCGCCTGACTCGCAGCCGGAGTACCGCTCATCGCCATCCCGCCGCTGCGATTGATCGCCGCCACATACGGATCCACCACCAGCGGCATCGCTTGTATTGAGCTCAAGTCCTGCGGCACGACAGCGACAAATGCATAGGTCAGGTAATTCCCAAATTTCGTAAACTCAAAGTCTGTCAAAGGGTTGCCAAACTGATCGAGGATTTGAATATCAAGCAGGGTTGGCATACCAGCCATGATGTGCGTGTCTTCATCAACAACTGCGTGATAAACGGCAAAAGGAGTCAGCCCGCCCTGTTGCGGCTTCAACCATACGCGCGAGAAATTAAAGAAAATCAGCAAGGTGATAACCGCCCCGGCAAGCACCGGCGCAAACTCCAGCAGCCT
The DNA here is from genome assembly GCA_016234495.1 of Chloroflexota bacterium. GTDB lineage: Bacteria > Chloroflexota > Anaerolineae > Anaerolineales > Villigracilaceae > Villigracilis. The sequence goes on along the minus strand of JACRBI010000050.1, from coordinate 16,670 downwards.
GCGTGCCGGAGTTTTCGGCAGGGCAATTCTGTCAACTTTTTGGCTGCGAAGGCGAAGACTGTTCGAAACAACCAGCACACTGCTGAATGCCATCGCGCCGGCAGCCAGCATCGGGTTAAGGTAGCCGAGCGCGGCGGCGGGAATCAGCACCACGTTATAGAAAAATGCCCAGAACAAATTCTGTCGAATCACACCCAGCGTCTTGCGCGAAAGCGAGATCGTACGCGCAATGCCGCGCAGATCGCCGCTCATCAAAGTGACCGGCGCAGCCGCCATCGCCACATCCGTGCCGGTGCCGATCGCGAGTCCAACATCAGCCTGCGCCAGCGCAGGAGCGTCGTTCACGCCATCACCGACCATCGCGACCACCGTTTTTCCACCCTGCAATTTCTTTACTTCCGCAGCCTTGCCCTCAGGCAAAACTTCGGCGAGAACAAAATCGATCCCTACTTGTTTTGCGATCGCCTCAGCAGTTTTTTTATTATCGCCGGTGATCATGGCAACCTTCAAACCCATGCGATGCATATCAGCAATCGCTTCCTTTGAGCTGTCTTTGATCGTATCAGCCACCGCAATAATTCCGGCAGCCTGATTATCGATCGCAACCAGCATTGCTGTTTTTGCTTCAGATTGAAGATGCGCCACATCAGATTCCAGCTTCCCCAATTGGATTCCGCGCGCCTCGAACATTCGCTTGTTGCCGACAATGACGCTTCTGCCCTCGACCTCGGCCTGCACGCCATGCCCGGCTTCTGCTTTAAACCCGGCAGGCTCCACCAACTTCAACCCGCGGGTTGTTGCCTCAGCCCAGATCGCCTCACCCAGCGGATGCTCGCTCCCCCGCTCCACCGAAGCCGCGAAGCGCAGCAATTCATCCTTGCTTATCGAAAGTTTTTTATTGACCACAATATCTGTGACAGCAGGCTGGCCTTTTGTAATTGTTCCCGTTTTATCCAAAACGACAGTCTGCACACGCCCGGCGCGTTCGAGCGCTTCACTGGTGCGGAACAGGATTCCCACCTCTGCGCCCTTGCCTGTCCCCACCATGATGGCGGTCGGTGTGGCAAGCCCCATCGCACACGGACAGGCGATCACCAGCACTGCCACCATGAAGATCAACGCGCGCGTGAAATTATCAACCGTGGAATCAGCCGGCAGGGCCGGCCCAAGAAAATACCAAACAGTAAAAGTAAGCAGCGCGCTGACAATGACGAACGGCACAAAAATTGCCGAGACCTGGTCTGCAATTTTTTGGATCGGCGCCCGGCTGCCCTGCGCATCTTCAACTAGTTTGATGATCTGAGCAAGGGCGGTTTCCTTGCCGACCTTGGTCGCTTCAAACTTTATCAGCCCCAGTTTGTTGAGGGTTGCGCCGATCACCGAATCGCCTTGCTTCTTTTCAATGGGCAGAGATTCACCCGTCAGCATGGACTCGTCCACTGTGCTGCGGCCTTCGACGACCACGCCGTCCACGGGAATTGTTTCGCCGGGTTTAACGAGGACAACATCCCCGACGCGCACATCGTCCACGGGCACAACAGCCTCAAGTCCAGCGCGAACGACGCGCGCGGTCTTGGCGCGCAATCCCATCATTTTCTTGATCGCTTCAGAGGTGCGGCCTTTTGCGCGCGCTTCTAAAAATTTTCCAAGTTTGATCAGAGTGATGATCACTGCCGCAGTTTCGTAATAGACGTGGCCTTCCAGCAAGCCGAAGGTGATCGGCAATGAATAGAAGAATGCGGCTGACGACCCCATTACGATCAACACATCCATGTTGGCTGATTTATTGCGGACGGCTTTGAACGCGCCGACATAATATTGCCAGCCGACATAAAACTGAACAGGCAATGCAAGCGCTAGCATCAGCCAATTGAACCAGGGCTGAGCCTCGCGCATGTTGCCCATCGAGTCGGGCGAATAAACGAAAGCCGGGAGCAGCCCAAAATCTTTACCCATCGAGAGCAGGAAAAGCGGCACGGTGAAAATCAAACCGATCGTCAACAGGCGGCGCTGTTCGTTGATCTCATGTTCGCGGGCTGCAGCTTCGGCATCTTCAGCCTGACCGCCAAGTTCCACGGCTTCAAAGCCAGCGGATGAAACCGCGCGTCGCAGTTCGGCCTGCGTGACAATCGTCGGCACATACTTTACGCGCGCTTTTTCATTTGTAAAAGTGACCTGCGCTTCGAGCACGCCTTCCAGTTTTGCGAGTGCCTTCTCCAAACGAGTGGCATCATTATTGTCTGAAAGTCGTTTGATGATGAGGTCGGCTTCGCCTGTGGCAACACCATACCCCGCGCGGTTAACGCGCGCAATGACATCTGCCAGGCCAAGTTTGGACGGCTCAAAATCCACCGTGGCGCGCTCGGAGGACAGGTTTACCACTGCGCCTTGCACGCCGTCGAGCTTTTTCAAGTTGCGTTCCACTGTGGCGACACAATTGGCGCAGGTCATACCGGTAATGGGAAGGGTAAGTTGTTTTGTATCGCTCATTCAAACTTCCTAGGGTTGAGCAGGTTACGCTTGAAACGTGGCCTGCAATAATTACAAAGTAATCAGCCCTTCAGCGGGATAATTGATTTCGGTCAATAAAGCCTTGATCGACTCCTCGCTTGCGGGCGCATCGAAGGTGATCTCAACCTTTTTCGTTTCGACATTGGCTTTCACAGATTGAATGCCCTGCAAATCGGCCAGTTCAGTTTCAATGGTGTGGGTGCAATGTCCGCAGGAAATGGCTGGGACGGTATAAGTAACTGTAGTCATTTTATTTCTCCTTTAAATGTAACTTGAGGTGAATCAGCAAATTCCACCATTTCTTTTTCCGGGAGGCTGCCTGTCAGCCTTTCCGGAAAGTATACACGTGGAATATTAAGTAGACAAGGAAAGAGTTTGGCTTGTTTACGCCCCAATTGCGGTGTAGCCTTTTTTCCGTACGGCCGCGATGACCTGCTCCTCGGTAAGCATGGAGTCGTCGTATTCGATCGTCATTTCCAGCCGGTGATAACTGGCGTTGACCTCTTTGACGCCGTCGAGGGCATCTTCGAGGCTTTCAAGTTTCATGGCACAGGCAGAGCAGGTCATGTCTGGAATTTTGAAGGTCTTTTTTATCATGAGCGTTTTTTATTGGAACACGATCACGCCGGTGTACATGCCCATCGAACAGGTGAAGAAAAGCTGCGAGCCTGCTTTCTGGGCCGGGATGCCCACCTGGACTGTGCCGGTATCGGGAAGTAATTCATAATAATTCAAGGCGGGGATGACAAAATCGCGCGCGCAGGAATAGGTTTGATTCGTGACGAGGTTGAGAGTCACGGCTGTGCCTGCGGGCGCGTTCAAGGTGCGCGGGAAGTAGCCGTCGTTATTCACGTTGAGGACGATGGTGTCCGAGTCCGACTCAGGTTGGGTGGATTCTGAAACAGGGGCAGGCGTGCTGTTGGACGGTATCAGGCTGCGGGTCAGGTTTTGAAACGAGAGGGGCGAGCCCAAGACGTTTAATCCGCCGTCGAGGGTTACAAATCCCAAAATCAAAAGCACCACTGCCACGAATCGCATGAAAAATTTTTCAAGCCGCGCGCCAAGTTCGGTTGTCAGGTAGGCGATGATGAAAAAGACCGGGCTGGTGCCAAGGACAAAGGCGAACATGAGCGCTGCGCCCATGGCTGCGCTGCCTGTGCCGAGCGCGGTAGCCATCATGGCTTGCGTGACGCCGCAGGGAATGAAGACCGTCAGCGCGCCCAGGAAGAGCGGAGTAAATGTATCGGTGCCTTTGGCTGTGCGGCGGATATAACGCGTGATGAATTTGGGCGGCTCGATGGAAAAGTAGCGGAAGATGGGATGCACGTTGAACATGCGCAGTGCGTTGCCGATCATGAACACGCCAACGAGGATCATCACCATGGCGCGGGTCATCGGGCTGAGTGTGAGGTAGGAACCAAGCCAGCCGAGTAATGCACCAAGCAGGGTGTATGCGCCAAGTTTGGAAATTAGAAAAAGCATAATTGGAAACGCTGAATTTGAGCGGGGTAATCTATTTCCCCTCTTGTGATGCGCGGATTGTTCAACATAATCCTGTTCGATCTGATGTGCGAGAGAACTGGCCAGCAGGCCGCCCTGCACCGCGAGGCAGCTCAACCCGCCTGTGGTAATGCCGGTGACGAACGCAACCAAAAGTTGATTCCATGCGCCTGAGCCTGCATCAAAGCCAAGGGATTGGTCATTCGGTTTGAAGACGAGCAGGGCAAAGGCAATTGCTAAAAACACAATACCGAGCATAACGATTATTACGGGGTCAACAGCGGGCTTTTGTTTACTGGTCATGGTACCTCAATAAAATGGATTGGAAACATTAGACTTTATCGGTAATAAGCAAAGAACCTGTTTTGGACGCTGATAAACGCTGATTTTCGCTGATGCAAGAAAGAAAAATCTGCGTTTTCCCCTGGCACCGCCCGCCACACTTGCACCGCGCTGCCGCGCGGCGTGCAGTGCAGGTGGGCAGGTGTGCGTGAATCAGCGTCCCGATTTAATTTCCGATAAAGTCTATCGATCGAAACGCCTTGCAGTTACCTCTGTCCGCCGTCCCAAACGACAAAGGGCATGTTCACCACAACACCGGGTTGGGCAATTGTAACTTCGCCGGCATCCTGCGCGGCCATGATCTCATCCACAGAGGTGAACGTCACCGCTGTGGATGGGTCAGCCCATTTAACCACATTTAAGCGTCGGAGCGGAGAGTAGCCGTCTGTGCCGGGCGGGTTGTCGAAGACATCCGCTTGAAATCCCAGCGGACCCATGCCCGTTAATCCATTCTCAAACACGTACACATTCGCCAGCGATTCATCCGGCACGTTTGCCAGCGATGGCACATACAGCACTGGCGATGTCATCATATCTGACAGCAGTTTCGCAATATCCGGGTCAGAGACTTCGGTATGCACAAAGTAAATTTCCTGGCCTTCGGCAAATGCCTTGCCGGCAGGCAATTCAACTTTGGCAGGGCCGCTTTCCTTCGGCGCACAGCCAGCGGCAACAATAACGAGCAGCGCAACAAGAACGAACAATACCAGTTTATGAGGTTTCATTTTAAAGTTTCCTTTTATAAGGAGGGGCGGCCCTTCAAGATTAAAGAGATTTCTCTTCCATTAGAACGGGTCGCCCCTACGTCAAATCTAAATTTTCTGTCCACGCAAACGCAGACTGTTGGTCACGACAAAGACACTGCTGAATGCCATCGCGCCAGCCGCCAACATCGGATTCAAATATCCAAGCGCAGCCGCGGGGATCAGCACCACATTGTAGAAAAATGCCCAAAATAGATTCTGCTTGATGGTTGCCACCGTCTTGCGCGAAAGAGAGATCGCGCGCGCCACGCCCCGCAAATCGCCGCTCATCAAAGTCACAGGCGCGGCGGCCATTGCCACATCCGTACCCGTGCCAATGGCAAGACCCACATCCGCTTGCGCAAGGGCCGGCGCATCGTTCACACCGTCACCGACCATGGCAACCACATCAAAGATCAAATGCTTAATATCCTTTGACAACTTGCCTTTTACAAGCCCTTGTAATTTCTTCACTTCACTGGCCTTGCCTTCAGGCAAAACTTCCGCCAGCACCACATCGATCCCAACCTGCTTCGCAATCGCTTCTGCAGTCTTCTGATTGTCGCCGGTGATCATTGCTACTTTCAATCCCATGCGGCGCAGTTCTGCAACCGCTTCCTTCGAACTTTCCTTGATCGTATCCGCCACCGCGATAACTCCCGCAGCCACGCCATCCACCGCAACCAGCATCGCCGTCTTTGCTTCAGATTGCAAACGCGCCACTTCGGATTCGAGATTCCCCAACTGGATTCCGCGCGCCTGAAACATTCTCCTGTTCCCGACGATGACGCTTCTTCCCTCGACCTCAGCCTGCACGCCATGCCCGGCTTCTGCTTTAAAACCAGCGGGCTCCACTAAAACCAATCCACGAGTGGTCGCCTCCGCCCAAATGGACTCACCCAGCGGGTGCTCACTGCCCTTCTCCACAGACGCAGCCAATCGCAGCAATTCGCCATCGGTCCATCGTCCGCTGTCTGCGGTCACAATATCCGTTACCGCCGGCTGACCCTTTGTGATCGTGCCGGTTTTATCCAACACCACCACAGCGATCTGACCAGCGCGTTCCAAAGCCTCGCTGGTACGGAAGAGGATTCCAGCCTCCGCGCCCTTGCCTGTGCCGACCATCACGGCAGTCGGCGTAGCCAGCCCCATCGCGCACGGACAGGCAATCACCAGCACCGCCACCATATTGATCAGGGCGCGTGTGAAATTGTCGGTATCCGCGTTGATGGCTAGCGGAGCGCCGAAAAAGTACCAGCCTGCAAACGTGAGCGCGGCAAGACCGATAACGATTGGGACAAACACAGCCGAGACTTGATCTGCCATTTTCTGGATCGGCGCCTTGCTTCCTTGCGCATCTTCCACTAACTTAATGATTTGGGCCAGCGCCGTTTCCTTGCCAACTTTGGTCGCCTCGAATTTCAACATGCCAAGTTTGTTCAATGTTGCGCCGATGAGCGGGTCACCGGGCTTCTTCTCAACTGGCAGTGATTCACCCGTCAGCATGGATTCGTCAATGGAACTGCGTCCTTCCATCACCACTCCGTCCACGGGGATCGTCTCACCAGGCTTGACCAGAACAATGTCACCGACGCGAACATCATCGGCCGGCACCTCAACTTCCAGTCCGGCGCGAACGACGCGCGCGGTCTTGGCGCGCAATCCCATTAATTTCTTAATCGCTTCGGAGGTTCGACCCTTGGCGCGCGCCTCCAAAAATTTTCCGAGCTTGATCAGCGTGATGATGACCGCGGCCGTCTCGTAATAGACATGCCCCATCAGCAGGCCAAATGTGATCGACAGGGAATAAAAGAACGCGGCGGACGAGCCCATCACGATCAGCACGTCCATGTTCGCAGATTTGTTTCGCAAAGCCTTGAATGCGCCGACATAATATTGCCAGCCAACGTAGAACTGAACGGGTAATGCCAGAGCAAGCATCAGCCAGCCAAACCAGGGCTGAGCCTCGCGCATTCCTTCCATCGTGTTCGTTGAATAAACAAATGCGGGCAGCAAATTGAAGTCCTTGCCCATGGAGAGCAAAAACAACGGAACGGTGAAAATCAAGCCGATGATCAATAATCTTCGTTGTTCGTTGATCTCGTTTTCACGCGCATTGGCTTCCGCGTCTTCCGCTTCGCCGCCAAGTTCGATGGCTTCAAAACCGCTGGCTGCCACTGCGCGGCGCAATTCCGCCTGCGTGATGATGGTCGGCACATATTTCATGCGCGCCTTCTCTGTGGTGAAAGTCACTTGTGCTTCCAAAACCCCTTCGAGTTTTGCGAGCGCCTTCTCAAGGCGGCGCGCATCGTTATCATCTGAAAGATGTTTGATGACAAGATCCGCTTCGCCGGTGGCGACGCCATATCCCGCGTGGTTGACGCGCGCGATGACATCGGTCAGCGCGAGTTTGGCGGCGTCAAAATCTACTGTGGCGCGCTCGGAAGATAGATTCACCACGGCGCTTTGAACGCCGTCCATTTTCTTGAGGTTGCGCTCTACTGTGGCGACACAGTTGGCGCAAGTCATACCGGTAATGGGGAGGGTTAATTGTTTTGTATCGCTCATTCAAATTTCCTAAGATTGTGTAGGTCACGCTTGAAGCGTGACCTCAGTAATTACAAAGCGAGTAATGCCTCGGCGGGGTAATTGATCTCAGCCAGCAATGCCTTGATCAACTCCTCGCTTGCGGGTGCATCAAAGGTGATTTCCACTCTCTTCGTGTCAATTGCAGCCTTCACAGACTGGACACCCTGCAACTCACCCACTTCCGTTTCAATGGTGCGGGTGCAGTGTCCGCAGGAAATGGCGGGGACGGTATAAGTTACTGTGGACATTTTATTTCTCCTTGGGTTGTTTATGGGCTATAGGTTGAAGGTTGAAGGTTGTGCCTTTTCCTTTAAACCTGTAACTTGTCACCTGTTATCTTAAACTTTCGTAGACATTTCAAAGACTTCGGTGATTTCCTTCAAAACACGCTCGCGTTCCTTCTGGTCATCGCCTTGAATGGCGGTGATGACGCATGAATTCAAGTGATCTTCCAAAATCATCGAACTGACCTTATTCAAGGCGGCCTCAACCGCCTGTATCTGGCGGATCACGTCAATGCAATATGAATCCTCCTCGACCATGCGGATCACCCCGCGCAAGTGGCCTTCAACTGTCTTCAATCTTCTCAGGGTGTTGTCGTTTTCCATCGTGAGCCTCTTTTGTTGGCGATGCCTTTGAATTATCTACCCCCCCCCCCAGGGGGGACGGGGCAAGGCGAACTATAACTCCCTGCCCCCTTACCGTCAAGTAGATTAATGTCACAAATTTTTACCCTGTCATGTGACTTTTATCACAGTATTTGTCTTATTTTTCACTTAGAATGAGTGAGTATTTCCACCCCAAAGGAGAGAACCAAATGAAAACCAAAATTAGTATAGCCCTGATTTTTCTCGGGCTGGCGGCGCTTGTCTGGGCCTGTGCCCCTGCCGCAGAACCACTGGTCGTTTCACCTGTCACGCTTGAACCGCAGGCAGTCGTAGATGCCTTTACCAAAGGCGGATGTGGCGCCTGCCATGCCGTGCCTGGCATCCCCGGCGCAATCGGCACGATTGGACCTGACCTTTCAAGCATATCCACCGTCGCCGCAAGCCACCTATCAGGCGGAGCCTACACAGGCAAGGCCAAGGACGCAGCGGGATATATCCTCGAATCCATTACCGACCCCGAGGCTTTCCTCGCGCAAAACTGCCCCACCGGCATGTGTCAGCCAGGGCTCATGCCCGCGACACTTTCAGAAACGCTCACCAAAGATGAGATCAACATGATCGTCGGCTATCTCGCCACCCTGCCCGGCGGCGAATCATTGATGGCAGAGGCTGAAGTCGAGGTAGATACATCCACCGCAGATGTTGCCCTCTCAGAAGAGGATTTTGCCTGGGCAAAGCAGACCTTCTTTGAACGCTGCGCGGGCTGTCATGGAACTCTGCGCAAAGGAGCAACGGGGCCAGCCTTAACCCCTGACCTGACTCTGCCAAAAGGAACCGTTGCCCTCTCCTCAATCATTTTCAATGGAACCCTTAAAGGTATGCCCGACTGGGGCAAGCAGGGCTTCTTCACGCAGGAGCAGACCGACGTCATGGCAAAGTACCTGCAAAACGAACCGCCCACCCCGCCCGAAATGTCGATGGAGCAAATGAAAACCACCTGGAAGGTATTCGTCGCCCCTGAAGACCGCCCCACCGAACCTCAGACCACGCGCAACTGGGAAAATTACTTCTCCGTCACACTGCGTGACGCCGGTCAGGTCGCCATCATCGACGGCGACACCTACGAAGTCGTCGCCAAAGTAGATACGGGCTACGCCGTTCACATCTCGCGCATGTCCGCCACCGGGCGTTATGTCTACGTTATCGGGCGCGACGGCAAACTCGCCCTCGTTGATCTTTGGATGGAAACCCCAGCTAAAGTTGCCGAAGTCCAAACCTGCTACGACGCCCGCTCGGTGGAAGTCAGCAAATACAACGGCGACCTGGGCGACTTCACCGACAAATACGCCATCGTCGGCTGTTACTGGCCCTCACACTTCACCATCCTCGACGGGCAAACCCTCGAACCGTTCAAGATCACCAGCGTGCGCGGCTACACAACAGACACAAACACCTACGTCGGCGACCCGCGTGTGGCTGCCATTGTCGCATCGGAATACAAACCCGAGTGGATCGTGAACGTAAAAGAAACCGGACAGGTCTGGATGGTGAATTATCAAGACCCGATGAACCTGACCATCAAAACCATCGGCTCGGCGCTGTACCTGCATGATGGTGGATGGGATTCAACCCAGCGCTACTTCCTTGTCGCCGCCAATAAATCGAACAAGATCGTGGTGGTGGACGCGCTCGAAAGCGAACTGGTTGCAATGGTAGACACCCCCGAGGTCCCGCACCCCGGCCGCGGCGCAAACTGGATCGACCCCGAATTCGGCCCCGTCTGGAGCACCTCGCACCTCAGCGCCCCGTCACTCATTGCCATCGGTACCGACCCCGAAGGCAACCCCGACAGCGCGTGGAAAGTCGTCCGCGACATCGAACTCCCCGGCGCAGGCAGCCTCTTCATCAAGACCCACCCCAACAGCCAATGGATCTGGACAGACTTCGTCCTCAACTCCGACGAAAAGCTCCAGCGCACCGTCTGCGTCATTGCCAAAGCAGACCCCACCAAAGTCCACAAATGCTGGGAAGCCTCAGATTATGGCCGCGCCGTCCACTTTGAATACAACCAGGACGGCACCGAAGTCTGGGTCAGCATTTGGGGCACCGCCGACCAGCCCGGCAAAACCGGCGAGATCGTCATCTACAACGATGAAAACCTCGAAGAGATCACCCGCATCAAAGACCTGGTCACCCCAACCGGCAAATTCAACGTGTACAACACAGTTCACGAAATCTACTAAAGCGGATTTCACCCAAGCCCCGTTCAGAAATGGACGGGGCTTTTCATTTACACTGGGCACAGCGCGACGCACCCCTGCCGCCACATCATTTATAATCTCTCGGATGAAAAAACAAACGGCTCTTAATTTAACCCTCGGCCTGATTCTGTTTCTACTGGCAGCCTGCTCCCCCAAGCCTGAAACCCCCGACCCCAACGAACTGGTCCGCCAATCTGTCGCAGCGACCTTGGCCGCAATTCCAACCACAACTGCCATTCCCCCATCCACTCCGTTTCCATCGCCCACCCCATTTGACCTAGCCGGGCTTTTCTGTGAATATCATTTTTGTATCGGCCACCCAATTGACATGGCTTTCTTCGACGTCAGCGCACAGCAAAACCCGGCAGCGCCGAGCAGCTACGGGCAGGGAATGATCGCAGCGCTCAATGCGAATCTATTTATTCAGGTCATCTGGCAGGCCGCGCCCGGCGCAGCCGATCCAGAATTCATGCTGGATTTAATTCTCGGTGAAGTCGATATTCGCGAAGGAAATTTGGATGTAAAACTTGCGCGCGGCATGAATGTGATGTATACAGCGATCACATCCACTGCGACCACGCTGCTGCCCTTTGGCGGCGCAGGCGCATGGACCTGCGGCGACCGAGTCTTCGCATGGAAGGTTTATTCGCCGCAGGCTGAATCTGCAGGATTATTGTTTGAAGAAATGCTCGCGCGCTTTACTTGCGGTCTTTGAGTTCCCTACATACCCAACGACTTGGCTTCATTCCACAAGGCATCCATCTCCTCCAAAGTCATGTCAGATAAATTCCTGCCTTGTTTTTTCGCGCCCTGCTCCACATAGCCAAAGCGTTTCTTGAATTTGATATTCGTCCCCCTCAGCGCAGACTCGGCATCCACTTTGCGCCAGCGCGCAAGGTTGACCAGCACGAAGAACAGGTCGCCCAATTCATTTGTGACTTCGGCAATGTTTTGCGCGTTCTTAACTTCCTCTATTTCCTCGCGGATCTTATCGAGCACACCTTCCACTTCAGGCCAGTCAAACCCGACTCGCGCAGCGCGGTCTTGATATTCAAGCGCCTGCGTCAAGGCAGGCAAAGCAGCGGGGACGCCATCCAATAAACCCTTATCTTCTTTTTTCTCCCCTCTTTCTTTTTCCTTCAATTTTTCCCAATTCTGCAAAACGCCATCCACGCCGTCGAGTTGAACGTCGCCAAATACATGCGGGTGGCGGCGCACGATCTTGTCATATATGGCCTTGATGACTTCCGTCATTGAAAACGATTCTGTTTCGCTGCCGATCTGGGAATTCAATACAATTTGCAATAGCAGGTCACCAAATTCCTCGCGCATGTCAGCAGAGTTATCATCATCCATCGCGGATAATGTCTCATACGCTTCTTCCAAAAGATGAGTCCGCAGGGTTTGGTGGGTTTGCTCCCTGTCCCATGGGCAGCCGTCCGGCGCGCGCAAATGCGCCACGATCTCGGCAAATGATTCAAAAGATGTGCCTTCGCCCAAGGATGGAATATAAAGACAAGGATGAAGGGTGAAAGATGAAGGATGAAAATCGCCGAGCCGCACAACCTGCGAGCTTTCGCCTTCAATCCAATTCACCTCGTGCTCCTTCGGATACACCGCCAGCATTACCTTCTTCACCTGCAAAGCCAATTCAGCAGAATCGATTCCCGTCAGCAGGGCGGGTATATCGGGCGGAAATGGCGGGACGTGTGCCGAAGTGAGAGTCTGCGCTTCGAGCAGAGTCAGTTTCGGGGGCGGAGTGATGCGAAGAGTCTCAAATACAGAGGCAACCAGGGAAAGGTTCATTTCAATATCCTTAAAGCAAAACGTAATGCGAAACGTGCGTCACGCATTACGTTTACTGTCTATCCAAAAGCCACGTGACACCTGACACGTGACACCCGACATTGTTTAGCGTTTGGTGTATGTCGGAGCCTTGCGGGCTTTCTTGAGGCCGGGCTTCTTACGTTCCTTGACGCGAGCGTCGCGGGTGAGCAAGCCCTTTTTGCGCAGGGGTGAAGTCCATTCCGCGTTAATGAGCTGGAGCGCGCGGGCAATGCCGAGGCGCACCGATTCGGTCTGGCCGGTGGTGCCGCCGCCGCTGACCAAAACACTCACGTCGTATTTTGCCGATTCCTGACCGACGGCGCCGAACGGGCGCAGGATGTCTTCAAGGTCGCCCATGCGTGTAAAAAACGCGGCGAAATCTTTTTCGTTTACGGTGAATTTACCGCTGCCGCTCGTCAGGCGCACGCGGGCGGTGCTTTCCTTGCGACGGCCAATGCCTTCATAATATTGAGCCATATTCACTTACCTCTTTATCCCGAAACCTTCGGGGTTTGAACCTGGTGCGGATGATTGGGGCCGGCATAGATCTTCAAACGCTTGAGCGTGGAACGTCCCATGCGGTTGTGCGGGAGCATGCCCCAAACAGCGTCGCGCAGGGCGCGATCGGGATGCTGGGCCAGTTGATCCTTGAGGGAAATGGCCTTCAAACCGCCCGGATAACCGGAGTGCCCGTAATAGATCTTGCTGGTAAGTTTGCTGCTGGTTTTGGTACCGGTCACCGTTACTTTCTCGGTATTTACCACGACAACAAAATCGCCCATCTCTACGCCGGGGGTGAAGGTTGGTTTATGTTTGCCAAGCAAAATGTGCGCGATGCGGGCGGCAAAGCGTCCTAAATTTTGCCCTTCGGCGTCCAGCACAACCCAGTCGCGCTGAATTTCAGCAGCCTTTGGATAATATGTTTTCTGTTGCACTTTTGTCACTCCGTTTCATAATCTTAATCATGTGATCCATACGTTACTTCAACCAGCGTCAGCCCGTGCGCGGGAGCCAGCCCGGCGAGAAGTTGTCCCTGCTTCGACAAAGCATGTTGGACTTTCGCCACTGAACATCTACCCTGCGCGACTGACACTTGCACAAAAACCAGTCTTCGTACCATGCGATATAAAAACGCATCGGCCTTAACTTCGAACTGCCACTCGCCATCCGGCATTTTCTTCCATTCGGCTTTTGTCACCGTGCGCACCGTCGTGCCTCGCGGCGTGGTCGGTGAACCAAAGGCGGCAAAATCATGTGTGCCGAGGAAGGTGCCTGCGTTCTGTTTGAGTGCGTCTCCGTCCACATCTGGCCAGGCGCGCCACAAATATTTCCCTCGCAGCGGGTCGCGGGTCGGCTGGAAAAACACCCTGTAACGATACTCACGCGAAACTGCGTCAAAGCGCGGGTGGAAATCTGCCGGGGCTGCGGTCAGGCTTGTTATGACAAGATCAGGCGGAAGGTCGGCGTTGAGCGCCTTGCGTAATTTATCCGCCGGGTGTGCCCAGTCAAAATCGAATGCGGCCACCTGCCCTGTCGCGTGAACTCCTGTGTCTGTCCTGCCGGCCATAATGACTGTCCGATCAGACCAGCCCAGTTTGCGGAGCGCTCTTTCCAACTCGCCCTGCACTGTGCGGGAGTTCGCCTGTACCTGGCTTCCGGTAAAACCGGTGCCGTCGTAGGCTAGGATCACTTGGTAACGTGCCATCTTGCAGTGAACAGTAATCAGTGATCGATCACTGGCTACTGAAGACTGATTACTGAACTACTCTTCAACTAACTCTAACAAAACCATCTCGGCCGAATCGCCGCGGCGCGGGCCAAGCTTCAACACACGGGTGTAACCACCGGGGCGTGTTGCAAAGCGTGGAGCGATTTCATCGAACAAGCGCTTGATGAGCTGGTTGTCGCCCAGTTTGGAAATGGCGAGGCGGCGGGCGTTGAGCTTTTCCACGTCTGTGCCATTCGCGCTGTTGCGGGCAAGTGTGATCAAGCGTTCGGCGTCACCGCGGATCGCGGCGGCTTTGGCTTTGGTGGTTTGAATACGCTCGTGCGTAAAGAACTGTTTGATCAGGTTGCGCCGCAGGGCGATTCGCGCGCCTTTGGTGCGTCCTAATGTGTAACCTGCTACTGAATGTCGCATCTCTAACTCTCCGAGGATGTATCGTCTTTCATAAAGCCCTTCTCCTGCATCTTCTGGCGGAGTTCGTCGAGACTCTTCTCGCCGAAGTTGCGGATGGACATGACTGCGGTCTCGCCTTTTTCGAGAAGGTCGAGCACATCACCCACGTTGGTGATGCCGGTGCGCTTCAATGAATTGAAGACGCGCACAGAAAGGTCGAGGGCTTCCACTGGCGTTTCGGCCAGTTCACTGCTCAGGCGGCTTCCCGATGATTCGCGTTCCACAGCCACTGCCAGCATTTCTTCATTGATGCCGGCGATATAGCGCAGGTGGTCAATGAGAATGCGGGCGGAGGAACTGAGGGCGCGTTCCGGCGAGATGGTTCCGTCTGTCCAGATCTCTAAAATCAATTTGTCGTAATTTGTGCTCTGTCCTACGCGGGCAGAGGCAACTTCCCAATTCACACGTTTGACCGGGGTGTAGATCGCGTCCACTGGAAGTTCTCCAATGGGCATGTGTCCGGCGCGCTCGTTCGAGGGGGAATATCCGCGGCCGCGTTCGACCACGAATTCAATATCGTGCTTGGTCTTGGCTCCGTCCACGGTAAAGAGATATGTGTCGGGGTTGACGATCTCGATCTCGGCGGGGGTTACGATATCCGCTGCGGTGACCGTCCCTTCGCCGCGTACTTCCAACTGCATTCGAGCGCTGTCCACGCCATCCATTTTGATGCGGATCTGTTTGACCTGCAGCATGACCTGGATGACATCTTCACGCACGCCGGGGATGTCACTGAACTCATGCAGTACATCCGCGATGCGAATTGATGTGATGGCAGTTCCCTCCAAAGAGGAAAGCAGGACGCGGCGCAGGGCATTGCCCAACGTCACGCCGTATCCGCCCTCTAGGGGGCTGATTGTGAATTTGCCATAGTTTCGAGCTTCAGCTTCCCGCTCAATTTTTGGCATAACCATGTTCGTGATAATACCGGTCACGATTCACCTGTCCCTTTTGATAATGCGCCGGGCCGGGCACCAGCTTTACGGTCCGACCCGATGCGCAATTGGAGGTTTTTAGCGTCTGGAGTAGTATTCGACGATCAATTGTTCGTCGAGACTTCCGTCAATTTCAGCACGTTCTGGCATGCGCGCCACAGAGCCAGCCATGGCTGCAACGTCGCGGCTGAGCCAGCTGGGGGCATTGCGTTTTTCAGTGTATGCGCTCAGGTCTTTGAAATAGGTCAACTTGCTGGAACCTTCGCGGACACCAACGACATCCCCATTGCCGAGGAGCGTGGAAGGCACATCGTTGCGGCGACCATTCACAGTGAAGTGGCCGTGAGCAACGAGCAGGCGCGCCTGTGAGCGGCTGGATGCAAAGCCGAGGCGGAACACCACGTTGTCGAGGCGGGATTCAAGGATCTGAAGCAGGTTCAAACCTGTGAGACCGCGGCGCGTAATGGCCGTGTCGTAATAGCGGCGGAACTGTCGTTCCATCACGCCGTAGATGCGACGAGCCTTCTGCTTGGCGCGCAATTGGCGGGCAAAGTCGGAAGCGCGTCCCGTACCCATGCCCTTGCCTTTGCCGCCGCCCTTGCCTGCGGTGCGGCCATGCTGGCCGGGGGCGAAGTCACGCTTTTCAAAAGAACACTTGGGTGTAAAACAGCGTTCTCCCTTGAGGAAAAGCTTTTCACCTTCGCGTCTGCAAAGTTTACAAACTGGACTTAAATTTTTAGCCATATGGTAACAACCTCATCTATTACACGCGTCGCTTTTTCGGAGGACGGCAGCCGTTGTGCGGTACCGGTGTGATATCCGAAATTGCGCGAACTCTCAGACCCATGGCCTGAACGGCGCGAATTGCATTCTCGCGGCCGGGGCCGGGACCTTTTACAAAAAGCTCCACATCCTGCAAACCAAGCTGCTGGGCGGCTTTGATGGCCTGTTCAGCGGCAAGGCGGGCTGCGAAGGGCGTGCTTTTGCGCGAGCCCTTGAAGCCGGCTGAACCAGCGGAACCCCAGGAAATTGTATTGCCTTCTGTGTCTGTAACAGTCACAATCGTATTATTGAAGGAAGCAAAAATATGCACCTGTCCGGAGGACAGGGTACGCTTCCCTTTTTTTGCGCCCGATGGGCGGCGGGTGGAACGAACACTCTGAGCCATTTTTCTT
>JACRBI010000048.1 GCA_016234495.1 Chloroflexota bacterium | reverse complement strand
AGTATTTTATAAATATGTGGCAGAGCCTTAACGCGAATTGCGCTAATTGAGCGAATTTTGCGAAAATTTAAAGAAATTCGCGTTATTCGCTTCATTCGCCAAATTCGCGTTAAAGATTTTTGGACTTTGAGAAAACCGTGGGCATATACCCGGGCGCAATCGCTTACATCAAATTGCCCGGGTATAATTTACGCCAAACTCAACAATGAGATTTCCCTTTTCGAGGCGTTTATCCGCCTCGCATTTTATTTGAATACATCGAGAACCCATCATGTCTGGCATTGCTCCAAGCTCACGTTATTTACAAAAACAGCGCGCAAAGAAATTATATTTTTTTCCAGTTATTATTCTTTTGCTTTCAGCCTGCCAGCCCGCTTTGTGGGGAACACCTCCCCCGCCGCCCACGCTCATCCCGCCGACTGCGACAGCCACGGTACCCACTCCGACACTCAGCCCGACGACCACGCCGATACCGCCCACATTCACACCCACACCAACAATCCTAGACGCATCACTGCTTTGGGTCGGAGCGTCCGTCCCGCCGCCCTTGCGTGAAAAATTCTCTCAAAAAGGATTTCAAGTATCAACGTCAAAACAGGAATTAACCAGCCTGTTCGTTGACATAACAAAATCCAAAAACAACCAAAATATTTCCACGTGGACTTACGCGCTCGTTGCGCCTTTTCCTACGCTGGTGGATGACATCACCTCGGAAGATTTACTCTCCGCATGGAGCGCTTCATCCTCCGCACCGTTTGGCGGGTCCCCGCTTCTGATGGATGAATCTACGCTGACAACCTTTACCGCCCTTTGGGGTGAGCCAGCGCAAGGAGCAGTGCAGGTCGTTTCAGCAGACCAACTCCTCGACACCGCATGGAATCAGATGCCGGCCTGGGGCATCGTTCCATTTGAGGAGATTCAGCCCAAGTGGAAGATACTGACCATTGACGGGCAATCCCCTGTCCGCAAGAATTTTGACGCGGATGTTTATCCATTGTCTGTGTCATTTCAATTGACATGCGGCGAACCATGTCCAGTTCCAAATATCGCTGAGTTATCTTTTCAAAACCGCGATTCCAAAAAATTAACCACGGCCATCTTAACCGGCGTAACCGCCATGGTACGCGCCACCGCGGCCACGATGGATGCAAAAGGAATTTTGTATCCCGGCCAGGCGATCCGCGATATGCTGCTCGAAGCAGATATTACCCACATCAACAACGAAGTTCCATTTTACAGCCACTGCCCTTCGCCGGATGCGAATCAAAAAACGCTCGTGTTTTGCAGCTCGCCGCGCTACATCAAACTGCTGACCGATATCGGCGCAGATGTCATCGAACTTTCAGGCGACCATTTTGCCGATTACGGCGTGGATGCCATGTTTGAAACGCTGGATATTTACAGGCAAAATAATCTCAGCTATTATGGCGGCGGACTCAATGTGGACGATGGCCGAAAACCTTTACTGCTTGAGGTCAACGGCAATAAGTTGATGTTCATCGGCTGCAACTACAAGGATGGATATGCCACCGCCACAGACCAGGCTCCCGGCTCTGTGCCCTGTGATTTTGATTACCTCACCGGGCAAATCAGTTACTATCGCTCGCAGGGTTATCTGCCGATCACAACCTTCCAATATCACGAATTCGATTTCGCCGAAGCCACCCCGCAACAGGTGACAGACTTCCGCGCCATGGCGGATGCAGGCGCGGTCATCGTCAGCGGCAGTCAGGCGCACGTGCCGCAGGTGATGGAATTCTACAAAGACGCGTTCATCCATTACGGGCTTGGGAATTTATTTTTCGATCAGGTCCCAAAAATTGGGCGAAGCCCCAAGCAAAACGAATTCATCGACCGCCACATCTTTTATGATGGGCGATATCTTGGCGTAGAATTGGTCACAACCTTTCTTGAAGATTACGCCCGCCCGCGTTTTATGAAACCAGCCGAAAGAATTAAATTCCTGACCCAATATTTTTCTGAAAGCGGCTGGGGTTTTCCTCAGGCAGGGCAGTAAACACCTATGAAAAAAATCTTAATTTACATTTTTTGCGTTGTCGTTCTTGCCGCCTCCGTCCCATTTATCAGTTTGCCTGCGGATGTAATTTCAATCGCCGCGCCAACTCCACACGCAACTGCCTCCGCGGCAACGACTCCCATGCCTGATGCGCTGTGGATAAGCCCGGCTGTCCCGCCCGGCCTTGCTGGCCTTGCACAAAATTGGCCGATCCCGATCACCGCTGATGCGGCGCTTGCATCACATCACTTGGATGTGGCTGATACTTCGCCGGGCGCTTTATGGATTTATGCCCTCGCCGCGCCATTCCCCACCGTGACGGATGATGTGGCTTTTCAGGATTTGCTCTCGGTCTGGAAAGGCGTTCCTGCGGGACCGTTCAGCGGGCGCGGCTTTCTCATGGCAAAATCCACACTGAGGGCGTTCACCGCCCTTTGGGGCGAACCAGCTTCGGGCGCGGTCACGATCGTCGCATCTGACAAATTGCTGGATACAGCGTGGAAAATGTCTGCGTGGGCGATCATCCCCTTTGAAGACATCCAGCCAAAATGGAAGGTGCTGGCTGTGGACGGTCAGTCGCCGATCCGCAAAAATTTTAACGCGCCGGCCTATCCGCTGAAAATAAATTTTGGTTTTTCAACTCCAAATTCTTTTGCGCTGCCCGGGTCGAACCGCGATGCGGCAAAATTATCAACTGTGATTTTGACAGGGGTAACGGCGCTTGTGCGCGCGACTGCCGCAACCATGGAAATAAAAGGCGTGGCCTATCCCGGTTCGCTCATCGCCGATTGGATGCGCGAAGCCGATGTGGCGCATATCAGCAACGAAGTGCCTTTCGATAAAGACTGCCCGCCGCCGAGCGCAAGCCACACAAATTTTATTTTATGCAGCGACCCAAAATACATCGACCTTTTTTTGAGCATTGGCATTGATGTGGTGGAATTGACAGGCGATCATTTATCGGATCGTGGTGTCAGAGCCATGCAGGATACGCTTGCTCTGTATCAGAAAAACAATTTGATTTATTATGGCGGGGGCTTGAATGCAGGTGATGCGAAACTGCCTTTGTTGTTGGAGACCAACGGCAACAAGATCGCGTTCATGGGCTGCAATGGAAAGAAAGATTATCCAAAAGCCTCAGAGACTGTGCCTGGGCCGTCTGAGTGCAATTTTGATTTTATCGCCGCTCAAATTTCAGAGCTTGCGGCGCGCGGGTATCTGGTCATTTTCACGTTCCAGCATGAGGAGTGTTATTTCTCCGGCCCATGTTATTCGCAGGAGGAAGACTTCCGCAAAGTAGCAGACGCGGGCGCGGTCATCGTCAGCGGCAGTCAGGCGCACTTCCCGCACATCATGGAATTTCGCGGCAATTCATTCATTCATTACGGGCTGGGGAATCTTTTCTTTGACCAGATGACATACATCCTGCCCGGCGGCGAAGTCATTGACGGCACACGCCGTGAATTTTTAGACCGCCATGTTTTTTATAACGGCAAATATTTGGGTGTTGAATTGTTGAGCGCGATGCTGGAAGATTATTCGCGCCCGCGCCCAATGACAGAATCCGAACGCGCTTCTTTGTTGGCTGAATATTTCCACCTCAGCGGATGGACTCCGCTTACCTCCCGCCCCGTCCCACAGCCAACCGTCACGCTCACGCCGATAGCTTTGCCATAATATATATTTCCCATCAGGTACAATCCCGCTTATGAACAGAGAAAATATAGATGTCATAAAACAAAACCCGCATGAAAACGCGCGGCTGGCATATAAACTCAGGAACGCGAACGTTTATATTTCAGCAGGCGGCTTCCACTTTATTGACTACCTCGACCCTGTGGCTGAAATCCCGTCTGAAATTGACGCGTCGAAACTAACCGACGAAGAGTCAGCGTACATTGAGACTCAACTGCAGGCAAATTTAAAGAAATTCCAGAATCAAGCGGATATCATCAAACGGCACCTGGCGCTCAACGATTCGAAAATACTTGATATCGGATGCGGCGGCGGGCTGTTTCTGTCCCTTTTGGCTCAGGAACATGCAGAAGTCATCGGAATTGAGTTAAGCGACAGCCGTGCTCAATATGCAAAAACAAAACACAACCTGGTAATCGACAAGCATCCGATTGAAAATGATTTTTGGCAGGCGGGGTATGCAAATCACTTTGACGCAGCCACCCTTTGGGATGTGATCGAGCATGTCAACCATCCATTTGAGACATTGAAATCAACCGCAAACGTTTTGAAGCCGGGCGGGCTGCTATTGATCGACACGCCCTGCAGGGATAGTTTCTACCACCAGATCGGCGAAATCACGTATCGCATCTCGGGCGGCAGATTTCCAACTTTCCTGAATGCGATGTATTCCTCGCACTTGTTCGGTCACAAGCAGATATTTTCCACAGCCGAAATGAGGAATCTCTTCGAGTCAGTCGGGCTTGAGGTGATTGACCTGCATAAGTTCCACGAGTTGTCGTTTCCCTATGAGTTTTATCTTAAGAAACTGTTCAAGTCAGAAATAATTGTCCGATTATTGCTGCCAGCGGTTCGGGCATTCTTTTGGCTGTTTAAAATCCGCAACAAAATGCTGGCAGTCGGTAGAAAGAGATAAATCTTAATTTCGCCCTGCTTCATTCCAGTTTGACTTATACAAAACCCTGGGAGAATCCACTAATCTTCACGAATTTTCGCTAATCTTTTTAAAATTCGCGTGGATTGGCGGATAAAATTTCATTCTGCGCAGGTCCTTTCTGGTTAACTAAAAACTCCCCGCCAGTTGACGGGGAGTTCGTTTTGATGAAAATTAATTACGGAGCCGGCGTGGCGTAATAGGTACCAGTCTTGAGCAGGCTCGTATCGCCAATGGACTGCGCGGCAAGCATTTGGGCCTGACGTGCGCGGTTGGTGGCATCAGCCAGAGTCTTCAAGGCATATTCGGGATTGTGGAAGCCTGTGCTGTTTTCAGCAGAGACAATATCCCACATGAACTGAGCTTCGCGATGAAGTTTGCGCGCTTCATCAAGTAACGCTGCATCGGCATTGCCGGCAGCGACCGCGGCTTTGATGGCATTGACCGCATCGATGATCGCATCTTCTGTCTCGAGTTTGGTTGTAGCAACCTGCTCCTGAATGATGTTCACACGCTCGACCACATATTCAGTATCCGTGTGGCATTGGCCGCAGGATTCTTCGGGGTTGAGCAGCGGGCTGTGTACGTCATGCGAGGAATACTTCGTCGCGCCGTCACGTGTATAAGGCATGTGGCAGTCAGCGCAGGAAACGCCCGCGTTATAGTGAGTTGAGCCAGCGGTGAAGAATTCATATTCAGGATGCTGCGCCTTGAGCATGGGGCTATCAGTATCGGGATAGGCCCAATCCTTGAAGCCTTCCTCTTCATAATAGGCAAGCATCTCATCAACTGTTGTGCCGTTGTCCCACGGGAAGGTCAGATACTTGCCGTCGCCCTTGAAATAATATTCGACATGGCAGTTGGCGCAAACCACAGTCCGCATTTCCTGGCGGGTAAATGTTTCCCAATCCTTACCCTGACGTTCAAAGGCTTCCTTCAGCGCGGGGTTGGTCACAATCAGGCGCATGGTACCGGCTTCGTGGCAGTTGGCACAGCCAAGAGAGTTGTTGATGTTCGGCGTCATTTCGTTGAATGACATCTTATCATAGGCTTCCATGCCCATTCTGTCCCACAGACCGGGATTATCAGCAGATTTGCAAGAATAGCAAGTACCGGGTGTGCGTTTGGGGTTCGAGTCATCCAAATTCAGGCGTTTGGTGGCGCGCACATCCTCCAGCATGTTGATGTGACCGCGGTCATCGTTGTAATCCTTGCTGAATGGATACCCCGCAAAGAGAGTCACCTGGCGCGGGTCGCGTTCAAGCCAGGAGAATTGCGAAGAACCACCGTAAGTGGTGTCGACATTGTTCGTCTTGGTTTTCATCAGAGAATCATATTGATTGGGGAAGTTCACCGCCCATTTGGATGAATCAGGTTCCATCGGCGCGATCTCAACCAAAGGCTGCACCGTGCGTTCCGCCACTGGTTGATTCTTTACATAAGTCAAAACGCCGACAAGTGCAACAGCCAAAACAACAACGAGGCCTGCCAGAATAAGATTGGTGTAATTTTTCATAGGTTCATTCTCCTTTATTTAGTTGGATAGAGTGCAGAGTCTTGCTGAGGCAGGCTTGAAGCCGCACGCGTGCCGTGGGCAATATCACGATGGCAATCCCAGCAATAGCGGTCAAAAGGCTGCGCCCCCGCCATGACGGTTGCGGCGGCATCTTCATGACAGTGAATGCAGTTGGCCTGAACGATGCCCTTGGTTTTTTCGCTTGCGCGGATCGCCGCAGGAATATCACCCGTCACAAAGGCAAAAACATCCTTGGCACCCTGCCTGCCCTTTTCAGCATAATACACCGCAAAATTATCATGCGGCAGGTGGCAGTCGGTACACCTGGCGAAATTCTCGTGCGCGCCGTGGTACCAATTTTCATATTGCGAATCCATCACATGGCAATTCGCGCAAGTCTCAGGCGCGCTGCCCCCGTACGCAGCGGCATCCGACACAAACACAAAATATCCCAGAGCGACAATCGCGGCGGTGATGGCAAGTACTGTTGGAAATTTTGACATAGGCTACCCTCGATTAAGATTAACTGACGCTTAATATAAATTAAGATTTCAAATCTTATTGTGACTTTTGTCACATTATATCAACAAATATAAGCCCTGAATTAGAGGCAAATATACCTATATTTATCCGATTTCGGTAGTGACATAACTCATTTATTGGATGTGAACCCGCATCTTCCTCCGCCCGCGCATGCAGCAACTCAACTGGCATAATCTTAATTTAGGCTTGTACAACCTATCTTGCCCATGCCAGAATCATATCCCTGGAAAACAGGGTCTTTTTTTCGAATGGTACAATAGCCAAAAGGTTGACCGATGAAAGAGCTGTCTGGAAGAAGGATATGGATTATCTTGCTGGCGCTGGTTGCATTGACCGGACTGATCGTCCTTGCCTCGGGGATGAAGGAACTTAAATTTGATCCGCCGCGGCTCGTGAAAGTGGAAGACCTTTTTAATTTGCGGGGTTTTACAAATGGCAGGGAAATTCCCGAATCATCCTGGATTCGTTACTTATTCCCGGCGATGCTCATTTTGATCTTTTTGCTTTTTCTTGGCCCCATCCGCCCGATGACAACCAAAGACCTGATCAGGATGCTGCTGCGATTTGCACTGGTCGCTTTTGTTGCCACGCTCGTTTTGGGCAGTATCGCTCAACAGAGTCCGCTGTTTAACAATGCCGAACAGGAAGTCGCCGCTGTACCTGGATCTGCCGCAGGGAACGAAACATTTGCCGCGCCTGAAGTCAACGCTACCTGGGAATTTTGGATTGCTGCCTTGATCGTGCTCATCGTCAGCGTGGTTTCTTATTTCGTGCTCAATCGTTTCATTGACCGATGGCTCCAGCCGAAAAAGGGATTGGACGAGATCGCAAAAATTGCACGCTCTACTTTGAACGATCTTTCCGCAAGCAAGGTTTCAAAAAATACGATCATCCGCTGCTATGTGCAAATGAATTCTGCTGTGAACGAGTATCGCGGCATCATGCGCGAAGCCGCCATGACCCCTGCCGAATTCGCGGAACATCTTGAGGCTGCCGGGCTTCCACGCGACGGCGTGCAGGGATTGACACACGTCTTTGAAAAAGTCCGCTATGGAGCGCAGGAAATCAGCCCCGATGAGATCAAGGAAGCCAAACAATGTCTGACCAGCATACTGAAAGCCTGCAAAGCCTAAAGGTCTGGAAAACTTTTCTTTATTCTGCGCTCTTTATTACGATCGCGGCTGCATTATTATCCTTTCGAAAGCTTATTGTCGGCGCGCTGGTGCGCTTTGCGGCTTACATGGTTTGGTCGTTGAATATTATTGGAAGGGTCATCCCGCAGCAGGTGTTATGGATCTTGCTGCTGCTGCTGATCCTCTACATTGCGGTCGGCAGTTTTTACGGGAAAAAGTCCGGGGGGAGATCAAGCCGAAAGAACGCTGTGCCAGTTATCGGTCCGGTGGAAACGCGTGCAAGGTGGATCGAGGAACGTCATCGCGGGACATATTTCAAATGGCAGCTCGCCAACCTGCTCGGCAAAATCCACCTGCACATTCAAGAAACCGTTCGTTATGGAAACTCAAGAAGCGCTCCACTCATCCCGCCCAACGTGCAGGATTTCCTGAGCGCCGGGTTGAACACAACCTACGCAGATTATTCATCGCCGTCCTTATTTCAAAAAACAGAAACAACACCGCTGGATATTCAACTGGAACAGGTGGTGGATTATCTTGAAGAACAACTGGAGATCAAAGATGAACGCCAAGATGACTGAAGTCGCCGTTACAAGTAAAAGTGTAATTGATGAAGTTGAACGCGCGTTCGTGGGCAAGCGCGATCTTTTGGAAACGATCATGACCGCTGTTCTGGCTGGCGGACATATTTTATTGGAGGACTACCCCGGGCTGGGGAAGACGCTGCTGGCGCGGTCTTTCGCCGCCGTGCTGGGTCTTGATTTCAAACGCATTCAATTCACCCCTGACCTTTTACCGGGTGACATTACGGGCGGTTATATCCTCGACCGCGCGCAAAATCAATTTCAACTGCGGCAGGGACCGATCTTTGCAAACATTATTCTAGCTGACGAAATTAACCGCGCTTCGCCGAAAACCCAATCGGCTTTGCTTGAAGCCATGCAGGAGGGACAGGTCACGCTCGATGGCGAGAGCATGCCTCTGCCCGAACCGTTCCTTGTGATGGCAACTCAAAACCCGATCGAGTATGAAGGAACATTCCCCCTGCCCGAAGCGCAGCTTGATCGTTTTATGTTGAAGCTTACAGTTGGGTATCCAGATGTTGCTCAAGAAAAAGAAATCCTGCAACGCCGCCACACAAGACGGCAGGATAACGTGGAGCTTGAGACGCTGGCTTCCGCCGCGAAATTATTGGAACTGCGCGCGGCCATTGAATCTGTGCATGTTGACGGTGATCTTGAAGATTACATTGCCCGTCTGGTACACGCCACGCGGGTTGACCGCCGCGTGGCCGTCGGCGCAAGTCCGCGCGCTTCGCTGGCCTTTTTGAAAATGGCGCGCGCCCACGCGGCGCTATCGGGGCGTGAATTTGTTCTACCGGATGACATCAAACATTTTGCCGTGCCAATCCTTTCGCACCGCATCATCCTCACGCCCGAATATTGGGTGGCGCGTGATGTGACCGGGACAGTGATCGCGGATGTGTTATCAAAGACCCCGGTTCCCGTCATCGAAGAGCCATAATGATTAATGTTACGCACTTAATGAATCCGCCACCGAGCACACAAAGAACACAGAGATTTTGTAATGGCTCTGGCTCTCTCCGTGAGTTTTGTGATCTCTGTGGTAAAACGGCATAAGGTGAGTTAATGAGTCGAATTGCCCTGCTGGCTGCGTTGATTTACATCCTCATCATCGCGGGCATTGGCACGCTGAACGGTTCAGTGCTGACCCTTGCCCTGCCGCTGGTAATCTATCTGCTTGCCGGCTTGTGGCGCGGACCCGAAAAGCTGGAACTTTCTGCAGAGCGGACGATCAGTTCTGAGCGAATCGCGCCCGGGGAAATTATCACCGTCAGCCTGACAGTTACCAATCACGGCGAGACGCTGAATCAGGTCACATTTCACGACCCGCTGCCCGACTTCCTTGAAATCATCGAAGGCTCAAACAATCGCATTGCAAAGCTGCCGGCGCATGGCAGTCTTTCGTGGTCGTATTCTCTGCGCGGCAGGCGCGGGTTTCACACCTTCAGCGGTTTGTACCTTCAAGCCGAAGACAACTTTGGTTTGGTCATTAAACGAAAATTCCTGCCGACAAGCGGACAGGTACTTGTGCTCCCTTCTGTGGCGCGGGTTCGGCGCATCGTCATCCAGCCGCGGCAGACGCGAGTTTACTCCGGCGTGATCCCTGCTCATCAGGGCGGCACAGGGATTGAATTCTTCGGCTTGCGCTCCTACCAAATGGGCGACTCGCCGCATCACATCAACTGGCGGGCGTCAGCGCGTGGAAATTCACTCTACACAAATGAATATGAACAGGAACGTGTCGCTGACGTGGGCATCGTGCTGGATGGACGCAGCAGGATCAATGACTTCGGCGACCGCTCTTCGATCTTTGACGATTCTGTTTTGGCGGCGGTGGCAGTCTCGTCAGCTCTGCTCGCGGAAGGCAATCGCGTCGGCTTGTTGATCTATGGCGACCGCGCACGGTGGACATCCCCCGGTTTTGGCAAACGTCAACGCGAACGCATCATGCAAAATCTGGCGCTGTCTAAAACCGGTGAAAGCCAAAACTTCAAATCGCTTTTCATTCCGCGGCGCATGTTCCCCACCAACTCGCAGATCATCCTCATCAGCCCGCTGCATGAAGACGACCTGCCATTGCTTGCTCAATTACGCAGGAGCGGTTACCCGCTCATGGTCATCAGCCCGGACCCGGTCACCTTTGAAGCGCGCAGACTTGGGAACAGCGGCTCGGTCCAAATGGCAGCCCGCATCGCGCGGCTTGAACGCGAGATCATG
Source organism: Chloroflexota bacterium (assembly GCA_016234495.1). Taxonomy (GTDB): domain Bacteria; phylum Chloroflexota; class Anaerolineae; order Anaerolineales; family Villigracilaceae; genus Villigracilis. Next base: position 125,549 of record JACRBI010000048.1, on the reverse strand, counting down.
CTCCGCAAACTGCGCGGGCTTGGCATTCAAGTCGTGAACTGGAATACAGCCATGCCGTTCGATCAGGTGGCGCGCGCCGCTCTCAGCCGCCCGGTCACCTTTCTGCGCGCAATGCGAAGCGAACGCGGAGGACGCTCATGACCCGCTTCGCAATTTATGTTTCGATCATCGCCGCTGCCGCCGTCCTTGCTGTTGGATTGGGAATTCAGGGACACATCCTCCCCGCTGTCGGGGTCAGCCTGTTGGGCGCGGCTTGGGCGTTCGCATTCAGGCGGAACATGTTATGGGTCGCCACGCCGGCATTTGCATTATTTACGATCATCTCAGCCTCAAGCATCTGGGCCGGAGTATCCCCCTGGCTGTCCATGATTGGTTTGATCTCTTCGCTCATCGTATGGGATTTAACGAACTTCCTTCAGCGCCTGCAAGCAGCAAATGAATCACCATTACAGATCGAGCGGACTCATTTTCAGCAACTCGGCCTTGTCAGCGGATTAAGCCTGCTGGGAGTTTATACCGCCACCCGCATACGGATCAGCCTCACCTTTGGCGGGGCAGCCATTCTGGCAATGCTCGGCATCTGGGGCATCAGCGCCCTCGTCTATCGCCTGCGGCGACACGAGGATGAGATTGATGTGTGACAGTCAATCAAAATAAATATTCAAATCAGAGCAGTCGAAGCGATTGCCGCAGTTGGGACAGGTCACTTTGCAATTCTTTTCACGCATGATTGACCCGCAGCGGTCGCAGACCCATTCCATCTTTTCGTTCCATACCGCAGCCTTGAACAAAGATGAATCAAACTCGGTAATTCTCTCCGCGCCAAGTTTTTGCAATTCGTTGGCAACCGCTTCCGCATCCTCCCGCAACTTCCCAACCCGAACTCCTCTGCACACATCAGGCAAATCCTTCAACCATTTCATGCTTCTGCCATACACCTTGACTGCGCCGTTATAATTTTGGCGCGTGATGTGCAAATAACAAACCGCGACCTGCAATATTCCCTGATACAAATTGCGGATCTCACCCTTCTCCGCCCGCCATGCCGATTCGAATTCCTCGTGGGCTTCAAAGAATTTCTTTTCGTTAAATAACCTCAATCCCTCGATTGCTTTTGGATGCAGCGCACCCTGGCAAATAAATTGATCCTTCATCATTCGTCCTGACATTGCAGCAGTATAGCATGTCCATAATTTCGAAAGTAAAATTTAGTTCAAAACAATCCACAGATTTAACAGACACTTGCACCGCACTGCGTACGTTGCAGTGCAGGTGTTACACAGATTGTCTGTAAAATCTGTGTAATCTGCGGATGACTTACTTACACTAAGAGGATGCCTCTTTGACCAATATCGCACTCACCATCAGCATCATGCTTGGGACAGGTTTAATCGCGCGCGGCTGGAATCTGGCTGGGCTGGATAATTTTGCCCTCTGGTTCATAGCCTTGGGCATAATCTGGCTGATCGCCCAATACAACCACTGGGGCTGGTTTTCGGCGGCGGCCTTGCTGGCTGTAATCCTTGCTGCCTGCGCGGGATTATGGCTGGGGCTCCACGCAGGCTGGTTGATCGCCGGCTCCATCTTCAGCCTCATCGCCTGGGATTTAACCGACTTCCGCCATAAAAAACTCACACTACCAAAACATGATCTCCGTGGAATTGAACAGCGTCACATTGCGCGCCTGAGTTTTCTGGCTCTCGCTGGTCTTATCTTCGCCACCCTGTTGCTGCTCCTGCGCCGGCAATTCACATCTGACTGGGGCATCCTGCTAGGCGTTATGGCTGTCAATTCATTTACCCAATTTATCTTTGGCTTGAGGGTGAAATAAAGTATTCGACAACCAATCATCCGTCTCAAACGGATTCGTAAAATGCAGAATCTTCAAATGAGAATTTTCAGGCTGGGCAAACAATAAAGGATATTCGCGCTTTCTTCTCCAATAGGTTTTGAACAGCCAGTGAAAAAGAGATTCCTCAGACCAGATTTTGAAATGCCACCACAACTTCTCGCGGTTTCCGTTCCACAACTCCTCCCGCGTCACCCAGCGGCGGATCGTGCGCGTGAGCAGCCTCCAAAACAAAAGCGGAAGCGGATAATCCAGCCAGATGACCGCCTGCGCCCTGCTCCAGACCAGATCACGCACCACGTGATAATTCCCCGCCACTACCCAGACCTGTGAACTGGTCGCTTTTTCGACGCGTTCGCGAAACACTTCAATTTTCGCTTCCGTCCAATTCGGCTCCCAATGCAGCGCGTCTAATTCAATAAAGTCACCGCCGATTTTTTCAGCGAGTTGTTTTGCCAGGGTGGATTTACCGGACGAAGTAGTGCCAACGATGGTAATGCGTTGATAGGGAAATGTGTCCATATATTGAGCGGGGATTATAATTCGTCAATCGGGTCCCAGTACACCCCTCGAAAAACTCGGGACATCGCTCGACCACCAATCCAAAATCGGAAATCGTAAATCCAAAATGAGGCAATATGTTTGATCTCCCCGACGATGAAATTCTTCCCCTCTCCAAAGAGCATGTCTTCTGGACGTGGTCTGCCCAGGCCAAAGTAAACCCCATAGCCGTCAAACGCGCAAAAGGCGTTTACTTCTGGGACGTGGACGACAAGCGCTATCTCGATTTCAACTCAATGACAATGTGTGTCAATATTGGTCATGGGAATGAACGCGTCATCAAAGCCATGCAGGATCAGGCAGCCGAACTGCCTTACGCCGCACCGGGCATGACCACCAAAATCCGCGCGCTGGCGAGCAAAGCCGTCGCTGAAATCACCCCGCAAGGCGCGTTGAGCAAAGTCCTGTTTACGCTCGGCGGTGCGGACGCGAATGAGAATGCGATCAAACTGGCTCGCGGATATACCGGTCGTCACAAGATTCTGGCTCGCTATCGTTCGTATCACGGCGCAAGCGCCGGCGCAATGGCCGCCACCGGTGATCCGCGCCGCGTGGCATGGGAGCCGAACCTGATGACAGGCGTGGTACATTTTCTTGACCCGTATCGTTATCGCTCCACATTCCATCGCTTGAACCCAGAAATTTCAGAAGAGGACTTCGCGCGCGATTACGTCAATCATCTTGAAGAAATTATTTTATACGAAGGTCCCGAATCCATTGCGGGCATCATCATGGAATCGGTGACGGGCACGAACGGCATCATCATCCCGCCGCAGGGATACATGCAGGGCGTGCGCGCCTTGTGTGATAAATATGGCATCGTGATGATCGCCGATGAGGTGATGAGCGGATTTGGCCGCACAGGAAAAATGTTTGCAATCGAACATTGGGATGTAGTGCCGGATATTATGACGATGGCCAAGGGACTCACATCCGCCTACGCCCCACTCGGCGCGGTCGCAATGAAGCCGGAGATTGCCGCTGCTTTCGATGAGCATGCCTTTGAAAGCGGTTTGACTTACACCTCACACCCCATTTCACTGGCGGCGGCTGTGGCCAACATCAACGTGATCAGGGAAGATAAAATCGTCGAACACGCGGCAGGCATGGGCGGAGTCTTGAGGCGCATGTTGACCGACCTCGGCGAGTCGCATCCATCCATCGGCGAAGTCCGCAATCTCGGGCTGTTCGGGATCATCGAGCTGGTGAAGGATAGAAAGACAAAAGAACCGATGGCTCCGTGGAATGGCTCTGCGCCGGAAATGACCGCGCTCAGAAAATACTGCACCGATCACGGATTGTTTTTGTACACCCACTGGCATACCGTGCTGATCATCCCGCCGCTGATCATTGACGAAGAACAGCTAAAAGAAGGCATGGACGTTTTGGACAAGGCGCTGGAGATCGCCGATAAAGCCGTGCTGAAATAACCTGCAAGGGTTTTGCCACAGAGCTTCTCAATTCGTGTCATTACAATGGACGTCAAATCATATACTTTAACAAGGAGAATGTAACATGGAACAAACACCATCAAGCCCACCCGTTAGCGAATCGAAACCTGGTCCCGCAGGCTGGCTGCCGGTTTGGATCAAGGCTGTCACACAACCCAATGAACAAACTTTTGTGGATATCACCGAGCACCCGGATGCCATCGCAAAAACAGCGTATATCTGGGTCTTCATCGCAGGGACGATCTCCGGTGTCATTCAGGCATTTGCCACTGCCATTCGAATTGGAACCGGCGCGCCGTCGCCGTTTCAACAAATTCCAGGTCTTGAACAATATATCCCGCAGACCGCCGGTCAGGGCGGCGGCGCCGGCATTTCGCTCATCAGCGGAATCTGCGCGTCTCCGCTTGCGGGTTTGCTTTCGATTGTGTTCTTTGCGCTCTTTACCGCAATCGTTCAATGGATCGCAAAAATGTTCGGCGGTACGGGAACGTATGAAAAATTGTTATACGCCCTCGCGGCCATAACTGTGCCGTTCACAATTGGGTCGTCCTTTTTCGTTTTGCTCAGCGCAATCCCTTATATTGGGATTTGCACCAGTGTCATCTCGTTTGGACTTGGCATCTACTCGCTTGTACTTCAAGTGATGGCAGTCAAGGGAGTCAACCGTTTTGGCTGGGGACATGCAGCCGGGTCAGTGTTCATTCCGGGCTGTGTGGTGTTCATTTTCTGCGCTTGTATAGTTATTGGCGGATTGGTTCTTTTGGGTCCGGTCATTGGGAACGCATTCGAAGGTGTAAACTTTGCGCCGTAATTGGTTTTGATTTAAATTTCCAAAAAACACCTCCTGATTTTATCGGGAGGTGTTTTCTTGTTACTTGCTCAGCGCTGGAGCTGGATTCGGGATGCGATGCGCGCCGCTCAACAGCGGCATATCCGCCATGTAGTAGGCATATTCATAGGCGGTCGTCGCCCCGCCTTCGCCGGCAATCGGCTCGATCAGGTTATTGCCATTTGCGTCCACACCGGAAATGATCTTGTCTGAAAGCGTGATAACGTCTGCAATAAGTGGTTCCATATCAGAACCGAATGGCATTGCCTGCAACTCTAAAATTTTCGCAAGCAATTGCTCAGACCAGCCCTGCATGTTTTCCAGACAAAGCACCACACTGGCGCTTTGCGTTTTGATGTTCTCAGTTGAATCAACAGCCTGCGCCGCAAATTGCGCATGTGAAATTACCTGCGGGATATAACCTTGTTCGTTATATCCCGCCTCCCCATTCAGCAGCAGGCCATACCCGTCGGTTGGGTCGCTGATTTTGCTGTCTTGATTCCAGTCGGCGTATTGATTCGCGTTCGCATTGCCCGCGATCAAGTTGATGATCTCTTCGGCCATTGCGCGAAAAAGTTCTTCATCGCCGTTTGAGAATGCAACCTGCAAGTCGCCGACATTTGAATACAACCAGTCGGATGAGTTCCACAAACCCTGAATAAGCGCGGATTCTTGCGGAGCGGTTGGAAACGAGACAAGAACATGCCGCACATGGATCAATGCCAGCGGAGGAAACACTGAAGATGCGACAACGTCGCCAGATGACTGCGGATCGTCATCCGCTTCGAGCGTAACTTCGAGCTGGTCAAATAGCGACAGGATATTTTCCTGTTTTGGATTGGTGTAAACCAACTGCCCCTGGGCAGATTCGTTGAATGTAACCGAGCCAATGTTCAGGCGGTTCTCCCCGCCCTCAGCCAGAGCCCACACATCGAAATGGGTACCAGCTTTCGGCGCGGAAAGACCCGTCAATGTGATCGTGGCTTTGTCCATCAGCCCATTTTGATCCGAATAAACAACGCGTCCGACTGGCTGGTTTTCATCAAGCGCAGGAGCAGTCAGAAAACGCGGAAGGGTAAATGCCAGGCCGACCATAATCAGCGCGCCAAACGCTGCCCAGCGCCAACTGAATGAACGCGGATTTTTTGCAGCCTGCGAAACTGCGCGGGCGGTTTTCATGACCGCCACGGTTTTTGGCGAAACGGTTTGCCCATTAAGTACCGCGATAAATTCATCCGCCATTTCGCCGGCGCTTGCATAACGAAGTTCGGCGTCTTTGGCGAGGGTGCGGTCAATGATGGTCTGCATATCAGACGGAATGCCGGGGATCGGCGGCGGCGGGTCATTGAGATGCTTCATCAAAACACCGAAGGATGATTCGGCTTCGAAGGGAACCTCGCCTGCCAGCATTTCATACAAAATTACGCCAAGTGAATACAGGTCGGTCTTGCGCCCAACCTTATCTCCGCGCGCCTGTTCGGGACTCATATATGCCGGCGTGCCGGTGACGGTGCCTGTCGCAGTTTGGGTGGATGAATCCAGCAGGCGAACCAGCCCAAAGTCAGTCAGGATCGGTTCCACGTCGGCAGGCAAAGGCTGGTCGAGATCAATGGGCATGCTTGCAGAACGCAGAAGCACGTTGGCGGGCTTTACATCCCGATGGACGATTTGATTTGCATGGGCATAATCAATGGCTGATGCCAGTGCGGAGACGATCTTTACGATCATTTCCTGCGGAAGTTTTTCTTTGCGGCTGTGAAGTGTCTTCAAGTAGTTTGCGAGTGTCGCCCCCGGCACATATTCCATGATCAGGCAGGGCTGCCCATCCACCAGATCATAATCCAGCATTTGAATGATGTTTGGATGGCGCAGGCTTGCAACGACACGCGCTTCACGCTCAAACCGCATCCGCGTATCGGGGTCATGGTCCACGTGGTCGCGCATGATCTTGACAGCTACTTTGCGATTAAGTGATTTGTGTTCGCCGAGGTATACCTCAGCCATGCCCCCGCGGGCAATAAACTCGCCTATCTGAACATTGCCAATCGTCTTGCCATTCCAGTTGGACATTGCCGCATTATACCCGATGTATAATGGCTAAAATTTCGTGGAGTCTGCAATGAAAAACGATCTTGAAGAAGCATTGAAGGAAGCGATAATTTCACGCGGTTTGAAACTTGCCGCTGCAGAATCCTGCACCGGCGGATTGGTTTCGCATCGGATTACGAACATCTCAGGTTCATCGGAGTATTTCCCCGGCGGCATTATCGCTTACTCATACGAAGCCAAGGTCAATTTACTCGGCGTTTCATGGGACACACTTAATGCACATGGCGCCGTCAGCCGCGAAACCGTGATTGAAATGGCGCGCGGTGCGCGGAAATTGTTCAGCGCGGAGATAGGCATATCCGTCAGCGGAATCGCCGGGCCGACAGGCGCCATGCCCGGGAAGCCGGTCGGCACAACCTGGCTTGGGCTTTCGACCAGCGCAGGCGATTGGACGCGGCACTTCGTCTGGGATGGCGACCGCGAACAAAACAAGCAGTATTCATCCGAAGCTGCTCTGCAATTTGTCCTTGATTATCTGGAAGGAAAACTTTCATGAAAACAGTTGTGCTCGTTTCCGCCAATGCTGAATGGCGGGTGGTAAAAGAACTTTACCCAAACCTTGAAATTCAACAATCTCCATTTGGCGAATATGCAGACCTGACCTTTGACCTTCGACTTGTAACCTTATTCCACGGAGGCTGGGGAAAAATTTCGGCGGCGGCGTCCGCTCAATTTGCGATCGATCAATTTCAACCTGAATTGCTGGTCAACCTCGGCACTTGCGGCGGCTTTGAAGGATTGATCGAACGCGGGACAATCATTCTGGTCGAAAAGACCATCGTCTACGACATCATTGAACAAATGACCGATGCGGATGAAGCCATCGAACAATACTCGACAAAACTCGACCTGTCATTTTTGCCGCGCATCGTGCCCGCGCCTGTGCTGCGCGGCTTACTGGTTTCGGCCGACCGCGACATCGTAGCCAATGATATTTCCTCATTAATCAAAAAATATAACGCTGTCGCTGCAGATTGGGAGTCGGGGGCAATCGCATGGGTGGCGCAAAAAAATAATGTCAAGTGCCTGATCCTGCGCGGCGTGACCGATCTGGTGAATCCTGAAACTGGCGAAGCATATGGGAACTACGATCTGTTCAGCCAGCGCACAAAGGAGATCATGCGGAAATTGTTTGAGCAGTTCCCAGCCTGGCTTGATTCGATCGAAAAAGTAAGCCAGGGCTATCGGGGATATTAAACCTCCAAATGACATCCCTTCGCAGCTTCCTCGCGCAACGATTCCCGGCATTGGCTTCACGTGATTTTGCTGTCTTCTGGGCGGGACATTTGCTTTCACTGATCGGCTCTTCGATGCAGAACACAGCCCTGCCGCTGCTGGCTTATCGAATCAGCGGTCGTCCCTTTGACCTGGGGCTGATCGGCTTTGCAGTGACATTGCCTACCTTTTTCCTCGCCCTGCCCGGCGGCGTACTCATCGAGCATGTGGATAAGCGCAAGGCCATCATCTTTTTGCAAACCATCATGATGCTGGATACCTTCGCGCTCGCCTTCCTTGCCTTGAGCGGGATCATCCAAATCTGGCATATCGTAATTACATCGTTAATTCTCGGCATTGCGAGTGCCTTCGAGATCACCGCGCGTCAGGCCATGCTGATCGAACTGGTCGGACGCGAGTCTTTGCCAAATGCCATCGCTTTGCAGTCCACCGCGTTCAACCTTTCGCGCGTGCTGGGACCTGCGCTGGCGGCATCTGCATTATTGCTGATTCCTAAAAATGGCGAGGGCTGGATATTTCTCATCAACAGCTTCAGCTTTCTTACGATCATCATCGGCTTGCAATTTGTTCGCGCTCATTTCAAAGCGCCTGTCATGCCGCGCACACGTCCCATGCTGGAAGAGTTTCGGGAAGGAACACAATATCTCGTCAAGAATTCAGCGGTGGGTCTGCTCGTCGTCATTGCCGCAACACTTGGCATCCTTGCATTTCCAATCATACAGCAGCTGCCTGTAGTTTCAACAAATATCCTAGGGCAGGTTGGAGACACAAAAAGCAGCATAGATCTGCGAAATAGTTTGCTCTATACCGCTCAGGGAGTCGGCGCGTTAATTGCAGCATTTTCCATCGCAATGAACAATACTGCGCGCTGGCGCGGGCTGCGACTTATTTTGGGTGAAGCTGCTTTTATTCTAGGGATGATCGCCATTCCGTTCTCACGCTCATTATTCCAGACATTGATCGTGATCGCCTTCATGGGTTGGGGGGCTGTCACGCAGCTCGCCACCATGAATACTCTGATCCAGTTGCAAGTGCCTGATGTTTTGCGCGGGCGCGTGTTCAGCATTTATCTGTGGGCGCTGCAGGGAGTGGCGCCTTTTGGCAGCTTGCTGATCGGGTGGATGACTCAGGAATTCAGCCTGTCTACGACGGCGCTCGTATGCGGACTGACCTCGTTTGTAATAATTGGCGGAATTCAGCTATTTCGCCCGAACGTACGTCAAATATCGGGTTAACGCAGGATTAGCGTTTGACACGCGGCTTGACTGTGATTTTTTCCCCATGTTATGATGAACAACATGCAAAATGATTTTAAAGAAGAACCGTCCAATTCTGACGGGATTAATAATATTGATGGAGGGAAGGAAACTTCCGTCGCTTCGCCAAGGCAGCGCAGCTTTTTTTCACGCTGGATGAACAACCTCGCCCAAATGGGGCTGGGCGAATCGCTTTTACGCGCTGGGACGAATTTGTTTTCGATTCTCGCGATCATAACTATTATTTATCTTGTGCAGGCGTTTTATCGTCAGGCGCCGAACCAGCTTTCAGGAAACAGCACGCAGGATTCAGATCCCGCCCCGACCGCTGTTGTGGCAGCGAACCCGCCCCCAGCGTTGGATATTCCGATAGTGTCCGGCATTGCGCGCGCTGCGCAAATCCACACGAATATTCCCTCGCGACCCCGCGATGAAATCACAACTTATGTCGTGCAGGATGGCGATACGGTTTTTGGCATCGCCGAGAAGTTCGGGCTTGAGCCGCAAACGATTTTGTGGGGTAATTACAATCTTTTGCTTGACGATCCCCATTCGCTGAAAGCTGGTCAGGAGTTGAACATTCTGCCGGTCAATGGTGTCTATTGGGAATGGCTGGGCGGCATACCTTTTGGTCAGTGGGCCGAGTTTTATGGAGTGACTGCTGCGGACATTATCGAATATCCCAGTAATAACATTGATCCAAATACCGTCGGCGAATTTGAAAACGCAAACATCAAAACGGGCACGTGGCTGATCATTCCCAATGGAAAAAGGGAATTCATCAGTTGGAGCGCGCCACTGGGTGTGACTCGTGAAAACCCCGCTTCTGCGCGTGTGATGGGAGAGGGTGCCTGCGGCCCGATCAGCGGCGGCGCTGTTGGATATGGCGCCTACGTCTTCCCAACAAATAAACATTATCTATCGGGCTTTGATTATTCGGAGGCAACCAATCATCGCGGCATTGACCTTGCTGGCAATGAAGGTGAAGCGGTTTACGCTGCTGATGCGGGCGTGATCGTTTATTCCGGTTGGAATGATTATGGTTACGGCTACATGCTGATGGTGGATCATGGAAACGGCTTCCAATCGCTGTATGCCCATTTGAGCGCGATCAATGCCGGGTGCGGTCAGAGTGTTGGTCAGGGCGAGGTGATCGGCGCGGTCGGCTCCACGGGCCGTTCGTCTGGCGCACATTTACACTTCGAGTTGATGGCCGGTGCGAAGGTAAATCCGTGGGATTACCTGCCTCCACCGTAACGGCTTGCCAAAGCAGAAAGGCTATACTATAATCTGCGTCGCTTCCCGGGTGCGTAGCTCAGCTGGTTAGAGTGCATGTATCACACACATGAGGTCGGGGGTTCGAGCCCCTCCGCGCCCACAAAAGGCCACTTCACAATAAGTGGTCTTTTATTTTTGGGGTTCGAGTGCTGCGCGATCCGCGCCTACAAAAGGCCACTTCACATAACTTTCACTGAACTCCCCCGCTCCGTTTTCTCAATCTCGATACGATTGGGGAATGCGTCCTTGAGTTCGTCAAGATGGGTGATGACAAGAATCTTCGCGAAGTCATGTTTGACCAGATTGATGGCTTCGATGAGTCGCTGGCGGCCTTGCGCATCCTGCGAGCCGAAACCTTCGTCAATGACGAGGGTTTGCAGGCGCGCGCCTTTTCGTTGCGCAAGAATTTCAGAGAGCGCAAGTCGAACGGCAAAATTTACGCGGAAGGCTTCGCCGCCCGAATACATTTCATAATCGCGCAGTCCTGACGAATCGCTGATTTGAATATCGAGCGTTTCTTTCAGGTCGTCGCGTTTTTTATCCTTGTACTCAGCCTGTGTGACAAAGCGAATGGACATTTGGCCATCGCTCAATCGTTCAAGCAGGTCATTGGCTTTTTGTTCAATCTGCGGCAACGCCTGTTCAATGAGCAAGGCGGGCACGCCGTCTTTGCCGAATGCGCGTTCCAATGTTTTGTGGCGCACGATCTGCTGGTTGAGTTCTTCGCGCTGGCCGGTGTAATCCTTTTTGCGCGCGCGGAGCGTGGTCAGCACATCCACTTTTTGACGCGCCGCGCCGACCTGATCACGGGTCCTGTTTTCATCCTCCCGCAAGGTAAATAATTCACGCTCAACTTTGTTTAGGTCAGGAGCCGACGCTTCGGCAGATTGGAGTGTTGTCTTTGCGGCTTGATATTCAGCTTCCAACTTTCCGATTTCGGATTTGCGATTTTCTATTTCGGATTTCAGGCTGTCAATTTCACCTTCGATCTGTTTGTTCACTTCGCGGGCTGATTTCAGATTGTTGAATTCGTCTTCTCTGCCTTGTCCATTCGCCACTACGCGCCTTGCAGATTCATGTGCCGATGCGTCATAGCCAAGTTTGGCAAGCTCCTTGTTCAGCTTTGTTAATTGCTTGTGCGCTTCTGCGGCAAAGGATTCTTTCTCAAGCATTTTGGAAATTTCTGCGAGGCGATTCTTGCCGACCTTCTCCCACTCTTTTTCAGCAGACTGAAGTCCCTCAATTCGCTCGGTGAGTTGGGAAATGATATTCGAATATTTGACACGTTCGTTTTCTGCATTGGCGAATTTTGCAACCTGCAATTCACAGTCCGTAATTTCCTTTTCAATATCCTCGATCTCTTTTTTGTTCGCGCGGAATTGATCGCCCTTGTCTTTCCCTGCTTTATTTAATTCCATCAGCGTAGACTCGCGGTGGGCATCGCTTAATTCCTGTCCACAGACCGGGCAGACTGCGCCGTGCGCTTCTTCGAGCGAACCGATTCGTTTTTTTATTTCATCCATTTCCCTGCGCAGTGATTCGTTTTCAACTTTAAACGCCGCGAATTTTTCGCGCGCCTCAGCCTGCCGACTGCTCAATCTGCTGCGTTCTTCAATCCTTGCTTCCGTTTCAGCCAGTGAAACTTGTGCGGCAACAACCTGTTCCCCCAGATTAACAATTACCAATCCCTGATTACTAATTACTGACAACTGATTTTCCAGTGCTTCCCGCTCCTGCATCAACTTCGCTTTTTCCACTTCGATCTCGCGTAATAAGGGCTGACGGCGTTCATCATGTTCGCGGAATTGCATCGCAACCTGATCGAATTCTTCCAACTCCTTGCGTGTTCTTTGCCAGCTTTTATACGCAGATTCGATCTCCTTTGCGCGGCTGATCAGATTCACATATTCGGCGCGATCCGATTCTTTTGCCGCGAGTCTTGTCTCAAGTCCGCCAAGTGAAAAGCGCGCACGTTCCAGCGAGGCAGACAATGTCTCAGCCAGTTTTCGCTGTTCGGCCAGCAGCGCCGCATTCTTCCTGATATTCTCCAGCGCAGATTCCTGCACAGCACGCACGGACGAAAGCTGTTTCAAGTCGCCCTCAAGTTCCACCAGCCTTGATCTGCGGACGTCCTCCTCGGAAAGTTCAGTATCAATTTCAGCTACACGACCGTCTATTTCATCCACATCGCGTTCGATGAGTTTTCTCTTTTCAGCGGTGCGCTCCCTGTACTCATCCCAAACCTCCAAGCCAAGTATCGTACCCAAAACGGCTTTGCGTTCACTGGCTTTCTTCTGCGTGAACTGGTCGGCCTTGCCCTGCAAAAAGAAAGATGCATTGATGAAGGTTTCGTAATCCAGCCGCAAGGTCTGTTCAATGCGCGCCTGTGTATCGCGGGTTGTCTTTTCAGTGAGTGGGCGCCATATTGCCTGACCGTTGACGATAGGCCGGGAACCGTCCATCGTTGATGGTCCATCGTCCAGAATTTGAAACTCAAGCACCGTGCTTTTTCCACGCGGAAGTGTCCTCTGCACGCGAAAGACATTGCCTTCGTATTCAAATATCAATGCTACTTCCGCCGCTTTCACATCCTGACTTAAATTGAGGACATCCATGCCCTTGCCACGCGCTTCACCGAACAATGCCCAGGTCAACGCATCCAGCAGCGACGATTTGCCCGCGCCGTTATGACCTGAAATACAGGCAAGCGCAAACGAGTCGAAATCCAATTCAACCGGAGCGCGATAAGATAAAAAGCCTGAGATGCGAAGTGTGCGCGGAATCATAACGAAGTGTATCCTGTGGATAACGAAGTGTATCCTGTGGCATAGCCGTCAATGTCAGTTTTATGCGGTTTCTTTTGTACACGGAATTCACGGAATGAACGGAGTTTTTCTTTTTTGGACAATCCATGTTGTCAGTGTTTTTCCGTGTACAAAAATGAGTTTTCTTCAAGCGACCTTGCTACCGATATTTTCAAACTGTGGATAGTGAAGCGTATCCCTAGAGTCAGTTCGATTATAATCGACCCGATATGTCAGAAGACGAAGCGCCCCATACACGCCGCCGTATGACCATCTTAATGGTCATCCTCGCCACGATCCCCTGTTATTGCATTGGATTCATCGCGCTTTCGCTTGCGCCGGAACGCGGCGATGCAACGCCGACCCCCACCATCACCATAACCGAGACGCCCCTTTCACCCACCGTCACCCTGATCCCGACGATCCAGACGGGCACTGTCACCATCACACCGACAAACACCTTCACCAGCACACCGACGGCAACCGCCACCGTTCCATCCTCCACGCCGTTCCAGCCAAATACCAGCACACCAACGCCGACGAACATCCCAACGGTCACGCCCACTTTTACATTCACACCGGTCCCAACCTCCACAGACCCGCCCACAATCACGCCCACAGCCCCGCCCACGCCAACCCCAACCAATACCCTCCCGCCCACGCCGACCGCGCTCGGCTCTCCATAAGGTGCCATGACTGATATTCTTCCCTTCCTCAAATCAATAATTTCCGTTGCCGGTTTATCCGGACATGAAACGCCCGTTGCGAATCTCATCGAAGAAAAGTGGACTCCGCTGGTGGATGAGATCAGCCGCAGCAGGCTCGGATCAATTCATGGACTGAAAAAGGGTTCTGCTTCTGATAAAGCATCTCGTCCCTCGGTTTTGATCGCCACGCACATGGACGCGATCGGCCTCATGGTCACCCGCATCGTGGATGGATTCATCTACGTCACGAACATCGGCGGCATTGATTCACGCGTCCTGCCCGGCACTCCGGTGACTGTCCACGCCACGAAAAGCGGCGAGGAACTCTACGGTGTGATCGCAATGCCGCCGGCAAATTTACTGCCCGAGGGGCAAAGCTCGGGCGCTGTCGCTTTGAAATATCTGATGATCGACACAGGACTCGCTCCGGGCGAAGTCTCGAAGCGGGTACACATCGGGGACAGAGTGGCCTTTAACACGGAACCAGTTGAAATGTCAGGTGGATGCGTGAGCGGTCACACGCTCGATAATCGCGGCTCCGTCGCGGCGCTCACGATCTGCCTCGAAGAATTAAAGTCCAAGTCGCATGTTTGGGATGTGTGGGCGCTGGCGTCCGCCCAGGAAGAAGTTTCGTTCGGCGGAGCTTTTACATCCACACACCAATTACGCCCGACAATTGCAGTTGCAGTGGATATGACCTTTGGCAAAGGCACAGGCTCGAATGGATACAAAACCTTCTCGATCGGCAAAGGTGTGACGCTGGGTATTGGGCCGAGCGTTCATCCATTTTTACATAAGCGATTCAAGGAAGTAGCCGAACGCGTGGAGATCCCCGTCAAAGATGAAGCAATGCCGGAGTACTCATCCACCGATGCAGATGCGATGCAATTGACCGCCGAGGGCATCCCGACCATGGTGGTGAGCATTCCGCAAAGATACATGCACACGCCCGTGGAGTTGGTGGCGTTGAAAGATATTCAGCGCGCGGGACGTTTGCTCGCAGAATTTGTCGCTTCACTGGAAGCGGATTTTATGAACAAGATCGCGTGGGATTAAAAAATGCTTTCACTTGGAACAACACAATTCAAACTGCTTGAGAAATTATGCAATGCCATGTCCGTCTCCGGTGACGAGGGCGAGGTGCGGCGTATCGTTTTGGAAGAAGTCAAACCTTACGCCGACGAAGTCAAAGTGGATGCGATGGGCAGTGTGCTTGCGCTTAAAAAAGCGGATAAAAAGGGAACGGGCAAAAAACCATTGCGCGTCCTGCTCGATGCCCACATGGATGAAGTCGGGTTCATGATCGTGAGCGATGACGATGACGGCTTTTACAATTTCGAAACCGTCGGCGGCATTGACCCGCGTCATCTTGTTGGCAAGCAGGTCATCGTCGGCAAAGACCACACCCTCGGCGTGATCGGCGCGAAGCCCATTCACTTGACCACAGCCGATGAACGCAAGCACACCATCAGCGTGGATTCGATGCGCATTGATCTCGGCCCCGAAGGCAAGGCTAAAGTCGGCGACCGCGCGACCTTTGCCACAAAGTTCAAACGCGTCGGGCCGTCCATCATGTCCAAATCGATTGACGACCGCATCGGCGTTGCGATCCTGATCGAACTCCTTAAACATGCGCCAAAAAATATTGAGTTGTGTTTGTCATTCAGCGTGCAGGAGGAAGTGGGACTGCGCGGCGCGACAGTCGCTGGCTACTACTTTGAGCCCGATCTCGCCATCGCAGTTGACTCAACCCCGGCGCGCGACCTGCCCGATTACGAAGGCAGCGAGAACATCACCTACAACACAAAACTTGGGCTTGGCCCCGCAATTTATGTTGCCAACTCATCCACCATTGACGACCCGCGCCTCGTGCGCTTTTTGGAAGAGACCGCGATCCGCGAAAAAATTCAATATCAATTCCGCCAGCCCGGCGGAGGCGGCACGAACGCAGGCGCGATCCAGCGTTCACGCGCGGGCGTGCCCGTGGTATCGGTCTCTGTGCCGCACCGCTACACCCATTCGCCCATCAGCGTTTCGCGTGTGGATGATTGGAAGAACACGTTAAATTTACTGCACTCCGCTTTAAAAAATATGACGCGCGATTTGGTAACGAGGTAAAACATCGTCATTGCGAGGGCGCACTTTTTCTTCGCCCGAAGCAATCCCCAATCCTGAGAGAGATTGCTTCAGTCGCTGGCGCTCCTTCGCAATGACGGGAAAAAAATATTATGAATGGCTTTATTGCTTTACTTGGCTCCGGTGAATACCTTCCGGCCATGGATGACGTGGACCGTCACCTGCTCGCCAATTGCGGCGCAAACGGACGCACGCCGCGCGTTGTCTGCCTGCCGACTGCGGCCGGGCGCGAAGGCGACGCGAGTGTGAATCGCTGGTCAAGGATGGGCGTGGAACATTTCACCCGCCTCGGCGCGCACGTTGAGGCTGTTCCTGTCATCGACGCAGAGTCAGCCAATGACTTGAACCATGCGTCGGCGGTGGAAGATGCGGAGCTGATCTATTTCTCCGGCGGCGACCCGGGCTATCTGCATCGCACCATGAAGGACAGTCTCGTCTGGCAGGCGGCGCAAAAAGCACTGGCGCGCGGCGCGGTGTACGCGGGTTGTTCGGCAGGCGCAATGATCATGGGCAGGGAAATCCCCGACTTTCGCACGATGGGGTTGCGAACCATTCCTGCTTTTGGGCTTGCCCCGTTCGCATTCGTCCTGCCGCATTTTGACGCCATTCCATTATTTGCAAAGCCGCTAGCCAGTGCCTTGCGCAGCCGCTTGAAGGAAGGCGAGATCATGGTCGGGGTGGATGAAAACACAGCCATCGTTGGAAAATTAAATGAAGAATGGACTGTGCTGGGAAAATCAAAGGCGCACGTGTTCATGAAGGAAGAAAGCAAAAGTTACGCCGCAGGCGAAAAATTTTCACTAGGAAAATAAAATGAAACAACTCCTCAAAACCCTCACACAAACATTCAGCCCTTCCGGATATGAAGATGAAATCCGCAAGGTGATTCTGAAGGAAGTTAAACCGCTCGCTGACGAAGTCCGCGTGGATGCGCTCGGTAATTTGATCGCGCGTAAAAAGCCGTCCAATGGAAACAAGGATGCGAAGAAGATCATGATCGCCGCGCACATGGACGAGATTGGCGTGATGGTGACGCATGTGGATGATAACGGCTTCGCGCGTTTTACGGGCATCGGCGGTGTTTATCCGCGCAACCTGCCGGGCGGACATGTGCGCTTCGCCAACGGCGTCAGCGGCGTGATCGGGCTTGAGCCGGTCAATTCCGCCAGCGATGTGCCGCCGCTGGGCAAGATGTTCATTGACGTGGGCGCGACCAGCAAAAAGGATTGCCCGGTCAAGACCGGCGACGTGGCCGCGTTCGAGCGCACCTTCCTCGACTTTGGCGAGCGCTGGGTGGCAAAATCAATGGACGACCGCATCGGGTGCCTGGTGGCGATCGAGGCGCTGCGGGCGTTGAAGTCCACACCGCATGATCTGTATTTTGTCTTTACCACGCAGGAGGAAGTCGGCACCCACGGCGCACAGACCTCAGCCTACGGCATTGATCCAGACCTCGGCTTTTCAATTGATGTAACCGGCTGGGGAGATACGCCCGGTCAAAAAGATTTTGAAGTTGCGCTGGGGAAGGGACCCGCGATCAAGATCCGCGACGGTGGGATGCTCTCTGACCCGCGCATTGTGGATTGGATGATCCGCACGGCAGAAAAAGCGAAGATTCCCTATCAACGCGAAGTACTGCTGGGCGGCACAACCGATGCGCGCGCCATGCAGTTGGTACGCGGCGGTGTGCCGGTCGGATGCATCTCCATCCCCTGCCGCTACGTCCACACTCCTGCAGAAATGGTGGATGTAAGCGATGTTCGAAATGCGGTGAAGTTGATCGGCGCGATGTTGAGCAACTCGGTTTCAATTTAGAAAAACGTAAGTGCATCAGCAAGCTGACTCACTCCAGAAACGAAAAAGGGTTGGCTTTTACGCCAAACCTTTTTCGTTTTAAGCAAAAGAAATATTACTCTTTTTTGGCTTCTTCAGCATCTTCCTTCTTGGGCATACCAGAGAGAATGACGGCTGCACCGGCGCTGAGAGCGAACATACCCATTGACCCCGCGCTGGCATACTTGGTTAGCCCGACCAGCATGGCAAAAAAGCCAAGAGCGAGCGCGATCTGCACCTGCCAGACAGCTTTTTTATAGGCATCCATCGTAAAACGCCCAACACCGAAACCAAGCGCAATGAAACCCAATGCACGGACTATGTGACCCAGGATCGAAAGAATTGCTTCAAACTCGTTCATTTGAATCTCCTTTTTTTAATTTCACAACCACGCCCATAATGCCCAAAATACGATCATTGTAAAACCAATGCTGAAACGCGCCGCAACCGACCAGCCCCAGCCGGTCATCCATGCTTTGGTATTCGCCAGCGCGGCATCCCTCACTTTCAAGCGATTCCACTCCGCGAGAAAAAGCCCCAGCGGAGAAGCGATCATGCCAGCCAGCGGCGTGAAAAACAAACTGACAATGATCCCCGCCGCGAAAGCCCAGAGGATCGAACTCCACGGCACGTTCTTGTCGCGCACATGCTTGGCGATGATGATGTTATCGATCACATTGCCGCCGACCATAAGCAGGGTGATGAAGACAAAGAGCAGCCAATCCACCCAGGTCATGTTGCCCTTTGCCGCCTGCACAATGGCATAAAACAATGTACTGAGCCACATGATGGTCAGCCCCGGGAAAACCGGGATGAGCAAACCCATCAAGCCTGCCAGCAGGACAAATAAGGTAAATGATTCGATCACGATCTGCCAAAATTCAGCCATGAGTTCTCCGTGTAGTTGGGTTTGGGATTTTTTGCTACTTACCTTACGCAAAAACACAGCCGCAGGTTCATGAAAACCTGCGGAAGTATGCGCGGACTTATTTGATCACATCAATCCCGCCCATCCACGGGCGCAGCACATCCGGCACGACAACAGAACCGTCAGCCTGCTGGTAATTCTCCATGACGGCGATCAACGTACGCGGCAGGCCCAGCCCCGAGCCGTTCAACGTGTGGACGAACTTCGCCTTGCCGCCATCTGCCGGGCGGTATTTGATGTTCGCGCGCCGCGCCTGAAAATCGGTCACGTTCGAGATCGAGGAAACCTCCAGCCATTCATCACAGCCCGGCGCCCAAACTTCAAGATCATAGGTCATGGCGGCGCCAAAGCCAATATCGCCGGAGCATAACTGCTTCACGCGGTAAGGAATTCCCAACAGCGCACAGGTTTCCTCGCCATCCTTTAGCATCTTTTGATGTTGGGCTTCCGACTCCTCGGGCAGACAATAAGTGTACATTTCAACTTTATCGAATTGATGTCCGCGCTTGATGCCGCGCACATCACGCCCGGCGCTCATCTTCTCGCGGCGGAAGCATGGAGTGTAAGCCGTGTAAAGTTTGGGCAGAGCGGCTTCATCCAGAATTTCGTCCATGTGCAAACCGGTCAGCGGAACTTCGGCAGTCGGCACAAAGTAATAATCCTCTTCATGATCCTTGTATAAATTATCGGCAAACTTCGGCAGTTGCCCCGCGCCATACACAATGGCAGTCTTCACCATGAACGGCAGATATTCCTCCTGATAGCCCTGCCTGACATGCAGGTCAAGCATCCATGCAATTAAGGCGCGTTGCAGGCGCGCGCCGGCTTTTTGCAAAACGTAAAAACGCGAGCCAGTCAGCTTCGTGCCGCGCTCAAAATCCAGAATACCGAGAGCAGGCCCGAGGTCCCAGTGCGGAAGCGGTTTGAAATCAAATTTGCGCGGCTCGCCCACAGTCTTGATGACCACATTCTCGCTGTCATCTTTTCCATACGGCACACGCGCATCGGGAATATTCGGGATGGATGCTGTGAGCGCGTTCAAATCAGATTCGACTTCAGCGACTTGTTTATCGAACTCTGCGATTTTATCTCCGACCACGCGCATCGCTTCGATCTTCGACTTTCGGGCTGTTTCCTCTTTCATTTGCCCGATCTCCTTTGAGACAGTGTTGCGCTCCGCCTTGAGCACTTCCACCTGCCCCAGCAGGCCGCGCCGTTTTTCATCCAGTTGCAGAATCGCGTCTACAGGCGCGGGATCCATCTGCCGGTCAGATAACGACTTGCGAACCACATCGGGCGTTTCACGAATGAGATTGATGTCCAACATATTGCACCTCCGCGTGCGTTTATTAATAGAATACGCCCCCGGTCCAATCGCAGGACGAGGGGGCGTCTCGTGGTGCCACCTGCTTTTGCCTACCCCCACCCAGCCTCCCCCATTTTTAAAAATGGGGGAGGTATCCCGCAGGGACGGAGGGGGCTGGGCCTCTCGGTTTGCACTGTAACGGGCGCACCCGATTCTCTTATGGCTGGTGCCTCTGCGAGAACAGCGCTGGCAAAGGGGATTTCATCATTTGGCTGGTCGTCTCGCACCGACCGACGACTCACTGAACAGTTGATTGATTACTTGTCTTCGCGCTGGCTTTATGGTTAGGTCAATTATATGCCGCGTGAAATATATGTCAACAGTTTATTACAGTACAATGGGCACGTGCAATCAAATATCTCAAGGAGGAATTATGGCTCGACTCATCCCCGCCGCCGAGCGGATCGTCCGCGCGAGGGCGTTGATCCAACAGGCGCGTGACCTGCCAATCCCGCTGGAAAGTGAAGGCGGCCGCCGTAACTTTTCATATATCGCGGGAGTGAAAGACCTTTTGCGGCAGGCGCGTGACCTGGTCAAGTTCATATCCATGACCGCCGGTGTCAGCGCGAACATGAAAGAGGAGGTCAAAAAGATTTACCACGAAGCCGATCAGGCAGACCGGGAGATACTGCGTTAACTTTTAACGTCTAACGCTGTAAAGAAAAAGTTGTAAAATATAGGTGGAGACTTTACGGCAAACCGCTGAACATCCAATCCTTATATCAGAAAGAGGAATCCCATGAACAACCAGAAACTTGACGAACTGCTCGCCAATCTGCATAAAGAGATTGAAGGAATCCAAAGCGTGGATGAAAAAGGGCAGGAACTTCTGCGCGACCTCTCCGCCGATATTCAGGAATTATTGGAGCGCGCCGAAAAGAAAGCCGCACCATCCATGCTGGAACGCATGGAAACATCCATTGACCACTTTGAAGTCACGCATCCCGAGTTGACCTCTGCGCTTTCGAGTTTATTCACGATACTGAGCAACGCCGGGATTTAAATACCCCGCCAACAAAAAACGCGGAAACGAAAAGGTTTCCGCGTTTTTTTTATTTCATCTGCATCCCGTTCCTACGGCTGCACCCATTGCTGAAAAATTTCACGGTCTACGATATGAATGCGACGGTCCTCCACTTTGATCGCGCCGCTTCTTTCCAATTCCTTCAATGAACGCGCCACCACTTCACGGACGGTGCCAAGCCGCGCCGCA
Organism: Chloroflexota bacterium; assembly: GCA_016234495.1. Taxonomy (GTDB): domain Bacteria; phylum Chloroflexota; class Anaerolineae; order Anaerolineales; family Villigracilaceae; genus Villigracilis. Next base: position 103,993 of record JACRBI010000048.1, on the reverse strand, counting down.
AGTTGTTCCTGTGTCCAATGCAGTGCAGGCTTTTCTTCCGGCATTTCCGCGATCAGGCGCGCCAGGCGATGAGTCACCTGATAAAAGGCCATTTCGCTGACTTTATGCACCATGCCGCGCAACATGCGGCCAAAATTCACCAGCACCTTTTGCGCAAACTGAGGGTGCAAAACAATAAGCCTGCGCAATAATTCGCCGTTGATGATCCAGATCGAGCAATTCTCCAATGCCTCCACGTTGACAGGGTTGGTGCCACCATCAAATGCCGGCACTTCGGCAAAGGTATCACCCTCCTGCAAAATGCGGACAATGTACTGGCGCCCCTGCGGTGAAAGGCGAAAAATTTTCGCGCTTCCCCGCTCCACAATATATAGTCCATCGCAAGGGTCGCCTTCCCAAAAGAAGACATCGCCGCGCTGGTATTCCCGCAGAATCATGTGTGCGGAAATTTCCTTCAGCATGGTCTCTGAAAGATCATCAAAATACTCGTTCCCTCTTAATGTTTTTATTCGCGCTTCAATTTTCGATTCGATTGTCTTCATGGATTTTATATTTCGCCCAACAAAACCTGATCTGTGCCTCGATCCACTTCCCAGGGATAAACGATAAATGAATTTGTCACTGCCGCGTAATAATCCGGGCGCGCGCTGCCAAACAAATTGCGATACGGATTGAAATGCATGACGCAGGTCTCAGGGAAACCGCCAGCCGCCGAAACGCGGTTCTTAACCGCCGTGATCGTGCGCCCCGACCCCCACACATCGTCCACGATTAGGGTGGGACGTCCGCGCAGCTTATCCTCCGCAGGGAATTGAATGAACTCAGGCCACATCATCAAGGATGACCGCTGACTTTGCATCTGCGCCGGAAAATCCACTGCCGCAGTCAGGATATGGGTAATATCCATCGCTTCAGCCAGCAGTCCGCCGGGAATGATGCCCCCGCGCGTGATCATCACCATCGCGGTAAACTCACGATTGAATTGGGGAAGCAAATAGTCGATTAATTTATCCACTTCTTCCCATGTGATGATTTCTCGGCGCGGTTCAGGTTGCATGAACATCCTTTGTCACTTACAAGACCTGACGGGTTTCGAAAACCTGTCAGGTCTGTTTTATTATTACGCCAGTGCGGCCGCCAATGGAGCGGGAGCAATTACCGGCACAGAACTGCCTTCAGCCTTCGCCGTTTCCACCTCACGCGCCCAGATGTAAAGACAGGTGTGATAAGCCGTGTTGGTATAGGAACTGAAAATACTCGCCACCATCGCGAATGCAAAAAATACGAATGCCCCGATGACGATTCCCACAATTGAAATTGCAGTGCTGCCGCCGGAGATATAAGCCAGCCCCCCGCCGATCACAAAAGCAATCACCAGGCCGATCATGCTAAACACAAAACTGATCAGGCCGGTCACCCAGCGCACACCGACCGTGCTGATTCCGATCAATAATAGATTTTCTTTCGTGATCTTCCAAACTCGCTGCAGGCTGTCTTTGAGATTCATATCATCGATCACCATCGCAGGCAAAATCAGGTATGCGGCTTCCGTCCACAGGGTTTCAAGCAGTCCCGTCGCCGAGCGCGCAAGGCTGGATACAATATTATTCTTGCGGTTGCGTTGCGCCGCGCTCTTCAACATATTGACCGCCGTCGAAGCAGCAGCCAGAGTCAGGATGTCAAAGAAGTCGCGCTTCACGATCGCCCAGGCCTTGTCCATGCGGCCATCACCCTCAGAGAGATAACCGAAGATCAAATACACGGTCATGCCTGAAAAAACATAAGTGACCACAAACTGAACGAACACTAAAATACCGCCCATCACAGCCAGCACAAAATTACCAACGCTGTTGCCGCCAATAAAAAAATAAGTGATTCCCAATGGAATAATGCCGATCACCGAAACAACCATCCCGACCACCAGCGCATAAATGGACGGCTTGAGCAGATCCTTATCCTTGAAAGCCATCCCCCAGGCCTGCTTCAGGAAAGACCAGCCGCGCGAAAAACTTTGCATAGTACACTCTCCTCTTGAAAGATAGGGCGATTATAGCAAACTTATCGGGTCAATTTCAATTCGCCAATCTGTCAGTTTGATATCGCGCAAAAGAGAAACGGGATCAGGCCCGCGCACGATGATCTGCCAGCGATAGACGTCATCCATTTTTGAAAAGAAGGATGGGACGGGGCCGATCAATTCCGTTTGATGACGACCCTCCGCTTCCATCTTGACCTTGAGCCTGCCCGCTGTTTTCTGCGACTCTTCCTCCGCTTTGGCAGGGTCCGCATGGCGATACTCCAGCCGCGCCAGACGCGCATACGGCGGGTAACCCAACTGTCGGCGGTATTCCAACTCGCGCAGATAAAATCCATTTACGTCATGCTGCGCCGCAAACTGAATCGCGTAATGTTCAGGCATGAAGGTTTGCAAAACGACCTTGCCGCCCAGCGCAGACCGCCCGGCGCGCCCCGCCACCTGAGTTAAAGTTTGGAATACTTTTTCACTCGCAAACGGATCAGGCAGAGTCAGCCCCACATCTGCAAGCACGATGCCAACCAATGTCACCTTGGGCAAGTCGAGTCCCTTGGCGAGCATCTGCGTCCCCACCAGCACATCCGCCTGATGATTGGAGAAATGCGTCAGGATCATCTCATGCGCATCCTTCTTGCGCGTGGTATCCCAGTCCCAGCGCAAAGTCCGCGCCTGCGGAAACATGGACTGGATTTCGGTCTCCACTTTTTCACTGCCCAGCCCGTAAGCACGGATCTGCGTGCCGTTGCAGTTGGGGCAGGTCTTTGGCATCTGGCGCGAGTAATTGCAGCGATGACAGCGCAAGTCAAAAGTCACAAGTCGAAGGTCAGAGGCCTGCGACTTGTGACCCTTCGTCATGCTCGGGACAGCGCCTTCGACATGATAGGTCAGCGGCGTTTCGCAGTTCGGACATTTCATGACGTGGCCGCAATCTCTGCAAAAGACATAAGTTGCCGTACCGCGGCGGTTGAGGAAGAGGATAGCCTGCTCGCCGCGTGAAATCGTTTCAGCCAAAGACTCAGCCAGCAGGCGTGAAAAGATTCCACGATTGCCGCTCTTGAGTTCCTCGCGCATGTCCACCACCTGAACAGGCGGCAGGTTTCTTTCCACCACACGGCGCGGCAAATCCAACATTTTTATTTTTCCATTTTCTGCGCTAAATCTTTGTTCGATGGTCGGCGTGGCAGAACCAAGCACACAGACTGCTCCGCATAAGCGCGCGTATTCCTGCGCAGCCGCCACTGCATGATAAAACGGAGGCTCAGATTGATAATACGAGCCATCATGACATTCATCCACGACGATCAAGCCGATATCGGGCAGCGGTGAAAACAAAGCCGAACGCGCGCCGATGATGACCTTAAGTTTGCCTGTCCGCGCGCGGCGCCAGGTGTCGTATCTTTCTCCCTCTGATAATTTTGAATGGACAAGCCCCACCTGCCCCGGGAAACGCGCCAAAAACCTGCGCACAGTCTGCGGAGTCAACGCGATTTCGGGAACCAGGATAATCGCCTGTTTTCCATATTTGATGGTCTCCTCGGCAGCACGTAAATAAATTTCAGTTTTTCCAGAGCCGGTGACGCCATTAATGAGGAATGAGGAGTGAGAAATGAGGAATGAGGAATTGATGTGATTGAGTGCAGAAGATTGTTCAGGAGTGAGTTCGAGCACCTGCGCACTTATTTCCCCGTTTTCCTGATTACCTATTTTTTCCAGCGAATCCCTGAAAATTTCACTTTCGAACAGGCGGATCAATCCGCGCTCTTCAAGCTCCTGCAAGTCTGAGAGGTTGCATCCCGTTTCGGCATAAACCCACGAAAGGTTAATGGCTTCGGGTTGACGCATGAGAAAGGTCAATGCGGATTGGCGGCGCGCCAGAGTTTGCCTGGTGCCGAGGTTTGGCGTTTGCGCCGCTGCTTCTTCGGGCGGAACTGCGAGTTGGGCAACGCGCACAAACTTTGGTCTCACCCGGGGAGCGGGAAGAACATGCTTCGCAGAAAGGATTCCTTTTTTTACGAGCACTTGCGCCGTCTTACGCCAGTCAATTTTTGCAAAATGGGAATCGATCTGTCGTCCGCGAAGGGGGCCGCGATTTTTTAACAAGTCAAGTAAACGACGATGGACGATGGACAGTGGACCGTCGACTGTCTGCGGTCTATTGTCTACCGTCTGATAGAGCATGTCTGCCTGTTGAGCCAGCCCTGTCGGAAGCATGAGGCTGACGATGGAGGCGAGCGGATTCAGCGTGGACTCTGCCAGCAGAATCGCAAGAGCAAGCTGGGGCTGAGTCAGAACCGGTGCAGGGTCGAGCAGGTCAAGGATCGGTTTAGGATTCTGCACCGAGGGAGAATCCAGCAGTTCGAGGATCACGCCCTGCACGATCTGATTCCCAAATGGCACGGTGACGAGACATCCCGGCAGAATCTGCGGCGCAAGTTCTGCCGGGATGGAGTAATCAAATAAATTTGTGATCGAGGGGACGTTGACTGCGAGGCGGACAAACATGTAGCGATTATATAATACCCACGGTCAAAAATCGCGCTTTCCACCTTCTAAAAAAGCGCAATTTTTGACCGAGTGCGGTATATCTTCTTCAAGACCACTGCCGCGCCATAACCTACAACTGAGGTGTGATCGCCTGTGACATCGCCCGAGGTGGCGTAGTTTAGGATTTGCACCTTGTCTGCGCCGAGTGATTTTGCCGCACACAACATGGATGCGACGGCGGCGTGTCCGCAGGCAAATCCTTTGCCGGTATGCTCGGCTCGAAAAATTGAATCAGGGTCGAGCGACTCAAATCGCGTCAGCATTTCATGGTCAAGGAGGTTTGCTGTTCTTTGATCGTGGAAATGCGAAAGGTCAGTGGAGGCAACGATGAGTGCGTTTTTATTTTTGAGAAGTTTCGCCAGCGCGTCTCCAAGTTTTTTGGCAACTTCGGGTTCCTGCGCGCGGAGCATGATCGGCAGAAGTTTGAAATCATTTTTTAGAACGCGCTGTAAAAAAGGAAGTTCGATCTCGAGTGAATGTTCTCTGTCATTTGCAATGAATGTGATGGGTATATCGAGGCTGGCCTGTAGTTCTGCAAGCGCATCCTGGTCCACTTTAATTTCTCCCAGTGGAGTGGAATACGCCTCGTGGGCAGTAACGAGCAGCGGGTGTGGCGAATAATTGTGATACGGCGAAAGGATGGCGACCAGATTTGGGTTTGCCCCTTCGAGCACCTTGAAGGCGTACGCGGCAACTTCGCCCGAGTAACGATGCCCCGCGTGAGGGGCAATCACAGCAATGACCTCCCCGCTCAGTTCGGGGGTGGTGGCGTTGTCCAGATACGAGTCAATATTTGCGGCAAGTTTATTGGGATTGGATTCGTACCATGTGCCTGCAATTGGTGAGGGACGAATGTCAGCCATAAAATTATTGTAGCATATAGGAAATGACTTTACGTTAGATTATTATCCGCCAAGTCTGATTACCTTACACTTTGTTTTTGGACGCTGATAAATGCAGATGGACGCAGATTTTTTTGAGAATTCTGCCGAAAAAACGCCTAGAATCAGCGTTTTCCCCTGGCACTGCCCGCCAGGGCAAGTGAGCGTTCATCTGCGTCCCGATTTTAAGACTGTAAGGCAATCAGCCGCCCAGTATTTTTTGAGTCGCCTTGAAGGCCAACGGCGGCAATTCATTGCGCGCAAACCATTCTGCCGCATCGGCATCATCAGCCGGAGACAACTCTCCGCTGAGCACCTCCGCGAGATAAACGATCACAAAATCTGCGCCGCGTTTGTGTTCGCGCCCCGAGATGACATCCAGCACGCGAGTGATCTGGACAGCCAGTCCGGTTTCTTCCAAACATTCGCGGGCGGCGGCTTCGGAGGGGTCTTCCCCCCCATTCACAAAACCAGCGGGCAAAGTCCATAGCCCGCGAAAAGGTTCATTCACGCGCCGCACAAGCAAAACGCGGCCGTCCTGTTCAACAAGGACAGCCGCGGCAACTTTTGGATCCACAAAATAAATCCACCCACACTGCGGGCAAACCGGGCGCACCTTCCCAAATTTATCTTCGTGCGCCACCCCCGCCCCGCAACGCGGACAAAAATTGACGTACTCATCTCTCGCCATTTTTTAAAGTTACTTCCACTTTCTGATTGCGGACTGACGCACTCCAAACATGATCAATGCGCTGAGCAGGACAATGACCAGCAGAGTAATCTGCCACGACAGCGGAATGACCGCTTCACGCGTCGTACTGACTTCGGGCTGGCCCTGCAATTCTGGAGCATTCGCTGCATCTTTGGCAGATGGAGTCTCGACGATGGGCGTCTCAGCGACACGGGCGGTATCTTCGGTGGCGATAGGAGCAGTGGCAGTCGGCGCAATGTTCATATCGGCGGAAGGTGCAAGCGCAGGCGCTTCGGTGGCGACGAGAGCTTCTGCGACGGGCGCTTCTGTGGCGGCAGGCGCGGCAGGCAGGCATGGATCACATCCGCCACCGCTTCCGCCGCCGATGCCAAGGGCTTCCTGAGCCATCATCGGCGCGCCTGCGCCAAAACTTATGCGCGGAATTAATACATTTGCCGCGAAGGTCAGCATTAACAGAAATGTTGCGAAGGCTGTTGAAAATCGGAAGAATGAAAATGTGCTCGGCAAAGGCGGTTTGAGTCCGACCATCTTGCGCGTCAATGTGAAGTTGCGCGGCGCTTTGCGCGCCGGCAGCTTGCGGAGAATGTTTCGGGCAGCGCGAAGATCACTTAAAGCAGAAGCAAGCTCGGGGTCGGCAGAGATGCGCGACTCAAGGCGTGCAGAATCGGATGGGCTGAGTTGTCCATCCAAATAAGCGGAGAGTTGTTCAATGTCACGGAAATTTTTCATGAATTGCCTTCCTCTTGCAGACGGAATGAAGAAGGTAAAAGTTCCTCGAAGCCGCGCAGGCATTCGCGCAGGCGCAGGCGCGCGCGCGCAAGCCGACTCTTGATGGTGCCAAGTGGAACGTGTGAAGCAGCTGCAACTTCGCTGTAGTCCATGCCTTGAATATCTGCCAGCACAACGACGGTGCGGAATTCCGTTGGAAGCGCATCGAGGCAATGTTGAATGGCATGTTCCAATTCAACAGCTTCCGATCTTTCTGCGGGAGTCATGTTCGGGTCTGCCAGCCAGCGCGGAGAATCAATTTCTTCGCCGTCAGCGGTATCAGGCTCGAGCGGAGTCGTGGGTCGGCGTTTTTGTCGTCGAAATTCATCGTAGCAGGCATTCGTCACCATGCGCATCAGCCAGGCCTTGAATGATCCGCCGCGGAAAGAGGAAATACTTCGAAAGGCTGAGATGAATGCTTCCTGCGCGGCATCCTGCGCAAGGTCTTCATCCCCAATGATCCGAAGCGCAGTGTGAAAAACGGAATCTTGGTAATGCAGGATGAGCGTGTTGAAGGAATCAAGATCGCCGTTTTGTGCAGAATGTATGAGCGCAGTTTCGTCCATAAGGTTATTTTACCCGTTTAATGAAATTGCCATCATCAGTTCATGTTCTATTTACTGTTATCTCAAAGTAGGTTGACACGTATTCAAATTTGCAGCAAGGCTTAACGCGAACGGCGCGAATTTTCGCGAAACTCCATAACAAAATCGCGTAATTCGCTTCATTCGTGAAATTCGCGTTAATGTTTTTCGACCTTGTAATAGCCATGCGTCCGGTCTGTATACGGCTTGAAAAAAGAAATGATTAAGGGATATACTTTATGGTATATTTTGTTCAGGAGTACAGCCATGAATGAGCGAATCCTAATTATCGAAGACGATCAGGCTATTTTAAAATTATTGCAGCGCGGTCTGGCTTACGAAGGCTACACTGTCGATACCGCCATTGACGGCCGCATGGGGTTGATCGCCGCGCGCGACCACACACCCGATCTTGTCGTTCTGGACTGGATGCTGCCCGGCATGGACGGGCTGGAAGTATGCCACCGCCTGCGGACCGGCGGCTCGATTCCCATTTTAATGTTGACTGCGAAAGATACGGTTCAAGATCGTATTCAAGGGTTGGATGCCGGCGCCGACGATTACATGGTCAAACCGTTCAACCTCGATGAATTGCTGGCGCGTGTGCGCGCCCTGCTCCGCCGCACACAACCGGAGCGCATCCCTGTTTTGAAATTTGCCGACCTTTCACTCGACACCGGATCGCGTCAAGCGGCGCGCGGCACTCGCATGGTGGCGCTGACCGCCAAGGAATATGAACTGCTTGAGTTGTTCCTCCGCCACCCAAAACAGGTGCTGACCCGCGAAGTGATCTTTGACCGCGTCTGGGGCTATGATTTCGGCGGCGAGAGCAACGTGCTCGAAGTGTACATCCGCTACCTGCGCCAGAAACTCGAAGGCGAAGGCGAACTCAGGCTCATCCATACCGTGCGCGGTGTGGGATATGTTCTGAGGGAAAACCCGTAACCACAAAGCGGCAGTTCAACCTGCCGCTTATTTTTTTCTCAGGTTATCTTAAACTCACAGGATTACATTTACCCCCATGTCATTACGTGTGCGCTTCACCCTGCTGTATTCAACTTTCATGGGCGGCATTCTGCTGATCTTCGGCGCGGCGGTGTACATTCTCGTCAATGTGATTTTGCTCTATCAGGTGGATACCATGCTGGATGTCGTCTGGCGCGACATCATTCAGGTGACCAAAGTCAACTCGATGGGAGAGCTAAACTTGATCAGCCTGCCACAGTTGGACATGACCTCGAACGCGTACGTGCAAGTCTGGGGACGTGATGGAAATCTAATTGCGACATCTCCCAGTATCGGATTATTAACCAAATCCCTCGATCCTGCGGGACTGGAAGCTGGCACGACCATCTACCAGGATTCATACCTCGACGGAGCACACCTGCGCGTGTTGAGCGTACCGCTCCAGGTAAATAGACGGGCAATTGGCACATTGCAGGTTGGCACAAGCCTGAGCGTGGTGGATGCCACCCGTGGCAACCTGCTTTCAATGATGACGATCATTGCAGTGGTCGCGGTACTATTGGCGGGCTTGGGGTCATGGGTGATATTGGGGCGCGCGCTCTCGCCGCTCGAAGCCATCGCCGAAACCGTGGACCAGATCAACCGCGCAGACGACCTATCGCGCAGAATCCCTTATCAGGAACGCGCCGAAAAAGACGATGAGATCGGCGATCTGGTTGTCTCGTTTAATCAAACCCTCGAACGCCTCGAATCTCTCTTTACCTCCCAGCAGCGTTTTCTGGCTGACGTGAGCCACGAACTCCGCACTCCGCTGACGGTAATCAAAGGCAACGTAGATCTCATGCGCCGCATGAAGCAAGCCGATGAAGAATCCCTCAGCAGCATAGATCAGGAAGCAGGCAGGCTTACCCGTCTCGTCGGCGGTTTGCTCATGCTGGCTCAGGCTGAATCAGGCAAGCTGACACTGGTGCTAAAGCCCGTCGAATTGGATCTTTTATTAACTGAAGTCTTCACAGAAATGCGGGTGCTGGCTGGCAGCAAAATTCATGTGCATCTGAATGAAATTGACCAGGTCATGGTCAATGGTGACCGCGACCGCTTGAAACAGGTCATGTTGAATTTGGTATCAAACGCTATCCAGTACACGCCACAGGGCGGGGATGTGTATTTGAGTCTCGCAAAAATCGGCGATCAGGCGCGCATCATTATTCGGGACACAGGACCGGGCATCCCTGCCGAAGACCTGCCCCACATCTTTGACCGCTTCTACCGCGCCGAGAAATCCCGCACGCGTTCCACCACCAGCGGATTCGGGCTGGGATTATCCATCGCGCATTGGATCGTGGAGCATCACGGCGGACAGATCAAAGTTGAATCAAAAGAGGGAAAAGGGACTACGTTCGTTATCTGGCTGGGGATTGTCAAATAGTCAGATAACCAAATTGTCGCATGGTCAAGGCAAACCCAATCGTTGACTTGCCTGCCTGCATAAACTCACCCCGTATTTTTCATACCAATCATTCAAAGCTGGGCTGGGATTAATTCCATTTCGCGCATCTTCATACATCGGCGCGCCATATTGGACATATCGTTTTGTTTGAGCGTGCCATGTCCATTCTGCGCGGCTAATGACTCCAATGCCGCCGTTGTAACCGGCCATTGCCAGCCGCGCATCCCCTCCGCCCGTTGCAAGTGACCTGGCTAGGTACGCGAGTCCGCGCGCGGCATTGGTATCCGGGTCATAGGGATCGTCGACTGCGTAAAAGTGAAACGGCATGACCTGAAAGAGTCCCATCGCACCGGCGCTCGATCTTGCGCGTGGATCTCCACAAGATTCGATCTGCATGATGGTGGCAACCAGGTTCGGGTCCAGTTGCGAAGCGGCCGCCCACTTTGAGATGGAGTCAGCCCAATATTGGACTTCAATTCTAAAGATGGGAGAAATGCTGCTCGAAGCGGCGGGCGGCGAATCCACAGAAGAAGGAGACAGTGGGTTTGCCTTCATCGCCAGTGAGCCGAGAAGCACACTGACAAAAAGGACAGTGAGGGGAACGAACAAAAAACCAGACACACTATGCGAGTCACTCCCTAAAGCTTGCGGGTGGACGGCTCGGATAGTGTGCCGGTGGGTTTTTGTGGTGCGAGCGCGGGGCATGTTTATTCTCTCTATTCTGGGTCGTTGGGACCCGGCTCGAAATTGAGTTATAGTTTTATGTCTTTGCGAGGGCGCATTTGTTCTTTGCCCGAAGCAATCTTGTACGCTAGTTATAGAGATTGCTTCGTCGGGAAGAGCAGCCTCCTCGCAATGACATTAAGCGTCGTAATGACTGTTATTTTCAGAAGCGCGGGCGTTATAGGAAACTGGATGATAAGTCGGCTCGGGCGGGATGAAAGAACTTTGTTGGGACTGTACAGCCGGCTTGGGTGCGGGACGGAACCCGGCAGGTGTGGCTGGACGGTTGATTTGCGAGGCAGGGCGCAAGATGGGTTGATTCACCGGCTGATTGACCGGGCGCTGCGCCTGATAACTGGATTGCTGGCGTGGCTGCGGGGTGTTGTACTGCCGCTGAGACTGGTTTTGCGCGGCGGTGGTAAAGAGACGGTCGCCGGCCAACGAGAATGTGCCGATGATAAGCAGGCGCACCAGCCAGACCATGACAGCGATAAAGATCGGGACGGCCTTTGCGAGTACGGCGGCGCTCATCACCGGGCTGGATTGCAAATTGGCATTGTTTGAAATGGCGACCGACACGCCCCACCATGTCAGCGTGGCATTGAAGCCTGCAGCCAGCAGCCATGCGCCAAAGAGGTAATACACTTCGGCGGGTTCGTCGCGGCCCTGCTCAGGGGTGAAGATGCGCGCGATGCCGGCAAAGTCAATACCGCAGAAGGCAATCGCAAGAATAGTTGCCCAACGTATGCCTGCAAAGGTCAGATCACCGAGCATGTCATGCAGGGCAAATTGAGTGGTGCTGTAGTTGAAGACTTCAAAGGACAGCAACGCGCCAATGATCATCATGCCCCAGGCTGCGCCGCGATTGAATTTTAAGTTGTGGGTCAGTTTGTACCACATTGATTTCAAGCCATCGATCAGAGGATTACGAAAATTAGCCATTTTGATCTCCTTGTCTGGTAAGTGGCTGTATTATAGAACACTTGTTCTAATTGTCAAGGTTTTTGGAAGCCTAAAATTTATTTTGATGGACTTTCGCTCACTCAAAAAATAGTCCGCTAATCTCCGCCAATCCCCACGAAATTTTGAAAAAATTAGCGTAGATTAGCGAGGATTAGCGGAAAAAACGAAGGTCATGTTTGATTCAAAATACCCAAGGGAAGTTTTGCTCGTTTATATAATACCCTCGGGCACAAATTGCTAAAAAGGCGCAATTTGTGCCCGTGATGGGTATAATGTAAATATCGAAAGAGGAGGTAATATGAAAAAGTTGTTCTTTCTTATTGTATTTACTCTTGCCTCATGTGCCGCGCCAGCGGAGACGCTTCCGACGGCGACTGCCACTTTGCCCTCAACCGCGACGGTCATCCCTACTCCAACTACCACCCCCGCCTTCCTCGCCATGCAGGAGACAATTGCCAAAACCGACAACTACACCATCATGGGTAATGGAGAGATCGAAGGCAAACTCCCTGACGGCACAATAGGCGTGATCCCTGGCATTAGGCTAAACCCAGATGGCAAGGGATACACCATCATGGTGGACGGGCAAGCCGTGACGATTTCTGCTGATGATGTGAGTATCAGTGATAAGGATGGAATAAAGATAAAAGGCTATAAAGATGTGGCGCAAGGGGCGTGGGTGGAGGTGGATACTTTCAGCTCAAATGGTTTTTTGACAGAAGCTCCAATGTGGTACGAAATTAAGGATGTAGAGAAATACAAAAGCGTTGAAACGAAGCCGATGGTAATAGGTGGTGTTGAGACTATGGCAGTTGTCGCAGATGGGGTAGTAATAGCTGCTGACATGAATAAAGACAAAAAATTTGAGCGTGTGTCTGAATACAAAGACGCAGATGGCAATGTCTTTTACAGTTATATAAACATGGATGTAGGAATGGGAACGAGCCAAGCATTTCAGTTGGAGCCTGGGGCAAGCGCAATACTAGTAGAAAGATTGTTCAAGGAGTTGTCAGAAGGGCAGTTTAAAGGAATGACACCTGAGCAGATAAAGAATCAGATGATTCTAGATGCTGCAACTGGTAAAAAAACAAAGATATGGACCGCTACAAGTCCTGATGTGGTAACAGAGCAAAATAAATATGATACCGAATGGGAGGAAATAGAAGTAGATGTGACGAAGCCATGGGAGATAATCTTGATAGGCTCTGAGCAACAGTACAATGAAATGCCCGAAGATTGGCAAAGCGAGATGACGGACTTTACTTCTGAGCCTGGCCTAAAGGCTGATGGAATAATGAAGGTTGGTAGAGATGGGCATATAATTTTGATAGGAGTGGATACTCAAACTGTAAATATTGCATGGCTGGGTTTTAATGTAGAAAAATTAAATCAGGTTATTCAATCAGGTGGAAATTCTAAAAAAGGAATGCAAAAAATTGCATCAAGCATGTCCGGAAGATTGCTTCTTTTTGGGTTATCAAGACTGAGTGTATATAGACAAAATAACGCAATGGTGATATATCCCAGCGACAGTGATGGGAGAGGAGTTGTAAAAGCATTTTCAGATACATGGTGGGATAGTCAAGAAGAAGCAAAGTAATTGTTTTGTAAATCAAACGTTTATAGTATAGTGGGGGTATGGGTAGGAAAGTGCGACTAATAATCTTGGCGTTACTTGTTTTTGTAATAGTATTTCTGGGTTACGTCGTATATTTGGCTCAATACAAAATTGAAGTTGCAAATAGGGGGGCTGGGATCAACTGGGATGTACCACTGGGAGGCTTGAGGTTGTATCTGGCATATAAGTATCTGCTGCTAAAAACACCAGTGTTTACTGATAGTGGTGAAAAGGTAAGTAACTCTAAGCTTGTATTGTATTTTACTGACAAAAAAAGGATGAATTGTCCTTTATATGGTTTAGATCAATATCTAGCTATGGGAATGGGAATATACAATATCGACAATATTTCGACTGCTGTATATGTCTATACTGGTACCCAAGTAACAGAGAATGATATACCTCAGTATATAGTCACGTGCATGAAAGAAGCGGAGAAATCTATCATGTCAAATGATACAAGTGGCGATGAGGTGGGGAATATCTTTATGAAATTTTTGAACACGCCAAAGATTAGGAGAGGGATATGATGAGAATTATTTTGTCAGCTATTCTAATGGTTATTTTGCAAATATTAACACCACCGTCAGTGCTTGCACAATCGTGCTCAGGAAGTAATAGTTGCTGTAAACAGGTTCCTGGAGACGCTGAGTGTTTTTTGAACGGATCGCCAATAGGAACATGTAGTTGTGGTAGAGCAAATTGCGGTCCTGGTGATGCTGGGACATGTAACTGTACTCTGTGGTGTCAAAATGATGGAACAAGTGCAAACTGCGTAGCCTCTGGTGGATCGTGTAGAGCATTTTGTCCAAGTGGATATATAAATAGTGGCGGGAGCTGTGGCGGAGGTGGTGGTGGGCGATGGGGGGGATTCTTATTGACGTATCTTCCATCCCGCCAGTACACTTGAAAAACCCCATGAACCCGGAGACTTTATGATCTTCTCAAACAACCCAAGCACCGAAACCTTGAAATCACTGGCAGAGGTGAAACTCATGCCCTTCTGGCTGGACGATCCCACCAAGCCGCAGCCTGCTCCTGCTCTGACAGAAAATATCCAGGCTGACTTGGTTGTTATCGGCGCAGGTTTTACAGGGTTATGGGCCGCGCTCATCGCCAAACAGAACGACCCAGCGCGGGATGTGGTCTTGCTCGAAGCGGGGGAAGTCGGCTGCGGCGCAAGCGGGCGCAATGGCGGATTTATGGCATCTTCGCTGACGCATTCTTTTCAGAATGGCTTGAATCGCTGGCCGAAGGAAATGAAAAAACTCGTTCAGTTGGGGCACAAGAATCTGGATGAGATCGAAGACACGATTCAACAATTCAAGATTGAATGTGACTTCATCCGCTCAGGCGAGATCAACGTCGCCAACGAAGAATATCAAATCGAGGAGTTGCGCGAAGAGTCCGAACACTCCGCGCAATACGGGGAGAATATTCAATTTTTGAATCAGGAAGAAATGCAGGCGATTGCCAACTCGCCTACTTACCTTGCCGGGATTCACGATCACTCCGTTGCGATGGTCAACCCCGCGCAGTTGGCGTGGGGACTGAGGCGGGCATGCCTGGAAGTTGGAGTCCGCTTGTTCGAGGGCACGCAGGTCAGGGCGTTGGAAGAGAAGCGTGCGTCGGTTATCGTCAAAACTCCACGCGGCGAAGTTCAATCTAAAAAAGTTGCGCTTGCCACGAATGCATTTCCGCCCCTGCTCAAACGTCTTTCGTTTTATGTCGTACCCGTTTACGATTACGTGCTGATGACCGAGCCGCTTTCAAAGGAACAGCGCGATTCGATCGGCTGGCACGGGCGCGAGGGCTTGAGCGATAACGGCAATCAATTCCATTATTATCGCACCACGGCGGATGGACGGATTCTATGGGGTGGATTCGACGCCATATATTATCCAAACAATGGAGTTGCTCCGCATCTGGAGAATCGCCCCGAATCTTTCGCCCGATTGGCTGAGCACTTCTTCCAGACATTCCCCCAGCTGATGGGTCTGCGCTTCACGCACGCCTGGGGCGGCGTGATCGACACCTGCTCACGCTACACCGCCTTTTGGGGCAAGGCCTATCATGGCAAAGTTGCGTATGTGCTGGGCTACACAGGACTCGGAGTCGGCGCATCGCGTTTCGGCGCGCAGGTGATGTTGGATTTGCTCGATGATAAAAAGACTGAACGCACCGAATTGCAAATGGTGAAATCGAAACCATTTCCGTTCCCGCCAGAACCGTTCCGCTCGCCGATTGTCAATTTCACGCGCTGGTCGCTCAACCGCGCGGACGATAATCAGGGGAGGAGAAATTTATGGTTGAAACTTTTGGATGCGCTAGGGCTGGGGTTTGATTCGTGATTCGATACGTCATTGCGAGGGCGATGCACTTACGCCTGAAGCAATCTCATCGACAATAAAGGAGATTGCTTCGTCGGGAAGAGCACCCTCCTCGCAACGACAATTTTTTTTACATCTTCACTGGCTTAGACATTTCATCTCGTTCAATTCCCACCTACTTGACCTCAAAAATTGAACGGGGTAGTTCTGATTGTCTGATAATCCCCAACAATGTACCTGTTTTCAATTCGTCATGGTCAGGCACAGGAATGGTGATTGTTGTATGCCCATGTTGTTTTTGCATAATGATGTGACTGCCTTTCTGGCGTACTTTTTCAAACCCATGCTGTGCCAGAATTTTACATAATTCCCTGCCTGAAAGCACACCCAATTTTGGCATTACACCCTCGCAGCTGGCTTGCTTTTCAGGTTTGGGATCACTGGCATAAGCGGCATGACATAAGTCTCCTTCTTAAGCCTCCGCTTGATTTCAGAAGGTGACGCAGCTTCAAAAAACAATTCCACAGCTTCCAAAAGATTGGAGCGCGCCTCTTCGATTGATTTTCCCTGACTGACCACATCCACTTCAGGACAGGTCGCAACAAACCAATCGTCTTCGCGCTCAATCACAGCAGTGAATTGAAAAGGTTTTGTGCTCATTTAGATTCTCCTTTCACAATGGATGATTATATGCCAGTCCTCGAGGTTGTCCAAGAACTTCGAGGTTTTCACTTCTTCACCGGCTTCGACATCTCATCTCTGACCGTATTATACAAACTCTCTGCTTTCAAATCACTCAAAGAATAGCATGGCGCTTTGAGGTGATCTGCCAGTTGCTGCGCGAGACCCTGGTCAAAAGCGGCGTGTTCCATGTTGATGACCACGGAGCGAGTCTTCTCCATCGCGATCATTTCCGCAAACTTGAAACCTTCCTCCTGCGGCGGCAAGGTCCCAATGGATACATTGCCTGCGCCATCGGTGAGCACGATCAGCAGCGGCTCCACATCAGGGTGGATATGTTTCTCGTGCGTAAGCACATCGTGCGCCATGAAGAGTCCTGCCGAAAGCGGCGTCTTGCCGCCGACGGGGATGTCCATCAATGCGCGCTGGGCAAGTTGAACGGAATTGGTCGGGGAAAGTACCAGCGTGGCGCGGTCTTTCTGAAAGACGATCAGCCCCACACGGTCACGGCGCTGATACGCATCTGTCAGCAGCGAGAGGATCGCGCCCTTGGTGGCGTTCATCCGTTCGGCGACCGCCATTGACCATGAAGCGTCAACAAGAAATAAGACAAGGTTCGCCACGCGCTTGACGCGGATCTTGCGCTGCAAGTCGCCCTTCTTGATGGAGAAGGCGAGCTTCTTGCGTTCCTCGGTGCGTTGTTTTTGAAAAGGCGCGGCGGCGCGGAAGGATGCGTCAAAGGCAATGTCCGTCAGGTTATCACCAGCGGGGCGCGACTTAATATAGCGGCCATGCTTGCGCTCCGTTTTTGTGAGCGAACGGCGGCCGGCTTTTTGACGGGTTAATTTATCGAGCGGGGTGTTTAATTTGCGAGGCTGGAAGGTCTCACCAGCTTTTACTTTCTGTCCACCGTCCCACCAATTCGCATTGGAACTCGCGAAAACTTCCTGCTGCTGCATGGGTTCGGGGTTTCCCTGCTGGGGACCTTCCTGCTGCTCATCTTCGAGTTTTAAGTTTTTTTTTCCTCGCCTTCGCCGTCCTGCTTGCTTTCGGATTCGTCATCCGTTTCGCTTGGCTGCGATTGACCTGCGAGCTGCTCGATGCGTTCCTGCAACTGTTCGGTGGTCATCTCGGCCTGCTGGAAGGGAGTGCGTTTGATGCGGTGTGGAAGCGCCAGTTCTGCGGCGAGGGCAATGTCGTGATCGTTGATCCTGGTGCGGCCTTCGAAGGCAGCTTCGGCGCGAGCGGCTTTGAGAATGACCAAGTCTGCGCGGTGACCGTCCACGTTGAGGGATGAAGTCAACGCGGCAATGGAAAGCAGGTCGCGGCTGGTGTGCGTGACCTGGTCAACGAGTTCGCGCCCGAGCGCGATCTTCTGCGAAAGTTCATCTTCTTTGGGAAGCCATTTTGAGCGGAAGGCTTCTGCGTCACGTTCGAAGGAAAGATTGCGCTCCATGATGGTGACGCGTTCACGCGCATCACGGATGCCGACAATGTCCACAGATAGCGCGAAGCGATCCAGCAATTGGGGGCGGAGGTCTCCCTCTTCAGGATTCATCGTCCCGACGAGAATGAAGCGCGCCGGGTGGGCAAAGGAAATACCTTCGCGTTCGACGGTATTGACACCCATCGCGGCAGAGTCAAGCAGAATATCCACTACATGGTCGTCGAGCAGGTTAACTTCGTCGATGTAGAGCAATCCGCGATTGGCAGAAGCAAGTACACCAGGCTCAAAATGGCGCTCGCCTTTTTGGATGGCTTTTTCAATATCGAGCGTGCCGACCACACGGTCTTCAGTGGCCGAAACGGGAAGATTGATGAACGGCGTGGCGCGTTCTGCGGTGGGAAGATTTTTGGAAGCCGCGAAGCGTTCCTTGCATTCCGTACACCAGGTACCTGATTTATTCGGGTCGCATCCAAAGCGACAATCCTGCACGATCTTCACGTGAGGAAGCAAGGCGGCCAGGGAGCGGGCTGCGGTTGATTTTGCAGTTCCGCGTTCACCGCGGATCAAGACGCCGCCGATACGGGTGTCAACGGCATTGAGAATGAGCGCGCGTTTCATGCGCTCCTGTCCTACGATGGCTGTAAAGGGAAATATGGCTGGCATTTGGTTACTCCAGTGCGTGATTATACCGCCTGTTGAATAATTTAATAAGCATGAGGCAGAAATTACGAGCAGGGGTCAGAATTCTGGCTGGTAATTTTGCGGCACCTTATACCGCCTGTTGCATAATTTAATAATCTGATGTCAGGGTTGTCAACTTCACGTTTCACTTGTATAATCCAGTTTACATTTCAGTAAGTTGGAGCCACTAGTGATGGATGAAAACGAAGCCCTAAGCGGGCAAGGGGCCGAGAACGCCCAGGGAGAACACCCTAACAATCAAACCATGGAATCTTTGCTTGAATCAGAATCTTTGAGCGTCGAACTGCCTCAAGTGGGCGAGATCCGCAAAGGCATGATCGCAAGCATTGGAGCAAGTCAGATTCTCATCAGCGTCGGTGCAAAATCCGAAGGGGTTGTTGCCGGTCGTGAATTGGAACAACTCACAGCCGAGGAACGAGCCGACCTGAAAGTGGGTCAGGAAGTAAATGTGTACGTCCTGAATCCCGAAGATCAAAACGGCAATGTTGTTTTGTCCTTCAAGCGCGCACAGGAAGAAATGTCCTGGGAAAACGTTGAGAAGATGATCTCCGAAGAAACTGTGATCGATACAAAGATCATTGGCTTCAACAAAGGTGGTTTGATCGTTGCCGTTGGCAACCTGCGCGGTTTCGTTCCGTCATCCCAGATCAGCGCATCACGCCGCGCGCAATCGACGGGTGATACTCCTGAACAGCGCTGGCAAAAAATGGTTGGACAGGCGATCTCAGTCAAGATCATTGAAGTTGACCGTGAACGCCGCCGCCTCATCCTTTCTGAGCGCTCCACCAGCACCGAATCCCGCTCGTCCATGAAAGACCGCGTCATCAGCGAGTTGGAAGAGGGCAAAGTATATACAGGCAAAGTCACGAGCCTGGCCGAGTTTGGCGCATTCGTCAACATCAACGGCGCAGACGGTCTCGTTCACCTCTCTGAGCTTTCTTGGGACCGCCTCGCGCATCCCAAAGATTTGCTCGAAGTCGGGCAGGAAGTCAAGGTCAAGGTCATCAACGTTGACCGCGAAAAGAAACGCATCGGCCTTTCCATGCGCGCCTTGCAGGATGACCCGTGGAAGTATCGCGTTGAGAAATTCAGTGTAGGTCAACTCGTCGAAGGTGTCATCACCCGCCTGACAAAGTTTGGCGCGTTCGCCCGTCTCGAAGGCGATATCGAAGGCCTCATCCACATCTCCGAGTTAAGCGAGAACCGGGTCGAGCATCCCAAGGAAGTCCTCAGGGAAGGCGAAACCAAGACCCTGCGCGTCATCCGCATCGACGGCGAACAGCACCGCATCGGACTCAGCCTGCGCAAAGTGGACTCAGCCGCCTTCGCCGACAAAGACTTTAAGATGCTCGCGCAGGAATTTGGCGGGGCGGATGAAGAAACACCAGACAACCCGGTAATTCCAGCCGATACAGAAACCCCACCGGCGTCAACCCCCGACAAACCAGAATAAAACAGAGCGCACCCGCCAAGCGAGGTGCGCTTTTCAAATCCCTCATGCCAATCCTTGTCGACGGCCACGCAGACATTGCCTATAACATGCTGAGATACGGGCGCGATTACACGCGCTCCGCCGCAGAAACACGCCGAATCGAAATCGGCAGCACAGCCGTTGCGGACAACGAAGACACGCTCCTTGGCTGGCCTGATTATCAACGCGGACAGGTGGCGGTCATCTTCTCGACCCTTTATGCCATCCCCGCCCGCTGGAATAAAAGCGAAAACAAATCACAAGTCTATAAAACAATTGACGAGGCGTACAAGTTTTATCGCGAACAATTGCTGACTTATCATCGGATGACGGATTCTGCGCCGGATAAATTTCGACTCATCGCATCTTCCCGCGACCTGAACCTGCTCCTCGACAACCGGAATTCCCCCGCCCCGGCAGACAGCGGACATCCCGTCGGCATGGTCGTGCTGATGGAAGGCGCAGACTGCATTCGACATCCATCTGAACTTGCAGAGTGGTACGAACTCGGCGTGCGGCTGATCGGCCCTGCATGGGTCGGCACACGCTACTGCGGCGGATGGCGCGAGCCCGGTCCGCTCACAAAAGACGGGCGCACGCTTTTATCGGCAATGGCAGATTTCAACTTTACGCTTGACCTCAGTCACATGGATGAATCCGCCGCGCTCGAAGCGCTAGATATGTATCGCGGACCAATCGTCGGCACGCATGGCAATTGTTTATCTCTGCTGCCAAATTCAAATTCAAACCGTCATTTTTCAAACCGCATCATCGAGGGCATCATCAAGCGTGATGGCATGATCGGAATCGTGCCGTTTAATTCCTACCTAAAAGCCGGCTGGACAGCCGGCAAAAATACCCGCGCAGAAGTGCCGCTCAGCCTTGTCGCCAGTCACATTGACCACATCTGCCAGATCGCCGGCGATTCACTGCACGCCGGCATCGGCTCGGATTTCGATGGCGGCTTTGGCGTACAATCTGTCCCGCCGGAAATTGACACAGTCGCCGACCTGCAAAATCTGGTATCCTTGTTGCAAGCACGCGGATATTCCGAAACAGATATCCAGAATATTTTCAGCGGCAACTGGCTGGCACGCCTGAAAAGAGATTTACCAACCACATGACAACAAACCAACCCATACCTGCAAGCACACCTGTCGACACTTCCCCACGCGTTGAGGATCCATCAACGCCGCGCATCCGTTTGAGCCTGATGGTCACCCTGCTCGGGCTTTTGATATTTACAATTGGCGCCAAGCCTGTCTGGTTTAATTGGGACCGCAGCCCCGTGGTTGGATTCGTTCAGATCGCAGTTTTTCTCATCGGGCTGGCGATCATCTGTCTCGGCGGATATATCGGCTTGATGACCTTATGGTGGGGATATGAACGCACAATCACCTCTGATATTGGAGCAAGGCTGATCGGCACCGGCTACGTATTTGCAGTGTTTGCCGGTTTAGCGGATATTTTCGGCATGGGTTCACAGCCATTTCCACAAATCCCCTATTTTGGGCCGTGGCAGGCTTCGGGGGTTTTGATCGGTCAGGGGATCGTCGCGCTGGGCTTCCTGCTCTTAATTCCATTTCACCCTCATAAAAGTTCAGGTAAATAAAAAGACCCACCATTTGGTGGATCTTTCAACTCAGTGCCCCCACGGGGATTCGAACCCCGGTCGTGGCCTTGAAAGGGCCGCGTCCTAGGCCTCTAGACGATGGGGGCTTTTTTTGAGCGGGCGAATTCTATCATCCCCCTCCAAGTCAGTCAAGCAAATTCAGCTGTGAGTTTCAGTCTTCACTCGTTGATTAAGCAGAGCAATGAAATCAACCTGTGTGCGGTTGAGCAACATGCCCGCGCTTTCTATTCGCAAGTTCGGGATGAGGATCGCGGTCAACGTAGCGTTGAAGATTGGCAGGAAATCACGCGTGCCTTCCGTGATGAGTGAAATAAAATCAAAGCGCCCCGGCAATTCCATGATGCCTTCAATTTCGAACATTTGAGTGGTGATGCGCATCGGATACTCAACAACATTTGAAAATCCGCCACGCACCAGCGCCTGAGGCCCGAGATCTTCCCGGCGCGACAGGCAGACAGCGTAGACGTGTTTTTTCATCATGCGCACAAGCTCAAAGTGATCGACAAGTTTTGTAGGCATGTGTAAACGCGCAAGGCGCGCATCGTTTACTTCCATGGCTGAACGGGTGGGGTCATTCAACATCCCCATCGCTCCGTGGCTGGTGACCATGATCTTGCCAACCGTCCTGTATCCGGCGGTGAGAATATCAGCAGGAAGGAAGCGATACGTGCGGGGTGAAGTATCCATCGCCATGGGGAGAATCCTCTTTCAGCTAAGAATCGTGAATGGGTCGATGCACGCCGGTTTGAGGTCGGGGGCGAGGCGGGGTGCGGCGCTGATTTCTGGTCGGCTTGCCGGCATTTGGATCCAGAATCATGTTCAGCCACAAAATCGCCTTTTCATCATATTCGCGCCGGCCGCACAAGTCGCAGATCCAGGCAGGGAAATGTGGAACCGTGATCAGTTCATCGCCAAGCCAGGTGAAGTATGTCAGCCGACGCGGGCGCATAACGCCCGCGTGACATTCATTGCACGGAAATGACTGCGGAGGAATATTATCGAGTTCGCTCATCTCAATTCCTTATTTCGCGGTAATTAATTTCGGATGCTGGATCACATCCCAAAAGGGCGGCGGCCAATAGATTAGAACTGCTTTACCGACTACGTTTTTCGCAGGCAAAAGACCCCAATCCTTTGAGTCATTTGAATTATTTCGGTTATCGCCCAAAACAAAAAGCTGATCGTTCGTAACATCCCACTCACCGGAATAGGCCGGCGTGGCGGCAATGTAAGGCTCGTTCAAAACCTGCCCATTGACAGAGACAGTCCCCGCCTGCACACTGACATGGTCTCCGGGCAAGCCGATCACCCGCTTGATCAACTCCTCTTCGGGGTTCATCGGGAAGTGAAACACAATAATATCGCCGCGCTGGGCTGCGCCGAAAAGATAACTCATTTTACTCACAAGCACAAACTCGCCGTCTTCAAGGGTTGGCCGCATACTGAAACCATCCACCCGCACGCGCGCCGACATTGCATTGATCGCCAAAAACAAAATAACAGCCAGTAACAGGGTTTCAAAAATATCGAGGGCAAAGCGTCCCCAATTTATTTTTTCCTCTTCGGCAACTTCCTCCCCAATCACCTGACCCGCCGCCACAGGTTCCTGAATCTCAGCTTGTTCTTCCTGCTGTAAATTTTCCAAACTTACCTCCATGCCTTTTCAAAATTATACCTTTATTTTTTCGAAGTTCGCTGGCTCTTAAGTCTTACCCCAGGCAAAGAAGGTGGGAACATGCAAGGTGCGTTTTCCATCGCGCCGCGCCGCTTCATCCATGAATTTCATTTTTTGGACTTCCCCGTCCGGAACACTCCCGCCCAAATCAGCCTGTATCACCGCCCATTCATTTTCCCAATCTTCGGCAGAGCGCATCACTGCTTCGCCTTGAATGGGTCCCGTTTCGATGATTTTGACTCCCGCCTGAAAAAATATCTCAGCGAGGCGCGCCCCAAAAGATGGGTTCGCCCCCTGACGGCGTAGGGCATCCATTTGCCACTTGCCGAGGGGCGCAAGCGCGGACGGCTCATCCACCCGCTGACTGTAATCCGGCTCGGCCAGTGCCAGCACAGTATGACTGACGCGGGCCATTTCGCGCACAACCTGCAAAGGATCACTCACCCACAACAGAAGAAAATGACAATATGCAATATCAAAAGATTTATGCGGGAACGGCAGGCGATGCGCATCGCCGCAAGTCAGCGAAACTGCCGGGGCGTGGAGCCTGCATTCGATGAGCGATGCAGGCTCAAGGTCAAGGCCATGACACTTGCGCCGCGCGCCAGTGCAGGTGACCGCGGAAGGAATATCAAGTTCGCGCAAAATCGCGCCGGTTCCGCAGCCCACTTCCAGCACGCGGCGCGCGTTTGCCAATCCCGCCTGTTGAAAGACATAGGTTCTCAGGTCATGAGTCCATGCGGCTTGCTGAAGATAACGCGAATGCCAGTTCATCCTTCACAAAATTTCAGGTTGTTCTTGTGCAGCGCGGCAGGATCTTCCCACCAGTTAAGAATAAACTCGATCTGTTCTCGAGTTTCGGGCGAGTGCGAAAAATATAAATTCCGCGGTCTGGTCTTGAACAACTCATTCACCCGCACAGCAGCCTGTTCATTTGTGAAGCCATGCCGCACAAGATGGCAGCCGACAACCATGCCCGTGCGCCCCACCCCGCCCCAGCAATGGACATAAACGCAGCGTTGATTGTTGATGGCTTCGTCTATGGCGTCGAGAATTGCGGTCATGGTCTGCGCTGAAGGGACGCTGTGATCGCGAATGGCCAGGCGTTGATACGACGCGTTGACGTCATAGATTTGCGCCTGCTCCTTTAATATCGCTTCATAGGAAACAAGTTCGTGCGGCTGGGTGAGGTCAATAAAGGTATCGACTCCCGCTTCAAGGAACGAGTCAATGCGGCGGCACATGGATTCAGCGTCAAAGCCGCCGGGGTATTCGCCAGCCAGAAAACGGTTCTCTTCGACCCAATAGGATTCAATGATCGGAATTTTGGTCATGATTTTATTGCGGAAAAGCTGCGCAGAGATTGTTGATGATTTTTGCACGCAGTTCGACAAGTTCGGGGAAATTATAAAAGAAGAGAATCTTCTGCTCAGCAACGGTGTCACCTGTGGGCATTTCACTGAAGACAAAAAATGAAAAGGATTCAGCAATATCCTCGGCGGGGTGAGTAGCTGCGTAATCAGTTAGAAACTGATCCTGGTATTTGTAATAGAAGTCGTCGAGTTTTTGATAATAGGCATCGTCGTCTTCTTCGAGGTTGATGACGTTCCACTCCTCGTAAATGTCAAACCAAAATTGCTCGTAGTATTGGTTGATGTATGAATCGCTGTTGGCACAGCCTTCACCGGGGAAGAAATTGGGGCAAGCGGACACTTCATCGAGGTAAATATCATTATCATCAGGGTTGTTGAAAATGGCTTCGCTTGGTGGGACCTGATCCGCGCCGAGGGTCAACAGGTGGGCAAATTCGTGGATGAGGGTATAGCTGAGATAGTAGTAATCGTCGGTGTCGGCAATATCCACTTCCAGACCCCAGAGAGTTGGGTCGGCGTAAACCTGAGCGACAGCTGCGAGAACATTATCCTGCCCGTCGGTCATGACGGAAAAGTTGGCAAGGCTCGTGCGGTTCTCAAACGGGATGAGCGCCGCAAAATAATCCCAAAGCTGCTGATGCGCGGCTGAATCATCCTGCTCATCCTGTAAATCAGCGGGGACACTTTCAAAGCTGGGCGTGTTGATCTCATCGCCTGAAACAAGATACGTGACAATATATGTCGTGTTGTCCTCGTCACGGGAGCCAAAGTCCATCGTTTCGGCTTCGCCTTCCACCAGCACGGTTGAATTTAATTCAACGATCTGGTCTGTAAGCAGCGGACAGGAAATGAGTTCGACGGGCATTTCTGTGGGAATTTCAGTAACAGGGATTTCTGTAATTTCAGACGGCTCGGAAATATAAACGTCATCCGCTGGTTCGCCCAAAAGTGTGGCACAGGCCAACGATGACAGAAGAATTGCAGAAATTGCGAGAAGTTGTTTAATGCGCAGCATGATTTGTCCTTATAAATTTCGGCAAGGATACCATATCACCGTTCAAATGCTCCAAACAAAAACGTCATGCCTCGCAGCATGACGTTCATTGGAGTTTACCTATTTGAAAATCCTATCCCAATCATCTTTCAAAAAGTTGCCGAGGACTTTATCCGCTTCGCCCTGCGCGGGGAGCACATCTCCATCGGGTTCGACGTACATCCAGGTCTTGCCTGCGCCGGCGGGAATTTCATCATCTGCTGTTTCGATGCTGACAGGGTTTGAGGCGGAATACGGCACGGGCAAATCCCAGCGGATGGTGAGCCGCAGAGAATTGGCAGCGCTTTGCAATGCGAGCATTTCGTCCAGCAGGCTGCTGTCTGCGGCGCTGAGGGAGATATTTTCAACTGCGAGGTTTGCGAGTCGTTGCAGGATATTTTTTGCTTCGCCCACGTTATCTTTGTTGAGCGTGAAATGTACGGTCAGGAAAAGATCCTGCGGGACGATGGTTTCGATGGCTTTCCATGAACGCGGTTCGTCTGGTTGGAGGATGAGCATGACATGGTCAAGCCCGGTTTGCAGGAGCAATTCAAGATATTCCTTGTCAACCAGTTTCAAGCCGTCGGTGAGCAGGCCGCACACCTGTCCGTTCTTTTCGGCATGGGCAATGAGTTGGGGCAGGTCTTCACGCAAGGTGGCTTCGCCACCGGTGAAGATGATGTGCGGGATGCCGGCTTGCCAGGCTTTGTCTAAAACGGTCTGCCATTCGGCGGTGCTGAGTTCGCGCTCGACCCGCTTGACTGGCGCATATTCCGCGTGTGTGGATTCAGGCAGGCGATAGGTGACGGCGCAATCCAGTCGCAGCGTTGATTCTGTCGAATGGGGCAGTGCCCGCTCAAAGTCCAGAAAAGAAGCGGGGTCCAAATCAGGCGTGGATATCAGGGTGTGGATCTGATCTGCGAAGTTGGAAAAATCCGCCAGCGCAGTTTTCTTATCCACACGATAGCGTTTTGAAATTTGACTTGCGGCTTCTTCGGGGGCTGTGCCTTTGATGAAGTGGAAGGCGTATTCGGCGGCGGTGGGGTTAAGCTGCAAAACTGTGGCGGCGTTTAAAATGAGCAAGCCAGAGCCGTCTTTGTTTAAACGCAAGTGCAGGCGATATGGCTTTTCATCTTCGGCGGCCTGCATGTGATGTGTGCCGGCCGGCAGCGGTTGGACTTTTGAAAAACGATTCGCGATCTTTTCAACGATATTCATGTTGTCTCCTTTATGGGAACTTGATCCAGCCTGCGTCTAGAAAATACAAGTAGATGTAGCCGATGAGCAGGACGACCCAGCCGATCAATTGCAGGCGGTCCATCAATGTTTCAAAGGACATGCTGAAATTATCCTTGATGGTTTCAACGATGCTTTCGAGGTTGTCGAGTTTGCCTTTGAGGTTTTCCTTCCAGTCCTTGAGGTAGAACTCGCTTTGGATGGCTTCATAAAGTTTGGCTGTGTACCAATCGCCGATGAGCAGCAGGTTTTGTTCGGCGCGCTCGAAGTCGAGCATGACCTCAAGTTTGTGTTCGGCGATCTGGCGGATGACTCCGCGCGTGGGGCGCGGGCGGCGTTTATTCTCGAAGAAGGTCTCGCTGATCTTGTCGAGCATGACGTCAATGGATTGATCCAGCATGCGGTAACGCAGCAACTGGTAGTTGCCGATTTTGAGGAGGGCAACGTCAGACTGGTAATCTTCATTGGGGGCGATGATGACAGCGCCTTCCCAATCTACAAGCGTGAGTTCACTGGCAGAGTAGCGCGTGCGCGATGCAAGGATTTCATTCAGCTCTTCGATATCGAACACTTCGCGCTGGGATCGGATGAAATTTGCAAGGGCGCGGGCATTTTTTTCGATCCATTTATCGGGTGACGGGCTGGCGCCCGGCACAAGCAGGATGGAGAATTCTTCGTACAGTCCGTTTTGACGGTATGCGGTTGGAATGAATTTACTTTCCAGCGCGTTTTGAATTTTTGCGCGCTCCTGCAAGACGGATGCCGCGAACGGGTCTTTGAGGTCAAAGCGGCATTCCACCATTTGCACGCGTCCATCATAACGCTGACGATTGACCAGCACCGCATGGCCTTCAATGAGGACAGTTTCTTCGCCGAGGGTGACGAGGTCAATGTCAATGGGGCGGAAATAAGGCGCATCCTTCAATCCCTTGAATGGTTCAGGGAGCGGGGCTTTGCCGTCGTCGGCATCGGGGAAGGCGATCAGGTAGCAGATTTCCATAAGAGCAGTTATTAGTAATCAGTAAGTAGTGATCAGTGGTGGTCGGGTAGTTCCGAGCGGAGCGAAGAGTGTATCGAGACCACATTCATAAAACAGTGTGCTTACGAGCGGATGAAGTGCGGCATCTCAAACGGAGTTTCGAGTGAGATTTCTACGAAGCCTGAATACACTCCATCTTTATACCACGGGGATTGATAGATAAGTTTTTTGATGCCGTTCTTTTCGATGGTGTACACATTCTTCACGCGCGCGGCGAGCAGCCTCTCAGTCTTTTCACGGGCAGGGTCGGGATGACAATCGAGCATGTTCGAGCCGACGAGCTTATACCCGCCGTCTTTTTCGAAAGTCTTGGCGGCTTTGTCGTTCATTTCGAGGATGATGCCTTCTTCGTCACAAACCGTGATTGCGGCGGGAAATTCTTTGATCCAGGCGTGTTCGTTCATGAGTTCTCCGGGTTCAAAAGTTAGAAAGTTGAAGGTCAATTAACCATCGGCAATCGTAAATCGGTAATCGGAAATTGCAACGGGCATCCTCCGCCGCATTCGGCAACGAGCGCGCAGGTGTCACATTTGAAGGGCAGGTTCTGACGTTCGCGCAACTGCTTCGAGAGTCTGTGATTCCAAATTAAATCCCATTCGTCGGTGAGGATGTTGCCGACAGGCTGGTAATACGATTGGCATGGCAGCACATTTCCGTTCGACTCGATGCACATGCTGTATAACGCGGCTGTGCAGCCTTTGACTCCCAAATTATTTGCGGTCGGGTCAAACTGACAATATTGAGTCGGTGTGTACCAGATGAGTTTCTGTCCGCGCGCGGCGGTCTTTTGCGTGGCAATGTCAAGGATGGGCTGCAACTCACTCTCGTGCAGTCCCGTGCCAACGGTCACGCCATGACCCGAATAGATGAGCGCGTTCAATCCAACGGTCGGCACGCCGATCTCAGCCAGAAAATCCAATGTCTCCGGAATCTTGTGGACGTTGGTGCGCAGCATGGTGGTGTTGGTCATCACATAAAGTTTGCTGTCTAGCGCATTCTTCAACCCCTGAATGGTTTGCTTGAACGCGCCTTTGGCTCGCATCATTTCATCGTGGATTTGTTCATCGCATGATTCGACCGTGACTTGCACATGATCCAACCCCGCAGCGACGAGAGTCTGTACATATTTTTCATCGGACAAGCGCCGCGCGTTCGTGTTCAGCCCTGTGATCTGGCCGTTGTTTTCTGCATGTTGAATCAGCGCCGGCAGATCGTTGCGCAGGGTTGCCTCGCCGCCAGTGAAGATGATGTGCGGAACGCCGAGCTCCCAAAGCTGGTCAATGATCTTGAACCATTGCTCAGTTGTCAGTTCGGGGAAGTTCCGTTCGCGGGCATTGTAGCAATGCGAGCAATCATTATTGCAGCGATACGTGACAGCCAAATCCATGCGGTACGGAGCGGACGGACGCGCACTGAACGGCATGTTCATTTCCAGGTCAAGATCGTGAATGGCGCAGGCGCCGTCAGGGCGGAGTAACTCGGAAAGCTGAAAGCGGAAGGCAGAAAGGTCATCGTTTGCCTGAGCCAAGCTGACGCGATATTGTTTGGTGATGGCCGAGATAATTTCCTTTTCCTGTTTCTCTTCAAGAATCAGATACGCCATAAATGCGGCTGTTGGATTCAAATGCATGACACTGCTGGCGTTGACGATCAGCGTGCCGGTGCCGTCTGGGTCGAGGCGCAGGTGGATGCGCGATTTTTCTTCCGCAGTTTCGCGGACGTAGTGGTAAAGACCAGACGATGGACCGTTGACCACGGACGATGTTTGAAAAATATTTTTGATGGAACCAAGTAAAGTCATTATTCACCTCTAATTATTAATCGCAAATCCAAAATCGTAAATCGAAAATTGAATTACCTACCGCCACCGGCACAGGCACAGGCACAGCCCGCACAGGCGCAGGCACAGGCGCAGGAACGTCCTCCCCCGCCGCCACTGCGGCCACCGCCGCTCTTTCCGCTGGAGGTTGGCTTGGGCATGGGATTTGTCGCGCCGGTGATCTTCTCGGTAAAGGTGTTGACGTTGCCCACGACTTTCTGCGAGAAGGTCTGCACGCCGGTTACCATCTGCGCGGCGATGTCTGCGCCTGGCAGCGCGGAGCGGCCAGTGCCCGAGGGCAGACTCGATTTGGAGGATGGGAGTCCGCTGCCGGCGGAGGCAGGACGCGAACTGTAAGTCGGGTCATACCGCCCCCACCACATCGGCACGTACACCGGGCCGACTCGCCGTGTGCGGTCGTCGTAATCCTTGTCGAGCATGGTCCATTCGAGGGCTTCGTCAAACTTCTGGCTTTTTACTTCGGGCGTGTCGGCGGCTTCGATTTGCTGCCAGGCTTTTTCCATGATGGACTTGTAATAATCCACTGTTTCCCTGCGGCTGAAACCGCGCAACTTTTCGGAAACAGATTTGACAAGCGCGACCATCATGTCCTGCAAATCTTTTTGACGTTCCCTCTTCTCGGAGTTTTTGAAAGCCCGCAGAAAATCTTTTTCGTAGGCATGTAATTTTTCATCGTTCAGGAACGGATCGGAGATGTCGAGTTCGAGCGGGTCGCGGGTCTTGACGGATGCCGCTTCCTTTTTGATGACGCCGAACAGGATCATGGTCAGCACTTTATCGAGTGGCTGTTCCAAAAGAATGGCGGCTTCGACAGCGGTCAGCCCGCGCTTGATGCCGTGCCCTTCAATGGCGACCTTGGGCGGCAGGTACTGCATTTTGCGGCGCTGATTGGAAACCGCTGAAATGGCCGGGATGCCGACAAACATGAATAAAAAGAATCCGCCGCACAGCAGGGAAAAGACCGTGTCACCGCTGATTAACGGTTCGACCGGGGGTGTGTAAATTTGGTCGGCTGGGACGTAGGTGCGCGGGAAGGATGCGCCAAACTCGTAGTAATCTGACATGCTGGCGGAGGGCGAATACCAGGTGTAGGTGACGCGGTTCTCGGCGTCGTATGCGGCTTGCGGCTCGGAGGAGAAGCCCGCAGGCGCAGCGTGCCAGCGCGGCTCCTGTTCGCCCATATTTGGCGGCAGGTGGAATGTGACCGTCAAATCGGTAGTGCCGGTTACATATTGCGAGCCAAAGTAGGTCGGTGCGAAAGTTGCGCTGGCATAGGCTTCGTCGTTGTCGTCAGGATATAGCACGTTTGTGATCCTGGCAACGGAAACATGCACCGTGCCTGATCCGCCTGCGGGGATGGTTTTGCTGCCCATCACGATCGCAAAGCCTGAGCCATTGCCCGTATAGTCGCTGGAAGAAACCGAGACGGGTACGCCGTCCACTTCGGCTGTGATCGTGCTTGTATCAAAACGGTAGTTGGGCATGCCCACGTCAACGAAATCTATCGGATGCGAGTTGGGCTGATTCGTGAATGTCCACGTGTAATCCAGGCTTTGCGTGCCGTCTGAGTTCCAGTAGACATGCACCACCTCCCTGTTCACTTGAAAATAATAAGGAAGGTCCTGCGCCGAGGCATTGACAACAACCGCAAATGCAAGGATGAAAACGAGGAACGGGATCAGGATTTTTTTCAACATGTAAACTCCTTATGAAAAGTGTCGAAAAAAGTGTCAATGTGTCAGAGTGTCAAAAGCGCCTGTGACACATTGGACACTTTCGACACCTTTGGACACTTTCCTACCACTTCGGTTCTTCAGTTAATTGATAGATGGTGTGGCAATACGGGCAATTGACCATCGGCGCGCCGTTGGCAAGCGTGATGTCTTTTGCGGCAAGCGTCCCCCCGCAGGATTTGCATTTCACCTGCTCGATCTTCGTCTCGCCGGGCAAGTCCACTTTCATGGTCACCTGCTGAATGACTTCGGTCTTTGTTCCGCGCATGGCGGCTATCACCATGCCCGCGCCGCCAATGAAAAATAAAACACCGACAGCCGCGAAGCCAAGTCCGAAACCAAGCCACGATGAACTTCCCTGCGTTGAAGTGGAGCCGATGACGCTCAATGCACCATAGCCAACAAGACACAAACCGATCAAAAATAAAATTCCCGCGCCAATGTAAAGGATGGTTTTATTCATATCAATTTCTCCTCAGCAACTATACGCCGAGTTTAGCATTTTCGTTTCGTTCAGACAATTGACATTTGTCCTTATATTTCGCCTGACTTTGTCCAATTCTGCGGAGGAAGTTTGGCTTTATACTTGGAGAAATTCAAACTACCACAAAGGAACGAAAGAACACAACACTTGTGCCCACGCCATTGCAGGTGAGGTTTAATCTTTTTCTTCGTGACCCTTTGTGACCCTTGGTGGTGAAAATGTCCCTCAACGAACAATACAACAAATGGAAAGAAAACACGCTCAAGAAGTCATTGGATAAATTCAAGGAGCGCAAGGAACACTTCGAATATTCCTCTGGGATTGAAGTGCCGCGCATCTCTCTCCCGCCGATGGTTGACTCTGCCTACGAGGAAAAACTCGGCTTCCCCGGAGAATACCCCTTCACCCGCGGAGTCCAGCCGACGATGTACCGTTCCCGCTTCTGGACGATGCGCCAGTATGCGGGCTTCTCCACAGCGGAAGAGTCCAATAAGCGCTATCGCTATTTGCTGGCACAAGGCCAAACGGGGCTGAGTGTCGCTTTCGACCTCCCCACTCAAATTGGGTATGACGCGGACGATCCCATCGCGCAGGGAGAGGTCGGGAAGGTCGGCGTGTCTATTTCATCCATCCACGACATGATGCAGTTGTACGACCAGATTCCGCTCGATAAAGTTTCCACATCCATGACCATCAACGCGCCCGCGGGCGTTTTGCTGGCAATGTACATTGCGGTAGCCAAGCGCCAGGGCGCGGATATGCGCGGACTGCGCGGCACAATTCAGAACGACATTCTCAAAGAGTACGTGGCGCGGGGGACGTACATCTTCCCTCCTGCTCCGTCCATGCGGCTCATCACCGACATCTTTTCATTCTGCGCGCAGGAAGTTCCCTATTGGAACACGATCTCGATCTCAGGCTATCACATCCGCGAGGCAGGTTCGACTTCCGTGCAGGAAGTGGCCTTCACTTTGGCAAATGGCATCGCGTATGTCGAAGCCGCGCTAAAGGCCGGGCTTGATATTGATTCTTTTGCAGGTCAGCTTTCGTTCTTCTTCAACGCGCACAACAATCTAATTGAAGAGGTCGCCAAGTTCCGCGCCGCGCGCCGCATGTGGGCACGCATCATGCGCGAACGCTTCAAGGCAAAGAAACCGTCCAGTTGGCAATTGCGTTTCCACACACAGACCGCAGGCTCCACCCTCACCGCGCAACAACCAGAAAATAACGTGGTGCGCGTCACATTGCAAGCTTTATCCGCTGTGCTCGGTGGGACTCAATCCCTGCACACCAACAGCATGGACGAAGCCCTGTGGCTGCCCACCGAAAAGTCAGTGCGAGTCGCTCTCCGCACACAACAGATCATCGCCTACGAATCAGGCGTCGCCGATTCAATTGATCCGCTCGCGGGTTCGTATCTGATCGAACACCTGACCGACCAGATCGAAAAAGGTGCGCTGGAATACATCTCCAAAATTGACGAGATGGGCGGCGCGCTGCAAGCCATCGACCGCGGGTTTATGCAGAACGAAATTCAAAACGCCGCCTACGCCGCACAGCAGGAGATCGAACGCAAAGAGCAGATCGTGGTGGGAGTCAATCAATTCGCCGTGGACGAAGTTCTCACGCTGGAACGCTTGAAGGTTGACCCGTCGATTGAGTTGGGGCAGAAGACAAATTTGAAAGAGCTAAGAGAAGGAAGAAAGAAGGAAATAGTGACGGAGTTGCTCGGAAAACTGGAAAACGCGGCACGTGGCACGGACAATTTAATGCCGCTCTTTATTGAGTGTGTGGAAAATGACATCACGCTCGGTGAGATCTGCAATACTTTACGTCAGGTCTGGGGAGAATATACGGCAGAAGGGTTTTAGACCAAAAAGCTTGTTTCACAAAAAGAACTCCGAGATTTTTGGAAATCTCGGAGTTCTGCAATTTAATTTCACGCCTTCCCCGCCAGCGCCGCCTCGATGATCTGCTGCACCCGCGAAGCCATGCTCGACGGGTCAGGGTGCAATCCCTCCACCAGCAGGGCGCTGTCATAGATCTGCTCGATGATGATATTTTGCAGTTCCGACCCTGTTTCCAATTTGAGCAGGTTCTTCAAAACGCCGTGCGACGGGTTCAATTCCAATATCTTTTTCGGGATTTCATACTCCTTGCCGAGGAAACGATACACGCGCTGAAGTTCTGGGTTCACCGTGTCATCCGCATCCGCCAGCCGCGCAATGGATTGATATAACCGATTGCTGGCACGGACATCCGTCACCCGCCCGCCCAGCACTTGTTTGAAACGTTCGATAAGTGAATTGAAATCCGCGTCAGGGATTTTTTCTGTTTCAGTTTGTTCCTTCGGCTTTTGCGTCGCATCCACTTCCGCGCTGGAAACATTCTTTAATTCAAAGTCTTTGTATTTGTGCAAGCCCATCAGCATGAAAGAATCCATCGGGTCGGTGAGCAGCAGCACTTCCGTCCCTTGTGAGTGGAAGTAATCCAAATGCGGACTGCGCAAAACTGATTTCGGGTCTTCGCCCACGATGTAGAAAATTTCCTTCTGCCCCAGCTTCATGCGCGCCGCATAATCGTCAAGAGATGACCAGGTTTCAGGATTCAAATTTGTTTTGAACCTCAGCAGCGGGTTGATATTTTCGGTCTCCTGCGGCGCAGAGGCGACGCCCTGTTTCAAGTATGCGCCAAACTCCTGCCAGAAGGTCTGGTATTTTTCAGCGTTATTTTTTGCAAGGCTTTCCAATTCCCTGATGGCCTGGTTTGTCAGCACCTTTTTCAGCTTCGGCATCAGCCCGCTTGACTGAACAGTTTCCCGCGAGACATTGAGCGGCAAATCCTCCGAGTCCACCACTCCCTGCACAAAGCGCAAGTACTCGGGCAGTAAATCCTTGTTGTATTCATCGATCAAAATATTGCGCGAATATAATTTCAGTCCATCTTCTTTTCGCAATGAGAACATGCCGCGCTCGGCCTTGCTGGGAACATACAGCAGCGCATACAACTGCACGGGCGCGTCCGTTGAAATATGAATGTGCGTCAGGGCGTCTTCAAAATCCAAAGTGGTCTGGCGATAAAATTCCTTGTATTGCTCCTCGGTCACTTCCTGTTTGGACGTTCGCCAAAGCGAGGTTTGCTTGTTAACCGCATCCTTGCCATCGCCCAAATAAATTGGAAAGCCGATGTAATCTGAATGTTTGTGGATGATGTTCTTAAGCCGATATTCCTCGGCGAATTCAGCGGCATCCTCTTTGAGTTTGATCTCGATGCGCGTCCCTCTCTCGCTCATATCTGCTCTGCCGATCTGATAGTGATCCTCGCCTGTGGCATACCACGTGACCGCCTCGGCCTGCGGATTAAATGAACGCGACGTCACCCGCACCCAATCAGCGACCATGAACACGGAATAGAATCCCACGCCGAATTGACCGATGACTTGCGTCAGGTCAACTTTCGAATCCTTGGCTGCGTCCAAAAATTTACGCGCTCCCGATTGCGCGATCGTGCCGAGGTTCTCGATGACATCCTCCCGCGTCATGCCGATGCCTGTATCTTGAATGGTCAACATGCGCGAGTCTTTATCAACCTTGATGCGGATGTTTAACTCGGCGGCTGAATCCAGCACGTTTTGGTTTGTGACCATCTCAAAGCGCAAACGGTTAAGCGCATCGGATGCGTTCGAAAGGAGTTCGCGCAAAAACACCTCGCGGTCTTTGTACAGCGAATGAATCAAAATATTGAGCAGTTGTTTCGTCTCTGCCTTGAATGAAAACTCCTGTGCGTTTTCAATTGAACTTCCATCGGTCATGGGTCGCCTCCTGCATATTTTATTTTCAAGGATAACAGTATTTTTGTAAAATTTTAATTCCACCTCGTCAACGCGGCGGTAAGAGTTTTGTTAGAAAAATTCCGCCTTGCTCTTGGTAGAATTGGCGGCATGACAATTTCCTATCTTTCATCCCTTCATCACGACGGCTCTAAACGATATGTGCAATCTCCCGGCGCTGACCTGCATCTCGGAGACGAGATCAGCATTCGGCTGCGAAGCGGAACCGATGCCCCCATCGAGCGCGTCCTGCTCCGCACCTGCCCCGATGGCGAACAGTTCTTCGCTGAAATGCAAATCGAAGAAACATCATCCGCGTGTAATTGGTGGCAGGCTAAACTGCGCCTGACCATGCCGCTGACTTCCTATCGCTTTCTGATTTTCACCAGCGACGGCATCTGGTGGTACAACGGTACAGGTCCGCACCGACACGTGCCCACAGACGCCGAAGATTTTCGCTTGCTGGCAGATTACGCCGCCCCCGCCTGGGTCAACGACAGCGTCTTTTATCAAATCTTCCCCGACCGTTTTGCTGACGGCGACCCCGCCAGCAACGTCCGCGATGGTGAGTTTGAATATCAAGGCATAAAATCGCGTGCCCGCAAATGGGGTGAAACTCAAAGCAGCTGGCCTGAGGCAATGGTCGAGTTTTATGGCGGCGACTTGCCCGGAATTGAACAGCGCCTTGATTACCTGACCGACCTCGGCGTGAATGCCATTTACCTCAACCCGATCTTTACCGCATTCAGCAATCATCGCTACGATGTTGTGGACTATTTCAACATTGACCCGCATTTGGGCGGCAACGCGGCTCTGACCTCCCTGCGGCAGGCGGCGACAGAACGCGGGATGCGATTCATCCTCGACATTGTGCCAAATCACGCCGGAGTCGAACATCCGTGGTTTAAGTCTGCGGTGCAAAACCCCGACTCGCCATCCGCTGAATATTTCACCTTTCATAATCATCCCGATGAATACGAGTCCTGGCTTGGCGTGCGCAGCCTGCCGAAATTAAATTATCGCAGCCAAAATTTGCGAGACGAAATATACGCCGGGCCAAATTCAATTTTCCGTTATTGGCTGAAGCCGCCCTTCGCCGCTGACGGCTGGCGCGTGGACGTTGCCAACATGCTCGCCCGTCACGGCAAGGATCAATTGGAAGCCGAGGTCTGGGCGGGCATTCGACAGGCTGTGAAGGAAGAAAACCCGTCCGCATATCTGCTTGGCGAAAATTTCTTCGACAGCAGTTCACAATTGCAAGGCGACCATCTTGACGCAAGCATGAATTATTTCGGGTTCTCAAACCCGATCGGATTCTGGCTCAATCATTTCGAGGTCAATCAACATGCCGAGCCGCGCAATGTCAGGTCGGCGATTCCATGGCCGACACAAGCGCTAGTCGATTCATGGCAGGTCAGCCGCGCAGCCATTCCGTGGCAGATCGCGCGTCAGCAATTCAACCTGCTTGGCTCGCACGACACTCCGCGCATCGTCAATATTTTGAATCATGACCATGCTCTTAACCGCCTCGCCGTCGCCTTCCTGCTGACCTATGTCGGCGTGCCCTGCATTTATTACGGCGACGAAATCGGCATGAGCGGAAAGGATGCCCTCGAAGCGCGCAACTGCATGGTCTGGGATTCAACTCAATGGGATTCAGATTTGCGCGCCTTTTATCAAACCCTGATCAAACTCCGCCGCACATCCCCCGCTTTGATCGATGGCGGTTTACAAGTTTTGCTGGTTGAAGAAAACCTGCTGGCCTACCTGCGCGACACAGACGAAGAGCGCATCATCGTCGTTGGCAATCGCGGCCCCGATGAAGTCTCGGCGAAGTTACTACCCGTTAACCTCGGCGCAGTTCCAAACGGAATGATATTCCGCGAATTGTTCAGCGGACAAACCAGCACAGTCGTCAACGGAAATCTGCCTTTGCCATCATTCGCCGCCGGCGTGCAGATCTGGCAGGCTTAACTGGCTCTCTGGTATTTGGTGTGATTTTCCCTTTTTCCACCACAGAGATCACAGAGTCCACAGAGAAAAAACCGGTAGTGGGCCTGACTGAATGAAATCGAATATTTTTTTACCGCCGAGACGCAGAGAACGCGGAGAAATCCCCTTGAAAATCTCTGCGAACTCCGCGCCTCTGCGGTGATAGATGGCTGGCATCATTTACGCAAACCCATTACCAAAAAACCTTGTAAAATTCTCCGTGCTCTTTGTGCGCTCTGTGGTAAGACAGGTTTTACCCCGCTTAATCCCAAGGAACCGTTTAACTCAGCCGTCTTTCTTTTTTCAGTTCCCTTCCAGATGGAACCATCAACGCGTATACTCCTTCAATCAAAATTCGAGATGACTTGAATATGACTCAAAATAAACGCTGGATCGTCCCGCCTCTTATCACGCCCGAAGCTGATTCCGCCCTATCGGCATTCCCTCCCCTTTTGCGGCAAATCCTCTTTAACCGCGGCTATGCAACAGACGCTGAAGCGCGAGCCTATCTCAACGCCAAACCCGGTTTTAACCCCGACCCGTATCAAATGAAGGGCATGCGCGAAGCAGTGGATCGAATCCGATTCGCGATTCAAAACAACCAGCCCATCGCCATCTACGGCGATTATGACGTGGACGGAGTCACCGCCACAGCCCTGCTTGTGGAAGCGCTGCAATCCCTCAACGCAAATGTGCGCGGATATATTCCCAATCGTTTTGAAGAAGGCTATGGCCTCAACAACAATGCGCTGGATGAACTCAAAGCAGGCGGCGTCAAACTGGTCATTACCGTGGACTGCGGCATTCGCTCCCCCAACGAAGCGGATCATGCCCGCGCCCTCGGGCTGGATCTGATTATCAGCGACCACCACCACCCTGCCGAAGGCGACCTGCCCCCGGCATTCGCCGTCATCAATCCCAAGCAGCATGGCGATATTTATCCCGATAAAGATTTGGCTGGCGTGGGCATTGCATACAAAATTGTGGAAGCGCTTTTGGACGATGGACAACAGACCACAGACACTGGTCAACCGTCCACGGTCAACGGTCAATTCCTGTTTGGTTTGCTTGACCTTGTCGCCCTCGGCACCGTCGCTGACCTCGCCCCGCTTGTCGGCGAAAACCGCATCCTCGTCCGCAAGGGACTCAGGCAAATGCGGCAAACCACGCGGCAGGGGCTATTCTCGCTCGCGGCAGTCTCGGACGTCAAACTGGATAAGGTCAACGCGGGAAACATCGGCTTTTCACTCGGTCCGCGCCTGAATGCGGCTGGCAGGTTAAAAGAGGCGCTCGCCGCGTATGAACTGCTCATCACAAAAGATGCGTCCAAGGCTGGCGAGTTGGCGCAATTGCTCAATATCCAAAACCGTGAACGTCAAAGCATTACCCGCGAGATGCAAGCCCGCGCCGAAGAAATCGCCATGAAGGATGATCCCAGCGCATATCTGCTTTTTGCCGCACAGGAAGATTTCAACTCGGGCGTGGTTGGTCTCGCCGCCTCGCGCCTGACAGACA
The DNA here is from genome assembly GCA_016234495.1 of Chloroflexota bacterium. Classification (GTDB taxonomy): domain Bacteria; phylum Chloroflexota; class Anaerolineae; order Anaerolineales; family Villigracilaceae; genus Villigracilis. The sequence continues at coordinate 64,736 of JACRBI010000048.1, read as the reverse complement.
CATATTACCGCCCCGCCATTGTCGCATCCATGGGCGAGGAAGAAACGCGCGGCTCGTGCCGTTCCATTCCGGAGTTCCACATCACCGAGGCATTGGACAAATGCGCCGGCCTGCTTGTGCGGCATGGAGGTCACGCTGCAGCGGCGGGATTCACCGTCAGAAACGAAAATCTGCCTGAGCTGGTAACGAGATTAAAAACCATCGCCGCCGACCAACTGTCGAAAGTAGACCTCAGGCCAACGGTCACGGCTGATGCGGATGTGTCGCTGGTTGATATCCGCCCGGAGTTATTCGAAAAATGTTTAAGATACCTTGAGCCGACCGGCTACGGGAATCCGAATGCGTCTTTTGTGGCGCGCAACGTAAAAGTAAAAAATACGCGCACGGTTGGCACGGATGCAAAGCATTTGAAATTATCGCTTGAAGATGATGGAGGATATATCCACGATGCCATCGGATTCAGGCTCGGCGAGTGGAATAAAAAAATGCCGCCGCGTGTGGATATTTTATTCACCTACGAGCCGAACGAATATAACGGCAGAATAAATTATCAATTGAATTTGAAAGACATCAAAGAAACGGGAACTGGGGATTAATAAAATGTCATTGCGAGGAGGGTGCTCTTCCCGACAAAGCAATCGCCTGATTGGAATTAAGATTGCTTCGTCGCTCCCGCTTCTCGCAATGACATAGCTTGTATTATTTCTGCACCGGCAACTTCGCCCGCCGCCATGCGAGCATCCCGCCTTGCATATCGAAGACGGTGTATCCCTCTTTTGCCAGAATCTTGGCGGCAGAGTTGCTGCGATTGCCCGAAGCGCACACACAAACGATCTCGCGTCCCTGCGGCAATTCCTTCATTCGTTTGCGAATATCATTCAACGGAATCAACTTTGCGCCGGCAATATGCCCCTGACGAAATTCATCGGGCTGGCGCACATCGATCACCATGGGGTGCTTGCCGAATTTCAATTTTTCATTCAATTCAGCCGCAGTGAGTTTTGGAACCGATGGTCCGAACAGGTTTGAAAGAAAGCCCATGATTAACTCCAGGTCAAAATTAATTTATTTTTTTCGGTGATACATTTTCATCAAGCGATCGCAAACGATTTCGATCGCTTGTTTGCGTGAAAGCAGGCGCGTCAGCAAAAAGAAATTTAATCGGTTGCGAAAACCAGAGACCAGACTCGGCTGACGCCCCAGCGCAGCCAAAGCCTCCACAGCCACATCTTTTGGCTGCATGATGTACGCCTGGCTCAAGTCCGGGTGACCGACATAAATGGCGGGCGTATCGGTTGAGCCCGGCATCAGCCCCAAAACATCCACGCCATGCGGGCGCATCTCATACCATAAACCTTCGGCCAGCGTGAGGATGTATGCCTTCGACGCGGCATAATGCTGGACGAGAGCCGATCCCTGCAAAGCTGATGCGGACGAAATGAGAATCAGCCCGCCTCTCTTCTTCGCCTTGAACTGATTGCAAAAATAATGGGCAAGCTCCATGCTCGAGCGGACGTTCACATCCACCAGTTTGTGGTGCTGTTCGAGCGGCAGGTCAATGTATTCGCCAATCATGCTGACCACTGCGGAATGAATCACCAGCCCCAGATCCAGCGCGCTCGTGGCTTTTATGATCTTCTTCATAAAATCAGGCGCAGACAAATCCACGATCAACGCGCGGGCATCGACCTTGTATTTATCTGCCAATTCCTTCCGAAGCGCTTCCGCGTCTTTGGCATTGATATCCAAAATGATCGGATTCACTCCGCGTTCGGCAAGCGCCTCCGCAAAGGCGCGGCCAATTCCGCTGGCGGCGCCGGTGATCAATGCATATGAACCATATTTTGAATTGAAATTTATCATCGTGTGTTGTTGTCGGTTATTTACCGGAATTTTCGTCAATTCTACTACAGCGCTTCCAGCATTCGGAGATTACGACCCCCAGCGGGGCTGGTAATCACAATAATCATTATCCGTTAATCGGCGCAGGTCTGTGCCGTCGATGCGCATGATGTAAATCTCGCAGCCGTGATCGTCGTTGGGATGATCGAAATAAGCAGTGAAGGTCACCCACTGACCGTCAGGTGAAAAGGATGCGCCTTGTGAATTCCCGCCCGTCGGCGAGAGGATGCGGGCGTTGGTTCCATCAGCGTTCATGATATACACTTCATGCTTCCAGGTTTCACCGGAATAAGTCACAATATATTTCCCGTCCGGCGACCAATCGCTGCGCCCGCGGATGGCGGGCAGGCTGCTGATCTTGTGCAGTTCCTTGCCATTGATGCGGATGGTATACAACTGGATCGGGCCGTCCATGTTTGAAGCAAACAAAATATATTTCCCATCCGGCGACCAGGTCGGGTCCCAGCCTGAGGCTTTTGGAATATTGCCGACATTTTCACCGTTGCGGTCCATGAGCCAGATCTGGTTTTTGTCGGTAAATCCGTTTGAATGTTTGAAGGCGATAAATTTCCCGTTCGGCGAAATCTCCGGCGCGCCGAGGATGCCGTATTGGTCTGTCACCTGCGTGACCTTGCCAGTGGCAAGCTGCATCTCGTAAATCTCAAAGATATTCGCGTCACGAAAAGCCGCGTAAACCACACTCTGACCATCGGGGGAAAGGGAGGGATAAAAATGTTGTGTGGTGTCATCGGTTGTCAGGCGGCGAAAACCTGTCCCATCGGCGTTGATGATGCAGACCTGGTTGCCCGCCTGCACTTTAAATATCTGGCAGGTGAAAACAATCTGTCCCGCTGGTTGAGAAGATGAAGCAGATGTGGGCACCGACATGGTTGATGGAATCGGCGTGGATAGATTGAAAGCAGAGGTCGGAGATTGAATGGTCGCGGCGGCGGGACTCCCTGTCAGCGGGGTGGATGCCGCTAGTGTGGCAAGCAGGTTTGAGTTAGGGGGTGATGCGGTCCCGCCGATGTTGCAGGCGAGGAGTGCGAGCAAGAGTCCGCCCAAAAAGTAAAGTCGCTTATTCATTTTCTTCCTTAAGTGATTCAAGATAAAACTCCTCGCCGGCGATGATCCTTGCTCCAAAACTTCCGCAGTGCGGGCAGGAGGTTTCCTTGTTGAGGGGCTGATACTTTTCGAAACATGCCATGCACTGCTGTTCGGCCGGCACGCGGTGAATGGTCAGGGTTGTTCGGGAGAGGGTTGTGTCTTTGGTGAGCATTGACCAATGCGACCGGATCTGTTCATCTGTTTCTGGAACGAGTTCCCCCACTGCGATTTGAACCGACGAAATTCGTTTTGGCTGCCGGAGAAGGTGGTCAATGATGAATGATAGGCGGGGTGATTTGGGCATGGTGAAATAATATTCTTGCTGCGGGAATTTAAAAAGATGCCTCAGGCTGGTCTATAAGCCGCCTTCTGTCCAATGGGTTACCCCATCTGGGCAGTCATCTATCTGGGCGGCGCGTTACCGCGACGCTCGTGCAGCCTACCCGGGGCTGATCGGAGACGAGCAGTCTCCCATCGTCCGAAGACGATTTCACCCCTGCTTGGCCTTGCTCCCGGCGGGGGTTGCCTGGCCATTCGCATTACTGCAAATGCCGGTGGTCTCTTACACCACCTTTTCACCATCACCCCCCCTCACCGCGACCCTTCTCCCGAAGGAGAGGGCGCGGAAGGGGGCGGCTGTTTGTTTCTGTGGCCCTAGTCCGGCAGGTTTCCCCGCCCCGGACGTTATCCGACGCCGTGCTCTAAGGAGTGCGGACTTTCCTCGACTCTGACAACGCAGAGCCGCAACTGCCCGACCAACCTGAGGTGATTGCATGATACACGCTGGGAGGACGAGAGTCAACCTTGCAACTTTCACGGTTGCAGCAAAGTCGCTTGACAAAAATATTTTTAGTACACGGATTGCACGGACGCCACGGAAAGTGCAGAGAAATAAAACAAAAATCCGTTCATTCCGTGAGTTCCGTGTACAAAGAATACGCTCTTCCTGACTTTGCTACAGCCATGTTGCAACTTTCCTCAAAGGTGGACATTTCAAGAAAAGACATTAAAATAGAGAAGCATCTCATTTTATTTTTTCAAGGGAAAATCTGTGAGCAATTGGCCTGGAAAATTCGTGATCGGACTGACCGGCAACATCGCAACCGGCAAGAGCGTGGTTCGCCGCATGTTCGAACACCTTGGCGCCTACACGATTGATGCGGACGCGTTAACGCATCGCACGTACTCGAAGGGCGCGCCGGGCTATCAACAGGTCATTGATACTTTTGGAAGATGGCTGGTCAACAAGGACGGCGAAATTGACCGCAGTAAACTCGGCAATCTCGTCTTCAATGACCGCGAAGCCATGAGCCAGTTGGAGGACATTGTCCATCCGTTGGTGCGACAGGCAGCGGAAATGCTGATCAAGCGCGCGCACCAGCGCGTGGTCGTGATCGAAGCGATCAAATTGCTGGAAGGCGACCTGCGAAAAGTATGTGATTCGATCTGGGTCACGAACGCCCCGCAGGAAGTCCAGGTGGAGAGGTTGATCCGCAAACGCGGATTCTCACGCGAACGCGCCCTCGAAAGAATCAACATGCAGTCGGCGCAGAGCATGAAGGTGTCTCTTGCAAACATCGTCATCACCAACACCGGCTCGTATGACAGCCTGTGGAAGCAGGTCAACGCGGCGTGGAAGGAAGTTGTGCCCGGCGCAGCCGAAGCTGATACCGAAACCATCAGCAAAAAAGCAACTGCCATCAGCGGCGAATTCTCGACAAAACGCGGCAAGCCGAAGAATTCATCGGCCATCGCGGAATTCATCACACGCTTGAGCATGGGAAAACGCGTCATGTCAGCCGACAATATCATGGAAGAATTCGGCGACAAGGCCTACATGCTCCTTCAAGTTGACGGAACTCTGGTCGGGCTTGCAAGCTGGCAGGTGGAAAACCTCGTCACCCGCACAACAGATATTTATCTTGAAGAAAAGTTGGATCAGAAAAAAGCGCTCACAACACTAATCAAGGAAGTGGAACGGGCTTCAGGCGAACTGCAAAGCGAAGCGTCGCTCATCTTTGCTTCGAACGAACTTACCACACAGGAAGCGCTCTGGAAAAACCTCGGCTACGAACGCCGCACACCAGAAACGCTCGGCGTGCAGGCCTGGAAGGACGCGGCGACCGAATCCATGATCTCAGGCAGCACGCTCTTATTTAAACAACTGCGCCAGGAACGCGTCTTGCGCCCAATCTAGGAACCAGGCAATCAGGAATTAGGTAATTAGGAATTAGGATTGCCTTTGCCCTAATCCCTGTCCCCTTATCCCTAATTACCTTACCGTGACTGAATTCCTCAACAACCTCTTCTTCATATTTAAACGCATCAGCTGGCTAAGCGTATTTGATATCCTGCTTGTCACGCTGATCTTTTTCGCGTTACTGTACACGTTGCGCGATACGCAAGCGATGGCCTTGCTGCGCGGCATGATCCTGCTCGTGGTAGGGATCATCCTGCTGACCAGCCTGGTGGAACTGCCCGCATTCTCGTGGTTTGCGCAGAACTCACTGCCGGCATTATTACTTTCCATCCCTGTGATTTTTGCGCCGGAAATTCGGCGGACGTTGGAACGCATCGGTCGGGCCGGGACCATTTGGCCTGTCACCGTTAAAACAGCAGACGTGGCGCTGGAGCAGACCATCCGCGCAGTGGTGAGCGCCGCTGCAAGGTTATCCGCCCGCCAGCATGGGGCGTTGATCATTTTGCAGCGAATGGACAACCTGCAAGAATTGAGTCAGACCGGCGTGCAAATGAACGCGCGCGTCACCCCTGAATTATTGCTGCAGATCTTCTACCCCAACACGCCCCTGCACGATGGCGGTGTGATCATTGTCGGCGGGCAGATCATTGCGGCAGCATGTGTGCTTCCGCTCTCAGCCAGCGGAATTCTTAACCGCACCCCGGAACGTCAGATGGGACTGCGTCACCGCGCTGCGCTGGGCACATCTGAAACCAGCGATGCAATTGCTGTGGTTGTCTCGGAGGAAACCGGCGGGATTTCCATTGCACACGCCGGCAGAATGCTGCGCCGCCTCGACCCTGACCGCCTGGAAAATATCCTGACCGCTTTCTTCCGCCCGAGCGGCAAAACGCGCAACCCAAATTTTTTTGAAAGAATATTCCCGGGTTTATTCCCCCGCAAAGAAGATTAATAATGTTTCGCTGGGTCTCTGAAAATTACCGCACGTTCCTTTGGGCATTTGCGCTGGCTCTGTCAGTCTGGATCTCGGCTGTCACCTCGGCTGACCCGGATGAAACACGCGCGCTGGCATCACCTGTGCCGGTACAGATCGTGGGGCAGGATCCTGGCCTTGTGCTGAACAGCGATATTCCCACGGAAGTGGAAGTGACCCTGCGCGCGCCGCGTTCGATCTGGAATATGATCGAAGCAGACCCGCAGATCGTGAGCGCCATCCTCGACCTTTCGGGGCTTAGCTCCGGCAATCACAGCCTTGAACTGCAAATACAAGTGGATGCCCGCCCGGTGCAGATCGTCTCTGCTGCGCCGCATACGATCCTCTTCACGTTGGAAGCGCTTGACACGCAAACATTGGATGTGGATATAACCCTGTCTGGCGAGGTAGCCGTCGGCTATCAGGCGGGAGACCTTGCCGCCGAGCCGTTGGAGGTCGTCGTGGCCGGCGCCCAGTCTCAGGTCCAGAAAGTGACGCGCGCGCGGGTTTCGGTCAACTTGAGCGGCATCCGCGAGAATTTAGATCAGACCCTGCCGATCGAAATCCTCGATGAGAACGGCCAGCCAGTGGAAGGTGTCACTGTGTCGCCGGAGGCCATCCATGTCACTTTGCCGGTCAGCCAGCAGGGCGGGTATCGTGATGTGGCTGTGAAAGTTATCGTGATGGGCCGCGTGGCGAGCGGATACCGGCTGACGGATATTTCCGTTTACCCGCCGATCGTGACCGTCTTTGCGAATGACCCCCAGCTTGTGAACGCCCTGCCGGGGGTGGTCGAAACAAAACCGCTGGATCTTCAAAGCGCGCAAGAGGATATAATCACGCGGCTTGAGTTAAATTTGCCTTTTGGCATTTCAGTCGTCGGCGAACAAACCGTGCTGATACAGGCCGGGGTGTCGCCGATCGAAAGCAGTATTACTCTGGCAGGCGAGCGAGTGGAGATTATCGGTCTGAGCGCCGAGTTCAGCGCTCAAGTTTCGCCTTTAACTGTCGATGTGATCGTTTCCGGCCCCCTGCCGCTGCTGGATACACTTACCCGTCAGGATGTGCGCGTGACGGTTGACCTGGCCGGGCTTGGAATTGGCACGCATCAGATCGTCCCGAGAGTTGAAATTTTGATTTCGAATGTTGTTGTAGAATCTATATTACCGAATACAATAGAAGTTGTAATCACCTCCAGCGGCGTCCCTGTAATTACAGTAACGCCAACGCCTTGACCGTAAATCGGGTCTCGGTACGCCCTCAAAAAACATTCGGGCTACTCGACCCCCATTAATTGGAAATATAAAAATAAATGAAACCCATTGTAGCTCTTGTAGGCCGGCCTAATGTCGGTAAATCGACCCTGTTCAATCGTTTCGCTGGCGAGCGTTTAGCCATTGTGGATGACACCCCCGGCACCACCCGTGACCGTATGTTTGGCGAGGCCGAATGGAATGGACGCAAGTTCAGCATCATCGACACCGGCGGCATCGACCCAACCCACGGCGGAAAAACTCCGCTGTCAATTGACTCTGCCGATTTTATTGACGACATCCGCAGGCAGGCTCAAATTGCCATTCAGGAAGCGGACGCGGTCATTTTCGTCAACGATGGCGAGTCAGGGATCACAGCGCCCGACCGCGAAGTAGCGGAGATATTACGCCGCTCGCAAAAGAAAAACCCCGATGGCACGTACTCTCCGCCGATCTTTGTGGCGGTCAATAAATGCGAATCACGCGAGCGGCGCGACTCAGCCTCTGAGTTTTATGAGTTGGGTCTGGGAGAGCCTTTTGCCATCTCTGCCATCCACGGCACAAGCACCGGCGATATTCTCGATGCGCTGGTGGCATCCTTCCCACCGCAGGATGTTGAGGAGGAAGATGACAGCATCAAGATCGCGATTGTGGGCAAACCAAACGCGGGCAAATCGAGCCTGCTAAACAGGCTGGTCGGCAAGGAACGCGTGATCGTCAGCCCGATTGCAGGGACGACGCGCGATTCAATTGATACGAAGATCGAATTCAGCGGGCTGGATGTCACGCTCATCGACACAGCCGGCATCCGCCGGCGCGGAAGGATCGATCATGGCGTGGAGCAGTACAGCGTGCTGCGCGCATTCAAATCCATCGAGCGCGCGGACGTGGCTTTGCTGATGATCGACGCCACCACCGGCATCACCGCGCAGGACGCGCACATTGCCGGCTTCGTCCTCGACGAATGGAAGTCGTGCGTGGTGCTGGTCAACAAATGGGACGCCATCGAAAAAAACAACGAGACGATGGATGAATACACAGCCAGAATCCGCCGTGACCTTAATTTTATGGATTACGTGCCGATCCTGTTCATCTCGGCCAAGACCGGCCAACGCGTGGAGCAGGTTCTGCCGATGGCGCTGCAAGTGCAGGAGGAGCGCCTTGCCCGGCTGACGACATCCACGATCAATGAGATCATTCACAGGGCGCAGGATGCGCATCCACACCCAACCCATGCAGGCCGCGCGCTCAAGATGTTGTATGGCACACAGGTGCGCTCTGACCCGCCGACCTTTATGATCTTTGTCAATGAGCCGAGCCTGATGCACTTCAGCTATTTGCGCTATCTCGAGAATCAGATCCGCCTGGAACATGGATTTTTAGGGACGCCCATCCGCATTGTGACCAAGGGACGCAGGGAATAAAATGCCTACGAAAAAGAACACACTCATCATTGGCGACGTGATCGCCATTGCCATTTTGACCGTGATCGGATTCGCTACACACGGCGAAGTCGGTATTTCATTCCTTCAGCGCATGGGGACAACATTTTTTCCGTTGTTGCTTGGATGGTTCATCTGCGCTCCGTGGTTTGGGCTGTTCAATGAACAGGTTACGTCAAATTCAAAAATGCTTTGGCGAATATTCCCCGCCATGCTTTTTACAGCGCCGCTGGCAGTCATTTTGCGGGCAGCGTTGTTGAATAGTTCAGGGATTCCACTTTTTGCGCTCATCCTCGGCACGACAGGCGCGCTGGGCATGTTGGTCTGGCGCGGGGGTTATTTAGTAATAGCAAAGAAAACGGGCACGCTGCCCGGGTAAGCCACCCCCACCATTCCGCACGGCGGAACACCTCCCCCAAATACGACGCAACCACCGCCGTATTTGGGGGAGGCAGGAGGGAGCATGCCTACACTTTACTTCCGCGATTATCCCGCTCCCATTTTTGGATTGCCCGTTGAATCAATTCCCGCCGCGTGGAATGGGGGGAAGACATCCGCTCGAACTCGATCAGACGGTCAGCCGCGGCGCGGTCTCCGCCAATTTTTTGGAGCAGGTCATTGTATAAAATGGACTGATCCAACGCATCGCCGAAGACCTTGTCGGCGGAATAGGGTTTCTTGAAAACTCTGTGAAAGGCATCTGCCAGTTTGATGAACAAACCAGCTCCCAGCGGAAGTTGACTGCGCGTCCCTTCAGGGTCGTCCTCTGGCTCGTACAGGTTGATCCCGCAAACGGGACAGCGAGTCAATTCGTAGTGAAAGTACGCTCCGCAGTTTGCGCACTCAAATTCATGTTCTTTCGGCTCGGGGGTGATACTGGTTGGCATGGCAGCTTTCTCTATTGAATTGATGATGCAATCATAATCCAGGATGCGTGAAATTATTCGGCTTTATAATGATCCAACGATTTGACAGTAAAGCTTTTCGTTTTCAGGCCTTTCATCAGTTCTTACATTTTATAAAAAGGAGAAATTCAAATGGGACTTTTTGGCTTTGGCAAGAAATCAGATAAGAATACGCCCGTACTTTCTGTGGACGAGGTGCGCCAGCGATTGCTGACCCTGAACCGCGACACCGCCCCCTATCAGATCATTGACGGAGCATCTCAAAACGTGGACTTGATCGCCGAGTGGAAGATCGTGGATGCGAAATGGTATGAACTGTTCGCGAAGGCGAACATCACCAAGGTCTTCCGCATCTATATGAAGTTCGACGCGGCGAAACATCAGGTGCGCGGCAAGGATGAGGAATTCACAGTAGAGTGGCGCGCGGGCGTGCCGTCGCTTTCGATGGCGGTCTCGAAATTTCAAGGGCAGATGACTTCAGTGGAATTTGGCGCGGCGTATGCCTTCACCGAAGAGTTGAAGCCGGGCGTGGTCTATAACTACCGCTTCAGCACCAATGAGATCAAGAAGCCGATCCAAGAGGCAGTGACCGCCTGCGGCTGGGATTACAAAGGCGTGGCTTTCGGGAAGTTGTAGGGATTCATGTAGGGCGGAGCAATGCTCCGCCCTACTCGATCACAACATCATCAACAAACTTCACCAGCGGACTTCACAGTGGCCTTCAACATTTTCTCCACCACTTTGAAGTCAATTTTCTCCGGCTTCGAATAGCGGATGCAGCCCTTGCCCAAACTCACCCCTTTTATTTTCAGCAAATCTTTGTGGGTCTTCATCACGTCAGTTCTCAGGATGTAAAGACCGATGAAATGCTTTTGGCTGGCAAATCCGACCTCGACCACCCCGTTGCGTGAGTAGCATGGATTACCGTATTGCATCGATTCTTCAAAACCTTTCAACACGGCGAGACATTGCTCGCGTAATTTCTCAAGCGCCACTCTGCGCTCGGCGGGGACTTCTTCCAGATAGCTCTTCACATCTTTGGCTGCGCTTTGCATGGGAATTTACCTCCAAATTCTAAAGTTTGTTCAATCATAATTCAAAAAGTCTTTGACCCCATAACAAGCCTTTGCGATACTGCGAAAGGTGCCTACAAGGGAAGAGAGTGCAAAAATATGACTACAAAAGTCCCATTTCTCTCACCCTAATTTCCTAATGACTTGTACGGTATTTTTCCATAAAATATTCTCCAGCGGGGGAATACGGATGTTCTCCTGCACAAACATCACAGGAGAAAAATCTCATGAGCGTCAAATTCAATGTTGTGGAACGGGGAAATCCGAGCAATCGCACAGCCCCCAAAAAGTTCTATCCATCCATTCAGTCCAGCGGACGTGTCACCACGCGTCAGATGGCAGAGATGGCTGCCCAGCGTTCGACCTTGAGCACAATGGATATGATGGCTGCGATTGAAAGTTTTCTAGCGATCATCCCCGAACAACTGGCGAATGGAAACATTGTGGAGTTGGGCGAGTTTGGCAATTTCTGGTTGAAGACGAGTTCGGAAGGAGCCGAAACTGCCGAGGCCGTACGTGCCACGCAGATCACCAGCATCCTGCCGCGTTTTAATCCTGGCAAAGAGTTCAAACACGTACTGGATGGAATCGAGTATGTGAAGGGTGTTTTGGTGACGAACACACCGCCTGAGGGATAGCCCGCATTGCAGTCAGGAGACGCCCCAGTTCGGGCGTCTCTTTTTTTAGTATCGGTTTCTTATCACCACGCCCCTTGATTAGACGAAAAAATTGTCGGGATGCTTCTCGAAAAACATATAGAAGTCTTTTAAAAATCATTTAGAAGTCTTTGAGAAAACATTTAGAAGTCTTTGTGGATGCAGATTGGGAATCAAGATGTCAGAAGTTAAAATCCTAATGTCCATTATTGAAAAGGTCTAACTGGTAACAAAATGTCACCCACAAGCAACATATTATCCTGTACAATCAGCCAAAGGGAAAAAAACATGTCACTCACCCCGCAGGACTTCGTCGGCAAGTGGAAGCGTGCAGAAGCACGCGAGCGCCAATCGGTGCAGGAACATTTTATTGACCTGTGCGCGCTGGTTGGGCATGAAACGCCCATGCTGCAAGACCCATCTGGCACGCGCTTTGCGTTTGAAATGGGCGCGGCAAAAACCAGCGGCGGCTCGGGCTGGGCAGATGTGGCGAAACTTGGATTCTTCGGGTGGGAGTATAAGGGCAAAGACTCTGACCTTGACAAAGCCTATGAGCAATTATTGCGCTATCGGGACGCGCTTCAAAACCCGCCGCTTTTGATTGTCTCTGACATTAACAACATCATCATCCGCACCAACTATACCAACCTCCCCACACGGACAATTACCCTCACACTTGATGATATCCTCACAGCCGAAGGTTTAAAGACACTCAAAACAGTCTTCTTCAATCCTGAACAACTCAAGCCGCAGGAGACAATTGAAAGCGTTACACAGGAAGCCGCGAGGCAGTTCTCCACGCTGGCAGGCGTGCTGCGTAAATACGGTGAAGAACCGCAGGCGGTGGCGCATTTTCTCATCCGCCTGCTATTTTGTTTGTTTGCAGAAGATATCGGCTTGCTGCCTGAAAAACTTTTCCCCAGATTATTAGACCAGACCCGCCGCAATTCAAAAGACTTTGCGGAGGTACTGCGCCAGTTATTCCGCGCCATGAACACGGGCGGGTATTTCGGCGCGGATAAGATTTTGCATTTCAACGGCGGCCTGTTCGATGACGACCGCGTCTTGCAATTGGACAGTGACGCAATGGATATTATCGCTGCGATTGACGGGCTGGATTGGAGCGCGATCAAACCGTCCATTTTTGGGACTCTCTTCGAGCGCGGACTTGACCCGAGCAAACGTTCCCAACTCGGCGCACATTACACGGGCGAAGACGATATTATTTTGATCGTTGAGCCTGTGTTGATGAAGCCGCTTCGTGATGAATGGAATGAAATCAAAAAATCTGCAATTGAATTAGCTTTAAAGCGGGATGCCTTAAGCACAACTGGCAAGAATGACGCCGCAAAGCAAAAAATCATTCGTGAACGTGAAAAAATAACAAATAAAATTCTCACTAACTTACGCGGTTTTGCAGATAAGATCGCTTCGATAAAAGTTCTTGACCCTGCCTGTGGAAGCGCAAACTTCTTATATGTGGCATTGCGTTTATTGCTTGATCTGCAAAATGAAGTGCTGAGCTTCTCGGATGAAATGGGAGCGGGCAGACCGCATATCACCGTTACGCCCGCACAACTATATGGGATTGAAACCAACGAGTACGCTCACGAACTGGCGCAAATGACGATTCAGATCGGTTACATTCAATGGCTGAGGGATAACGGCTACGGCCTGCCGAGTGAACCCATTTTGAAGAAGACGAATAATATTATGAATATGGATGCGATTCTTACCCCCTCCGTCGCTGCCGCGCCACCTCCCCCAAATTCCACGAACTTGGAATTTGGGGGAGGACGGGAGGGGGCAGGGTCCGAACCCGAATGGCCAGCGGTGGATGTCATCATCGGCAACCCGCCGTTTTTGGGAAGCATAAAACAACGTGAAGAACTTGGAGAAAAATACCTAAACAATTTGATAAACCTTTATAAAGATCGCGTTCCCCCAAAAAGTGATTTTGTTTGCTATTGGTTTGAAAAATCACGGCAGGCAATATTAGATGGAAAAGTAAAACGCGTTGGCTTAATTGCAACTCAAGCAATTCGCAAAGGATTAAGTCGAACTGTTCTTGACCATATAAAAGAAACTGGGGACATTTTTATGGCTTACAGCAATCGCCCTTGGATTTTGGATGGCGCATCTGTAAGAGTTTCAATAATTTGTTTTGATAATGGTTCTGAAAAACAGAAATTCTTAGATGACAAACCTGTTGAAAATATCAATCCCGATCTATCTTCATTGTCAGATATTACGACAGCAAACTTACTTTCTGAAAACGAAAATATTGCCTTTCCTGGAACTAAAAAATATGGAGAATTTGATATCGAGCCAGAACTTGCTCAAAAAATGCTCGCCGATAAAAGCAACCCAAACGGCAAGCCTAATTCAGATGTTGTAAAGCCTTGGGTAAACGGTAGCGACCTTGTAGGACCTCGTCGCGGAATGTGGATTATTGATTTTGGCGTAAAGACATCAATTGAAGTAGCCGCACAATACCAAATGCCTTTTGAATATGTTCGGAAAGTTATCAAGCCAGAAAGAGATAAAGAAAGAATTGCAAGCACAAGAAATAATTGGTGGCTGTTTGAACGCCAACGGCCAGAAATGAGACAGGCGATAAAAAGCCTCAGCCGCTTTATCGCAACTCCTGTTGTCTCGAAATATCGGATTTTTGTTTGGCTCTCACATCCAACAATACCTGATGCAAAGGCAACAGTTTTTGCCCGCGACGATGATTATTTCTTTGGTGTTTTACACTCAAAGATTCACGAGGTTTGGAGTTTGTTTACTGGTTCTCGTCATGGAGATGGTGGCGAAAAAGGTGGCAGACCCGTGTATAACATTTCTACTTGCTTTGAAACCTTCCCCTTCCCGTGGGCGCCAGGTCAAGAACCAAAGGATGATCCGCGAGTGCAGGCCATCGGTCAGGCCGCAAAGGAACTGGTTGAGCAAAGGGAGAGGTGGCTGACCCCCACCCTTCCTCCCCCAAATACGATAATAAATACTTTGAATGCGGATTCGAATATTGAATCGTCGGATTTGGGGGAGGTGTCCCGCGAAGCGGGGCGGAGGGGGTCAAAGCGCACCCTGACGAACCTGTACAACCAACGTCCCACCTGGCTGGAACTGGCGCACAAGCGGCTAGATGAGGCCGTCTTCGCCGCCTATGGTTGGAAGTCCGATCTGTCCGATGAAGAGATTTTGGAGAAACTGCTGGCGTTGAATTTGGAGAGGGCGAAATGGCAGCCGCGTTAAAAATGACTGCCATTTCACCTGCAATCGTTAAGATATTTTTCTAACTTGAAGAGGGAGTCTTGAAATCTCTTTCCCGTCCACAGCTAAAACCAAAGCATATTCACCTGCATGATCAAAGTTTAAGTTTTGCAAATTTATTATCATATTGGCAACGCCTGAACGTTCATTTCCACCAACATTCATTTCAAACCCTCCATCAAAAGGTGGGATTACAAATTTCCCATCATCATCTATAAAATGAATTGTAATCTTATGAGCGCCTTGCTCGATTCGTTGCAGTCGTATTCTGACCGCAACTGAACATTGAGGAAGTACAAAGGGGAAATTTTGAGTGTTTAACGCATCAAACGCGCCTAAAACATTTAACTTGCCCATAGAATCGGTTGCCGCATCGCATAACAAAAAAGTTTCGATATTCATTTTTAACTCCGTATATTAAAAACTACTATACTTAATTTCCAGATTTCGGCTTTAGGCAGGCGGGTTACCTCGCCTGCCTTTGTTTAGAATACTATTTAATTAATCTAATGCTCTTTATCTTTTGGAGGGATAGGATCATTACCAGGAGGAACAGTATCCTTGCTCCTAATCTGACCGTTCACACCCTTGATGGTCAAATCCCCTCCACCTTGGTTCTTCAACATTTCTTTAGCAGCTTCAACAGCGTCCTGCTGAGTTGTATGAACGCTTGACGCTTTACCTGCATCGTTCTTTTTGTTTACCCATGTTCCATTGGAACGCTTATAAACTATTCTGTTACTCATTTTCTTTTTTTCCTTATTTATTAATCGAATATTCACGCCAAGGTATGGCGGACATTGGGATATTAGCAAGAAATTTGACAATATCTTGCCTGCCTAGATAGGTCGGAACACCTCTAGAATCCTGAGCCATTAAGATAACAGGCTTTCCAGGAAAAACTGGTTGAAATGATTGAATTGCGTCTTGAGCAGTCAATCTATTATCTACAACCGACTTTTTCACTACTACAACAGCAAAGGTTACACTTTGCTCTTTGATTAAAGCACCTTGAAATTTCATTTTTTCTCCATTTATATTTAATCTAGTAATACTTCCAATATCTGAAAAAGGATTTATTTCTTTTCTGCCAGTAATAAACCTCCTATATCTCAACGGCAGAAACTCTCCATACCTGCACGCCCATCCCTGAAAAATAAAAAAGCCAATTCCGAGGGGAATTGGCAGCAGATGGTGCGACGTGCTTTTTGATTACTTCTAAGATTAATAGCCTATCATTTTTTTATTGACGGTCATTAATACATTGTAGTATCATCCAGCTCGTAGCTGAGGAGACGAAAACCATCTGCTACCTTTATTTTGGGTCTCAGGTGTTCGAAGCACTTGGGACCTTCTTTTTTTAGCTCAGATGTTCAGAGCTAGCAATATGTTAACACAAATTTTCGCAAAATTACTCTACGACAGGCTTAAAAAATTCAATGCCACAAACCTCGGAGGTCTTAAAGACCTCCGAGGTTTCTTTCATGCTAACATTCCGAAAACCCACAAGCGTAGCACTTCCTACAGCCTTCTTCATTGACCACCGCCGCCTCGCCGCACTCCGGACAGATGTCACCGATCTTCATGGTGTGTGGATGGGAGTCGTGGTGACCATTTCCATTGGATTTCACTTCTTCTTCCTCAACAGCACCATCTTTCTCACGCAGGTATTGATCCAAGACCTGTCCAATGCCATCGGGCAGGGAACGCACGCGGTTGATGCCAAAGCCGAGCGAACGTCCGCCGCCGATGCCGCTAAGCTGGCGCACGATCTCGCGCATACGGTCGAGCGGCGCAACGGGAGAAGCCATGCGCAGGATGTAGGAGACTAAGCGTCCTATCGCTTCTGAGACCGCCGCAATCTCTGAACCTGCCTTGGCGGTATTGATGAACGCTTCGAAGGGTTGTTCGCCGCCATTCTCATTGATGGTGATGAAGGCTTTGCCGACGGGTGTCTCCACATTGAACGTGCGCCCCGTCAACGAGCGCGGACGCGGCTTCTTCGTCCCGTGCCACAGTTCTGGTTGGGCAGGAGCAGGCGTCGGTTCGGCAGGAGCCGTTACTTTCTTATCCGCAGTGGCTTTGGTTTCGAGTACAACTTTATCGCGTGAGCCAGTCACGTACACGGTAATCCCTTTGCAGCCGAGTTCCCACGCCAGCATGTACGCCCTGGCAACATCATCCTCGGTGGCGTTCTCGTGGAAGTTGACGGTCTTCGAAAGCGAGTTATCCACGAAGGCTTGCAGGGCGGCTTGCGTGTGAACATGTTCCTCGGCGGTGATGTCGGCGGAGACCACGAACGTATCGCGCACAGCCTGCGGAATTTCAGCAATATTCTGGCAGGAGCCTTCGTTCATCACCTGCTCGACAATTTCCTGGCGTTTCTCTTCGCCGAGTCCCAGCTTCTTAAGCGCCTCATCGAAGCGCGGGCTGGCGTAGGTTAATTTCAAATCCTTGCCGTTATCGTTGACGTGCCGAATATAGGCGAGCGCAAAGACGGGTTCACAGCCGTAGCCTTCACAACCTGCAACAGTGGCGATGGTTCCTGTCGGGGCGACTGTGGTCTGCGCGGCATTTCTGATCCCATGCTTTTTAATTCCGCTGGTGATCGCATCCCACTTAACCTCGGGCATGTTCCAGTTATTCTGATAGCTGACCAGCGATTTGGGCGCTTCCCATTTCATGTTGTCCATGTCGTAAATCGAGCCTTCGATGGCGGGGAAAGGTCCGCGTTCTTCGGCAAGTTCCACGCTGGTCTTCATCGCCGTATAACGGACGAATTCCATGATCTGTGCGCCGAACTCCTGACCTTCCTTCGAGCCATAACGGACGCCCACGTGATACATCAAGTCGGCGAGTCCCATAATGCCGAGTCCGATGCGGCGCGCGCGATGTGCGGCTTCTTTCAGTTGAGCCACGGCAGGCACGTACGCATTGGCTTCCACCACATCATCAAGGAAGCGCGTGGCGGTCACAACTGATTGACGCAAGGTCTCCCAATCGACTGTGTTCCCAGGTCCGCAATGCTCGTTGAGATTGACGGAACCCAGGCAGCAGTTTTCGTACGGTCCAAGCCATTGTTCACCGCACGGGTTTGTCGCTTCAAGCGGATACAAATGCGGAACGGGATTTCCACGATTGGCGGCATCCAGGAACAATACGCCGGGTTCGCCGTTATGGTGCGCCTGCGTGACAATCTTATTAAATAACTCGCGCGCATTAACTTTGCGGTATGTGTTGATCGAAATTCCAGCGGCTTCGGCTTGTTCCAACGTTCCGCTGAAAGCACGTTGTTTCATCTCCTTCATATCGGGGAAGCGCAATTCCCATTCTTCATCATTCTTGACCGCGCGCATGAAGGCATCGGTAATGCCGACTGAGATATTAAAATTTGTGATTTGATTTTCGTTGATCTTGCAGGTGATGAAATCCTCCACATCTGGATGATCCACACTCAGCACAGCCATGTTCGCGCCGCGGCGCGTTCCACCCTGAGCGATCTCACCGAAGGCATGGTCATACACTTTCAGAAATCCAACAGGGCCAGTCGCCTGCCCCGCCGAAGTCTGAACGAGCGCGCCGTGTGGGCGCAAGCGCGAGAATGAGAATCCATTTCCGCCGCCTGTCTGCTGGATCAACGCGGCATCGCGCAATGTCTGGAAGATGCCCGCGCTGTCGCGGCCCATGTCATCGGTAATGGGAAGCACGAAGCAGGCGGCAAGCTGGCCTAAAGGAGTCCCTGCGCCGGTAAAGGTTGGAGAGTTCGGGAAGAATTTTTTGCTGCTCAATAAATGGTAATACTCAACGGCGCGCTTCTCAATATCGGCGCCCCATTCTTCTTCAACCTTTGCCACATGATAGGCAACACGCCAGAACATTTCCTCCACGTTCTCGGCTGGCTTGCCATCATCGCCGCGGCGGACGTAACGCTTCATCAACACCTGGCGCGCGTTATCCGTCAACGCAGCCTTGGGCAGTCCCTTTGGCATCGGAGGCGTGGGCAGTAATCCATTTTTCGATTTGACATCAGCAGATTTTGCGACCATTTGAAACTCTCCTAATAAAGTTTTTCGTATTATCGCAGGGGCGTCCCATCACATCTAACCGTCTTGCTGGTTGATCCAGGGCGGGTCGCCCCTACAGGATTTTTGATACAAAAAGGCAAAGACACTCCCCCCTTGAAGGGTGCCTTCGCCTGAAGTTAATCTTCGAGAAGTTGATCTATTTCTGTGCGGATTGATTGCAGGTCGTCGAGACCCAGATAAACGATCGCATAGCGGATGTAGGCGATCTGGTCGGCCTCTTTGAGGGTTGCCATCACCAGGTCACCGACTACGCGGGAAGAGACTTCCGCCTTGCCAAGCTTTTGCAGTGAGGTTTCCACGTGCCCGATCATGCGCTCAATATCCGCCGCAGAGACGGGGCGCTTGGCGCAAGAGATACGGATGCCGCGCGCCAGCTTCTCGCGGTCAAATTCTTCGCGCGCGCCGTCTTGTTTTATGAGCAGGGGTGTTGCCAGTATCGGGCGTTCGTAGCTGCTGAAGCGCTGCCTGCATTTCAAACACTCTCGGCGACGTCGAATCCCTCCGTGGCTATCGTGGGAGGTATCGAGAACCTTAGAGTCATGATGTTTACAATAGGGACAACGCATTAAACTACTCCAATATTAGAACAAATGTCAGAGCCATATATGGGCGTTGCTGCACTGCATCCCCGTACATATGGTTAAAGTGTTCGGCATTTTAGCACCAACCATAATCATTGGCAAGAGGACTTTAGTCTAATGGTTTCTTAAAATATCCCCAGATCTGATTTTTTAAGTTTGCGAAAAAACCGCCCTGAATTAAAGTTCCTTCAAAAACTTCATCACCAGCGGATTAAAATTTTCAGGGTGACATTGATGCGGCACATGTCCGCAGATGGGCATGGCATGTGAAGTGACAACATTTGGCAGCAGGCTGCTTATCTGCGGGAATGATTCAGACGCGAGGGTCTGGTCGCGCTGCCCCCAAATGAGCAGAGTCGGCTGTTGAATGCGTGACAGGTCCGAGGTCAGGTTGGGAAGCGAGCGCGGGATGTTGTAAATTCCAGAAGCGGCGCGTTTATAGTCCAGCGCAGTTTGATATCGAATCCGTTCGGGCAGAACATGCGCCTCTCCGCTTTTGGTGTTGTAATTGAAACTGGTCACATCCACCATCCAGCGGAAGAAGCGATAGGGTGTGCGTTCGATCAACGTGGTGTTGATGAGTTGATGACGAAAAGCCGCGCGCAGAATGGGCGGCAGTTGATGAATATCATAAAACGGGTTGACCAGCACCAACGCGCGCACCCGTTCAGGGTGGCGAAGCGCGTAATGCAAAGACAATCCCCCACCCAGCGAATGACCGACAAGAATCATCGGATCGGAAATTTCCAGCGAATCGATCCATGCGGAATAATGTTCAAAGACCGAGTCGAATGTGTATTCATGATGATGAACTGGCTTGTGACTCTCGCCATGTCCCAGCAAATCGAGCGCGTATCCTGCAAAGCCTGATTCGGAAAGTTCCGGCAGGAGGTCATCCCAATCGTGAAGCGAAGCGGCCAGCCCATGCGTGAGAATGACCGGGGAACCGCAAGCGGGGTCATGTCGAACATAGTTCACATGTCTTGAGAAATTAACCCCGCCTTTTGACATTACCTGATTCATTAATCTTTCATCCTTCATCTTTCCAAGTTCATCCTTAAACTATTCCCCTGCTATTTGTTTTCCATAGCGTTTCGCCAATTCACGGCGCAGAACCTTGCCAATGAATGTGCGCGGAAAATCGTCCATGAAGATCACAAAGCGCGGAATCAATTGCGGCGGCAGGCGTCTTCGGCAATATGCGATCACCGACTCAGGCGTTGGGCGTTCGCGTCCCGCGATCACAAATGCGAAGGGGTTTCCTGCCACAGCCACGACCACCACTTCCTTGACCTGCGGGATTTCATAAATCACTTCTTCGACGTCGCGGGGGAAGGCGGGCTTACCCGGCTTGTCAGGGTACCACATATCAGCCTTGCGCGCGATGATGCGGAAATACCCGTCTTCATCCATTTGAGCCACATCGCCGGTCAGCAGCCAGCCATCATCCATGAGAACAGCGTCGGTGGCTTCCTTGTCTTTCCAATAGCCCATCATCACTTGCGGACCGCGGATTGCAAGTTCGCCGATCTGACCGGGTTCCACTTCCTTGCGGCCGCGGGTCAGATCCACAACTGCGGCCTGCGTGGACGGCAGGGGAATACCGATCGTACCGACCTTGCGATATCCTCCCAGCGGATTTGCGTGAGTGACCGGCGAGGCTTCGGTCAGCCCGTAGCCTTCAACGAGTTTGCCTTTGGTGAGTTTCTCAAAAGATTCCTGAACTTCAACATGCAATGGCGCAGAGCCGCTGATGCAAGCCTTGATGGATTTGATGCCGTATTTGCGCACACCCCTGAAATTGCTGATGGCGTTGTACATGTTGGGCACGCCGGGGAATATGGTCGGTTTGTATTTTTTGATGGTCTTGAGGATATCACGGATCTGGAACTGCGGTTTAAGGATCAATGACGCGCCGATGGAAACCGGCACATTCAATGATGTGGTCAATCCATAACTATGCGAGAAGGGAATGGCGCACAGGAAACGCTCGCGGCCTTCCTCCGCTTTTGGCATCCAGTGACGGGTCTGCAGTGCATTCGCCACAAGGTTGCGATGCGAAAGCATCACACCTTTTGCCTGCGCAGTCGTGCCGCCTGTAAATTGAATCACCGCCAGGTCGTCAGGCGTCACATCCACAGTCGGTGAATGTTGGCTCTGTGCTGAAATCCAGCGGCGGAAGCGCATTGCGCCCGGCACATTCAATCCGCGGTTGCGCCAGCGTGAGATCAACTTTTTCGGCAGCGACAAATATTCACCGCCATCCGTCAATACAACGAGCGGCAGTCCGCTGTTCGCCTGCACCTGCCCCGCCAGCCCGGCCCATAAATTCAACGTGACCAGCGCGCTCGCATCCACTTCCTTTACCTGACGAGTCAACTCCTCGGCATCGGTCATCGGCGGCGTGAAGACTGCCACCGCGCCCGCCTTGAGCACGCCATAAAATGCGATCACCGTTTGCGGAATATTTGGCAGGTACAAGACCACGCGCGCGCCCTTGCCAATTCCCATTTCGGTTAATGCATTGGCAAAACGATTCGCTTCGTGATTCAATTTTCGATACGAAAGCCGCGCGCCTTCGAAATATATTGCAACGCGGTTGGGGTATCTCCGCACCGCAGAGCGCAGCAAATGATGCAACGGAATTCGTGGAATGCCAATTGTATAAGGCACGCCTTTTTCGTAATGTTTCAGCCACGGCCTTTCCGCGGGCAGTTCTTCGCGGTCTTGTTTTGCCACAGCGGAAGAATCATCGCGCCATGATTTTTTGGACTCGCCGCCCAGAAAACGCGAGATCGCGCGATTGACCGCATCGCGGCGCTCCAACATGACCATGTGGCCTGATACGCCGATATCGTCATCTTCTGCGCCGGGAATGGATCCTGCAACCTTTTCGAAGAGCGGTCTCTCGAAGACCACATCACGGTGACCGCGAATGACCATCGTGGGAACATTCAATTTCGAGAATCTATCCCAGCCTACCCAGCGTGACAGGTTCGTCAGGTAAAAAGGTTTCAAAGCATGTGGCGGACCTGAAAGCCATTTACGCGTGAGTGGTTCGATCAGGCGCAGAGTCCAGACTGGTAAATTTAGCCCAAGCTTGAAAAGCGGATTAAGTTTGAATTCGCCGGCGGTCGCCATCATGATGAGTCGGTCAATTCTTTCGGGATGATTGATCGCAAACTCGGTGACGATCGCGCCGCCGAAGGAGTGCCCCACCAAAACCACCGGCGTGGAAACTTTCAATAGGTCGAGAGCAGTTTCCAGGTCAAGCTGGATGCGCGGCATGTCGTAGCCAGTGGACGGCTTGTCGGAGAGTCCATGCCCGCGCAGGTCCAATGCAATGACGCGGTTTTTCAAAGCAAATTTATGCAACTGGAATTGCCACTGCATGGCTTGCCCGCCAAAGCCGTGGATGAAAACAAAAGTCCGCTCGGGGCGCTCGGGGGAAATGTCAATGGCCGAGAGGCGCACAAGCGGGTCGGAGGAGACTCGGATTTCGTGGCGGTAAAGGTCGAGGTCTATGTCCATGAAAGTAGTTTACAGGAGTTATGCAGGATTGTCAATTTTATTGATATTAGAGATAATATTGGTATGAGTCTTGAGAAGGCAGTCGAAGCCATTATCCGCGAGGCGCAAGAGCGCGGAGATTTTGACAACCTGAAAGGCAAAGGCAAGCCGATAGATTTGAGCGCTTACTTTGAAACACCCGAAGACCTGCGGGTGGCATATTCCCTGCTGAAGAATGCTGGAATGGCTTCTGCGGAAATAGAACTGCTCAACGAAATCGCTGCGCTCAAGGAAAGGCTTGCGACAACCTACGAAGAAAAAGACCGCAGTCGAATCCAGAAGATAATCCGCGAAAAGCAATTGGAGTTTAATATCATGATGGAACGGCAGAGACGTCAACGTAAGGAAAAATAATTGGAACAGAATCAAGCCTCGGCAGGCGTGAAGCGCGAAGTCCGCTTTGACAAATCCCCCCCGCCCTGCTATACTGGCAGCAATTAAGTTGACTTTCACTGTCGCATTTGTCGACAGTTTGTTTATGAACAATCGCAACGTGGCACGAATATTTCCCCTCGCGAGCAAGTCGGCAGGGGTCTTTTTTTATGCCGAGAGAAAAAACTACTGCATATCCAATTGACCTTACCCGCCATTGGCGGTTTAGTATATTTTTAAGTTATAAAAGGAAAACAAAAAAACATGAGTAAGAAAAACAAATTAAGAATTATCCCGCTCGGGGGGCTTGGAGAAGTGGGAAAGAACATGATGGCCTATGAATTTGGAGGCGACATCATCGTGGTTGACGCGGGTATTATGTTCCCGCACAACGACATGCTGGGGGTGGATTACATCATCCCTGATTTTGAATATTTAACCAAGAAAGCATCGCATGTCCGCGCGTTGATCATCACCCACGGACACGAAGACCACATCGGCGCGATTCAACACTTCATCGAGCAGATCAACGTCCCGATCTACGCCACCCCGCTCACCCGTGGGTTGATCGAGGGAAAACTGTTCAGGAACAACGCCCAGCACAAGGCGCAGTTCAAGACCGTTCAGGCCGGCGAAGCATCCAATATCGGAGCTTTCAAAGTGGAATATTTCCATGTCAGCCACTCCATCCCCGATGCCGTGTCGCTGGCGATCACCACGCCCGCGGGGCTGGTCATTCATATGAGCGATTTCAAATTCGATCACACGCCTGTGGATGGCTGGCCAACCGACTTTTCAAAACTCGCGGAATTTGCCGCGCGCGGAGTTGACCTGCTGCTCTCCGACTCGACCAACGCTGAACGCCCCGGCTGGACTCCGTCCGAGGCTGTCATTGGCCCCGCCTTTGACAAAGTCTTCGCCGAAGCCA
Source organism: Chloroflexota bacterium (assembly GCA_016234495.1). GTDB lineage: Bacteria > Chloroflexota > Anaerolineae > Anaerolineales > Villigracilaceae > Villigracilis. Next base: position 40,416 of record JACRBI010000048.1, on the reverse strand, counting down.
AGGGACGCATCATCGTCGCCACATTTGCTTCGCTCATCTCACGCGTGCAGCAGGTTGCAGACGCCGCCCAAAAAAGCGGACGCAAAATGGCAATCGCCGGGCCGAGCATGGTGGACAATGTAAAGATTGCGCGCAAACTGAAATACCTGGAAATTGCAGATGAACTGATCGTGCCGATCGAGCAGGCCTTGAACATGCAGGATCACAAAGTGGTCATCATGTGTACCGGCTCGCAGGGCGAACCGTCCTCCATCGTGGGCAGGCTTTCGGCTGGCACGAATCGTCAGTTTGACCTCAAACCCAACGACACGGTTGTGCTTTCATCGCACCCAATCCCCGGCAACGAGGAAAGCATCGGCAAAACCATCAACCGTATCCTGCGCCGCGGCGCGACAGTCATCGACGATAAAGTGGCGCCCATTCATGTTTCCGGGCACGCCGCACAGGAAGAGCAAAAACTTCTCATCAACCTTGTGCGCCCCAAACACTTCATGCCCATTCACGGCGAATTGCGAATGCTGAAACAACACGCCAAACTTGCAACGATGCTCGGCGTGGAAGAGGAAAATATCATTGTCGTTGAAAACGGCCAGGTGGTTGAGTTGATCGGCAACAAGATTCAACTCGGCGAACGCGTGCCCGGCGGCTATGTCTTTGTGGACGGCGAATCCATCGGCGACATTGACCACGACATCATGAAGGAGCGCGGCCAGTTGGCGCGCAACGGCATTTTGCTGATCGACATCAGCCTCGATAAACGCTCGGGCAAACTGCTCCACGACCCTGAAATTCTCACCCGCGGATTTGTCACACCCGAAGAAGCGGAGACACTCCTGCCAGAAGTCCGCAAACGTGTGATGCAGGCCGTCAACGGCGGCGGGATGGGCAGCGAAAAAGACATCATCAACGCCATCAAGAGCTATCTGCATCAGGAAACAAAACGCAGGCCGATGGTCTTCGTCACATTGAGTAAGGCATAACCAAAAATGACCGCCACGTAAATGTGGCGGTCATTTTATTTTATTGGCGATCTGCCTATCCACTTTCCCCATCGGGTAATCATCCAGTTCAACGAGCCGCACCCATTTCAGATTTTTCTTTTTGGGGATCGAAACAAGGTCGCAGCGAAATGCATGGACAGTCACCTTGAAATGGGTGTACGCATGTTGGATGATACCCAGCGCTTCTTTTCTTTTGACATTTCGACTGCGCTCAATGCGAGCCTTCAAGCTGTATGCGGCGTAAATGACCTTGGTCAGCTCTTTGGCAGGGTCGGCGTTGACTCGCGCATTCGGAAATTCCCACATTCCGCCCAGCAACCCATCAGGCGGGCGCTGCGCCAAAAGCACCCGTCCGCGTTGAAGAATCACCGCCGCCGCATGGATATATTGTGGAGTTGCTTTCTTCGCCTTCAACACGGGACGCATTTCCTGCGTTCCGTGTTTGCGAGTCTCACACATTTTCATCAGCGGACAAAGCAAACAGCGCGGATGCGCCTTCGGCGTGTTTGGCAGGCAAATGGTCGCGCCCAGATCCATGAGCGCCTGGTTGTAATCGCCAGCCTGACCTTTGGGTAAATTCTGGGCGGCGAGTTCCCATAATATTTTTTCACCCGCTGGGGAATCAGCAAATTCATCAACATCAAACAAACGGGCAAACACGCGCCGCAGGTTGCCGTCGAGAGTCGGTTCGTCCATGCCGAAAGCCATGGATGCGATCGCGCCGACGGTGTAGCGGCCAATGCCCGGCAGGCTGCGTAACTCTGTCAGGTCACGAGGCAGCTCCCCGTTAAAGTCAGATGCGACTACTTTTGCAGCTTTATGCAAATTGCGGGCGCGGCTGTAATAGCCAAGTCCCTCCCACGCGTTTAAGACATCCTGCTCTGAAGCATTTGCCAACGCGCGAACATCGGGGAATAACTTCATCCATTTTTCAAAATAGGGAATGACAGTTTCCACGCGCGTTTGCTGAAGCATGATCTCTGAAACCCAAACCGCGTACGGGTCGGGGTTACCGCGCCAGGGAAGTTCCCGCCCGTGCTGGCGATACCATTTGAGAAGAGAAGCGGAGAGTTTGTTCATTCTTTTTTTAAACACAAAGGACACGAAGTACACAAAGGGTTTTAATTAATACCTTTGTGGCTCTTGTGTCCTTAAGTTTTTTGCAGGGTGTTTAAAACTGAAACCCAGCGCGAACGGGCACGATCTTATGTGAATAATTTTTTACATAACCAAAGAGGCGTTCCTGCAAGAGTGCCCAATCAGAGGATGCCAGAATGCGGCGCGCCTGAGCCAGATCGGCAGCGACCAAGCCAACCTGAATTTGCGGATAGGAGCCATAGATGGTGGCCCATGCTTCGGCAGGCTGCAAACCGAGCCTTTGCACGCCCGGCACAAATTCACCGATGACGAATTCAAAATATTCCTGATCGCGCTCGGGAGAAATATCCCAGGTCATGATTACTTTGACCGGCATTCTTATCCTTTTTGGTATTGCAAAACAACCACGTGAGTTTCATCGGGCAGGCCGGAGCGGGAAACCTTGAGCGAGGGCTGGGCTTCCTGTTTGCTTAAGCCCATTTCTTTGATGAACTTATTGATTTCGTCCAGTTTGATTTTTGAATCCGGTGTGGCGAAATGCATGGGGATGACGAGGTTGGGTTCCAACATGCTGACGACTTCCGCGGCTTTCGCGGCGTTGAGGCTGTTCCCGCCGCCGACCGGCACCAGCGCCACATTGACAGTGCCCAGGAGTTCGACTTCATTTTGCGTGGGGATTTTCTGCAGGTCGCCGAGATGCGCCACGGTGATCCCGTCATAATCGAAGACATATATCGTGTTGCGGATGTTTTCCTTGGCTTTCTTGCCTGCGCTGTCGGTTTGAACGGCGGTGATGAACACGCCTCCGATCTCAAACTCGCCGGGGCCTGTCAGCACGTGCGTTGTGCCTTTGACCGCGCCGCTGTTGTTGTGCCCGGGCGCGTCGTGACTGATGCTGACGATCTCGGCTTTGAGCTTTAGCGCATCATAGCCGACAATTTTGTTATCGAATGGGTCAGTGACCACGGTCACATAATTACGCTCCGTGAGCCGAAAACAGGAATGTCCGTACCAGGTAATTTCCATAAAGGTGTTGCCTCCGAGCCGTAATTATACACGTAATAAAAGCCGCACGTACAGATTTGTACATGCGGCTTGCTGAAAAAATACAAACGAACTTCAACTCGCAAACAATGAAGTTCGTTCTTCAATTGTTAATTAATCGGGTCAGCCGTCCTTTGCCTTGTTCATTTGGACAACCGCCATGCCAAGCAGAACCGTCGCGAGGAACATGGAAAGTCCGCCGATCAGCACGAAGTAGAAGGGTAATCCCAGATACACTTCGCCCAGAATTCCCAGCGGCATGAGCAGGCCGGCCAATGCCAGCCACGAAGCCCATTTGGCGAGGTTATCCTTCAAGGACAGTTTCATCAGCAAAAAGCCAAAGACAATATTGAGCAGGGAAAACAGGTTTCCATGCACATGCGCCAGGCGAGCTTCAAAATGCTTGCCTGTTGTGTAGCTGGCAATCCATTCCTCTTTGCCGGGGGCGAAATCCCGCAGGTAGACAAGGATGAAGCCGTAGATCATGAACGCGGCCATCACCCACAAGCCAACGCCGATGTTCCATTTACCGACTGTTGTTTTCATTTTTTCTCCTTTTTATTTTCCAAACCATATGCGCGCCAGAAGATTATCCTTGAGCATGAACTGGTGATACAAGGCCGCGCCTACGTGCAGGACGACCACCAGCAACAGCGCAGGGGCAATAAATCCGTGCAACATGCGGGAGGTGAATTCGAAAAAGTCTGCGGGCAGGGATGCGCCCGAGCCGCCGAAGACGATCGGCATTAATCCAGATTGGAAGGAAAGCGACATGCCGCTGACGGTCATCAGAAAAACGAGCGCGTACAAGGCGTAATGCACCAATTTGCCGACCCAATCAAAAAATGCATTGCCTGCTGTCACATGGGCGGGTTTGGGCAGACGTAAACGCGTGATAAATCTGGCGATGATCACGACCAGGGTGATGACGCCCAATAGCATGTGAGCGCCGAGCGGAACGATTTTCCCCGCATCATTGGGAAGGCCGCTCATGCTTTTTCCGAGGACAAAAGCGGCAAACACGAGAATGACTGTCAGCCAGTGAAAACCGACTTGAAGGGGGTGGTAACGGGCAGGCGTATTTTTTGACATTATTTACTCCTTAATGTTTGTGACTGAAAAAACATCAGCACCAAAATGATTAGCCAGACGACCAATCGAAAGGTCATGGCGGCCAAACTTTCCGCCGCGGGTGTGCCGCGAAAAGCTGACAGCAGGAGCAGCGTCACAACCGCATGGATGCTGAATGTGGCAATGGCGGCGGGCATGGCATAACGGCTGTTTCTCCAAATAAGAATGGCTGGAATGGACACTGTCAACAAACCCATGATGAAGTTGTAAACAGGCAGCCAGTGGAGGACAAAATACCCGGGGTCCCAGCCGCGCGCCGCCATTCCGCCCGCGAGAATTGATAACCCTCCAAGAATGAAGGCAAGAACGGATGCGATTTTGTTCAGCGTTGTATTCATTTTTTACCAGCCGTCGCCCGATGCAAAATATCAAGGAATTCCGCCAGCGGCACACGATGGATGCGCGCCGCCCATTCAACCGTCACCGCCTTCGCCGCCAGCGCGCGCAGAGAGTAGCGCGCCACGCGCTTGATGCCAAACACTTCCATTACTTCAGCAATGTCGCCGTATTCTTCAAGGATGGCCGACACGCGCGTATCTTTTGTGATCTCCATGATTACGCCGCTTCGGCTTTCTGCAAACCAATCCGCGCGATTTCGGCAAGTTCTTTCAATGGCTGGATTAAGGCGATGGCGTACAGCGCGAATCCGATTCCATACAACACGCCTCTGGCCGGGACGATGAAGATGCTTGCCCACACAAACAGACTCCCCGTTGTGGCAGAAGCAAGAGCCACCCAACTGCCGCCCAATTGCGCAGACTCCTCTTTGAGGAAGAATCGGCGGGCAATGTACGGGATGAGGGCAATGCCAAATTGCAGCACCCAGCCATAAATTAAAGCCTGAGGCGCGGTTGATTCGATCGGTCCTCCTTCAACGAGTCCGAGCATGATAAACGGCGCCATCCCGATCGGAGCGATAATCCAAATGTAGGAGGAAACCAAATGCCACGCGCCTGCGCCCTTCAACCTGCCGCTGGCTTTGAAGGCCTGGATCATCATCACGAGCATCCAGATCGTGGAACTCAAATGTAGAACCAGCCCTGAAACGGTGGGAGGCAAACTGCCGCCGAGCCACGGCCCAAGCACCAGTCCGAATGCGCCAAGTGTCATGCCCCAGTAAATGAGCGAAACATTTTTTGTCGTGCTGAGCGGGCGGCCTGTGACCATTGGCACGAAATCCACAAGCAGGCCGGCAAAGATCAGCGACATGAAGCCCCACGAGTTGGCGTGGATGTGCGCTTCAAGCGGAACTTTGATGTACAGCGCTTCACTCCAGTTGAGGAACAAGCCTGTGCCGATGATGATACCGACCAGCAAATAGAAAATGCCCGTGATGTAAAACTTGAGGCTTTCGGGCGCTTCACCGCCGCGCACGTTCCACAACTGAAGCAGCAGCATGGTGGCGGAGATGAAGATCAACGTGCCTCCCGCGAAGATCATCGGGTGATTCATGCCGCCGAAGCCAGCCACGAGCGCAACGAAGCCGACATTGAGCGTCAGCCAGATGTCCCAGCGAAACGCGGGTTTTGGTTTTTTGGAAAGCGACGCGGTCAGCAGGGGCAGTAATCCGAAGATCACCTGCGAAAGAATTCCAAGTGTGACGAAGTGGACGCGCACCCAGCGCAATGCAGGAAACGCGCTGACAAGATTGATGCTGACAAATGAAGCATCCGCGGCGGCGAGCAAGGCCACGAAGGTGTAGAGCAAAGTTGTGAGTAAATATGGAATGGGCATGATTTTTTCCTTTGGTAATTTTTTGTACCGCAAAATTTATTTTGCAGAGACGCAACATAAATGTTGCGATACTACGATTCGCCTTTTGAGCCGAGAAATACGACGCGGGTTTTTGCATTCATGCCGCGCTTGACTCCGCTCGGCACGACAACCGTCACGCCGGGTTTGATGGCAAAACTTTCATCGCCGACCGTCATCAGTCCCTCGCCTTCGAGGAAGTGATACATGGCCGCTTCGCCGGGGTGGACGGGGATCAGTCCGCCCGCCTCCAGCCCCACGACCAGCGCCTTGAACTTCGGCGTGTCAATCAGGAATTGCGGTTTGGGTCCCTCTGACGAAAAAACGGCTTTTGCTTTTGTATCTGCGAAATAGATGTCGGGCATATTGTCTCCTTTTTGGATATGCCTGACTTTATCCCTTTCCCCCGTTTCCCGCCCCGACTTTTGTCGGGTTTTTACAAACACTTTTTCACCCCAAAGGGTCACAACACCTGCACCGCACTGCGTTCGGTGCAGTGCAGGTGAGTAAACCGAAGGAGCAAGGCTGAATTTTCTTCGTGTCTTTTCTGGTTAAGGTTTTTCTTTTCCTTGCGCCCGCGCGGACAAGCCTGTACGATCCAGAATGCGGATGTGTTGTTTGTCCATTTCGATCAGCCCCGCCTTTGTCAACTCGCGGATGACGCGGCTCAACACATCTGGGACTGTACCGAGATGCGATGCCATTTCTGTTTGATTCGTCCAACGGTGACGTTCGATCACATCCCCTTCGGCCTGATCGAGCAAAAGTTTCGCAAACCTCGCTTCGACAGTTTTCAAAGACAGATCCGCCGCGAGAGTCACCAACCCGATGATTTTATCCGCCATGTTTTGAATGATCTGCAAAGCGGTTTGCGGATGCGCCATCACGATCTCTTCCAGCGCATGGCGCGGAATTAACCAGATGCCAGATTCTTCCAGCGCAACCGCCGTAACGGGATTCGGACGTTTCGCCAGCACGCCGATCTCATTGAAAATTTCCCCCGCGCCGATAAACTTCAACACCTGCTCGCGGCCATCGGCAGAAGATTTCAAAACCTTCAACGAACCATATTGCAGGTAATATAAATTGGATTCGGTATCCCCTTCCCAGAACACGACCGCGTCGGGGGCAAAAACTTTCCAGGTGGAATTTTTCGCCAGCGCAGACAGAGTCTCGTGGTCGAGTCCGCGCAGGAATTCGAAGGTTTGCAGGCGTTTGAAGAGGACATCGTTTTGCATGTTTCCGAGTTTAACATGAAAGCGACATCAATGTTTATGCGGGCAAGTTGAATGTCAAAGACGGACTTATAATTCGCCCATTCTATCGTCAAGGAATCTCCATGCCAAAAACAAAACTCCTTCCTTTTCTTGAAGCCCTGTTTGCGGTCATCGTATGGGGCGCGTCGTTCATCGCCACAAAAATTGCCGTGGGGCAGATCTCCCCCATCGCAGTGGTGTGGCTCCGTTTTGCGATAGGGATTCCACTGATCCTTTTTGCAGTGGTCATGCGAAAACAATTTGCATTTCCAAAAGGCAGCGAATGGTTGTATTTCACCCTGCTTGGTTTTTTGGGAATTTCATTCCATCAATGGCTGCAATCCAACGGACTCAAAACCGCGCAAGCCACAACCACCGCATGGATCGTCTCCACGTCACCGGCGTTCATTGCCATATTGGGATGGATGATCTTAAAGGAAAAATTAAATCTTTTGCAATCATCGGGTATTGTGCTTGCGATGATTGGTGTGCTGGCAGTGGTAAGCAAAGGCGATCTTTCCACCATTGCCGTCGGCAATTTTGGCACGACCGGCGATTTTCTGATTCTGATCAGTTCGGTCAACTGGGCGGTGGTTTCCATCCTTTCGAGGCGCGGATTACGGAATCATCCATCCACGCTGATGACGTTTTGGATGATGACCATCGGCTGGTTGATTACGTTCGCGGCGCTTCTTGTGAACAAAAGCTACACTGAAATTCCACAACTCGATACACGCGGCTGGATCGCGATGATCTTCCTCGGCATCTTCACCACCGGCTTTGCATACATCGCGTGGTTCGACGCGCTCAGTCAATTGCCGGCCGCGCAAACTGGCGCGTTTCTCTTTGTCGAACCGCTGACGAGCATGGTCGTGGCCGCAGTCATTTTGAATGAGCAGATCACACTCGTTTCCGTTTTGGGCGGCGCGGTGATTCTGTTTGGGATTTGGCTGGTGAATCGAAAATGATGAAGGATGAATGATGAAGGATGAATGAAAGAGCAACGCAGAGTGCAAAAGTTGAGAGGCTAAAAAACGGTTGGAGATTGGGAATACAGAAAGGGGATTCTCGCAGCTATCGCGATGCCCAACTCGATGACTATTCCGGACTCCCCCGGCGTAGGTTTCCGCATCGGACTCTAAGCCTCAGCCTGCGTGCAAAAGCTTCGAGCACTTCCGTCGCTGGGACATGGGGCTTCGGGCTGTGGAATGATCCATTTGGAATGTCGCTTGGGTTTGGCGGGAGTCCGTTTCGATTGCCCGCGCTGCCAAATGCAGTCTGGTTCTTTTATGGGTCGAAGGAAAATTATTTATCGTTCAAAACGGGTGGTTTCGATACGGGCGAGGAGAACACTCGCCCTACTCAACCACCAGGAACACCTGTTGCAAATGGATTCATGGCGCAGGTGTTTCAAAGTAGGGGCGGGGTGACCCCGCCCCTACTGGCCGCAGGATTGACCCTGCCTTTTTCAAGAAAGATGACAAGAAAATTATTGAGCAAGGTCATTGGCGAGGACTCAGCCGCTCTCAGCGTGGATGTCACTCAATGGCACGGATACAGGCTTGAGTGGAGTCGGAAGCGCATTGTTTGGTATGTGGATAATGTTCCAGTGTTTGAGTCGCCGGTAAGTCCGAGTCCGCCCTTGGGAGTCATCATCTGGATCGATAATCAATATGCAGCGTTCACGCCGGAAGGGAAGATCGCGTTTGGGGTTTTGGAGGGTGGGGATGAATGGCTGGAAGTTGAAGGGTTGGAGATAAAGAGATTCACCACACACCTGCCCTGACGGGCGGTGCCAGGGGAGATCACAGAGAGCACGGAGAAAACCACTTAAAAAATCTCTGTGGTCTCCGTGCCCTCTGTGGTTATGCTTTTGCAGACTTCGCTTTCGCCATTTGCATTTGGACAACCGCGTAGATCAAGCCAATCGCGAGGGCAATTGCGCCGAGCATATTGATGTTGATCGGCAGGGAGGCCTGATATTTGCGGGCGACTGTATCGAGCAGAATGCCGAGGATGAAGAGGCCGCCGAACAAACGGTTGTGATAGAAGCAGAAGCCAGAGAACCAGGTGGGCCAGAAGGCTTCAAAACCTTTAGGCGCGGCGTCGGGGCGCGGCTTGGACAGCACGGCGATGGCATACATGGCGCGCTGTGCGGCAAAGATGACCAACAGCATCAGCGTGGAAAAATATCCCGTGAAGACAAGATAGGAAATAACGCCATACGCTATGACAATGGAAGCAATGTCGGTGTATCGCGCAAAGGTCTGACCGACACGGACAGGGAATGTGCCCACGCCCTTTTTCTTGTCGTCTTCCATCTTATCGATGTGCTTGCCGATGTTGATACTGGCAACGCTGAGGCCAAAGGGAATGCCCGCAAGCGCAACCTTGAACACATTGGAGATGTGGCCATTTGCGCCGAGGGCAAGGACAACGTACACCGCCCCGATCATGATCGGCCCCCAAATCAGAAAGATGGATAATTCACCGATGCCCCAATATTTGAACGGCCATGTATAGAAAAGTAAAACAAGCGCGCCAAACGCGAACAAACCAATAATATACGGATTAAAGTTTGTGTAGAACAAAGCGAACACACCCGAAAGCGCGGCCAGCGCCCCGCTGACAATGAACCACTTGATCTGATTGTCCTTCGTCCAGAATTTCTGCACGAGCGGATGCACCCCATACTGCGTGCGGAAGTAGTTGTCCTTATCCACACCGCGCGAGAAATCGGTGTAATCGTTGAGCAGGTTGTTCGTGCCGTGCGCGATGAACAAACCAAGCGTCAGAATGATCCACGGCAGCCAGGAAAAATATCCATCGCGCCAGGCGAGGAAGCCAGCAATGATGCAGGAATAGATCGTGACCGTGGTCACTGCGGAGCGGGTGGCGATCAGCCACTTGGAAACGACATCGAGCGCATCCCACTCTTTTTTGTCGTCCATCTTGATGAGTTCCCATGAGGCCTTGCGCCACATGGCAAAGTTGATATGCATACTTTCTCCTTGAGCGAAATAAAGTGTCTGGGTGTTTGGGTCTCAAAGTGTCGTGGGGGTTACTCCCAAACAGACGCTTTCATAAATAGCGGAAAATCCCGCCAGGAATTATGACCGTGCGGGATTATACAACTATTTTGTGAGTACTTTTGTCTGATTAAGTGGAAAGGCGGACGGTCTCCATACCGTCCGCCGAACAAGTGTATTTACCACTAATTAAGAAATTTTTATTCTCATTTTATATAGGAAAAATAAAAGACAACAAATAGAATTATAAACAAGGCGATTGCATACAAGTCTTTGGTCTCCCTGCTTATAAAGTATGGCAAAATACCAGCTACAACGATAAAAATAACTAGCGGGGCAACCGCTAAAGAAAAAGATGGGAACACTATCCATACAAAAAAACAAATACCAAATAGCGCCCAATATATTTTTGTGTATGAACGAATTAAGGAAAATACTAGATATGCCGCATTTGAAGGAGAAGGTTGCAACATAAAGCTAGAATATGAATTTTTCAATGCATTGCTGTAATCACCGATTGTATTATAGGCAATTGCTAAATTTGCATATATCAGCCAATGCTTGTTGTTGAGCGCTATTGCCCTAACATAATATTGAATTCCCATTCCAGGGTTTTGCATTCTCATGTACAACGCACCCATTATATAGTTTGCATAAACAGACTCTGCGTTGGTTTTGAGGGCTTTCATCAATTCAAACTCTGCAAGTTCGTAATTTTTTTCTGAGACATAAGAAAGCGCAGAAGCTATAAAGAGCAGTTCTGCTTCACCATCTTTTTCTTGGGATATTTGTAAATGCTTTTCGGCCTCAACAAGATCTTTCTCCAGCAAATAGCAACTAGAAAGTCCTGCGTATGCAGCCTTTACAAAATCCTTACTGCCTGCGAGTTTTTGAAAAACGCCCTTGGCTTTCTTAATTTTATTATTAATTAAGTATCCTGTTGCTGTCTGAATGTTATCATCCATAGTAAATCACTCTCTTTTGTTCATCCAGGTATTGGTGGGACTCGGAACATTCCAGGGTCCACCCTTGGTAGGCGCACAGCTATTAAATAAGCTGCAAATACTAAGGCAGGTATTATAGGTCTAACACCTAATTCGGAATGAAAATTACCTGTGAAAGAATATTGATTATTTACCTTTATTGAATAATCAACATCTAATGTCATGTTTATTGCGAGTTGTTTTGCGGAAAAGCCAGACCCAGGTGTGTAGTTTACATAGTTTCCATTACCTAATCCCAAACCCATCGTAGTTGATTTTACTTCGAAAGTTCCATTATTAATATCAAACCCAAAGTGATCCGACTCACCACCATCGTTGCTAAGTGTAATGATCGAGCCGTTAGGGCCAGGGAATGTATTGGAAGCATTAACTTCGCCTGACCAATACATAACACCTAAGTCATAAGTATAATTTCCAAAATGGGAATTATACTGGCAAGCTGTATGTGCCAAGCATAAGTAAGAATTACTGGATTCTGGCGAACTTACATTTGATGGTAACCCAGTACAAGTATTATTTGTACAACTATTAAGCCCTAATCCATTCATAAGTGCTAAATCGCCGCCGCCTCCATTGATTCTACGACATTTCTTTTGACCCCAACCACCACAAAATCCAAGGCCATCTCTTCTCCCGTTTCCAGAAACCATTTTGTCGCCAATTTTTGTTTTTTGTGCAGAGCTTCCTTCACAAAAAGCATTTTCAGTATTCTCAGGGTCGGAGCACATATGCCCTGTGGGGTCATTATATAAGATCGGCGAATTCATCACATAGCTATAACGATTCCAACTCTGCGGATTCCCTGCATTTGGAATGATGCTATCTGGCTGGGCGAACCTGCCTAACGAAGGCGAATAAAATCTTGCATGGTAATCCATTAATCCCATGCCGAGATCGCGCTGTCCCGTATAGCCGAGGTCAGTAGTCGGCAGTCCATTGGGCGCTGGGATATTGTCACGGACTTGTCCGAAGGGAAGATAGCGCTGTTGGGATGTTAAGGTTCCGCTGGCGTTGAGGGTGCGTCGCACCAAACTAAACAGGATAATTCAACCGAGTAGATTCTCCCAGTTAATTAGATAAAATCCACACGTGAGGTGCGACGCACTAATGGCGTAAAATCTTAATGCCAAAACGCTGGCATGAAAATCCTTAATGCCGCATCGACCAACAATCCCAGCATGAAGAGCGAGCCAAATCTTCGGTTATTGTAGAAAGCATATCCAACAAAGTACAGCGGCCAGCCGGGCTGACCCTCGGGCGCAGTTTCAGGTTTGGGCTTCAAGAAGATGGGATAGATTTTCAGGAAAGCAGGAATCGCAAACACCACAATCGCCATGACTGGCGTAAAGAATCTTATGGCGATCAAATATGCGGTTAGGAAATACGGGAAGATCATCATCGCCAATACCGTATAACGCGCGGCTTTTTCGCCAATCACCACCGGCAGGGTATGGATGCGCTTTTGCGTATCGGGAATGATCTTATCAATATGCTTGCCAAAAATGACCGTCGTTACGCCAAGCACATAAGGCAGGCTGGCCATTGTCACATTCCAATCCCAGTGACCGGTCAACACATAATAGCCGCCGCCGATCATCAACGGTCCCCAAACGATGAGAACGGCAAGCTCCCCCATTGCCAATCCCTTGAGCGGCCAGGTGTAAAACAAAACAAAGAACGCGCCGAGGCCAAGCAGAATCCAGGTGGTGGAACTGAAACCTGTGTACCAGATCAGATAAAGGCCAAAGACCAGCGCGATCAATCCAGTCACAGCAAAATATGTGAGATGCTGGCGTTTGGTCATCAACCCATTTGCGATTGGCTGTGTGCCATACAGCGTGCGGTAGTAATTATCCTTATCCACGCCGCGGACATAGTCTGTATAATCGTTGAAGATGTTATTGCTGGCATGTGCCATGATAAGTCCGAGAGCCAGCGCCATCCATGGCACAAAATGGAATGAACCAGCGCGCCAGGCAAACAACCCCGCCAGCGCCGCTGAGATGAAGGTCATCACAAGAACTGCCGCGCGGGTTGAGATCAGCCATTTCGAGACCAGATCAAGTTCATCCCACTCCTGCTTGGAAACATCCGGGATCACGGTCAACGCCTTCTTCCACATTGTAAAGTTCATTCCATACTCCTCAAGATAAAATTGGAAAGCAATCCTCAAATCAAGTCAAAGAGTCAATAAAGTATCGTTCTGAGTAAACCACGGCAGAACAAAACGACTTTCGTAGCGCGACATTTATGTCGCTTGGCCTGCAGGCGACATAAATGTCGCGCTACAGATTCTTGTTTCTTGGGAGCAGAGCGATACTCCCTGGCACTGCCCGCCACATTGTCCCCGAAGCGAGCGCCAGGGCAGTGTTACGTTAAAACTTGTACAAATTCTGCAAGGTAGCGACTTGGGTTATTTACGCACCTTACGCTGTAGCGCGACACATTGTCCCCGTATGGGGGTTTATCTCGCAAAATAGGCGACATAAATGTCGCGCTACAGGCTGAACTGCGTAACGTCAGTTATTTATATTTCACTTGTCATGATAAAGAGCGGTTTCATCTCAAAGTTTTCGTACTTGGGGCGGTAGCGGTCGGTATCGTAGAAGTGGCTTACGTCCACAACCTTCTTCGTCGAGGTGACAATATCCAAAGGCATATTGTCGTAACGGCCATTCTTCAGAACCACCAACCTGCCGTGAATGCCGCTTAATACAAGATCAAGCGCCAGGTTGCCAAAGGCCATCGGCACAATCGAATCAATCGCATCCGGGTCGCCGCCGCGCACCATATAGCCAAGTTTCTGATTGATCACATCAACCGTCTTGCCTTTGTTGAATTTGGCCGAACGATCCTTGATCTGCTCTGAAACCAGATCACCGATCCCGCCCAATTTGGCATGACCGTAGGCGTCTGTGGAACGATCCTTGAATACCATTTCGCCGCCTTCGTACATGGCCCCTTCTGAAATGAGCATCACTGAATAATGGCTCGGGTTGGCCATGCGGTCTTTTACCAGCACTTCCGTCAGGTGATCGATATTGAATTTATATTCAGGAATCACACATCGGTTCGCCGCCCCAGCCATCGTCGGTAACATGGCGGTAAAACCCGCGTAACGCCCAAAGACTTCAAGAACCATGATTCGTTCATGCGAACCGGCGATGGTCCGCAGGCTGTTGGTGAGTGAAATGGTGCGGGTCACACAGGTGCTGAACCCGATGCAATAATCCGTCCCCGGCACATCGTTATCCATCGTTTTCGGAATGGCGACTACTTTAAAACCCTCCTGATACAAACGGACGCCATAACTGAGAGTATCGTCACCGCCAATGGGGATCAGATAATTCACCCCGAGGAAATCAAGATTCTTGAGCACTTCAGGCGTTAAGTCATTTTTCTCCTCGGCATACTTATCCTGCAAATGCTCCGGAATATCCGCCTTCTTGATCTTGCCCGGGTTGGTACGCGAGGAATGCAGGAAGGTGCCGCCTGTCCGCCCTGCGCGGTTGACGATCTCTTCGCTCAGGATCTGAAAATTATTACTGTTATCAGCATCCTTCTCGCGGATAACATCCACCAGCCCGCCCCACCCGCGGCGAAACCCGATCACCTGATAACCTTCACGCAAAGCACGAATGGTCACCGCACGAATGGCAGGGTTCAACCCCGGCACATCGCCGCCCCCGGTTAAAATACCGATCACACCTTTTTTCTTGTTTGTCATATTGGCCTCTCAAGTTTAGAACGTCCCGCAGGTTATCTTTGAAATATCCTCGCTCAATGAAACCTGCGGGACGTTCATGGAATCGCTTTCTCGTATGCTGCTATGATTTTATCCCAGATCAAATTCGCTTCCGTATCCAAGGTCTGAAATTGCGGATTGGCTTCGAACCATGCCAGAGAGCGGCGCACACCATCCGCCCAATTCACGTCACATTGATAATCGGGCACGAATCTCTTGATCTTGCTGTTATCGAAGACCACGCTGTTGGATTTATCGCCGATCAGGCTGCCCAGCGCGCCCTCGTCAAACAACGCAATAAAATCACTGGGGATGTGAACCACGTTCGGGGCCTGACCGAGAGCCTGATATGCTTCGAGGTAAATTTGATTCCAACTCAGCACCTGGTCTGACGTTATTTGAAAAGCCTCGCCGACGGCATTTTTATTCCCCAATAAACCGACCAGCCCTTTGGCAAAGTCCGCGTTCCAGGTGAGCACCCACAGCGAAGTCCCATCGCCGGGGATGATGACTTGCCTGCCGCGCTTCATGCGGTCAATGATCGTCCACGGGTGGACCCAACTGCCATAGCAAAATGGAATCTGCGAAGGGCCAAACGTATGCGAGGGGCGAATAATGGTGGCGGGGAATCCATTCTCGCGATAAGCCTTCATCAACAGGTTTTCGCAGGCAATCTTGTTGCGTGAATATTCCCAAAACGGATTCTCCAACGGTGTCTCTTCGGTGATGAGGTAATTCCGCACTGGCTTTTGATAGGCGCTGGCCGACGAAATGAAAACGAATTGATCTGTCTTTCCACGGAAGAGGGAAATGTCGCGTTCGATGTCTTGCGGGGTAAATGCCATAAAGTCCACAACTGCGTCGAAGCGCTGACCAGCCAACAGCGCGGAAAGATGCGCTGATTCAGCGTAGATATCTGCTTGTAGAATAGTCGCGTCTTTAGGGGCGGGGTATTTTGCCGAAGATGAGCGATTCAAAAGAAAAAGCTCATGACCGCGCTCAAGCGCAAGGTCGCTGCACGCTGAGGAAATCAAACCTGTGCCGCCAATAAAAAGGATTTTCATTTTAGCCCTCTCCCAATTCAGGAATTGGTTGACTCACCGCGCGGTTGGCAATATAGTTTTCAACCACAAAAAAAATAAGCGCGGCCCAAACAATACCGAAGCCGATCAATTGCTTATGGCTGAATGGCTCCTTGTAAAGAAATACGCCGATCAAAAATTGAAGTGTGGGCGCAATATATTGAAGCAAGCCAACGGCCCAAAGCGGGATTTGTTTCGCGGCGGATGCAAACATGAGCAGGGGGATCGTGGTGACAATTCCCGCGCCGGCGAGAAAGAGGTCCACTTGCAACCCGTCGTGCAGGAAGGCGCCTGTCCCATTGATCTCAACATAGAGGAGATAGATCAATGCAATTGGGAAGACAATGGCTGTTTCAAGCGTAAGACCATAGAGCGAGCCAAGCGGCGCGAGTTTTTTAACGAGGCCATAAATGCCAAATGAAAAAGCGAGTGATAGCGCGATCCACGGCAGACGGCCATAGACGACTGTCAGATAGATCACGCCGATGGCGGCAAGGATGACCGGTATCCATTGCGCGGAGCGTAATCGCTCGCGTAAAAAGATGACGCCCAGCAATACACTAAGCAGGGGATTGATGAAATACCCAAGGCTGGTCTCGACGATAAAGCCCGCGTTTACGCCCCAAACATAGATGAGCCAGTTGATCGAAAGAAGAACACCCGCAACCGCATATATGCCAATTGTTTTTGCATTGAAGGCAGCCGCGTGAAACTCCTGCCACTGTTTGGTGATGAGGATAAAAATGATCAGCACGATGAATGACCAGCCAATGCGATGACCGATCACCTGCAAAGCCGATACCCGGTGTAAAAACTTCCAATAAATAGGGAAGAAGCCCCATAACACGTACGCGCCGATTCCGTATAAAATTCCCTTGTTCAATTTAGCTCCTTTAATGATACCTTTACAATTAACATAATATGCTCGAGTCGTTTTTTTATTTATAAAATTATCTTTGACAGTCTGCCTGTCCATGTACGTTAACACTCAAAATCCCCGTCGTTTCGTTTTACCAGGGTGCGGTAGCATCTCTTTTGGATGCTATTCCCAATTAATCAAGCGGCGCCCCGCGAAACCAGCTTCGATTTCATGCCAGTATTCAACGTCGCCTTCCCCAAATTGCCAGCATAGATATACCTCCCTGCCTTCATGCATGGCGGGAAAATCTATCAGGCCAATGATCAAATCCTTGATCTGAATGCCCATATCCTGAATATTGTGGATGAATCCATCCAGCCGGTCAAAATCCACGAGAATTTCGCTCAGGGCGGGGTTTCCCCCATTGCCGGCGGATTTCCGAACCATGTCCCATAATTCGGGCTGATGCGCATGGATATTCTCCGCGATCCGCATCATCTCTTCCAAAATGGGGCGAATCAGCTCCAGGGTCTCGTTTGCTTCTGCGGGTGTAAAGTATCGGGGCATATTGAAAGTATAAGCGGAGAGCATTAAGTACACAAGGAGACAGGTACACCGGCGCATGACTTCTCCAAGGCCAGGAAAATGGGGGGGGGGAGTAAGGCAAAAGCATCGGAGAGATGAGCCGCATTTTGAAAATTTGCGTGTTGGGCCAAAGCGATCACGAGATTATTAATCGAAGCCATGATTTTGCCAGAATTGCCAATGATCATAGGCGTGTCATCCTACTCAAAAGTCACATCTCGTCGGTAATTCAATCCTGCTTCAATATCTCAATTCCCCAATGCCACGATGAAAACACAACAAACACTCTGGTGTGTTTTTTTGCGGGATAAACTGGTAGTCCCGAATTCCACTTCACAAGATGTTCGATAACAGCATCCACTTCGCCACAAATGGAATTGTCTTTCCAAGCGATAGACTTGAGCCAAGCCCGGCCAGGTCGAATAGGAGTTGAGCATTTCGGTGGTGGTCAATGTTCGCTTTTCAAGACGTCCGTGTCCTTTGTTGACGTTCTCAACTGTCAGGAAATCTGTCTCAATCTTCCAGAAGAATCCAGCTTTCGGATATTCTGGTGCAAACTGCTGTATGTTCTTGTACAGATTTGCCTGATTTTCTTTGGCTTATTTTGCGAGCATGCTTCTGACCAATAAATACCTTGTAATATAATAACGCCGCCGATCAAAAGAAGTGTCAAGGGATAGATAAGGTTGTCCTTCACACCAGTTTCGTAATTTGGAGCCAACGATGGCTTGAAGTTTAAAATCCTCATTGGTAATGCAGTTGAAAAAACCTCCCTCCACCTCCATCTGCGCGGGAACTTTTCGGCTATGAGATGCCTGAGCATTTCATCATCTATTCTTCAAAGTAACCGTCTCATGGAATTAGAATCCGGTTTCTGGAACTACTCATGCCAAAACTTCTATTGATCACAGCCTCATCACGAGAAATCCGAAATGTCAGGAAGTCACGCTTCCTTGGTTTTCAACAGATCACCATGCCATATCTGGCTGCCCGAGTCCCTGACGGTTGGGAAGTGAGCCATGTGGATGAAGAAGCCGAAAAAATCAACTGGGATATTGAAGTTGATGTGGTCGGAATTACATTCCACACACCCAGCGCTTATCATGCTTATGAGATTGCCGGGCGTTTCAGGTTACGGGAAATATGCGTCGTTCTGGGCGGTCCGCATGTGACGCTGGTGCCAGAAGAAGCCAGTCAAAACGCGGATGTGATCTTCATTGGCGAAGCGGAAGGATTATGGGAGGAATTTTTAAAAAGTTTCGAAGCGGGATCGTACCAACATGTGTATCAACAAACCAGCGCACCAATTCTGGAAAACATCCCCATGGCCCGCAAGGATCTATTTCACAGGCACGACCATACCAGCGGAGTCCTCTTTGCAACGCGGGGATGCCCGCACGAATGTGAATTCTGCACCATCGCGGTGATGTATTGCCGCAAATTCCGCAAGCGGCCAGTCGTCGAGGTTGCGGCCGAATATGCATCTTTCAAGGGAAAGGTCATCATTTTTTGGGACGATAACATTTCCGCAGATATGAAGTATGCAAAGGAATTGTTTCGCGCCATCACGCCGTACCGGAAGTGGTGGAGTAGTCAGGCGAGCATTCACGCTGGCCGGGATGATGAATTCCTCAAAGCCGCATCCGAAAGCGGATGCAAGCAGTTGTTTCTGGGGCTGGAGTCAGTCTCACAACAAAGCATGACCGGGGCAAACAAAGGCTTCAATCATGTGGAGGAGTATTTTCAGATCATCGAACGCATCCATTCGCATGGGATCGCGGTACAAGCTGGGATCGTTTTTGGGTTTGATCAGGATACTTCGCAGATATTCGAAGACACGCTTGATTTTCTGGAACAGGCGGGGGTTCAGAATGCAACTTTCAATATTCTGACTCCGTTCCCCGGCACACCGTTATATCGAAGAATAGAATCCGAAGGGCGTCTCTTGACCTGCGACTGGCGCAAATATAACAGCCGCCATGATGTGGTCTATCAGCCGAAGCTAATGAGCGTAAATGAATTACTGGCCGGCTTTCAATATGCCAATGAACGCTTTTATTCCCTATCGAGTATTGCCAAGCGTTTGTCACGGTCACCGGCCCAACTTTGGTGGACCTTGCCGCTCAATCTCGCATACCATTATCGCTGGATGTTGTCCAAACGGAGTCAGAAGTCCTCCTGACTTTTGAGCAAAATCAGGAGTGAAGCATTGCACTCCAAAGGAGAAACACTATACATGGCAACTCTCTTTTTAATTTGCGGCCTGCCCGGCTCCGGCAAGACGACGCTTGCAAAGCAGCTTGAGGCCTTGCACCCGACATTACGTTTATGCCCGGACGAATGGATCACATTTCTGCTGGCTGATGTCACAGATACCGTTGAGATGGATCGTCTTCGCGCCGCGGTTGAATCACTGCAATGGGAAGTTGCCAAACGCCTTCTGACTCTTGGACTGGATGTGATATTGGAAAATGGATTCTGGTCACAGGAGGAACGCGCCAGTTATCGCTCACAAGCAAAAGCGCTGGGCGCTCGTGTCAAATTGATATATCTAAATGTTGACCGTGATGAATTATGGATAAGGTTATCAAAGCGCAACGAGAATTTGCCGCCGGGGACATTCGTTTCAACTTGACCTATGGTGGAGCTGGTTCGAGCCTCCTGCCGCTGATGAATTTGAATAACCTATCTTACATCCACCCCTGTCACATTTGAAACAATACGATGGGCGATTAGGGCAGGCAATAATAGTGCAACTTGCAGGATCATGCTTAATCCAAACAACGTGGCGACGACACTAAGGAAGTCATCTAAGACTGGAGCCAGATTCGTCAACATCCACGTGCCTGCGCCGGCGAAGAGCGCCAACCCCATCAGAACAGCCACCCACGCGCCGAGCGGAAGCCAGGCATGCCTGTCTGATTCAGACGGCATCATTGTGCTGGAGACTGCAAAGGCAAGGTAGAACCACACATAAAAATCGGGAACGGTAGGGAGCAAACGAATGCCATTAAATACCAATTCGATATTTTTGTATTCAGAATAAACATTCCAAAGCGCATCCAACTGCATACGATATATCCCCACATACGCCACGAACAGACTCCCCGCGATCAACGGCGCAGCGCCGACGAGCGAATCGCGGAACGCATCTGTCCGCTCGGTTTCCACGTATCCCATTTGCAAGCGCCCATTGGATAATGTGGTGGGGATCAACGAAAATTTCCCTGTGCGCACGCGCAGCAGCTTCGCCATCAGAAAATGACTCAACTCGTGCAGGAACACGCCGGGAAAGAACAGCATAGAGAACAGGCCAATCGTCAATTGCGGGTTGCGCGTGATGATCAATAGCACAGCCTGTATCTCACGATGCAAAAACCGCTGGAGAAATACCAGCGGCACGAGCATTAAGAGAAACCAGAGAAAACCTGAGAAGGGCATGGGGAAATTTGGTACCGCGACATTTATGTCGCCTTACATGGCAGCGACATAAATGTCGCGGTACAGCTAAACAGCAGCAGATTCAGTGATCGCAGCAAACTCGTCTATTTTCAGGCTGGCCCCACCCACAAGCGCGCCATCAATATCTGGCTGGCTAAAGAATTCGGCGGCATTGGATGAGGTCACCGAGCCGCCATATAGCACGCGGATGGCTTGCGCCGTTTCTTCTCCAAACAAGCCGGCCAGCGCCGGGCGAATGACATCCTTGGCCACTGCGTTCGCTTCCAAGCCGTTGGAGGCTTTGCCTGTTCCGATGGCCCAGACAGGCTCATAAGCGACGACAATTCGCGCGGCGAAAGCAGGAGATACGTCCCTGAGACTCTGACTCGTTTGACGGGAAACAACTTCACGGGTCAGTTTTGATTCGTATTGTTCCAAAGTCTCGCCAACACAAACGATCGGGGTCAGGTCAAATGTTTGGGCTGAGATCAACTTCCGATTCACAATCTCATCTGTTTCATTGAAATATGCGCGCCGCTCTGAATGGCCAAGGATGACATAACCGCAGAGTTCTTTCACCATCGCGGGCGAGACCTCGCCCGTGAACGCGCCCTTCTCTTCCCAGTGCATGTTCTGCGCGCCGAGGCCAATGCCCGAACCTTCGAGCAAAGCAGAGGCGGCCAGCAGCGACATGAACGGCGGGCATAAAACTTTTTCCACACCGCTGATCTCGCTCAGTTTCAAACTCATCCTGGAGACCAGATCGCGCGTTTCCGCGATGGTCTTGTTCATCTTCCAATTTCCGGCAACAAATGGTTTTCGCATTGAATAATCCTATGGTACTGCTTTGAGATAATTTTCTGCCATGAAGCGGATCCATTCCGGCGCGCCGAGGTCTGAGGAAAGCGAGAGCAATATGGCTTTTGCATCGGCCTGACTGCCCGTCTTCCATTCGATCTCTGCGTGCAGCAGGATCACTTCATACATTTCAGGTTTTATTTTTTCAGCACTCGCCCATTGTGTTTTGGCTTCTGCCACTTCACCGTTGAATAACGCATAACGGCTGCGAGCCACGAAACCAAGCGTCAGGTCAACATTGTCGATGCGTTCAAAGAACACAAAGAGCGGCATATCCTTCTCCTCGGCGGCTTTGTAAATGGACTCGTGAAAATTATTTTCCAATTCCGGCGGCGGGCCTTGAACACGATAAATGGGGACCAATCGCAAATACATGCCCGCGGCTGGCACCCAGGCCTCGCGCATTTTAAATTCCTGCGCCGCACCCGAGAAGAATTCCTTGTTATTTGGGCCGGCTAAATTCGCGGCCTGTGCCAGTTCATCCATTGCAGGGCGAATTTCCTTTGCCTCCCAAAGCGCAATCGAAAGTTTCAGGTGGGCATTCGGGTCTCCGGGGTTCAAGTTAACCTGTTCCTGAGCGGCGGTTACTTCGGGTGAAATATTTTTTGGTGTAGGCGCGGTATTTCCGGTTGGTGGAAGTGAAGTGGGTTGTACAGTAACAGGCGGGATGTTCGTCACAGGAATGACGCTGGCTATGGCAGTGGGCGCCACTGGAGGGTTGGCATTTATGCTGCGGATGGCGGCAAGGAACACGCAGCCGATCAACACGACGATTACCCCGGCGCCGATCCACTTCCAGAGAAAGCGCTTCGCTGCTAGCGACGGTTTGGCTGCTCCTGTTTCGATGGCAGTTCCCGCCATTTGAGTTTTTAGCGCTGTCGGCTCACCTGCAAGGCTTGTGGGAGGCATGGTAATGGATGTACCCCGCATTGGCACGCCGGCCTCCGTCCATGCTTCCTTGAAGGCTCTCATCATATCTTCGACTGATTCGTAGCGGTCGAGGCGGTCTTTTGCAAGCGACTTCAACAAAACACGTTGAACCGGTTCCGGTACATGGGGATTGACCTTCATCGGCAGGGGCAGAGGCGTATAAATATGATCGTGGATGATCGAGAACGGAGTATCCGCGCTAAAGGGAACCTGCCCCACCACCATTTCATACAGCATGACGCCGAAGGAATAAATGTCGGTACCCGCGTCGAGATCCTTTTTCCCCATCGCCTGCTCGGGCGAGATATATTGCGGCGTGCCCATGATCGAATCCGACGACATGGTGGATTCGCCAGCCTGGGCAATTCTCGCGAGTCCAAAATCCGCGAGATACATAACGCCGTCCACCGCGATCATCACATTGGACGGTTTGATATCGCGATGCAAAATACCCTGCCGGTGCGCATACGCCAGCGCAGAGCCGATTGAATTAACCACCTCTTCGATTTCATTTGACGTTAAAGGTCCCCGATTCAAACGCGCCTTGAGCGTATCCCCCTCGATGAACTTCATCACAAGATAAGGCCGCGCCTCATGCTCGGAATAATCATAAACAGGGACAATGTTGGGGTGTTCCAACTTTGCCACCACACGCGCTTCACGTTGAAAGCGGGCGGTAAATGTTTGGTCCTGATTAAATGCCTGATGTAAAACCTTTAGAGCAACATAACGGTCAAGCGCGGCATGATATGCCTTATATACGGTCGCCATACCGCCCTGCCCCAGTTGCTCGATAATCCGATATGGACCAACATTTTCACCGATGTTGAAAGACATTCATGATCTCCGCTCACTTCGCTGTAATTTTCCCGATTATAGCCGAGTGTGATTTATTTTGGTTATCACGCTGTAAAATGCACGAAAATTGAAATAAAAGAACTGGTGCGGACTTTCATCCGCACCAGTTGACCTATTTATCCAGTAATGCTGCCACGCCGGGCAGTTCTTTTCCTTCAAGGAATTCGAGCGATGCGCCGCCGCCAGTGGAGACGTGCGTCATTTGTTTGGCGACGCCCGCCTTCTTGACCGCGCTGGCTGAGTCACCGCCGCCGATGACTGTGATCGCGCCAGATTCTGCCAACATACGCGCGAGGGCGAACGTGCCTTCGGCGAATTTCGGCATCTCGAAGACGCCCACGGGTCCGTTCCAAACGACAAGCTTGACTCCGTCCAAGGAGGATTTATACAGTTCCAGAGTCTTCGGCCCTACATCCAACATGCGCCAGCCTGCGGGAATCTTGTCCACATCAACAGTTTGGGTGTTGGCTTCTGCGTCGAATTTATCCGCAATGATAGCATCGACAGGAAGTATGATCTTGTCGTTTGACTTGGCAAAAATGGTTTTAGCCAAGTCCAAGGACTCGGCTTCGACAAGACTGTCTTGCATATTCATTCCCTGTGCGGCGAGGAAGGTATTCGCCATTCCCCCACCGATGATCAACTTGTCACATTTGGAAAGCAGGGTTTCAACGACCAAAATTTTGTCGCTGATTTTTGCGCCGCCAAGAATGGCAATGTATGGATGCACAGGGTTCGCAACTGCGCGTCCCAGATATTCGAGCTCCTGTTCCATTAAGAAGCCAGAAACAGCCGGCAGGAAGCGCGCAATCCCTTCGGTGGATGAATGCGCGCGATGAGCAGAGCCAAACGCATCGTTGACGTACACGTCACCGAGAGAAGCCATTTGTTTGGCAAGGTCAAGATCGTTCTTTTCCTCGCCTTTATGGAAGCGGGTGTTTTCCAGCATTAATACTTCGCCCGCTTTTAATTCCTTTGCCATCTTCTCGACTTCAGCGCCAACGCAATCGGGGGCCATCTTGACGGGAGTCCCTAACAGCGAAGCCAATGCCTCCGAAGCAGCACGCAGGCTGAATTCCGCGTCCGGACCGCCTTTTGGTCGCCCGAGGTGACTCATCAAGAGCAATGATGCGCCTTGTTCCAAAACATATTTAATAGTCGGCAGTGCGGCTTTGATGCGCTTGTCATCTGTCACTTTGCCGTCTGCCATTGGCACATTGAAATCCACGCGCATGAGCACGCGTTTGTTTTTGAGGTCGATGTCTTTAACTGTCTTCTTCATTGTTGCTCCGTGTCGTAAACAAGAAAACAGGTATACAGGTACACACGTGTTTCCGTGCTACCTGTATACCTGTTTATATACTAAAGGCTTTTCCCCATCAACGCTGTGAGGTCAGCGGTGCGGCAGGCATACCCCCACTCGTTATCGTACCAGGCGACAACTTTGATGAGGTTGCCGAGAACGATGGTGTCGATTGCGCTGAAGACGCTGGAGAAACTTGTGCCGCGCAGATCTGTGGAGACAAGCGGTTCATCGGTCACATCGAGAATGCCCTTCATGGAACCGTTGGCATACTCAAGCATCGCGGCGCGGATCTCTTCGATGGAGGCTTCCTTATTTAAGATGGCGGTGAAGTCAACCACTGAAACAGTAGGCGTGGGAATGCGGAACGCCATACCGGCAAATTTGCCTTTAAGTTCCGGGATGACCAGACCAACAGCCTTGGCCGCACCCGTTGAGGACGGGACAATATTCTGCGCAGCGCCGCGGGCATCACGCAAATCCTTCGCGCCGACATCCTGCAATTTCTGCGAGCCGGTGTAGGCATGGACTGTTGTGAGTAAACCACGGTCAATACCAAATTTATCGTTGAGGACTTTTGCAACTGGCGCAAGACCATTCGTTGTGCAGGATGCGTTGGAAACAATATGATGTTTCTTCGGATCATAATTGCCTTCATTCACGCCCAGGACAATGGTGATGTCTTCGTTCTTGGCGGGGGCGGAAATGATAACCTTCTTCGCGCCGCCTGATTCGATGTGAGCCTTGGCCTTGGTGGCATCGGTGAAGAAACCGGTGGATTCGATAACAATATCCACGCCCATTTCGGCCCACTTGATTGCGCTGGGGTCTTTTTCTGCTGTGACCTTGACGGTTTTGCCGTCAACGACCAGATTGCCGTCTTTTACTTCGACAGTCTTGTCAAAATTTCCATAGGTTGAATCATGTTTGAGAAGATGGGCATTTGTTGCGGGGTCGAACAAGTCATTGACTGCCACAACCTCCATTTCCGGGAAACGAGCCTTTAATGTGCGAAAGGCAAGGCGTCCAATACGGCCAAAACCGTTGATACCAATTTTTATTGACATTTGAATTCTCCTAAAAAGAAATTTATTATCGATTGTGATTTTTTACACAATTCGTATTCTAACATAAAACTTCGGAAATTATAGCACCTACTACGCCGCGCGTTCGATTAATGGCCCGGTCCGTTCATTGAAAATATCCATAATGACTTGCGCGAGCTTGAGTGAGTCATGTCTCCACGGGTGTTCATCATCCACCAGGTCGGCGCAATATGTACGTGTGTCTGAAAGGGTTTTCTCGTCCGCAAGCACCCATTGCGAGGAACCGATCTCGCCTGTGTAATTATCGTTACACAAAATGATGTCAAACAAGTCTTCGCCGATATGACCTTCCAACGCGCGGACATGATCATAGCAAGTAAATGAATCCGTTTCGCCGGATTGTGTGGCAATATTACACACAAATATTTTGACGGCGCGGCTGGTCTGTATCGCGGATAGCAGATCATGCACGAGCAAATTTGGCAGGATGCTTGTGTATAAACTGCCGGGGCCGGCCACGATCACATCCGCATTCAGAATGGATTTAATGACGGGCGGAAAAGCGGCGGCGTCATCTGGTTCGAGCCATACGCGGCGAACTCGTCCTGCCATGGTGGGAATTTTGCTCTCCCCTTCCACGCGGACTTCATTCAAGGAATGTGGTAATTCCATAGTCGCGACCAACTTGACGTTATGCAACGTAGCGGGAAGAACGCGTCCATTCACTGAAAGTACGCGGCCCGATTCAACCACAGCATCTTCAAAACTGCCGGTAAGGTCTGCCAATGCCGTAATGAAAAGATTTCCGAACGAATGACCTTCAAGGTCTGGCGAGCCGCTAAAGCGATATTGAAACAGTTGAGTGAGCAGGGCTTCATCATTGGAGAGTGCGGCGAGGCAGTTGCGGATATCACCAGGCGGAAGGATGCCAAAACTTTCGCGCAAACGTCCCGATGAACCGCCATCGTCCGCAACTGTGACAACGGCCGTTAGATTGCCAGTATGCGCTTTTAGGCCGCGCAATAAAGTGGCAAGCCCATGACCGCCGCCGATGGCGACAATGCGAGGTCCGCGCTCGCGGCGGCGGAAATCCGTCAGCTGGTCGAATATATTCGAGCCGGGACGAATGAATGGTTGAAGAATTGACCGGTTCAGGCGAAGGATTCCATAGGCAACAATGCCGATACCCAATCCCCCAAAGATGATGGCGCGCCATATACGCGGGATGAATCGCAGGGATGCGTACGAAAGAAAAGTAAGCAAAGCCGGGTTGGAAGAGTCGGTACGATACAAGTCAATGAGGATGACCGCAAAGCCCAATCCCAACAGCGTAGTACCAATCATGACGAAGAAAAACCATCTCTTAATGCCCAGCCCCGGGCGGAACCAACGCTGAACATTGCGCAGTGTCTGCCAGAGAGTTGCGAAAAAATTAATACGCATGAAAAGATAATAGCAGGATTGAAGAACAGAGTCAAATAGCGATTCAACCTCTTGCAAAAGTCTTTTGCGCCACAGAGCAAAAAGAGGTTTAAGAGTCTTTTCTCAAAGGTCTCTGTGTATTCTGCGGCTACTTATGCAAGAGATCCATTGAGGAAAGGCCTTCAAGCCTCTGTATGGCACGCCGCCAGGGGCGGAATTAGCATACGGTATAATGGCGCTTATGACCATAATTGTTGCAGTTGATATAGGCGGAACCCACCTACGAGCCGCCGCATACAAACAAGATCAGTTCCAGCCGCTTAGCCACAAACGAATCGAGACCAGAGCCAGCGAGCCAGATGCATTTAGCCGTTTGGTCAAGGTGATCGAGGATATTTGGCCTCAAAATGAGAAAGTGGACGCCATCGGGGTTTCTTCTCCGGGGCCGGTGGATCCACACACAGGCATCATCATGATGACGCCCAATATCAAGGAATGGCGCGATTTTCACATCACCGCGAAATTGACGGAATATTTCGGAATTCCCTCCTATTTGGATAATGACGCAAATCTCGCGGGTCTTGCGGAGTGGAAGTTCGGCGCGGGACGCGGTCATCATCACGTTTTGTATTTGACTGTGAGTACGGGCGTAGGCGGCGGCGTGATCATTGACGACCGCCTCTTGCAGGGACATCACGGTCTGGCAGCTGAACTTGGGCATTCGACTGTGCAGGCAGATGGTCCGCTGTGCGGGTGCGGGCAGCGCGGACATCTCGAGTCTTTCTCCTCCGGGACTGGGATCGAGCGCTTCGTGGCCGACCAGCTCAAGGCGGGGCGTGAATCGGTTCTTCATCCGAATAAAAAGAATTCAGCATATATGATTTCCGAAGCGGCGAAGCAGGGTGATGCGTTGTCCATTGAAGCGTATTCAATCGCAGGGAAATATTTAGGGATCGGCGTGGCAAATTTCCTGCATACATTCGACCCGTCCATTGTTATTTTTGGCGGAGGGGTTTCACAAAGCGGGCCGCTCTTGTTTGATTCTTTTGAAGTCAGTTTGAAGGAACATGTTATGCATCCGCGCTATTTGGAAGGGCTGGTAATCGCAAAAGCGGAATTGGGCGATGACGCCGGCCTGCTCGGCGCGCGCGCATTGGCTGAGTTGAAACTAAGTTCAAAATAAACGTACTGCGACACGCATCTGCGATGTCGTTTGTTCATTACAAGGCAGCGTAAATGTTGCCGTACGAAAGAAACAAGGAGAGTGTATGGCAAATCTTAATTTACCCGGGCCAAAGGCCAGGGCAATGATCGAGCGGGATCGCAAGGTGATCTCACCGTCGTATCCGCGCAGTTATCCGTTCGTGATGGATCACGGCAGGGGCAGTGAAGTATGGGACGTGGACGGAAATCGCTTTTTGGATTTCATGGGCGGTATCGCGGTGGTATCAACCGGATACTCACATCCCAAAGTAGTAAAAGCCATTCAGGAACAGGCTGAAAAGTTTATTCATATTTCATCGGATTTTTACCACGAGAACTGGGTGAAACTCGCCGAGAAGCTGGATGAGATCGCGCCGTTTAAAGAGGATGCACTTTCATTCATGACAAACTCAGGCACCGAAGCTGTTGAGACGGCCATCAAGCTGGCACGCTATCACACCAAACGCATGAATTTCATTGGCTTCACGGGTGCGTTCCACGGGCGCACAATGGGCGCGGTGACGTTTACCGCCAGCAAGGCAAAATATCACGGCGGCTTTTATCCGCTGATGAATGGCGTGACACATGCGCCATTCCCAAATCCATATCGCCCGGTGTTGGAGCGCCGCAAAGGCGAAGATTACGGTGAAGCAACCGTGCGTTACATCGAAGAAGAAATTCTGAATCAGATTATGCCGCCCAAGGATGTGGCCGGTATTTTGGTTGAGTCTATTCAAGGCGAGGGCGGTTACCTCATTCCGCCGGATGGCTTCTTCCCAGCTTTGCGGAAATTATGCGATAAGCATGGCATCCTTTTGATCGTGGATGAAGTGCAGTCGGGTATGGGACGTACCGGTAAGTGGTGGGCCATTGAGCATTTCGGCGTGGAACCGGACATGCTGACCTCTGCGAAAGGCATTGCATCCGGTATGCCGCTTGGCGCATGTATTGCCCGCAAGTCTGTGATGAATTGGGAGATCGGCACGCATGGCAATACCTACGGTGGAAATCCCATCTCCTGCGCGGCTTCGCTGGCAACCATGGACCTGATCGAAACAGAATACATGGCGAATGCAGCGGAAGTCGGCACATATGCGCTGGATGCGCTCGAAGAGATCAAGGCGCGCCACCCCAGCATTGGAGAAGTCCGCGGCAAGGGATTAATGATCGGAGTGGAATTTGTAAAGGACCGCGAAACAAAGGAACCCGCCAAGGAGCTTACCGATCGCATCGTAGACCTTGGGTTTGAGCGCGGCTTACTGATGCTTTCCTGCGGCAAGAGTGTGATCCGTATTGCCCCTCCCCTTTCGATGAGCAAGAGTGAAATGGATGAAGGCCTGAAATTGTTCGAAGAGACGTTATCAGTGGCGGAAAAAGAAATGATGCAGTAAGCAGAAAGCAAAAGGTAAAAAGAGGAAAGGTCTTCAGGAATTTGAAATCCTGGAGACCTTTTTTCGTGTTGCAGTTGAAATAGGGATAAGTGTCACTTTCGGAAATATGAGGCAGGTTGTATAATTTTCGTGTGTTAAATCACAAATAGGAGATAAACCCATGACTGCTCAATTAATCGATGGAACCGCGATTGCACAAAAAGTGCGCGATGGAGTTAAAGAGAAAGTGGCAAAAAGACTCGCTGAGGGCAAGTCTCAACCGGGGCTGGCGACAGTGCTGGTTGGCGAGCGGATCGACTCCGCAACCTATGTCAGCATGAAACAAAAGGCTTGCGCAGAATTGGGGATGACCTCTTATCACCACCCTGTCCCTGCGGATATTACACAGGCTGATTTGGAAAAACTCATCAAGGAATTGAATGCCGACCCAAAGGTGCATGGAATTCTCGTGCAGTTGCCCCTGCCCTCCCATTTGGATGAAGAACGCATCCTGCAACTCATCAGCATCGAAAAAGATGTGGACGGATTCTCACCGATCAACCTCGGCCGTCTCGCACAAAAGGGACGTGAACCGCTCTTCGTTCCATGCACACCTTACGGTTGCATCTACCTGCTTAAAGAAGCGGGTGTAACGATCAAGGGCGCCAATGCAGTGGTACTGGGTCGTTCGAACATCGTAGGGATGCCGGCGGCCTTGCTGCTTGTAAAAGAAGACGCCACAGTCACAGTTGTCCACTCACGCACAAAGGATATTCCGGCGGTATTGCGTCAGGCGGATATTGTCATCGCAGCGATTGGCCGCGCGGAAATGGTACGCGGCGACTGGCTCAAACCCGGCGCGGCTGTCATTGACGTGGGCATTAACGGCATCCCGAAACTCAACCCCGATGGCACGCAGATGATCAGCCAGAAGACCGGCAAGCCTCTCCAGAGACTCGTAGGTGATGTCAACTTTGAGGAAGCAAAAGAAGTCGCGGGCTTCATTACACCTGTCCCGGGCGGCGTGGGTCCGATGACCATTGCCATGTTGATGGCAAACACCCTGCGCGCAGCGGAAATTCAAGAAGCGTAAGCGGTGAGAGGGAAAAGATAGTAACAAGTTATAAATCCCGTCGCGAGGCGGGATTCTTTTTAAGGAGAATTCTCATGGCAAAAATCGACAATCTCGTACAAAACTTTCTCGCGCAGAAAAAGATCGCAGTGGTTGGCGTCTCTGATAAACGCGAGACTGGTTGTAATTTGGCGTATACCAAATTCAAGGAAAATGGGTATCAGGTCTTTGCGGTGAACCCGCGCATTTCCGCCTTCAACGGAGATCCCTGTTATGCTGACCTGAAGTCTCTGCCTGAAAAGCCAGATGCTGTTTTTATCCTCACAAATCCCAAAGTCACGGAGCAGGTGATTCAGCAGTGCGTGGATTTGGGGATCAAGCATGTTTGGATGCATTGCATGATGGGAACAAAGCCCGGCCTCGCCGCCGGCATGACCAGCGTTTCGCAGTCTGCGGTGGAGATGTGCAAGGCAAATGGAATTGCCGTTATACCGGGTTCATGCCCGAATCAATTTATCAAACCAGATTTCGGTCACGGCATGATGCGCGGATTATGGAAGATGCTTGGGTTTATGAGCGTGAATTAAATCACTGACGTTACGCAGTCCAGCCTGTAGCGCGACACATTGTCCCCGTATGGGGGTTTATGTCGCCCATTTTGCGAGACTGCGAAGCGTCTCGCGTTACCGCGTAAGGTGAGTAAATCAGGAATATTCTTCCTTCATAAATCTTTCAAATCCCTGTTCGGTGAGTTGGGCAAGCTCATTGAACAGGGATGTTTCAATTTTCTTGAAATTGAAACAGGATTTGCCCTGCATGTGTTTCTTCAATTCAGGGGAAATATTTTTGAGCAGGTCGGGATACATGTAAACAGGCATGAGATAAAACGAAACGTAATTCTTTTTGACTTGCGCCGCGCCGAAGAAAAGTTCCTTTTTCCATTTCTCGCTGTAAGGGCCGTCAAGAGAGCATCCTTCTACTGAATCTATTTTCACAACGAGTTTCGATGAATAAGGTTGGAGAATGGATCTAAGTTTTTCAAAGATAAGAGGGAAATCGGTTTGAGAAGTCATATCTACTCCTAAGGTGGGGATACACTAACAGTAATAAAAACGGCGTCACCAAACGCGATTCCATCCGGGTCGTAAGCCTGCCACGCACTTTCATAGGTTCCCTCGACTGTTGGAGCAGTGAAGAGAATCCGCAATGTAGCTTGAGTCCCTGCGCGGGCGGGGAACATGGGCTGGGTATCTGCCGCGCCGAACATCTCGCCACCGATCCATTTCAGGTGATAAGTCGAGTCCCAGTTACATGTGCCGCTGTTGGAAACGAGCCATTGCTTGTCCATGCTTGAGCCGGGGGGGACGGTTGCGAAGTCCTCAATGGTGATGTCGTCAATGAATGTCAGATTATTCGTACATGGACCTGTTACAGTCGGCATAATCGTTGAGGTTGGAACAGGTGTGTTGACTGGTATGGATGTCGTTGTCGCAAGGATCTGCGTTGGCGCAGGCGGTGTCGGCGGGCGAAAAGGCGTGGATGTTGCCTGAGGCGCACATGCTTGAGCGAGGATCAAACTCAATAGAACAGCGAACAGGCCCGGGCGGAGTGTGAAGCGAAGCATGTCATCATTAAACCATAAAGTCACAGGGAAATCCTCTGCGACTTTATGAGTCTGGATTGGGGACTTAAGTCCGCGGTCCGTGATTTCGCTCTACAATTCTTCTTCCACCGCAGCGCCTGTATCAAGTGCGTTGACGCCATCACCGCCAATATCGAGCGGGAGGGCGATTTCGCCGCTGAGGGCTTTCTGGCGAATAATGCCTTCGATCTCGGACATCATATCGAGATTGCTGCGGAGATAATCCTTGGCATTCTCGCGTCCCTGACCAATGCGGATATCGCCATAGGAGAAGAATGCGCCGCGCTTGGTGAGTACCTCGAACTTGGTCGCCAAATCGAGAACATCGCCAGCCTTTGAGATGCCTTCGTTGAACATAATATCGAACTCGGCAGTACGGAACGGCGCCGCAAGTTTGTTCTTAACCACTTTGACGCGCGTGCGATTGCCGATGACTTCCTCGCCAACTTTGATGGATTGAATACGGCGCACATCGAGCCGAACAGAAGCATAGAACTTGAGGGCTTGTCCGCCGGTGGTGGTTTCGGGGTTGCCGAACATGACGCCGATTTTCTGGCGAAGTTGGTTGGTAAAGATAACAGAAGTTTTGGTTTGGTTGATCGCGCCTGAAAGTTTGCGCAACGCCTGAGACATGAGACGGGCTTGCACACCCATGGTGGCATCGCCCATGTCACCTTCGATTTCGGAGCGGGGAACGAGCGCGGCAACGGAGTCGATGACAACCACATCCACAGCACCGGAGCGCACGAGGGTTTCAACGATCTCAAGCGCCTGTTCACCGGTATCTGGCTGCGAGACAAGCAGGTTATCAATATCCACGCCAACGCGCGCGGCATAGACCGGGTCGAGGGCATGTTCCATGTCAATGAAGGCAGCGGTGCCGCCAGCCTTTTGCGCTTCGGCAACGATGTGCTGGCAAAGGGTGGTTTTCCCGGAGGACTCTGGCCCGTAAATTTCCATGATGCGTCCGCGGGGAACACCGCCCACGCCGAGGGCAATATCGAGGGACAGGGAACCTGTCGGGAAGACTTCGGTCACCATGGCCTGCGCTTTGCCGAGAGGCATGATGGAACCTTCGCCGAAATTTTTAATAATATCACCCAGGGCTTTATCAAGCATTGCACGCTTGGCAGAGTCCATATTTGAATTTTGAGTTTCAGAGGGTTGTTCGGTTGAACGGGATTTTCGAGCCATTGTTCAGTTCTCCAGTACAGGTGTAAGTGTAGGGGCGACCCGCCCGTGATGATTCAAGCACTTTAAAATATTGAAGGGTCGCCCTTGCTAATTATATTTCGAGAGTATAGCACAGATGTTCAGTGCGTCAAGGTGTTTTGTACACGGACTTCACGGAACAAACGGAGAATTCTCCGTTTTTTTATGCAAGAATCCGTAGGCTCCTGCCTTCCGTGTACGAAAAAAAACGACTTTGCAAAAGTCAGGTTAGGGCTGAGGTGTGGAAGTAGATGGCAGGGCGGAGGGTAAAAAGTCCAACGTGGGAACGGGCGGGCGTTCTGTAGCAAAGCCATCCTTCCCATGGAAGGTGAAGTATGTGACTTGCCCTGGGAAAATCTCCACCCAGGTTTGCCTGTCTTTGGCTTCATCGGCATAGCGGAATGAGACTTTGTAAATGCCCGCAGGCAGATCACCGAGAACAAGGTTCTCGTTGTAATACGGGTCAGAGTTTACTGCCCCGCCCTTGCCATAGGTTCGTACCACAAAAATATCCCCTGTTGCTTCCGAGGTTACGGTAACGTTCACCTGCTGAATCAATTCCCCTTTTTCATTCATCATGCGCCCAACCAGCACACCCCAGCCTTGCGGAGGAGCGATCCACAACTCGGGGTTATAGGTATAAAAGAAGGAGTTATGAGGAAAGCGCACTTCAAAATGAACGTGCGGCCCTGTGGTTGCGCCCGTTGACCCGACAAAGCCGATCACCTCCCCCGTTTCCACGTGCTGGCCGACGATCACGTTCATCATGCTCATGTGCGCATAAATAGTGTAAAGCTGCTGGTCGTTGTACCCAAAGTCGTGGCGGATGGCAACTGCCAGCCCATATGGATCATCCTGATTCCCCGGCGTTTCGCTAAACAAGCCCCAGCCCGTCCACACGATGGTGCCTGGTCCTGCGGCCATGATCGGCGTGCCTTCGGGTGTGGGAATATCCACACCGGTGTGGACGATGCTGCGCCCAAAGAAGACGCCGCCATAGCGATAATCTGCAGAAGGCCAGTTGACCATGTCCGCGGCGATGGGACGGGCAAAATAAAAATGATCGTAGGCCGACATGGCCCAGGGAATTGGGTACAAGGGTGGACGCCACGCCGAGACAGGTTCCGCGCCCGGAGTAGGGAGACTAAATTGAAACGGCACAGGCGATGGAGTGATCCCCGCCTCAAACGCGACTTCGGGCTGGTCGGCCACAATGGCAATTACTGGCGTGGGGGTGACTCCACCTATCCCGCTCGAGCAGGCGGAGAGGAATAGCAGTAAAAGGGGGAGGATCGATTTGTTGGGTTTCATTATTATAGTTTGCGAAACTCTGGAGTCAGGCAGCTTGCTGCCTGAAGCATCCATCAGCAAGCTGATGGAGTCCAGAGTCTTAAATCACGGAATAACCGTCGGCGGCGTGGGCGTGGATGAGGGCGGTAATGTGGCTGTGGGCGGCAGGGTGGCAGTGGGCGATAGGGAAGGCGTGAAGGTTATGCGCGGGGTGCGGGTGGGACGGGGCGTGGGGGTATTTGTGGCAGTGTTGGTTGGGGTGAGGGTGGGAGCCAGCACACGGGTCGGGGTGACGAGCGCTTCGGCAGGATAAAGCTCGCGCATGGCGGTGTACCAATCCAAATCATTGGTGAGGGCGAATTCGGTAAAGCGTGCGCCATTGTAAAAGGTGCGCCAGTTTGGCAGCGCGGGCAGCCGTTCCCAGCCATAGGCGGAGACGAGATCGGTCACATCCACCCAATAACCAGAAGGGACGGGGGCATATTCGCCGCCCTGCTCATAGGTGCGGGGGTCAAGTTCATAGCGGGCGCTCAAATTCCACGGCGCGTTGTGGATCGGTTCACCGAGCGAGCCATCCTGCACCCAACAGCGGATATAAACCCGCCAGTAGGTTTGCGCGCCGATGTCTTCGCGCAAGGTCACCATCCAACCTGCATTCGCCATGAGCGAGTTGATGGCAAAAGCGCGGCCTGTGTAGAGCCAATCCTCTTCCATGCCAGGTTCGAGGCTGGTGGTGAGCGGGACAAAGGCATTTTCCAAACTTGCGAAGGCATCCCAGCCTGCTTCGAGGATGAAGCGTTCGCGCAGGGCGATAAAGGATTCGTCCACAAGATCGTGCAACTGCGGGAAGGGAGCCTGCACATTTTCAACGGGGACAACATACCAGCGTTGCCCGGGCACATCGGGGCCTGGCGTAACGGCAGGCGACCAAAGCACGGGAAGCGCGTCATTTGCCGCCTGAGTGAATGAATTCGGCAGGGGGTTCGATAGCGCAGCGGAGCCCCAGGTAAGCCCACGGACGCGGCCACTTAATGGAGAAGGCGCGAGCAGGAGATTGCCTTGCAAGTCGTACGACGTAAGATAGTATTGATTGGGCGCGCTGGTAACCGCGATGACTCGCTGCGCGGTTTCATCCCATGCGCCCATGAGGCCGTCACCGATCCAATACGCGGCGCGGGTGGGTTCGTTCGCATCCCAAATGTATAAGCCGCTGTAGCCGACAGTCTGCGAGATGGATGACCACAATAATTGAGAGCCGTCATAATTCCAGACGGGATAATTCTCGGAGGCGAAGGGAGTATTGCTTAAGTTTTGATAGCGTTCATCACCCGCGAGGTCGAGGCTGGCGAGCCAGACGTCACTATCGCCGCCGCGAGAAGAGATGAAGGCCACGTGCCTGCCATCGGGCGCCCAGACGGGGGAATGATCGGAGGCGGGATTCTGCGTAAGCGGGATGATCTCGGCGGAGCGGTCATTGACCGAGACAACCGAAACTTCAAGGTTTTCGTTGAGATAGGTTTCGTAGACCAGCCATTGCCCATCGGGTGACCACGAGGGAGCAGAGTCGTATTCGGGTGAATCGGTAATTTGGGTTACGCCACCCGACTGCAAGTCCATAACGTACAAGTCCCAGAAACCGCTGCGGTCTGAGGCGAAGGCGAGTTGGGAACGGTCAGG
Organism: Chloroflexota bacterium; assembly: GCA_016234495.1. Classification (GTDB taxonomy): domain Bacteria; phylum Chloroflexota; class Anaerolineae; order Anaerolineales; family Villigracilaceae; genus Villigracilis. The sequence continues at coordinate 3,506 of JACRBI010000048.1, read as the reverse complement.
GCTGAGGGTGGGGGCAATGTCAGACCATTCGCCTGTGGTGATGCGCGTGAGGGGCAGTCCCTGTGGTTGGACGATGAAAAGGTGGGCGTACCCATTCTCTTCGATGGAGAGGAAGATCGCTTCACCCTGCCCGTTGAGTTGGGAGGCTTCCAAAGTGCTGGTTGCTTCGCTGACGGGTGTGGGGGCAGTATTGGAGATGGCAAGCTCGCTCGTGGGTTGGGAACAGCCAAAGAGTAGGAGGCTGATGATAATTAGGCTATAAATAATTTTCATACGGGGAGAAGGAAAATCAGCAATTCTCATTATGTTGTAGCGAGGAGGGTTCTTGCTCTTTCCGACGAGGCAATCCCATATGATTAGGAGGCGGCTTCGGCAAAAACCAAGAACGCCTCGCAGCGACATGCTTGTAGGATGAGCAGGGAAATGCAAGGGCATGGATGATGTCAATTAATTGGAATCAGGTGCGGGCGGAGGGGGAAGCGGTTCCACATCAAAAGAGAATTGACGCGGTTCGTCGGAAGGTCCATCGGGGTAGTACAGTCGCGCGTTGAGGGTGTATGGATTCTTGAGTTCGCCGCGCAGGTGCATGGTGAATTCGAGTTTCCAGCTCACGGGTTCGACAATGTTGGTGGAGGCGACTTCATCCCCATCCGCGTTGTGGAGGGTAACCTCGATGTAGGGGCGCTTTTGAAAGGGGGTGACTTCGAGGTTGACGCGCAAACGGCGGCCATCGGGATATGGCTGGGCGGAGAGGGAGGCAATCTTTGTTTCTTCAGGGACTGCGCGGGTTAGGTTGTCTTCGGGGAAGAAAAATTCCATGCGGGGGATTATACCCTGCGGGCACGATGTACCCATAAAAGAAAAGCCTTGCCCGCGCGGGACGTGAGAGGAAGATTACAGTTTCATTAGGGTAGGCGTATAATGGCTGTTATGGAATATATAAGGCGTTAGGCGGCCAAATGGCTGTATAAACACTAGTTGGGTGGCTCTCGTGAAAAATGAGTCTTTGAAATACAAGTTTCGTTTGGCAATTGAGTTTTGAAAACCAAGTTCCTTTTTGAGCCCTGGTTTCTTGCTAGTCTTTCAAGTCTTCGTCCTGGCAATTTAGTTTTGAAAAGCAAGTTTATTTGGCAGCCGCGCTTCTTTCCAAGACTCTTCTTCATTTTCATTGCGTCAGGTTTTCGCTTTCATATTGATTTCAGGTGTTTTCTATCACGGCTCGCTGTCTCGTTTTTTATGTCAACCCATCTTGGCCGCACTCTCTGCCTCGTGATTAATCGGCCTTTCGTTCTGTCAAGTTACGACTCTTTTTCTCGCAATTTTCTAGGCAGGTTTAGTTTGCCTTTCTGGCTTCGGGTTCAGCCTTTGGAACGATCACGAGTTGCGCAGGCTCTTGATTATTCGTGTTTTCGTAAGTCAGGTTTTTTGCTCTTTGCTAAAATTCAAGTCCTGTGCAATAATTTTGGCTCTCGCTTGGGCTGGTTGTCTTTTCTTCATTATCAGACCTCGCGTTCCGTGACGCCACCCAACAAAGCGTGCATCGGACGGGTGGGGAGTCGGCGCGATTTACTGGCATTTTTCTGGCTTTGAGTTTTTTCTTCATCTCATGCCACCACCTCGCCCACCCACCCGCCGTTAACGCAAACCGTTAGCCTGCTGTCATAAACAATGATAAAGTGAAAAAAGTCTATTTGTGGTTTGCCCCTATTTTGTTTTTTGTAGCCGTTGCTCTTGTGGTAATTGGCTATCCACGCGGCTCAGTTTCATGCGAAACCATAGCAGACCCATTTCCAACTCATGACCCCACCAAAAATTATCTAACTAATCCAACCGTAAAAATTGGTAAGGTTTGTTCCTTTTCTGGAGAAATAAAAAGAGGGCAGTCTTTTCAAAAGAAAATAACTCAAGGGCTTGTTTTTTGTCTTACTCCTAGCAGTTTTTGGGTAGAGAATGGCGGATGGGATTTGAATATCAGTGATGAAATTGGCAAGCCATGTGATGATAATTTTGCGGGCATTGTTACTCCGCCGTTTCGCGGAGGAAATAACGCAACTTTTATTCAAGGTTGGCAGTTCAGGAATGAGACCAACACTGGCGATAATGAAAGACAATGGTTAACAAGAGATTTTAGTTTTGTTTTTAATCAAAGCGATTATGAGGCTATTTTCAATGATTCTTTCAACCTTCCAAGAGATAATAGTATTGACGCTTCTAAAATCCTCACATCTCGTGGAGTTTTGACAATCATTGATTTGAAATTAAATAATCTAATTCCAAATGAAAAAGCATGGATAGAGTCAATGAAATTTGAAGTCAAAATCTATTTGCCGCCAGATTAGTATTTTATGGCAAGTCCGTTTACAATAATTATGTCGCTTCAAAGCAACCGCAGGCTAACAAAGCGTGCACCTGACGTGTGGGATTCTGCGGCATTTTCAAGTATTTTCCTCGCTTCGAGTTTTTCCTGGATATCAGGCAGAGTCCACGCTTGTACTGAGCTTGTCGAAGTGCCCACCTGGTTGTTGAGCCTGTCGAAACACACCTGCCAGTAACGTATATCCTTGGCCCGCACGTTGCAATCCAAGTGCAAGGAGAGAAAGAATGGCTACAGAACGACAAAGTAGAATAGGAATACTTCTCATTGGTTTACCTGTTTTCTCAAACATAGTTTCTTTCATCATCTTTGCTCCATTGTTTGCACCTGGCAGAACAGCGTCGCCCGCTGATTTTCAACGCGCTGGTATTCTTGTCGGCATTGCAATTCTGATCATCGAAGTAATTGCAGTGTTTTTGATCGCCCTGTCCCTGCGGTACGAGCAGGCATCTTTGAAAAGCATCATCAACTTTCAACCCAACAGAATACGGTCATATCTCATCACAGGATTGCTTGCCTTGCTTCCCACTTTAGCAGCTGGCTGGCTATATGGTCTTGACCTGCTCTGGAAAATGTGACCAAGTAAAATGAGAGTCGAGCGCCTCAAAAAGGAGCGAAACTCTGATGAACCGAAGAAAGCCCGAACAGATCGTAAAACTCTTGCGTAAAGCCGATGAAGAATTGGCGAAAGGCGAAGCGGTGGAAGATTTTTGCCGCGAAGAGCAAATCAGCCTAGCCACCTACTATCGCTGGCAGCGCAAGTACGGTGGTTTGCAAGTGGAAGACGCCAAACGACTGAAAGCGCTGGAGGTTGAAAACGCAAAACTGAAACGTCTGTTGGCTGAAGCGCTGCTGGCAAATGATGCCATCCGCGAGTTTCTGGAAAAAAAGCCTGATGGCCGAGGAGCGGCATGCCATGATTGAGCATGTAGAAACCAAAGGGCTATCCCAGCGAGGTGCCTGTCGATACACCGGGATATCCCGCGCGGTGGGCAGATACGAGTTGCGTCGTCCTGCTCAAGACGCCCGGTTTTTGTAAAAGATGCGTACTTCTGCCCGAGCCAATCCGCGTTATGGCTACCGCCGCGTGGCGGTTGAAGGCGGCATCGGTTTTGGATGTTGCTGGCGGCTT